>CAWGJP010000004.1:0-352160 GCA_963822935.1 uncultured Alphaproteobacteria bacterium
CGGAGTTGAAGGCAATGACGGGCGGCGTCTGCTGCTGCGCAAAAGCCGGCGACCACAGCAATACCATCAGCCCGATGAGCCAGATACGCATCTCGTCCTCCCTAGCGTGCCGCGTTGGTCCGCGATCATGGTGTCACTTTAGATCACTGAAAGGCGATGGTGAACGGCGTAAGGGCAGCTCAAAACGCAAACCGGTCCCGCAGATTGCGCCGCTCTGCCACGATTTGGCCGACGATCGCGCGCTCGGCGTCGGTCTTGAGCAGCGGATCGATCAGGTCGAGCTGGTTCATCGCCACCAATTCGAGAATTTCACTGCGTATTTCGCCCTGCGCATTACGCGGCAGTGCTTCGACGACTTGTAGATGCTCGGGCCTCGCATCGCCAAGAAAATCGTTGAGCTCTCGCTCGCTCACGCTGCCTTCGACAAAAGCGTACAGCCCAGTGCCGGAGCGCCGGTCGGGGTAGGGGACGATGGCGACGTCGCGGACTTGTGGGTGCGCGCGCAGCCGTGCCGCGATGACGGGCGCCTCCTGCACGAAGCGCACGCCGCGGCCCTCACGGTCGGTAAAATTCAAGCCGCGCGTGATGGCGTAATAGACCTTCTTTCCCGTCGCCATCCATGCGCGGGCAATAAGACTTTTCCGCGCCAGCACCCGGCGCTCGGCCGCGGTGAGCGCGTCGGGCGCGTAGCGGCGTTTGTGCTTGAGCAGATGGCGCAGGTCTTCGTAGCGGGCGAGGCGGAACAACACATTGCCGCGGCGAAAACAGGCGGCAAGCTGAAAGTCCATCAGGAAGGCGCGGCCGTGTCGGCCGTCTTGTCTGCCGTCTTGGGTATACAGCCAGTTCTGTTCCTTGGCGAGATCGTTGTGAGCGATGCCGGCGCGGTGCAGGGTGCGCAAAGCCGTCTTCGCGGACCGGAAATAGGCGGCGTCGCCATGGGGTTTGGCGATGTGCAGCGGCACGCCGTCGATCCAGCCGCGCACCAGGGCTTCTTGACCGGCAAACAGCAGCGGCGGTGCGATGCCGAGCGGACCGGCAATCGCGAGCGCGCGGCGTTCGCGACGGAACAGCGCGCGGGCTAGAAGCCGGCTCCACCACGGCACGCCGTCGAGCCGCCGCAGCACCGCCTCGACCTCGCCGACCTCGGTACGAAAGCGGCCGCGCTCGATGGTGGAAAACACGTCGCGCTTGAGGACAACGCCGGAATGCCAGCGGTCGTGCAACTCCTTGGGAACGTCGTTCATGCGCGCTTCTAACACGGTGCCGATTATTCCGCCGCGGCGGGGAGGGCATCGGCCAGCCAGGCCTCGAGGTCGTTAAGCGCCCGGGCGCACAGTGCGCGCTTTTTGGCGATCGCCTTGGCGGGGCCGCGCAAGCGATTGCCGTCAAGGTCCTCGGTCGGCATCCGCGACAGCGGCGGGAACAGTCCGAAATTCACATTCATCGGCTGAAACGAGCTTGGTCCTTCATCGATGGTCTCGATATGGCCGCCGGTAATGTGGCCGAGCAATGCGCCATGCGACGTGGTCGGCGGAGGTAGCAAAAAGCGCTCGCCGAGCCGTTCCGCCGCGGCGAAGCGGCCGGCGAGGAGGCCGATCGCCGCCGACTCGACGTAGCCCTCGCAGCCGGTGATCTGTCCGGCAAAGCGCAGGCGGGGCATGGCTTTAAGCCGCAGCGTCGTGTCGAGCAGCTTTGGCGAATTGAGGAACGTATTGCGGTGCAGCCCGCCAAGCCTCGCGAACTCGGCTTTGCCTAGTCCCGGGATGGTCCGAAAGATCCGTACCTGCTCGGCATGCTTTAGCTTGGTCTGGAAGCCGACCATGTTGAACAGAGTGCCCAGCCTGTTGTCCTGGCGCAGTTGCACCACGGCATAGGGTTTTGGTCCGGGCTGATGCGGATCGGTCAGGCCGAACGGCTTCATCGGTCCGTGCCGCAGCGTCTCGCGGCCGCGCTCGGCCATCACTTCGATCGGCAGGCACCCATCGAAATAGGGTGTCGTTTTTTCAAAATCGTGGAACTCGACTTTGTCACCGGCGAGCAGCGCATCGACGAAGGCATCGTACTGTTCGCGCGTCAGCGGACAATTGATGTAGTCGGCCCCCGTGCCGGCGGGACCGGCTTTGTCGTAGCGCGACTGAAACCAGGCGATGTCGAAGTCGATCGAGTCACGGTGCACGATCGGCGCGATGGCATCGAAAAACGACAGCGCGTCTTCTCCGGTGATGCCGCGGATCGTCTCGGCGAGCTGCGGCGAGGTCAGCGGGCCGGTGGCGACGACGACACTGTCCCACTCCGACGGCGCGGCGACAACTTCACTGCGATCGATGGCTATCAGGGGCTCGGCTTCCAGCGCCGCCGTAATCGCGTCGGCGAATCCGTCGCGATCGACGGCAAGCGCGCCGCCGGCCGGCAGCTTGCGGCAATCGGCTGCGCGCAACACCAGCGAATCGAGCCGACGCATCTCGGCGTGCAGAAGGCCGATGGCGCTGCCATCGGCATCGTCGGAACGGAACGAATTGGAGCACACCAGTTCGGCGAATTGTCCGGTCTTATGCGCGGCAGTCCCACGAATGGGCCGCATTTCGTGCAGCACTACCGGCACGCCGCGGCGCGCAAGCTGCCACGCGGCCTCGGAACCCGACAGGCCGCCGCCTACAACATGAACTGGCCGCAAAGAATGCATCATCACGCCTAAATTAAGCTTCCCGCACCGAAGGGACAACTCGTCGGGACGAGTCATGACTGGGCGGTGTTAATACCGGACAAGCACGGGGTAATCTTGCATGCTGGACGTGGTCAGGTCTGCCGCACGCCAAAATGCTGCGCGGGCCGGGTTCGACGTTGAAATTCTCTCGCTGGCCACGGCCAATCCTCATTTCCAATTGACTCAGGCCGAAGCGGCGGCGCGGGCCAAAAAGCTCTTTCCGCGTCTCAAGCGGCTGTGGCCGCTCTATGACAACACCGGAATCGAACGTCGCTACAATTGCGAGCCGATCGAGTGGTATCTCGAGCCGCACACCTGGGAGGAGCGCACCGCCTCATTCCGCAAGCACGCACTCGATCTGCTGGAGGAAGTAACGGTCAAGGCGACAGAAGCGGCCGGCATCGCGCTTGGCGCGATCGACATGATCGTGACCAACACGGTGACCGGTCTCGCGGTGCCCAGCCTCGACGCGATGCTGCTCAACAGACTGAAGCTCGCACCGACCGTCGAGCGGCTTCCCATGTTCGGTCTCGGCTGCGGCGCCGGCGTCGCCGGACTTTCCCGCGCCACGCGTCTCGCCCACGCGTCCGACGGCGCTTACGTGCTTTTTCTGACAGTTGACCTTTGCAGCCTGTGCCTGCGGGTCGGCGATCCAAGCCCGGCGATGTTCGTGTCCGCCGCCCTTTTCGGCGACGGCGCGGTTGGAATGCTGTTGCACAACACCAGAAATGGCTCGCGCGCCGGTCCACGAGTCCTCGCCAGCGGCGAATGGTGCTGGCGCGGGACCGAGCACATCATGGGATGGGACATCAAGGACGACGGCTTCGGCATCGTGCTCAGCTCCGACTTACCTGCCCTGATGGAGCGGGAGCTGGCGCCGGCCCTGCACGATTTTCTCGATCGGCACGGATTTCGTCTCGCGGATTTCAACGGTTTTCTGTTTCATCCGGGCGGCCGCAAGCTCCTGGAAACGATCGAGCAAACGCTCGGCCTGACTCGACGGAAACTTGCATATTCCTGGGACGTCTTGCGCCGTTACGGCAACATGTCCTCGGCGACGGTGCTGTTCGTGCTGGAGCGGGCGATGCAAGCCGGTGAACGTGGTCCGCATTTGCTCACCGCGTTCGGCCCGGGCTTTTCCGTCTATTTCGCCGTGGTCGACCTATGATCGACTTCGGTTGGGGCGCGCTGTTGCTGGCCTATCTCACTGTGCAGCGGGTCGGCGAGCTGTGGTGGGCCACTCAGAACGAGCGGCAGCTCTTCAAAGCCGGCGGCATCGAATATGGCCGGAATCATCTTCTATCGATTGTCTTGCTCCACGCGGCGTGGATGGCGGGATTGTGGGCGCTGGCCTACGACCGACCCGTTCAACCCCTATTTTTCGTGCTGTTCGTCGTTGTGCAACTCGCGCGGTTTTGGGTTTTGTTTACGCTGGGGCGGCGCTGGACCATCCGCATCATCGTCGTCCCGGGCGAGCGGTTAGCGGCGGGCGGTCCCTATCGTTTTCTTGGCCATCCGAACTATGCCGTTGTCGCGGCCGAAATCGCGCTGGTGCCGCTGGCGCTCGGTCTGCCGATCTATGCATTGGTATTCTCGATACTCAATGCAGGGGTGCTCGCGATCCGCATTCCGGCGGAAAACGAAGCGTTGGCGGCGATGGCCTTCGATCGGCGCAGCTTTTAAGCCCGAATGAGTGCTGTTGGCTCAAAAAGGCCGCTCTGCTATAGGCGGGCCCGTAATCGCGCCTATATCGAGGCTGAACAGGGCAGGCCGCAGATGTCCGTCGACGCCGATACCGTCCGCCGCGTTGCGCATCTGGCGCGGATCGCGGTTGCCGAAGACGAAATCGCAAATCTGCGCGGCGAGCTCAACGCCATCTTGGCCTTCGTCGAGCAGCTCGGCGAGGTCAATGTCGAGGGCGTCGAGCCGATGACCTCGGTCACGCCGATGGCGATAAAAATGCGGGAGGATGTGGTGAACGACGGCGGTATTGCCGATGATATCATCGCCAATGCGCCGGCGCACGAGAACCACTTCTTCGTCGTGCCAAAAGTGGTGGAATAATAATGTGCCTCGCTTGCGAACAGGACGCCATCTGGCTTGCTTATCTCGACAGCCAGGGCTTGTTGAAGCCGGACGATCCGGCAGCCGTCGAGGCGCTGTTCTCGGCATTCCCGGTGCAGCCGCTGCCCTTGCGATCCGAGTGGGACAAGCTGGCGCCTGACGCGGCCGCAACGGCTGATGAAAATTCGATCGCGGCGAAGCCGGCGGCGAACAATGCATTTTCCTGCGACGATCCCACGGCCGAATGAGCGATCTCACTGCGCTGACGCTGGCGCAGGCGCGCGATGCGCTGCGCAATAAGGAATTTTCCGCGCTGGAGCTCACCGACGCGCATCTGACCGCCATGGCGAAGGCGCGCGCGCTGAACGCTTTCGTCCTCGAAACGCCGGAGCGCGCCCGTGAAATGGCGCGCGCGGCGGATGCGCGATTGGCGAAAGGCGGCGGCGGCCCGCTCGAAGGCTTGCCGCTCGGCATCAAGGATTTGTTCTGCACGACCGGCGTGCGCACCACGGCCTGTTCGCACATTCTGGATGATTTCGTTCCGACCTATGAATCGACCGTCACCGCCAATCTGTGGCGCGACGGTGCGGTGCTGCTCGGCAAGACCAATAACGACGAGTTTGCCATGGGGTCGTCGAACGAGACCTCCCATTTCGGTCCCGTCGTGTCGCCATGGCGGCGGCGAGGGTCCGACGCCAAGCTGGTGCCCGGCGGCTCGTCCGGCGGCTCGGCCGCGGCAGTGGCCGCCGGGCTCTGCATCGGCGCTACCGGCACCGACACCGGGGGCTCGATCCGTCAGCCGGCGGCGTTCTGCGGCATCGTGGGGCTAAAGCCGACCTACGGCCGCTGCTCGCGCTGGGGCATTGTCGCCTTTGCCTCCTCGCTCGATCAGGCCGGCCCGTTTGCGCGCAGCCTGCGCGATTGCGCCATTCTGCTGCGTTCGATGGCCGGCTACGACCCGAAGGACACGACGAGCATCGATCTGGCGGTGCCCGATTACGAGAAATCCGTCGGCGCGTCGGTCAAAGGCATGCGCATCGGCATTCCGAAGGAATATCGCATGCCCGGAATGGCGGCCGAGATCGAGGCGCTGTGGCAGCAGGGCGCGCAATGGCTCAAGGAGGCCGGCGCCGAGCTGGTCGACATTTCGCTGCCGATGACCAAATACGCGCTGCCGGCCTATTACATCGTGGCTCCGGCCGAGGCCTCGTCCAATCTCGCCCGCTACGACGGCGTGCGCTACGGCCTGCGCGTGCCCGGCCGCGACGTCATCGACATGTATGAGCGCAGCCGTGCTGCCGGTTTCGGCAAAGAGGTGCGCCGGCGCGTCATGATCGGCACTTATGTGCTCTCGGCGGGCTATTACGATGCCTATTATTTGCAGGCGCAAAAGGTGCGCACGCTGATCAAGCGCGATTTCGAAAAATGCTTCGGCGAAGGCATCGATGCCATCCTGACGCCGGCGACGCCGTCGGCCGCGTTCGCCAACGGCGAAAAGGGCGGCGCCGACCCCATCGAGATGTATCTCAACGACATCTTCACGGTGACAGTGAACATGGCGGGGCTGCCGGGGATCTCAGTCCCGAGCGGGCTTGACGCCCAAGGCCTGCCGCTCGGTCTGCAATTGATCGGGCGGCCGTTTGAGGAAGAAGCACTGTTTACGCTCGGGACGGTGATCGAACAGGCGGCGGGGAATTTTAAGCCAGAGCCGTGGTGGGACTAAGCCTCATCACGAAAATAGACCGAGATCGCCGCGCCGCCGCTTGGGGCTCGCCGTGTCACGCGTCTTTTGCTCGATATGGCGGCGCGCCGTCGCCGTTTTTGCGCGGCGACATTTCCAAAATCTCGTTGCGCCGTCGCGGCAAGGCTTCCGGGTGCTCGCGCTGCAGGAAGCCGATCAGTTTCTCGCGAACCTCGGCGCAGAGGTTGGAGGAATTCGCGGCATTGTCGGCGCTCAGGAGTACGCGAACTTCAATCGCCTGCGCGCTGGCATTGGTGACCTGCACGTTGACGACTTTGCCGCTCCACTGTTCCGATTTGGCGACGATTTCACTTGCTTTCTCCCGGATGCGATCGATCGGAGCAGAATAGTCGAGATAGAGCAGGACGTAACCCATGTTGGCGGCCGCCTGCCGCGTCCAGTTATAGAAAGGCTGCTGGATGAAAAAATTGAGCGGTACGATCAATCGCCGCAAATCCCACAGCCGTATCACCACGTAGGTGGCGTTGATTTCCTCGATCCAGCCGTACTCGTTTTGCACAGTGACCGCGTCCTCCAGGCGGATCGGCTGCGTCACGGCAATCTGGATGCCGGCAATCATATTGCTGAGCACCGGCTGCGCGGCGAGACCGAAGATTACGCCTGCGGCGCCGGCGGAGGCGAATAGGCTCACACCGTATTGGCGCACCGCTGCGAAAGTCATCAGCACAAACCCGAGCGTGACGAGCACGATCACGGTATCGAGCGCCCGCATCAGCACGCGGACCTGGGTGATGTGCTTGCGCGCCAACAGATTGTCTTCGGTGTCGATGCGGAAATTGAGCAGATAAAGGTCGGCGCCGATATGGACGGCGGTCAGCGCGATCCAACCCAGCGTGCAAATGGTCGCCAGCGCCAGCGCACGGAGCAGAAGAATCTTCGTATCCGGGCCGAGCGGCGCGGTCGGCAGCGCAATGGCAAGCGCAACGAGCAGTAGCGCAAACCGTGTCGGATTTTTGGTGGCCCGGAGAATAGTCCGAAGATAGGGCTGACGTTCGTGAAAAAGCCGACGCAACAACCCGAGTATCGCGGCGTGTATCAGCCATGCCACCGCCAGCGCGCCGACCAGAATGATGAGCGAGACGGCCCAGGGCGGCACGAACGCCAGTGCGTTGCCGAGTTCAATTAATTTGGTTCGGATATTTTGCGAAAAATCTTGCCACATGAAATTACCGCGATATTCGTTCAGATACGGTTGGAAACGCTTGAGAATTCAAGCGGTTTCATCAAGGTTTGACGCCCGGCCGGCGGCGTTTATTCTGGACACGCGGGCTTCGAACTGGCAATACGGCCGCGTTCGATCGGGCGAGCAGGCGGCGATGAAAACTTTTCTACTGCGATTGTTTACTTGGTGGAACAGCCAGACCTTCGGCACGCAGTGGTCGACTTGGCTCTACGGCGAATTCGTCGGCGAGGACGAATTCAGTAATCGCTACTTTCGTACCAAAGGCGGCAAGATTGATACCGGGCTTGGTTTCGAGCGCCGCTGGGTGATCTATCGCGGCCTTACGGAAGCTTCCGCCGTGCCGCCGAGTTGGCATGGCTGGCTGCATCATACCGTGGACGTGCCGCCAACCCAGGAAACCGTGAGGACCTACCCGTGGGAGAAGCCGCATCAGCCCAATCTCACCGGCACCGCTGCTGCGCATCGGCCGAGCGGATCGACGCTGGCGCAGGGCCGACGTCCCAAGGCGACCGGTGACTATAAAGCGTGGAATCCGGGCGGCTAGCGATCGGCAATCCGAGCGGTATCCGATCCGGCTCACTGGTGATCCCTGATTGGGTCCCTGTTTTTGCCTTATTCGACATGTTAACGGGGCGACGCGGGAAGGCGCCTCCAAGCAGACGGCGCGCAGAATTCATGGCTCGAATCGCCGCACTTATCATTGTGATCGGCGCGACGCTTGCCGCTTCGCCGGTTGCGGCGCAGTTTGGCAATCCCTTCAGCGATTCGCCGCCGCGGCCACCGGCGGATGTGCCGAACGGAGGGTTTCCAGCGCAGCCGCCGCCTGTGCAATATCCTGGTCAAAATCCGCCGCAGCAATACCCTGCGCAGCAGCCCGCTCCGCCGCGGGACTATCCGGCGCAGCGCTATCCGGCGCAACAATACCCGGCCCAGCAGCAGGCGGCGCCGGCGCCGGTTCCGGTGACGCGTGGGCCCTCCGGCATCCAGGCGCAGCCGCTGCCGCCGCCTCCCGGTGCATCCTCCGCTCCTGCCAATGCCAATCGCAGTGCTGCGCCCGTCGCGACGCCGCCTCAAGGCGCCGCGGCCTTGCCGGCGCCGGCCAACACCGCGCCGCAACCATCCGATAATGCGGCTGCGCCGACCTCACCGGGCCAGGAGGACGATACCACCGTCATCGAGACGCCGACCGAGAAGATCGAGAACAGCCGTGCGGTGTTTGCCGGCCTCGACAAGATCACCGGCCGCACCATTAAATTCGACGCTGCAGTGGGCGAAACCGTGCAATTCGGCGCGCTGCAGGTCACGGCGCGGGCCTGCTACACGCGGCCGCCGACCGAGCCCACCAATACCGACGCCTTCGTCGAAGTCGACGAAGTGACGCTGCAGGGCGAGATCAAGCGGATCTTTACCGGCTGGATGTTCGCGTCGAGCCCGGGCCTTAACGCCGTGGAGCATCCGATCTACGACGTCTGGCTGACGGGCTGCGAACAGCCGCTGACCGGGCCGGTCGCGGAATCCACTCCGATGCCGCCGCCGCCGGGGACACCCGGGCCGGAGCCCCAAGTCGCGCCAACGCCAGCACCGCCGGCATCTGCGCGGCAAGTGCAACCGCCGGCATCTGCACGGCAAGTGCAACCGCCGCGCCGGCCGGTCAAGCCATCGGCACCCGCGCCGGCGCCCGACACGGACGATTGAACGGATCAATCCGCTGCAAGGTGCGCCAACACGGTCGCACCGGACACCGGCCGGTCGACCGACAGCGCTGCGAAATTTCCTTCACCGACGAGCGCGGCATCGAGCAGCTTGTGATAAATCGGCCGCTGCACTTCGACGGCACCGAAGGTGCGCAGGTGATCGGTGACGAACTGGGTGTCGAGCAGCCGATAATGACCGGCCTTGAGGCGCGCCACCAAATGCACCAGCGCGACTTTGGAGGCATCGCGCGCGCGGTGGAACATACTTTCACCGAAGAAGGCACGGCCGAGGCTCACGCCATAGAGGCCGCCGACCAGCGCGTCGCCGTCGTAGACCTCGACGGAATGGCAATCGCCGCGCTCGTAGAGCTTGCGATAAAGGCCGCGGATGCGGCTGTTGATCCAGGTGCGCGTCCGCCCCACCGCCGGCTGCGCGCAGCCGTCGATAACCGCATCGAAATCGCGATCGACGAAAACAGCGTAACGGGTGGATCGCACCGTGCGCGCCAGCCGGTCGGGCACATGAAATCGATCCAGCGGGATGATGCCGCGCCGTTCCGGCTCGATCCAGTATAGCGCCGGGTCCTCGGCGCTCTCCGCCATGGGGAAAATGCCGCAGGAATAGGCCTTCAGCAGCACCTCGGGCGTGATGTCGATGAACGCGGATTCGCGGCTCGCCATGGGCCCGTTTAGCCGGGTCATGCCGTGGGCTTCAAGGGGTGCATGGCGCCAAGGCAATGTCGAATTGGGCTGGCGCCGGCAGGTGCGGACCGCTCAGCCGTTAACAGAGCGCAAAGTATAACTCATTACGATTTTCTCCAGCTTGAACACTTCCGCGCAACCGACGTTACGCGTCTATGGACGCGAAGGGATGGGGTGGAGTGCCATGGAACCGAGCGCAAGAGCGGGCGAGCCGATTCACGTTCTTTTTGTTGAGGACGAGTTCCTCATCAGTGAATGGGTGTCGCAATCTTTGTCGGAACAGGGATTTGACGTGTGGACGGTGAGCAACGCCGCCGACGCCTTGGCGCACCTTGCCTTACTGCCAGTCGACGTTCTGTTTACCGACATTAATTTGCCGGGCGGCATGGACGGCACGGCGCTGGCGCGGCGCGCCCGCGAGATGCAGCCGCAGTTACCGGTGGTGTATGCCTCCGCGCGGGCCACGCTGCTCAAGCAGGAGGCGCGCGTTCCAGGCTCGATCGTGGTGCCGAAGCCTTACGAACCGGCACTGGTGGGACGGCTCCTGACGGCCGCCACCAAGGCGGCCACGGCGGCGGCTCCGGTGTGAGCCGCGGCTATTCCTCGACCCCGCCGCGGGCGAGAAAAGCTTCGAGCCAGTGGATGTGATAATCGCCGTCGATGATATCTTTGTCGCGCGCCAGCGCGCGGAACAGCGGCAACGTGGTTTCGATGCCGTCGACCACGAACTCATCGAGCGCGCGCTTGAGCCGCATCAAACATTCGCTACGCGTCTTGCCGTGGACGATGAGCTTGCCGACCAACGAGTCGTAATACGGCGGGATCGTATAGCCATGGTAGACGGCGGAATCGACGCGCACGCCAAGTCCGCCGGGCGGATGGTAATGCACGATCTTGCCCGGTGAAGGCCGGAACGACACCGGATTCTCGGCATTGATGCGGCACTCGATGGCATGGCCATGGAACTTGACGTTGCTCTGCGTCAGTTCGAGATCGCTGCCGGCTGCGACGCGGATCTGCTCGAGGATCAGATCGATATCGGTGATCATTTCCGTCACCGGGTGCTCGACCTGAATGCGCGTATTCATTTCGATGAAATAGAATTTACTGTCTTCGTATAAGAACTCGACCGTGCCGACGCCGAGGTATTGGATCTGGCGCATGGCTTCGGCGACGATCTCGCCGATTTCATCACGGGTGCCCGCATTGAGGGCGGGAGAGGGACCTTCTTCCCAGACTTTCTGATGACGGCGCTGCAAAGAGCAGTCGCGCTCGCCGAGGTGGATAGCGCGGCCCTTGCCGTCGCCCAGCACCTGGATTTCGATATGGCGGGGCCGCTCCAGATATTTCTCGAGGTAAAGCGTATCGTCGCCGAATGCGGCCTTGGCCTCGGCGCGCGCCGACCGGAGGGCGCCGACAAGCTCGCTTTCGGCACGCACCACGCGCATGCCGCGACCGCCGCCGCCGGCCGCCGCCTTGAGCATCAGCGGGTAGCCGACGTCGCGCGCGAGCCGGTACGCCTCAGCGTCCGTGCCGACGCCGCCGTCGGAGCCCGGAACGACCGGAATGCCCAGTTCTTTGGCGGTGCGTTTGGCCGCGATCTTGTCCCCCATCAGGCGGATATGTTCCGGACGCGGTCCGATGAAGTGCACATTGTGCTCGCCGAGAATCTCGGCAAAGCGGGCGTTCTCGGAGAGAAAGCCATAGCCCGGGTGTACCGCATCGGCGCCGGTGATTTCGCAGGCGGCGAGCAGCGCGGGGATGTTGAGATAGCTATCCTTGGCGGCAGGCGGACCGATGCAGACGCTCTCATCGGCCAGGCGCACATGCATGGCGTCCTCGTCCGCCGTCGAGTGCACCGCCACGGTGGGAATGCCGAGCTCCTTGCAAGCCCGCAGTACCCGCAGCGCGATCTCTCCGCGGTTGGCGATCAGTATCTTGTCGAACATCGAGACGGCTCAAACTCGCAAATAGCGAGGTGCGAATGGCGCACAAGGTCGGAAGGGGCTTCTAACATTGTCCCTGCTTGCTACGCGTCATTTGCTACTCGCCCATTACTCGATGATCATCAGCGGCTCGCCGTATTCCACCGGTTGGCCGTCTTCGACGAGAATTTGCAGCACGGTGCCCGAGCGCGGCGCCGGAATCTGGTTCATCGTCTTCATCGCCTCGATGATGATGAGCGGCTCGCCGGCCTTCACTGCACTGCCCACTTCGACGAAAGGCCGTGCGCCCGGCGCCGGACCGAGATAGGCGGTTCCGACCATGGGTGAAGCGACGAGGCCGGGATGCTGCATCGCATCGGCGACGGGCGCGGCTGCCGTTGCTACGGTCGGCGTGCCAATCGACGCTTCGGTAGGACGTCCACGCACCGCAATGGCTTGGCGTGCGACGCGGATCGAGACGCCGTCGCGTTCGTATTCGATTTCGGTAAGGCCGGTCTCGTCGAGCAGCTTCGCCAGTTCGCGGATCACGTCGTGATCAACGGTTGGCGCATTCGCTGTCGTTGTACTCCCGGGCTTACGCGCCACGATCACTCCTTGGCGTCAAGCATCGCGGCAACGCCGGTGATGGCGAGCGCATAACCGTTGACTCCGAAACCGCAGATCACGGCGCGAGCCGCCTGCGAGACGTAGGAATGCTGCCGGTATGCCTCGCGCTTATGAATGTTGCTGATGTGCACTTCTATCACGGGCGCCGCCATGACCAGGAGCGCGTCCAGGATGGCAATGGACGTCGTCGTAAATCCCGCCGGATTGATGATAAGGCCGGCCGCCTTCTCGCTGTGGGCCTCGTTTATCCAATCGACGATGTCGCCTTCATGGTTCGATTGGCGGAGCACGACTGTAAGGCCGAGAGGCTGGGCCGTCGTTTGGCAAAGCTTCTCGACGTCGGCGAGCGTGGCGTGGCCGTAGATCTCCGGCTGGCGCTGGCCCAGCAGATTGAGATTGGGTCCATTGAGGACGTAGATGGTTTTAGCCATTGCTGGGCGCTGGAGTTCGGCTCTCATCGGCGCGGACGAATGGCCTGCGCCGGTCCGTTTATAGGGAAGCCTCCCGCAAAGGGGAAGCCGGGACCGCGGCGAAGATGCCCTCTCCGCGGCTTGCGGATTCGCAAGGATTCCGCGCGTTTCGTCGAATGACAGGGTCCGGCTTAATCCGGCTGAGCCTTGAGCTTCGCCTGCAACTCATCGAGTCCCACAGCGCCCACCACAACTTCATCGCCGACCACATAGGTCGGCGTACCGCTGACGCCGAGCAAATCGGCGAGCTTCATGTTCTCGTCGATCGTCGCCTTCACCTCGTCGCTGTTCATATCCTTCTCGAGGCGGGGCATATCGAAGCCGACCTCCTTGGCGACGGCGAGCGCGCGAGCTTTGTCGGCTTGGCCACGACCGCCAAGGAGCTTCTGGTGAAACTCGATATATTTCTTCCCGCTCGGGTCCTGCATGCGCGCGGCGACGGCGACGTGAGCGGCCTCGACCGAGCCCGGGCCGAGCACCGGAAATTCCTTGAGCACGAATTTGAGATTGGGATTGGTCTTCAACAGCGTCATCATATCGGGCAACGCGCGCTTGCAGAATGCGCAATTGTAATCGAAAAACTCGACGACGGTCTCGTTGCCTTGCGGATTGCCGAGCACCACCTGATGCGTCGAATTGAACAGGGTGGCGTTGTCTTTTTTGATCGTCTCGCGCGCCTTGACGGCGTCCGCCTGTTTCTGCTGCTTGTCGAGCGCATCCATCGCCTCTTGCAGCACTTCCGGATGGGCCACGAGGTAGCTTTTGACGATGCCCTCGATTTCCTGACGCTGATCGGCCGAGAAGGATCGCGCCGCGGGGGCTTGCGCCGCGGCGGGTGCCGGTGTCGACGGAGCTTGCGCCCGCGCCTGGGGCGACAGCAGCACCATGGCCACGATCGGAATCGCTATGCGTAGAAACGGGATCATGTCGATCGTCCTCTTTACGTTCAATTTCCTAGACGAAGTGGGTTGGTTTTCAAGTTCTTGTTGAAGGCGACGATATCGTCGGCCCGTACCCAGCCCGGAGAACCGACGGGAAATCGCTGTTTGGCGCGTTCCGCAAGTTCGCGCGCCGTCTTATTGTCGCCGCGGGCGAAGGCGGCCTGGGCCGAGGCGAGGTCGGCGTCGGCGTAATCGTTCTCGCGCCCATAGGCCATTGCCAATGTCGTATAGGCGTCGCCATCCTCGGGTTCCTTGACGAGCGCCTCGCGCAGGACCGGGATCGCTTCGTCCGACAACTTCGCGTCATGACTGGCGACCAGCGCCTGCGCCAGCAGGATCTGAATGAGTGTCGGCGTCGGCGCAAGCGCCACGGCGCGGCGCAGCGGTGGGATTGCTTCCATCGGGTGCCCCCCTTCCAGCAACGCCTGGCCCTTGAGCTCGTAGAAATAGGGATCGTTGGGCATCGACGCGATCAAATTATCGATCTGCGCGATAGCGCTGCGTAAGTCGCCAAACCGATAGGTGGAAATCGCCCGCGCGTAACGGGCCGGCAGACTCGTATCCGTTGCCGGATAGCGCCGCAACACCTCATCCGGCCGTGCGGTGAAGCCATAGAGTTTTGCCCGCATCATGTCGTGGCGGAATTGCAGTTCGGGAGAATCTTTCTTGCTCCAGTAAGGCGACGACTTCGCCAATACCTCAAGAGCGGCCATGCGCTCTTCGGGCGCCGGATGGTTTTGCAAATAAGGATTGGAGCCGTATGCGGCGAACAAGGATTGGTCGGCGAAGTGCTTAAACGTATCGTACATACCCTTGGCGGATTGATGCGTCATGGTCAGAAAGCGGACGCCGGCGCGATCGGCCAATTCTTCCTGCGCGCGCTGATAGGCGAGCAGCGTGTTCATTCCAAGTGACTGGGGAGCGGTCAGCAGTGCGCCGCCGACATTACCCATGTCGATACTGCCGGAATGGGCGCCCGCCGCCAGCGCGCCGGCGCCCAACAGCATGCCGATGATGACCGCAGTCTGCACGTTCGCCAGCTCTTGGCGCATCTTGGACAGATGACCGCCGACAATGTGGCCGCATTCGTGGGAGAAGACCCCGATCAGCTGATTGGGCGTGGTCGATTGCATCAGCGCGCCGGTGTTCACGAAGATACGGTGTGCGTCCATCACGAATGCATTGAAATCGGGGTCGTTGATGATGACGACCTGGACATTCTGTGTGGTGAGACCGGCGGCTTTGAAAATTGGCGCGGTGTAATCGCGCAAAAGCTGCTCGATCTCGGCGTCGCGAATCATCGGGATACCGGCATTGGTCCCCGTTTGCGCCCGTGCCGGAATGCTTGCCGGCAAGCTCCCTAGCGCGACCGCGGCGGCCGTGGCGAGCGCGACTGCGCGCGAAGCTGGCTTCGTCGGCCCTACCTTGCTAGGAGATCGAGCGACAATCATTTCGGTTAAAGCTTCTGCCCGCGGTATTTAGGGCAAACTATGGATGGAACGGGTTAGGGTCAACACGCGGCCGTCGCGTTGCCAGATCAACAACTACGTGCCACGAAACCCGCCGAATACGGCATCAGCGGGGCGGTGTGTAGCCGATGCCCGGGAGCGTGATTGAAGGGCGCCGTGATGCTTGAAAAGGCAAAAAGCCTTCTGCAGCCGTCGGCGCGCAGCAACGTGCCCCCGTTCATGGTCATGGATGTCATGGCCGCTGCGGCGCGGCTTGAGGCCAAGGGTCGCCGGATTGTCCATATGGAAGTCGGGCAGCCGGCTGCCGGCGCACCGGCAACCGCAATCGCTGCCGTCCGCGCAGCGCTGGCGGGCGGGCCCCATGGCTATACCGAGGCCTTGGGTATGGCCTCGCTGCGCCGGCGCATCGCGCGTGCCTATTACGAATGGCACGGCCTCGACATCGATCCGGAACGTGTCGTCGTCACCACCGGCTCATCGGCCGGCTTTATGCTGGCGTTTCTCGCCGCTTTCGAGCCGGGCGACCGCGTCGCGGTCGCACTGCCCGGGTATCCGCCTTATCGGCACATCTTGACCGCGCTCGGCTGCGAGCCGGTCTCGATCGAGACCAGCGCCGCCGACCGCTGGTCCATCACTGGCGAAAGTTTGCTGACGCTACATCGGCAGCGGCCGCTCAAGGGCGTGGTGGTCGGCTCACCTGCAAATCCGACCGGGACGATGATGACCGCGCCGGCGCTCGCCGCATTGATCCGCAGCGCCGAAGACGCCGGCATCGCCGTCATCTCCGACGAGATCTATCACGGCCTCGATTATGCCTTCGCCGCGGAGAGCGCGGCCAAGCTGTCGTCCGACACCATCATCATTAATTCGTTTTCCAAGTATTTTTGCATGACCGGATGGCGCATTGGATGGATGGTGACGCCGCCGTCATTGCTCCGCGCCATCGAACGCCTGCAGCAGAACTTGGCGATATCGGTTCCGACGCTGTCCCAGATCGCGGCCGAAGCCGCTTTCGACGGCCGCGCCGAATTGGAGCAGATAAAGCAGGGCTACGAGGACAATCGCCGTATCCTGCTCGAAGGTTTGCCGCGCGCCGGCCTCGATTCATTTCTGCCGGTCGACGGCGCATTTTATCTCTACGCCGATATTTCGCGCTTCTCGAACGAGAGCTTCGACTTCGCTACGCGCATGCTCGAGGACGCTGGCGTAGCGGCAACGCCGGGCGTCGATTTCGATCCGCTTCACGGCCGAAAATTCCTGCGGCTGTGCTACGCCGGGACGCGCGAGGACATGCGCGAAGCGGTCGAACGGATTGGCCGCTGGCTCAACGGATAGATCGGCGCAAGCGATGACGCAATTGGATCGCGCCCTCGTGCTGTTCTCGGGCGGCCAAGATTCGACGGTGTGCCTGGCCTGGGCGCTTGAACGTTTTGCCCGCGTCGAGACGATCGGCTTCGATTATGGGCAGCGCCACGCCGTCGAGCTCGAAGTGCGGCCGCGCATTCGCGCTGTGCTCGCGGCGCATTCGGTGGAATGGCGCGCTGGGCTCGGCGACGATCACATGGTGCGCATCGATGCACTGGCGGAGGTTTCTGAGACGGCACTCACCCGCGATGTGGCCATCGAGATTTCGGAATCGGGACTGCCCACGACGTTCGTACCGGGCCGCAATCTCGTGTTTTTCTCCTTCGCCGGCGCGGTTGCCTATCGGCGGGGCATCAAACACCTCGTCGCCGGCATGTGCGAGACCGATTTTTCCGGCTATCCGGATTGCCGCGACGAGACAATCAAGGCGATGCAGCTGGCGCTAACGCTCGGCATGGACCGGCGTTTCGTCATCCATACGCCGCTGATGTGGATAGACAAGGGCGGCACCTTCGCGCTGGCGCACGACATCGGCGGCGACTCGCTGATCGATCTTCTTCTCGCCGAGACCCACACCTGCTATCTCGGCGACCGCGAGCACCGCCACGCCTGGGGCTTCGGCTGCGGTGAATGTCCGGCCTGCCGATTGCGAGCGGACGGTTTTACGAAGTGGAAGGCTGCCTCATGACGATCGAACGACGCCGCGAGCGGGAAGGGGTGATATTCCTCGCCCTGTTTGCGCTCACGATCCCGGCGGCCAATTGGCTGATCGGTCACGTCGGGACCGCGTGTATTCCGCATGGCCCCTGCGTGCTGCCGGTGGCCCCCGGCCTAATGGCGCCATCGGGGGTGACGATGATCGGCATTGCGCTCGTGTTGCGCGATCTGGTGCAGCGGCGGCTGGGCACCGTGATGTCGGCGCTGGCGATTGTGGGCGGCAGCGCGTTGTCGGCGATGCTGGCCCCCGCGGCGCTCGTTCTTGCCTCGGCAACCGCTTTTCTGCTTTCCGAATTTGCCGATCTCGCCGTCTATACCCCGTTGGCGCGTCGCCGGCTGGTCGCCGCCGTCGTGGCCTCGAGCTTGGTCGGCCTGATCGTGGATTCGATTGTGTTTCTATGGCTCGCCTTCGGCTCGCTCGATTTCCTCGCCGGCCAAGTTGTGGGCAAAGCCTGGATGGTGCTGCTGTCGATTCCTTTTGTGGCTTGGCTGCGCCGCCGCGACGCGCGGCTTGGCATCGTGCCGGCGTGACTGGATCTGAAACGAGGCGAACGATGGGCGACGCTGTATTCGATATTCTGCGCAAGGTGACCACCGCCACCATCACCACGATTCTGTTGAAGAAGGGCATCCGGCGTTGCTGGATGAACGGTCCAAAACCCCTCGTCGCCGGCGGCGAGCGGCTGGTCGGTCCGGCCTTTACGCTGCGCTTCGTGCCGGTGCGGGAGGATCTGGCGACGCCGGAAAGCTGGGCGAGCCCGATTTCGACCCGCGCCGCGATCGAGGCCATGCCGGAAGGCGTCATTGCGGTTGCCGACGCCATGGGCGTGCCGAGCGCCGGCATCTTCGGCGATATCCTTTGCGCCCGCATGAAAAAGCGCGATGTCACGGCGCTGGTCACCGACGGCGTCATGCGCGACCTCACCGGCGTGCTTGCCAGCAAGCTGCCGGTCTGGTGCGCGGGTGTCGCCGCGCCGGCTTCGGTCAACGGCCTGACCTTCGTCGGCTGGGAAGAGCCGATCGCCTGCGGCGGCTGCGCGATCTTCCCCGGCGACGTGATCGTGCTCGACGATGATGGCGCGGTAGTCATCCCGAAGGCCTTAGTGGAGTTCGTGGCTCACGAAGGCGCCGAGCATGAACTCTATGAAAGCTGGGTGTTCACAGAGGTCGAGAAGGGCGTCAAGCTGCCCGGTCTCTATCCGCCGAACGACGAGGCCAAAGCGCGCTACGCCGCCTGGCGCAAATCGCGCGAATAAACGTCCGGCCTGGCGGGGGTTGGGGGACGCAGAGGAAGCGTGAATGTTTTTCGTTCTCTCCAAAACGCTGGGCTTCTTCGCGTTGCCGTCGAATCTGCTGATAGCGATCGGGCTTGTTGGTCTCGTCTTATTGCTCACGCGATTTCGGCGGCTTGCGAGTTGGC
The DNA here is from genome assembly GCA_963822935.1 of uncultured Alphaproteobacteria bacterium. Taxonomy (GTDB): domain Bacteria; phylum Pseudomonadota; class Alphaproteobacteria; order Rhizobiales; family Xanthobacteraceae; genus BOG-931. The sequence continues at coordinate 19,044 of CAWGJP010000004.1, forward strand.
TGATCGTGACCAGCCTCGTGCTCATCGCCTTAGTCGGTTATTCGCCGCTGGGGCGGATGCTCATCCTGCCGCTGGAGGACCGCTTCCCGCTGTGGAATTCCGCGCAGGGATCTCCGGATGGGATCATCGTCCTCGGCGGCGCAATCGCGCCGGGAATATCATTGGCGCGCGGCGTCGTGGCGCTCAATGACTCGGCGGAACGCATTACCGCGACCGCTGAGCTGGCGCGGCGTTATCCCAATGCCCGCATCATTTTTTCCGGCGGTACGGGCGCGCTGTTCAATGGGGAGCTCGAGGCTCCCATCGCGGTGAAGGAATTCGAAGCGCTTGGCGTTGCGCATGATCGGATCACGGCTGAGGAGCAATCGCGCAACACGATTGAGAATGCCGTGTTCTCGCGGCTCATCGCCCAGCCGAAGCCCGGCGAGCGATGGCTCCTGGTGACGTCGGCCTTTCATATGCCGCGTGCGATCGCAGCGTTCAGAGCCGCCGGCTTCCCCGTCGAAGCTTATCCGGTCGATTGGCGCACCCGAGGACCGATCGATGCGACGACGCCTTTCACGGCGATGACGGGCGGTCTGAGCATGACCGATTTGGCCGTGCATGAATGGGCGGGTTTGTTCATCTATCGGATCACCGGCCAAACCAACGAATTGTTCCCGGCGCCGTAGCGCATTTTGCGCGCGCAACTATTCTTTACCGATCCTTCATTGCTGCGGTTCGATACTTGGCCCTTAAGCTCTGCGCTTTGGGGACGATCTTTATGACCTCGATCGACACGCCCGCTGCAATGATCGCGCAGCCGGCCCAAGCCGTCGCTGCAACGCAATCCACGAAGAGCGCGTGGGCCGAAACCGCGCTGACGCTGCTGTTTGCCGCCGCCGCCGTCTTGTTTGTTTCGTTTGTTGCGGTCGTGACCGGGCTCGTCTGAGCCGATCGTCACGCTTGCTTGCCGGCCCGTCACCGGATTTCGCGGCGGCGAAATTCGGACTACAAGCAACTATGGCTTTGCATCTTACCATCGGCAACAAGAACTACTCATCATGGTCGTTCCGGCCGTGGCTGGCGCTTAAAGTCGCCGGGATTGCGTTCGACGAGACGGTGATCTCGCTCGAAGCCAAGGATTTCAAGGCGCGCGTGACCGCTTTGAGTGGCGCCGGGCGGGTGCCGATCCTGCGCGACGGCGATGTGCGGATTTGGGAATCGCTGGCGATCCTCGAATACCTGGCGGAGAAGTTTCCCGCCGCCGGCTTGTGGCCGATGGACGTCGGCGCGCGGGCTCACGCCCGCGCCATCGCGTCGGAAATGCACGCCGGTTTTCTGCCGCTGCGGCGGCACCTGCCGATGAACGTGGCGCGGCCGGTCAAATCGCGCGCGCTTGACGACGGCGCAGCGGGCGACGTGGTGCGTATCGACGCGATCTGGAGCGAATGCCGCGCCGAATTCGGCGGGCCATTTTTGTTCGGTCGGTTCGGCGCGGCTGACGCCATGTATGCGCCAGTGGTGTGGCGTTTTCACACTTATGCGGTCGACGTCAGCGCCGCCGCCCGTGATTATATGCGCGCTGTTATGGATCTGCCGGCCTGGGCGGAGTGGCGCGATGCGGCCCGCCGCGAGACTTGGGTGCTGCCGCACGACGAGATCGATTGGCCGGAAGTCCTGCGAGAACAAATAGTGCGGTAACGACGCCGTCAGCCAAGGCGCCGTTCGAGCTCTTCCAGCAGCGGCCGCTGATAAAGCAGGATCTTCACCTTTGCGATCGGCAGCGCAAAATAGGCGATACGATCGATCTCCGGGAAGCTTTGCTGCCGCCCCGATCGCGGCGGCCACTCGATTTGAAATTCATTGCTGGCAAAGCGGGCGAGATCGAAGTCGGCTTCGAACGCAAAAGCGTGGACGGTCTTTCCGCTCTTTTGATTAACCGGTGAAAGCGCGGTGAGCTCGCCATCGGCGGTCAGGTTTGTTTCTTCGGTGAATTCGCGGCGTGCCGCCGCGATCAAGTCGTTGCCGGCTTCGACGAGACCCTTCGGGATGGTCCAGACGCCATCGTCTTTCTTTACCCAGAAGGGGCCGCCGGGATGGGCGAGCAGGACTTCAAGTCCGTTCTCACGGCGGTAGATAAGCAGCCCGGCACTGATGTCTTTACTGCGGCGCATCGGCGCAGCCCCCCGTAAAACTGCGGCTCTCTACCGCAGTCCCTGCCAAATCGGCCCCTGTCTGCATGATTTTGTCACGATTACGCCGACAATGCCCGCCGCTCGCGCGTGCTTTTTAGAGCGCGTTGTGAGAAGGGGTACACCGAACCAATTGCCTGCACGGGAGCCAACGCCAATGCGATATCGACGTATCGCCGCTCATACTGCTTTTGTTGCCGCCATTCTTGCCGCTGCGGCGGTTTTTCTGCCGCCAGCCGTCAAGGCCGACGACGCCCCCAAGGACGTCAAAGGCCTCTACCTCATGAGCGATTACCCGGCAGTGACGCTGCGCCCCGGGGAAACCTCCACGGTCAGTCTGCGATTGCAGAATTATGACATGGCGCCGGAGCGTTTGGCGCTATCGGTGACGGGCGTACCGACGGGCTGGACGGCAACGTTGCTGGGCGGCGGTCAGCCGGTCGCCGCGGCGATGCCGGCAACCGATTCCAGCGTCGCGCTGTCGTTGCGGCTCGATGTGCCGAAGAATGCGACAATGGGTACGCAAACGCTCACTGTTGCCGCCACCGGAAACTCGACCAATTTGCAGCTGCCGATCGCGGTGACGTTGGCCAAGGACCTGCCGGCCAAGCTTTCCGTGACGCCGCAGCTTCCCGAATTGCGCGGCACTTCCAAGTCGAGCTTCGAATATCAGCTCAGCATCAAGAACGACAGCGGCAAGAAGCTGACCGTGAGTCTCTCCGCCCACGCGCCGCAAAATTTCGACGCGTCGTTCACCGAGCAATACGGCACGCAAGAGCTTAACGCGGTGCCGATCGACGCCGGCCAGAGCAAGGACGTGAAGCTCAAGGTCACCCCGCCGAACACGGCCGCTGCCGGCGATTACAAGGTTACTGCGCGCGTCGCGGCGGAGGATGCCTCCGCAACCACCGATCTCGGCCTCGACATCACCGGCCAACCCAGGCTCGATGTCAGCGGTCGGGAGGGCCTGGTGTCAACGCGTGCGGCGGCGGGACAGCAAACCTCGGTGCCGGTCGTCATCACCAATACCGGCACCGCGCCGGCCGACGATGTCGAGCTTTCGGGCTCGGCGCCGAGCGGCTGGAAAATCACATTCGATCCGAAGTCGGTCGATCGCATCGCCCCGAACGACAACAAGGAAGTGCAGGCTCAGATTACGCCGACTGACAAGGCGATCGCCGGCGATTACGTGACCACGATCCGCGCCGCGGCGCGGGGAGAATCCGCCTCGGCCAACTTCCGCGTCACGGTGACGACGTCGACCATGTGGGGCATCGCCGGGGTCGGCATCATCGGCGTCGCGCTTTTAGTCATGGTCGGCGCAGTGGCAAGGTTTGGCCGCCGATGAGCCAAAGTCCGATGAGCCAGACCCCGATAAACTATGGCCCTACGAGCCAGGACATGGTCATTGAGGCGAAAGGCCTCACCAAGACCTATGGATCGGCGCTCGCCGTCGATCACATCTCGTTTTCGGTAGGGCGGGGAGAGATTTTCGGACTCCTCGGTCCCAATGGTGCCGGTAAGACCACGACCATCCTAATGTTGCTCGGCCTGACCGACATTTCGGAGGGCGAGGTCAGCGTGCTTGGCTTTAATCCCGCGCGCGAGCCGCTTTCGGTCAAGCGACGCGTCGGCTATCTGCCCGATACTGTGGGCTTCTATGACAATCTCACCGCAGCCGATAATCTGCGCTACACCGCGCGGCTGATCGGCTTTCGCTTCGCCGAGCGCGAAAAGCGCATCGCCGAGGCGCTCGACCGGGTCGGCCTTGCCGATGTGGCCGACAAGCGGGTCGGCACTTTTTCCCGCGGCATGCGGCAGCGGCTCGGACTCGCCGAGATTCTGATGAAGGGCGCGCAGATCGCCATCCTCGACGAGCCGACGTCGGGCCTTGATCCGCATGCCACCGCCGAACTCCTCGGCATCATTCGCGCCTTCAAGACCGAAGGCGTCTCCGTCCTGCTGTCCTCGCATCTGCTCGAGCGCGTGCAGAGCGTGTGCGACCGCGTTGCGCTGTTCTCAGCCGGCCACATTGCACTGATGGGCTCGGTCCCGGAGCTTGGCCGCCAGGTGCTGGGCGGCGGTTATGTGGTCGATATCGAAGCCGATGGCGCCGGACTTGCCGAGCGGCTCGCGCTCATCCCGGGCGTCAGCGGGGTGGAGAAAACCGGCATCGGCAAGCTTCGCCTGCATGCCGATCGCGACGTGCGCCCGGAAGCGGCGGTCGAGGTGGTTGCGATGCATGGCCGCCTTAAATTTCTCGGCGTCCAGGAACCGAGCCTTGAAGCGATCTATACCCGCTATTTCGAGAGCCGGCCCGAGGAGGCGATGAGGGAAGGTGCGCGCCATGCAGCGTGAAGGCTCGGCATTTTCCGGGCTCGGCGTGGTCATGCTCAAGGAGCTGTCGGACCACCTGACCTCGGTGCGCATGCGCGTCCTGGAATGGCTCGTGGTGCTGGTGGCGCTGGCGGCGCTCTATGGCGCAATCCAGCAAATCAAGGACACCACCGCCGAAGACCCGTTCCTGTTCCTGCGGTTGTTCACGACCTCGCGCGATCCGCTGCCGTCGTTCGTTTCGTTCCTATCGTTCCTGGTGCCGCTGATGGCGATCGGACTCGGTTTCGATGCGGTCAACGGCGAGCACAATCGCCGCACGCTGTCGCGCATTCTATCGCAGCCGATCTACCGCGATGCGTTGCTGTTCGGCAAATTCCTCGCCGGCTTGATGACGCTTTCGATCAGCCTGGTCACGCTGTGGCTGCTGGTTATTGGACTCGGGCTGTTGATGATCGGCGTGCCCCCGGGCGGTGAAGAGATCGCCCGCAGCTTCGTGTTTCTCCTGGTGACGATCGTCTATGCCGGCGTTTGGCTGGCGCTGGCTCTGCTGTTCTCGATCCTGTTCCGCTCGGCGGCGACCGCGGCGCTGGTCACGCTCGGCCTGTGGCTCCTGGTGACGTTCATATGGCCGGTGCTGGCCGGCGCCTTCGCGCAAATGATCATCCCGCCGGATCCGCGTTATATGGCGCTTGGGCTGCAGACCCCGGGCACGGCCGAGCTCGAGCAAATTCTGGCGCGGCTGTCGCCGTCGACGCTTTACGCCGAAGTGGTGGTGGCGCTGCTTGATCCGACCACGCGTGCACTCGGGCCGATCTATTTGAGCCAGCTCCAGGGCGCCGTGCTTGGCGCGCCGCTGCCGCTCGGCGCCAGCGTCTTGATCGCCTGGCCGCAGATCGTCGGCATGGTCGCGACCGAGATCCTGCTGTTCGTGATCGGCTACGTGATATTCCAGCGCCAAGAGGTCCGCGCTTAGGCCCTGCACTAGGCGTTGCCTTGTCAGCCGGGGCATAGTGAAATTCTCCGTGCCGAGGGGGATTCATGGCCGCCATCGCAACGAGCGTCGATACCGCATCCAAGGAGTTCCGCGCCAATCAGTCGGCGATGCGCGCGCTGGTCGCGGAGCTTGAAATCCGCCGCGCCAAAGCCGCCGAAGGCGGCCCGCCGCGGGCGCGTGAGCGCCATCTCGCCCGCGGCAAGCTTTTGCCGCGCGAGCGCGTGATGACGCTACTCGACCCCGGCGCGCCATTTCTGGAATTGTCGCCGCTCGCCGCCGCCGACATGTACGACGATGCCATCCATGGCGCCGGTCTCATCACCGGCATCGGCCGCGTGTCGGGGCGCGAATGCGTCATCGTCTGCAACGATTCCACCATCAAAGGCGGCACCTATTATCCGCTGACGGTGAAAAAGCATCTGCGCGCGCAAGAAATCGCGCGCGAGAACCGGCTGCCGTGCGTTTATCTGGTCGATTCCGGCGGCGCCAACCTGCCGCACCAAACCGAAGTATTTCCGGATCGCGAGCATTTCGGCCGCATCTTCTACAATCAGGCGACGCTGTCGGCAGCCGGCGTCGCTCAGATCGCCGTGGTGATGGGCTCCTGCACCGCGGGCGGCGCCTATGTGCCGGCGATGTCGGACGAGACCATTATCGTGCGCAATCAAGGCACCATTTTTCTCGGCGGCCCGCCGCTGGTGAAGGCGGCGACCGGCGAGGTGGTCAGCGCTGAAGAGCTTGGTGGCGCCGAGGTGCACACCAGGAAATCGGGCGTCGCCGATTATCTGGCCGAGAACGATCGCCATGCGCTGGAGCTATGCCGGCGCATCGTCGGCAATCTGAACACCAAGAAGGTAATCGACTTTCCTCTCGCCAAGCCGCGCGAGCCACAATACGACGGCGGCGAGCTCGACGGCATCGTGCCGATCGATCTGAGAAAACAATACGACGTGCGCGAGGTGATTGCGCGGCTGGTCGATGCGTCCGAATTCGATGAGTTCAAGGCGCTCTACGGCACGACGCTGGTCACGGGCTTCTCCCACATTCACGGCGTTCCGGTCGGCATCCTCGGCAACAACGGCATCCTGCTTTCGGAAAGCGCGCTCAAGGCGGCGCATTTCATAGAGCTGTGCTGCCAGCGCCGGATACCCCTTCTTTTCCTGCAAAATATTGCCGGCTTCATGGTCGGCCGCGATTACGAAGCCGGCGGCATCGCCAAGGACGGCGCCAAGATGGTGACCGCGGTCGCCTGTGCGCAGGTGCCGAAGATCACCATCATCATCGGCGGCTCCTACGGCGCCGGCAATTACGGCATGAGCGGCCGCGCCTACGGCCCGCGCTTTCTGTTCACCTGGCCGAACGCGCGCATCTCGGTGATGGGCGGCGAACAGGCGGCAAGTGTGCTCGCCACCGTGCGTCGCGACAATATCGAGGCCGAGGGCAAAAAATGGTCGCAGGTCGAGGAGGAGGAATTCAAGCAGCCGATCCGCGAGCAATACGAGGCCGAGGGCAATCCCTATTACGCCACCGCGCGGCTATGGGACGACGGCATCATCACGCCGGCTGAGACGCGGCGTGTGCTGGCTTTATGTTTCTCCGCGGCGCTCAATGCACCGATCCCGGAGACGCGGTTTGGGGTGTTTAGGATGTGATGTTGTCCTCAGACTAGAGGAATCCGCAATGCGCTGGTTTAAGCGACTGGATATTGGCATACGTCCCTGTCACGTCTTCGACGGCATAGACGTGAAGATGGTTGGAACTCTCAAAACCTGACAGTAGCCATTTCGGATTGGCATTTAACCCACAAAACATTCACGCCGCTCTCGGCCTGATTGCCTTGAGCTTGTCGCTGATGGCGCGTTTGCGCTCCATCAATTCGTAATCGGTCTGTAGGCCGATAAAAAACCCCTCCGACATGATCAAATAGCGGGCGAGGCGGAGGTCGGTGTCGGCAGTAACGGCACGCTTGCCCAGCACGATCTCATTGATCCGCCGGGGTGGTACGCTAATGGCCCGCGCCAACGCTGTCTGCGACAGTTCCATAGGCTTCAGGAACTCCTCAGCCAGGATTTCGCCCGGATGGGGATTTGGGAGAAGCTCAGTGGTAGTCGACGATTTCGCCTTGGTGCGCATGGTTTTCTCTCCAGACGAAACAAATCCGCCATTGGTCGTTGATGCGGATCGAATGCAGTCCTTGTCGTTCGGCCCACAAAACTTCGAGCTTGTTGCCCGGCGGTACGCGAAAATCGTCGAGCCGCTTCGCGTTATTGATCAGACGCAGCTTTCGTAACGCGACAGACTGGATATCAGCCGGAAGCTCGCGGCTGTGCCGGCCTTCCTAGATCGTCGCGGTTTCGGTATCGCGAAAGCTTGCGATCATATGGCAATATGACGCAGAACGTTATGCGTTACATGCTAGTGGATCAAATCTGACATTTGAATCCCCGAGGGGATTCCCGGCGGACTCGATACGTGCGAGTCTGACGCATGCGAACCGGAATTTCCATCACTCTGAAGCCTGCTGATCGCCGCCGCTTGGTCACTCTCGCGCGAGATCGCAATGCACCGCATAAGCATGTCTGGCGAGCCGAGATTGTCCTGTTGAGCGCTGACGGCGTCGGCACCAATGAGATCATGCGTCAGACCGGCAAATCGAAAACCTGTGTGTGGCGCTGGCAGGAACGCTTCATGCAGGCTGGTTACGACGGCCTGCTGCGCGATAAGACGCGACCTTCGCGCATCCCGCCACTTGGGTCGGATATTGCTGAGCGGGTCGTGATGCTCACCCACGCCGATCCGCCCGCCGAAGCGACCCATTGGACTGCCACTATGATGGCGAAAGCCGTCGGCATCAGTGCAAGTTCCGTCCAACGCATCTGGCGCACGCATGGTCTCCAGCCGCACCGAGTCCAGCAGTTCAAGCTCTCCAACGATCCGAAATTCATCGACAAGCTGCGCGATGTTGTCGGGCTCTATGTCGATCCGCCCGCCCATGCCATCGTGCTCTCGGTCGATGAGAAGTCGCAAATCCAGGCCCTCGACCGCACCCAGCCCGGTCTGCCGATGAAGAAAGGCCGCGCCGGCACAATGACCCACGATTACAAGCGCCACGCAACAACGACGCTGTTCGCTGCTCTCGACGTGCTCGAAGGCAAGGTCATTGGCCGATGTATGCAGCGCCATCGTCACCAGGAGTTCATTCGCTTCCTCAATGCCATTGAGGCGCAGGTGCCAGCCAAAAAGTCTGTGCACGTGATCCTCGACAACTACGCCGTCCACAAGCATCCGAAGGTGCGGCAATGGCTCGACCGGCACCCGCGCTTCGCCTTCCACTTCACGCCGACCTCGTGCTCGTGGCTCAACGCAGTCGAGGGGTTCTTCGCCAAACTTGCCAAGCAGCGCCTCAAGCGCGGTGTCTTCCGATGTGTCGTCGATCTCCAAGCCACCATCAACCGCTTCGTCGCGCAGACCAACCACAATCCCAAACCCTTCACCTGGACCGCAGACCCCGACAAAATCATCGCCGCTGTCAGGCGTGGGCACCAAGTGTTAGATTCCATCCACTAGGAAAACTACCATGCCCAAATCCGTCGAACACATCCACTGGCCGGACGCCCCGGACTTGTGGATGCCCTATGCGCCGGCGATCAAGGTCAAAGGCGGCACCACCGTCTATCTCGCCGGCGTCACTGCTGCGCCGGTCTACCATCATCATCCGCACCGGCCCGAAGAGTTCGACGCTATGCCGCGCGACATGGCGGGGCAGGCGAGGGCGGCTCTGGAGAACCTTAAGCGCGGGCTGCAAGCCGTCGGCGCGACGTTTGCCGATATCGTCACCGTCGATCGCTTCGTGACCGATTTGACCGACCAGGATGCGCTCAACCGTGTCTGGGGCGAATATTTTGGCGGCGCCAAGCCGACGACCACGACAGTTCAGGTGGTGCGGCTCGCCACCGACCCGCGCTGCCTTGTCGAGATCAATGCGATTGCGGTTATCGATTGACCATTGGCGGCAGAACGACCACATCGAGATAGTCGAGCGTGAAGGCCGTTGCCGCGGAGGGGGGAACCGATGACCGAAAATGCCTATAAAACCGCTTTGATCGTCGGCGTCGGCTCGGGGCTTTCAGCCTCTTTGGCGCGTCTCTTTGCCAAGACCGGATTGAAGGTCGCGCTCGCGGCGCGCCGCGCCGCCAATCTGGCGACGCTGGCGCAAGAGACCGGGGCCGAGACCTTTGCCTGCGATTCGACCGATCGCGCGCAGGTGACGAAGCTTTTCTCCGATGTCGAAGTCACCCTCGGAGCGCCCGATGTGGTCGTCTACAACGCGAGCTACCGCACCCGCGGTCCGTTCGTCGATCTGGTTCCCGACGAGGTCGAAAAGGCGCTGATGGTCACGGCGTTCGGCGGCTTCCTGGTGGCCCAGGAGGCGGCTAAGCGCATGCTGCCGCGCCAGCACGGCGCGATCTTTTTCACCGGCGCTTCGGCCAGCGTGAAGGGCTATGCCCAGTCGGCTCCATTCGCCATGGGCAAGTTCGCGTTGCGCGGGCTGGCCCAGAGCATGGCCCGTGAACTCTCGCCGCAGGGCATTCACATTGGCCATGTGGTGATCGATGGCGGCATCAAGAGCGAGCGCCGGCCCGATCCGCCGGACAAACCGGACAGCATGCTCGATCCCGACGCCATTGCGCAGAGCTATCTGTGTCTTCTGCAGCAGCCGCGGAGCGCCTGGGCCTGGGAGATCGAGCTGCGGCCGTGGCTTGAAAAGTTTTGATAGCTTGAAAAAGTCTAAAGGGTCGAAAAGTTCTAATGGCCGGAGTCATGGGAAGAAGGCTCGCTAAGCTGGCTGTGCCCGCGCTCGCGATCATCGTCGCCGCGACCAGCGCACAGGCGCAATATCACCGCAGGATTGAGCGTGAGCCGAGGCGGACCGAGCATCCGGCGCCGCCGATGCCGCTCGATAAGCGCGACCATGTGGTCACGGCGGCAGGCGCCTTCGCCGGCAAACCCTATTGGCTGACGCTGGCGCAGTGCGGCGGCATCTATTTCAAGCTCAATGTGTTCTACACTGACATTGCGGTTCATGCCCGCGTGGTAAAGCCGGATCCCAAAGTCAACGCCGAATACACCAAGAAGCTCAATGATGCGATCGATACAGCGACCGTGTTCTTTGACGGCGCCACGCGATTTCTGATGGACGATCGCGGCATCGAACGCGACGACGCGGTCCTCGTCTACGAGGGACAATCGCGTGCCGCGGGCGATCGCGCCAAGACCATCGATGAGGCGCTCGCCGCGGCGCGTTCGTGCCCGGCGCTTTACGCGGCATGCCAGCAGTCCAATGCCAAGGAATGCAGCGAGCCGCTGACGCCGACCAGTTGAGGCCAACCATGAAATCTAGAACCACAGTCGTTGCGGCGATCGGTGCGGCGGCATTGCTGCTAACCACCCTCGCGGCGCAGGCACAGGGCAACGCCGCGGCGCCGCAACCGGCCGCTGCGTTGCAAGACGAGCCGTACCAGCCGAGCCTCAGCGATATCATGGTGCAGCAGCAGGAGCGTCACATCAAGCTGTGGTTTGCCGGCCATGCCGGCAACTGGCCGCTCGCCGATTACGAGATCGGCGAATTAGGCGACGGTTTTGAGGCCCTCAGCAAGATGCTCGGCGGCGATCTCGTCAAGCAATATGTCGGCACACCGCTTGACGCATTGCAAAAGTCGGTCGACGGCAAGGACAGCGCCGCATTCGCCGCAGCGTTCGATAAACTCAGCGCCGGCTGCAATGCCTGCCACCATGCGCTCGATCATGCTTTCATTGTGATCGCGCGGCCGACTGTGTTGCCGTTCAGCGATCAGGTTTTCGCGCCGCAGAGGTGATCGCGCGTTTAGTCGAGCGCCCGGTAGAAACGCTCATCGTAAAGGGCGCCGGCGAGGGGCGAAAGCTTCTCGCGAAAGCTGCGCGTGTGTGCGGCCATGGCATGTGCGTCGAGCGCCGCCTTGCTGCTCCAGGCTTCGACGACGGTGAAGTGATTGCTGCGGCCGTCCTGCACCAGCACTTGATAAGCGATGTTGCCGGGGTCCTTGGCGGTATCGCTGCTCATTGCCTTCAGCGCCGTCATGCAAGCGTCCTTGCCGGGAGGTATGACGTCGACGTGAGTCACGACATAGAGTGTGGCCGTCTGAGCCGGCGACTTTTCAGGCGTCGTATAAAGAGGATTATCGATACGTTGGTCGTCAGGCGCATCCTCGATGGCTTTCAGCCTGTCGCGAATTTGCGCACTGGCCAGATCATGGGCGTCGTGCGCGGCTTTGTCTTTCCAGACTTTCAGAATCGCGAAGCGGTTCGGCCGTGCAATTTCATGCAAGACGTCGAATCGGACGTCGCCGGGCTCCTTTCTGCTCACATCGCGATACTGCTTCAGTAGTGTGGTGCCGCTCCCAATCTCGCTCGGCATGAGTTCGACATAGGTAACGATATAGACTGCGCTGTCTTGAGCGCGGGCAGGGTTCCCGAGAGTTGCCGCGAGAACAGTCAACCCAAGGGCAAGCTGAAAAAATGAGCGCATGAACGTCTCGCCTCCCAATGCTTTTGACGCAATCGTAGCGGCACAATTTCGCAGGCGTCAACGTGCGGCAAAAATGCGGCAGACATAGACCCGGCGCATTTGACCCCTATATCGAGATGTGTGGAAAAACAGGAGGCCAATAATGACCTATCGCGTCTATTCTGGCCCGCGCGGCTCGCAATCTATCTCGTCTTTGGAGAAGGATCGCCATCTATTCAAGGAGTTTAATACGCTCGACGAAGCCATGACCTGGGCACGCCATATCAACAAAGGCGGCCGCGTCGCCTTACTGATCGAGGGCGACGACGGTACGCGGCTGACCAAGCAGCAGATCGTGACTGCGCTGAAGAACCCGGACTCGGAGCCGTCGGCGGAACACGCCGCATAACGCCGTTACGCGATTTTAACGACGACGTTGCCCAACGCTCGGCCCTGCTCCACCGCTTCATGCGCGGTAACGATCTCGGTAAGTGGGAAGGTCGCGCCGATATTGGTGATGAGCGTGCCCGCCGTGACGGCGCGTTCGATCCCAGCCAGAGCGGCGGCGCGCTCCGCTGCGTCGAGTTCATAGACGTAGATGAATTTCAGCGTGATGGCGTTGCGTAGCAAGAAAAATAGCGGAACTGCGGATTCCGTAGCGCCCGTCCCATAAACAACCACAGTGCCGCGCGGGCGCAACACTTGCGGAATGAGCTTGGCGTTGGCGGCGATATCCAGTTCGATGATGGCATCGGCGCCTTTGTTGCCGGTGAGAGCCATCACGCGTTCGCCGACGTTTTCCCGCTTGTAATCGATCATATGGTCGGCGCCGGCCGCGCGCGCCGCATCGGCCTTTTGCGGCGAGCTGACGGTGGCAATGACGGTCGCGCCGGCGGCCTTGGCGAATTGCAGCGCGTAATGGCCGACGGCGCCGGCGCCGCCGGCGATCAATAGGGTCATGCCGGGCGCGGCGCCGGAGATCGCGATGGCGTGATAGGCGGTCATTGCTGGAATGCCGAGGCAGGCGCCGACTTCGAAGCTGGCATTGGCCGGCAGGTGCACAGCCTGCGGCGACGGCAGCGTGACGTATTCGGCGCAGGTGCCGAAGGGCCGCCCCCATTGGGCGTTCCATACCCACACCCGCTCGCCAAGGCGAGAGGATGGTATGCCGTCCCCCACCAGGTCGATCTCGCCCGCGCCGTCGCTGTGCGGGATGACGCGGGGATAGTCGATCTTGCGGGTCGAGCCGGAGCGCGCTTTGACGTCGGAAGGATTGACACCGGAAGTCGCGAGTCTGACGCGGACCTCGCCCGGGCCGGGATGCGGCGTGTCGAATGCGTCGAGCTCGAGGACCTCGCGGGCCGGGCCGTTACGCTCGTAGTAAGCGGTGCGCATATTGCTTCTCTCCGAGTTGCTTGTCCGGCCCAGGCCGGATAGCGATTGTCGCAGAAGTTAGCGGAAGCGTTGTCGCGGGTCACATCCGGTCGCAGCAAGCCCCGATAACGCCATGATCCCGTGCTAGTTTCTGGCTTCTCGACAGAGTCGGGTGGAACCGGCTTTGTCCTTGTGTTATCGGGCAATACCGCCATACTGCGCAAGTTGTGCTTCGGCGGCACGGGGTGGGGTTTCTTGGAACAGCAGCAAAACATCGTCGCAAGCGCGTTGGCAGCGAGCCCGTGCAACGTGCTCATGATCTATCCGCGGTTTATGGCGGATTCGTTCTGGAATTTTTCAGAGGCCTGCGAGCTGGTTGGCGCCAGATATCCGGCGATTCCGCTCGGCCTGATCACGGTGGCGGCGCTGCTGCCGAAGTCCTGGAACGTGCGGCTGGTCAACCGTAACACCGAGGAGCTTGCCGACAACGATCTCGACTGGGCCGACATGGTGATGACCGGCGGCATGCTGTTCCAGCAATCGGACTCGCTGGAGCTCATCGCCATGTGCCGCGCCCGCGGCCTGCCGGTTGTGGTCGGCGGTCCCGATGCGACATCCAGCCCGCACCGCTATGAAAGCGCAAATTTCCGTGTCCTTGGCGAAGTCGAGGATATCATCGGGCGATTTATCGCGGCCTGGGAGCAAGGAAGCCGCGAGGGCATGTTCGTGGCCGAGAAGTTTCAGGTCGATGTCACCAAGACGCCGATACCGCGCTTTGATCTGCTGAAATTCGAGCAATACCTCTACATCGGGGTGCAGTTCTCGCGCGGCTGTCCGTTCACCTGCGAGTTCTGCGACATCATTGAGCTCTACGGCCGGTCGCCGCGGACCAAGACGCACGACCAGATACTAGCCGAGCTCGAGGCGCTCTATCGGCTGGGCTACCGCGGTCACGTCGACTTTGTCGACGATAATCTCATCGGTAACAAGAAAGCGATCAAGGCATTTCTGCCGTCGCTCGAAAAATGGATCGAGCAGCACGGATATCCGTTTGAATTCACCACCGAGGCCTCGCTCAACCTCGCCGACGATGATGAGCTGCTGACGATGCTCAAGCGATCGAACTTCTTCGCCATTTTCGTCGGCATCGAAAGCCCGGATACCGAAACGCTGATCGCGATGCGCAAGAAGCAGAATACGCGCCGCAGCATTCCGGACAGTGTCCATAAAATCTATCACGCCGGCATGTTCGTCACCGCCGGCTTCATTGTCGGATTCGACACCGAGAGGGGCTCGGTTGCCGAACCGATGGTCGAGCTGATTGAACAGTCGGCGGTCCCGATCGCCATGGTCGGCCTGCTCTACGCGCTGCCGAATACCCAGTTAACGCGCCGGCTGGCGCGCGAAGGCCGCCTCTATGTCGACCACGATTCCGCGCCCTCGAATAAAGGTGACCAGTGTACCGCCGGCGTCAACTACGAAACTAAACGATCACGGCTCGAAATCCTGCGGGATTACCGTCGAATCCTGGAGGAAATCTATGATCCAGACGCTTTCTGCGGGCGTTTGGAACGGCTCTCGGCAATGCTCGATTGTTCGAGCCGGCGTAAGGAGTTGCCGGAGGGTGATATCAGGCGTCGGCTGAGCACGATCAACATGGTGCACGAACTGCTGTCGCGTTTGCCGGAAGGCCGCGAGCGCTTCTGGAAAGCGTTTACGACGTGCATGAAGCAGAATCCAAATGGAGTGCGCGCCATCGTCACGCTGATGGCATTCTATCTTCATGTAGGGCCTTATTCGCGCTACGTCATGAAGCAGATCGATCGTCAGATCGAGGATCTCGAAGCGGGCCGCTTCGTTGCGCCGAAATTATTGCCGGCAGTCGCCGTGCCTGAACCGACCGCGCCGGTGGCGGTCGCGGTGAACGCTTAGTCTTAGAGCCTGACCGAAAAAGAAGTGAGTGATTTCAGGAGGTTGTGATTCCATCGGATTTGCGAAGATTCGAGGGAGATCACGATGGCCTGGACCGAAATCACTCGACCGCACTATGTGCGGGACGGACTGCGTTACGCAAGCGACCTGACGGAAGCGGAGTGGAAGTTGATTGAGCCTCTGATGCCGCCGCGTCGATTGATCGGTCGGCCACGAAAGACCGATCTGCGCGCGGTTGTGAACGCGATCCTGTATATGGCCTCGACCGGTTGTCAGTGGCGGCAATTGCCGAGGGATTTCCCGCCGCGGTCGACCGTGCAAGGTTATTTTTATGAGTGGTCGCGCAGCGGAACGTTTGTGGCCATCAACCACATGCTAGTGATGGCAGCGCGCGAGAACGCCGGGCGCGCGGCGAGCCCGACCGCCGGCGTCATCGACAGCCAATCGGTGAAGACTACGGAAAGCGGCGGTCCACGTGGGTTTGACGCGGGCAAGAAGATCAAGGGCCGTAAGCGCCACATCGTCACCGACACCGAAGGTCATTTGGTCGGCCTGCAGGTCCACCAAGCTGATATCCAGGATCGTGACGGCGCGGTCGGTGTACTGTCATCGATCCGTTCCCTGTATCCCTGGCTGCGCCACGTCTTCGCCGATGGCGGCTATGCCGGGGACAAGCTTCGCGACGCCTTGCGCAAGATCGGCACCTGGACGATCGCCATCATCAAACGCTCCGATCAGGCATCCGGCTTCGAAGTGTTGCCGCGTCGATGGGTGGTGGAGAGAACCTTCGCCTGGCTCGGTCGATGCCGTCGGCTCGCAAAAGACTTCGAAACTACCATCGCCAGCGCCGTCGCCTGGGTCTTCGTCGCTCACATCCGTACCCTCACGCGACGGCTCGCAAGGGCTTGAAATTAAATGGATCGTTTCGAGTCAAACTCTTAGAGCTCCATCGCCGCCACGACCGATAGATCGGGTACCGTGCGCAGGGGCGGATGCTCGGCATATTCATCGGGCAAGCGCGTGCGATTGACCCAAAGCGGGCGAAAGCCGAACGCCGCCGCGCCCATCACGTCCCAGCGGTTGGACGACACGAACGCGATCTCCTGCGGACGCAATGCAAAGCGCGCGGTGACGAGCTCGTAGACTTCGCGGCGCGGCTTGTACATGCGCACGGCATCGACGGAGAGCACGGCATCGAGGAACGGCGCCATGCCGGAAGCCGCGACGGCGGCGTCGAGCATCGGCGGTGAGCCGTTGGACAAAATCGCCGTGGCAAGCCCGCGCGCCTTGAGTGCCGCGACCGCAGCATGCGCGTCCGGATAGGCGTCGAGCTTCCGGTAGGCTTCGAGAAGCTGCGGCCGCAAGCCCCGGTCGACTGACGGTATGCGCGCGAAGGCATAATCCAGCGCGCGCTGCGTCAGCGTCCAGAAGTCGATATATTGGCCGGCAAGCGTCAAGGTCCAGCCGTATTCGATCTGCTTGAGCCGCCACAGCTCCGAAAACCGCTCGGCATCCGGACCGGCCGCGGCGCGGTGGCGGGCGATTGCGGCATGGACATCGAACAGCGTGCCGTAGGCGTCGAAGACGAAGGCTCGCGCGGTAACGTCAGTCATGTGTCAATCTCCGGTCGGCAAATCGGGGAATTCAAATCTAGTAGTGCGTCTTCTCGATACCCGGCACCGTGAGTAGCGAAGTAATCGAGCGGCCGCGAATATCGTAGACGCGGGCGTAGACGACGCCGTCACGCACGACTTCGAACAGTAATGGCGCATCAAGCTTGGCGCAATAAAACACGCCGAGCTGCATGGCGAAATCGGCGCCGTTAGGATCCCAAGTCGTCGAGAATTGCGGTCCCAACGCCACTGAAACCGGCGGGTGCGGGCCACAGACGGCGACGTTCCAGTATCCGTTCGCAGGCGTTTGATGGCTATTCGTCACATAAGCAAGCAATCGCCGCGATGCTTGGGTGAGGGACAGGCCCCAATAATCCAGCATGAAATCGGGCTGCGCGCCACGCACGCCGCCGGCGATGTGATTGAAGTCCGTATATTCGTACGGATGCAGCCTCGCCATATCGACGATCGGCGAGGCAATGCCGGCAGCGAACGCCAGGCTTGCGGCCGCGATGGCGGCGGTGCCCCACTGCCGGAGCCGCTGAGCCGTCCAGCCCGCCGCAAGACCGCCCAGTACTGCGAACGGCGGCACCACGAACAGCAAATGACGAATGCCGTTATAGAGATATGGTCGCACCAGGATCGTGAGCAGAATTGGAAGTGTGGCGGCGAGCACTGTTGAAACAAGCGCGGCGCGGCGGCCAACCTTGCCGCGGTCGCTCCACACCGCGGCAATCAACGCAAACACAATGCCGCAGATACCGAGCAAAAGTATCAGTTCCGGCAGCGTGAGCGCGACGAGCGTCGGTACATAACTGCGCGGCATTTCGGTGATCGGAATGAGACGACCGTCGAACAGCTCCCGCCACGGCTTTTCAAAGTCATGGGAAAAATAGGCAGCCGCGCGAAGGGGATTGAGCGGCGCAAGGACGCTCCATGGCCAAACCAGGCCCATGACGAGATAAGCCAGGATTGCGCTGGGAATAAATGGGGTCAGAAACGAACCGCATTCGGCAAGCGCCGGCTTGAGCGCGGTCTCACGCGCTCTCACGACGATAATAAATATCAACGCCAGCAGCACGTCGACGACCGCAAAACCGCCGAGAACGCGGGAGCCGATCGCGAGACCGACACTGATCCCGCAAAGCGCGACGGTTGCCGGGCTTGCGCGCGGATATTTATCGAATGCGCGCACGATGCCGAGCAGCGCGAGCGCCATGACCGCAGCAAACGGTCCGTCCTTGGAGTTGATGAACATCTGCCCGTAGTAGAGCGGACAGCTCGCCAAGAGGAGGAGAGCGACCAGTCCCGCGACCGGGCCGCCAAGGCGTCGGCCCAATCGCCATGTCACGAAAAGGCCGATGAGGCCGATGGCGGCGCCGACCAGCCGGCGTGTGGCGAACAGGCCGAACGGCAGCGATTTTGCGGCAAGCGCGGCCATTAGATCGAAACCGCCGCCATACATGTAGACGTTGACGAAGGAGAGCGCGCGCTTGTCGGCAAAGCCGGACGTGTAAAGCGACGTCAACAGGTCGCCATATTGGGATTGGGTGTAATCGTCCCAGCCGAGGCCGTAGTCGCGAAACGTCAAGGAAGCGATCGCCGCGGCCAGCACCAAAACCGCGATCGCTGCCGCGTCGGCACTGCGCGCGACGGCAATTGCTTTCGAGCGAAAGAGGAGAATATCCACCGCAACTGGCACGATCGGTCCGGCTTGGATCGGCGCTTGTCAGTGACAAGTCATGAAGCGGGAATCCGATCCGGACAATGCGTCAAATGTGCAGCGGCGCAAAAAAAGCGAGGCCCGAAGGCCTCGCTGGCGAGTGCCGCGCAGCTTGGCGCGGCTATTTCATTGCCGCTTCGTACATCTCGGCCACATAGTCCCAATTGACCAGGTTGTCGAAAAACGCCTTGAGGTAGTCGGGGCGCCGATTGCGATAGTCGATGTAGTAGGAATGCTCCCAGACATCGCAGCCGAGGATCGGCTTGCCGCCGTGCACCAGCGGATTCTCGCCGTTGGGTGTTTTCATGATGGCGATCTTGCCGTCCTTGACCGCGAGCCAGCACCAGCCCGAACCGAACTGCGTGACGCCAGCCTGAACCAGATCTTCCTTCACTTTGGTGATCGGTCCAATGTCGGAGGTGAGCTGCTTTTCCAGCTTGCCGGGAAGCTTGTCGCCGCCGCCGCCCTTTTTCATCCATTTCCAGAAATGGATGTGATTGTAATTCTGTGCGGCGTTGTTAAACAAACCGGGGTTTTTGCCGAAGGTGCCCTTCACGATCTCTTCGAGCGCCTTGTTCTCCCATTCCGTGCCCTTGGCCAAATTATTGCAAGCCGTCACATAGGCCTGATGGTGTTTGTCGTGGTGGTATTCGAGAGTTTCCCGCGACATGTATGGTGTCAGCGCGTCGTATGGATAGGGAAGCTCGGGCAACGTGAATGCCATTGGTCTACTCCTCAATGTGAAGCCGGAACGGCGGGTATCGGGCGGAGGTAAAACCGTCAGGGAAAGCGAATGGTTCCTCTAAATAGGACCTTCGCGGGGGGTTGGGCAACGGTCGAGCGCATGACGCTCGGCGAATTCGTTTCTCCGAGGCCGCGAAACTGCTCCGGCCGCATCGGAGAAAAATCCTTGCGTGGCTCCGATGGCGCCGTCACAATACTGCCTTGAAGTGGGTTCTTGGCGCGACTATTGAGAGTCAAGGATAAGCGTATGTACTTGCTTTTGTTAGTGATTGGCGGCTTGTTGAGTGCGGCCGGAATATTGCTGGCGGCCTCTGGCGTGTCCATCCACGACCGCACTTTCGACCCGACGATCGTGACGCCCGGCGTGGTTGCGGCGGTGGGCGGGCTCCTCCTAATCGGCCTTGGTTTGGCGCTTCGGGTCCTGCAACGCATCGAGCACGCGATTGCACTGCGGCGGATCGCGCCGCCGGAGGAGTCACGCCAACCGGCGCAAATTCCTTTGCCTAATCCGACGCAGCATTCGGTTGCCGCACCGAGAGCGGCGGTGGTAGGCGAAAAGCATGCCGAAAATTTGCCGGAACAAGCACCAGCGCTGGCTCGGATCGAAACCACGCATGTCGTCGCCGTGACGGAACCTACATTGTCGCCATCAGCACCGTCGTTGCCGACCAGCGTGGACGTTGCGGTTGCCGAGGCCGAGAGAACGCGTACCGCAAAGCGAAAAAATGGGGCGGTGGCGGGCCGGTTTGCGCCGCGGCTGGACATGAACTTGCGCTCTCCTGGCGCGTCCGGTCGGCCGGCCGGGCCGTCCTTCGATGCCCTTTGGCCGAAAGGACCACGGCCAATCCGGTCCGCGGCGCCGGTGCCTGCGGCAGCGGCCGATGGGTCTACCGTCGAGCCGGAAATTAGCATCGAACCGGTCGCCGTGCCTTCAGTCACTGCTGTCGAATCGGACGCAGCGCAGGCTCAAACGCCCGCTGCCGATGCTGCTGCAGCGCCATCGCCGGAGGCGGTGTCCGTGCTCAAATCGGGCGTCGTCGACGGGATGGCCTACACGTTGTATTCCGACGGCTCGATCGAAGCGCAGTTGCCGCAGGGGACGCTGCGGTTCGGCTCGATCACCGAACTGCGTAACCACATCGAGCAAAGCGCGTAAGCGAAGTGCCGTGCTTTTTCGGCGTGCCGGACAATTCATAACCGGTCGAGCGTCCTCGTCCTAAATTACTATTGGAAATCCGCTTCCTCATTTCTTTGTTTTATTGCCTAATTCTCATGTGTCAGTATACTTTAAGTTGATGCGTAGTTTTCACGCCGCACGAGATCCCCATCATGGCTGAGAATTCGAGCGACAACATTTATATCGAGCTCGCCGCCGACATCGTCTCCGCCTATCTGAGCCATAATTCGGTTCCGAGCGGCGAAATCCCGAGTCTTATCAATCAAATCTACGCAGCCTTGAAACGCGTATCGGCGGGTCAAGCGGCGACCGCGGTGGAGCCGCCCAAACCGGCAGTGCCGATCAAGCGCTCGGTGACGGCCGAATACATCGTTTGCCTGGAAGACGGTCTGAAATTCAAGTCGCTCAAGCGCCATCTGCGCACGCGCTACAATCTGACACCCGACCAATACCGAGAAAAATTCGGTTTGCCGCCCGACTATCCGATGGTTGCGCCCAATTATGCGGCCGCGCGTTCCAAGCTTGCCAAAGACATGGGGCTCGGACAGCAGCGCCGCCGGCGCCGTGAACGGAGCTGAAGCCACTGACGGCGCGCCGAGACTTGTTTAGAATTTGATGCCGGCGCCGATGCGAACTGTGTTGATATCCAGGCGCAGGCTCGCGACCGGCGAGAAATAGATATACTCATATTCGGCACGCACGAAGAAGTTTCGGGTCAGAGCAACGTCCAAGCCCGCGCCGATCGTGCCGCCAAAGAGCCACTCCAAATCTTTCCCCGCCGTGCCAGTGAATGAGAAGGGAACGCACGGTTTTGGTGGAGCGGCAAGGCAGGCGCCTGAGGTCGGCGGATTCTGCTGGCCTGAAGTGGTTTCCGTAATGTTGACGTTGGCGTTTCCGATGGCGCCGCCGGCGAACGCGTAGGGCAAGAAATTGCCGAACGCCCATCCGACCCTTGCGCGCAGCGTGCCGAAATTGAGATCGGTCACCGTACCGGCGCCGGTAATGTTGACGAGATAATTGTTGCCCTGACTGTCCGCCGGTGTGATGCGTCCGATCGGCGAGTTCGGTGCAGTAAGCGATAGCGAGGCCTGCTCGTAATTGGCCTCGATGCCCAGCACGACCTTCATGCTCGGGGTCAGGTATTCGACGTTGTAGCCGACAAAGCCGCCGAAGCCCGCCGCACCGTGACTATCGGTGCCGAGTACCGGCCAGTTTGAAGGCGTAAACTCGCTCTCCAGCGTCAATTCGCGAAGGCTGTAGGCGATCGGCGCTTGGGTGGTTTGGCTGAAATCGCCGTTAGCGTTGCTGTAGGCGAACGCGCCGCCGACATATAAGCCGGTCCAGGTCGTGAAATGTGATGCGGCTCCCACCGAATGCGAAGCTGGGAACGCGCCGAAGTCGTCCGGGAACGCGTTCGGCGACGGAGTCGCTGTACCGGTCGTCAGATCGGCCTCCGGTCTGCTTAGAAAGTTTGAGGAAGGGGCGCCGGCATCCGCGAGCGGCGGCGGCGACCATTGTCCGGCGGCGAGCGCCGGCGTTCCAGCTATCGTCACCAATACGATCGCGCCCGATAGGCATTTCCGTACTGACACCGCACACCCCGCGCCTGTCGCAGTTTTCTGTTCTGGCGCGAATAATTTGATTCAAATTGTTTGCATGTTCCTTTATTGCCGCAGGCACGCGCCGTTCAGCATGAGCGCTTCGTAAATGAGCGATTTGTGCGGTGAAATCAGGCGCGCCCGCTGTCGCATTCGTTAAAAATGCCTGGCGGCAGCACGCGTCATAAACGACCGCTTGACCAAAGCGAAAGTGCTTGGGCGTGGTACAACGCGGTTTCTCACCGCTGCAACACACCGACCGCTCGATTGGCAAAACTCAACCGTTCCGACATCACAGAAACGATATAGCTGAGCAGCGCCTGACTGAGCGCCGGATCTTCCCGCTTGATTCGCTCGTAGTCTTCGACCTTGAGCTCGTAGAGCACGCTGTCGGCCTCCGCGGCAATGGTGGCGCTGCGCGCCCGTCCGGTAATCAGCCCCATTTCGCCGATCGTGGTATGCGGGCCGAGGCTGCGCACGCGCATGGTCCGGCCGTCACCCACATCGACGGCGATGCCGATGCGCCCCTCCAGGATGAAATGCATCGAAATAGCCGGATCGCCTTCCCGGGCGATGGTCCCTCCGGTCGGCACTTCGAGGCGCCGGCAATATCCGGCCAAGCGGTCGGCGTTGGCGGCGCTGCCCAATGCGTCGGACCACCAGGCCCGCAACGACCGCTCGTCGTCGGCGGCGGTGCGATGGGCGTCGATGATGCTCTGCTCGCAGAACTCCAGCGCGCGGTCGAGATTTGACGCGACGACGACGTCATCAGACACAAAACGGGCGGTGCGAAAGGCGCGTGCCAGCTCCGGGGTGAGATTGACCAGCACAAGCCGCGTGCCGCATGCGGCCGCCGCTTGTTTGATCTGCGCAAAACTGTGCGTTGCCGATGAATCGATGCCGGTGACGAGACGGAAATCGAAAATCAAGAAACGGCAATCGGGCTGCGCCGACAACAGTGTCTTGACGTGCTGATAAAGCCGATTGGCCGACCCGAAGAACAGATAGCTTTGCAGCGTCATGCCTTGTATTTCACGGCCGTGGTCGGCCAAGAGCGACAATTCGTAAGGGCCGCGATCGAGTGAAGAGCGGTATTCGGAGCCGTCGAAATTGAATTTTATGGCGTTGACGCGGCTTGCGCTCAGCGCAAAGGTAGCGCAACCGATCACGATTCCGATCAGGACGCCGGCAATGAAGCCGGCGTAAATGATCAGGACCGCGATGGCGATCAGCGACAGATATTCGAGCGGCAATAAGCGGCGCGAGGAAGCGATCAGCCATTGATAAACGAGATCGGCGCCGAGATAGAACAATAGCCCACCGAGAACATATTTTGGCACATAGCCGAGGAACGACGGGCCTGCGAACAATACAGCGGCGGAGATGGCGGCCACCGTGAGCGCGCCAATACGGCTGGTGGCGCCGGCGGTGCGAACCAGCACCGAGCGACTGAACGACGTGCAGCTGACATAGCCGCCAAGGGCCGCGATCGCCACATTGGCAAGCCCGAGCACTTTGAGGTCGCGCTCGATATTGGCCTCGTTTCGGGTTGCGATTTCGAGGCCGGTGGTGTTGAGCAGAAAATTCGTGACCGTCACGAATATGACGGCGAGCGCATCACCGGCGAGCGACGGCAAGGAGGACCACGGAAAATTCTGCAGCGGCGTCCATCTCCAAGGTAACGTAAGGCCGGCAGCCGGTTGCAGTCCGAATAGCCAACCGCTGTCTTGGGCGGCAGCAATCGGCGTACCGGTTGCCAGCAGCACCAGATGCGTTGCTATCAACGCAGTCACCAGCACACCTGGCATGATCAGCGGGCTTTTGAAGCGGCGCAACAGCACATAGAGACTGAACGCGACAATAACGCCGGGAGCGATCTTGGACATAACCGTCAAGTCGGCGAATGCGCCGATATTGGCGAGGCTTGGGTGCTGGTCGGTGACGACCTGAACCGCGCCGGTGATCAAGAGCCATCCGGTCGCGCCGAGGAAGCCGCCGATGACCGGGTAGGGCACGAACCGTATGGCGCGTCCGGCATGCGTAAAACCCAGCACGCAGAGGAGTAGCCCAGTCAGTGCGGTCGCCAGCGCCATGGCGATCAGCGCCGGTTCGAGGAGATCGCTGTGGCCGCTCGCCACGAGACGTTGCACGAGTGTTGCGACCAAGGCCGCCAGAACGACGGAGATCGAGCTGTCGGGTCCGGCAACGGCGAAGGGCAGCGTGCTGCGCAATGCCACGATCGCGCCGCCAATGGCTGCCGACAGGAACGTCACCGCAATGCCGTAAGACAACAGGTGTTCGAGCGGCCCCGTGAAGATGAGTGCCGCGTAAGACAGGCAATAGGCGATGGACAAAATGCTGCAAACCGTGCCGGCAAACACGTCCGTCAGGCCTGCGCGAAATGTGTGGTTGCTCAACGAGAAGCCCCTACGCCGATGCGACTGACAATACGATTGCCGGCGGGGCTTGAATACCCGCGTGCGCCCCGTTGCCGGGCCAGGGTTGAATGCTAGGCGGCGGTCGCCAGCGCCGCGCGGGCGTCTGAGCGGACGCGTTCGACCATCGATCGGAAGCCGTTCGAGCGTTGCGGGGTAAGGTGCTCCCGCAAGCCCAATTCTTCGAACAGCTTGACGGCGTCGAGCTTGAGGATGTCGTGCGCGCTTTTGCCCGAATACATCGCAAACAGCATCGCGATCAGTCCCCGCACGATATGCGCATCGCTGTCGCCGGAGAAGACCAGGACCGGTCCGGCCGCCCCATTCGGGCGCACCGAGGTGTCGAGCCAGACCTGGCTGGCGCAGCCCTGCACCTTATTGGCGGCATTGTGTGCGGCCTCCGAAAGCGGCGGCAGCTCGCGGCCGAGCTCGATCAGGTAGCGATAGCGATCATCCCAGTCGTCAAGCACCGAGAAATTGCCAATGATCTCTTCGAGGTCAGCCATCGCGCCGGTATATCCCCAACCCGACACCCGCGTCGGATCGTTCCGCCTTTATATAGGGCGTCCCAGGGAACAGGTCGATGGAACGGATGGCCGTGCATTGTGCGGCGGCTGACGGCCGATCTGCGTCGATTCGAGCCGGAACGGAACGCGCTAGACCGCGTGCCTCGGGTCCTTGTGCGGCAACGGCGCGCGCCAAGCGGGAACCAAGTCAGCCGGCGTCAGCGTGTTTTGGGGTGTGTTGTCAACGCCGCGTGTCAGCGAGCCGGTGACCTTCGGCGCTTCTTTAGATGCGCCCTTCGTGGCGTCCTTGGACGCGAGTGCCTCGGTCAGGAAATCATAAATCATCTTGGCGCCAGCCTGGGCCTTATAGCCGAGTTCCGTCGCGACATGCGAGCCGACAGTGCAGGCGTCGGGCTGGCGGATGCAGAATTGCCGCAGATCGCCGACCGTGGCGGAGGCCGCGGAAATGGCTTGTGAGGCATTGATCTCGCTTGCCGGCGCGGCTCGCTCCGATGAGCCGCTGGGCAACAGGATCAGCACCAGGCCGAGCCAGAACGCCATGCGCAACAGAAAGAACATGAGACCCACATCCCCGGCGACATAGATTGCCGCACGTGACGGAAACCTAACAGGCAGCATTGAAGGTGGCGTTCGCTCGCCCGGTACGTTTTTGCCCATAATCTAAGAGAATACGCCGCAAATTTTCGAACAATTGGAAAAAATATAGTTTAGCTAAAATTTTAGCGAACACGCGGCTCGGCGCTTGTGGCCGCTATATTGGACCCGCAAGAAATGCAGCAACAGCAGCCCGGATTGACCGGCCACATTCCCCGCAAACATTTGGCAACCGTACGCGGCAACCTGTGATTCACCATGACGACGATTAGCGGCCGCGCCAACGCGTCGTCGCGATTGCACCTTGCCCCATGCCTTAGCGTTCGCTTAATCGGCCTCTGACACGATCCGCGCCACAGAAAAAAGGGGAGCGCGTCTCGCGAAGCGGGCGTGCATCGGGAACGTGGGCCTGTTTGCGCCGATACGCGGTTATATCGAGACGCTGGTGCACCCGTCGGCACAGCAAGATGCGCTGACGGCGGCGCGGCATCGCGCTTTTATCGCGCCACGTCTGCTCGGCGGCGTGGTGGTGTTGGCGGCGTTTCCGCTCTACCTGTTCATTCGCGGCGCACCGAGCGTGATCGAACTTCTGATATTTTCCTGGCTCACCGCGCCGATTTTGAGCGCATATTTTCTGTCCCGCACCGGCCGCTACGAAAGCGCGCATGTCCTGTCGTCGCTGGCCTTGACCGGATTGGTCACGGCTCTGGCGGCTGACACCGGCGGCATCGCATCGTTCGCCACCGTCTGGCTCGTGGTCGTGCCGCTGGAGGCGTCGCTTTCAGCGTCGCGCCGCGTCGTTGCGACCGCTTCAACCTTCGCGCTCGCCGCAGCCGGTCTCTTGATGCTGTTAGGGGCCGAGCATTTATTACCGTTGCCGCACGCGATCTCGCCCGAGGCGTTGGCGACGCTCGGCATCGCCTCGGCGGGACTTTACGCAACCGGCCTGGCCCTCGGCGCCGAAACGCTGACGCGGACAAGCTTTTGGCTGCTCTATGCGGAGGAGGACCGTTATCGGCTGCTGGCGCGCAATATCGCCGATGTCATTACCCGGCACGGCCGCGATGGCGCGGTGCTGTTCGCTTCGCCGGCCGCCGAATCCCTATTCGGCTTGCGCAGCACCCAGTTGCACGGCCACGGCTTTTTCGAGCGCGTCCACGTCGTCGATCGACCAGCCTATCTGAGCGCGCTGGGCGATGCCGCCGCGCTTGGCGAGTCCCGTTCGGTCGAGTTCCGCGTGCGGCGTGAAAGCGTCGATGCTGACGGCCGGCCGACTACGGAATTCGTCTGGATCGAGATGCGCTGCAGGCCGTTCGAGCAGGCGGGCGGAGAACAGCGTCGCGAGGTCGTCGCGGTCTTGCGTGACGTCACCGAGCGCAAAGCGCAAGAGGAATTGTTGTTGGATGCGCATGCCGAGACCGAGCGCGCCAACGCCGCCAAAAGCCGTTTCCTTGCCACCATGAGTCACGAGCTGCGGACGCCGCTTAATGCCATCATCGGCTTTTCCGAAATGTTGATGAAGGAGGAGGCGCTCGCACTCGACGCTGCGCGCCGCAACGAATATGCGGGCCTCATCAATGGCTCCGGCCATCATCTCCTGGCGGTGGTCAACGGTATCCTCGATATGTCGAAGATCGAGACCGGAAATTTCGAGATTACGCCTGAACCTTTTGCACCGGCCCATGTCGTCGCGGCCTGCTGCAGCGTACTCGCGTTGCGCGCCCGGGAGGCCGGCGTGCACCTCGAGAAAGTGGCTCCTGACGACCTGCGGGAAATGGTTGCCGACAAGCGCGCGCTCAATCAGATTCTGCTCAATCTCTTGTCCAATGCGATCCGCTTTACCGATCGCGGCGGCACGGTCACGATCAGCGTGCGCGCGGAGGCGGCGCATATGACCTTCGCCATCGAGGACAATGGCGTCGGCATCAGCGAGGCGGATTTGCCGCGGATCGGCGAACCCTATTTCCAGGCAGGCAGCGCCTACGACCGCCGCTACGGCGGCACCGGGCTCGGACTTTCGATCGTCAAGGGTCTGGTGCAATTGCACGGCGGCGAAATCGCCATCCGCAGCCGTATCGGCGAAGGTACCCGCGTCACCGTGCGGCTGCCGCTCGATTGCGAGCGCGCGCGGGCGACAAAAAGCGGTAACGCCGCAATACCTGCGCACGTGATGAACTATCCGCCAGCCAAGGTTACGCCGCAGCAGGCGAATGTCGCGGTCGCGTGCAATCCCGTTCACGGCATGCCGGTGAAGAAAAGTGCGTAACCGCCGCAATGCCGAGCGCCACCTCCCCGCCCGCGCTGCGGACGCCGGCGGCGCATTGTTTTTGCGGCTGTGGACCAAAGCAACCCGACGTCCGGTCAATTCCCTTGCCATCCTTACGGCGGCCGCCGCGAGCGCCATCATCGTCGTCAATGCGGTCTTCTTGCAATCGGGTTCACGTGCGGCGCCCTTCGTCGCCAACCCAAGGGCTTCACAAGTTGCAAGCATTGATGAGCGATGGCCGTCGCCGTCGCCAATGTCCTCCCATTCCGCCGCAACAGCGGTCACGCCGCAACCGGTGGCCATGCGGCGCGACGATCCGATCGCCGACCTGATCCGCCCATCGCCTCGCATCGCGGCAGTGCAGCGTACCTTGTCCGACTTTGGCTACGGCCAGATCGAACCGTCCGGCATTCTTGATGACGCAACCATTGCTGCGGTCGAGAAATTCGAGCGCGAGCGCAAGCTGCCTGTCACCGGAGAGGTGTCCGATCGGCTGGTGGGCGCGCTTTCGACCATGGTCGGCCACCCGCTGCAATAGCGATCTCGCCTGTTTGCGGTGTCACACGGTTCGAGTCATATCTCTCGAAACGAGGTGAGCCAACGATGCGTCTCAAAACAGCGCTATGGGTCGCCGCATATCTGCGCCGTTGCCAGGTCGAGGGCGCATTCGCGGTCGTGCGCCGGCGCGGCGCGGAAGAGGCCGGCGCCGTTTTCGTACGCATCAGCCGGCTCGATGGCACCTCCGACTTGTTCGGGCCGGCCCCGCAAAGTGCGCTTGATACCAGCCGCGGCGCCGACCGCGCCTTTACGGCGAGTTTCGCCCAGCAGCCGGCATCCGACGCCGCCGTCGAGGCCAAGCTCGAGCGTGAGATGAAATTCGATTCCGATTTGTGGATTGTCGAGGTCGAGGATCCCGCCGGGCAGAATTTTCTCGATATCGTAAGTTAAGAAATGTCGCGGCGCTCGTTGGTCCGTTGCGAGGCCGGCGCCCGACGCACCGCGACCGTTGCCGTACGGGCGCGAGCGCGCGCCTCATCGTTCCAGACGAACGGCCGGTGTTTTGCGGTCTGGCGTGGATGCAGCGCCTGCCAGATTGCCACCATATGTTCGGCGGCTTGGATCGGCAGCTCGTCGTAAAGCGCAGCAAGGGCGTGGACGCGTTCCACCGAATGGCCGACGGTTGTATTGACGAACAACAGGATGCGATAGACCACATTGCGCGGCATCGCCATGGCCTTGGCGGCGACTATGATCGGCTCGCCGAGTACGTCGCTCGCGATGCGCCGGGCCTGGGCACGCGGAATTTGCAGGGAATTGGCGAGATGCTGCGAGAAGTCCTCGCGATCACGGGCGAGCGCCGCGGCTTCCAGCCGTGGTCCGACGGCGGCGTCGAATGCGAGCCGGACGCGGTCGACCGGCAGCGGCGCCGCGATTTCGAGATTAAGCAGAATGAGACGCCGTTCTTCCGTGCCCGCAGCGAAAAAGAGCTCGTTGAGTTCGCTTGCGACGTCGGCGGCGATCAAGTTGAGCGCCGGTGCGGGGTGTGGGAATTCTTGCTGGCGTTCGGTCGATTCGGAACGTGCGGGTTCCCCGTCTTCCGCGGCGGCGGCGACCGACATTGCCGGCTCGCTTATTGGCGTCTTACGATGTAGCACGGGATGACCGCGTAGCGGTGCTGCAACGTCAGGCAAATCAGCCGCCAATTGCTGAATAACTCGCAGCGGCGGTGACAGGTGTCGCGCCAGCCGACCCGCTACGGCGGCGCGCGTCGTAACATCCACGGCATCGAGCAGCCGCAGCGCGAGTTCGGTGTAATGGCGCTCTTCGTCCGGCGTGTGCGTCAGCTTCTGCACATAAAGGTCGGTGAGGACGCGCAACAGCGTGGGCCGCATATCAACCCCGCTGCGCAGTCCGAGATGGGTGAGATTGTCGAGGCTCGACAGGCTGGCGCTTTCCATAACGCGTGACTCGATCGCAACAGGTTCCCCGAGGGCGAATTCGTCCGTCAGCCTAAGTTGTGCGCGTTAGCGGAGCGTTAACCTTGCATGCCGCTTAATCAGGGCGATGCCGATGTCCGCGCATTGGGGCAGAACGCCTCCTTGCCGGCGGCAGAGGAAAGCGGCTGGTGGGCAACGTTATCAAATTTCCGGACGACGGGCGCATTGTGCGTTTCGGCCGCGAGGCGGCCGACGAGTCCGCAACCATCATTATTTTGCCCGTCATCCGGATCGAGCGTTACGCCGATCCGCGCGCCGAGGCGGCCGAGCCGCAGACGCACCCGCCGGCGGACAACGGCGGCCGCCGCCGCGTGAGGCGCCGCTGAACGAACGGGGCTTGGTCATGCCGCCGCGCGCCCATTGCCGATGCGAGAGAAGGGCGCCTTACCTTGCCGCCCTTGCCTTACTAGTCCTATCCGGCTGCACCAGCACGGCTGATTTCGGTCGGTTGAGCGACCAATTGGTCACCGATGATATTCACGCATGGGTCGGCGAGGAAGCCTCCGCCAGCGCCGGCGGGCTGGTCTCGGCCGATAACCTGACGGGCGACGAACAAACACTCCGCGATCTCGCCTTTCCGCTGATCGAGCCGCCTTATGACCGGCTCCGCTGGGATGCGGTGGTCTATGAAAACGGCACCAAGCGATCATTCCAGCGCGAATTGTGGGCATTCGATCGGACCGCCTATTACCGGCGCTTGCAGGGAGAAATGCTGCGCTCGAGCGCGGCGCGCTACAATCAGCTGATCGATGATATGCGCGATGACATTGTGCGGATCGCGCCGTTTTTTGTCGTGGCACGGCGCGTCATCGATCTCGACCGGCGGCGCGAGGCGAGCATGCAGCAAATTCGCGATTTGACCCCGGCCGAACGCGTCAACGCGCGAGCGCGCATCGGCGAGAACAGTTTGACGATCGCCTGGGTGGACAAAGCGTTGAGCCAGCGTTGCGCCAGCTATCGCTTTGCTCTCGAGCATCTTGCGGTTGCCGAGCCGCAGCCCATTGCCGCCGATGCGGACACAGCCCTCACCGAATTGCAGCAACAGATCACGGCGAACCAGGTGGTGGTCGTAGCCGCGCCCCGTATCGCGGCCGTCCCGGCCGCGGTGGCGATTGCCAAATAGTCTACTGTGCCGGTTGGGTGCCGCAGGTCGCGCCGGCCAGTGCTTGCCGCGCCATCGGCATCAGCCCAGGCTCCGGCGCCAAGGCGCGCAACACGATCAGGCCCATCGTCGACGGCGACTCGATGATCAGACGGTCCGCGGCGGTCACGTCTTCGTCTTCAGGCAGCGCCGCGTGCTGCTCAGGCGTCATCAGATCGAGCTCGATGGAATGCCGGCCGGCGGCGCGATCATTGATGGCGTAATAGGCGACGCTCTTGCGCGTGTAGAAGGTGACCGACGTATAGGCCTGACTCACCGGCGCAATGAGCTTGAGCGACCCGTTGGTCAGGTCATAGCGGCAAACTGCGGCGGCAAATGCCGGGTCCATAAACGGCATGATGGCGCTCTTGGCGCTCGGCGGCGTGAGCGGCACCACGGCATTGACCGGTGTGAGTGGCTCCAGCCGGGAATAGGCATCCTGCGTCGCGGTGTGCGGCATCGCCAGCACCGTCGACAGATGCACGATGCCGCCAAGCAGGATGGCGGCGAGAATCCATAACAGGCTGCGGATCATGAGCAGCCCTTTCGCACGATGGCCGGCATCGGACCTTTCTTGGTGGTGCGCGTGGCGACGCCGACCGGCGTGTCGTACAGCCGCCACATCAGCATGAATCGTTCGATCCCGCCCGTGGGCAGCCAGTTGCCGGGCCGCGCCAGCGGCGCCGCCGTGATTGTGAAACTGCCGTCGATATCGCGCACGATTTCCTCGCTGGTGAAGCCATGGCGGTCGATCGTGTTGGCGACCAGCCGGCCCTCGGGATCGTACAGTGCGACCGTCCAATAGCGCGCCGGCGGCGTCATGCCGCTGATGGTGAAGGTGCAGCGTCCGTCCAAATTACCGCCTGCGTCGTCGGTGTGCGCATAGAATGCGATGCCGTCGCCCATTCCGGTCGGCAACTCGCCGCTGCGGGCAATACTGGCCCGAGCATAAGGATCGATGTCGACCGACCCGCTTTTTGGCCACGCCGTCCAGGCGCCGATGGTCAACGCACCGAAGGCAACGCCGCGCGTCAGCGTGAACCAGGTCGCGCCGAGGCCGAGCGCGGCCGCGATCAACAGCGTAAAGCACGAACCGAACAACAGGCGCATGTCAGGGACTTCGGTTAGTCGCCGCGTGGCGCTGTGGCGGCATCGCGACCGGCCGCGGTCGCGAGCGTATCAGCCCGCTTGGCTCCGTCCGGCGTGGCGCCGGCAATTGCGCCTACCGAGCTGACAGGACGCTCTGCCGTGCGCGCACGATCGGCGTCATCGAGCATTTGTTCGACCTGGACCAAAGCGTCGGTCCCCTTGCGTGTCAGCAACACCGGGTGCGGCGCATCGTTGCCTTTGAACGACGCATCGACGAGGGCCGGCGCATGGGTGGGCGGCGGCAGGCCCGGCAGCGCCCGCAATTCGATGCCCTGATGCGCGTAGGCCATGATGTTGTGCCAGGTCATTGCCGGCAGCGTGCCGCCTGTCATGCGCTTGGTCGGCGAATAATCGTCATTGCCCATCCAGACAGCGCCGGTGAAATTTCCCGTGTAGCCGACGAACCAGCCGTCGCGCCAATCGTTGGTGGTGCCGGTCTTGCCGCAGGTCGGTACGCCGTCAAGCTGCGCCCGCCGCCCGGTGCCGTTTTCGACCACCGAATTCTGCATCTTGATCATCTCAACCGCGACTTCCGGGGTAATGACCTGCCGTGGTTTCGGGCCGTCTCGGTCGAAACGCCACACCAGCTGGCCGGAATCGGTGCGGACTTCGAGCGCGGCATGCGGCGCGACAGCGCGGCCGAGATTGGGAAACGTGGCGTCGGCGACAGCGTGCTCGACAACATTGACGGCGTCCGCGCCGATCGGCAACGATGGGGTATCGGGTAGCGGCGTGTTGATGCCGAAATTGCGCGCGGTCTGCACGATCATGGCGCGGCCGAGCTTGGGGTTGCCTTTGCCGAGCATGATCGAGAGCTTGACCGGTATGACGTTGATCGAATGGGTGATCGCTTCAAGGAGCGTTACCGGTCCGGAGTAGCCGCCCGAATAATTGTGCGGACACCAGTTGCCGATGCAGACCGGCGAATCGTCGACCACCGATGACGGCGTGAAGCCGTTCGCCAGCGCGGTGGCATAGACGTAAGGCTTGAACGAGGAGCCGGGTTGACGCAACGCGTCGCTGGCGCGGTTGAACTGGCTGGCGCCGTAATCGCGGCCGCCGATCATGGCGCGC
The DNA here is from genome assembly GCA_963822935.1 of uncultured Alphaproteobacteria bacterium. GTDB lineage: Bacteria > Pseudomonadota > Alphaproteobacteria > Rhizobiales > Xanthobacteraceae > BOG-931. The sequence continues at coordinate 52,437 of CAWGJP010000004.1, forward strand.
ACCCCGCCGTCGAGATCGGCGATCACCACAGCAACCTGGCTGGCGCCGTAGTCGCGCCCGTATTGGCGCAGCTCGGACTCGACCTCGTGCTCGGCGTAGCGCTGCAGGTTGCTGTCGAGCGCGGTGCGCACCACGAAGGAGCGGGCGGTGACCGATTTCGGGAAGGTCTCGACGAGCTTTCGCATCTCGTCGAACGACCAGTCGAGGTAATAATTGGGCGCGTCCTCGGCGGCGCGGTCGATCGGCGTAGCCGGGTTACGCCGCGCGCCATAGACTTGGCCCTCGGTCATGAAACCGTTGTCGACCAGATTGTCGAGCACCACATTGGCGCGCGCGCGCGCGGCGGGCAGGTTGACCAGCGGTGAGAATTTGGTCGGCGCCTTGAACAGGCCGGCGATCATCGCCGCTTCGGCCAGCGTCACGTCGCGCACCGATTTGCCGAAATAATACCGCGCCGCGGCGTCGACGCCGAAGGCGCCGCCGCCGAGATAGGCGCGGTCGAGGTATAGTTTCAAAATCTCATTTTTACTCAGATGCGCCTCCAGCCACAGCGCCAAGAACGCCTCGTTGATCTTGCGCTGATAGGTTCGCTCATTGGAGAGAAACAGGTTCTTGGCAAGCTGCTGGGTGATGGTTGAGCCACCCTGAACGACGCCGCCGGCCTCGGTATTGGTGACGAAAGCGCGAAATACACCCTGGATGTCGATGCCGTAATGATCGTAGAAGCGGCGATCCTCGGTCGCCAGCGTGGCCTTGATCAGGTTGTCGGGCATTTCGTCGAGCGGCACCGACTCGGTGTGTTTAATGCCGCGGCTACCGATGACGTTGCCGTACCGGTCGAGAAAAGTGACCGCGAGTTCGGACTTCTTCAGCCAGTCGTCGTCGGAGGTCTGGCGGAAGGCGGGGAGGGCCAGCGCCAGCATGAGAACCAGGCCGCCGGTTCCCAGCGTCGCCATTTCCGACAGCGGCTCGATTAAAAGCCAACGGCGCCAGCCGCCGACATGGCCGTGATCCATGAAGGCCGTGAAGCGCTCATAGATTTCGCGGCTCCATTTTCCGCCCCGGAATATGGCAAAGTCGATCCGGGCGTCGACATCGAGCAGCAGCCGCTTGAATCTCGGCCGCCAATCGTCGCCCGGATCGGGAAACATATCGGTCACTTAAGCGCGCTCCGCGAGGTGACGGGCAACTTTGGCCCACACGGCGTTTGTAGCCGACGGCGATTTTGCCGGCCAACCCTTACTTACATGGCTTGGTGACACTTGGCTTAGTTGACGGCACGCCGGCGGCCAATTCACACGCACCGACACAGTGAATGGAAATAGGGGGTAATTTTGGCATAAAGTCGCGCCTGGCGGAGAACACCATGGCAACCAACGACGGCGACGCGGCCGAAGCTCCATTCTGGCGACGCAAGTCATTGGAAGAAATGACGGATTCGGAGTGGGAAAGCCTTTGTGACGGCTGCGGCAAATGCTGCCTCAATAAGCTCGAAGAAGAGGAGGGGGCGGCCGAGACGTTCTACACCGACGTCGGTTGCCGCCTCCTCGACGGGCAAACCTGCCGCTGCCGCGATTATGCCCACCGGCTCGAACTGGTTGACGATTGCGTGGGCCTGACGCCCGAGACCCTCAAAACCATCAATTGGCTGCCGCCATCATGCGCCTATGTGCTGCTCGCCGCGGGTAAGGACCTCTACTGGTGGCACCCGTTGGTCTCTGGCGATCCGGAAACGGTTCACGCTGCAGGCGTCTCGGTACGCGGCCGCGTCGGCGCGTCGGAGGTCGACGTCCCCGATGAGGACCTTGAGGACCACATCGTCAGCTGGCCGGTCAAATTGCCGAAACGGGCGCGACGGCGGTGAGGTCTTATGTAGCGGGAAGCCCGGATGCACCCCTGGTCTGCGCGGGCGGCGCTTGCAAAGGCTCCCGCTGCCGGTCAAGTGAAGCCGCCCGAGTCCAACCCGCAATATGACCAGCGAAATCGTATCCCCACCCGCCGCCAGTGTCAGTCCCGAAGCGGAGGCGGCAACGCAGGATTTCGCGCCGACGCAGCCCCAACATGCTGCGCCACTCGATCATGCCACCGTCCGCGCGATCGTCGCCGGCATTATGCTGGCAATGTTTCTCTCCGCGCTCGAGCAGACCATCGTCGCCCCGGCCTTACCGGCGATCGGTAAGAGTCTCGGTGGCATCGACGATCTGTCCTGGGTGGTGACGGCGTATCTCCTGGCCGTGACGGCGACGACGCCGCTGTTTGGCAAGCTCTCGGACATTTACGGCCGGCGCCGCGTTCTTCTGTCGGCGATCGGGATATTCGTCGCCGGTTCGGTCGCTTGCGCGCTGGCGCAAAACATCTGGATGCTCATTCTATCGCGTGGCCTGCAGGGCATCGGCGGCGGTGGCCTTTTGCCGATTGCGCAGACCGTCATCGCCGACCTGCTGTCGCCGCGGGAGCGGCCGATCGTGCAGGGGCGCACATCGGTGATGTTCATGAGCGCCAGCATTCTCGGCCCGGTGCTTGGCGGACTGCTGACCGATCATCTGCACTGGTCGCTCATTTTCTGGATCAATCTGCCGCTCGGCGCAGTCGCTCTGTTCATGACAGAGCGCGCGCTGCGCCGCTTGCCGCGCAACGACCGCCCCCACGAACTCGATGTGATCGGCGCTTTCTTGATGGTCGGCGCTGCGATTGCGTTACTGTTGGCGCTCACCTGGGGCGGCTCGCATTATCCGTGGACCTCGTGGCGGATTTTGACGCTGTTCGCTTGCTCAGCGGCGTTATGGACGCTGTTCGCGATCCGTCTTTTGACGGCGCGCGAGCCGTTTATTCCGCTGGCGATTCTGCATGGCCGTGTCACGTCGACAATCACCTGTGCCGCGTTCTTTTCGATCGGCACCATCATCGGGGTCACGATCTACACGCCGCTCTATTGCCAGACGGTGCTCGGCATTTCGGCGAGTCTCTCGGGACTGGTGCTGATCGCCTATATGAGCGGCGCCACGATCGCCTCGCTGGTTACCGCCCGGTTGATGGTGCGGCTGACGCACTATATGCGGGTGCCGATGATCGGACTGATCATCGCGGTGACGGCGCTGGCCGTTCTTTCCGCCAATCCGGCGGGCTACTCGGTCGGCGAAGTGGTGCTCCTGATCTTTGCGCTCGGTTGCGGGGTCGGACCGATGTATCCGGTGAGCACCATCGTCATGCAGAACGTGGTCAAGCCGCATCATCTCGGCACCGCAACCGGTACTCTTAATTTCTTTCGCACGCTTGGCGGTGCGATCATCGTTGCGGTGTTTGGCGCCATCGTGCTCGGTGGTGTTACCGGCCACTCCGGCGTCATGACGCTGGAAAAAATTGCGGCGCAACACGGCGATTTGGCGCCCGCCTTTCATTGGGTCTTTCTGGCCGCCGCGATCTTTCTCTCGATTTCGTTCTTTTGTCTCTTCGCTGTAGAAGAGCGGCCGCTGCATGGCCCGGTTCGCTTGGCCGAGAGCGCGGAATAAAACACCGAGTGGCATCGGCGCCAACAATCGCTTAGGCTTTCGCCCAAAATAAGAGGGAGAGAGCCATGCCGGGCAGACTATTTACCACCGCCGCTGCTGCAGTGGTGGCCGCCGCCATGCTCGCGGCCGGTGCCGCTCACTGCGCAACCATCATCGATGACTGGTATGCGGCAAAACTGCCGACGCCGCCGCAGCTCAAGCCGGTGACGCTGGCGCCGAAAGAGACCGCGCTTCTCGTCATGGATTTCACGGTGCAGACCTGTACGGTTGAGCGCCGCAAGCGCTGTGCCGACTCTGTGCCGAAGGTGAAGGCTTTTGTCGAGGCGGCGCGGGCCAAGGGCGCGCTCATCATCTACAGCGTTGCAGTGCCGAAGTCCGTGCCGGGCGATATCTTGGGCGAGCTGACGCCGGCTGCCGGTGAGGAGGTGCTGCCGCCGCTTGGACCCGACAAATTCATCAACAGCGATCTGGAAAAGACGCTCCGCGACAAGGGCATCACAACCGTAGTCGCGATGGGCACGCAGGCGCAGACATCCGTGCTCCATACCGGGGCGGATGCGGCGCTGCGCGGATTCAAGGTCGTTGTGCCGGTCGATGCAATGTCGGCGGACGATCTATTTCCCGAGCTGTATACGGCCTGGCACCTCGCCAATGCGGCGCGCATCAGCAATCAGGTGACGCTGACAAAGCTCGATATGATTTCGTTTTAGTTGTCCCCGCCCACGGGGGATTGCGGAAGCGGCGAGCCGAGCGCCCGCGCGGTTTCCGCGATCCAGGCGCGGTAGCGAACGAGCGGCGTGATGCCGGTAAGTCCGCCGCAGCCGGTGGTGAGCTTCGGGCCTGTCGACCAACTGACGACGCCGATAATCGCGAGCTTGCCGGCGGTGTCACGAAGTGCCGGCGCACCGGAATCGCCGGCGCAGGCGCCAAGTCCGGGGCTTTGCCCTTTGGTGTTCGGATCGAACAAGCGAATTTGCAAAGTGCCGGGGACCCCGGTGACGACAAGCGTTGCGGCGCGAACGGTGCCGCCGGTACGGCCGTCGCCGCGCACGGTAACGCCATAACCGGCAACCACGAGGCGGTCGCCGACGGCCACGTTTGTACCGTCGCCGGCAAGCGGCATCGGCGGGATGTGGGGCGGCAGCGGTTCAGCGAGCCTTATCAGCGCGACGTCTGCCGTCGCCAGATGCGCGAAAAGCCGTTTGAGATCGAACTGCGGATCGCGCTCGATGCGCGCAATATCTTTCAGGACCGGCTCGTGTCCCGGCGCGCTGTCGACAAGCTTGTAATCAGCGCCGGGCTGCACGCAGTGGGCAGCGGTTAGCAACAAATCGCGTGCGATCGCGGTTGCAGTGCAAACGGTGGCGTCGGAGCCGTAGGAGCCCAGAATCATGACCACGGAGCTTCCGACGCCACCTGCGGCATTCACTGCACCGCCGACCATCGCCACGACGGGATCACCGAGCGGCGACAGGGCTGGCACAACGGCAAGGCCAAGGGTTCCTGATAGTGCGAGTGCGGCGAATCGATTTGTGCGGCCGGCCTCCGGTCGTTTCATGGTGTCCTCCATCGGCTGTTCCACGGCCAGAATATCGGCTTTTTCGCGCATTTGCGGCGGTTTGCCCCAAAACAGCCGTTCAGGCGGGGTTCACTGCAAGGCGTGTAGAACGCTTAGCATGGTGACTACGGAGCGAGTTGTCTTTGCCGCTTTTCTCATGCTCGTCCTTGCGGGCGTCCCGGTCCGCGCCGAGGACGCCGCGCATCCGGCTCGCGCTGATGCTTCGCACCCAGTGCATATTGACGCCGTCCATCCGGTTCACGCCGAGGCCGAGCACGCATGCCTCAATCAGAAAGAACGCCGGACAGAGACCGAAAGCGGAACCCTCATTCGGCTCTCTGCCGCCATGCATATGGCAAGGCACCGCATGCCTGGTACGGTGGTGCGGGCTCGGCTGTGCCACGGCCATGATGGGCTCGTCTACGTGCTGACAGTTCTTGCGCACGATGGCAAAGTGGCTCGGATCGCCGTGGATGCCGTAAAGGGCACGCTCGCCGGCGACCATTAAGCGGAGCTTGATTTGCGCCTCCTTGTTGTCGAAGACGACCCCGACCTCAATCGGCAGCTGGCGACGGCACTGACCGATGCGGGTTACGTCGTTGATCGCGCTTTCGACGGGGAGGAGGGGCATTATCTCGGCGAGAGCGAGCCCTACGACGCTATTATCCTCGACATCGGGCTGCCGAAGATGGATGGCATTTCGGTCCTGGAAGCCTGGCGCCGCGCCGGGCGCGCCATGCCCGTGCTTATCCTCACCGCGCGCGACCGCTGGAGCGACAAAGTGCAGGGTTTCGACGCCGGCGCTGACGACTATGTCGCCAAGCCGTTTCATCTCGAAGAGGTGCTCGCGCGCGTGCGCGCGCTGCTGCGCCGCTCGGCCGGCCACGCCAAAAGCGAATTCACCTGCGGTCCGGTCCGTCTCGATACCCGCACTGGCCGCGTTGCGGTTGAGGGCAATCCAGTCAAGCTCACCTCGCACGAATACCGGCTGTTGTCGTATTTGATGCATCACACCGGCCGCGTGGTGTCGCGCACCGAACTCGTCGAGCATCTTTACGACCAGGATTTTGATCGCGACTCCAACACCATTGAAGTGTTCGTTGGTCGCATCCGCAAGAAGCTCGGTGTCGACGTGATCCAAACGGTGCGCGGCCTCGGCTATCTGCTGACGCCTCCAGATGCGCGCTAACTCGCTCGCCCTTCGCCTGTTCATTTGGGCGACCGGCTGGACCGTGGTCATTCTCATCATCACCGGCGTGGCGCTGTCGACCCTCTATCGTCACGCCGTGGAACGTGCCTTCGACCGCCGGCTCGACGTCTATCTGCGCACTCTGGTCGCCGATGTCGCCTCACCCGAGGAGGGCGCCGACAAATATCCGCAATCGATCGGTGAGCCGCTGTTCGAATTGCCGCTGTCAGGCTGGTACTGGCAGGTCACGCGGCTCGATGCCAAAACGGCCGAGGTGCGCTCGTCGCGGTCGCTGTGGGACGCCAGCCTGCCGCGGCTGCCGGACGAGAAATCATCAACCGACGCCGAATATCGCCAGGGCTATGCGAAAGGTCCCGAAGATCAGGAATTGCGTCTCGTCGAGCGCGACATCGATCTCGGCACCGACGGCCGTTACCTCATCGCCGTGGCCGGCGACGCCTCGGAAATCGACGACGAAACCGCGAGCTTCGAGCGTACCATCATCATAACCTTTACCGCGCTGACATTGGCGCTGCTGCTGACGACGGCGCTGCAGGTGCGATTCGGGCTGGCGCCGCTCGCCCGCATTTCCGAAAGCCTTGCCGCCATCCGCTCCGGCCGCGCCGAACGGCTGCGGGGCAAATTCCCGGTCGAGATCGCCCCGCTTGCGCGCGAGACCAACGCCTTGATCGAAGCCAACCGCGAGATCGTCGAGCGGGCGCGCACCCATGTCGGCAATCTGGCGCATGCCCTGAAGACGCCGCTGTCGGTCATCGTCAACGAGGCGGCGGCGCGCGGCAACGATCCGCTGGCGGTCAAAGTGCTGGAACAGACCGACATCATGCGCGATCAGGTGGCGCGCCAGCTTGAGCGGGCGCGGCTTGCCGCCCGCTCTGCCGTCGTCGGAACCTCGGTGGAGGTTCCCCCGGTAGTCACCGCGCTCGCCCGCACCATGGAGAAGCTCTATCGGGCGCGCGACATCGCCATCGACGTCGACGTGCCGGAGCAGGCGCGATTCCGCGGCGAGCAGCAGGATCTCGAGGAGATGATCGGCAATCTCGTCGATAATGGCTGCAAATGGGCACAGTCTCGGGTCGCGATCGAAGTGATGGCGGATCAGCCGCCGTCCGACGGCGCCAAGGCGCGGGTGCGCATCATCGTCGACGACGACGGTCCGGGATTGTCACCTGCCGAGCGCGAGCAAGTGGCGTTGCGCGGCCAGCGGCTCGACGAGACCAAGCCCGGCTCCGGCCTCGGCCTCTCGATTGTCGTCGAGCTGGCCAACCTTTACGGCGGCGTGCTCACGCTCGGCACCGCGCCGATTGGCGGCTTGCGCGCCGAACTGGCGCTGCCGGGCGGCTGAAACGAACTAGGCGATAACGTCACTGACGCTGGTCACTTTTCCCGTGCGCGACGTATCGCAACCGGGGATGCCGCGAACCAACGCGGCAAAATCGCGCGACTTGAGGATGGATACAATCGCGTTCACGTCATCGCGCTCGATGGTTTCACGTTTGCCCAACAGATAGTAGTCTTCGACGAACAGCGGGATGAAATCCAGCTTCAGCCGCCGCGCCGCGGCTTCGATGCCGATGCCGACATCGGACACGCCGCTGGCAATCGCTGCGATCGATGCTGTGTTTCACGGAACTTCAATCGAGCGTGACATGGGCAGAGGTTATCACGTTCTTCCAGCGCTCCGTTTCTTCCCGAAAATAGGCCGCGGTCTCTTGCGGCGAGCCGCCGACCGACTCGGCTGAGAGATCGACGAGGCGCTCTTGGATCGCGGGATCGTGCAGCGCTTGGTTGACTCCGGCGTTGACCTTGTCGACTACCGCGGCGGGCGTGCCCGCCGGGGCGACGAAGGCATACCAAGCCACGGCTTCAAAGCCGGGCAGCGTCTCGGCGATGGTCGGTGTGTTTGGCAGGCTCGCCATGCGTTTTGCGGAAGCGACTGCGATCAGTTTCAGTTTGCCGGCCTTGACCAGTTGCAGCGAGACGCCGAGATTATCGAACATGCAGTCGACGCTGCCGGCGACGAGATCGTTGAGCGCCGGCGCCGAGCCGCGATAGGGCACGTTCTGCAGCTTTGCGTGCGCCATCATCTGAAACATGGCAGCGGTAAGTTGCGAGGTGGTACCATTGCCCTGTGTGGCGTCGGTTATTTTGCCGTCATTGGCTTTTACGTAGGCGACGAAATCCTTGATGTTGTTTGCTTTGATCTTGTCGGGGTTGACCACGAGCGCGTTCGGCACCCGCGTCATGACGACGATGGGTACGAATTTGGTCGGATCGAAATCAAGGTGCGGATAGAGGTTCTGATTGATGACCAAAGGCGGTGGCGGCGAGGCCAACAGCGTGTAGCCGTCGGGATCGGATTTGGCGACGACCCCGGCGCCGATATTACCACCCGCGCCGGCGCGATCCTCGACAACGACCGGCTGGCCCCATTTGCGCGACAGCCAATCGGCGAAGATACGCGGCATCACGTCGGCAGTGCCGCCGGCCGGGAACGGCACCATGATCTTCACCGTGCGCGCAGGATAGTTTTGCGCATGCGCCTGACGGATAGAAAGTGTGAGGAAGGTCATTGCCAGAGCGGTGGCCGCAAAGGCAACGGTGTGCCGCCAAGTGTTGGCGCCACATTTTCTCGGCTGCATGGTCTGCTCGTGATTGCTGCGAAATTGCCGCAAAACCTTAGCCAAAACATATGCGAACCGCCAGCCCGCTCGGCTGGTGTCACCGTTCGGAATAGGCGCGTCAGTCATCGGGTCGACCGGAAGCGCCGTCCGGTGCGACACGCCGCGCGTCGTCCTTGCGCCCGCGGACCTAGTTTGATCTTCTATCGTGGGGACTGGAGCGGCTTTCCGCAGCGAACTTGGGAGAATCTGAAAATGCGTGCACCGCATCTGGCAATCACGGTGGCGTTGCTTTTGGCCGTGTCCGGTTCGTTGGCCGGCTGTGGCAAAGGTCCGCAGGGGGATCAGGGCCCGGCAGGTCCGCAGGGTCCTAAAGGCGATGTCGGTCCGGCAGGCCCAGCAGGCCCCCCCGGGCCGGCCGGTCCGGCCGGTCCGCAAGGCCAAGCGGGTCCGCCGAGCCCGAGTGTCCGGGTGGTCAAATCGGATTGCGTGTCGGGTTGTACGGTGCAGTGCCAAGACAACGAGGTCCTGGTGACCGCGTATTGTGGTCCGACCCGCAATCAAGCGCAGTTTCTGGGCGAAAGAGGCGCCTCCTGCGGGCCGGTAGGGTCGGCGAGCAATACCCCGCTAGTCGCGGTCTGTGTCGCGTCGCCGAATTGATCGGCAGGGAACCGAACGGGGTGGCGGCATCATTTGATCGCCACCCTCGTTGTTTATCCGCCTCGCCATGGCCGCCAGCTACCGCCGAAAGCGCCGCCGTTACCTTATCGCATTGAATTCCTGATGCTTTGCGTAACGCCTTCTTAAGCGCCAACCAATTAAAACGTTAACGGTAAAGTTCAGGGCAATGGTCTTTTGACTATGACGAGCGATGGTCAATCCATCGAACGGCTGCGGGAATATCTCCGGACGCTCAAGCCAGCAGCGCGCTCGATGCTTGTCCAGGAGCTTGAGCGCGGCTTATTGCGCGGCGGAGTGAGCGCCGGCAACGAAATAGTGCTTCAGGAATTGCGCCGCGCCATCCGCGCCGACGCCCGGCCGGTGCCGCGGATCGGCGATGCGGCGCGACTGTTCTTCGCCCCGTTCGAGCCGTTTTTGATCGACGCTCGCGCCGAACACAAGTGGGTCGGCCGCATCGCGCGGGTCTCGCTTGAACCGATCTGGTCCTGGATCGGTCGCGATCTCATGGCAGCCGAAGCCAAAGCGCTCAGCGAGGATATCAACCGCGCCTTGGTGGCCGACGACCGGACCAAAGCGGAGCAATTGGCTAGGGCGCTGCAGGAGCGCGCCATCCTGCGCATGAAAGACACCATCCTCGGCGCCGGTTCCGACGAACGATCGCGACGGCGGCTCGCCGTTCAGGTCGGCACGCCGCGCGCGCAGGAAGATCTCAGCACGATGATTGCCCTGTTGTCGCTGCGCGATGTGCTCGGCGATTTTGCCCGGCGCCTGCCTAACCACATCCGCGTTTTCGATCGCGACGAAATCGATACGGTGACCAAGCAGATCGATGCGGCAGTGGCGCAGCCTTCGCTTGACAGGGGCAGTGTGCGCAAGTCGGATTTTTTCCTCTACGCCTTGATCCTGGTGATGAACCGTCTGGCAGCGCCCTGGCAGCTCATTCGCATCGCCACCCGGGCTGCAGAGAGCGACGATACCGCGCGGGTCGCGGAGACCCCCTATGCCGCCGCGGTCACGCTGGTGTTAAGCGAGGCCGAGAGCATGGTCGCGGAGCTGCGCTCCGAACTTCGCGCCGGACGTCCCATCGTATCGATGCTCAAGGCTATTCACGACGCGGCCCGGGGGCTGCGATCGGAGATGGACTTGTCGGTGGACTCGCCGTGGAGCCGGCAGCTGGCGGCGATCCGCGCCGAGGTTTCGAGCCTGCTCAAGGCCGAGATCGAGGCGACGCCGGGCTTCGTGCGCCGCCTGTTGCGGCCGCGGCCGGCCAACGACATCGCTCCAGGCTCGCTGCTCAACTCGATCGACGTCAACCAAGCCGAAATGCGGGTCGAATTCGTCGGGGCATGCCGGCAATACGCGAGCGAACTTGCCCTCAACGAGGTCACGACCCGCGCCCATTCCGAGTTGACGCTTTGCCTGGAGACGGGCACCAAAGCCTTGCTCGATACGTTGCGTGTTGCCGGTGACGCCGACCGGCCGTTTCGCCAATCCCAAGTCGAAGCCGCGATACGATTTTGCCGAACGGTGTTCGGCTCCGAATATGCGGGCCTGCTGGCCAAAGCGGCCGAGGTTGCGGTGCAAAGTGGGACCACCGAGCGTCGGCCGGCACGAGCCTAAGCTGACCCGAGCCTGCGTTTGCGGGCGCGGCGAGCGTAAAATTGCGGCGGTGAAGCGCGAAAGTGCCGCGCCGCTGTTCCCATTGCAGCCGCATTCGCGCCGTGTTGTAACCGCGCCGAATATAGACGCGTTCTGGGCTGCAAAATCGCCGCGTAGGGTCGATCTGGCGGAGAGAGCGATGCCGCCGAGCCTAGGTCTGCGTCAAGCGACAGCTTATATGATCCTTTGAACCAATGGTGCTTTGGCTCATTTTTGCAATGATGGCGGCTGCGGCGGTCTTCGCCGTGGTGTGGCCCCTTGGGCGCAAACCCAGCCTGGGGGGTGGCAGCGATCGACTCGTTTATCAGGATCAGCTTGCCGAGATCGATCGCGATCGCGCCGCTGGCTTGATTGGGCAGGCCGAGTCGGAATCCGCTCGAATCGAAATATCGCGCCGGCTGTTGGCTGCGGCGGACGCTGAGGCCCCGGCTGCGGCTATGCCGGCTTCGTCGGCGTTGTGGCGGCGCCGCATCGCCGCGCTTGCCGCCATCGTCGTGGTGCCGGCCATTGCGCTCGGATTTTATCTGCGGCTTGGATCGCCTGACGTTCCCGACCAGTCTGCCTTCACGCGCGCCAATAGTGGACCGGGACATCAATCGATCGAAGGCCTGGTCAGTCAGGTTGAGGCGCATCTGGCGAGCAATCCGAACGATGGTGCGGGTTGGGAAGTGCTGGCGCCGGTTTATCTACGAATGGGACGGGCAGACGACGCGGTTGCGGCCTGGCGTAAGGCGATTGTGCTCAACGGCGACAGCCCCGCCCGCGAGTCGGCGCTTGGCGAAGCGCTGGTGGGCGCCGCCAACGGCATCGTCACCGGCGAGGCCAAGCAGGCCTTCCAAAAAGCTGTCGCCGGCGATCCCCACGACGCCAAAGCCGGCTACTACCTCGGGCTGGCGGACGAGCAGGACGGCAACAGTGCCGCCGCCGCCGCGAAATGGCGCACTCTATTGGCGCAAGCGTCTCCCGACGCACCATGGACCGGTTTTGTGCGCGAGGCGCTGGCGCGCGTCACCGCTGTGTCCGCCACCGATACCGGGCCCAAGATAAATTCCGAAACGAACACTGCGGCAGGTCCCGCAACCGGCCCCACCGCAAGCGACATCGGCGCCGCGGATTCGATGAGCGAGACGCAACGCACCGCAATGGTCCGCGGCATGGTACAGCGGCTTGCCGACCGGCTTCATGCCGACGGCAGCGATGTTGAGGGCTGGCTGCGCCTGGTACGCTCCTATGCCGTGCTCGGCGACCGCGACAAGGCCAAGGACGCCGCGATCGACGCCAAGCGTGCACTGTCGGATCATCCCGACGAGATCAAGCGGATCGACGCTCTGATCAAAGATCTCGGTCTGGCAAGCTGACATGAGGCGGAGACAAAAAGCATGACCCGCAAGCAGCGACGCCTCACTTTGATCGGCGGCAGCCTCGGCGTCCTCGCCGTCGCGGTCGCGCTTATGCTCAACGCATTTCGCGATTCCATCGTATTTTTCAATTCACCGAGCGACGTGGTGGAAAAGCACGTCGAGCCCGGCACTCGCATCCGGCTTGGCGGCCTGGTCAAAGACGGCAGCCTGGTGCACGGCAACAACCTCAATGTCCGCTTCGAAGTGACCGACGGCAAGACGGAAATCCCGGTCACCTATGCCGGCGTCTTACCCGATCTGTTTCGCGAAGGCCAAGGCGTCGTCGCTGAAGGCGCACTCGATGGCGGCGGCGTATTCAACGCCGATACGATCCTCGCCAAACATGATGAGACCTATATGCCGAAAGAGGTCGCCGACGCGTTGAAAAAGTCGGGGCATTGGAAAGACGATTACGCGCAACGCGCGGCCATGCCGATCGGCGGAGGCAGCAAATGATCCCTGAACTCGGCCATTTCGCTCTGATGCTGGCGCTGGGCTTGGCGCTCATCCAGGGTATCATGCCGATCGTCGGCACCCGCAGCAACGACCCGGTGCTCATGAGCATCGCCGCGCCGGCCGCGCTCGCGCAATTTGCTTTTGTCGCGATGGCGTTCACCGCGCTCGCCGTCAGCTACGTGACGTCCGACTTCTCGGTACTCAACGTCTATGAGAATTCCAATACGCAAATGCCGCTGATCTACCGGCTCACCAGCATCTGGGGCAATCACGAAGGCTCAATGATGCTGTGGGTTTCGATCCTGACATTTTTCGGCGCCTTGGTGGCGGCGTTCGGGACCAATCTACCGGTGGTGCTCAAGGCCAACGCGTTGGCGGTGCAGGCCTGGATCGCCGCAGCGTTCGAACTTTTCATTCTGATGACGTCGAACCCCTTCGTGCGCATCCCGAACGCGCCGTTCGAGGGTCAAGATCTCAATCCGATTCTGCAGGACCCCGGTCTCGCTTTTCATCCGCCGATGCTTTACCTCGGCTATGTCGGGTTCTCGATCGCTTTTTCCTTCGCCATCGCCGCCCTCATCGAAGGCCGGATCGACGCGGCCTGGGCGCGCTGGGTGCGGCCCTGGGTGCTTGTCGCCTGGATGTGCCTGACGCTCGGCATCGCCGGCGGCTCCTACTGGGCCTATTACGAACTGGGTTGGGGTGGCTTTTGGTTCTGGGATCCGGTGGAGAATGCATCGCTGATGCCGTGGCTGGCCGGCACGGCGCTATTGCATTCCGCCGTGGTCATGGAAAAGCGCGGCGCGCTCAAAGTCTGGACCATCCTTCTTGCCATCCTGGCCTTCTCGCTGTCGTTGATCGGAACTTTTTTGGTGCGCTCGGGCGTGCTCACCTCGGTGCATGCCTTCGCAGTCGATCCCCGGCGCGGAATTTTCATCCTCGGCATTCTCATTATTTTCATTGGCGGCGCGTTGGCGCTTTATGCCTGGCGCGCGCCGCTTCTTAAGCAAGGCGGCTTGTTTGCGCCGATCTCGCGCGAGGGGGCGCTGGTTTTCAATAATCTGTTTCTGACCACTGCTTGCGCCACGGTGCTGGTTGGGACGCTCTATCCGCTCGCACTCGATGCGTTGACGGGGGCCAAAATCTCCGTCGGGCCGCCGTTCTTCGATCTGACTTTCGGCCCATTGTTCATTCCCTTAATGGCGGTCATGCCGTTCGGTCCGCTGATGGGCTGGAAACGCGGCGATCTGTTGGGCGCCGCACAACGGCTCCTGGCAGCGGCGATGTTGGCGGCGGTGGCGATCGCGGCGGCATTTGCGCTCGAACACGGCGGTCCGGTGCTGGCGCCATTCGGTGTCGGCGTCGCCGTCTTCGTCATGGCCGGCGCGGTGAGCGACATTGCCGAGCGTACGCTTGTCCTGCGCGTACCGTTCCGCGCAGCGCTGCGGCGCGCCTTGGGTTTGCCGCGCTCGGCGTGGGGCACGGCCTTTGCGCATTTCGGCATCGGCGTGACGCTGATGGGTATCATTGGCGTCACCGCCTGGGGCAACGAGCGGATCGCCGAGATAAAACCGGGCGCCAGTCTCGACATCGCGCATTACCGTGTGACTTTCGACGGCACGTTCAACCGTGCCGGGTCGAACTATCATGACATCGTCGGCCGCTTCACCGTGCACCGGCTCAACGGCGAATTGATCGGCAATATGCAGCCGAGCCGCCGGGCGTTTCCGGACCGCAACATGGCGACCACCGAAGCGGCGCTGATGTCGCGCGGCGTCAATCAGCTTTACATCTCGATCGGCGATCCAAACAAGGACGGCAGCGTGCCGGTGCGCATCTATTTCAAGCCTTATGTACTCATGATCTGGCTCGGCGCTGGGATCATGTTTGTCGGCGGCGCTTTGTCGCTCTCGGACCGGCGGCTGCGCGTCGGAGCGCCGCGGCCGGCCAAGTCCAGGGTCCGCACCGTGCCGCAACCGGCGGAGTGAAGATTTTGAAGTATCTTCACGCGTTCATGCTTTTGCTTGCGCTTGGCTGGTCGTTTCCGGTCCGGGCCGTGCAACCCGACGAGATGCTGGCGGATCCGAAACTTGAGGCCCGCGCCCGTGCCATCTCGCAGGAATTGCGCTGTCTCGTCTGTCAGAACGAATCAATCGACGAGTCGGAAGCGCCGCTTGCCCACGATCTGCGCGTTCTGGTGCGGCAGCGCATCGAAGCCGGCGACAGCGACGCGCAAGTGATGAATTTTATCGTCGCGCGCTATGGCGAATTCGTGCTGCTCAAACCACGGCTGGAATGGCGCACCGCGCTGCTATGGGGCACACCGCCCGGTCTCCTGCTGATCGGGATCGTCATGCTGCTTATCGCGGCCCGCCGCCGCAAAGGCGGGGCGGTCGCTATCGGGTCCGCGAACCTGACCGCGGCCGAGGAAGCGCGCGTCGCGGAACTGCTGCGTGCGGACGCCCTAGACGCCGAGGGGTGATCGCGCTTTCGCCAGTGCGCGACAACGCGGTCGGTTTCTATATATGTTCGCTGCCGTATTTATGTAAACCATTGTTATAGAACGATAATTTAGTTCCTTCGAACATTACCAATTTTTAATCCTGCCGACAGTGCGCGGTAAGGGTCGCCGTCCCATGTTCGGCACAAGCAACCTCCGTCAGCCGACGGCACATTTGTTTTGGAGATACCGAATGAACGGCAATTTCGCGCAACCGCGCCGCACATTATCGGCGCGCCGCGTTGCGCTTCTGACAACCGCGATCGCCGGGTTCGGCGCGGTGGCTCTGACGCTGGCGCCTATTGCGGCAAGCCCCTTTGCGACCGCGGCGCAGGCGCAAAATCTTACCGAGAAGGTGCAGCAGCTGCCGCAAAGACCGGTGGGCTTTGCCGACATCGTCGAAAAAGTGAAACCGGCGGTGATTTCGGTGCGCGTCAAGATCGATCAGCCGGCGAATTCGAGCGACAGCGACGACGCATCGCCTTTCCCGCCGGGTTCACCGTTCGAAAAATTCTTCCGGCAATTCGGCATGCCCAACATGCCGAACGGTCATGAGATCATCACCGGTCAGGGTTCCGGCTTCTTCATTTCGGGCGACGGTTACGCCGTAACCAACAATCACGTGGTGCAGAACGCGGAGAACGTTGAGGTCACCACCGATAACGGCAAGACGTTCAAGGCCAAAGTCATCGGCACCGATCCGCGCACCGACCTTGCTTTAATCAAGATCGACGGCAAGGACTTTCCTTACGTGAAGCTCTCCGACACTACACCGCGCGTCGGCGATTGGGTGCTCGCGGTGGGTAATCCGTTCGGTCTCGGCGGCACCGTTACCGCCGGCATCGTCTCGGCCCGCGGCCGCGACATCGGCGCCGGTCCTTATGACGACTTCATCCAGATCGACGCCCCGGTCAATAAGGGCAACTCGGGCGGACCGACGTTCGACGTCGACGGCAACGTCATCGGCGTCAACACCGCGATCTTCTCGCCGTCCGGGGGTTCGGTCGGCATCGCGTTTGCAATTCCCGCCGAGACCGTCAAAAGCGTGATCGCGCAGCTTCGCGACAAAGGCAGTGTTACGCGCGGCTGGATCGGTGTGCAGATCCAGTCGGTGACGCCCGACATCGCCGATAGCATGGGATTGAAGCAGTCGAGCGGTGCGCTCGTGTCCGAACCGCAAAAGGACAGCCCTGCCGCCAAGTCCGGAATCGCCAGCGGCGACGTCATTACGTCGGTCAATGACCAGCCTGTCAAAGATGCGCGTGACCTTGCGCGCAAGATCGGCACCATGTCGCCCGGTACGACGGTCAAGCTCGGCATGGTCCATCAGGGCGCCGACGAGACCGTGACTCTGACGCTCGGCACCTTGCCCGCCCAGAAAGAAGCGTCGAACGCGCCCGCGCATGAAGAGTCCGGAAGTGAAGTGCCGAAGCTCGGCTTGACGCTTGCTCCCAGCAGCAAGGTTTCGGGCGCTGGCGGCAACGGCGTCGTGGTCACCGCGGTCGCAGAAGGCGGTGTCGCCGCGGACCATGGATTCCAAGTGGGTGACGTCATTCTCGACGTCGGCGGCAAGCCGGTGACGACGCCGTCTGACGTCCGTAAAGGACTCGACGACGCGCGTTCGTCGGGCAAGCACACCGTGTTGTTCCGGGTGAAGTCGAATGACGGTACGAAGTTCGTGGCGCTCCCGCTCGGGAACGCCTGACGCACGATCCGAAAACTGGCGACCTGCTTTTGGAACGGATCATGCGCAAACGAAAGATGAAGGCCGGCTCCGGTTTGAGCGGGCTCTAAAGGAAAGGGGCGATCCGCCGGCATCCGTCGCCCCCGCTGGCGGGCGTTCCCTGGGGACGGGTCGCAAGACCCGTCCCCGCCCGAATACCAACTCTGCCTCCCGGCATCCGTCGCCCCCGCCGGGGTGGAGTAGGTGAGAGGGGTGGCGGGCAGCCGCTCGCCACCCCTCGCTTTGTGGCCGGCTGCGGTCGGGGCGTGGCGACTCTTCGGTCCGGATGGTATGGCTTGGTTTTAAGGCCGCGGTATCGGCGCGGGATGATTATATATCCGGGGTGGACACACCCTTATTGAGTGCGGCGATAGAACATGCGTCTTCTCATCATTGAGGACGACCGCGACGCGGCTGACTACCTCGTCAAGGCGTTCCGCGAGGTCGGCCATGTCGCCGACCAGGCCGGCGACGGCGAAGAGGGGCTGCAACTCGCCCTCGACGGCGAATACGACGTGCTGATCGTCGATCGCATGCTGCCGAAGCGCGACGGCCTTTCGGTCATCGGAGCTTTGCGGAGCAAGTCAGTGGAGACGCCGGTCCTGATCCTTTCGGCGCTCGGCCAGGTCGACGACCGGGTCAAAGGGTTGCGCACCGGCGGTGATGATTACCTCGCCAAGCCGTACGCCTTTTCCGAGCTTCTGGCGCGGGTCGAGGCGCTGGCGCGCCGGCGCGGCAACCGCGGCGAGGAGACGGTGTATCGCGTCGGCGATCTGGAACTCAACCGGCTGTCGCATGAAGTCAGCCGCGCCGGCCAGGAAGTGCAACTGCAGCCGCGGGAATTTCGTCTGCTCGAATATCTGATGCGGCACGCCGGGCAGGTTGTCACGCGCACCATGCTGCTTGAGAACGTGTGGGATTATCATTTCGATCCGCAGACCAACGTGATCGACGTACACATTTCGCGTCTGCGATCTAAAATCGACAAGGGCTTTGAGCAGCCGCTGCTGCATACCGTGCGCGGCGCGGGCTATATGATCCGCGACGGCACCCGGTAGTTCGGCCACAAATTTGCGCGTTCGAGGATCGAACCGGAGATCACCATGACGCCGAGCAACGCTGTGCCGTTTGTGGCGGCCCGTGATTTCCTGCTGCGCCAGCGCGGTGACTACGCGACCGCCTATCGCGATTTCCAATGGCCGAAGCTCGAACGCTTCAACTGGGCGCTCGATTATTTCGACGGCATGGCGCGTGACAATCCGGATCCCGCGCTTTGGCTGGTCGATGAGGATGCCGGCGAGACCAAGCTATCCTTTGCCGCTATGAGCGGACGCTCCAACCAAGTCGCCAATGCACTGCGCGGGCTCGGCGTTCGACGCGGCGACCGCATCCTCGTCATGCTTGGCAACGTGGTAGCGCTATGGGAGTGCATGCTGGCCGCGATGAAGCTTGGCGCTGTGATCGTGCCGGCGACGACCCTTCTCACTCGCGCCGATCTCGCCGATCGTTTCGCGCGGGGGCGTGTGCGCCACGTCATCGCCAATGGCGAGGCCGCGGCCAAATTTGCCGATCTGCCCGGTGATTACACGCGCATAGTCGTTGGCCAAGAGATGCCGGGCTGGATTTCCTATGAGACGGCCTATCAAGCGTCCGCGGACTTCACGCCGGACGGCGACACGCTGCCGGACGATCCAGTGCTGCTCTATTTCACCTCCGGCACCACGGCGAGGCCAAAGCTCGTCCTGCATAGCCACCAGAGCTATCCGGTCGGCCATTTATCTACCATGTACTGGCTCGGACTGCGGCCCGGCGACGTGCATCTCAATATTTCATCGCCGGGCTGGGCCAAACACGCCTGGAGCTGTTTCTTTTCGCCGTGGAACGCCCAGGCGGCGGTCTTTATCGTCAACCAGCGCCGGTTCAATGCGCGCGGCCTGCTCGACACAATCGTGCGCTGCGGGGTCACCACGTTTTGCGCGCCACCGACCGTATGGCGGATGCTGATCCAGGAAGAGCTTTCGGCTTGGCCCGTTCGCATCAAGGAACTCGTCGGCGCCGGCGAGCCGCTCAATCCCGAGGTCATTGACCGGGTCAAGGCGGCCTGGGGTATTACGATACGCGACGGCTACGGCCAGACAGAGACGACCGCTTTGGTCGGCAACGCGCCGGGCCAGACGGTAAAGGCCGGCTCGATGGGCCGGCCGCTGCCCGGCTATCGTGTCGCCCTGCTCGATGCGTACGGCGCGCCGGCCAAAGAGGGCGAAATCTGTCTCATGCTGGAACCGCGTCCGACAGGATTGATGGAGGGATATCAGGGTGACGACGGTAGCGTGCGCGCCGAGCAGGCGAGCGTCTATCGCACCGGCGACGTCGCCGCGGTCGACGACGAGGGTTATTTGACCTATGTCGGTCGCGCCGACGACGTGTTCAAATCCTCCGATTATCGCATCAGCCCGTTTGAGCTTGAGAGCATTCTTATCGAGCATCCGGCGGTGGCGGAGGCGGCGGTGGTGCCGTCGCCCGATCCGCTGCGGCTTGCCGTGCCCAAGGCTTTCTTGGCGCTGGCGCCCGGCCAGAAACCGGATCGCGACACCGCGCTATCGATCTTTCGTCATTGCCGCACCGCGCTTGCACCGTTCAAGCGGATACGGCGGCTCGAATTCGCCGAACTGCCGAAGACGATTTCCGGCAAAATCCGTCGGGTCGAGTTGCGCCGGACCGAGGCGCAAAACCTTGAGGCTGGCAAACGTACCGTGCTCGAATTCTGGGAAGATGATTTTTCCGACGTCGAATTGAGCGTGCGGACCGAGAATACAAAGTGACAGCGCTCGGGAAACTCTTACGCACCACGGCGTTCAAGCTGACGCTGGTTTATCTCGCGATTTTCGTCCTGTTTGCGGCCTCGCTGCTCGGTTACTTCGCGCTCAATACGCGACGCCTCATCGACGAGCAGATCACATCCACCGTCAACGGCGAGATCAACGGGCTGTCCGAGCAGTACGAGCAAGGCGGCATCCGGCGGCTGGTGATCGTCGTCGATCTGCGCTCACGGCGTCCGGGGTCGAGCCTCTATCTGGTGACGACGCCGACCGGCGAGGGACTTGCCGGCAACGTCGGCTCGCTGGAACCCGGCGTGCTCGATCATCCCGGCTGGCTTGAAACCAACTATCGCCGGCTCGAATCCCCGGAAGGCAGCGACCATCGCGCCTTAGCCCGTGTCGTGCAGCTGCCCGGCGGGTTTCATCTACTGGTCGGCCGTGATCTCGAGGAGCGCGAGCGGCTATTCGGCATCATCGCCCATGCCGGGCAATGGTCGCTGGCGCTGGTCATCGTGCTTGGTCTTGCCGGCGGATTTTTCGTCAGCCGCCGCGTGCTCAAGCGCATCGATGCCATGACCGATACCGCGCAAACCATCATGCGGGGCGATCTCGCCGGCCGCCTGCCGGTCGCGGGCACTGGCGACGAGCTTGACCGCCTTGCTGATCATCTCAACGCCATGCTTGAGCGCATCGAGGCTTTGATGCGGGGTTTGAAGGAAGTGTCCGACAACATCGCCCATGACTTGAAAACGCCGCTGACCCGGCTGCGCAATCGCTGCGAGCAAACCTTGCGCCACCCCGCCGGCGACGCCGCCTATCGCGGCGCCTTGGAATCGACCATCGCCGAATCCGACGATCTCATTCGCACCTTCGACGCGCTGCTTATGATCGCCCGCGCCGAATCCGGCCAGGCGCGCGACAACATGAGCGAGTTCGACGCCGCCGAAATCGCTCGCGATGTCGGCGAGCTTTACGAGCCGCTGGCCGACGAAAAGGGGATTGCGCTCAAGGTCGAGACCAATGGCGCGGCGCCGGTGCGCGGCAACCGCGAACTGGTCAGTCAGGCTTTGGCCAATCTGGTCGACAACGCCATCAAATACGCGCGTCCGAATGGCGAGGTCAACGGCACGCCGACTGAAGTTTCCATCAAGACCGGTGACGAAGGCGAGCGCATTACGCTCAGCGTCGCCGATCGCGGGCCGGGCATTCCCGACGCCGATCGCGGGCGCGTGGTGGAGAGATTCGTACGCCTCGAACAGAGCCGTTCGCAACCGGGTTCGGGATTGGGTTTGAGCCTGGCGTCCGCAGTCGCGCGCCTGCACGGCGGCGAATTAAAGCTCGAGGACAATCATCCTGGCCTGCGCAGCACGATCGCACTGCCACGCGCCGGACCGGTGGGGACTGGATGAGACGGCCTGTCCGTGCAAAGCGGCTGAAGCAACAACGCGGAAAACCCGATAATGGCGCACTGATCCGGAGGCTTGGCGGGGCGTTGCCGCAACCCGCACCGGCGTCAGCGCAGGTTGCGGGCTTCATCGCAGGTCTCAAGGCCGATGCCGTCGGGCGGGCGCTCAAATCCTTCGTTCGCACTTCTCCGCCCTTGGCCGCTCTGCTCGGCGGTATCGCCGAAGCGTCACCTTATCTCTGGGATCTGGTGCAAACTGATCCCACGCGCTTTGCCCGTTTGCTCGACGGCAATCCGGATACGGCGCTTGCCGCCTTGCTGGCCGAAACCAAAAGCGCCGGCGCTGCTGCGCGCGCGCCGGCCGATGTCCAGCGCATTTTACGCCGCATGAAGGCTGAAACCGCGCTTTTGATCGCACTTGCCGATATCGGCGGCGTCTGGCCGGTCGCCCGCGTCACCGGGGCTCTGACCGATGTCGCCGACACGGCACTTGGCGTTACGGTGCGGTTTCTCCTGCGCGAAGCAGTCAAACGCAAAAAGCTGGCCCCGTTGGATCGGGGAAATCCCGTAACCACGAGCGGCTATATCGTGCTCGCAATGGGCAAGATGGGTGGCCGCGAGCTCAATTTTTCAAGCGATATCGACCTCATGGTTTTCTTCGACGCCGGCGCGGCCAAGCTCGCTCCTGACGTCGAGCCGGCGCCATTCTACGTGAATTTGACGCGCGATCTCGTCAAGCTTTTGCAAGAGCGCACCGCGGATGGCTACGTTTTTCGCGTCGATTTGCGGCTGCGCCCCGATCCGTCCTCGACGCAAATTGCGATTTCAACCGAAGCGGCGCTCGATTACTACGAAAGCCGCGGGCAGAATTGGGAGCGAGCAGCGCTGATCAAGGCGCGGGCCTGCGCCGGCGATCTTGCCGCCGGCGAACGACTGCTTGTTGGTCTCGGGCCGTTCGTCTGGCGGAAATATCTCGATTTCGCCACCATCGCCGACATCCACGAAATGAAGCGGCAGATCCACGCCTATCGCGGCCATGGCGAGATCGCGGTCGAAGGTCACAACATCAAGCTCGGCCGTGGCGGCATCCGCGAGATCGAGTTTTTTGCCCAGACCCAGCAGCTCATTGCCGGCGGTCGCCACGTCGAGCTGCGCAGCCGCAGTACTCTCGCCACGCTGGCCGTGTTGGCGGCCGACGGCTGGATCGACGCAGCGGCACGCGATGAGTTGACGGCCGCTTACGATTTTCTGCGTCGTGTCGAACACCGTTTGCAGATGATGGCGGACGAGCAGACTCATACACTTCCGGCAGAAGCCGCCGCACTCGATGCGTTTGCCCGCTTCCTCGGCTTTTTCGGCCGCGCCGATTTTGCCGCCGCGCTTCTCAAGCATTTACGCAATGTCGAGCGGCATTATGTGCGGCTTTTCGAACGCGCCCCGGAACTGTTGGCAAGCCGGCAGCAACTGACATTTGTCGAGGGGACGGCCGAAACCGAGACGCTCGATCGGCTGGCGGAGATGGGATTTCACCGGCCGCAAGAAATCCCGGCTGCCGTGGACAATTGGCGCAGCGGCCGTTATCGCGCGCTACGCGGCGAGCAGGCGCGCGACAACCTGATGGCGCTCGTTCCCGTCATTGTCGATCAGTTTTCGCGCGCGGAAAATCCGGATTCGGCTTTTGCAGCATTCGACCGCTTTCTTGCCGGATTGCGTGCCGGCGGGCGGTTTTTTTCGCTGCTGCGGCAAAATCCCGATCTGATCCGCTTTGTCGCGCTTATCCTCAGCACGGCGCCGCGGCTAACCGATATCTTGTCGCAAAACCCGCACTTTATCGACCCGCTGGTCGAGCCGCACTTCTTCGCCGCGTTACCCGATGCGCGGGGGCTCGCAGCGGCGCTGGCGCAGACGCTGCAAGAGACCCGCGGCTACGAGGCCGTGCTCGACGCCATCCGGCTGTTCGGACAGGAGCACATGTTCCTGATCGGCGCTCGGATCCTATCGGGGGCGATGTCCGCCGAACAGGCCGGTGAGGCTTTCGCCCGGCTTGCCGACGCTCTCCTCCGCGCCCTTCACAGCCAGGTGGACGATAATTTCATAGCCACGCACGGCCGCATCCGTGACGGCAAGAGCGCAATTGTGGCGCTCGGCCGGCTTGGCGCCTGGGAAATGACCGCGAGCTCGGATCTCGATCTCATTGTCATTTACGAGTTCGATCAAGGGCGTCCCAACTCGGATGGCCAGCGCCCGCTCTACGGGGCACAGTATTTCGCCCGTTTTACACAGCGCCTGATCAGTGCGCTCACCGTGCAGACTAATTACGGCCAGCTTTATCAGGTCGATATGCGGTTGCGGCCTTCGGGCCGGTCTGGTCCGGTGGCGACGCAGATCGATGGCTTTAGAAATTACCAGGTCCACGAAGCATGGACCTGGGAGCACATGGCGCTCACCCGGGCGCGGGTCGTTTCGGGTGCGCCAGACTTTTCGGCCGGGATCGAGACGACCATCCGGGAGGTGCTTTGCCGCCCACGCGACGCGCGCATCATTGCCGGTGACGTCGTCGATATGCGTGCGGCCATCGCAAGAGAAAAAGGCGACACCAATGTTTGGGACCTCAAATATGCCGCCGGCGCATTGATCGATATCGAATTTATCGCGCAATACTTGCAGCTGATCCGAGCGGCGACCACACCGGAAATCCTCGATACCTCGACGGCGCGGGCGTTGGACAAGGCGGCGCGGCTGGGCGCGCTCAAACCGGAGGACGCCGAAGTGCTGCGCCCGGCGGTGCGTCTGTTTCACGATTTGACGCAAATCTTGCGACTGTGCCTACCAGCCGCGTTCGATCCGAAAACCGCAAGCACCGGCGTTCTGGAGCTTCTTGCCCGCGCCGCCGATCTGCCGGATTTTCCGGCGCTGCAGGCGCATGTCGAGGACACGCAGCGTCAGGTGCGTGAATGTTTCGTACGGATTTTGGGGCAGCACAGTTAGTTTACGCGCTAAACAATTCAGGCTGAAGGGGAGGTGCCGAGGCGGCCATTTCCAGGCGGGTCGAGGCGTTCTGGTATAGCGGCAAGCGAACCACGACCATGGTGCCTTGGCCGAGTTTTGAGCGGATGCGCATGACGCCGCCGTGCATTTCAACGAGCGATTTGGCGATGGCGAGGCCGAGGCCCGAACCCTGATGGCGCTTGGTCAACTGACTTTCGACCTGCTCGAACGGCCGGCCGAGCTTGCGCAACGCGTCTCTCGGAATGCCGATGCCGTTGTCGGCGATGACGATGGTGACCTTGCCGCCGCGCCGCCGGCCGCGCATCGTGACCGCGCCGCCGTCGGGGGTGAACTTAACGGCATTGGACAGAAGATTCAGCGCGATCTGCTTTAGCGAGCGGCGGTCGGCATTGAGTTCGATGTCGGGATCGACCTTGGCGTCGAGCTTGAGCTGCTTTTCGCCGGCTCGCGTCGATACGACGCGCAAGCAGTCGGCGAGCACCGGTTCGAGGGCCACGACTTCGGGCGTGAGCCGGATGCCGCCGGCTTCGATCTTCGACATGTCGAGAATGTCGTTGATAACGTCGAGCAGATATTCGCCGCTCTCGCGGATGTCACGGGAATATTCGGTGTATTTCTCGGCACCGAGCGGCCCAAACATTCCCGACTCCATGATTTCGGAAAAGCCGATGATGGCGTTGAGCGGGGTGCGCAGTTCGTGGCTCATGTTGGCCAGGAATTTCGACTTCGCCGCGTTGGCTTCCTCGGCGCGGGTTTTTTCCTCGGCGTATTTTTGCGCAAGATCGGCGAGCTCGGCGGTCTGCAATTCGAGCGCCTTCCTGGATTTGCGCAAGTCAACGATGGTGGCGATCTGGCGCTTCTCGCCCTCGATCAGCTTCTGCTCGTGCTGCTTGATCTTGGTGATGTCGGTTCCCACCGATACGTAGCCGCCGTCCTTGGTGCGGCGCTCGCTGATATGCATCCAGCGGTCATCCTCGAGTTGTGCCTCGAAGGTGCGCGCGCCTCGCGGTTCGACGCCGTCATTGGCGACAGCGGTGCGGATCACTGGTTTGCGTCCTGCGGCCACGATCGCCTCGTAGGTAGTGCCAGCGGCAACGGCTTCGTCGGGCAGGTGATGCAATTCCTGGAAATTCGAGTTGCACAGCACCAGGCGGTTGTCGGCGTCCCACAGTACGAAGGCCTCGGGGATGGTCTCAATGGCGTCGCGCAGCCGCAAATCGGCCTCCATGGTTCGCTCGACCAGGCTTTTCTGCTCGGAGGTATCGACGGCGATGCCGATGAGATGGGGGCCGGCTTCGCCGTCCTGGCGCGCCAGTTCGCAGCGTACCCGCAACCACAGCCACTTACCGTCGGCATGGCGCATGCGAAACGCGTGATCGATTGATTGGACCTTGGCGTCGGCGAGCTGGCTCGCCAGCTCGTAAAGGTTGATGTCGTCCGGATGAACCAGCGCGTTAACTTCGCCGAAGGTGAGAAGGTCGTTCTTCTGCGGCAAGCCGAGGATGTCGTACATCGAATGCGACCAGAACACGCGGCCGCGCGCCAAGTCCCAGTCCCACAGCCCACAGCGGCCGCGATTGAGCGCGGTATCGACGCGGCTCCTTACAGTGTCATGAATGAGGTCCGCTTCACGGGCCCGTGTCGCCTGCCAATGGAACGCAAAGCCGAGGATCAACACGACGAAGCCGGTCGTGGCCGATAATGTCACTGTCAGCGCGGTCGTCGATCGCCAGTCGGCCAGCGCGTCCTTGCCGCCCTGAATCACGGCAAGGAGGCCGACCGGATTTTTCAACGCCCGCACAGTGGCGAAGGCAATTTCGCCGCCCGGCAGCGCGATCTCCATGGTGCCTGCCGCGGCGCCGAAGGTGGTCAGCGGTTGCGAAGGGCCGAGCACGTCGATGATTTGGCGTCCCAGAAGCTGCGGCTCATTCGGCGCGGCGGCGATGATCGTGCCGTCGCCGTCGGCGATGAGAATGCGCCGCCCGCCGCCCGCCGCCCACACCGGCACCGCTTGCCGTAGGGCTTCCGATGTGCGGGGTAGATGCGTCGCGTCGCGTGGCGGCCGATCGAGCACTGTAGCGAAATGATCGGCGAGTGCCTCGATGCCACGCGTCGCCTCGAACATGACCTGGCGGCGATGCTCGAGGACTTGCACCGCGGCGCCGATGCAGATCGTCACCATAAACGCGATGATGAGAACCGGAACGGCACGGCGTAACAATGGCTCCGCGCTCAACAGGCGGCGGTAAGCGGGATTGGCGATCGACTGCGCCAGTCCCTTGATCGAATCGGATCGTAGAGACGCACTCGCCGCATCGGCGCGCGCCATCGCCTGCCTCCGTTTGGGTTATTCCGCCTACCACCCGCGATCGAAGAGGTGTGCCGCATCTCTCCGAATCGTCTTCAATAGAATCGATGCGCGCTGATTTGTCGAGAGTTTGGAGTTAATATTTTTTTAAGAATTATCCCGCGGTTTTTTGCGGTGCGGCAGCGTCGCGATTCCACCCGCATTTTGAGAAAAGTCTTGCACGGGGAGTCACTTGCACCAACGGTGCGCTAACGCTTCCTCAAAGTAATCGTCGCGCGCAACCTCGATCGTCGAGGAGTCGACAAAATGCCAATCGATCTCGCAACCGGTCCTAAGCGACGACAACGGACTTGATTCAGGTGTCGGTTAGTGTGCGCGCTACGATGTCATGAAGATCGGGGGACAGCGCTGACGCCGCGGCGACACGCCGGAGCGCCGCCTCGGCTTTGGCGCGACGTTGTGCTTCTAACGCCCGCCAGGACCGGAAGGCGCCCATCAGCCTTGCCGCGACTTGCGGATTCTTCGGATCGAGCGCCAGCACGAAGTCAGCAACGAAAGCATAGCCGGCCCCGTCGCTGCGATTGAATTGGGTGTGATTGGCTTGCGCAAACGAGCCGATCAGCGCCCTGATGCGGTTGGGATTGGCAATCGAGAATGCCGGGTGCTTGGTCAGGGCGCGGACGCGATCGAGCGTCGCCGGCTCCGGGATCGCCGCTTGCAGCGCCAGCCACTTGTCGATGATCAGCGGGTCATCCGCGTACCGCTTGTAAAAGTCTTCGAGCGCGGCGGTACGTTCCGACCGGTCCCACTGCGCCAGCGTTTCCAGGGCGGCCATGCGGTCGGTCATATTGTCGGCGGCTTGGTATTGGGCGAAGGCGCGGGCGATCGCCTGATCGGCTTCCGTCACGGCCAAGAGATCGAGGCAGATGTTCTTAAGCCCGCGCCGTCCGACGCTTTGCGCGTCCGGCCGATAAGGCCCGGGCGTGACCATCCACTGGTAGGTCTCGGCCAGCGCCACGCCGTGGCGCACGCCGATAGCGGCACGCAGCTTGCGCCGCGCCGCGAAGACCGCGTCGGGATCGACGTCGCCGCCAAGTTCGCGGGCGATGTCGGCTTCGCTCGGCGGCGACAATGTCAGCGCGATAAAAGCCGGTTCGAGCTTGGGGTCGTTGAGGATGGCGCCCAGTGCCGCCATCAAGCCTTCGTCTTCGCGCACCGCGTTGCCGGCGCGCACCGCCGCAACGTTGCTCTTGAGCAAGGTCATCGCCAGGGTCTGCACCGCCTGCCAGCGGTTGAAGGGGTCGGAATCGTGCGCGGCGAGAAAGCGCAGATCGTCCGGCTCGATCGGCAGGGTGAGCTTGATCGGCGCAGAAAAGCCGCGGTTAAGCGACGGCACCGGCCGCTCTGCGACCTCGGTGAATAAAAAACTCTGCTTTGGCTGCGTCAGCTCGATCACGCCGCGGTTGAGCGGCTCACCGTTGACGACAAGCGGCAGATCGACGCCGTCGCGGCCGACGAGCCCGACCGCGAGCGGGACCACCATCGGTTCTTTTTTCGGCTGCCCTGGGGTCGGCGGAACCGTCTGCGTGATATCGAGCCTATAGGCCTTCGACTTCGCATCGTAATGCGGCGCGACCTTGATATCCGGCGTGCCGGCCTGCGAGTACCAGCGCATGAATTGCGTCATGTCGTGCCGGCTCGCGTCGGCGAAGCACTGCACGAATTGCTCTACCGTGGCCGCCTCGCCATCGTGGCGCGTAAAGTAGAGATCCATGCCTTTGCGGAAAGTGGCGGGACCGAGCAGCGTGCGGATCATCCGCACCACCTCTGAGCCCTTTTCGTAGACGGTCGAGGTGTAGAAGTTATTGATCTCGCGATAGACTTCGGGCCGTACCGGATGGGCGAGGGGGCCGGCATCCTCGACGAACTGATGCGCGCGCAAGCCCCGCACGTCACTGATGCGCTCGACCGCGCGTGAACGCTGGTCGGAGGTGAATTCCTGGTCGCGGAACACCGTAAGCCCTTCCTTGAGGCAAAGCTGAAACCAATCGCGGCAGGTGATGCGGTCGCCGGTCCAGTTGTGAAAGTATTCGTGCGCGATTACTGCCTCGATGCCTGCATAATCGGCATCAGTAGCGCTCGCCGGCGAGGCGAGTACGTATTTATCGTTGAAAACGTTGAGCCCCTTGTTCTCCATCGCGCCCATATTGAAGGCGGAGACGGCGACGATCATGAATATATCGAGATCGTATTCGCGGCCGAACGCGATTTCGTCCCAACGCATGGCGCGTTTGAGGCTATCCATGGCGTAGGCGCAGCGATCCTCTTTGCCGGGTTCGACGTAGATGGCGAGCTTGACCTGACGACCGGACATCGTGGTGAAGCTGTCTTCGACGCAGCCGAGATTGCCGCCGACCAGCGCAAACAGATAGGACGGTTTCGGAAACGGGTCGTGCCATACCGCGAAATGCCGCGACGTGCCGGCCACATCGCCATGCCCGACAAGGTTGCCGTTGGAGAGGAGGACTGGCGCGCCTTTCTTATCGGCCTCGATACGCGTGGTGTAGATCGCCATCACGTCCGGCCGGTCGAGGAAATAAGTGATCCGCCGAAATCCTTCGGCCTCGCATTGGGTGCAATAGGTCGCGCCGGCGCGATAGAGTCCCATGAGCTGCGTATTGCCGGTCGGATCGATAACGGTTTCGATGTCGAGCTCGAACGGCCGGTTCGGCACTTGGGCGATGGTCAGCCGGTCCGGCGTGACGACGAAATTTTCCGGCGCAAGCGGCTTGCCGTCGAGGACGAGCGAGCGAAGCTTTAATTCATCGCCGTCAAGAACGAGCGGCGCAGGCGTCCCGGCGGCGTTGGGCTTGATCTTGAGCTTGGCCCTCACCGTGGTCGCCGTGGGGTGCAGCGATACGTCGAGATCGACGGTTTCGATGAGCCAATCTGGCGGGCGGTAATCTTGCAGGCGGACGGGGCGGGGTTCTTCGGTGCGCATGATGCGCAGTGATGTAGAGGCTTTGAGCGCCAATTGAAAGCGCCACAGTTATGGTTGGTTCCGTCCGGGCTCGGCGTGACCGATGACCCGCCGGATGGCGGGAAAACGCCGGCGCAACCGGCGCTCCAACGCATCGACGAGGTCGTGTACCGCGGCCACCGAGAGCGCCGGATCGACGCGGCAGTGAAAATTGACGATCTCGCCATCAGGCGTCTCGCGCACCCGCACGTCGTGGATCTCGGTGAGGTCAGGGATTTCGACGGCAAGCGACGATAATGCGTCAAGCACTTCGCTGATGCGGATGGCGGGGGCGTCGCTGCCGGACAGCACATCGGCAGGCAGCGGCTCGATGTGGGTTTCGACCTCGACGTCCGAGCCAAGCTCGTCGCGCACCGCCTGTTCGAGCCGGGTTGCGATTTCGTGCGCGGCGGCGAGCGATTGGGTACCTTCGACCTCAAGATCGGTCGACACCGACAAGTCCGCCGCGATCGTCTGCACCGCAACGTGGTGGATGGCGAGGCCGAGATCGCGCGCAATCACCATGACGCGCTCGCGCACCGTTTCGTTATCGAGCGCTCGCGCCTCGGTGGTAATGGTGACTTCTGCGGAAGGCAACTCGATCCGGATGGCGGCGGTCAGTTGCTGCTTGATGGCAGTGACGCGGTCGAGCGGCAGCGTGCGGCTCACCGCGACGCCGAGCTCGACGAACAACACCGCGCCGGCCGGTCGCGCCCGCACCCGTTCGACGGCGACGACACCAGAAACTTGCCGCGCAATCGCCGCGACGCGCTCGCTCACGCCCGCCGGCGCTGTGTCCGTGAGTGTATCGATGGTGCGCCGGCCGAGTCGCCAGCCGGCAATGCAGATAAAGACCGCCACCACGATGGCGGCCGCCGCATCCGCCCAAGTGAAGCCTATAGCCACTCCGGCAAGTCCGATCAGCACCGCGACCGAGGACCACATGTCCGAGGAAAAATGCAACGCATCGGCCGCCAGCGCCTCGCTCGATGTTGCCTTCGCAACACGGCCAAGGGCGCGGGCACGAAAAAAATCGACGACGATCGAACCGCCAATAATAATGAAGGCTGCGACCGTCGCCTCGACGGCGTGCGCTTGCGCGCCGATCAGCCGCTGCGCGGCTTCCCAGATCACCGCGGCGCCAAGCACGAACAGCAATGCCGTTTCGGCCAGCGCGGTCACGCTCTCGACTTTGCCGTGGCCAAATTGGTGCTCGGCATCGGCCGGCTTGCCGGAAATGCGTACGGCAAAATAGGTGAGCAGCGTTGCCGACAGATCGATCAAGGAATGGCCGGCTTCCGACAGAATGGCGAGCGAGCCGGTCAGGAGGCCGATCACGGCCTTCGCAGCCGCCAGCGCCGCCGAGGCCACGATCGATCCGAGTGCGACTTTTTCCTTCGCGTTCATCGTGGGTCTCTTGCCGGCACGGTTATGGTTTTCCCGGCATTGCCCACGGCCTGCTTACGCGGTCGGCGGCACGATAGGCCGCAATTTGCGTGCGATAGCTTTCGGTCAGGTCGATGTCATCCCAACCGTTGATGAGCTGATTGCGGCTGACCGGATCGATCGAGAAGCTGTAAGTTCGGTTGCCGCAGCCGATCATCTGCCGTTCGAGATCGACGGTGACCTCGCGTTGCGGACCGGCCGCAACGGCGGCGCTAGTTCCGCGGCATCCCCTTCCGAAACAATCGCGGCGAGGAGGCCGTTCTTGACCGCGTTCTGCGCGAATATGTCGCCGAACGACGGCGCGATCACGCAGCGCAAGCCATAATCGTAGATCGCGTAGACGGCGGTTTCGCGCGACGAACCGCCGCCGAAGTTGCGCCCTGCTATGAGAATTTTGGCGTCGCGCCAGATTGGCAAGTTGAGCGGGAAACCGGCGCGCTCTTTGCCATCGGTGTCTAAGCGCAGATCTGCAAACAGTACAGTACCGAGGCCCCTGCTACGCGGCCATTTCAGGTAGCGTGCCGGCAGGATTTGATCGGTGTTTATATTGGGTTGCGGCAGCGGGCAGGCCTTATCAGTGAGGCGAACGAACTTTTCCACGCGGCGCCTCCTAGATTCTTCGCCCGGCCAACAGCGGCCGCACATCGGCGAGATGCCCGGTCACTGCCGCCGCGGCGACCATCGCCGGCGACATGAGATGTGTGCGCGCGCCGCGACCCTGGCGGCCGCGGAAATTGCGATTGGTGGTCGAGGCGCAGCGTTCGCCGGCGGGTACGATATCGCCATTGATGCCGACGCACATCGAGCATCCGGAGTCCGCCCATTCGAGCCCGGCATCGCTAAAAATACGATCGAGCCCTTCTTCCTCGGCCTGGCGTTTCACCTGCGACGAGCCCGGCGAGACCAGTCCCGGGACTTTGCTGACCCGGCCGGTGAGTACGGCGGCGGCCGCGCGCAAATCCTCGATGCGCGCATTGGTGCAGGAGCCGATGAAAATGCGGTCGATGGCGATATCGGTCAGCTTGGTGCCGGGCGCAATGCCCATATAGGCCAGCGCATCCTGAATGTATTTTTTGCGCGTTTCATCGGGTTCTCGCGCCGGATCGGGGACGCGTCCGTCGATCGGTAATCCATCATCCGGTGTCGTGCCCCATGTGACGATCGGCGCGACTTCGGCCGCCGCGATGGTGACGTCGCGATCGAACTGCGCATCGGCATCGGATGCAAGCGCCGACCAAGCTTCGACGGTGGCGTCGAAGTCCGCGCCGTGCGGTGCAAAGGGACGTCCCTTGAGATAAGCGAATGTGGCGGCGTCGGGCGCCACCATGCCGCAGCGGCCACCGGCTTCGATCGACATGTTGCCCAAAGTCATGCGGCCTTCCATCGTCAAGGCGCGGATGGCGCTGCCGGCAAATTCGATGGCGTGGCCTTGCGCCCCGTCGGCGCCGATCCGAGCGATGATGGCGAGCGCAATATCCTTGGCGGCGACGCCGGGCGTAGTGCGGCCTTCGACGCTGACGCCCATGGGCCGGGGTTTCTTCTGCCACAGCGTCTGTGTCATCAGCACATGCGCGACTTCGGAAGCGCCTATCCCGAACGCATAGGCGCCAAAGGCGCCGTGCGTGGATGTATGGCTGTCGCCGCACACGATCAGCAGTCCAGGCAGGGTCAGTCCCTGCTCGGGGCCGACGACATGCACGATGCCCTGGCGCGGGTCGTCCAATCCAAACAATGTGACGTGGTTCTGTGCCGCATTGCTCGCGAGATTGCGCACCATCGTCGCGAGTTCCGGATCGGCGATGCCGTCGGCGCGGCCGCGGGTCGGCACATAATGATCGGTCACGCCAAAGGTCAGTTGCGGTTCGGCGATGCAACGGCCCCTGGCCTTTATTTGACTGAAGGCGTGGAAAGAGCCTTCGTGGATGTAGTGGCGATCGACACAGAGCAAAGCGGTGCCGTCCTCACGGCGCACGATCTCATGCGCCGCCCAGAGCCGATCGATCAGGGTTCGGGGCTCGCTCATCTAGGGGCCGGTCTGCCTCGCTTCACCGGGCTTGTCGAGTGTTCGCAGTATTGTATGCTAAAGAATACCAAGTAAAGCGGATCTCCGGGGCGGAGGGACGTGGCATTGCGAGATTGGCTTGGCGAAGCAAAGGCAAAGCAGGTCTATCTCGTCCTGCGCGACCGCATCTTGAGCGGCGCCGTTGCCTTCGGGACCAAACTGCCGACGGAACATGAGCTCGCGGCGGTCCACGACGTGTCGCGCGTTACCCTGCGCCGTGCGCTCGGCGAACTGGCGCGCGAGCGGCTGATCGATCGGTTGCGCAGTGCCGCGGAAGAAAACGATATCGTCATCCTCACCGAGCGCGTGGCCGAGCGAGCGCGGCGGGCTACTTATCAGGGAACGGACTATTGACCGCAACAGTGCTCGGGCGGCTCGCTGGCGACATGGCGGTGCGCGACGCGTAGCAATGCAAAGCCTTGTTGGAACCGCCCGCGCGCTTGTTGCGGAGAGAGTGCGCTCCGGTGCCTTGTCCAGCGGGATTGCGCCCGTGATGGCCGTGCTGTGGGGGATCGTTTCCGCCGAATCGCGCGCTTAAGGAAAACGATCACGAATTCAGGGAGTGGCCACGAGCCTTATTTGGCTGTCCATTTGATGCGGCAGCGCCATTCTTATTTCGGTCAGGCCGTTGGGACTCCATTCGGGGTGATCGACGGAGAGCTTTACGGTGAGCACTGCGAACAGCAGGCTTATGACGGTTAGCTGGAATGCGAGTGTTTTGCTCGCCCTCATCGGAGCAGGTAAAAGCTTGGTCATGGCACACCTCTATCCCGCTGGCTGAGACTCTAGCCAAATCTCGGAACAGGGGCCACTCACAATCTCAGACCGAGGCCACTCCATTGAAAATCTTATGGAAATGATCGCGGTTCTTTCGAAATTTCTGCCGGGGTGGCGAGGACAAACGGATAGCCCGCGAGATTATGCCTCGAGGGACAATCGCGATGGTGGGAAAATCCGTGAGAAGATTCTACGGATGATATCTGATGCGGACCTAACCGATTATTCCCGCGGCAATCATTTGACCGCCCGCACCGGTGCAAACTTCTTTGAAATAGGCACGAAGCTCTGTTGCTGCCATCTCTCGCAAGAGTTGATCGTATTGACCAGCAACATTGACACGGTCATGGGACCGACCCCGCCCGGCACCGGAGTGATGTGGGAGGCTTTTGGCGCAACGCCTGCGAAATTAACGTCGCCGACCAGCCTGCCGTCGTCGAGCCGATTGATTCCGACGTCGATCACGACCGCTCCGGTGCGCACCATTTCGGGCTGAATCAGGTTTGGATGTCCGGCTGCGACGACGAGGATATCGGCGAGGATCGTAAACTGCGCCAAATCCCGCGTCTTGGCGTGACAGATGCACACGGTTGCCTCGTGCTGCATCAGCATCAAAGCCATCGGTTTGCCGACGATATTGCTGGCACCGACGACGACGACGTTCTTACCTTCGAGCGTGATGCCCTCGTATTCGAGTAGCTTGAGCACGCCGTAAGGGGTGCAGGGCGGAAATACTGTTCCGCCAGCCACGAGCCCGCCGACATTGTAGAGATGGAAACCATCGACGTCCTTGTCCGCCGATATGCTGTGCAGGATACGAGTCATATCGAAGGACGGCGGCAGCGGCAGCTGGACCAGGATGCCGTGGACCGCAGGATCATCGTTGAGCTGCATGATGCGGTCGATCACCGCGTCCTGATCGATATCGGAAGGGTAATCGAACCGAAAGGATCGGATTCCGACGTTGGCACACGCGCGGATCTTGTTCCGGACATAAAGCTGCGACGCCGGATTGGAGCCGACCATGATGACGGCAAGGCCAGGGGGCGTTCCGCTGTGGGCCAGAATGCGCTGCACGCGCTCTCTGGACTCGTCGCGGATCGTCTGGGCGACTGCAACACCATTTATGATTTTTGCAGTCATGGTCGAACCACTTGAAGAAAGCAGATGCCGGCGCGCTGCTCGACGCCGGCATCTATAATGGCACGTAGATGAGGCGCGGTGTGGCTAAAGTTGAACGTCCTCAAGCTCTCGACCGGCAGTTTCGGGCCCGATCAGATAGCCGATGATGGTGCTAACCCAGAGCCCAGCCGTCGCCAGGAACGGAATGGTGGGACCGAACTCGGAGATACCCCACCCGACCAGGAATGGCGCCACGATTGAAGCGACACGACCGCCGCCTACCATGATTCCAAATCCGGTCGCGCGCAGATTGGTGCGGAAAAACTCGCTCAGATAGGTATCGCCGATTCCCCAGAGCCACCCCAGCATTCCGATCATGACCGACCCGAAGATGAGGAAGGTGGAGAAATCGTCGGTTCTGGAAGCGACGATTGTGCACGCGATCATGATAATCGCGCCTAGTATTCCTGCCGGACGGCGGCCGATCAAATCCGACAGGCCGGTGCCGGCATAGGACAGGAAGAACTGCACGACGTAAAACATCATCGCGTAGAAGATCGCGTCGGTGGGGGTGGTGTGGAATTTCTGAACCATGAATGTGGTGAGAAACACCGTGATGCCCCAGTAGCCGCACGCATTGGGCACGTAAAGCAACCAACCCACGATGATGCGGTGCCATGCACCCGGGATGGAGAAGATGTTAACCCGCGGGCGTCTTACACCCTCTATTTGAATGTGACGTTCAATCTCGGCCTGTGCATGCTTATAACGCACCAATTCCTGCACCATGCGGCGCAGCACGAAAACCATTATCGCCGGCACGATGGCGAAACCGAACGCCCACTGCCAGCCATACCTCGGAACGATGAAGATGGCGCAGATAGCGGCAAATATGTAACCGGCGGAGTAAAGAGAAAACATGATGCCGCCCGTGCCGAGCGCGCGCACCTGCCGTGGCCACATTTCAGCGGTATAGGGCGCGCCGACTGCCAGTTCGCCGGCACCGCCGACCCCGGTGAGAAAACGCAACGACGAGAAAATGTAGAGGTTCGTCGACAACCCGCCGAGCGCGGTCGTCAATCCGTAAAGGATGATTGACCAGCCAAGTGCGTCGCGTCGTCCAATCCGGTCGGCAAGAAAGCCGAAGCCAACCGTGCCGATTGTATAGCCTACGAGGAAGATCGATCCGATGATGCCGATGGTCTTTATCGAAACGTTCAAGTCGTGGGCTAATGTCGGCCCGAGCATGCCGTAAATATTGACTGCGTACGCATCAAAACCGTAACCCAGCCCGGCAGCCAGGGCGACCAGAAACGCTTCGCGAAAGGGTATGTGGATCTGTCCAACAGGAGCGGCGTCCCCACCCGCCGTTGGCACCTCTGCTCGTGGCAGATCGATCGCTTGTTGGCTCACTGGATCCCTCCCTGTTTGCCCGTGGGCAGTCTTGAATTTGCGCTTTCTGGCTTCGACAGCAGGTGAATTACCTCCTGTTCTGACGCGAGCGCTTGCCTGAATGGCATAGGTTTATGAGCCCAGTGTAAAATAGTTCCTAGTTATCATATGATAGATGCATTCCATAGCTTGGTCGATCGACGCGTTTCACGGCTTGGCCGAGCTTCGCCAAACTATTGTCCTGTCTATTATTCGATAAGATGTTTCGATTTTTCGCGCAGCGGTTTGGTAGCGTCGCGACGCGTTTTGGCTTATATACGCCGAAACACCAAGCGTTTCGGTTGTAGTTTCCCCATGCAATCGATTTACTTTCCCAGGAGCAGACGCCGTGGCAGCGAAAAATCATCGCCAATGGGTGGCGGATCCCACACTTAAGCGATCCGAATGGGTCAATAGCCAGATCTATTCCGATCCCAAAATCTTCGAAGAAGAGCTCGAGAAGATCTTTAAGAAGACCTGGGTTCCGGTCTGCCATGAATCGGAGCTGCCGAACCCTTACGATTTTCGCACCACCTCGATTGCGCGAGAGCCGGTAATCGTCTGCCGTGGGCCGGACAATGAAGTTCGTGCCTTTCTCAATGTCTGCCCACATCGCGGCATGATCATCGAACGACGGCCTTCGGGGAGTTTTCTGGAAGGCCAGCCTTCCGGCAATCCGAAGCGGATGACGTGCATGTTCCACGCTTGGCAGTACGATATGCGCGGCAACTGCGTTTACATCAGTCGTGAAAAGGAAGGCTTCCAAGAACGACTGTGCAAGGAAGATGTCGGTCTGCGCCGGCTGCGCTGCGAGGTGAAATTCGGTGGTTTCGTCTGGGTCAACTTGGAGGATAATCCGAAGACTTCGCTGGAGGAATGGGGTGGTCCCGCGTTTGCGTGTTTACGAAAGACTCTGGAAGCGGAGCCCCTTGACGTCTTCCATTATCACAAGGCCGTAGTGAACGTGAACTACAAGCTTTGGCACGATACCAACTGCGAATTCTATCACGACTTCATGCACTACCATAATCGCGTGACCGGATTTAACGATGCCTACTTCGCGCGCAAGAACGAGGCGTTCGACCACGGTCACGTCGTTGTCGGAACATTTGAAGTCAACTACGAAAAATACGAGGGATTCGACAGCCGCGCCGCGCTTTCCTTTCCGCACTTACCGCCGAACCAGTGGTACATGATCGATCTGTTCCCCGGCATGAATTTCAATCTGCGCGGATCGGCGCTCCGCTGCGATATCGTTACGCCGCTTGCGCCCGACAAAGTCATGATTGAATTCCGCGGCTTGGGCCTCAAACGCGATACTGCCGAAGAGCGCCAGATCCGCGTCAATCACCATAATTCGATTTGGGGACCCTTTGGGCGCAACCTGCACGAGGATTTGATCGGCGTTCAAGGCCAAGGCACGACTATGGCGACGGGTTCGGAGCCGCGGCGTATCTTGCACGGCCGTCACGAAAACCAGACAATTCACGATGAAAACGGGATGCGGCATTACTACAAGGAGTGGGGCCGCTGGATGAATCGGCTGCCAAGCAATCCCGACCAGCCATATGCCGAGCCGGTTTCGGTGGCTGCCGAGTAACCGAGATCGCGGTCACTGATCGTCCACTCGATAGCGCCTCCTTTGGTGGAGCCGACGGTTTTGTGGACGTGGTGTCGTGTTACGCGTGAAGCGCTTGCAAATGGGGACTGCTAGTGGATTCTGCGGCTCTGGTACGTGACACCATATATCGATCGACCATCCTGCTCGATCAGCAGCAATGGGCCGATTGGCTTGCGCATTGCGACGATGAATTCCAATATGCGATTCGTGCGTGGAGCCCGGAGATCAATAAAGACGTGACCTATCTGGCGCTCGACCACCATGGACTGGCGTCTATGGTAAAGCTCCTACCCAAACACAACACCGATCATTCGCCGCTTACTCGCCACACCTCTGTTTATACTGTCGACGTCGATGAGGCGGCGCAGTCAGCAAAAGCGGTCAGTTCGGTTGTCGTCTATCAGACGCTATTGGACGGCATCAATTCGCATATCGATGCGGGTGAAAGCCGCCTATTTTTGATCGGAAAATATCTCGATACTTTCAAGCTCGAGGACGGTAAAGCGAAATTCCTCAGCCGTGAAGTCCGAATCGAAAATCGGCGGCTCGACAAGGGCTCGCACTGGCCAATCTGAACAGCGATGACCTGGAAGCGCATATGCGACGCTGCCGAAGTTCCTGAAAACTCGGTGCGGCAGTTTGATGTCGACGGCATTTCAATTGTGCTGGTGAACTACGGCGAAGGCTTTCGTGCCATTCCGCCGATCTGTCCGCATATGGAAGAGCCGCTGGCGCAATCGGGGGTCGTTGCTCGCTGCATTCTTACATGCACGAAACATTTGTGGGCGTGGGATCTCAAAACCTTGGAAATGCAAGGCGAGACCGAGAAGCCCCTCAAGACCTACGAGATCCGACAAGAGAACGGAGCGATCCTGGCAAATATCGATGGCGCGTTGACTTACGAATTCGATACGGAAGAAGACGCCGATGACGATTTCTTCAAATAGCGGCGATCATCTGTCCTGATGAAGATAGCGGTCGAGCACAAAGGCGGTGAATTGTCGTTCGACTGCGGCGAACGGGAGGCGATCCTGTACGCGGGCTTGCGGCAAGGGGTCAATCTTCCCTTTGAGTGCGCCACTGGAACCTGTGGAACCTGCCGCGCGCGCATCATGTCGGGCGAAGTAGAGGTGCGGTGGAAGGAAGCGCCCGGTGGCGCGCGACTGAAGCCCCTAAAGGGCGACATTTTGATGTGCCAGAGTTGGCCGCGGTCCGATATTGCAATGCGTGTTCCATCGGATCTAACAACGACGGATACATTCAAGCCGGCGCTGCGTCGTGGCGTCATCCGCAACATCGAGCGATTGACCACGGACGTAGCGCAATTCGATTTGCAGCTGTCGGGTTCCATGCGCTTTCAACCTGGGCAATTTGTGGTGCTCGAATCACCGGATGTGCCCGGCGGCCGGGCTTATTCGATGGTCAATTTCGAGCCGGAACTCGACCGGCTCGCGCTCCTCCTCAAGCGCAAGCCGGGCGGCGGCTTTACCGATTGGTTCTTTGACCGGATTGCCGGCGAGCCGGAGTTGGACGTGTTCGGGCCGCTTGGCCGGGCGGTATTCCGCCCCGAGGAGCGCCGCAATATTGTCTGCGTTGCAGGTGGCTCCGGAATCGCAGGCATGATGTCGATCCTCGAATGCGCAATTCAAGCGGATCACTTTAGTGCTCATAAGGGCGCGGTCTTTTTCGGCTGCAGGACGCTTGCCGATACGTTTTATCTCGAGCAATTATCGCGTTACGCAGCCGCCTCGCACGGCAATCTCGAAATCACCGTCGCTTTGTCGCATGAAGCCGTAGCGGCGCCGTTGCACGGCGATTTTCCGATTCTTCGTCTTGCACAGGGGATGGTTCACGAAGTCGCAGCAAAGCGCCTGGGCGAACGCGATTCGAATTTTCTCGCCTATGTTGCCGGACCGCCGATCATGGTCGACAGCACGATCCGCACCTTAATCACCGGCGGCGTGGCCGTGCGAGATATCCGTTATGACAAGTTCGCTTGATCCGCCCGGTGGTTCGGCGGCGATAAAATGGCAAACGCGTACGTTCGGCGATTTGTCGGAACTCGCACAAGCGCGGGTCCAAGCGATTAACGTTGCGCAATGGCTGGTGCGGATTGCCAACAGCTACGTCGCTGCGGGCACGCTGGAACGCCGGACAAGGCTTGAATTCCGACCGCATACGGCCGCCATCGTCACGGGAGAATTCGGCAAAGCGCTCGCGCTGGAAATGCGGCTACCGACGCTCGAGTTGCAGTTTATCGAGAACGGTCAACCGGTGCCTCACGTTTTTAATCCTGAAGAACATTCGCCGGCGGAGCTCGAAGCCTGGTTATTGGTCGAGCTGCTACATCGCGGCATTGATCGGGAGATGTTCTCCAAAGAATTGCCCTATGTCATTGCCGGCTTAATCAGCGGCGATGCCGAAGATTATTCGCCGCAGTTGTACGGACCTGGCCTTGTTTGCCTGGCCGCCGTGATGGGGGATGCAGCGGCGGTTCTCAAGGCTGCCGCTCTCAGCAAGGCCGGCGACGAGGTTCCTGTAGCGTGCCTTCCGCAAAATCTTCATCTCGTAGGTCCGTCAGATTCCGCGGCAGGGTCACGCAGTTTCGCATTTTCTCCGGGCGACGCGAAGAGCCCGGAGCCGTTCTTCTATCTGTACGGCGGATCGAGCGGTGAGCGGGGTA
The DNA here is from genome assembly GCA_963822935.1 of uncultured Alphaproteobacteria bacterium. Lineage (GTDB taxonomy): Bacteria > Pseudomonadota > Alphaproteobacteria > Rhizobiales > Xanthobacteraceae > BOG-931. The sequence continues at coordinate 93,453 of CAWGJP010000004.1, forward strand.
ATTTAACGATCAACGCATCCGCGCTGATGGCCGAGCGCGATCCGGCGGCAGCGGCACTTAAGCTCGAGCAGTTGGCACTTGCCTGAAGGCAGCCGTGGGCTGTCTTACGCCCACTCTAGTTTTTTCCGCTTGCCGACCGGACCGTCATAGATAGCCGGTTTTGTACCCTCAAGCCGTTTGCGGAGTTCGCCCGATTTATTGAGTTTCTGTACCATCGATACAAAAGCACTGGCCATCGGCAGGACGATTTCGCCTTCCGTCCAGAACAGGCCGACCTCCTGTGTTACAATCGGATTGACGAGACGCAGCGCGCGGGTTCCGCGGTGCAGCCCCGGGGCGTGGGCGAAGTGCGACGGAATGACCGTGCACAGCTCAGTGAATTGGACCTGAAACATCAGGTGTAAGATCAATTCCGATTCAACGCGTGGCACCGGCGAGCAGCCGACGCTCTTAAATACCTGATCGACAAATCGACGCTCGTGCATCGACGCCCGAAGCATCGCCAGCGGCAACTCCGCCGCTTCCTTCCACGTAATGGTATCGCGATGTTGAAATTCCGGCCGATCGGGCACCAATAGGCTGAGCTGTTCGGTATAGATCGGCAGCACATTTTTACGGCCGAGATCGGCCTTGTCCATATAGGTTAGCGCAACGTCAAGTGCGAAATTGTTTAAACCGAGCTTCATCGCCTCGTTGCCGATGAACTGCACGTCGATACGGACGCCCGGATATTTTGCGCGCACGATCTCCAGCAAAGACGGCAGGACCGGAGACATTGACGGCATCGCGCCAATACGCAGGTGACCAGTGAGCTGGTTTTGCATCATCGCGACTTCTTTGCGCATGGCATCGCAATAGGCCAGTATCGCGCGCGCCCACACCGCCACGCGCTCTCCCTCAGCCGTCAAACCCTGAAACCGCTGACCGCGGCCGCGTAAAAAAATCGGCACACCAAGTTCAAGCTCGAGCTGTTTGATGCCGCTGGAGAGGCTCGGCTGCGTCACGTTGCAACGTTGCGCGGCACGCCCAAAATGGCGTTCTTCCGCCACCGCGACGAGATAGCGAAACTGCCTGATAAACATGCCATCCCCCGACCATAAACAGCGCGAGGGACGATACTATCCTTAAAATAGACGAGACCTAAGAAAAATATTACATTTGATACTCGGCTAATAGATGAGTTTTTCTCAGAGCACAACCGCTTACGCGCCGCGACAGCGAGAGAACTGGGACGGATGAATTCGATGGCATCATCGGCGATGCTCTGGATAGTACTCCTCGGCACGATATCCGGCCTAATGATCGGTTGCATTGGCATTGGCGGTGTCATTCTTGTGCCGGCGTTGGTATTTCTCGCCGGCATCCCGATCAAAGTCGCAATCCCGGCGGCATTATTGGCGTACATCCTCTCGGGTCTTGTGGCGACGATCGTGTTTGCCAGCCACAAATCAATTCGTTGGGGAATGGCAATTAGTCTGTGCATCGGCGCGACACCGGCGGCATTCGCCGGAGCCTGGGCGGTCAGTGCATTCAATCAGCCGCTATTGGAAGTCTGTCTTGGCTTGCTGACATTTCTATCCGGCCTTAATTCGCTCCGCACACAGAAAGTTACCGGGGTCGATACCAAAGTGTCCAACGGCACTCTGCTTGCGGTCGGCGGCGTAACCGGTTTCCTGTCCTCGCTCACCGGCACCGGCGGACCCCTCGTGCTCGTGCCCATCATGATATCGATGAGTGTTCCGGTACTCACGGCAGTAGGTTTGAGTCAGGCGATCCAGCTTCCCGTCGCTGTCGCCGCAACACTAGGCAATGTTCTCTATGGCAAGCTCGATCTGACCTTAGGTGGCGTCCTTGCTGTTGGCTTGACCGTCGGCTCGTGGTTCGGCGCCAAGCTTGCCCACATAGTACCGCGCACCCTGCTGCGCAGAATTGTATCGGTCGTTCTTTTGATGATTGGTGCGTTCATCCTGATCGATGTCGGATGGCGGCTTGCGAGATGATGCGATCTGATGGCTTTTGCGGATTTCCCCCGAATTGATGATTTTGGTGATGCCGCGGCGGAAGCCCGAGCGTGCCGCGTCGATTGCGCGCTGTTCGATTTTTCGTTCCTTGAATGCGCGCGACTGAAGGGGGCCAACGCCAGGGACGTCATCGAAAAATTCATCGGGCGATCGCTGGCGGCCCAGGAATCCGGCAAGATCTTCTACGCATTGCGCGTCGACGCTTGGGGGGCAGTTGTCGCTGACTTAACCGTCTGGCGGATTGGCGATGATTCCTACGAGGTCATGAGCGGCCGCCGCGAGGATATTGTGGATCTCCTGTGCCAGGCCGATTCCAAAGTCGAAGTCACCGATGTCACGAACGATATTGCCGTTCTTGCTGTGCAGGGACCCAGCGCGCTTGACGCATTGAGCCAACTTGGAGACACCAGCCAAATCAGGCCGCTTGGTTATTTCAGCTTCGGCCAAGCCAGCCTGAACGGCGCCACTTGCCGTGTCGCGCGACTGGGCTACACCGGCGAAGCCGGATTCGAAATCATCTTGCCACGCGCGGCGGCGCGCGATTCTTGGCATATCTTGTCGCAGCTGGCACGGCCGGCCGGATTTATCGCCGCGGACATGCTTCGCATCGAAGCGGGCTTCGTTCTTTTCTGCAACGAGTTCCGTCTGCCGGTTTCGCCGGAGGAGGTTGGACTCGGAAGATTTTATCACTCCGCCGGTTTCGGTCGACCGCCGCTTACACTCATATCGTTCTGCGCCGAGGCCAACACTCTAGGTTTGCCGTGGCGGCCATCACAGGATTTGCGGCGTCCTGTCGCAGCTGACGAGATCGCGGTGACGTCTGCCTGCCAGAGCAACGCCGCCGGCGGGATCCTCGGTCTGGGCTATGTTTGTGCCGACACCAAATTGGACGCGTGCCTGCATGATCCCAGCGGAACTTTTCATGACATCCGCCGAGCGTCGTTGCCCTTTTACGATAGCGCCAAGCGCCGCCCCAGGGCGGCTTGGCGCTGAGGTCGGTGGCTCATTGTTCGTTCATAGCCAGGGGCAAATATGGTATAGGCGGCACGAATTTGACTGGGCGGCGGTCCTCGGCGCCCATGCGGGTGCTGGCGAAAGCGATCAGATGTGCCGATCGGTCCCCCAGCCACGTTAGTTTTGTGAGCGAAAGGATGAGTCATGGCAGACGCGCCGGCGCGAAGAAAAGTCACGATCAATACCCTTAATGCCAAAATGAAAAAGGGCGAGCCTATCACTCAGCTCGCCGCATATGACTATCGCACGGCCGTCGTCTCCGATCGTCTGGGCATAGACATCCTGTGCGTTTCCGACACGGGCGGCATGATCCTGTTCGGCCATCAAAGCACAGTCACAGTCAGCTTCGATGAAGTCATGATGATGGCGAAGGCGATTGACCGCGGCTCAAAATACGGGCTGCGCATGGTCGATATGCCGTATTGGAGCTTTCACGTTTCGCCGGAACAGGCCGTAGAAAATGCCGGCCGGTTTGTCCATGAAGCAAATGCCGAAGTAATGAAGTGCGAGGGCAACAAGTACCACGCCAAGAATATCGAGGCGATCGTGCGGGCCGGCATCCCGGTGCAGGGTCACATCGGCATCACACCGATGCGCATGCCGCAATTGGGCGGCTTCACCGCACAAGGCAAGACTGCAAAGCGCGCGAAGGAAATGGTCGACGACGCCAAAGCCATGGTGGATGCCGGCTGTTTCTCTATTCTGTGTGAGGTGACGACGTTTGAAGTGGCCGAATATCTCGCTCAGACTTTGCCGGTTCCGGTGATAAGTTTAGGCGCCGGCAATTGTGCGCACGGCGTCCATATTATTTCTTCCGATCTCTTTCATCTTTGGGAAGAGCACGTGCCGCGTCACTCCCGCATTTACACCGATCTCATCCCGATCATGGAAGACGTCATTTCGCGCTACATGAAAGATGTGGTGACGCGGGCTTATCCGGCCGAAAAAGAAACTGTGTTTATGAGTCCGGAAGAGTGCAAGGCATTTGCAGCGGATATGAAGTGGGAACGTAAGCTCGAAGAGTTGCGTTCGCCGCAGAAGAAAACCGCTTAAAACAGGCTGCGGTGCCACCGCGCGCAGCCATTGCGGAAGCCGGCTTCCGTCGATCAGTTCTCTCCATCGAATAAGACGTGCGTCTGGCCGCCGTTCGACGCAACACCTTGTTTTGGCGGCTCGCCGGGGGAAGGGCTGCGTGGACATTTTGTGGCCGCAGTCCGTTCGTGCGGAAAAATTGACCACTCGAAGGCTGCTTCAATAATATCATAGATATGAAAGAAGTGAATTTGCTCGTGGCCTGTGCATTTAGTTCTTCGACCGCGTCTCGAAGAAACTGGCGATGATCACCAAGTCCGTGAACCACAAGCGTCTTGCAGGCTCCCAGCTTGGTTATCGCGGCAAAGGCGTGCCGGACCCAGAGACGATGAGCGCGCTGCAAGTCGAATATTGCAACGCCATAGTAGCGGCAGGTGGACTGCCAAACGCGATCCGCTCCAAGTTGGAGCGTGTGCGCGCGCTTGCAGAAAAGGCGCTTCGTGGCGAAGAAGATAATTTGCAGGTATCTGAAATTTCAAGACTGTTCGATGAGATTGTAACGATCTCGTCCGAACTCTCCCCAATTTTGCATTTTCAGGTGGACGATGTGGATTGGGAAAAATAGACGGCGCCTAGTGGTCGGATACATCATTGGTGGAATTGGCGACGCTGGAGTATTCACGCTGGGGGCTGCGAGCTTCGCTGCGGCGGCACTCATTGTGCTAATCTTGGGCATTGAGACGCGCGGCCGGACAGTCGAGGAGATATGCCGTGCCGAAGAACAGAGTTCCTCATATCCAAATCTGGCGGCCGGCACGCGCATCGGTCCATAATTGACGCATGGCTCATGACTGACAGGCATTGATGGCCTGACAATTCATGCCTATCACGGCGTGACGCGGCTCATCCGCATTGTCCGCATTCCAGTAAACCGGACGCGACTGCTCAGCCGCGTCCGCGTGGTCGAAATGGGCGCAGAATGATGGGACCTAGGATAAGCTAAGATTAGATAAGATCAAAAGTAGTTAAATGACTGAAAAATCAACAGAATTGCCACAGAACCTGTCTTGGCGCTTCTCCGTCGCTCCGATGATGGAATGGACCGACCGGCATTGCCGGTTTTTCCATCGCCTGCTAACGCGACGTGCCTTGCTCTATACCGAAATGCTCACCACCGGCGCGGTGCTGCATGGCGATCGGGCGCGGCTTCTTCGTTACGATGACGCCGAGCATCCGGTCGCGCTGCAGCTTGGCGGGTCGGACCCGCGCGCACTCGCGCAGTGCGCGCGTATCGGCGCCGATCTGGGCTTTGACGAGATCAATCTCAATGCCGGTTGTCCGTCGGATCGCGTGCAGGACGGCCGCTTCGGCGCCTGTCTGATGGCCGAACCGGTCCTGGTTGGCGACTGCGTCGCGGCCATGAAGGCGGCAGTGACGATCCCGGTCACGGTCAAATGCCGCATCGGTATCGACGACCAGGATCCCGAAACCGCTCTCGAAGTTTTTGCGCAAGCCGTAACGCAGGCGCGCACCGATGCGCTCATCGTTCATGCGCGCAAAGCGTGGCTGAAGGGATTGTCACCGAAAGAAAACCGCGAAATTCCGCCGCTCGATTATGAACGCGTCTACCGGCTAAAATGCGCGCATCCGCGGCTCGTCGTCATTCTCAACGGCGGCATCGACAGCGTCGAGGCGGCGATTGCGCATCTGCAGCATGTCGACGGCGTGATGATGGGCCGCGCGGCCTACCAGGAACCATGGCGGCTCATCGCCGTCGATCCGTTGATCTTCGGCGAAACCGCCTGCTTTACCTCGCCGAAGGCGGCGGCGATGGCGCTCATGCCCTATATTGGGCGTGAATTGGCGCAGGGTACGCGGTTGCACGCCATCACCCGGCATCTACACGGTTTATTCCGTGCCGTCCCGGGCGCCCGCGCGTTCCGGCGGCATCTCGCCGGCGCCCCCGCCGTCCCGCATGCGAACGCGGAATACCTCGCAGCGGCGCTCGCATTGATCGCCGATCGTCCGCTGGACAGTAGCAACGAATTGGCGCACATCGCCGCCTGACTTCCAATTCAGGAAGAACCGAAGCGAATATGCTTTTCGGCGTTCCGTTGAGCGAGATCGCCTGGCTTGCGCTGGCCGTCGTCATCGGCGGCGTCGTCACCGGGATTCTCGCGGGCACATTTGGTATCGGCGGTGGCGCCGTCATCGTGCCGGTGCTTTATGAAGTCTTTCAAGTGCTCGGCGTTCCCGAGGCGGTGCGCATGCAGCTTTGCGTCGGCACTTCGATCGCCATTATCGTGCCGACGACCGTGCGCTCCTATCTGACCCACCGGCAAAAGGGACTCGTCGTGCCGCGCGTGATCCAGCTGTGGGCGCTGCCGGCCGTGATCGGTGTCGCCTGCGGCGCGGCAATCGCGGCGTTTGCGCCGGCGGCGGTGTTCAAGATTGCATTCGTCGTGATCGCCAGTTTCATTGCGGCCAAATTTCTGTTCGCCGGCGACCGCTGGAATCTTGGCAACGAACTGCCCGGGCCGGTGCCGATGACGGCTTACGGCTTCGGCATCGGCTTGGCCGGCTCGCTGATGGGCGTGAGCGGCGGTTCGCTATCCAACATCGTGCTCACGCTCTACGGCAAGTCGATCCATCAGGCGGTTGCGACGTCGTCCGGCCTTGGTGTGCCCATCACCATCGTCGGAACGATCGGCTATGTGCTGGCTGGCGTGCCGCATCAGGCGCTGTTGCCGCCGCTGTCGCTCGGCTTCGTGTCGCTGATTGGCGTGGCGGTGATGGCGCCGGTCTCAAGCCTTGCCGCACCTTATGGCGCGCGGCTTGCCCATCGACTCTCACGCCGCACGCTCGAGGTTGCGTTCTCGTGTTTTCTGCTGCTGGTCTCGGCGCGGTTTCTGGTCAGCTTGTTCTGGAACGTCTAGACTAGCGTTCACGGATAACCTTGCAGCACCAGCCGGTCGCCGTTGACTTGCCAGCTTTGCAGCCGGTTGAGGAAGCTCATGCCGAGAAGGCTCGTCTTGAGCTGGCCGGGTTGCACCACCAGCGCCTCGACCGATGTCTCTTCCAGGCTGCCGAGGGCGATACGGTCGAGCGTCACCGGCGCGGCGCGGGTGCGGCCGTTGGCGGTATCGATGCTCACTGAATAGTCGAGCAGATCGAGCGGCAGGCCTGCGCTCCGGGCGTCGTCCTGGGTCAGCACGACCGAACTCGCGCCGGTGTCGAGCACCATGTGGACGCGAGCGCCGTTGATTTGTGCGGCAATGGCAAAATCGCCGCCGCCGCTGCGCGCCACCTCGACCATGCGCCCGTGCGAAATGACGTGGCCGGGCACGAGCTCGGCCACCACCCGGTCGGCGACCTGGGTCAATTCGTACCGATACGAATAGCCGATCACCAGGAGGAGGCCGACTACGACCCATAACAGGGCCGCGGTGACGGCTTGCGTAAAGCGCTCGCGAAACAAGGTCGCGACAGCCGCGGTAAGAAACACCAAGAGCGCAATCTTGTAGGCGAATGAGCCGAATTCATCGGCGGACAACGGCCCGACCGTGCCGCGGCCGTTTTGCGCGATAACGATCAGGATCGCAATCGCAATCCCGATCAGGAGAAACCACAAAAGGCGCCGGCGCACGTCGATTGTTCCTTGCGAATCGCGGGCACCATAGACGCGAAGCCGGCGAAGGCAAGACGGCGATAAATTTCCTATCCGCCGGCGCCGAACAGCGCCCGTTTGGCGCGATTCGTCGAATTGTCGGGTGACGAAGCGGACGACGACACCTCGGCCTGCGGCGCAATCGGCGGCGCGCGCTCCGAAATCGGCGCCAGCGCCGACATGATACGCTCCGGCGGGAAGGTGACGATGACCTCGGTGCCGATGCGCAGCTTCGACTTCAGCGTAAAAGTGCCGCCGTGCAGGTCGATGAGGTTCTTGGCGATCGGCAGGCCGAGACCGGCGCCCTGTTCGGCCGATTTGATCGAATTGGAACCCTGGCCGAATGACGCCAGCACGATCGGAATTTCCTCTTCCGGAATGCCCGGACCGGTGTCCTTGACGCTCATGTACTGGCCGCCCGAGGCGGTCCAGCCGACCTTGAGCCAGATTTCGCCGCCCTGCGGCGTGAACTTGATCGCGTTGGAGAGCAGGTTCAGGCAAATCTGCCGGATCGCGCGCTCGTCGCCCCACAGCCGCGGCAGATCGGGCTCGAACATTTCATGGATGGTGATGCCGCGATTGGTGCCGCGCAGTTTCAACAGATGGTGGCAGTCTTCGACTACGCGATTGAGCGAGACTGCTTCCTCGTTGAGCTCGTAGCGGCCGGCCTCGATACGGGACAGATCGAGGATTTCATTGATGAGATTGAGCAGATGCACGCCGGAGCTATGGATGTCGGCGGCGTAATCCTTATACACCAGCACGCCGTGCGGGCCGAAGATCTCGCTTTTCATCACTTCGGAAAAACCGAGGATGGCATTGAGCGGCGTGCGCAGTTCATGGCTCATCTGGGCGAGAAAGCGCGATTTCGCGATGTTGGCGGTCTCGGCGCGCCGACGCGCCTCGTCGGAGACTGACTTCGATTGCTCGAGCTCGCCGATCAGCGCGTCTTTTTCCGCGCGCGCCTCGAGCGTCGCCAGCGTGGTGGAATAGAGGCGGTAGGCGAGCAGCGAGAAATAGCCTTCGGCGGTCAGCGCCATGATGGCGAGGATATAATCGTGCAGCGTGCGCTTGGCCGCAAAATCGAGTGCGATGGCGACGGTGACCGGTAACGTCAGCGCGAATACCGCGATCGGCAGGCTCGACGCCAGCATGCTCGATATCGCCACCACCAGCAGCATGACGAACAGCATGAAGGTGGCGGCCTGATCGTCCATGCCGATCGGGTTGATCAGGATAAAAGTCCAGGCCATGCCGAAGAACAGATCGAGCAGCACGAAGCGCATGCGCCAAGGGCGCAACGGCGTGGTCGACGGCTCGTCGAGGAATTGCCGGCAGGCGCGGATCACGACGAGATGGATGACAAGCGCGCCCGCGGTCCACACCGCGCAGGCCAGCGCCCCGGTCCACAACCCCGACAGCGCACCGATGGTGACGACAAGGAGTAGGATGACCGGCGAGGCCGAAATACGATTCTGCGCGAATTGGCGCAGCAATTCGTAATCGAAGACCGGCCGCGTGCCGCTGGTCGAGGTGAGCCGGTCGCGCGCCTCGCGCACATGCTGGGAGGCAAGCCGCCGCTTGGTTGAGGGGGCGGCAGCCGGCGAAGCAAGCTCGTGCGATTCACTGATTGTGTTGGGCATTACAAACCGGGACTGGCGCCTTTGGCCAAAAGTGGCCCAAATTCCTTAAGACCAGGCTTAAGGGAGCGTCTTTGCCGCATCTGCGGCAAGCATTCGTTTACGGTTGCGGCGCAGTCCGTGGCCGATTTGACTGGGTTGGACAGGGGCTGGCTTGCTGCTCGGCATGCTGGTGGAGGTGGAAGCACCGGGTTAAGCTCCCTTGCTAAGTCGATGGGCTGCAAAGAAATAGAGGGGAGGGAGGATCGTAATGAAGCTCTATGATGGCGGGCGAGCGCCGAACCCGCGCCGCGTGCGCATTTTCCTAGCCGAGAAGGGAATCACGGTTCCAACCGAGCAAATCGATCTCGGCGCGCTGCAACAGCGCTCGGAAGCCTATACCGCGATCAACCCGATGCAGCGGGTGCCGGCGCTCGTGCTCGACGACGGTACCGTGATCGCGGAATCGGTCGCCATTTGCCGCTACTTCGAGGCGCTCCAGCCCGACCCGCCACTGTTCGGGCGCGGCGCGGTCGAGAGTGCACTGGTCGAGATGTGGAATTGGCGCGCCGAACTGCACCTGCTATTCCCGGTCGCCGCGGTCTTTCAGCACCTGCACCCGGCCATGAAGCAGATGGTCCAGCCGCAGGTGCCGGATTGGGGCGAGGCCAATAGGCCGCGCGTCACGGCGTTTCTGCAATTCCTCGACGGCGATTTGAAAGACCGGCCCTTTGTGGCGGGCCCTAACTATTCGATTGCCGACATCACCATGCTGGTCGCGGTCGATTTCATGCGGGTGTCGCGGCTCGTAGTGCCGGAAGAGCTTGGCAATCTGCGGCGCTGGCACCAGGCGGTATCGGGCCGTCCGAGTGCCACCGCTTAGTGCGGCGGCGGGCCCACGCGCGAGCTTCCGGCTATTTGTGGGCTACGAGGCTGATGGTGCCGTATCCGTCCGTGGCGTTCGCGATGTTGGGTTGGCTGCTGAGAAAGAATATTCCGATGACGCCAATGGCGGCATAGACCGCAGCGCAGGTCCAAAAGCCAAAGGAAGCGAGATTATTCATTACGTCGTCCTTTTCGTTCAGCCTTTCACAGCGTTTTTGGCGCGTGCTTTTCGTAACGTGCAATTGTCACAGCAGTTCCGAATTGTGCTCTAGCCGTCCGATTTACCGAGGCAAAATCCCGATTTAGAGGCGCGGTTGAAGGACTGGCGGAACCAATCGCCGACCCATGGATTAGTCGCCTGGGGGTAAAGGGGAGTTCACTTCCATTGGAGGAATTATGGACAAGAGAATAGCCGGATTACTGGGAGCAGCCGCTGCCTTCACAGCAGTGACGGCCGCCCAAGCGACTACGGCGGCGACGCCAGAACTCGCTCCGGCGACAAGTTATCGGGATCTTCTTGATCCTATTCCGAACGCGGTACCGGTGTTGAAGGCTGAGGAAGCTCGGCGCGCCGATCGGTCAGCCAACGAGGTCGCCCAGATCTCGGTTCAGCTTGGCCATCACCACCACCATCATCACCATCATCATCACGGCGTGGTTGTGCGGTTGCGACCGCATCATCCGCACCATCATCACCACCACCACCACCACCATCATCATCACCACGACTAAGGTGGCAGCAAGCGGGCGTCCTTTTCGGACGCCCGCTTGCTATCTTTCATCTATTCTTCCGGTCTAGATTTCGCGTTCTCGCGCCTTGGCGGCGCGCAGGAGATGGCGATAAGTGCCATCGAACACGGTATCGGTGTTCGACGTCCATGTCGTATCGGCGGCGAGCGTGGGGCGGCTGCCGTGAATGCGCCGGCCGCGTAATTCGCGTTCGGCGGCTTCCTCCTCGTTCATGGCAACGAGCGTGAAATCGGCCGTCACCGGCAAGACCAGAATTTGCAGCATCGGCTCGCCGGGCCGGAAAATATGCGTGGTGCCCTCGACCGGCGCCTTGAAGATCACAAACGAGATCATCGGCCACCATTCGGTCCGCAACAGCGCCGGAACGGCGATCGGCACTGTGCCGGTCGGGTCGGTATAGAAGCGCGGATGCGGCTCGGTTCGTACCGCCCAATCCTTGCCGACCTTCAGATCGAGCAGGAGCTGGTAGCTGAAATAGTCCCGGCCGAACGAGCGAAACGGCGGCCACATCAGGTCGCTGTCGTCGGGCCGCGGTCCGAAATCGCCATCGAACACGAGCTCGCCGTTCTTTTTGCTGACGTGAAGCTCGTTGCGATATGGATAGAAAATCTCGATGCCGTATTGGGCGCCTTCAGTGAAGGGCGCGCAGTGCCAGGCATATTCCTGCGAACCGTCGGTGCGCGGCGCGGGCTGGCCGGCCCAACCGGGCATTTCCAGCTTGGTTCGCCGCGGATTGAGTTCGGGATTGACCAGCCTGTACTTGATGTCCTGCATTGTGCCGATCCGGATGAAGTGACCGGGCCACTATGCAAAGAAATCCCCTCGGCCCAAGCATACAAAGTCCAACCCCCGGCCTTAGGTTCCATCCATGGTCTGGGGAACGGACGTTAGGGGCCTACTGCGCGGATTGGTCGCCCTGTTTATGCCCCGGTAAAAGCTGCTATCAGTCGCCCGATGAGGACGTTGGCCGCCACGGTTAAAGCTCCGGGCCAAGAAAAACAGGGGAGGTTCACGTGCTGTCACGCCGCGCATTTGCTGGTGCCGTGCTTGGCACCGCTGCCGTCACGATTAGACCAGCATCTTCCGCCGAGGCCTATCCATCGCGGCCGATCCGGCTCATCAGCCCGTTCCCCGCGGGAAGCGCATCTGACACCACCGCGCGCGTTGTGGTTGATCAATTGTCGCAGATTCTCGGACAATCGATCATCGTCGAGCCGCAGGCCGGCGCGGGAGGGGTCATCGGTTTTGCCATGGTCGCCAAGGCGGCGCCCGATGGCTACACGCTAGTCACCAGTTCGTCGTCGATGGCCAACGGCGTCGTTCTGCACAGCAAGCTCCCCTACAATGTGCGCAACGATTTTGTCCCTGTCGCCTTGTTCGGGGTCCAGCCCAACGTGCTGGTCGCGTCGAAGCAGAGCGGCTTCAATACGGTCGCCGATCTCGTCGCCGCGGCCAAGGCAAAGCCGGGTACGTTGACGTTCGCTTCGGCCGGGATCGGCTCCACCTCGCACATGGCCGGCGAAAAATTCCGGCTGGCCACCAAGATCGACGTTCGCCACATCCCATTCCGCGAGAATGGCCTGACCGAAGTCATGGCCGGCCGCATCGATTACTATTTCATTCCGCTGGCCGCCGCCGCCGCGGTGCTCGCAAGCGGCAAGCTTACGGCCATCGCGGTCAGCACGCCCAAGCGCGCGGCGCTGTTGCCGAATGTGCCGACCGTGGCGGAGGCGGGTTATCCGGCGGCCGAATCAAACTTCTGGGTCGGCCTGTCGGCGCCGGCGAAGACACCCGCAGACATCGTCGATAAGCTGCATGACGCCACTGAAAAGGCGCTGCAAGTGCCGGCAGTGAAGGACCATCTGGCCAAGATCGGCGTCGAGCCGGAGCTGATGAGCGTCGCGCAGTTCACCAAGTTCTTCAACGACGATTACAACGCGACGATCCAGCTCGCCAAGGACGCCCACATCGAGGCGGTGGACTGAGTTTTTCTTCGGCGCGGACTTCTGTGAACCGAATGTCTCAGGGCTCACCGCTTTTCTGCGGCGCGTTGAGAAAGCCATGCGGCCGATCTCCCGGCAAATTCGACGCCGTTTCGCCGCCCGGCAGCAATTCCGGCTCCTCGGCGCCGTGCACGGTGTAGAGCTGCGGCGCCCGGCGATTGATATGGAGCTGGAAAATATCCGGCCTGTTGTAGTGGCCGGCGAAGTCGTGGCGCAGCTTCATGAGCACGCCGAGTTCGAGATTGCAGTCGGCGTAGAGGATACCCTCTTCGCCGCCCATCGGTCCCGCCAGGATGCGGCTGTTCGGCGCGACGATGACGCTGCCGCCGCAGCAATCCGGGTTGCGCAGGAACCGCTCAGCTTCGCTATTCGGCTCCAGCATTTCGATCATGGACTCGTCGACCGTGCCGCACGCGGAGATGACGAACGCTTTGCTCATCGGGGCAAAGGCCTGGCTATCGACCGCGACGCGGTTCTTCATCGGATCGCCGCTGACCGGGAAGTGATTGGGCCAGCTCATGACGTGGATGCGCGTGCCTTCGGCGGTCAACGCGAAGACAGCGAGCGGATTGGAATTTTCGCCGCAGATCAGTCCGCTCGTCGGGCCGAATTCGGACGCGAAGGCGCCGAACGTATCGCCGTGGCCGCCGGTGTGGACGAGCCGCTCGCCGACCGTCGGCATGATCTTCTGGTGCTTGCCGATGAGCGTGCCGTCCGGCCCGATATAGAGCTGCGTGTTGAACATGGTGCCGATGGTGCCCGGGATTTTTTCGCACACCCCGATCGCCACATAGGCGTTCGCCCCACGCGCCGCCTCGCAGAGCACGGCGACATGCGGCCCCGGGATTTCGACCGCGTTCTTGAAGAGTTCGACTGAAAGCCGGTTGGCCAAAGCTGCGGTCGCGGCGTGATGGTGATACCAGACCGGATGCGCCGGGATGAATCCTTCCGGGAAACCGATCACCCGTGCACCGTTGCGCCCGGCTTCGCCGATCAGCCGGCAGGCTTTCTCGGTCGAGCCGTCGCGATCGAGAAATACCGAAGCGGCCTGCACGGCAGCCACTTTGACGGTCGGATAAACGTCTCCCATGCCGGTGCGCGCCTTTAGCGATTGAGCAGCGCGATCAAGCTCGATGTGTCCCAGCGCTTGCCGCCCATTTTCTGAATCTCGGAATAGAATTGATCGATGAGCGCCGCGGCCGGCAAATGCGCGCCGTTCCTGCGGGCCTCCGACAGACAGATGTCGAGGTCTTTGCGCATCCAGTCCACGGCAAATCCGAAATCGAATTTGCCGGCCACCATGGTCTTGTAGCGGTTCTCCATCTGCCAGGACTGCGCCGCACCCTTGGAGATGGTGGCGATCAGTTTTTCGATATCGAGGCCGGCCTTCATGGCGAAGTGCAGGCCTTCGGCGAGCCCCTGTACTGCGCCTGCGATGCAGATCTGATTGACCATTTTGGCGAGCTGGCCGGAGCCCGGCGGGCCGAGGAGATTGCAGGCGCGCGCATAAGCGGCAATGACTTTCTCGGCTTTGCCAAACGGCGCCGCGTCGCCGCCGCACATCACCGTGAGCACGCCGTTCTCGGCGCCGGCCTGGCCGCCCGAAACCGGAGCATCGATAAATTCGAAGCCGCGCTTTTTCGCCTCGGCATGAAGCTCGCGGGCGATCTCGGCGGAGGCCGTGGTGTGGTCGACCACGATCGCGCCTTTGGCGACGCCCGAGAAGACGCCGTCCTTGCCCAGCATCACTTCGCGTAAATCGTTGTCGTTGCCGACGCAGGTCATGACGAAATCCTGGCGTTCGGCCGCTTGTTTCGGCGTCGGCGCGCTCTTGCCGCCATACTGGCCGACCCATTTTTCGGCCTTGGCGGCGGTGCGATTGTAGACCGTTACCTCGTGGCCGCCTTTGGCCTTCAAATGCCCGGCCATCGGATAGCCCATCACGCCAAGCCCCACGAACGCGACTTTCGCCATTGGTGTACTCCTTCGCTTTGGCACCGGTCATGGCCCGTCCGGCGGCGGCTCGTCAACGGGGCCGTTGACCGCTCCCGCAAGCGGCCTATGTAGGGCGTCATGACAGACCTCAAGGACGACGTGCTCGCGGCACTGGGCAAGATTTCGAGCCCCGACGGCGCGGCCCTGCCGGCGACCGGCAAGCTTTCCGACATCGTCGCCAGTGACGGCAAGGTGTTCTTGTCGATCACGGTGGATGCCGGGGCGGTGCAGGCCTGGGAAGCGGTGCGCGAACGCGCCGAGGCGGCGATCCGCGCCGTGCCCGGCGTCAAATCGGTGATGGTGGCGCTGACCGCGGAGCGGGCGCCCGGCGCCGGCGGCCGTGCCGCGCCACCACCGCAACGGGGCCAGGCGGCACCGGGCGCCGCTCGGCCGCATAGCCACGGCGCGCGACCCGGCCCGGCCGCCGGCGCGCCCTCGGCGCCATCGCCGTCGGGCATCCCCGGCGTCGCCGCGATCATTGCGGTGGCCTCCGGCAAGGGCGGCGTCGGCAAATCGACCACGGCGGTCAATCTGGCGCTGGGCTTGCGCGACCTCGGGCTCAAAGTCGGCATTCTCGATGCCGACATCTACGGCCCGTCGCTGCCGAAACTGCTTGCCATTCGCGAGCGGCCGCAAACCATCGGCGGCACCCGGCTAAAACCGATCGAGCGCTACGGCATGCCGGTGATGTCGATCGGCTTCCTCATCGAGGAGGAAACGCCGATGATCTGGCGCGGCCCGATGGTGATGTCGGCGCTCACCCAAATGCTGCGCGAGGTGGAGTGGGGCACGCTCGACGTCATGGTGGTCGATATGCCGCCCGGCACCGGCGACGCGCAGCTTACGATGGCGCAGCAGGTGCCGCTCAAAGGCGCGGTGATCGTATCGACGCCGCAGGATCTCGCCTTGGTCGACGCGCGGCGTGGCATCGCCATGTTCCGGCGCGTCAACGTGCCTGTCCTCGGCATCGTCGAGAACATGTCGACCTTCATCTGCCCGCATTGCGGGGAAAGCTCGGATATTTTCGGCCATGGCGGCGCGCGCCACGAAGCCGACCGGCTCGGCGTGCCGTTTTTAGGCGAAGTGCCGCTGGATATTACGATCCGGGAAAAATCCGATGCCGGTCTGCCGGTGGTGGCGACCGCGCCGGAGAGTCCGCTCGCGCAATGCTATCGCGACATCGCCGCGCACGTGCGCGACGGCATCGCCGGGGCGAGCCGCGCGGCGCCGAAGATCGTCATCGAGGCGTAAACTCTTCGCCGTCCGCGCCTTCGGAGCCGCCCTCGTCCTTGGCGGCCTCCGTGTAGCTCACCCCACAGTTCTTGCACTCATAGGTCCGCAGCTCCGGAAACGAGCCGAAGCGCGGAATGACCAGGACAAGCCGCATCGGCCGCCCGCAAGCAGGGCAGACGTGACGGCTCATCGGCACGACGTTGTCGGAATCCATCGTAGAGGATTAGCCCGGCAACGGCGTCTCTGCATTGATCTTTGTCAGATAATCGTCATCAAGGCCGTGTGGCCGCGTAGCCAGGATTGAACGAAGTGAAATCCGGGACAACGACCGGGCGGTTACGGCTTGCGGATATAGGCTTTTGTGTTGTGGTGAACGTTAGGTGACGCCAACAGGTCGGCCTCGGTCCACCAGCGCAATGCGCTGTGCTGGTCGTCGGATTCAAGCGCCGCGGTGTCGTCAATTCCAAGCTCATAGCCGAGCACCACGTAATGGGTGCCGTAGCCCGCCTCGCCGAAGCGGTTGTTGGGATAAAAATGCTCATAGGCGCCAAGGAGCCGGGCATCTTCGATAGCGGCGGTGAAATTGGTCTCGTTTTTCAAGATGCGGGCGAAGGCGTCGCGCAGCCGTTCGTTTTTCAAAATCATGCCGCCCGGCACGAAATAGCATCCCTTGGCCGGCTCGTTGTTGCGTAAGCCGAGGAGGATGTCGCCGCGCGGATTGCGGATGACGAGATCGATGGCGGCAAGCGGCGCTAGGCGAACGACGTTGCGCAACTGGTCATGGGGCAAATAGACCGGCGGCGGGGGCGGCAATTCCGACATGGCGGAGCTTGATGATCGCTAGAGTGCAATCGCGCTATTGCGAATGGCCGCTATCGGATGATGGCCTGTGGCAAGCAACGCCAGCGGTCCGGTGCGGGGCGATAAAAGTCGCAATAGCGCGGATCCCAATAATGGCGCTGGAAGGCGGGGTCGGCCACCACGACGACCGGACGGCTGCGGACCTCCGGCGGATAAAGATAGGATTGTTGCGCATAAGATTGTTGCGCCAAGGCGGGAGCGAGGCCGCCGAGCATGGCCGCGATGCCAAAGCCAAGCGCAACGAGCGATTCGGCTGGATTTTGCATGCGGTGCTTTTCCACATCCAGCGATGCTGGTTCAAGTCCATAACGCGGCGTGGCGAATTCTGGTTTCGCGCCTGGCGTTCGCGCAAATTATCTGCCGTTCGCGGCGAAAAACTGTCGTCAGCTCCTACGACCTTCCCAGTCTGGGGATTGACCAGGTGCACGCGTGTGCACACCGCACAATTGACGGGCTCGAACGTCGTCCTGCGTTGGCGCATCGGCAGTCCAGCCTTGCACATTCAAGCCGGTGCTCGGGCAGCGATAGATAAACATAGCCATGGCCCCCAATAAATTGGGTCCATATTTTCGGTTTTTTGGAGGACCGACCATGCTCACCACCATGACGGAAGAGGACTGGACGATTGTTTTGAAGGTATTCGAGGCATCGCGCCCGCGCCGCGGCGACAACGGGCGGGACGACCGGAAGTTTCTCGAAGCCCTGCAGTATTTCGTGGTTCACAACATCACTTGGCGGGCTCTCCCGGAACAGTTTGCCCATTGGAACAGCGTCTAAAAGCGGTTCTCGCTAACCCGTCCACACTTCTTCTTCCCCCCACCCCGGCGGGCGCAAAAGGGGAGCATGATCAGGCGCTGGGCCGCTCGCGCGGCGGATTCTCTACCATTCACTTGAAGACCGATTTCGACGGCCTGCCAATTGCCTTTCATCTCACCGGCGGTGAGGCCAGCGACAGCCGAAACTTCGAGACGCTTCTTGACATCGGCCCCGACATCACGGCGCGCGCCGCGCTCGGCGACAAGGGCTACGATTCCAAATCAAACCGCGACGCCGCGCGCCAACTGGAATATGCCCGGCAATCCCGTATCGATCCAACACCAAAGACATGCCCGCCTTCTTTCCGAAAGCACTCTACAAAACGCGGGCACGCATCGAACAAGCGGTCGGCAAGCTCAAGCGCTTCAAACGTATTGCGCTTCGATGCGAGAAGACGGCCCAGAATTACGGCTCGTTCGTCGCCCTTGCTCTCGGCTTCATCTTGATCAAATCCGTCCACACGGCCTAGCAATTACGGATATTTACGTAGGTTACCCGGTCGGCACCTCGAACGCCTAAGGAACCGGCGCGAAACGCGTTCTCAGGCACTAACCCGTCTCTCCCATTGTAAAGCCTTGAATTATCGTGAGATTTTTACTCAGATTGCTTTCATGCCAAGAACATATTGCGAACAAAGAACATATCGTGTACAGTGCCCACATCGCCATTCGTCAGCGGGCCGATGGGGATAAGGGGCGCGGCGCTTTCGTGTCTATCGAATCCCGGCCATAAGGAGCACGACAATGAGTGCAGGTGCAGCGCTTCGTCTCGTCGAAGGATCGTCCATGGACAAATCGAAGGCCCTTGATGCCGCGCTCTCGCAGATCGAGCGCAGTTTTGGCAAGGGCTCGATCATGCGGCTGGGCAAGAACGACAAATCGATGGACATCGACGTCGTGTCCACCGGCTCGCTGGGGCTCGATATCGCGCTTGGCGTCGGCGGCCTGCCGCGCGGCCGCGTGGTCGAGATTTACGGCCCCGAATCGTCGGGCAAGACCACGCTCGCTTTGCATGTTCTGGCCGAAGCCCAGAAGAATGGCGGCATCTGCGCCTTCATCGATGCCGAACATGCGCTCGATCCGATCTATGCGCGCAAGCTCGGCGTTCAGGTCGACGATCTGTTGATCTCGCAGCCCGACGCCGGCGAACAGGCGCTGGAAATTGCGGACACGCTGGTGCGCTCCGGCGCGGTCGACGTTCTGGTCATCAATTCGGTCGCGGCCCTGGTGCCGCGCGCCGAGCTCGAAGGCGAGATGGGCGATAGCCAGCCGGGACTGCAGGCGCGATTGATGAGCCAGGCGCTGCGCAAGCTCACCGCCTCGATCAACCGCTCCAATACGATGGTGATCTTCATCAACCAGATCCGCATGAAGATCGGTGTCATGTACGGCTCGCCGGAAACCACCACCGGCGGCCACGCGCTCAAATTCTACGCCTCCGTCCGTCTCGATATCCGCCGCATCGGCGCGATCAAGGAGCGCGAAGAGGTGGTCGGCAATCAAACCCGCGTAAAAGTCGTCAAGAACAAGCTGGCGCCGCCGTTCAAGCAGGTCGAGTTCGACATCATGTACGGCGAAGGCGTTTCCAAGGTGGGCGAACTTGTCGATCTTGGTGTCAAAGCCGGCGTCGTGGAAAAATCCGGCGCCTGGTTCTCCTATGACAGTCAGCGCATCGGCCAAGGTCGCGAGAACGCCAAGAGCTTTCTCAAAGCCAATCCCGACATTGCCGCCAAGATCGAAGCCGCGGTTCGGCAGAATGCCGGGCTGATCGCGGAAAAGATTCTGGCCGGCGAAGAGGGCGGCGCCGCCGAGGACGACGACGCCGCAGAAGCTTAAATCTCCAATATGCGTTTCCCGGATGCACTGCAGCGCCAGGCGCTGCAATGCCAATCCGGGAATTTCACGAACTCAGACAGTGTGGGATTTACAATTCTGGGCGCGGCGCCCCTCTATGGTGGGGTGCTGCGCCCGGGAAACATTTTGCGGTGTTGAGGATTACGAGGCGCGGCGTTCGGCCGTCCAGGAGCCGGAGCAGGCGCCGCCGGTCCACAGGCCGCCGCCTTCGTTACCGGCCAGGTGGCCGACGCCGGTGGCGCTCTTGCCGCCGGCACTCACAGTGACGGTGATGGCGCCGGTGTCGCCGACTTTGCCGGTGATGGTGAAAGCGGAGTCGCCGGCGTTGACGAGTTGGCCGTTGGATATGCGGACCGGATAGCGATAGCCGGGATCGCAGTCGCCATTCTGAGTCATCACCAGCACGCTCCAGGTGCCGTCGTAGCGCGGCATGGCAAAGCTGGTCGTCGAAGCCAGAGTGGCGCCTGCGGCAATGAACGCGAACAGAGCTTTCCTGCTGGAGATGTCGATCATGGCTGAAATCCCTGTTATCCGGCGGAATGGAGTTTCCCGCACACTTGGTTAATTTCGGAGGAGGTAGCGGAGCGTCTTCCGCTCTTATCCGATTGGTCGCCTCGAACTGAGAAACAGTTCTAAGCAACAAAAGTTCAAATGAAGTTGATATCCGTCACTAAATTGCCGAATTACCGCCACCTTTTCCGCCAAGCCCGCTAAAATACGTATGACGACAAAGGTTTAGTGGCAGAGCTTAATGCGATCAAAAATTGCCTTTTGGGACCGTTTTCGCCATTCGGCGGCCTATTAGCAGCTCGATTGCGGCCGTGCATTTGGGCGTTGGGCGTCGCGCTATATGGGGCTCGGAATCGTCACGATCGAGCGTGCGTTAACCAAGACGCGGCGTCACCGGCCAAAATTCCGGCGCGCCACAAGCTATCGCCGCAATTGCGTGATCAATGCCGCGCTGATCCGTGGCGGAAAGGCTTCCGCCATCTTCAGCTTCCCCCTGCGGGTCAAAAAACCCCCGGCGATTTCCCCGCCGGGGGTTTTGCTGTCTTCGCCTTTCAGCGGCCGGCGGTTATTTGCTGCGCACCACGTCGCCGTATTTGGGCGGCTCTTTGAGGAAGCCGCGGTCGATCATCCAGTCGACCTTCTCCTGGAATTCGTCGGGCTGATAGGTTTTGACGCCGACGAGCTCCGGCATCAGGCCCTGCGCCCGCTGTTCCGGGTGGAGGTCGCGCAGCACCTCGTTGCGAGAGCGACGTTCGTTTTCGCGCAGCCATTCGATGGCGCGGTTGAGTGCGCGGCGCAACTTGGCCGCGGTCTCGTCGTCGACTTCGGCGCCGGCAACGATGCCGCCGCGCCAGCGCAGATCGGCGATCTTGCGCGCACCGGCGGCGCGTGCCCGGCTGACCAATGGCTCCATCAGCGCCGCGGCCTCGGTCTGGCCGCTCAACAGCGCGTCGAGCCGGTCATTGGCATGAACGAGCGTGATGTCTTCGAACGGCACGCCGGCGGCTTCGAGCACCTCGATCGCCGCATAGAATGTGCCGGCATGCCAGGTCACCGCGATCGGTATTTTGCGCAATTCGCGCAGCGACTGAATCTTGGAATCCTTGCGCACCATCAGCGCGCCGGTACGCACCGTGGTATCGAGCCCGATAATCTTGCCGCCGCCGAGCGCCTGCACGCGCTCGATCGCGCCCCATTCGCACACCGGATAAACCTCGAGCGCGCCCTTCTGCAGCTGCAACTCCTTCCAGCGCTTGGAAAAGTCGGCAACGCGACCCGCCGCGCCCTGGGGATTGTCCTCATGGTATTCGACGTCGAGACCCTCGGCGGCGAAGAAACCCTGCTCCACGGCGACGCGCCAGGGCCGATCGTGCGCATTGCTGTCGCTCTGCAGGCGGATGGTCTTGGTCATTGCGGTCTCCGATGGTGGAGGACTGGCGGGACGCTAGACAAATCCGGTGTGCCATTCAACGCGTTCCGGGGAAAGCGTCGTTGGGCGCATGGTCGGACCCTTTAGTCGCGGTCGTCGCCCGGCGCGGAGGAGATTCGTGGCCGCTCGTCGATGCTTCGGTCGTCATAGCCGTACCGGCTGGAATAGAATATCAAGCCCATCAATCCAAAGCCGACAGATAGCGACAGCACGACGCCGAGCGTCATGAAGATATAGCCTGACGCCGGCATCGGCGGTCCTTCGACCGACGTCCAGGCGCGCGCGGCATACCATAACGCCCCCGCCAGGATGCCGAACAGGACCACGACCAATGAGATCGTGCCAAAACCCCACTGCCGGTGGCCCGGCTTCGGCCTCGATGGGACGGTCGTTCTGGTCTCGTCCATGGCTCCTAGATAGGAGCGCGACGGCCGATTGTCAGCCGCGCGTCCTTGGAGACCAGGCTTACGAGGCCATCGCGGCTTGCAGATTGGCGTCGATCTTGTCGAGGAATCCGGTGGTGGTGAGCCACTTCTGGTCCGGTCCGACCAAGAGCGCCAGATCCTTGGTCATGAAGCCCGCTTCGACGGTACCGACGGTGACTTTCTCAAGAGTTGCGGCAAACTTCGCCAGGTCCGCGTTGTTGTCGAGCTTGGCGCGGTGCGCGAGCCCGCGCGTCCAGGCGAAGATCGAGGCGATCGAATTCGTCGAAGTCTCGCGACCCTTCTGGTGCTCGCGATAGTGCCGGGTGACGGTGCCGTGGGCAGCCTCGGCCTCGACCACCTTGCCGTCCGGCGAGGTCAGCACCGAGGTCATCAGGCCCAGCGAGCCGTAGCCCTGCGCCACCGTATCGGACTGTACGTCGCCGTCATAATTCTTGCAGGCCCAGACATAGCCGCCGGACCATTTGAGCGCTGCGGCGACCATGTCGTCGATCAGCCGGTGCTCGTAAGTCAGGTTCTTCTCCGCAAACTTGTCCTTGAACTCGGCGTCGAACACCTCCTGGAAAATATCCTTGAAGCGTCCGTCATAGACTTTGACGATGGTGTTCTTGGTCGAGAGGTAAAGCGGATAACCGCGGTTGAACGCGTAATTCATCGAGGCACGGGCGAAATCGCGGATTGAATTGTCGAGATTGTACATCGCCATGGCGACGCCGGCGCCGGGGAACTGGAACACTTCGCGCTTGATCTCCTTGCCGTCGTCGCCGACGAAGGTGAGATAGAGCTTGCCCTTGCCCGGCACCTTGTAATCGGTGGCGCGATATTGGTCGCCGTAAGCGTGGCGGCCGATGATGATGGGCTTGGTCCAGCCGGGCACGAGCCGCGGCACGTTGCGGCAGATGATCGGCTCGCGGAAAATGACGCCGCCGAGGATGTTGCGGATGGTGCCGTTCGGCGACCGATACATTTCGTGCAGGTTGAATTCCTTCACCCGGGCTTCGTCGGGCGTGATGGTGGCGCATTTGACCGCCACCCCGACCTTCTTGGTCGCTTCGGCGGCGTCGATGGTGATCTGGTCGCGGGTCTCGTCGCGCTTCTGGATGCCGAGATCGAAATACATCAGGGTGATGTCGAGATAGGGAAAGATCAGCTTGTCCTTGATGCCTTTCCAGATGATTCTGGTCATCTCGTCGCCGTCCATCTCGACGATGGGGTTGGAGACCTTGATTTTCGCCATAGAGCTTCGATCCGGTTGGAGCGCGGTCGGTTGCTGGTTCGGATGGGTAGTGATCAGGCGCGCGCTCGGATAACGCCACCCCGGCAGGTGCGGCGAACTCTATAGCATCGGTTGTGCTGCCGTAAAAGCAGCGTTCGCTTGTCGAACGCTCGCCGCCGCCGGACTCCGCGTCAGAGCGCGGCGAGCGCGGCGTTGAGCGTCGCACTCGGCCGCATTGCGGCCGACGCCTTGGCAGAATCGGGCAGATAGTAACCGCCGATGTCGACCGGCTTGCCTTGCGCGCCGATCAGCTCGCCATTGATCTTGGCCTCGTTCTTGCTGAGCGTCTCGGCCAGCGGTTTGAAGCGGGCTTGCAGCTCCGCGTCCTTGGTCTGCGCGGCCAGCGCCTGAGCCCAGTACAAAGCGAGGTAGAAATGGCTGCCGCGATTGTCGAGTTCGCCGACCTTGCGCGCGGGATTACGATTGAACGCAAGGAATTTGCCGATGGCCTCGTCGAGCGTCTCGGCGAGAATCTGCGCCTTGGCGTTCTTGTAGGTCTGCGCAAGATGTTCGAGCGACGCGCCGAGTGCAAGAAACTCACCGAGCGAATCCCAGCGCAGATAACCCTCTTCCTGGAACTGCTGCACGTGCTTGGGTGCCGAGCCGCCGGCGCCGGTCTCGAAAAGACCGCCGCCCGCCAACAGCGGAACGATCGACAGCATCTTGGACGAGGTGCCGAGCTCCATGATCGGGAACAGGTCGGTCAGATAATCGCGCAGCACGTTGCCGGTGACGGAGATCGTGTCCTGCCCCTTGCGGATGCGATCCAGTGAAAACTTGATCGCTTCGACCGGCGGCAAAATGCGGATGTCGAGCCCCGCGGTATCATGGTCCTTCAGATACTTCTCGACCTTGGCGATCACCTGGGCGTCATGCGCGCGCTTGGCGTCGAGCCAGAACACCGCTGGCGTACCGGTAAGGCGCGCGCGGCGTACACCGAGCTTGACCCAGTCCCGGATCGGGGCGTCCTTGAGCTCGCACATGCGGAAGATGTCGCCGGTCTCGACCGGACGCTCCAGCAGCACCTTGCCGTCATCGGCGACGACGCGAACCGTTCCGTCCGCCGGCACTTCAAAGGTCTTGTCGTGCGAGCCGTATTCCTCGGCCTGTTGCGCCATCAACCCCACGTTCGGCACAGATCCCATGGTCTTGGGATCGAACGCGCCGTGGGCCTTGCAGTCCTCGATGACCGCCTGGAACAGCCTTGCGTAGCTGCGATCGGGGATCGCGGCCAAGACGTCGTGCAGCTTGCCGTCGGCGCCCCACATGCGGCCGGACTCACGGATCATCGCCGGCATCGAAGCGTCGATGATGACGTCGCTGGGCACGTGCAGGCCCGTGATCCCCTTGTCGGAATTGACCATGGCGAGGGCCGGCCGTTTCGCGTATTCGGCCTTGATGTCGGCCTTGATCGCTTCTTTTTCAGCTGCCGGTAGCGTCTCGATTTTGGTCAAGAGATCGCCGGAGCCGTTGTTGAGATTGACGCCGAGACGCTTCAGCGTCGCCGCGTGCTTCTCGATTACATCGGCAAAGAAGACGGAAACGGCATGGCCGAACACGATCGGATCGGCGATCTTCATCATGGTCGCCTTCACGTGCAGCGAAAACAGCACGCCTTCCTTCTTGGCGGCGTCGATCTGCTCGGCAAAGAAGGCGCGCAGCGCCTTGCGGCTCATCACCGCCGCGTCGATGATTTCGCCGGCTTGAAGCGCCGTCTTCGCCTTCAGCACCGTGACGGCGCCGCCGGCGCTGACCAATTCGATCCGGGCGTTGGTCGCCGCCGCGACTGTAGTCGCGATTTCCGAGCCGTAGTAGTCGCCGCCCGACATGTAGGCCACATGCGATTTTGAGTCGGGACTCCAGGCGCCCATCTTGTGCGGATTGTTGCGGGCGTATTGCTTGACGGCGCCGGCGGCGCGGCGGTCTGAATTACCCTCGCGCAAGACCGGATTGACGACGCTGCCGAACACTTTGTCGTAACGAGACTTGATGTCCTTCTCCGCTTCCGTTGCGGGCTTGTCCGGATAGTCCGGAATACCGTAGCCCTTGCCTTGCAGTTCCTTGATCGCGGCCTTGAGCTGCGGGATCGAGGCGGAAATGTTCGGCAGCTTCATGATGTTGGCTTCGGGCCTCATCGCGAGCTGGCCGAGTTCGGCGAGTTCGTCGTTGATCCGTTGCGCAGGGGGGAGCTTGTCGGCGACACTGGCGAGGATGCGACCGGCAAGCGAAATGTCCTTCAGCTTCACGGACACGCGTGCCGCGCCCACAAAGGCTTCCACGATCGGCAGCAGGGAATAGGTCGCGAGCGCCGGGGCTTCATCGACCTTTGTCCACATGATTTCGAGATCTGGCATGCTTGCACCTCTGGGCGACGTATCGTTTGGGCCGATCGGAAACTGAACATTGGCGGGCGCGGTGGAGTGGGTACTCCCGCGGGCCCGCAAGTGCGTTGTTCTCGGCGCGGACATCGCCGACCGGGACTTCGACTGACGGGAGGTCGGCGCGCGCCCTATAGCATCCGCACTTCATTGGTCAAAGCCTCGTCGGTAGGTGCGAGATTACCGCCGGCGGACCAGAGCGCGGCCGGCGCATGAGCCCAAGTTCCGGCGAGGGCCGCCGTATGTAGTCGGATATGGTGCCGCCGCTTGACGCAAGCAGCCGGCTTGGGCAGGGGCTGCGCGTTAGGCATTTTGCCCGCCAAGGAGTACTGCATGCCCGGGGCTGGGACCGACAAAAGCAGAGCCTTTAGCGCGCCGCCCGGCCCGGTCATCGTGCTGGTTGAGCCGCAACTCGGCGAGAATATCGGGGCTACCGCGCGCGCCATGGCGAATTTCGGCCTGTCGCGGCTGCGGATCGTCAAGCCGCGGCAGGCTTGGCCCAACGACAAGGCGCGCATGATGGCGGTCGGCGCCGACCGCATCCTCAATGAAGCCGATCTGTTCGACTCGCTTGAGGCCGCCATCGCCGACTGCGGCTTCGTCCTTGCCACCACTGCGCGCGCCCACGACCAGGCCAAGCGCGTCATCGGCCCGGCTGAAGCCGCGGTCGAGATGGCGCCGCGCGTCGATGCTGGCGAAACCGTCGCCATCGTATTCGGTCGCGAGCGCAACGGTCTCGAAAACGACGAGGTCGCGCTCGCCGACTGTATTGTCACGCTGCCCGTCAACCCGGCTTTTGCCTCGCTCAATCTGGCGCAGGCGGTTGTGATCGTGGCCTATGAATGGTTCAAGCTTGCCGGCAGCGGCCTGCCTTTCGCCATGCCGCAAAAATCGAGAAGCGCGCCGAAGCAGCAACTGGTGGCGTTCTTTGCCTCGCTCGAGCGCGAGCTGGAGAAAGTCGAGTTTTTCCGGCCTCTCGACAAGCGCGAAACCATGCAGATCAATCTGCGCAATATTTTCACCCGCATGCAGCCGACGCAGCAGGACGTTCAAACGCTGCACGGCGTGATCATGGCGATCGCGGAAGGCCGTAAAGGGCCGGCGCGCGGCGGCGTGCTCGACGGCGAGGAGGCCGAGATGCTGCGCGCGCTTTTGGCCGAACATGGCGCCGGCCGCGTGCCGAAGGAGCGCGGCCCGGTGCGCGGCCTGGCGCGGCTCCTTCGCCGCAATCCGACCGATGCCGAGCGGGCGCTATGGCAGGCGCTCACCAATGACCGGCGGTTTGCCGGCCGCGGCTTCAGGCGCCAGACGCCGGTCGGACAACATATCTGCGATTTCGTCTCGTTCCCGCTGCGTCTTGTGGTCGAACTGGTGCCTGCGGAGGAGAGTACCGCCGCTTCCGCGACGCGCGCGCAGAAAAACGGCTGGCTTGACGCTCACAATTATACGGTCGTTCCGCTATTTGCCGGTGATGTCGAGTCTGATATGGCGGCGGCGCTCGATCGGATCGACCAAGCCATCGGTAGGTCCGAGATTGGTCAATAGTGAATGACAAGTCTTGAGTGGGTGGCAAGTCTTGGCGAGACCGCGCCGGGGATCACGACAGAACATGCAATTGGCGAATTCAAAATCGCGCTACGGCGCCGTCCCTCAAACTTTGCACTGGCTCACCGCCGTCTTCGTGATTTGCGGCTTCCTGCTCGGTCAGTTCGGCGACGTCTTTCCGAAGGGCTCGCCGCGCGAACTCGGGCTGCTCGTGCATATGACACTGGGGCAGGGCGTGGTGGCGCTTCTGCTCGTTCGGCTATTGTGGCGAAAGCTCAATCCGCCGCCGCCGCCGGAGACGACGCCGCTCGGCCGGTTGGCGGAGACCGCCGCCAAGGCGAGCCACTTCACGCTCTACGGCTTGCTCCTCATCGTGCCGCTGCTCGGCGCGATCGTGCAGCTCAAGCGCGGCAACGAATTGCCGATCTTCGCCCTATGGCACGTCCAGTCGCCGTGGCCGGTCGATCGCAATCTGGCGCGCAGCATTCTTTCGCTCCACGGCACCCTTGCCGATGCGCTGTTAATTCTCGCCGGCGTCCATGCCTGCGCTGCGCTGGTGCATCACTGGATCTGGCGCGACCGCACGCTGTCGCGCATGTTGCCCTGGACGCGATCGGCGCCGCAACGCGGCCGCCGGGGCGTGGCGCGGCCGGCTAGCTCTTAAGGACTTTCATCGCGGCCGCCGCGCCGGCGCGGAACATCGCGAGATCGCTCGACACCGTGATGAACCTGACGCCGCGCTTGGCGAAACCCACGGCGCGCTCGGCCGACGTCGAATACGCGCCGGGGATTTTCTTCGCCTTTTGCGCGCCGGCGATCATTTTGTCGAGGTGTTCGTCGACCTCTTTCGACAACGGGTCGACGGTCTTGCCGTCCGAGAGCGCAATCGACAAATCCGACGGACCAAGAAAGAAGCCGTCGATCCCCGGCGTATTGATGATCGCCTCGAAATTTTGCAACGCGGTGCGGGTTTCGATCATCGCGAAGGTGACGATGTGGTCGTTGGCTTCGCGCAGATAGGTCGGCATGTCGGAGACGCCGCCGAGCGCCATGGCGCGGTGCGGGCCCCAGCTGCGCTCGCCGAGTGGCGGAAACTTGGCCGCCGCGGCGAAGGCGCGAGCATCCGCCGGCGTGTTGATCATCGGCGCGATGATGCCCTCGGCGCCGAAATCGAGCGCCCGGCTGACCAGCGCGAAATCGTTGAGCGGCACTCGCACCATGGGAGCCGCGCCGCCCTGACGGATCGCCGCCACGGCGTGGAGGATACCGGCGACGTCCCACAGGCCGTGCTGGCTCTCGACCGCAACTGCGGGAAACCCCTCGCGTGCGAGCGTCTCGGCGAGGAGCGGATAGGGCAGGCCGCACCAGCCGGTGAATACCGTTTCTCCGGCCTGGAAGCGCCTGGCGAGAGTGAAAGCGGGCATGGCCATGGCGGAAATTCCAATCGCTATTTCGTGATCGACGCGGTGGACTGGTTAACCGCCGGTCTTTATGTCGTTGACGGCCTTTGCCATCAGGTCGGTCATGGTGCGGGCGATCTGATGGTCGGATTGAACGATGCCTTTAGCGTCGAAATCCTCGCGAAGCTTGTGGGCAACGTCACGATCGCCAGTCTGCTCGAATTCCGTCATCACAAGCGATAGAGCATAGCTGTCCGCCTCGGCCCCGGAAAGCCCGAGCTTTTCAGCCGCCCATAGCCCGAGCATCTTGTTGCGCCGCGCGATCGCTTTGAACTTCAGTTCCTCGTCGTGCGCGAATTGCTTTTCGAAGGCCTCTTCGCGTTTGTCGAATGTCGTCATGTATCGGCCTTGATGCTTCGAACTTGTTTTGCGCTTGCTTTCGGACGTCAACCGGCGCCGGAATAGCACAAATCGCAGTGCAATTCACTTGCGCCTTGCATAACGAGGCTGGGCCGTCAAGGCAACCGCAATCAAACGTGCAGTTCGACGTTGCGGCCAAGCCCGCGCAGGTCTATGTCGATTGTACTCCGCCTCACCATCGGTTAGCTTTCGTGATGCGGAGGGGCCGCTGAATTGAGTCGCATGCGCAAGTCCCGTAGCAGCCCGCCGCCGCCGCGGATCTCGACATCCGAAAATGGAGCCACGGCAATCCCATGGATTTCACCAAACCCCGGTACACTCCGATGAGCCGCCGTCGCCGCATCTACGAAGGCAAGGCGAAGGTCCTTTATGAAGGGCCCGAGCCCGGAACGCTGATCCAGCATTTCAAAGACGATGCGACCGCGTTCAATGCCAAGAAGCATGAGGTGATCGAAGGCAAGGGGGTCCTCAACAACCGGATCTCCGAATACATCTTCCAGCATCTCAACGACATCGGTGTGCCGACCCATTTCATCCGCCGGCTCAATATGCGCGAGCAGTTGATCCGCGAAGTCGAGATCATTCCGCTCGAAGTCGTGGTTCGCAATATCGCGGCCGGATCGCTGTCGACGCGGCTCGGCATCGAAGAGGGCACACAGCTGCCGCGTTCGATCATCGAATTCTACTACAAGAACGATCAGCTCAACGATCCGATGGTGTCGGAAGAGCACATCACGGCATTCGGCTGGGCGACGCCGCAGGAGATCGACGACGTCATGTCGCTCGCCATCCGGGTCAACGACTTTCTATCCGGCCTGTTCCTCGGCGTCGGTATCCGGCTCGTCGACTTCAAGATGGAGACCGGGCGGCTGTGGGAGAACGATCTGATGCGGATCGTGGTCGCCGACGAGATTTCCCCGGACTCCTGCCGGCTGTGGGACATCAAGTCGAACGAGAAACTCGACAGGGATCGCTTCCGCCGCGATCTCGGCGGCTTGCTCGAGGCCTATACCGAAGTCGCCAAGCGGCTGGGCATCATGAACGAGGGCGAGCGGCCGCAAGGCACCGGACCGATCCTGGTCAAGGGTTAAAGCCGTGGCGCGCGACATTACCATCGGCCTTGTCGTGCCGTTTGCGACCGACGAGGTGCCGTTTGAAGGCCCAATCATGTATCCCGGCGTGCGCTTCATCCCGCGCGGCGTCGGAGTGCGGGCGCTCACACCGGAAGGCTACGAGTCCGCCTGGAACGGCATCCTGCCGGCGGCCGAATATCTGGCGCAGCAGGGCGTTGACGCCATCATGGTCATCGGCACCTCGCTGACGTTCTATCGCGGGCCGGTGGCGCATGCGCAATTGCTCAAGGATTTGCGCGAGCGCATCGGGCTGCCGGTAAGCACCATGAGCCAGGCGTTGATCGATGGGCTGCGCGAGATGGGCGCTAAGCGCGTCGCGGTTGCGACCGCCTATACCGACGTCGTCAATCGCAAGCTCAAGGAGCTTCTGGAGGCGGCCGGCGTCGAAGTGCTGTCGCTCGAATGCTTCAACCTCCTCGAATTCAACGCGCCGCATAAAATGACCGAGGCCGAGATCATTTCGCTCAGCGATACGGCGGTCGCCAAAGCAAATGCAGCCAAGGCCGCCGGCGCGGAGGCCATCCTGATCTCCTGTGGGGGGTTGCGGACGCTGGGTGTGGCGGAGCCGCTCGAGGCGAGCCACGGCATTCCCGTCGTCTCCTCGGCGACGGCCGCGTTCTGGGCGGCGATGCGGCTCGTCGGCGAAAGCGGTCGTGTGGACGGCTATGGGCGGCTGTTCGAGCAATCGGGCGAACCGACGCATTGACGCGGAGCTTGGTTGCGGGCGTCGCGATTCCTACCTATTGGAATGGCCATGAAAGCCCGCGTTACCGTCACGCTGAAGTCCGGTATCCTCGATCCGCAGGGTAAGGCCATCGAGGGCGCCCTGAAATCGCTCGGCGTCGGCGGCGTCGCCAGCGTCCGTCAGGGCAAAGTCTTCGACATCGAAATCGAGGGGACCGACCGCGCCGGCGCGGAAGCCGCGCTGAAGTCGGCTGCGGAGAAGCTGCTCGCCAATACCGTTATCGAGAACTACCGGATCGAGGTGACCGGATGAAATCGGCCGTCCTCGTTTTTCCGGGTATCAACCGCGAGCGCGACATGGCGCGCGCGCTCAAGCTCATCTCCGGTCGGGCACCGGCCATGGTCTGGCACGCCGATACCGAGCTGCCGACCGGTACCGAGCTCGTGGTCATTCCGGGCGGTTTTTCCTATGGCGATTATCTGCGCTGCGGCGCGATCGCGGCGCGCGCGCCGATCATGGATGCGGTGCGGGCGTTTGCCGCCAAAGGCGGGCTGGTGCTGGCGGTGTGCAACGGCTTTCAGATCGCCTGCGAGGCCGGCTTGCTGCCCGGCGTGCTGATGCGCAATTCGCAACTTCGCTTCATCTGCCGCGACGTCTATTTGCGGGTCGAGCGCTCCGATACCGCGTTTACGCGCGGCTATAACGCCGGCCAGGTGATCCGCGTGCCGGTGGCGCATGGCGAGGGCAATTACATCGCCGACGGCGAGACCATTGCGCGGCTGGAAGGCGAGGGCAGGGTGGCCTTCCGCTACTCCTCGCCGGACGGCATGGTCGACCCGAACTGGAACCACAACGGCGCTATGAACGCCATCGCCGGCATCATCAACGGGCGCGGCAATGTGCTGGGCATGATGCCGCATCCGGAAAACCACGTCGAAGCCGCGATGGGCCGGACCGACGGCCGCGGCCTGTTCGCGGGGCTTGTGGATCACTTCGCGAAAGCGGCTTGACTGACGCCGTCCTGCCCGGCACACGGGTCCGGCCTCTGGCCGGCCCGACTATAAACCTTGTGCCCGGCATCCACGACTTTACATGCCGGACTTAAGACGTGGATGGCCGGGACAAGCCCGGCCATGACGGATGAAAAGTCGCCGTGATCTCCAACGAGCCTGCCATTACGCCCGAACTGGTCGCCGAGCACGGCCTCAAGCCGGACGAGTATGAGCGCATCGTCAAGCTGATCGGGCGTGCGCCGAGCTTCACCGAGCTCGGCATTTTCTCGGCGATGTGGAACGAGCACTGCTCGTATAAATCTTCGAAAGTCCATCTGCGCACGCTGCCGACTACGGGCCGTTGCGTGATCCAGGGGCCGGGTGAGAATGCCGGCGTCATCGACATCGGCGACGGGCTCGCGGTCGTGTTCAAGATGGAGAGCCACAATCACCCGAGCTATATCGAGCCTTATCAGGGCGCCACGACCGGCGTCGGTGGCATTTTGCGCGATGTCTTTACCATGGGCGCGCGGCCGATCGCCTGCCTCAATGCGCTCTCTTTCGGCGATCCAAAAAATCCGCGGACGCGTTCGCTGGTTTCCGGTGTAGTCGCTGGCATTGGCGGCTACGGCAATTCGTTCGGCGTGCCAACCGTCGGCGGCGAAGTGCGGTTCGACCGCCGCTACGACGGCAACATCCTGGTCAATGCCATGGCGGTCGGTTTGGCCGAGAAGGACAAGCTGTTTTACTCGGCGGCGTCCGGCGTCGGAATGCCGATTGTCTATCTCGGTTCGAAAACCGGCCGCGACGGCATTCACGGCGCGACCATGGCGTCCGCGGAATTCGGCGCCGACGCCGAGGAAAAGCGCCCGACCGTGCAAGTCGGCGATCCGTTCTCGGAAAAGCTGCTGCTCGAAGCCTGTCTCGAAATTATGGCTAAGGGCTGCGTCATCGCCATCCAGGACATGGGCGCCGCAGGCCTGACATGTTCTGCCGTGGAAATGGGCGCCAAGGGCGATCTCGGCGTCACCCTCGATCTCGACAAGGTGCCGTGCCGCGAGACCGGCATGAGCGCCTATGAGATGATGCTGTCGGAGAGCCAAGAGCGCATGCTCATGGTGCTCAAGCCAGAGAAGGAAAAGCAGGCCGAAGCGATCTTCCGCAAATGGGGCCTCGATTTCGCGATTGTGGGCGAAACGACGCCGTCCAAACGCTTTATCGTCCGCCACGGCGGCGCGGTGATGGCCGACCTGCCAATCAAGGAATTAGGTGACGAGGCGCCGCTTTACGAGCGTCATTTCATTCAGAACAAGCGGCTTCCGATCATCGACGCCGCCTCGATCGAGCCACCGATGCGCAATGCCGACGCGCTCGACAAGCTGATCGGCTCGCCGGACCTCTGCTCGAAGCGCTGGGTCTGGGAGCAATACGATCACATCATTCTCGGCAATACCGTGCAGCGGCCGGGCGGCGACGCCGCCGTCGTGCGCATCAACGAGGGGCCGAAGGCGCTGGCGCTGACGTCCGATGTCACGCCGCGCTACTGCGAGGCGGATTCGTTCGCCGGCGGCAAGCAGGCGGTGGCCGAGGCCTGGCGCAATCTCACCGCGGTCGGCGCGCAGCCGCTGGCGCTCACCGACAACCTCAATTTCGGCAATCCGGAGCGGCCGGAGACCATGGGCCAGTTCGTCGGTTGCGTGCGCGGCATCGGCGAAGCCTGCCGCGCGCTCGATTTCCCGGTCGTGTCCGGCAATGTCTCGCTCTACAACGAAACCAATGGGCGCGCGATCCTGCCGACGCCGACCATCGGCGGCGTCGGGCTCCTCGACGACTTCACCGCATCGATGACGCTCGCCTTCAAGGCCGAAGGCGAGGCGATCCTGTTGATCGGGGAAACGCACGGCTGGCTCGGCCGCTCGATCTATCTGCGTGACATTTGCGGGCGTGAGGAAGGTGCACCGCCCCCGGTCGATCTTGCCGCCGAGCGTCGCCACGGCGATTTCGTCCGCAGCTTGATCCGCGGCGGCATGGTTACAGCGGTGCACGACGTTTCCGACGGTGGGCTTTTGATTGCGCTCGCCGAGATGGCGATGGCGTCCGGCATCGGCGCAGTCTTGGAAGCGCCGTCAGGCATCCCGTCCCACGCTTTCTGGTTCGGCGAAGACCAGGCCCGCTACGTCGTCACGGCAAAGGACCACTACGGGCTGATGGAACGCGCTCAGGCGGCCGGCTTGCCGCTCATGCGGCTCGGCGCGACCGGCGGCGCCGTGCTTGCGATTGACGGCGAACGGCCGCTTCCGGTCGACGAGCTCAAGCGTCGCTTCGAAGCCTGGTTCCCGGCCTATATGGCCGGGCAGACATAGGCTGGAGTGGAAATTCTGCCTGTTATGGCCGGCTCACTCGGGCGAGCGCCTCGTAACAGGTGGGAGACAAGCTCCCGGCCTTGACCGCGAGGCAGTCGAGAACTGCGGGACCGATCGGCGGCAGGCCCGAACATAATCTTTCCGCGTCACCCCGGCAGATCTCCATGATCATAATGCGCCGGCGCGGCAGCATCGGACGTAACACGAGGGGCGGAATTGCAGATGCGGCCGGCGCTGCGGCGACCGCGGCAGGCGCCGCCGGCGCGGCTGTGGCCGGAGGCCGGGCCGCTTGTTTCGGAATCGGCGCCGGCCTTGCGGGAGGGGGCTTGCTGGTGGCCGGGGCCGCTGGCGCCGATGCAACGGGAGCGGCCGGCGCTGAGGCGGCAGGGGCTGGTGGCGGCGCGGGCGCTGCAGCCGCGGCGGGCGCAGGCGAGATCGCGCTGACTGCAGCCTGGCAGCCGCCGGAAAGCTTGCCGAGGTTACGCTTGAGGCATTCCAGGGCGTCTTTGCCGCCCGGCTGCACGCCGGAACAGTTGGCCATGAAGTCGGAGCGGCATGAGGAGCGGATCGCGTCGCGCTGCGCCTGAGTCGGCTGCTGGGCAGCAGCCGGATTGAGCAGAATGGTGCCAAGGAGTGTGGCGATAACCGCTGACGCTCTTGTGGCTGCTGCCGTGAAAGCCATTGACCCCCCCTTAATTCACACGGTTTTGCCAGAATGCAGTGACAATACGACTATGCATAGTGCAAT
Organism: uncultured Alphaproteobacteria bacterium; assembly: GCA_963822935.1. Lineage (GTDB taxonomy): Bacteria > Pseudomonadota > Alphaproteobacteria > Rhizobiales > Xanthobacteraceae > BOG-931. The sequence continues at coordinate 128,524 of CAWGJP010000004.1, forward strand.
GTTGCAGCCCTGCAATATTGAGGGCGCGCGGGGTTTTTACGTCCCATGGCCATGGTTGCGAGCGATATCGAGCGGCTGATCCGGGCCCGCATCCCGGACGCCACGGTGACGATCCAGGATCTCGCCGGCGACGGCGATCATTACAAAGCGACCGTTATCGCCGCATCGTTCCGCGGAAAATCCCGTGTCCAGCAGCACCAGATCGTCTATGAGGCGCTCAAAGCCGAGATGGGCGGCAAGCTGCATGCTCTAGCGCTGCAGACCGGCATCCCGGAAGGCTGAGAGGCGCGGCCAGCGACCGGGTTTCCTTCCTCCCGATCCGATAACGATGGGCTTTGCCAGCACGCTTTGCGGTACATATATTGCGAGGTAGAGGGCGAGATTCGGCGCGGGAGACATTGCCCGCGGCACCAGCGAAGACCGCAAAGGGTGATTCCATGTCCATCGAGCAATTCATCGACAACCAGGTCAAGGCCAACGACGTCGTCGTGTTCATGAAGGGCACACCGCAGTTCCCTATGTGCGGCTTTTCCGGCCAGGTCGTGCAAATTCTCGACTATCTGGGGGTCGCTTATACGGGATTGAATGTTCTGGAAAACGACGAGCTGCGCGGCGGCATCAAATCCTATTCGAACTGGCCGACCATCCCGCAGCTCTACGTGAAGGGCGAATTCGTCGGCGGCTGCGATATCGTGCGCGAAATGTTCCAGGCCGGCGAGCTGCAGTCCCTGCTCAAGGACAAAGGCGTCGCAGTCAAGGAAAGCGCGCAAGCCTCGTAATTCATTCCGCAGCTACGCAACGGCGAGGAACCCAGAACCCGCAATGGGTTCCGGGTTCGTCGTTTCACGGCGCCCGGAAATGACGGAAAATCAGCGCGAGTAATATTCGACGACGAGGTGCGGTTCCATCTGCACTGGGTAGGGCACGTCGGTCGGCGCCGGCACGCGGGCAAGCTTCGCCATCTGCTTGGAATGATCGACCTCGATATAATCCGGCACGTCGCGTTCGCCGAGCGCATTGGCTTCGAGCACCAAAGCGAGCTGCTTCGACTTCTCCTTAACCTCGATCTCGTCGCCAACCTTGACCCGGTAGCTTGCGATGGTCACGCGCTTGCCGTTCACCTTGATATGGCCGTGACTGATGAACTGCCGCGCGGCGAACACGGTGGGCACAAATTTGGCACGATAGATCACGGTGTCGAGCCGGCGCTCAAGGAGCGCGATCATGTGGGCGCCGGTATCGCCTTTGAGCCGCCGGGCCTCGTCGTAGATGCCATGGAAGTGGCGCTCAGACATATTGGCGTAATAGCCCTTAAGCTTCTGCTTGGCGCGCAACTGCACGCCATAGTCGGACAGCTTGCCCTTGCGGCGCTGGCCGTGCTGGCCGGGGCCATATTCGCGCTTGTTGATCGGGGATTTCGGCCGGCCCCAGATGTTCTCGCCCATCCGCCGGTCGATCTTGTACTTCGCCTCATGGCGCTTGGTCATTCGCGTCCTCGCTGGTGCGTTGGGGCATGATCTGGTCCAAAAACCGGAAAACCACTTTTCGGGATCATGCCGTGGCTGAGGATCGCGCCCTCCTTCTGTCCCGGCAGTAACCGGAACCGACAGGTTCGAAGCCGAAGCGCCGGCTCAAACCGCGGGTCGCGAAACACCGCGCGGGCCCAATGGGCCCGCGAAGTGGCCGCTATCTAGGAGGAAATCCGCCTACTGTCAAACAGGGCGGTTAGCGGCTGTCCGTCTTTAGCCGACGGCGAAGTGCTGCTGCCTCATGCGTCGGAGCACAGTAATGGCGAGGAGGGCGGTCAGCGCATCGAGCACCGCAACGACAATGAAGACGGCGGTCCAGCTTCCGGTCGATTGCTTAAGGAAGGCTGCCGCCGGTCCGCCGAGGATCGAGCCCACGCCCTGGGCGATGTAAAGAAAGCCGTAGTTCGTCGCCGCGAACTTTGCCCCAAAGGTGTCGGTCAAGGTTGACGGAAACAGCGAAAAGATCTCGCCCCAGCCGAAGAACACCAACCCCGTCAGCACAACGAACAAGGCGGGGCGGTCGATAAAAGCGAACAAGACGAGGATGGCGAGGCATTCAAGCGAGAAGGCAATCGCCATCGTCGCCTCGCGTCCGATATGATCGGAGACCCAGCCGAAGAACGGCCGCGTCAAGCCGTTGGTGAAGCGCGACAGTGTCAACGACAGTGGCAGTGCCGCCATGCCCAGCACCAACGTCTGCGAGACTTTGTATTCGTTGGCGAACGGCCCGACATTGGAAACGACCATCAGGCCCGACGTCGACATCATGCTCATCATAATGAACAGCAGCCAGAAGATCGGATTTTGCAGCATCTCGCGCGGCGTATAGCTGCGCTTGGCCTGGGCGGTCGTTGCGGTCGCGGGCGAATAGCCGGCAGGGACCCAACCGTCCGGCGGAACGCGCAGCCACTGCGCTGCGATAATGCCGATGACGCCCTGGATGACTCCCCAAACCACGAGCGTGTGCGCGTAGCCCGAACTCTTGATCATGCTGTCGATAGGAAAACTGGTAAAGATCGCGCCGAAGCCGTAGCCGGCGGCGGCAAGGCCGGTGGCAAGTCCGCGCCGATCAGGAAACCAGCGCACCATCAGGCCGATAATGCCGACATAGATGATGCCGGTGCCGAAGCCGCAGATGACGCCGTAAGTGAAATAAAGCGCCCAGATATTGTCGACAAAGCTCGACAAAACCCAGCCGCCGCCCGACAGTAGAGCGCCCACCGAAATTAAGAGCCGCGGCCCGAAACGGTCGACGAGATACGCTTGCAGCGGCGAACACCAGGTTTGCAGGATGATCAGGAGCGAGAACGTCCACTGCAATTCCGCGAGCGTCGTGCCGAGTTTTTGGTTGAGCGGCCCGGTGAACAACGTCCACACATATTGCGGGCTGGAGATCGCCATCATGGCGATCAATCCAAGGATAAGCTGGCTCCAACGATTGAGATACCAAGCCTTCGGCTCTGCCAGGACGGCTGTACTCATGTCCCAATCCCCCAATGAGTGTTCCGGCATTAGCAATCGGCAGCGTAGCGGCGACGCTGCCCGCAAACAAGGCGAGCTAAGCTGAAATTCGATGCAGGAGCTGCCGCGGAGCCGGGCAAGCGTCAGCGGCTCAAGGACGGTTCGGCGACGTCTATGCCAAACCGTGCAAGCACCGCATGCCGGGGCCGCCCGGAGGTAAAAATGGCGGTCGTTGTTCCGGCTGAGCCGGACAGCGTCGCCGGGCCGAGCAGAGCGCCGACCCGCCGCGCGATCGCCGGCGCCGGGTCGATGAAATTGACGGGCCAGACGGCAAGATCACGCAAACGCTCGATCAGCAGCGGGTAATGGGTGCAAGCGAGCACCACGGTGTCTGTCCGCTTGCCGTCGTCAACGAAAGCTGGCGCAATTTCCTTTCGCAGCGCGGCATCGCTGATCGGCACGCCGGCGAGATCGTCCTCGGCGTAGCTCGCCAGATGCTTTGAACCGACCAACGTGACCCGACAATCGCCGGCATAGTCGCGAATGAGCGCGCGGGTATATTCGCGCCGTACCGTCGCCTCGGTGCCGAGCACGGACACGCGCTTGGTCGCCGAGCTCGCGCAAGCCGGTTTGATCGCCGGCACCGTGCCGACAAACGGCAGCGAGAATGTCTTGCGCAGATCGGCAAGCACGATGGTGGAGGCGGTGTTGCAGGGGATGACAACGAGATCGGGCCGGTGCGCCTCGATCAGTTCGCCCATCAACGCGACAACGCGGGCGACGAGCGCGCTCTCCTCGATCGCGCCGTAGGGAAACGCCGCATCGTCGGCGACATAGATGTAATCGGCCTGCGGCCACGCCGCCGCGACCTCACGATAGACGGTGAGGCCACCGAGACCGGAATCGAACATCAGGATTTTTTCGCGTGCCGCCATGGCGCAAGATATGCCATGCGCCGGCCGGCGTCGGCAAATTCAGCCGGGGTTACGCCGTGAGGCTTTCCACCAGCCGGGGGCCGTCTTTCGGATTGGCGTTCTTCTGTTCTTGCACCTTGCGTTGCTTCGTAACCGGCGCAACGAGTTCGCTGACCGCGGTGAAGGTCAAGATCAGGATGACCGCCAGATCGCCGTCGTGGAATTTAGCGAAAGCGGCCGCGCCCATCAGATAGGCCCAGAACGGAAAAGCGACCGTGGAGACGACGGCGTTGAGCACCCAGGCGTCGCCATCCTCGCGCACGTACCAGCAGAACAGCGGCGTCAAAATCAAGCCGACCAGCAGGGCGAAGACCGCGATGGTGGTAACCGAAAGCCCGGCCATGGTGGCAGTGCCGTTGCCGGCGGCTACGGCTTGCGCCAAAATGGCATTGACCAGCATCGAGCCGCCGATGATCTCGGCTGGAATGTATTTCACCAACCGGATCAGATAATCATCGCCGGGCTCGGCAGTCGCCACCGGCTGCGCACGCGTCTGGAACATGCCGCCAAAGTCGGAGGCTTCCGCCGTCCCGGCTTGCGGCAGTTTTGGCTTGCGTACCAAACGGCCCATGACCCTCTCCTCCGTCGGTTGTGCGAACCTACGTCAGGTGATCGAGTTGGGCAAGGAGAGGAAACCCCTGCAATGACTGCAGAATGCCGGAATATGGTTAACGCCGTCAGGGCCGGCCGAACACCCGGGCGAAGATCGTGTCGACTTGCGCCATGTGGAAATCGAGATCGAAATTGGCTTTCAGTTCCGCTTCGCTCAAATGCTTGCGCACGTCTGGGTCGGCATTGAGCAGAGCCAGAAAATCGCCTTCGCCGGCCCACGCTTTCATGGCGTTGCGCTGCACCAGCCGATAGGCGTCCTCGCGCGCCACGCCTTTTTGCGCCAGCGCCAAGAGAACGCGCTGCGAGTGCACCAGCCCTCCGAGCCGGTCGAGGTTCTTTCGCATATTTTCGGGATAGACGATGAGCTTGTCGATGACGCCGGCAAGGCGGGCCAGCGCGAAATCGAGCGTCACCGTCGCGTCGGGGCCGATCATGCGCTCGACGGACGAATGGGAAATGTCACGTTCGTGCCACAGCGCGACATTTTCCAGCGCCGGCACGACATACGCACGCGCCATCCGTGCCAGCCCGACAAGATTCTCCGACAGCACAGGATTGCGTTTGTGCGGCATGGCGGAAGAGCCTTTTTGCCCTTCGGAGAAGAACTCTTCCGCCTCCAACACTTCGGTGCGCTGCAAGTGGCGGATTTCGGTGGCGAGCCGTTCGATCGATGCGGCGACCACGCCGAGCGTGGCGAAATACATGGCATGGCGGTCCCGCGGAATGATTTGGGTCGAGATCGGCTCGACCACGAGGCCCATTTTTTTCGCCACATAGGCTTCGACCCGCGGATCGACCTGCGCAAAGGTGCCGACCGCGCCGGAGATCGCGCAGGTCGCGACTTCCTTGCGCGCCAATTCGAGGCGCGCCCGGGCGCGGGAGAATTCGGCAAAGGCCACCGCGAGTTTGAGCCCGAACGTGGTCGGCTCGGCATGGATACCGTGCGAGCGGCCGATGGTCGGCGTGAATTTGTATTCGCGGGCGCGCCGCTCCAGCGCCACCAGGAGCGCGTCGACGTCGGCAAGGAGAATATCGGCGGCGCGAACGAGCTGCACGTTGAGGCAGGTGTCGAGGACGTCGGACGAGGTCATGCCGAGATGCACGAAGCGCGCATCGGGGCCGACAATCTCGGCGAGATGGGTGAGGAAGGCGACGACGTCGTGCTTGACCTCGCGCTCGATCTCGTCGATGCGCGCGGTATCGAAGGCCGCCGCTTGGCCTTTCTCCCAGATGGTTTTGGCCGCCGACTTCGGGATCATGCCGAGTTCGGCCATGGCGCTGGCGGCATGCGCCTCGATCTCGAACCAGATGCGAAACCGCGTCTCCGGCGTCCAGATCGCCGCCATTTGGGGTCTAGAATATCGCGGTATCATCGCACACCTCGAGCCATGCCTGCGCTGTAGCAGATCGCTTCATGCTCAACAATTGCGCTGTGTCGTGCGATGATGGATAGCGAGGGCCGCGGTACTTTATTGACCCGTGCAAGAACGAAGGTCGGCATGTCGCTTTACTACGGGTCGTCGATTGAACGAGAGCTCGGCAGCGACGAGCGCTTGTTGTGGAAGGGAGCGCCGCAAAGCGGGATCAAATTGCGGCCCAATGACGGCTATCTCATCCCCTTCAGCCTGTTCTGGGGTGGGTTTGCCATCTTTTGGGAATACGGCGCCCTACAGGCCTTAAAGAAAAATCCCGCCGCGTTGCTTTTTCCATTATTCGGGATTCCGTTTGTTCTGATGGGATTGTATATGGTTTTTGGCCGGTTCTTCGTTGACGCGAAAATGCGGGCGAATACCGAATACGCGGTGACGAGCCGACGGGCGATTATCGTCTCCGGACTTTTCAGCAGGAACGTCAGATCGATCGATCTGCAATCGACGCCGGAGATCGCGCTAAACGAGAAGGCCGACCAAAGCGGGACAATTTACTTCGGCCCGGTGCCCTATGGCTGGGGCAACCAGCGTAATCCTTGGTCGTTCGGAATGCCTTCGCAGTCGGCTTTCGAGATGATCGAGAACGTGCGCAGCGTCTATGAGATCATCCAGCAGGCGAAGAGTGCCAGCGCGCAACCGCGCCGGAACTAACGTGTCGTCAGGCCGCAAACCGCGCGCGGTCGTGCGGTTGCCGGTAATCGACCGGCGTGCCCTTGGGGATGATTCCGGTCGGATTGACGCGCGCGATCGAATAATAGCCGATCACGTAATAGCGCGGTTTCACCGTCTCGGCGATGCCGGGCACAGCGTAGAGCTCGCGCATATAGTTCAACAGGTTCGGGAAATCGGCGACGCGGTTTCTGTTGCACTTGAATAGCGAGAAATAGGCAACGTCGAAGCGCACCAGCGTCGGGAACAGCCGCCAATCCGCCTCGGTGATGCGGTTGCCGACTAGATAGCGCTGACGGCCGAGCCGCGCCTCGATCTCATCGAGGGCGGCGAACAGCGCGTCATAGGCCTCGTCATAGGCGGCCTGCGATTTGGCAAAACCGCAGCGGTAAACGCCATTATTCACGCTGGCATAGACCTGCGCATTGATGCGGTCGATCTCTTCGCGCAGCGGCTTTGGATAAAAATCCGTCGGATCGGCGCCAATGCCGCCGAACTCCGAATTGAGCATGCGGATGATTTCGGAGGACTCGTTATTGACGATCCGCTTGGTCTTCTTGTCCCACAGCGTTGGCACCGTGACCTTGCCGGTGTAGTGCGGATCGCTCGCGGCGTAGGCCTCATGCAGAAAGTGGAAACCGTTGACGCGATCGGGCGTGCAATCCGGGAAGGCGGGATTGTCCTCGAAGGTCCAGCCTTGCGTCCGCAACCCCGGAACCGCGATCGACACGCTGATCGCGCCGGTAAGCTTTTTCAGCGCCAGATAAATCTGCGTGCGATGCGCCCACGGGCAGGTATAGGCGACATAAAGGTGGTAGCGCCCGGCTTCCGCAGGAAAGCCCGACGAACCGTCCGCCGTGATGCGATCACGGAACACGCTGTCGATGCGCTGGAAATTGCCGGCCCTGCCGGTTTCGGCCGGCAAATCCTCGTCGCGCCATTGGCCGTCGACCAGTACTCCCATCAGGCGACCTCCCCGCGGACCAGCGCCGCCGCCTGGCGGATCGCCGCGATATTGGCGCGATAGCTCTCCGGCGTGCGGTCCTTGAACACCGCCGAACCGGCGACAAAGGCATTGGCGCCGGCGCGCGCGACCTCTGGCGCAATCTCAGGCGAGATGCCGCCGTCAATCTCGATGTCGATCGGGCGCGCGCCGGCCATGGCGCGCAAATTGCGAACCTTGTTGAGGGCGTCGGCGATGAATTTCTGGCCGCCGAAGCCGGGATTGACCGACATCACCAGAATAAGATCGACGAGATCGACGACGTGCTCGATCGTGGTCTCGGAGGTACCGGGATTGAGCGTAACGCCGGCTTTCTTGCCGAGCGCGCGGATGGCTTGCAGCGAGCGATGAATGTGGGGACCCGCTTCGACGTGCACGGTGATGTGATCGGCGCCAGCCTTGGCGAAGGCTTCCAAATAAGCATCGCAAGGCGCGATCATCAGGTGCACGTCGAGCGGTTTTTTGGTGTAGGGCCGAATCGCTTTGACGATGTCCGGTCCGAAGGAGATGTTGGGCACGAAATGGCCATCCATGACGTCGACATGGATCCAGTCGGCGCCGGCGGCGTCGACCGCGCGCACCTCTTCGCCCAATTTCGCGAAATCGGCGGCGAGGATCGACGGGGCGATGATGAGTGGGCGCGCCACCTTGAGCTCCTGGATTACGGGTTCGCCTAACACGTCATATCCCGTGGGGCAACGCGCGAAAACCGGCGGGACACCCGCCGCGCCCTTGCCCGGCCGCGTCGGGCTCGCCACATTCGCACCTCTTACGGAAACGGAGGCTTTGTGGCGCGTACCGATGTCATTGTGCTGGGAGCGGGGATCGTCGGCACGTCGGTCGCGATCTATCTGCTCAAGCGCGGATTATCGGTGGCGCTGGTCGACCGCGGTGGGGCGGGCGAGGGGACCTCCTACGGCAATACGGGGATCATCGAAGGCAACACGCTGTTCCCCGCGGCTTTTCCGTCCGACTGGGCCGAGCTTCTGCGCATTGCGCTCAAGCGCTCGCCGCAAGCCAATTATCACCTGACCTTCCTGCCGAGGGTCGTGCCGTGGCTTCTTGCCTTCCGCGCCGCCTCGCGCCCCGAACGTCTGGTCGACACGGCGCAACGTATGCGGCCTTTGTTCGCCCAAGCGGTGACCGAGCACGATGTGCTTGCGAGCGAAGCGGGTGCCGAGAAATATTTCCGCTGCACCGGTTGGCTGAAGCTCTATCGCAGCGGGCGCAGCTTTGCCGGCGTGCGGCGCGAGCTCGATCTCGCCAAGGATCTCGGCATCGCCAATGTCGCAATGGACGGCGAGGCGGCGCGCGTGCTTGAGCCCTCGCTGCGTCCGGTTTTCCGCCACGCCGTACATTGGACCGGCGCGGTCAGTATCAGCAATCCGCTCGCGGTGACCCGCGCCTATGCCGCGCGTTTCGCCGCGCTCGGTGGATTGTCGTTCAACGGCGACGCGCGCACGCTGCATCGCGCGCATCCGCATTGGCGGGTCGAGACTGCATTCGGGCCGCTCGATGCCGGTGATGTTGTCCTAGCGCTCGGGCCTTGGTTGCCGGATGTGCTCGATCCGCTGGGGCTCAAATTGCCGCTCGCGGCGAAGCGCGGCTATCACCGCCACTTCCGGCCGCAGGGCAACGCCGCTCTCGCCCGGCCGATCCTCGACGCCGAGAACGGTTATTGCCTCACGCCGATGGAGCAGGGCATCCGGCTCACCACCGGGGCGGAGTTCGCCGCCCGCGACGCGGCGCCGACGCCGGTTCAGTTCGGGCGACTGATGCCGGCGGCCCGCGAGCTGTTCGCGCTTGGCGATGCCGTCGAGACGCAGGCTTTTGGAGCAAACACCTGGCTCGGCTCACGGCCTTGCTTTGCCGATTCCCGCCCGGTCATCGGCCGCGCGCCGAAGCTTCGCGGCGTGTGGCTCGCCGGCGGGCATGGGCATTGGGGGCTGACGCTCGGTCCCGTGACCGGGCGGCTTCTTGCCGAGATGATGACCGGCGCACCGCCGTTCTGCGATCCGCAGCCTTATGCGGCGGACAGATTCGCCAAGTAGCCGTCATTGCGAGGAGCAAAGCGACGGAGCAATCCACGCTTCAGCGCTGGATTGCTTCGCTTTGCTCGCAATGACGATTACTCGCTGATCGTCTTGATGACGCTGTTTTCAGGCCGCGTATTGTTGCTTGACGAGTATTTGTCGCTGGCGCGGACCATGTCGTCGTATTTCGGAATCGTTGTCACGGCGAACTTTGGCACCAAACCCACCACCTTGTAACCGGCGAGGTGGAGCTGGTGCAGGATCTCGGGCATCGCTTCGGCGGTGCCGTGCTGGAAATCATGCATCAGCAGGATGCCCTTGCCGTTCTTGGCAAGCTTGGTCATCACCGATTTGACCACGTCCTCGGGCTTGTGAATCTTGAAATCGAAGGTGTCGATGTCGGTCGAGAAGGTCGCGATGTTGCGGGTGCCGAGATAAGCGATCAAGTCGGCCGGCATCTGCAGATCGGGGAAGCGGAAAAACGGCGCCACCGGGCCGCCCGCTGCCGCCATGTGCACGGCGCTGACGCCCATTTCGATTTCTTGCTTGGCCTGTTCAATATCCTTGGCGTACGGGTTCTTCGCCAAATCCTTGTGCGACCAGGTGTGGCTGCCGACCGTCATGCCGGCATCGACTAGCGCCTTGGTCAATTGCGGGGCCCAGGTGGCATGTTCGCCGATTTCGAAGAACGTCGCGCGCACGCAATTGTCCTGCAGCGCCTTTAGCACCATCGGGGTGTTTTCCGGCCATGGGCCGTCATCGAAGGTCAGCACGACTTCCTTCTCATGCAGGAAGTCATATTGCTTGAAATGCTCGGTGCCGAACGCCGGGCCGCCGGTGGTGTCGATCTGAACGATCCGCGACATGCCAAGCGCGTCGGGATTGCTGCACTGAGGCAAAGTGGTGGGCCAGAGCGAGGTGCCTGCGTTCGCGGGGGCAGGGGTCGGCGCCGGCGGGGCGGGTGCGGCCGCGGCGGAATTCTGGGCAATCACGAGCTTGGCAGGCGCGGTAGCGGGTTGCGCCGCGCCGGTGACTTGCGAAACGTTGATGACGGAAGCCTCTGCCGGGGAAACCTGAGCGGCTTGTGTTTGATTGGCCTGAGCGCCAGCCACGGCCGGTGCCTTGGCCGCCTGCGCCGGCGACAAAAAATGCTCGGCGAGTGCGATGAGCGAGCCTGTATCTGACGGTTTCTGTGCGGCCACGACGCCGAACGCCGCGAGACCTAGTGTGAGCAACGCCGCAAATATAATCGCCACGACGCGCATCGGATCCTCCGCAACAAAGCCACAATACCACCCGCCGGGAAGTGAAGGCGCAAACATCGGGCGAGTCAACAAAAACCGAGATTTGCCTGGTGGAGAATATGGTCGTGGTTTCCACCCCAGCGTTAAGATCTACAACGCCGATGAATGCGTTGAACTAACGACCGAATTGATCCTGCCAACTCGGCATCGAACCGGCCGGTGGCAGCGTGGCGGCCGCAAAAACCCCGCGGGCGATGGCGCGGGCTGTGACATTGGCGGCAAGTACGCCGAGCGCGGTCAGGCCATGCATCGCGTCGGCAAGCGGCCGACGCCCGGTCGAAGCCGTGAACACGACATCGCCGTCGAGCGGGGTGTGAACCGGATAGATCGCGCGCGACAGGCCCGATTGCGCCATCACCGCAAGCCGCTTCGCCTGCGCCTTGGTTAAAACCGCATCGGTGGCGACGATAATGAGCGTTGTGTTTTGGCGCGCGCCGCCCTTGGTCAGCGGATCGAGCGCCTGCGGCGGAAATGGATTGGGCAGGCCGCGGCCGCCATATTCGCCATTGACCTCGAATGGCGCAGCCCAGAACCACGGACCGCTTCCGACCGTGACGCTGCCCGCAGCGTTTACCGCCGCGAGCGCGCCGATGATGAAGCCCTCGGGGCTTTGCGCCGATGCGGAGCCAATACCGCCTTTGCAATTGACCGTGGTCGCGCCAGTGCCGGCGCCGAAGCTGCCGAGGGCAAAATCGACGGCGGCGCTCGCCGTCGCCGCGTAACCGAGTTCACGATAAGGCGGAAAACGCCCCCAGTTTTTGTCGCCCCCGCTCAACAGGTCGAACAGGATGGCCGCGGGAACGATCGGAACTTTGGCGGTGCGTACTGCAAAGCCGCGCCCCTGTTCGCGCAGCCACGCCTGGGCGCCCGATGCGGCATCGAGGCCGAAGGCCGAGCCGCCCGACAAGGCAATGGCGTCGATGCCTTCCACCGTTTGCGCCGGGTCAAGGAGCGCGGTTTCGCGCGTACCCGGCCCGCCGCCGCGCACATCGATCGAGGCCACCGCGGGTTCGTCGAAAATGACAACAGTCGACCCAGAGCCGAGACGGGCATCCTCGGCATGGCCGACTTTGAGCCCAGGCACGTCGGTGATCAGATTGCGCATGAATAACCTCTCCCCGCTGCGCGGGGAGAGGTCGAGTGAGCGCAGCGAGCGAGGGTGAGGGGCCTCTCCACGATTCTGAGCCTAGCGGAGCCGCCCCCTCACCCCAACCCTCTCCCCGCACGCGAGGAGAGGGAGCACAGACCCCTCCTTGCAAACGTCGCTCGGCTCGGTGCATTGATCCGCCATGAATGTCACCGTCGTCGCCGCGCTCGTTGCCGGCATGCTGAGCTTCCTGTCGCCCTGCGTCTTGCCGCTGGTGCCGCCTTACCTCGTCTACCTCACCGGCACCTCGCTGGAGCGTTTTGCCGACGCCGAGAGCCAGCCGCAGGTGCGGCGCCGGACGATCGCCGCCGCGATCCTGTTCGTCCTCGGCTTCTCCACCGTATTCGTTGCACTTGGCGCCAGCGCCAGCGCCATCGGTGGCTTGTTGCGGGTCTATGCAGGACCGCTTTCGATAATGGCCGGTGTCGGCATCATCGTAATGGGCCTGCATTTCCTCGGACTGACGCCGATCGCTTGGTTGATGCGCGAGAAACGTCTCGAAATGGCGAAGCCGGTCGGGCTGTGGGGCGCTTATCTGATGGGTTTTGCTTTCGCGCTGGGCTGGACGCCGTGCATCGGGCCCATCCTCGCCGCCATCCTCGCGGTGGCCGCCTCGGAGACGACGCTCGCCAAGGGCGCGGGTCTGCTCGCCGTCTATTCGCTTGGGCTCGGCGTGCCGTTTTTGATCGCGGCGCTGGCGGTCGAGCCGTTCGCAGCCTTCCTCGCCCGCTTCCGCGCCCATCTCGGGTTGGTCGAGAAAGCGATGGGCGGTCTTCTGGTGCTCACCGGCATTGCCTTCCTGACCGGCACGGTCGGGCAGGTCAGCTTCTGGCTGTTGGATACGTTTCCGGTGCTCGGGAAGATCGGCTGATCAGTTCGTCGTCGCACCAGGCAATTCGACGTAAGTGATCTTGCCGTCGGGCTGCTTCACCCAGCGATAGACGACGTAATCGAGCCGCGTGATATCGCCCTTCTTGTCATAGGAGATATCGCCGATCACGGTCTTGAAACTCATGCCGGAGTGCATTTTGTCGGCGACCTTTTTCGGATCGAGCGAATTGGCCGCCGTCGCCGCCTGCGCGATGATCTGCACGGCGGCGTAGCTGTAGAGCGTATAGGCCTCCGGCTCGAAATTCTTGGCGCGGAATTCCGCCACCACGGCCTTCGCCTCCGGGCGGTTGCGCGGGTCGGGCCCATAGGTCATCAGCGAGCCGACGACGCCGGGACCGCCGACCGACGCGAATTCGTCGGAGGTGATGCCGTCGCCGCCCATCAAGGGCGCGGTGACGCCCTGGTCGCGCATCTGGCGCACGATCAGTCCGGCCTCAGTGTAGAGGCCGCCGAAATAAACCAGGTCGGCGCGCGATTGCTTGATCTTGGAGACCAGCGCCGAATAATCCTTCTCGCCGGTATTGATCCCCTCGTAGAGCACGGAGTCCATGCCGCCGGCTTTGATCGTCTTGAGCGTCTCGTCGGCAAGGCCCTTGCCGTAGGTGGTCTTGTCGTTGACGAAGGCGATACGCTTTCCTTTGAAATTCTTGAGGATGTAATTGCCGGCGACCCGGCCCTGCTGATCGTCACGGCCGCAAACGCGGAAGATGTTCCACATGCCGCGCTCGGTGACCGTCGGATTGGTCGAAGCCGGCGTGATCTCGAGGATGCCGCTCTCCTGATAGACTTCCGAGGACGGGATGGTGACGCCGGAATTGTAATTGCCGATGACGAATTTGACGCCGTCACCGGCGAAATCGTTGGCGACGGACACGCCCTGCTTGGGGTCGGAAACGTCATCGCCGTATTGCACATTGATCTTCTGGCCGAGAATGCCGCCCGCTTTGTTGATGTCGGCGGCGGCCTGATCGACGCCGTTCTTCATCTGAGCGCCGGTGGCCGCATTGGCCCCGGTGATCGGGCCGGCGACGCCGAACTTGACCTGCGCGGCGGCGCTTCCCGACGTCAAACCGGCAATGGCAATCGCGAAGCTCAGGCTAAGACCCAGCGTGGTGATCTTATTCATGGCTCATTCTCCTTCGGGGCCGGCGGTCGTTCCATGAACGCAACATTACGTCAGCGCGGCTTGCGGCGCCAGCGCAACGGACCGGCCGGTGCGTTGAGCCAATGATATTGCGCGACCATTTGGCCGGCGCGGGCGAGGCGGAAGCCGAGAAATCCGAACGCCATGCAGAACGCGCTGTCGATCAGATAATAATGCAGCGACAGCAGTGTGCCGTTGAACAGGCTGAAATGGATGAAGCGCACGGCCAGCCCCAGGATCAGCCCATAGGACACCACCTGCCACCACGGCCGCCATGTCATGGCGACCGCACGGCCGGCGAGCCACGCCGCCCCGCCACCGAGGACGACCGTGACCAAGACGAATACGCCGAGGGAGCCATCTTCGTAGAACAGGCCGGTTATTGAAGAGGCGGTGCTGTCCATATGCGTTTTCCGAAAACTACCGACCGCCTTCGAGATAGGCGGATTTGATTTCTGGCCGTTCCAATAGCTCGCGGCCTGAGCCCGACAGCGTGATGAGCCCGTTGACCATGACATAGCCGCGGTGAGCGAGGCGGAGCGCATGGAAAGCGTTTTGTTCGACCAGGAACACGGTCAAGCCCTCGTCGCGGTTGAGCGTTTTGATGGCGTCGAAAATTTGCCGCACGATGAGTGGCGCCAGCCCGAGCGACGGCTCGTCGAGCAGAAGGAGCCGCGGCCGGCTCATCAGCGCGCGCGCGATCGCCAGCATCTGCTGTTCGCCGCCGGACAGCGTGCCGCCGCGCTGGGCGAGGCGCTGCTTGAGGCGCGGAAACAGCGTGACGACGCGTTCGAGGTCTTGATCGAATGTGGCGGCCTCCGCGGTGGTGGCTCCCATCTGCAGATTCTCCAACACCGTCATGCGCGGAAAAATGCGACGGCCCTCGGGCGCCTGGGCAATGCGCAGCTTGGCGATCTCATGTGTCGGCAGCGTGGTAATGTCGTGTTCGGCAAAGTGAATTGAGCCTTCCCGCGCGCGCGGATTGCCGCAGATCGTCATCATCAAAGTCGACTTGCCGGCGCCATTGGCGCCGATCAGCGTGACGATTTCGCCGTCATTGACGTCGAGGTCGACGCCTTTGAGCGCCATGACCCGGCCGTAGTACGTCTTGACGCCGCGAACGGAAAGTAGCGCGCTCATAGCCCGACCTCGGCCTCGGCTTCGCCGACCTGGTCTTCGGCGACGCCGAGATAAGCGGCAATGACCTTGTCGTCGTTGCGCACGGCGTCCGGTGCGCCATCGGCGATCTTCACGCCGTAATCGAGCACGACGATATGATCGGAAATCTCCATCACCACGGTCATGTCGTGCTCGATCAGCAGCACGGCGATGTGGAACTCGTTGCGGATGGCAAGAAGTAGGGCGTTGAGTTCGGCGCTCTCGCGCGGATTGAGCCCAGCGGCCGGCTCGTCGAGGCAGAGCAGCACCGGGTCGGTGCACATAGCGCGGGCGATTTCGAGCCGCCGCTGCGCGCCATAGGGCAGGTCGCCCGCCGGATCGTCGGCGCGTGCGGTAAGCCCAATGCGGTCGAGCCATGCGCGCGCCGTGTCGATTGCCGCCCGCTCGGCGCGCGCGTAGGAGGGAAAGCCGACCACACCGAGAAGGGTATAGCCGGAGGCAAGCATCAGCCTGTTGTGCTGGGCCACCAAGAGGTTTTCCAAAACTGTCATGCCGGGAAATAGCCGGATGTTCTGGAAGGTGCGGGCGACGCGGGCGCGCTGCGCTACCAGATAATCCGGCATGCGCTCCAACAGATAAAGCGCGCCGTTTTTGGCGGTAACGCTTCTGGCGCCGGAATCGGTGACTGCCGTGAGCTCGTTCCATACCGCGCTGTCGCCGTGGCGAAGCGCCAGCCGTCCGCTGCTCGGCTTGTAAAAGCCGGTGATGCAGTTGAACACCGTGGTTTTGCCGGCGCCGTTCGGTCCGATTAGCGCGGTGATGCTGCCTTGGCCGACGTCGAAGCTGAGATCATCGATCGCAAGCAAGCCGCCGAAACGCATGGTCAAATGCTCGACACGGAGCAAAGTGCCTGCCGCGCTTGCCGCCTCTTGGTGGCTCATGGCCTAACCGTGGCCTTCCTTAACCAGGTCGGCGGCGATGCTCTTGCGTTCTTTGAGGAACACCGAGGGTTCCCTCGTCGAGATCAGCCCGCGCGGCCGCCAAACCATGATCAGCACCATGGCGAAGCCGAAGATGAGCATGCGGTACTGCGTCGGATCGAAAGTTGGACCGAAAATCTTCTTGAGGAAATCGAGATCGCGCATGATCTCGGTGCCGCCGATCATGACGATGGCGGCGATGGCGACGCCGACCTGGCTGCCCATGCCGCCCAACACCACGATCGACAGGATGGTCGCCGATTCCAGGAAGGTGAAGGACTCCGGTGAGATGAAACCCTGCCGGGTGGCGAAGAACGAGCCGGCAAAGCCGGCGAACATGGCGCCCATGGCAAAGGCGGTGAGCTTGGTATTGGTGGTGTTGATGCCGAGCGAGCGGCAGGCGATCTCGTCCTCGCGCAAGGCCTCCCAGGCGCGGCCGACCGGCAGCCGCCGCAGCCGCACGGTGACGAAGGCGGTCAACAACGCCAGTGCCAGAATAACGTAATAGAGAAAGATGACGCGATAGACCGGGCCGAACGGCAATCCAAACACGGCGGCAAAGCCGTTGTCGTCGGCGTTGAACGGAATACCGAAAAATGACGGCCGCGGGATGCCGCCGATGCCGGCATAGCCGTTGGTGAGCGCCGTGAAATTGATGATCACCATGCGAATGATCTCGCCGAATGCAAGCGTGACGATGGCAAGATAATCGCCGCGCAACCGCAATACCGGAAAGCCGAGCAGAACGCCCCAGAACGAGGCGAGGATGCCGGAGACCGGAAGCAGCACCCAGAATGACAGACCGAGCGTCTTGGCAAGCAGCGCATAGGAGTAAGCGCCGACCGCATAGAACGCCACGTAGCCCAGGTCGAGGAGACCGGCGAGCCCGACCACGATGTTCAAACCCCACCCCAGCATCACATAGATCAGAATCTGGATACCGAAATTGTCGATCCATTTCACGCTGCGGGAAGAGCCGGCGGTGACGAGCACCAGCGCGGGATAAGCGATGACAAAGGCAATCCCGAAAGGAACGAACCATTGGCTGACGAAGTTGCGCCACGCCGGCCGTGTCGTCGACACCGGCCGCGTGGCGCGCTGGCGCAGCCGCGGTTCGAGCAAGAGCGCATAGCCGAAGCGGCCGACGCCGACGACGCCGACGACGGCGAACAATAGCGGCCAGCGCGTGGTCAGGATCAGCGCGTTCTCGCCGTTGACCGTGGTTTGAAAACCGATCAGCGGCAGGAATAGAGCGAACGCGATGGCGGCGGTGATCGCGGCGTCACGCAACGCCGTTATCGTATCGACGCTGGCTTGGGAGAGCGCGGGGCGCGCCCCGCGCGGATCATCGCCGGCGGATTTGGCGAGCGCCGACACCTTAGACCTTCTCGACGTCCGGACGGCCGAACAGCCCCTGCGGCAGGAAGATCAGCGTGATCGCCAGAATGGAAAAGGCTGCGACGTCTTTATAGTCGATGGAGAAATAGGCCGACCACATAGTTTCGATCAGCCCGATCAATAGCCCGCCGATCACGGCGCCGGGCAACGAGCCAATGCCGCCGAGCACAGCCGCGGTAAAGGCTTTTACGCCCGGCACAAAACCGTCGGAGAAGGTGACGACGCCATA
This sequence comes from uncultured Alphaproteobacteria bacterium, assembly GCA_963822935.1. Classification (GTDB taxonomy): domain Bacteria; phylum Pseudomonadota; class Alphaproteobacteria; order Rhizobiales; family Xanthobacteraceae; genus BOG-931. Next base: position 146,447 of record CAWGJP010000004.1, read on the forward strand.
ATACATCAGATACATCGTGCCGGCGACAGCGGCGAGCGCCGCGGCGATGACGAAAGTGGTGGCGATGGTGCGGTCGACATTGACGCCGACCAGAGCCGCCATCTTCTGGTCTTGCTCGCAAGCGCGCTGCGCGCGGCCGAGCTTGGTCTTGGCGACCAGATACCAGAACGCCAGCAGCAGCACCGCGGTAACGCCCCATATGATGAGCTGCTTGTACGACAGCGTGACCGGATAATTGTTGTGGGTGAACAGCACGAATTCGCCGCTGATCATCGGCGGGATCGATTTATTGCGCGGCCCCTGCGTGACCTGGACGAAATTCGACAGAAAGATCGACATGCCGATCGCCGAAATCAGCGGCGCGAGGCGAAACGAGCCGCGCAACGGCCGGTAGGCGACCCGCTCGATCACCCAGTTGACCAATGAGGTGAACAGCATCGCCACGACCAGCACGATCAATAACGCCAAGACAACCGACGAAATGCCGAGCCAGGTGGTTAGGATGAGGAAGGCGATCAACGCAATGAAGGCGGACACCATGAACACGTCGCCATGGGCGAAGTTCACCATGCCGATTATGCCGAACACCATCGTATAGCCGATCGCGATCAGCCCGTAGATCGAGCCGAGCGTGATGCCGTTGATGAGCTGTTGGATAAAGACGTCCATGCGTCCTGTGGCCCTCCGCATGGCTGCCCGGCCGACAACCGTTTAAGGCTTAACAGGGGTGCCGCGGCGCGGCAACGTCGCGGGCTCTGTGCCGCAGCACCACGGCGATACGCCAGGCTTGCGGTATTGCCGTCACCTCGCGCGCGGGCTACGCCAAGGCCGCGAGATTTGCCAATTAAACCAGGGAGCCCCCGATGGACCGGGTCAAATCCGAGGACGCCATCGCCGAGAAGGGCCGACCGTTCACCGGGGCTGAATATCTCGAAAGTCTGCGCGACGGCCGCGAAGTCTATGTCTATGGCGAGCGCGTCAAGGACGTTACCACGCACCCGGCGTTCCGTAACGCCGCGCGCTCGATTGCCCGGCTCTACGATGCGCTCCACGACGACAAGACCAAGAGCGCGCTGACTTGCCCGACCGACACCGGCTCGTCGGGTTTCACCCATAAATTCTTCCGCGCAGCGCGTTCGCGCGAGGATCTGGTTGCACAGCGCGATGCCATCGCGCTGTGGGCGCGCATGTCCTACGGCTGGATGGGCCGCTCGCCGGACTACAAGGCGTCGCTGATGAACACGCTCGGCGCCAATTACGATTTCTACGGCAAGTTTTCCGACAACGCCAAGCGATGGTACCGCCGCGCGCAGGAGAACGTGCTGTTTATGAATCACGCCATCGTCAATCCGCCGGTCGACCGCTCGAAACCCGTCGACCAGGTCAAGGACGTGTTCATAACCATCCAAAAAGACACCGACGCCGGCATCTATATCTCTGGCGCCAAAGTGGTGGCGACCGCCTCGGCGCTGACGCATTACAATTTTCTCGGCCAGAATGCGGCGGTGCCGCTGCACGACACCGATCTGGCGGTGATGTTCATCGCGCCGATGAATGCGCCGGGCGTGAAACTGTTCTGCCGGACCTCCTATGAGATGACGGCGAGCGTGATGGGCACGCCGTTCGACTACCCGTTGTCGTCGCGATTCGACGAGAACGATGCGATCTTCGTTTTCGATAACGTCTTCATTCCCTGGGAGGACGTGCTGCTGCATCGCGATCTTGAAAAACTGAAGATCTTCTTTCCGCAGTCAGGATTTCTCGCCGGCTATCAGTTCCAGGGCTGCACGCGTCTTGCAGTGAAACTCGATTTCCTCGCCGGCGTCCTCGCCAAGGCTTTGCACGCCGCCGGCTCCGACGAGTTTCGCGGCAATCAGGCCATGCTCGGCGAGGTGATCGCCTGGCGCAATCTGTTCTGGGCCTTGACCGATGCCATGGCGATGGATCCGACGCCGTGGGTCAATGGCGCGGTGCTGCCTAACCTGCAGTCGGGCTCGAGCTATCGTGTGTTCGCCGGCGACGCTTATGGGCGCGTCAAAGAGATCGTCGACAAGATCGTCGCCTCATCGCTGATTTATTTGCCGTCCTCAACCAAGGATTTCAAAAACCCCGCAATCGACCGTTATCTGGCGCGCTACGTGCGCGGCTCCTACGGCATCGATTACAAGGAGCGCATCAAGATCATGAAGCTCCTGTGGGACGCCATCGGCACCGAATTCGGCGGCCGCCACGAGCTCTACGAGCGCAATTACGCCGGCAATCACGAGGATATCCGCATCCAGGCACTGTGGAACGCGCGCGCGTCCGGAACCATGGCGCAGATGACGGCGCTGGCCGATCAATGCATGGCCGAATACGATGAAAACGGCTGGACCGGTGCGACGTGGCTTAATCCAGACGATGTCGCCTATCCGGGTTTGCCGGAGGAGCTTCGCGCGGCGGAGTGATTTTTAGTCATGCTCCGCGATGCCGGGGCATCCAGTATGCGCTGACGCTTATTGCTTAAATATTCGAATGCGGTGGATACTGGATCATCCGCCTTCGCGGACGATGACGAGGCGCTCGGAGAAAGATGAGCTGGATCGAACAACGGCCCGACGATGCAATGGACGGCGCTTTCACCGCGGTCGCGCCCGGTCCCATCGCGACTGTCGAGCCGTTGGTATTCCGCGAAGCGATGACGCGGCTTGGCGCCGCCGTGCATGTCGTCACGACCGCGGGTCCCGGCGGCAAAAGCGGTTTTACCGCAACCGCCGTTTGCTCGGTCTCAGATACTCCGGCGATGCTTCTTGTTTGTCTCAACCGCCGCAGCAATTCGGCGCCGGTGCTGGCGCAAAACGGCGTCTTTTGTATCAACACACTTCCGGCCAGCGAAGAGAAGCTTGCCGATCTGTTCGCGGGACGAAGTGGGGTGCATCTGCACGAGCGCTTTACACAAGGCGAATGGATCACGCTCAAGACCGGGTCGCCGGTGCTAAGCTCCGCCGTGGTCGCCTTCGACTGCCGCACCATCGAGACCAAGGTCATGGCCTCGCACAATGTCGTCTTCGGCGCGGTCGAGGCGGTGCGGCTCGGACCGGCCAGCCCCGCGCTGGTTTATCACGACCGGGCCTATAAGCCGGTCTAGCTGGGTTCCAGCGTCGGCTGCCCGACATTTTGTAGCAATCCCGACAATTCTCCTCGAAATTTCAATCAGTTGGTCTGGGGAACCCGTGGATGCCGGGGAACCTTCGCTTGCCCTGCCGGTTGTAACACTGGGCGGGGTTCGCATGCGCATCTAAACCCCTCAAAATAACGGAGAACGTCCCGATGGCGAACGAGCAAAACAATCCGCAGCGCGACCAACAGAGCCAGAGCAACCCGCAACAGGGCGGCCAGAACAAGCCCGGCCAACAGCAGCAGGGCGGTCAGAGCAAACCCGGCCAGCAGCAGCAAGGCGGGCAGAACAAGCCCGGCCAAGGCGGCCAGCAGGGCGGCGGCCAGGGCGGTATGAACCGCTAACGGTCTTCCTTCACGACGGCGGTAGCCCGGTTCAATCCGGGCTGCCGCTTTTTTTGTGCAAAGCGCCGTGCAAGTTGGGACAGCGGCTTCTTCCGCCGCGCGATCGGTTTATGCTTGTGCCATGGTCAGCCCGAGCACGGCCAACGCGCTTCCGCTGTTTCATCTTTACGGCGATCCGCCGGATGATTCCGCGTTCGATTTTATTCACGTCGAAACCATCGCGGCGCGCTCCTCGATCCACGACTGGACCATCCGCGCCCATCGCCATCGCAACCTGTTTCAGATCCTGCTGGTCGAGCGGGGCGGCGGCGAGATGACACTCGATCTGGCGAAGCTGCCTTTCGCCGCGCCCGCCGCCATTCTCGTCCCGGCCGCATTCGCGCACGGCTTTCGTTTTGAGCCGAATGTTACCGATGGCTGGGTGGTCAGCTTCACCGAAGATGCCACTGGCGCGATCCGTGAGCGCACCGGCGAAGCACTCGCGCGTCTGCGCATGCTCGCAGCGCAACCCGTCGTTCCGATCGGCGATGCGGCGGAGTTCGCCCGGCTGTCGGCGCTGTGCAAGGAGCTATACGAGGAGCACGGCCTGGCGCGCGAAGGTTATCGGCTGGCGATGCGCGGGCTCCTCGTGCTCATCGCCGTCGCCGTGGCGCGGCTCGCCGCAAGCCGCGCGCGCGGCGGTAGCGTCACTTTGTATCCGGCCGACGCCACAGTCGCGCAATTGCGCGCGCTGGTCGATGAGTTCTTCCGCAGGGAACGCTCGCTGGCATTCTATGCCGAGAAGCTCGGCATGACCGTCGATCGGCTCAACGACCACGTCAAACGCGCCACCGGCGTGACCGCCGGCCATCTCATCCGCCAGCGTGTGCTCACGGAAGCCAAGCGCCAGCTCGTCTTCACCGCCCAGTCAATCCACGACATCGCCGAAGAGCTCGCTTTCGCCGACGCATCGCACTTCGCCCGCTTCTTCCGCAAGCAGACCGGAACCACGCCGCATGAGTTTCGTGACCAGCGGGGAGGGTGATAGGCCGCTGGCGCAGGCGCTACGCGACCTTGCCTCCTGTTTGATCACCGCGCCGCTCGGCCGAGCGTGCGAATTCTGTCCCGCCTCATATCCGGATTTTGCGAGAACAGATCAGTTCAACAAAAATTCGAGCACCGTATCGGCGTAAATTTTCGGCTGCTCCAGATTGGCGATATGCGCGGCATCGAGCACCGCGATCTCGGCGCCGGGAATGTGCTGTTTGATGAACTCATTGCCTTCGAGCGGCGTGGCCGGATCGTGCCGCCCGGCGATCACCAAAGTAGGGGCGGTGATCTTTGCCAACAGCGGGCGATGATCCATATCGCGGATCGCTTCGCCGCAGCCGCAATAGCCGTCTATTTCAGTGGCGAGAAACATGTCGCGCATCTTCGCCATGGCCTGTGGAGCGCGGTCGCGAAAGTCCTTGGTGAACCAGCGCTCCATATTGGCATCGACGATGCCGTCGAGGCCCTTTTCGTGCACCAGCTTGAGCCGGCCCACCCATGCGGTCTTGTCCGGGAAGTAGCAGGCGGTGTTGGATAAGATGAGCTTGTCGATCCGCGGCGCGACATGGGCGCCGAGCCATTGCCCGACCATGCCGCCCATCGATAGGCCGCACCAATTGATCTTGGCAATATCGAGCGCATCGAGCACGCCGACCACGTCGCGGCCGAGCCGCTCCATGGTGTAAGGCCCCTTGGGCACGCTCGATTTACCGTGGCCGCGCCGGTCGTAACGCACCAGACGGAAATGCTCGGTCCACGGTGCCACCTGGTCGTCCCACATATGCAGATTGGTGCCGAGCGAATTCGACAGCATCAGCACCGGTGCGCTGTCCGGGCCTTCCACTTCGACATGGATGATGCAGCCGTCGTCGACTTTGATATCCGGCATCAGTATCCTCCCGCACGCTCGCACGCCTATTAGCACTCTTTTCAGCGGCCGCGCGAGGCGGTAAGCGATAGTGCGCGTGCAGCCAGGGAGTGACGCCGATGGCGATGACGATGAATGGCGAGGTCCAGCTCGCCGCCACGCCGGAAACGGTTTGGCAAAAGCTCAATGACCCGGCGACGCTGAAGGCCTGCATTCCCGGCTGCGAGCAGCTCGACAAGCTTTCCGACACCGAAATGCAAGCCGTCGCCACGGTCAAAATCGGTCCGGTGAAGGCCAAGTTCAAAGGCAAGGTGACGCTATCCGACCTCGATCCGCCGCACGGCTACAAGATTTCCGGGCAGGGCGACGGCGGCGTGGCCGGCTTCGCCAAAGGCGGCGCCACGGTGAAGCTCACGCCGAAGGACGGCGGGACGTCGCTCACCTATGACGTCGATGCACAAATCGGCGGCAAGCTGGCGCAGCTCGGTCAACGCCTGGTCAACGGCGCCGCTAAGAAAGTCGCCGATGATTTTTTTGCGAACTTCGCGGCAGCCGTGAATCCAAAGGCCGCCTAGCGACGGTCCGCCGGAGCAGCCGGCTGACCGTCACTTCGATCGCTTCGCTCAGATCACGAAGCTCAGATCACGAACATGGGTGCCGACGTCCGTCGGTGCCGAGATAAGATCCCGTTGCCGGATCGTAGGATCGGAAGCGGGTTGCGCAATCATTGGAAGAACCCAGTTCGTTTCCTGGTGCGGGCACCACTTGGCCGCTGCCGTTGTATTCCGGCGCGCCGCTCGGTTGGGCCGAAATACCACCGTCGTTGGCCGAGCGACCCGTCGGGTATTGTTGGGCGAAAGCAGGGAATGTGGCCAATGCGCCTGCCAGCGCTAGCGCGGTGACCGTTGCTGTCATTCTCGTTCGCATGGATGTCTCCGTTAGTGGGCTTGTTGTCGCCCCGCGGGTTCAAGCGCGGGCTCCGCGCGTCCTCGGCCGGGCAAACGCGGGCAACCCGTCTTGTTCCCTGCGACCTTTGCAAGTCTTCCCTGCGACCTTTGCAAGTCAGGTCCGCGTCACTCGCCGGAGCCAAGAAAAGCCGTCTGTGGTCGCGGAACCGACTTGACCGCCGCCCAAAGGGGGGTTCACAGTAGATGGCGTATCGGGTACGAAATCCGGCAAAATCGCCTTGAATTCGCCCCGGACCCGGCCGGCAGGCCAGAACGCCCGGCAAATCGTGACGTTTGACCGGAATTTGAACGGGAGGAGTCCCATGGCGGCCACCGACACGGTATCGGTTTCCATGACCGTGAACGGCAAACCCATCAGCGCCAACATCGACCCCCGGACGCTGCTGGTGCAATTATTGCGCGAGAATCTGCGGCTCACCGGTACGCATGTCGGCTGCGACACCTCGCAATGCGGCGCCTGCGTCGTGCACGTCAACGGCAAGGCGATCAAATCCTGCACCGTCTTGGCGCTGCAGCTCGAAGGCGCTGACGTGCTCACCATCGAGGGCTTGGCGCCGGCAGACGGACCGCTGCATCCGATGCAAGAGGCGTTCCGCGAGAACCACGGCCTGCAGTGCGGCTATTGCACCCCGGGAATGATCATGACCGCGGTTGATATGGTTCGGCGCAAGGGCAATGAGCTCGAGGACCGCACCATCCGTGAGGAACTTGAAGGCAATATCTGCCGCTGCACCGGTTATCATAATATCGTGAAAGCGATCGCCGCCGGTGCGCGCGCCATGCGCGGCGGCGGTGCGGCGTCGAAAGCCGCCGAATAGGGAGAAAAGCGGAGGGGAAAATCGCCGACGGGCGATTTTCTGTCCGAGGAGTGCGTTGCCGGAGGGCAATACCATGAGCGGAACCGGTATCGGCGCTTCGGTGCGCCGCAAGGAAGATCAGCGTTTCATCACCGGCAAAGGCCACTATACCGACGACATCAACCGGCCCGGGCAGACCTACGCCTACTTTCTCCGTTCCCCGCACGCACACGCGAAAATCAAATCGATCGACACCAAGGCGGCCGCCGCGGCGCCCGGCGTTGTCGCGGTCCTGACCGGCACCGAGCTCGCCGCCGACAAGATCGGCAACCTGATCTGCGGTTGGATGATCCATTCCAAAGACGGTTCGCCGATGAAAATGTCGGCGCATCCGGCGCTTGCCACCGGCAAAGCCAACCACGTCGGCGATGCAGTGGCGGTTGTGGTCGCCGAGACGCTGGCGCAAGCGCGCGATGCGTCGGAGAAAATCAAAGTCGATTACGAGGTGCTGCCGGCGGTGGCCGATCCCGCCACGGCGCAGAAACCGGGCGCGCCGCAAATCCACGACGTGGCGCCGAACAACACCATCTATCAGTGGCATCTCGGCGACCCGAAAGCGGTCGAGGCGGCGTTCAAGGCGGCCAAGCACGTCACCAAGCTCGACATCGTCAACAACCGCCTGGCGCCCAATGCGATGGAGCCGCGCGTCGCCATTGCCGAATACGATTCCGGCACCGGCCAGCTGACATTGTGGAACACATCGCAAAATCCGCATGTGGCCCGCCTCGTCATCGCCGCCTTCGTCGGCATGGCGCCGGAGCACAAATTGCGCGTAATCGCGCCGGATGTCGGCGGTGGATTCGGCTCGAAGATCTTTATTTATCCCGAGGAAGTCGTGGCGCTATGGGCGTCGCGCCGCGTCAATCGGCCGGTGAAATGGACGTCCGATCGCTCGGAAGCCTTCCTCACCGATGCGCATGGCCGCGACCACATCACCCACGCCGAAATGGCATTCGACGGCGACGGCAAAATCTTGGCGCTGCGCGCCAAGACCATCGCCAATCTCGGCGCTTACATGTCGACGTTCTCGTCGTCGGTGCCGACCTATCTCTATGCGACGCTGTTGTCGGGACAATACGGCATCCCGCAAATCTATTGCGAAGTGGATGCCGTCTACACCAACACCGTCCCGGTCGATGCCTACCGCGGTGCCGGCCGGCCGGAAGCGACCTTCGTGGTCGAGCGGCTCGTCGAGGTCGGCGCCCGTGAAATGGGGCAGGATCCGGGAGACCTACGGCGCAAGAATTTCGTCAGCACGTTTCCTCACCAGACGCCGGTGATCATGACCTATGACGCTGGCGACTATAATGCGTCGCTGAAGAAGGCCATGGACTTGGCCGACTACAAAGGCTTCGCCAAGCGCAAACGCAAATCGGCGAAGAGCGGCAAACTGCGCGGTGTCGGCATTTCGACTTATATCGAGGCCTGCGGTATTGCGCCGTCGCAAGCGGTCGGCTCGCTTGGCGCTGGCGTCGGTTTGTGGGAATCCGCCGAGGTGCGGGTCAATCCAACGGGCTCGGTCGAAATCCTCACCGGCAGCCATAGCCACGGTCAGGGCCACGAGACGACATTCGCGCAACTTGTCTCGGAGCGGCTCGGCATTTCCATCGATACGATTTCGATCGTGCACGGCGACACCGATAAGGTGCAGTTCGGCATGGGCACTTATGGCTCGCGTTCGGGCGCGGTCGGCATGTCGGCGATCGTCAAGGCGCTCGACAAGGTCGAGGCCAAGGCCAAGAAGGTCGCCGCCTATATGCTCGAAGCCGCCGAAGGCGACATCGAGTTCAAGGACGGCAAATTTTCCGTCGCCGGCACCGACAAATCGGCTGCTTTCGGCGAAGTGGCGCTCAATGCCTACATCGCCCACAAATTCTCCGGCCAGGAGCTCGAGCCCGGCTTGAAGGAAGGCGCGTTCTACGATCCGACCAATTTTACCTTCCCGGCGGGCTGCCACATTTGCGAAGTCGAGATCGACGCCGAAACCGGCAATACCGAGATCGTCTCTTGGACGGCGGTCGACGATTTCGGCATCGTAATCAATCCGATGATCGTCGAAGGTCAGGTCCACGGCGGCATCGCCCAGGGCATCGGCCAGGCGCTGTGTGAAGGCGTCGTTTACGACAAGGACGGCCAGCTCGTGACCGGCTCGTACATGGATTACGGCATGCCGCGCGCCGATAACCTGCCGATCCTCAAGGTCGATACGACCGTGACCAAGTGCCCGTCGAATCCACTCGGCATCAAGGGTTGCGGCGAAGCCGGCGCCATCGCCGCGCCGGCCGCGGTCATGAATGCGATCACGAATGCGATCGGTACGGAACACATTGCCATGCCGGCAACGCCGGCCGCAGTGTGGGCGGCGATTCAGAAAACGAGTAAAATGCCGCACGCGGCATAAACGGAGAAACTGCGATGTACGCCTTCACCTTCCATCGTCCGCAAACCGTGCGGCAGGCCGCCGGCCTTTTGACCAAGAACGGCGACGCCAAATTGCTCGCCGGCGGCCAGACGCTGTTGCCGACCATGAAACTGCGGCTCGCCGGGCCGCCCCAAATCGTCGATATGACGCTGATCGAGGGCATGTCCGGCATCGAGCAGAGCGGCCGCACACTGACCATCGGCGCGATGACGACCCACAATGAAGTCAACACCTCGCCCGTGGTGCAGCAGGCCGCGCCGGTGCTGGCGCACCTCGCCGGCCTGATCGGCGATCCGGCGGTGCGCCACCGGGGCACCATCGGCGGTTCGATCGCCAACAATGATCCCAATGCCGACTATCCCGCCGCCTGTCTCGGGCTCGGCGCCACCATCGTCACCAACAAGCGCCGCGTTAAAGCCGACGATTTCTTCACCGGCATGTTCTCGACCGTGCTGGAGCCTTCCGAGATCATCACCAAAGTGATCTTCCCGCTGCCGAAGAAGGCAGCCTATCAGAAATTCCGCAATCAGGCCTCGCGCTTTGCGCTGGTCGGCGTGTTTGTGTCGAAGCGCGGCAGCGACATCCGCGTCGCCGTCACCGGCGCCGGCTCGAACGGCGTGTTCCGGGTGAAATCGTTTGAGGAGGCGCTGAAGAAGCGGTTCTCGCCGAAGTCGCTGGAGGGCATGACCATCCCGGCCGACGGCATGAACTCCGACATCCACGGCAGTGCCGAATACCGCGCCCACCTCGTTGCCGTGCTGGCGCGGCGCGCAGTCGCCGAGGCGATCGGTAAGCCGGCGCCGTAAAGGCCGCAAATCGGGTCTCGACGCCCGCTAGCTCTTTTTACGTCCCGCAGCAGGAGACGATTTTGTTAAAGCGCCCGCCGCGCCTTGCAAGATCGCAATCATGCGATCGATCACGACGTCGATCGACGTTCCGGATGGAAATATTATGAAGTGCTCGCGATCCGGCTCCCAATAGCCTTTCGGATGCACGCGATAGGGTTCGATCTGGAATATTCCGTCTTTCTCGTAAATCGACCAGCATGACGCGCCGCGCATGAATGCCGACCAGCTTTTGTCGCCCGTGTAAGACCTTGACCGTTTCAGTGACCACTGTCACCTTAGGTGAGACTTATGTCCTAAATCAAGGGACGATCGAAAGAATTTCCGCTTACTCGGCTGGCCATACGGGTTTGATCGCAGCGCCGAAGGCCTATATCCAGGCGACATGAACTCGGTTTCCCCCCGTCCGCTCCCGGCCTCGATCGACGCCACGGTCAACCTCTTGGCCGAGGCCGAATATCTCGCGGACCGCTCGCTCGGCACGGTGCTGTATTTGGCGCTGAAGATGGGCCGGCCGATCTTCCTCGAAGGCGAGGCCGGCGTCGGCAAGACCGAGATCGCCAAGGTGCTATCGTCGACGCTTGGCCGCCGGCTGATCCGGCTGCAGTGCTACGAGGGCCTCGACGTCGCTGCCGCGGTCTATGAGTGGAATTACGCGGCGCAGATGATCGCCATCCGCGTCGCCGAGGCCGAAGGCGAGCGCGACCGCGCCCGGCTCGAACATGACGTCTTTTCCGAGCGCTTTCTGATCAAGCGGCCGCTGCTGCAGGCGCTGGAGCCCGACACCGCCGGCGCCCCGGTGCTCTTGATTGACGAGATCGACCGCACCGACGAGGCATTCGAGGCGTTTTTGCTCGAAGTGCTGGGCGATTTTCAGATCACCATTCCGGAAATGGGCACGGTGAAGGCCGCGCATCCACCGATCGTGGTCATCACCTCGAACCGCACTCGCGAAGTCCATGACGCGCTCAAGCGCCGCTGCCTCTATCACTGGGTCGGCTATCCAAGCGCCGAGCGCGAGCTAGCCATCGTGCGCACCAAACTGCCCGGCGTGAGCAAGAAGCTGTCCGAGCAGGTGGTCGGTTTCGTGCAGCGCCTGCGCAAACAAGACCTGTTCAAGTCGCCCGGCGTTGCCGAGACGCTCGACTGGGCCGCCGCCTTGTCCGAACTCGACGTCGTCGCGCTCGATCCGGCGACTGTTTCCGACACGCTCGGCGTTCTGCTCAAATATCAGGACGACATCGCCAAGCTCGAAGGCTCGAAGGTCAAGGAGCTGCTCGACGAGGTGAAGTCGGAGCTGCGGGCGGCGGAGTAATTTTTCCCCTCTCCCGCTTGCGGGGGAGGGTAGGGTGGGGGCCACGGCAGCGAGGCTGGTGTATGGGTGACAGACAGGCCCCCTCCGGTCCCGGCTTCGCCGGGTCGTCCTCCCCGGCAAGCGGGGGGAGAGAAACAAATGGCCGCCTTGCCGAAAACATCCTCTATTTCGCTCGCGCGTTGCGCGCGGCCGGTATCCCGGTCGGGCCGGGCGCGGTGCTCGATGCACTTGAAGCCTTAAAGACCGCCGGCGTCGGCACGCGCGAGGATTTCTACTGGACGCTGCATGCGGTGTTCGTGAAGCGCCACGAGCACACCATCCTGTTCGATCAGGCGTTCCGTATCTTCTTTCGCCGCCGTGGTTATATCGATCAGCTCATGGCGATGATGATGCCGCAGGCGCCGGCGACAGCGCCGCAAGCGCCGCAGGCTGGCGCGACGCGCGTGCATGAAGCGCTTTATTCCGGGCTCGACGACAAGCTGAAAAAGGAGCGCGAGATCGAGCTTGACGCCCGCATGACGGTGTCCGACCGCGAAGTGCTGCAGAAAAAAGATTTCGCGCAAATGACTAGCACCGAGATTGCTAAAGCGAAGGAGGCGATGAAGCGGTTGGTTCTGCCGCTTGCCGAAGTGCGCACGCGGCGGCTTGCGCCGCACATGCGCGGTCATGTCATCGATATCCGCCGCACGCTTCGCGCCAGCATGAAAGGCGGCGGCGATTTCATCGATCTGCGCTTCATTGGACCGAAAACCAAGCCGCCGCCGATCGTGGCGCTACTCGACATCTCCGGCTCGATGAGTCAGTACAGCCGCATCTTTCTGCATTTTCTGCACGACCTGACCGATGCACGAAAACGCGTGCACACGTTTCTGTTCGGCACGCGGCTCACCAATGTTACCCGCGCATTGCGCGAACGCGATCCGGATGATGCACTGGCGTCTTGCTCGGCGGCGGTGCCGGACTGGTCGGGCGGCACCCGCATCGCCTCGTCGCTGCGCGTCTTCAACAAGCTGTGGGCGCGCCGCGTCCTCACCCAGGGTGCGATCGTCCTCCTCATCACCGATGGGCTCGAGCGCGACGCCGACGATACGCTCGCTTTCGAGATCGACCGGCTGCACCGCTCCTGCCGGCGGCTGATCTGGCTCAATCCGCTGCTTCGCTTCGAAGGCTTCGAAGCGCGCGCCCGCGGCATCAAGACCATGCTGCCCTATGTCGACGAATTCCGACCGATCCACAATCTGGAATCGATAGGCGGGTTGGTCGCCGCGCTGACCAAAGGCGGCGGCTCCGCCGACCCGAAAGCGTGGATGCAAAGGGTGGCGTAAAGACCTATATAATGATGGATGAATACGCTATATTCGATCGGATATAGCGAGTGGAATGGAGAGACCCATGCTCTCGACCGACAACGACATCCTCAAAGCCGCCGAAGACTGGCGCAAGAAAGGCCGCGACGTCGCGCTCGCCACCGTGGTCGAGACCTGGGGCTCGGCACCGCGCCCGGTCGGCTCGAACCTCGTAATCGACCAGGAAGGCAATTTCCTCGGTTCGGTGTCCGGCGGTTGCGTCGAAGGCGCCGTGGTCACCGAGGCGCTCGATGTGATCGAAAGCGGCAAGCCGAAAATGCTGGAATTCGGCGTCGCCGACGAGACCGCCTGGAAGGTCGGGCTGTCCTGCGGCGGCACGATCAGAGTGTTTGTCGAGAAGGTGGAGTAAGATCGTCGCGCCATGAAACTCGACATCCTCACCGCGCTTAATGCCGAACGCGCCGCGCGGCGCGCCGCGATCGTCGTCACCAACGTGGAAAGCGGTAAACAGCGCCTCATCAGGGCCGCCGACATCGCCAAGGATCCGCTGCGGCCGCTGCTCGCCGAGCATCTGCGCACCAGCAAAAGCGGCATGGAAGAGACGGCGGAAGGCAAAGTCTTTCTCACCGTTTATGTGCCGGCGCCGCAGCTCGTCATCGCCGGCGCCGTGCATATCAGCCAGGCGCTGGCGCCGATCGGCAAGCTCGTCGGCTACGACGTGACCATCGTCGATCCGCGCACCGCCTTTGCTTCGCCCGAGCGTTTCCCGGACGTCAAAGTGATCGCGGAGTGGCCGGACAAGGCGCTCCCGCCGCTCAATATCGACCGCTACACCGCCTTCGTGGCGCTCACCCACGATCCGAAGATCGACGATCCAGCGCTGTTGCACGCGCTTGCCCGGGACTGTTTCTACATCGGCGCGCTCGGTTCGCGGAAAACCCATGCCCGCCGCGTCGAGCGGCTTAAGGCGCAAGGCGTCAGCGATGCCGCCATCGCGCGCATCGCCGCGCCGATCGGGCTCGATATCGGCGCGGTGTCGCCGGCCGAGATCGCCGTCGCCATCATGGCACAGATTACCGAGCGACTCCGCGAAGAGGTCGACGCCCAGCCCGCGCCGATCAAAGCCGTGTCATGAAATTCGGTGCGGTGGCACCCAAGGACGCGCTCGGCGCGACCGCCGTGCATACCATCCGGCAAGACGGGCTCGTGCTCAAAAAGGGCACGCTGATCGGCCTCGCCGAAGTCGCGGCGCTGCAAAGCGCCGGCATCAAGGACGTTGTCGTGGCGCGGCTCGATCCGGGTGACGTTTCCGAGGATGTCGCGGCTGCAGATATTGCCAAAGCGGTGGCAGGGGAGGGCGTGCATGTCGACCGCGCCTTCACCGGCCGTTCCAATCTGTTCGCGCAGACTGCAGGCGTATTGGTCGTCGACAAGGACACCATCGACCGGCTCAATCGCGTCGACGAGGCGATCACCTTCGCGACGCTGCCGGCCTACAAGCCGGTGGTGGCCGGCGAGATGATCGCGACGGTGAAAATCATTCCGTTCGCAGTCGCAGGTGCAGCCCGCGATGCCGCGCTTGCCGGCATCAAGAACCCGCTGCTGTGTGTCGCGCCCTATCGCATCCGCAAAGTGGGCGTGGTGTCGACGGTGCTGCCCGGGCTTGCGACCAAGGTCATCGAAAAAACGCTGAAAATCACTGCTGGACGGCTCGCTCCCGCCGGCGCAGCGATTATCGCCGAGCGGCGCGTGCCGCATGACAGCGCCGCGCTCGCTCGCGCATTGGATGAAGTCCTTAAAGCGGGGTCTGAGCTTGTCATCGTATTCGGCGCTTCGGCCATTGCCGACCGCCGCGACGTCATCCCGGCGGCGCTGGAAGAGATCGGCGGCCGCATCGAGCATTTCGGCATGCCGGTCGACCCAGGTAATCTGCTGATGATCGGCACCGCCGGTTCGCGTCCGGTGATCGGCGCGCCCGGCTGTGCGCGAAGCCCCAAAGAGAACGGCTTCGATTGGGTGCTCATGCGGTTACTGGCCGGTCTGCCGGTGCCGCGTGAGGATATTACCGGGCTCGGCGTCGGCGGCCTGCTCATGGAAATCGTCACCCGGCCGCAGCCGCGCGAGGAGCCAGTGCAGAGCGGCCGCCCGATCGCCGCGATCGTGCTCGGCGCCGGTCGATCGAGCCGCATGGGCGGTCCGAACAAGCTCCTCGCCGAGATCGGCGGCAAGCCGCTGGTGCGCATCGTCGTTGAGCAGGCGCTGGCCTCGCGGGCGCGTCCGGTCATCGTCGTGACCGGGCATCAGCGCGAGCGGGTCGAGGCGGCGCTTGGCGGCCTGCCGGTCACTTTCGCGCCCAATCCGCATTTTGCGGAAGGGCTGGGCACCTCGCTCAAGACCGGCATTGCTGCGTTGCCGGCGGACGTCGACGGCGCCATTGTCTGCCTCGGCGACATGCCTCAGGTCGATGCCGGCCTGATCGACCGGCTGATCGGCGCGCTCGATCCCGACAAAGGCGCGCTGGTCGTGGTGCCGACCATCGACGGCAAGCGCGGCAATCCGGTGGTGTGGTCGCGCCGGTTCTTTGCCGACCTGACGACGGTCGAGGGCGACATCGGTGCGCGTTATCTGATCGGCCGTTATCCGGAGGCTGTGGTCGAAGTGCCGCTCACCGGCAATGCCGCGCTCACCGACGTCGACACGCCAGAGGCGCTTGCCGCCGTGAAAGCGGAGCTGGAAAGAACGTAATGCGCCGCCCGCTGTTTCTGCCAACCGCACGCCAGACCAACTGGCTTCTGATCGTCGCCTTTATGTCGGTCGGCGAGGCGCTCTACATCCGCTACATGACGATCGAGAATGTAAACATGGAACTGGCCTGTCAGGCGGGGCTGAACACCTGGCTATGCACGGCGTTCCGCCTGTCGATCGTCTTCTTTAATCACGACGTATTTGGCGGCGTCGCTTTGGTTGCCGCGGTTCTCAACCTGGTCCGGCCGTCGATCGTATTGACGTCGCTGGCGCTCGCGGCAGCGGGATTTGGCATTGTCCTACACAATGCCGAGCTTTCGGCGCTCGCCGCGGGCCTGTTGATCCTCAGCCTGGCGCGTCGCGCGCCCGCAGCAGAATGACGGCAAGACCGAGAAATCCGGCGCAAAGCCAAATCGCCTGCCAGTTGGCAAAAGTTTCGTTGAACGCGATATAGCCGGCTGACAACGCCAGGACGCTGGCGGCGACGGTTTCCGCCATTGCGCGCGTTCCTGCAGGTCGCGGCGTCGACAGCATCAGCAGTAAAAAGGGCAGGGCGGCGCCGCTTTGCGGCCCAAAGGGGATGTCGCGGTAGCGCGGATCGAAGACGAGGCCGAGCGCCGATTGCACGGACAGCAAAGTCAGCGCGATCAGGGTAAGGCCGAGGGCGAGGTTCAATCCGTCGCTCATCCCATCCGAGCGCGACAGCAGTGTCGCGAACGTCGGCGTCCTTCGGCCCGCCGCGCAGGCGGCCGCGCAGATGATCGGCGCCGCCGCAGCCGTTGCGGCAAAGGCGAGCGCGCGCAGCCAGCCCCCGGCCGTAAAACTGTCAATCGGTATTCTTTCCAGCGCCCAGCCGAACAGCATGGCGGGCACAAAGGTCATCGCCGCGATCCGCAGCCATAACCACGCCGGCGCAGCCTTGCCGCGGCCGGCGACGGCGGCGGCGGCAAAACTTAGGGCGGCGAGCAGAATGCCGGCGAACGCCTGCGTCGGCCAATGCGGATGATCGGACACACCGTCGTCGAAGCTGAACTTCGGGCCCTGTGTCGTCTGGTCAAAAATCCCCCAGTAACCGCCGGTCGCGCCTTCAAGCTGGCGCTTCCAGGATTGGTTGAAGGCCTCGATGACGTTGACGCGAAACTTCTCGCGCTGCGCCAGCGCTACGGTTTCTTCGATGACGTGCGCCTGGTTTGCCGGTGATGGCAGCGCGCCCTCGCGCATCCGGCCCTCGCTCGGCCAGCCGACTTCGCCGATCATGATCTCCTTGTTGGGAATGGCGGCGGCGACTTTCTTGCGGATATCGTCGACGTGCGCAGCGGCGAGCGATGCCGGCAGGGGAAAATCTTCCCAGTAGGGCAGGATATGAATGGTGACGAAATCGACGAAGTTTTGCAGGTCGCTGTAGCGGAGCCAAAATTCCCAGACATCGGCATAGGTAACCGGCTGCGACACCTGCGACTTGACCTCGCGGATCGCGGATTCAAGGTCCATTACCGACAGATCGCCGCGCAATAGCACTTCATTGCCAACGATAATGGCGCGAATGACCTCCGGATATTTTTTGGCGAGCGCAATGACGGTGGCGATCTGCTGCTGGTTTTTCGCAGCCTTGTTGGACAGCCATATGCCCTGCAGCACCTTCATGCCGTGGCGTTGCGCAATGCCGGCGATCTGATCCTGGCCGTACTCGACGGAATAGGTGCGGACGCAGTCGGTGTAGCGCGACAACAGCGTCAAATCCTCGTCGATCTGTTTGGCGTCGATGTGCACAGTCTCCCCCAGCGGATCCTGCCCGTCGCGAAACGGCGCATAAGACACGCAATAGAGCTTGCCGCCATTGGCGAGCGGGGACGGCGGCAAACGGATCGGCGCGCCAAGCCACCACCATGCCGCACCGATCGCCAGCGCGGTGAGCGCAAAATGCGCCAGCGCTGCAATGGTAAATTTGCCGTCGAGAGGGCGATCCACCGTTTCGCATTAGCCTTGCCGGCGAGTGATGCCAAGCGCGCCGCCGGGCATGCTGGACAAACGAACGGAGTTAGGGTGTTCTCCGGTCGGGTGGTGTTCGTGGAGCCATTCGGAGCGGCCGCCGCAATAGCGGCCCAATCTGATGGCCAAAAAGGCGTCTAACCAGCGTCGAAGAAGTGCCGAACCAACGGCCAAATTGGTTAAGGGGAACGTCCGTCTACCGGCTCGATTGGCCCAACAAATCCAAGGGAACCATGTTCCAGCGCGTATTCAGTGTCGTTGGCGGATTTTGTCTTGCCGCCTGGCTTATCGTTCCCGTAAGCCCCCTTATCCATCCGGCTGCGGCGCAAAGCGGTAACCCGAACCCCGCTTCGCAGCAGGCGCCGGCCGGCCAGGATACCGCCAAAGAAGCCCAGAAAATCGACGAATATGCCGAAGCCCAGCATGCGATCAACGGACCGGCCGGCAACCCGGAATGCGTTTGGCTCGGCCGGCGGGTGGTCAGCCTGCTCTGGCGCGACGATCTCGATACCGCCTTCCGCCACCTCGATCTCTACGACCGTTTTGGCTGCCCGAGCGGCCATATCCAGGCGGCGTTCCGCTGCCTCGTGCTGCACTCCAACACCATCGATCCCAAGACCCCCGACAGCTTGAACGGCCGGGTGCTGGCGTGCTGGATCAATCCCTCCTTGGAAGTTATGCCGGCACCACCGGCGGCGCCTTCAGCCGCCGCCCCCGCTCCCTCCTCGACGCGGTAGCGTTCGTCGTAGGGTCAAACCACTATTTTTGCTCCGAAGTATTGTTGCTCGCGCTTTGCTGTCTTGAATTTGCCATTGCCTGACGCTAACTTAGGACTGCCGTTCGCAAGGTAGCCTCATCCTTACGACCATCGTCGAACCTGGGGGCAGGTTCGGGCCCGTGTCGTCCGCCCCGCTTGGTAGAGTCCATGCGCACCGTCGTTGCCGTGCTCGCGCTCGTAGCGTGCGTGCATGCCGGCATCTGGGCGTTGCTGAGGCCCCAAGGAACCGCTCCGGATTATACCGGTCAGCTCGCCAGCGTCTCCTACTCACCGTTTAAGGATTCCTCGCACCCGGATACGGGGCCCCGCCCGACCGCCGAGCAAATCCGCGCCGACCTCGCGGCGATTGCACCCTATACGCGGGCAATCCGTACCTATTCGGCGACCGGCGGTGCGGAACTCGTTCCCCCGATCGCCGCCGAATTCGGCCTGAAGGTCACCGTCGGCGCCTGGATCGACAAAGATAAGGCACGCAACGAGCGGGAAATCGCTTCGGCGCTGAGCCTCGCCCGGCACTACAGCAATGTCGATGCCATCGTGGTCGGCAACGAAACCACATTGCGCGCCGAAATGACCGTGCCCGACCTCATCAAGCTCATCCAAAGCGTGAAGCGGTCGAGCCCAGTGCCTGTCACGACTGGTGAAATCTGGACGGTCTGGATGGACCATCCGGAACTCGCTTCGGCCGTCGACTTCATCGCCGCGCATATTCTGCCTTACTGGGAAGGCTTTAGCGCCTCGACCGCCGTCGATCACACCATCGCGTTCTACGACAAGCTCCGCCAGATGCATCCCGGCAAGCGGATCGTGATCGCCGAATTCGGCTGGCCGAGCGCGGGCTATAATTTCCATAACGCCGATCCAGGCCGC
Source organism: uncultured Alphaproteobacteria bacterium (assembly GCA_963822935.1). Lineage (GTDB taxonomy): Bacteria > Pseudomonadota > Alphaproteobacteria > Rhizobiales > Xanthobacteraceae > BOG-931. The sequence goes on from CAWGJP010000004.1 coordinate 165,941, forward strand.
CTGGAGCAGGCTGAGGTTTTGCGCGATTTCGTCACGCGGGCCGAAGCTTACGGCATTGACTACAACATCGTCGAAGCCATCGACCAACCGTGGAAGACGATGGAGGGCGGCGTCGGACCCTATTGGGGCGTTTTTGATGCCGCGCGGCAGCCGAAATTCTCCTGGACCGGCGTGATCACCGATCCCGATTACGGCAAGCGCGCCGGCCTTGCGGTGCTGTTCGGGCTGTTGCTGTCGTTGCCAATCCTGGCCATGGCAGGGGTGAGCTTTAGCCAGGCACTGATGCTGGCGGTTTCCGCCAATGCGGTCGGCGCCTGGTTCTCCGCCATCGTCGCGTTCTGGAAAGGCCACTATTTCGTGCCTGGCGCCGCTTTTGCGCTCGGCCTCGGCATCGTGCTTCTGGTGCCGCTCGTCGCTATCGCGCTGGCGCGCCTGGAAGAGATCGCCGCAATCGCGTTCGGCCGGCCGCCGCGCCGTCTCGCTAACGCGCCGTCGCTGGTGCCCGACGCCGCGCCGAAAGTGTCAATCCACGTGCCGGCGTGCTGTGAATTGCCCGACATGCTCAACACGACGCTCGATGCCGTGGCGCGGCTCGATTATCCGAGCTTCGAATGCGTGGTTGTGATCAACAACACGCCGGATCCGATACTGTGGCGGCCGGTCGAAGAGCACTGCCGCGCGCTCGGCGAGCGCTTCAAATTCGTCCGGGTCGATAATCTCGAAGGCTATAAAGCCGGCGCGTTGCGCGTCGCGCTTGCGCATACCGCGCCGGATGCCGAGATCATCGGCACCATCGATGCCGACTATGTGCTCGATTCTGACTGGCTGAAGGATCTAGCGCCGCTGTTCGCCGATCCGCACGTCGGCTTTGTGCAATCGCCGCAGGACCATCGCGACGGTTCACGCTCGCTGATGCACGCCGCCATGAACGCCGAATATGCCGGTTTCTTCGATATCGGCATGGTGCAGCGGAACGAGTTCAACGGCGTCATCATGCACGGCACGATGTGCCTCATCCGCCGCACCGCGATCGAGAATTCGGGCGGCTGGTCGTCCGAAACCATCGTCGAGGACACCGATCTCGGCTTGAGTATTCTCGAACACGGCTGGGTCGCGCATTACACCAACCGGCGCTACGGCCACGGCCTGCTTCCGGATACGTTCGAAGCCTATAAGCGGCAGCGCCATCGCTGGGCATTCGGCGGCTTCCAACTGGTGCGCAAGCATTGGCGCCGGCTGTTGCCGGGGGCGGTCGGGCTCACCCGCGAGCAAAAGCGCGAATACGGCATCGGCTGGCTCAACTGGCTCGGCTCCGACGCCATCGGCGTCGTGGTCGCGCTGCTCAACATCCTCTGGGTGCCTTTCGTGGCCTTTGCCAATATCGCGGTGCCGGACCGCATCCTCACCATTCCGATCATTGCCGCCTTTACGGTCTCGGTCGGCCATTTCGTCGCGCTCTACCGGCTGCGGGTGCGCGCCACACCCGGCCAAATGCTGGGTGCGGTCTGCGCCGCCATGTCGTTGCAATGGACCGTCGCACGCTCGGTCGGGCTTGGATTTATTCACGAGCGCATGCCGTTCCTGCGCACCGCCAAGGGCGGCGTCTCGCGCAAGGGCCCCGATTTCCCGGCGTTCTGGGAGGCGGTGATTGGTGCGCTGCTCTTGGTCGGGGCGGCGACGCTGGTAATCACCAATTACAAGCAGGTCCACGAGATCAATATCTTTGCCGGCGTTCTTCTGGTGCAAAGTCTGCCGTTCCTGGCCGCGGTCATCCTGGCCACCGTCGAAGGCACGCGCTTTAACAGCTTCGTTTATTGGCGTGGCGTCGAAACAAAGATCGCCGCCACCTTCGTCACCGCGATTGGCGCCAAAGCAGCCGATCTGTTGCCGCAGTCGCAGGAGGTCATGACCAAAGTCATGGCCACAACGTTCTGGCCGAGCCGCCCAAGGTTTCTGCCGATAACGTCGAAGCGGCGCAATAACGTCCTTTCAGCGGCCGTCGCGGCCAGTCGCTGGGCGGCTCGGCCCTTCGCGTTCACCAACTCGCAACCCTTACCCGGCTAGGCTTCGACGTATCCTCGGGGGAGGGGCTTTCCATGGTCGCAATTGCGCGAAAACTTGCGCTCGCGGCAGCGAGCTTTGGCTTTTTCTTGTCGCGATCGGCACCGCCAATGCGGCCGGCGCGCTCGCCGTCGGCGTTTGCGGCGCCTACGGCTACGGCTTCGATTACAGCAAAGTCGCGGATGCCCGCGTTGCGGCGCTGAGCAAATGCTCGGGCGGCCGCTGCAAGGTCGTCGGCGTCATCCGCAAAGGCTGCGCAGCCATGGCGGTCGACGCCAAGAACCCCTGCGGCTCCTACGGCTGGGCACTCAATTCCCATCTCGGCAAAGCCGAGAACATCTCGATGCAGCGCTGCGCTCAATTCGGCGGCCACGAATGCGTGGTGCGCGCCTGGGCCTGCGACGAGAAGGGCTGAGCGGTAGCCTGGATTGCGCGTAAGCGAAATCCGGAAACGATTGTCCCGCTGGCCCATCCTTCCCGGCTTTCGCTCCGCTCAAACGGCTACGCTCAAAATCTCGCGCTCACTCCCAGCCGCAGATAAGGCCCGCTGCGCCGGTCGGAATCCATAGACCAGCCGGCGCCGGCCGACCATTCGCTGACGCCGAGATGCAAGCTGGTCAGATGCGCGCCGACTTCGCGCTGCTGGAAATCGGCGCACCATAGCATTGCGATTTCCGGTCCGATGAAGGCGGCATCGAATACGCGATAGCCGAGCGCGCCGCGCAAATATCCGGTCGGGCCAATCGAGATCAGCGAGCCGTTCAGCGCCGCCATGAGATTCTCCGCCGGCTGGTACCACACGTCCGCAGCCAATTGCGCCCCGGCGTAAAGGCCGTGCAGCCGGCTGCCCGGATCGGGTGGCGAAAGCCGGTAATCCTGCATGACCGCACCAGCGAATAGGCTGACGGTGAGAGTGCCGCGCACGACGCGGAAGCCGGGCAGCGCCGCGCCGGACAGCATGGTGCCGTCGATCTTCGTTCGCAGCGCGTCTGAGTTGTAGCAGTAGCGGCCACCGTTGACGAGGAGCTTCAACGTAAAGCCGTCCGCATTGAGACCGGCGGGTGACCACAAGGTCCCGCCGTACAGGAATGCACCATAACGCCACAGATCGGTGCCGCCGAACAGAAGAGTGGAAGGACCAGCGGGGGAAGCGTTTTCCGCTCGACCCACGACAGTGCATAAGAGCATACCTGCGACGGCGGCTGCCATCGCGACAACAACGCGGAACGGGTACACTGGGTGACCTCAACCAACCCGTGAAACAACTCCAGGTTAAGGTCGCGATGTATTTTGCCAAGATGAAGTTGCCGAACTGCGCGATTAGCCTGTGGAAAACTTAGACAGGTTGGGTCCTCCGCGGCGGCGTTCGCCTGAGAGGCGGATTGCCCCCTCTGCAGCGCCGATGGCCCTTCGTTCTTGATGCTTCATGAATATTGATTGTTCAGAAGAACTCAAACCCATACCGAGGCGGCTCGTCGGCCGTCCGATCGCGGGAGTTTTTCGGAGTGGCTTACATTGGGTTCGGTCGCGTGCGGCGGCGCCAGGGCCTCCTTCAGTTCTTGAATAACGGGCCTGATGCGGTTGAGGTCGAGTTGGTCACGTGCGAACAGACCCGTCTCGTTATCTGGCAGCGATGGCAACCCCCCGTGGATGACCTCCAACTCGGAGCTCAGGATTTGTTCTTGTACGACGAGCACGCCGAGACTGCTCGCCGCCGCGGCCAGACGGGCTGAAAAATCTGGCGCTGAAAACGAGATGTAAAACTGCACGCCGGCGCCCTCCAGCGCTTCGACCGCCATGCGATGTGGAAAGCTACCCGGCCAGGCAACCAGAGGGATCGGAGCACCCGGGGAGAGCGAGAGTTGTGGCGACTTCACCCAGACCGTTTTCTCTGACCATCGGACCAAGGCATTAGGCCATGAGTTGTCCACGTTGCATAAGAAGGCAATGTCCAAAGAGCCTGAGTCCAGGTCACGAAGGAGCTGCTCGGAGTAGTCGCAACGAAAAGTGACCTGTGCGCCAGTCACCCGGCACGAGCAGCGCTCAAAAACGGCGCTTAGATATCGCTGCCCCAGCCACAATGTCAGTCCGATTACGGTCTGACGCGGGGCGGAGCCTGAGCCTGCAGAGGCTAGAAGTTCGTCGTTAATAGCCACCATGCGTCGCGCATATTTGAGGGCTAAAAGACCACGCCTCGTTGGCGATATACCGGGGCCTTTCGCGAACATGCTCCCGCCAAGCAGATCGCCAAGGCGCGCGATCTGAGCACTGATCGCCGATTGCGTCAGATCGAGCGCGTCCGCGGCTTTCGTAAAGCTACCGGTGTCTACTACCGTCACTAACGCCCGGAGTAGCTCAATCGGCGTATTCCTTTTCTCGTGGCGTCGATGCATTTGGCCCTCTGCCCATATCCGGGCCCCCGCGACAACGATCCAAACGGGTTCCGCCCGTTTGAAATCGAGTCACAGTCGCCCCCCAGCGATCTCACGCACTCGCGCTTGCGTAGCGGTATCCACATGGATCATTTCGTTTACCGTCTTCTCGATCTCACGGCCTGACCGAGGATTCACGTCAATTTTGCTCTTCCGGCAATCTTCGAGAAATTTATCGTCTTTCATCGTCGTCTCGAAAGCGCTCCGCAACGTGTCAAGAACCGGAGCTTGGACGCCCGGTGGCACCACGAAAGCACGTCCAATGGCGGAATTCTTGATAAAAAAGCTCATCACGGAACGATCAGAGTCGGTCTTTGCCAATTCGATACTTGCAGGAACATCCGGCAAGTCCGGACTTCGCCTAAAGCCTTCATAGTAGAAAACTCTAATCATGTTTTTCGCCAGCCAATCCGGCCGATAGGCCCGAAGAACCGGCAGCGAACTCAGAGACGCCTCGACCTCGCCGCGCTCCAACGCCATATTTGCGGCGTTGATTCCATCGTATCCATCCACGACCTTGAAGCGTGCGCCAACCAACTCTTCCAGTAACCGTGCGTAAGTCGGGACTGGCCCAAACGACGCTAAAACAGTCTCCCTCGATTTTAGATCGGCGATGGTTCGGACAGGAACCGTGTGCCACACGTAAAGGACGATGTTGGTCGGTGCGATGCTGCCGATCCAGCCAAATCGCGACGCGTCATAGCTCATGCCCTCAATTCCCTCGACTTGGTATTCCGCGAGGTCCGCGATTTCCGCTCCCAATGCGGTGCCGTCTTTCGGGGCGACGTTGTAAATGAAATTGGCGCCTCTGATGCCGTGTGCCCCGGGCATATTGGACACGATAACCCCGGGATGCCCGGGTATGTGATCTCCAAGGTGACGCGCCAGCACGCGGGCATTGAGGTCGTAGCCGCCGCCAACCGGGTTATCCACGTAGATGGTAATGGTCTTGCCCTGGAAATAGTCGTTCGGCTCGGCGTGGGAGGTTGCGGCACCCAGAGCTACGACGCCAACCAGCGGTATGAGCAAAAGCAAATACGAGAACCGCATGATGCGACCAAGAAACCCGTTGCTAGCGGCTGCTACTATAAATTGTTTCAACTGCGCGGGGAAGGCCGTTCGCTGCACACGTCGCCGCAGGCGCTTGGTCAAGACCTCTTGTGTCGAGCCAATAATTCAACCAAGCGGACAATCTTATATCGTATCCAAATCAGCGACGCCTTGCCTTGACATCCGTCACCGCAACGATTGTATCGTCACCGGCTCGTCTCGGAGGGACTTTTCGCGAGGGTACGCAAGGCACAACTCGGATGCCAAGGCGCGAGCGTTCGCCTAGGAAACGGATTGCCCCTCGGGAGCTCCGCCCATTCGCTCGGCCTCGATCGCAGCGACTTCAAGCATATAACTGGAGGCCGCAGCCGTCGTTCCGCGCCATTGCGGCGAGCTCTCGCGACATGGAGCCAATATAATCGGCGGAAGCCGGACGATCCCGCTTGCGCTCTTGTGGCACTTTGGAACGCGCGTGCATGTGTTCTAGCGCCTAATAAGATCCGTCACGGACGTATTCTGCACGCGCATTGTGCTGTCTGCACTCACTCCAGAATATTTTTCTTTTTGATGGCCCATCAATCTTCATGAGAAGATTCAACAGGATGACGACCAGTGACATGTGTTGCGCCGTGTGGTTGTGGCGAATGATCGAACGTGAGTTTCGTGCCCAGGCGAGTGTCGTCCAGGCGGGGAGCTTGGATGACGGGGCCCTCCACCCGCCATGCCGCTCAAAGACTCTTCTTCGCCGCGATCGTTTCGACGACGCGAAACTGCCGCGCTTTTGATCGCGCGACGTTTGATTTGCGCCGGACGCCCGCAGCAGGGCGTTGCGAATTCGGCGTCAGCCTGTTTGACGCCATCTCGCTTTCGCAAGTGAGCCGTGCCGCGGCGATGCCACCCGCCGCAACGCGCGCGCGGCTCGGGATTCGGGCCGATCTGCCCTGCAAGAAAGGGGTATGTCGTTAGCCATCGCCGGGCTATATCTGCCGGATCGACCGGGAATCGAACGATGACGGTTTCAACGACGATACAACCTGTGGCGAGCGAGCATTCCGCGGAACTGTCGCGGCGCCGCCTTGCGATCGGCTTTATGAATTGGGCGCATGCGCTCGATCACTTCGTCATCCTGATCTATCCGACCGTGGTCATCGAGCTCGAAGTCGTCTACGGCCGCTCCTATGCGAGCCTGATCTGGCTATCGACCGCGTCTTTCGTCGCCTTCGGCTTGTTTTCGCTGCCGGCGGGCTGGATCGGCGATCGCTGGAGCCGGCGCAATTTGATGTTCGCGTTCTATATCGGATGCGGCCTGTCGCTGATCGCCGCCGCTTTCGCGCCATCGCTTTACGTGCTGGCGATTGCGCTGTTTTCGCTTGGCGTGTTCGCCGCGATTTATCATCCGGTCGGCACTGCGATGATCATCGAAAAAGCCACCCAACGCGGCCGCACGCTCGCTTTTAACGGCGTGTGCGGCAATCTCGGCGTGTCGCTCGCGGCCGGGATCACGGCAACGCTGACGGCGGCCTTGTCGTGGCGCGGCGCCTTTTTCATTCCCGGCGTGATCTGCATCGCGACCGGCGCGGTCTATCTGTGGATCGTCCCGGAAGAGAAGGAGGGTCATGCCGCCGCGCGCTCGAAGGCGCCCGACGTCGCATTGTCGCCGGTGCTTGCCGCGACGATGTTCGGGCTTTTCGTCGTGGTCGCGCTCAGCGCCGGCCTCGTCTTCAACACCATCTCGGTGTCGTTGCCCAAGATCGTCGATGAGCGCATCGGCAACGACATTTCGCTGGTCGCGGTCGGCGGCCTGACCACGGCGGTGTTCCTGTGCGGTGCGCTCGCCCAAATCACCGTCGGCCGGCTGGTCGAGCGCTTTCCGCTCCACATCTTGTTCGCCACGCTTGCGATCATACAGTTCGGCGGCGTGGTGTGGGCGGCCTATGCCAGCGGCGTGACGTTATTGTTCGCGCTGGCCTTCACCATGGCGGCGATCTACGGCCAGATCACCGTGAACGATCTTGTCATCGCCCGCTATACCGCCGATGCTTGGCGCGGCCGCGTCTATGCGGTGCGCTATTTCCTGACCTTCATGGTCTCCGGCGTCGCGGTGTCGATGATCGCGGTGCTCTATGGCCGCGGCGGCTTCGGCCTTGTGCTCGGCGCTACCGCGATCATCGCACTCGGCTTCCTCATCGCCGTGCTGGCGATCGCGGCGATCGCCAATGGCGTGGAAAGTGCGCGCCTGCCACAGCCGGCGGAATAGAGATCCCGAAATCGGTAGCGCGGGGCGAGCGGCGAGGGGGAGCTTTCTGACCTGTCCCGCTGCGCGTGCTTTGCCCGAGACTTATTGCGGCGTGATGCCGGCGTCGCGAATGAGCTTTCCGAAGCGTTCGGAATTGTCGCTGATCTCAGTGCGAAAACGAGCAGCGTCGAGATAATTCGCTTCGAATGCAAGGTTGAGCATGCGCTTCTTGAAGTCGGGATCGGCAGCAACGTTCGCCAATTCCTTGGCCAAGCGCGCGGTGACGGCGGGCGGAGTTTTGGCTGGGCCGGCGACGCCGAACCAGTTGTTGACCACCACGCCGGGCACGCCCTCTTCGGCGAAAGTCGGTACATCGGGCACCAGCGACAGACGCTCTTCGGAGGCTGAGCCCAGCAGTTTTACGGTGCCGGCCTGAAGATGAGCCATGACCGCGGTGAGACCGGTCCAAACCATCGGAATCTGGCCGGCCAGCAAGTCGTTGACCGAAGCCGCGGCCGAGCGATAGGGCACGTTGACGATGTTGATTTTGGCAAGCGAGTTGAATAGCAGCAGCGCCAGATGATGCGGTGAGCCGACGCCCGGGGTGCCTGCCGTAAGCTTTCCCGGTTCGGATTTGGCAAGTGCCACCAACTCGCGAATGTTGTTGGGCGGAAACGAGGCTTGCGCGCATAAAAACAGCGTCGATGTCGCCACTCTCGCGAACGGCGCAAAATCGCTATTGACGTCGAAAGGCACGCTCTTGTGCAGCCACTTCTGCAGCACCACCGAGGCTTCCATCAAAAGGAGCGTTGAGCCATCGGGATCGCTTCGCGCCACCCAGTCCTCGCCGGTCATGCCGCCGGCGCCGGGGCGATTCTCGACCACGACGGGCTCGGCCAGGCGCTCGGAAAGTTTTTCCGCGACCAGGCGGCCAACAAAATCCACGCCGCTGCCGGGACCGAACGGCACCACCAGCACGATCCGGTGCGGCAACTCATCTTGCGCGGCGGCCGGCTTCGTCAGCGACGCCAAAGCCAGCAAGACCGCGATCGCGATTGCCGAAAATCGCGCGCGCATCAGTGCTTGACCTCTTTGATCGCGATCATCACGCCGTCAGGGTCGGCCAGATAGTGCTCGCCGAGGCCGGTGCGCTTGAAGGTGTTCAGCCGCGCCTCGCCTTCCGCGCCAATGCCGGTCGGCTTCGGCGTCATCAGAGGATTGACGACGCGCAGCTCCTCGACATCTTTCTTGAAGGTTGCAATGTCCTCGACCTCGAATCCCAGATGATCCAGCGCCGGCCGTTCGATGCCGGTACCGAGGAAGTCGGAAATCTTCCAGGGCAGGATGTGCATGGTCATGCGGCCGTCGGTTAAGGCGAACGCACCGTCGCCCGCGGGGGAATTGGTCAACGGCAATTCGAACACTCCGGTGTAGAATTCGGCGAGGCGTTCCGGCTCGATGGCGCGCATCGCGAAGTGGCTGAAGTGGCGCTTCTGCTCCCAGCTTCCCGCTTCATAAACTTCCGCGCGGTTCTTCAGGCCGACCTGCGACAGATCGAAATATTGCCCGGCTGGATCGTGAATTCCAAGCGCCGCAAACGGCCGATTGCTGGGCCGCTGAATGATTTCGATTTTCGGGTATTTCTTGGCGACGCGTTCGCGAACCGCTTCGACGTCCTCGACCTGGATGCCGAAATGATCAAAACCTGCCTGGCGTCCAGCCATTCGCGGGTTGACGTTCATTCCGACGTAGCCGTCGCCGACCGACATCGCGGACGCTTCGAACTTTGCATTGGTCTTGACTTCGAGGCTGAACGCGGCGCGGTACCAGACTGCCAGCAGCGCGTAGTTTTCGGAAACGATCGCGACGTGATTGAGCTTGGCGAACATCCCAGAATTTCCCCCTGCGGATCCTGATGGCGCGGAAGCTTACACTACCCCGGACATGACGTCCGAGTCCCGCTGCGAACAGAAAAGCTTCGCCGAATGCGCTACGCTGGGTTGTGCGCCGCCAGCGCCATGCCGATCATCGCGGTGCCGCCGAACAGCATATTGATGCCGACCAACAGGCCGAGCGCCCAAGCCGCGGTGCCGGGCAGTCCGGCGAAGATGATGCCGGCGAGAATGAGATCGACGACGCCGGACGCCAGCATCCAACCCCAGCGGCCGGAGAGCTGCGCCTTGTGCTCGATGGCATACATCAGCGTGGCAATGCCCTCGACGACAAAGAACGCGATCAGCACCAAGGTGAGCGACAGCACACCGCTGATCGGCCGGAGAATAAGGATCACGCCGGCCGCCAGCGCGATGGCGGCGGACAAGAGTGCCCACCAGAAGCCCGGCGCGTTGCGCATCCAGAATGTCGTGACGAGACCGACGCCACCGGAGATCAGGAACAGCCAGCCGATCACCAGCGTAAACGCCAGCGTCGCAACGACAGGCACAACAATCGCCGCGAAGCCGAGCAGGACGAGGACGATGCCCTCGAATAGGAACAAGCCCCAATGAGCGTGGATTGCGCCGGCGACGTCGCGTCTGAGTTCGTCGTTAGTAGTCGGTTGATGCAGGGTCATAATCGTCTCCTTCGAAATTGGCCGTCCCCTGAAAATGGCCGGCCGCAGCCGGCTCGGTGAACGAGCGGATCGAGCCCATAGTCTTGCACAAAAGCCGACCTTGCATAATGGGCCTCGGGTCCCTATGTAGCACGTGCGACGTTGAGCTTTACGGTTCCGTCGTAAGACGGCCAATATTACGATTTGAGCGACGCCGGATGTACGCGCGCTTTTTCGGAATATGTGGCCGTTACCGTTTTCAAAACCCCCACGTATATTGAACCCCTCATTATTTAGAACGCTAAGATGATACTGGCGCGATCTCGCGGCGATCGCGAAATTCGACGGCGAGTTCGCGCCGATCGCACAGACCTATGCCGACACCGGAACGCTGAAAATATTCGTGGTGACGAATCTTCCGACCGCTCGCGGGTTTGAAAGCCGCCCCCTACGTCTTCAATCGCTCTATCAATGCCATCGCGCCGGCCGGCGCCCGGACTTTGCCTTCATGAATGACGTAAGCAAAGACGTCGCGCGGTGCGGCCCTGGATTTCGCTGCCGGGGCGACACGCGGCAGATCGGCGGCCTCTTTGCCCTGCGCCCAGGTTTGCAGCCGGTCGGCCCAGGCGTCGATGTCCTTCGGCGGATAAGCCGTCGTTATGGTGTCGTTGCCGCGCTGCAGTCTGGCATAGACGACGTCGCCAGTGATGTCAGCGATGTTCGGATATTTGGCGTGGTCGGTGAATACGACCGACATTTCGAATTTCCGCAAGAGCGCAATGAATTCCGGCGTGCAGAAGCTGTCATGCCGCACTTCGACGACGTGGCGGATCGCGCATCCATCGAATTTATCCGGAAGCAATTCGAGGAAGCCGCCGAAATCGGCGACATCGAATTTTTTGGTCGGCGCGAATTGCCAGAGCAGGGGACCGAGACGGTCGCCGAGTTCGGTGATGCCGGAATCCAGAAACCGCTTGATGGAGTCGCCGGCCTCCTTGAGGACGCGCCGATTGACGGCATAGCGCGGGCCCTTGAGCGCGAAGACAAAACCTGCAGGCACCTCGCTCGCCCATCTGCGAAATGTTGCCGGCGTCTGCGTGCGGTAAAACGTGCCATTGACCTCGATGGAAGTCAGCCGCTCGCCCGCGTAGGCCAGCTCTTTCGCATGCGCCATGCCTTTCGGATAAAACACACCGCGCCACGGCTCGAACGTCCAGCCGCCGATGCCGATATAAATCTTGCCTGTTTTCGCAGTCATGGTTTTGGAGTCATCCCGTTGTCACTAAACGATGCTAAATCAACAGTGTAAGCGGTAGCGGATCGGGTAAGCGTACACTTCCGCCGCCGCAACGGCCACGGTGAGACAGGCGACGCCGGATGAACGCGCGCCCTCGCTTGTGGTCGTTTCTGTTTTGGCCTCCCACGCGACATCGGTCCTCGGCCCGGCTATAAAACGCGGGCATCGGCGCCTCGGAAAAGGCTCGCCGGGCTTTTGGGGGAGGTCAATGCAGCGCAAAGTCATCATCTCATGCGCGGTCACCGGTTCGGCCGACACGCCAGGCCGCAACCCGGCGGTCCCGGTGACGCCGGAACAGATCGCCACTTCGGCACTCGATGCCGCCAAGGCCGGCGCCGCGATCGTGCACGTTCATGTGCGCGATCCGAAGACCACCAAGCCCAGCATGGAGACCGCGCTTTATCGCGAGGTGATGGAGCGCATCAGGGCGAAGAACGGTGACGTGCTGATCAACCTGACTACTGGTCCAGGCGCGCGCTTCACGCACGATGAAACCGATCCGTCGAAACCGGGGCCCGGCAGCTCGCTGAAATCGCCCGCGGATCGCGTGCGCCATGTCGTCGAGCTCAAGCCCGACATCTGCAGCCTCGACATGGGCAGCCTCAATATGGGCGACCGCGTCTTCGTCAACACGCCGAGCCATTTGCAGGCGATGGCTGAGGCGATCAAGACGGCCGGCGTCATGCCGGAGCTCGAAGTGTTCGAGACCGGTCATCTGTTGCTCGCCAAGCGCTTTCTCGAACAGGGTTATGTCAAGCCGCCGGGCATGTTCCAGATCTGCCTCGGCATCTCCTGGGGACAGCCGGCGACGCCGGAAGCCATGACCTACATGCGCAATTTGTTACCGCCGAATTCGCCGTGGTTTGCCTTCGGCATTTCGCTGCATCAGTTTCCCATGGTGGCGCAGACCGTGCTGCTCGGCGGCCATCCCCGCGTCGGGCTCGAAGACAATATCTATCTGGAAAAGGGTAAGCTCGCGCCGAGCAACGCCGCCTTGGTCGAGAAAGCTGCGAAGATCATCGCGGTGTTGGGCGATCACGTCGCCACCCCCGGCGAGGCGCGGCAGATTCTCGGGCTTTCGCCGTCCAATGCCTGACCAAGCCCCGCGCCCGCGCATAGCGCCCAATAGTAAAAAGGATCGCCATGACCATTCGCGTCGCCGCCGTCGGAGTGAGCCACTGGCACGCGCTCAACGACGCCGCTTATCTGCGCCACCTCTTGGCGATGAAAGACGTCGAACTGGTCGGCCTGCAGGATTCCGACTCAGGCCTTGTCGCCAAGCGCGCCGCCGAGGTCGGCAATCCCCCGGTCTTCACCGACTATCACGGCATGCTCAAGGCGCTACGTCCCGATTTTGTCGTCGCGCTGGGACGGCACAGCCAGATGGCCGCGATCGCGCACGATCTCCTCGATGCCGGCTATCCGTTCCTGATGGAAAAGCCGATGGGCATCAGCGCCAAGGAAGTCGACGCGGTTGCCGAGAAGGCGGCGCGCAAGAACGCTTTTGTCGCCGTGCCGCTGGCGCAGCGTTACGGCGCCTTCGCGGCGCGCGCCCGCGAATTTTTGGCCGCCAAGACGTTCGGCCCGCTGTCGCACATTTACGTCCGCATCAATCGCCCGGCGCCGCCGCGCTATGCGGCCTGGGACTGTCCGTGGATGCTCGATCCGGCGGAGGCCGGCGGCGGCGCCTTGCGTAATCTCGGCCCGCACGGCCTCGACATGTTCTGGCATCTGACCGGCGAGGAGGCGACCGTCACCGGCGCACAATTCAGCTCCCGCGCCCACGGCAATGCGGTGGAGGACTACGCCTCGGTGCTGTTGCGCTCGGCGAGCGGCATTCTCGGCACCGTCGAGGTCGGCAATACGTTTCCGCGCGACGGCACCGACGGCGAATGGAAACTCGCCGGGCGCGACGCCATCCTCACCATGAAAGACAACGTCGTGAGGCTCGTCACCAAAGAGGGCGACAAGGTTTTGCCCGGCGTCAATCTCACCGCGCCGTATTTTGCCGCCGTGCGCGACGCGCTCGATCACTGGCAAGCGGGCAAGGCGCCGCCGATTTCCGTGCACGACTGCGCCCGGTTAGTGCGGCTGATCGATCAGGCTTACGCGTGCGCCGCGGCGTAAGCTACGCAGCTTTCATTTGAATCGTATGCGCTCGCAAACCGCCGCAAAGGGCAAATCGAGCGCAAGCCGCTCGACGTGGATGATGGCGCCTTCACCCTCAAGCACGTCGGCGCTGGCCGGAAAATTCGTTGGACCGCGCGTCCACACCCAAGCCTTCATCTCGTCCTGCGCGAACACCAGATAAGCCAGCAGACTTGGCAGGCGAAGATACTCCGCCGCCTTGTCGCCGAGGTCGATCCGCTCCGACGACGGCGAGAGAACCTCGGCAATCAGCACCGGAGCGGTTGCCTTCAGATCGCCGGACGCTTGCCCCGCTGCGTCGACGACGATATCGGGAAAGCGGATCGAATCGGGCCCAAGATCGACGCCGAATTCAGGCAGCACCGCGAAGCGGTCAGGGTCGAGACCTGCGGCCAGAGTTCTTGCGAGATTCAAAGTGATCTGCCAGTGCGCGCGTGAGCCCCCGGTCATCATGATGACACGCCCCCGATCGAGCTCGTAGCGTTCCTCGCGGCCCTGCACCCAGGCGAGGAAGTGCTGCTGGTCCATATGCACGGGCAGTTGGACGTTCATGCCGGCAAGTCTCTCTGATTGGTGCCATTCTAGTCATTTGTTGAACAAGAAAAAAGGGCGCAGCTTTCGCCGCGCCCTTCGAGATTGGCTTGGATTATGGACTTAGAAGTCCATTCCGCCGCCGCCACCCGGCATCGGGGGCATGTCGTTCTTCTTCTTCGGCAGTTCGGCGACCATCGCTTCGGTGGTGATGAGCAAGCCGGCGACCGAGGACGCGCCTTGCAGAGCTTGGCGCACGACCTTGGTCGGATCGATGATGCCCTTTTTCACCATGTCGACGTAATCGCCGCCCTGGGCGTCGAAGCCGAAGGAGTAGTTGGAGTTCTCGAGGATCTTGCCGACGATGACGGAACCGTCTTCGCCCGCATTGGTGGCGATCTGCCGGGCCGGAGCCTGCAGCGCCTTGCGCACGATCTCGACGCCGTGCTTCTGGTCCTCGTTCGCGGTGCGCACTTTCTTGAGCGCCTCGGTGGCGCGCAGGAGTGCAACGCCGCCGCCCGGAAGAACGCCTTCCTCGACCGCGGCGCGGGTCGCATGCATCGCGTCATCGACGCGATCCTTGCGTTCCTTCACCTCGACCTCGGTGGCGCCGCCGACGCGGATCACCGCGACGCCGCCCGCCAGTTTAGCCAGCCGCTCCTGAAGCTTCTCGCGGTCGTAGTCCGAGGTGGTCTCCTCGATCTGCGCCTTGATCTGGGTGATGCGGTCTTCGATGTCCTTCTTCTTGCCCGAGCCGTTGACGATCGTGGTGTTTTCCTTGTCGATCATCACCTTCTTGGCCTTGCCGAGCATGGCGACTGTGACGTTCTCGAGCTTGATGCCGAGATCTTCGGAGATCGCCGTGCCGCCGGTCAGCACCGCGATGTCCTGCAGCATCGCCTTGCGGCGATCGCCGAAGCCCGGAGCCTTCACCGCCGCGACCTTCAGGCCGCCGCGCAGCTTATTGACGACGAGCGTGGCGAGCGCTTCGCCTTCCACGTCCTCGGCCACGATCAGAAGCGGCTTGCCGGTCTGCACGACGGCTTCCAGGAGCGGAAGGAGTTCGTTCAGCGCCGAGAGCTTCTTCTCGTTGATGAGGATGTAGGGGTCCTCCATCTCAACGCGCATCTTGTCGGCGTTGGTGATGAAGTAGGGCGAGATATAGCCGCGGTCGAACTGCATGCCTTCGACGACGTCGAGCTCGGTCTCGAGGCTTTTCGCCTCTTCCACCGTGATCACGCCTTCGTTGCCGACCTTTTCCATCGCCTTGGCGAGGTAGTCGCCGATTTCCTTGTCGCCGTTGGCGGAGATGGTGCCGACCTGGGCGATTTCGGAATTCGAGGTGACCTTCTTCGAGTTCTTCTTCAGCTCCTCGACCACGGTCTCGACCGCAAGGTCGATGCCGCGCTTGAGGTCCATCGGGTTCATGCCGGCGGCAACCGCCTTCGAACCCTCTTTGACGATCGCGGCGGCGAGTACCGTTGCCGTCGTGGTGCCGTCACCGGCGATGTCGGAGGTCTTCGAGGCGACCTCGCGGACCATCTGCGCGCCCATGTTCTCGAACTTGTCCTCAAGCTCGATTTCCTTGGCGACGGTGACGCCGTCCTTGGTGATGCGGGGAGCGCCGAACGACTTATCCAGCACGACATTTCTGCCCTTCGGGCCCAATGTCACTTTCACCGCATTGGCGAGAATGTCGACGCCGCGCAACATCTTGTCGCGCGCATCGACGGAGAATCTGACTTCCTTGGCAGCCATAGAAATTCACTCCTTGTTCGTCACCCTGAGGAGCGAGCGAAGCTCGCCTCGAAGGGTGCTGTTTCGGAAGTCATCCTTCGAGGGCCGCTGCGCGGCCACCTCAGGATGACGGGTTTTTTTGTTACGCGGCCTTCTTAGGCAGCTTTCTTTCTTGCGACCTGCTCGTCGAGCACGCCCATGATGTCGGACTCCTTCATGATCAGGAGATCCTGGCCGTCGATCTTGACCTCGGTCCCCGACCACTTGCCGAACAGCACGCGCTCGCCGACCTTGATGTCGATCGGGATCAGCTTGCCGGCCTCGTCGCGGCCACCCGGGCCGACGGCGATGACTTCGCCCTGCGAGGGCTTCTCTTTAACGGTGTCCGGAATGATGATGCCGCCGGTGGTCTTTTCCTCGGCATCGATGCGCTTGACGACGACGCGATCGTGAAGCGGACGAAACTTCATGGTGTCCTCCTAAGTTATTGAAAACGAAGACGTTTGTGAGCTTGGCAGCGGCCGTTGAAGAGTCCCTCGGCGAACCGCTTGATGCAGAATTGGGGCGTAGCCTTGGCGCCCACAAGAGGGCTCTGAAAATTATTTAGCACTCCTCGAATCGGACTGCCAACAACAATCGCCCGATGGTTAATTCCGTCGGGTTCCGAACGCTCCAGCGAAATATTCCGGTTCCGGCCCAGGAAACTTGTCCCAGGAAGTTCCGTTGAAATCGGGACAAGTGTAGTTCCAACCGCCCTGTTAGCAGCCCCACGAAAATGCTGCTAGTGCCTTGAAAGTACACAACTTATTCATTTTTGAGGCTTGCAATAGTCAAGCGAGTCTCGAAACATTCCCATGCCGGGGTTGGAGGGCACCATGGTGTCGAAAGAGTTTCGCAGTCAGCTCGAAGGCTATGGATTGACCACCGCCAGCATTCTCTACCGGCGGCCCGACCATCCGTGGCTATTACAGACCTATGTTTGGCAGGATTACGACCTCTGCCCGAACTTTCCGGTGCTCAACAAATTCCTCAATTTCTGGCTGGAGAAGCTTGAGGGTCCGCTGCATTCCGTCACGGTGGCGCATGCCCGGCTGATCAAGCCCGCCGAGATCCGCGCCGTCGACGGCGAATTCCGCCTGCATTGAATTCGTAGCCCGGATCGAGCGTGCTCGATCCGGGAGTGAGATCCTTCCGGATACCGCTCACGATATCCGGGTTACGAATTGCGCATGTCCGGCCGATAGCGAGCCGCCTTTACCGAAAGTTCAGCCGCCCATTGTAAGATTGCCGCGATTTTTACCGGGATCGCCTGAAGCGTCCCGCCCGTTTTTTCGAGCGACACGCAGGGGTGTGCTCGCGATGCGCCGATAGCCTGACAGTAGCCAGCTATGGCATTCGATCCAGCCGCGCCGGTGCTCGTGGTCGAGGGCCACGATGCGGAGATTGCTATCCTCCGCGCGCTGCTGCAGCGATTGCGCGCCGTCAACGTCGACGATGCGCCCGATGGCGGCGCAGCGCTCGCCAAGATGCGCGCCAGGCGTTACGGCCTCGTCATCGCCAGCTGGGACATGGCGCCGATGACCGGCTGCGACTTTCTTTATGAAATGCGCAGCGACCGGGGCCTCAATCGCACTCCCGTGGTGGTGATCGGCGAATCCAAATCGGACAATGTCATTGCGTCGAAGAAAGCGGGCGCCAACAGCTACATCGTCAAGCCGTTCGATGCGCTGGCGCTCAAGGTGAAGATCGACGCGGCGTTCGCGACCAAGGCGGCGCCGCTTGCGGAGCGGCCACAGGCAGCGGAGGCCGCGCCGAGCGTGCCGCCGGCCGAAGAAGCGCCCGCCGCCGACCGCAGGAAATTCGACGGCGTGTTTACGGTCAGTCTGAAATAGCGATCTGAAACATTTCCCGGGCGTAGCGCAGCACGAAGTGATGCGCTGCAGACCGGGATCGTCGCGAACTCCGCGGCCTCGCGTGTTAAGACTTCGAATCAGCGGCGCACCGCT
The DNA here is from genome assembly GCA_963822935.1 of uncultured Alphaproteobacteria bacterium. Taxonomy (GTDB): domain Bacteria; phylum Pseudomonadota; class Alphaproteobacteria; order Rhizobiales; family Xanthobacteraceae; genus BOG-931. The sequence continues at coordinate 183,990 of CAWGJP010000004.1, forward strand.
TCGCGCTGCACCGCGTCCGGGGAAAAGCACGTCGTCAGCGTGCCGGACACGATCGATTTCAAACCGAGCGACACCACCTCGCCGCGCTTTTCCGGGCACATGGTGGAGAGCCCGGCGATCATGATGCCGAGCGAGCCGAAATTGGCGAAGCCGCAGAGCGCGTAGAGCATGATCAGCTTCGAGCGCGGATCGAGCGTGCCCTCCGGCAGCGCCGCGAGCTGCAGGTAGGCGATCAGCTCGTTCAGCACGGTCTTGATCCCCATCAAGCCGCCTGCCGTCACCGCTTCGCTCCAAGGAATGCCCATCAGCCAGCACACCGGCGCCATGATCCAGCCGAGCGCGCGCTGCAGCGTCAGCGGCGCGCCCAAAAAATCCGGCGCCAGGCTTAAGATCGCATTGGCGAGGTGCACCAGCGCCACGAACACGATCAGCATGGCGACGATGTTGAGGAGAAGTTCGAGCCCGGCGCCGGTGCCTTTGACGATGGCGTCCATGGTCGAATGCGCCTCCTGCTCGACGTCGTCGAGCTTGCCGCCGGTGTGCTGCCCGTAAGGGTCCGGCACCATGATCAGGCTGATGAGGATCGCCGCCGGCGCGCCGAGCACCGAGCAGACTGCGATATGGCCGGCGGCGTTGGGGATCGCGGCGGAAAGTATGGTCGCATAGAGCACGAATACCGTGCCGGCGATGCCGGCCATGCCGCCGGTCATGACGATGAACATTTCGCTGCGCGTGAGCTGCGCCAAATAAGGCCGGATGAACAGCGGCGCCTCGACCTGTCCAACGAAGATGTTGGCCGCCGTGGAGAGCCCCGCGGCGCCGCCGACGTCGAGCGTCTTTTCCAGCGCCCAGGAAAAGCCGCGCACGATGGGCGGCATGATGCGCCAGTAGAACAGGAGCGATGAGAGCACGCTCATCACCAGCACCACCGGCAGCGCCTGGAAGCCGAGAATGAATTGCGCCGCCGGCGTCTTGACGTCGAACGGCGGGGAGCCGCCGCCGACATAGCCGAACACGAAGGCGGTGCCGGCCCGGGTGGCGTCGGCGACCGCATCGACCGCGCGATTGATCCAATCGAACGCGATCTCGGTCTGCGGCACTTTGAGCATCAGCAGCGCCAGCGCGAAGGTGACGCCAAGCCCGACGACCACCGGCCGCCACGGCACCGCGCGGCGGTTCTCGCTGATCGCAAAGGCGAGCGCGAGAATGGCGAACACGCCGAGCGCCGATTGCAGGTTTGGCATGATGGCGAAAGCCCCGATTCCCCGTCGCTCGTTATAGCCTCATCCGCGCGTTCCGGCGAAAGCGGGGACCCAGCGCTAGCAGGGGAGGTGGCCAGGCCGTGTTACAATTGCCGGGAAACCATCCGACGAGATGGTGCCCGGCACGCTCAACAGCGGGCTCAAGCAGGCCGGATTGAAGGAACAGAAATGATGCGTTACGCGATCGTTATCGAAAAGGCCGGGGGCAATTTTTCCGCTTACGCAGCCGAGGCGCAATCGAAATCGGCTTGCCGATTTCGAGAATATTAAGTGCCAAGTCGGCAGGCGCCGACTTGGATAGCCGTCGCCCTTCGAGGCTCGCTGCGCTCGCGCCTCAGGATGACGGAAGAGAGAAAAGCGATGCGACGAGTCAGGCGCTCCGCCCACCCGCAAGGGCGCGGTCCCCCTTCGCAGGGCAGGATGGGGCACTGCGCCAAGCCGGAAAGTTCAAGGAGGAGACAATGCATCTACGCTTCGACTTCGGTTCCGTGACCCTCGACGTTGAAACCCTCGACACGCCGACGGCGAAAGCGATCGAGCGGGCGCTGCCGTTCACCGCGTCGGCGTTGACCTGGGGCGAGGAGGTTTATTTCGAGATTCCGGTCGAGGTCGCGCGCGAGAAAGATGCGCGCGCGGTGGTGACGCCCGGCGAGATCGCCTATTGGCCGGACGGGCACGCCATCGCCATCGGCTTTGGCCGCACGCCGATTTCTCAAGGCGACGAGACCCGGCTCGCCAGCCCGTGCAATATCTGGGCGAAGGCGAAGGGCGACGTGAAGACTCTGGCGAAGATCAAAGCCAGCACCAAGATCAAGGTGAGCGCAGCCGGATAGGAATCTTGCCGACCGCTCAGCGCGGCCTCACCCGCCGCGCCAGCGAGACCATAAGGTCCCAGGCGTTGCGGATATTGATGACTAGCAGCGCCAATGCCGCGGCGGCCAGGAGATTAAGGCCCGCGGGCTTTTCCTCGATGATGAGCCAAGCCGACACCAAGCCCGCAGCGTAACACAGCATCGGCACGGCGCCGTAGCCCATGCGGTCGGAAAAGTCGGAGATCGAATTACGATGCACGCGCACCATGACGAGGAACGAATAGCCGAAGCTGGCGATCGAAGCTGCGGCGATGACGACGCCGAAGGATTCCCAGGTCTGCGTCGGAATAAGCACGATCAGGCTGAGAAACAGGAGATTGGCGTAGTGAAACACGACCGGGCTCATATAGGTCGCCGTGTTGCGCCGGCTGTCCGGTTCGGTGGTCAGCACATCGGTGGCGATCGACACCGCGACGAACAACAGCGCCACCAGCGCGGCCGCCGCGGTGCCGAGGAGGGCGTAAAACTCGTGCCATTCGGAAAGCATGAGAGTCTAGCCGGCTGCCCGTTGTTTCCCGTCATCCTGAGGTGCGAGCGCAGCGAGCCTCGAAGGATGCGCGGCCCGGGCCGTCGCCCTTCGAGGGCCGCTTCGCGGCCGCCTCAGGGTGACGGATTCTATTCGGCGGTTCCCCTTCACACGCATGCTTTACCCTCTGCCGACGAACGGCATCAGGTTCGCCATCACCGTCATGAACAGAACATTGGTATCGAGCGGCAGGCTCGCCATGTAGACCACGGCGCGGCCGACGTCGTCGGCGGCCATGCGCGCCTCGATTTTCTTCGAGCCGTCGGGCTGCAGCACGCCTTCGCCCTGCACCATGCGGTCGGTGAGCGGGGTCGCCGCGTTGCCGATGTCGATCTGGCCGCAGCAGATGTCGGTGCCGCGGCAGTCGAGCGCGGTTTGTTTGGTTAAGCCCGTGACCGCGTGCTTGGTGGCGGTATAGGCGGCGGCCCCGGGCCGCGGCGTATGCGCCGAGATCGAGCCGTTATTGACGATGCGGCCGCCGCGCGGATTTTGCGCCTTCATGATCTTGATCGCCTCCTGGGTGCACAGGAACACGCCGGTGAAATTGGTGGCGACGACAGCCTGCCATTTGTCGAACGGGATTTCCTCGATCGGCATGGCCGGCGCGCCGATGCCGGCATTGTTGAAGAGAAGGTCGAGCCGGCCGTAACGCTCCTTGATCTTGGCGAAGAGCGCCTTGATCGAGGCCGGATCGCCGACATCGGCCGACACCGTGAGCGATTCACCCGGCGTCTGCGCGCCTTCTGCGGCGACGGCTTCGAGCATTTCGATGCGCCGGCCGGCGAGCACCACGGCATAGCCTTCCTTCATCAGCGCCAGCGCCGCCGCGCGGCCGACGCCGGTGCCCGCTCCCGTCACCAATGCAACTTTTTTCGTAGCCATGGAGGCCTCCCGTCGTTTTATGAGACGAGGAGATACCACGGGCTCGGTAGGGTGGGCAAAATCGCCGGCCGATGGCCAACGGCTTATGCCGATCCGGGAACGATTTTGCCCACACGCGCGACGGGACTGCGTCGGCATTGCGCAGGCAAGACGGTACGAGATTTTGAGGGCCAGATCGGCGCGATGCCCACCCTACGAGGCCAGTGCGACTTCCTGATCGGGGCTGCCGACGCGGTATTCGTCGGGGCAAGCGAGCCGGTGGTCGATCTCGCCTGCGGTGCCGGGCTTGCCGAACCGGAAACCCTGCATCGAATGCACGCCTGCCGCGCGCAGGAACAAATGCTGCTCGGCGGTCTCGACGCCTTCGGCGGTGACCTTCATGCCGAGGCCGCGGCCCAGGCTGACGACGGCATGCACGATGGCGGCGGCGTCGGGCGCCTTTTCGATCGCGCGCACGAAGCTGCTATCGATCTTGAGCTTGTCGAACGGAAAGCGCCGCAGATAGAGCAGGCTCGAATAGCCGGTGCCGAAGTCGTCGAGCGCGAAGCGCACGCCGATAGCTTTGAGGCGGAGCATCGACAGTTCCGCGGTCTCGAGGTTGCCGAGCAGCGTACTCTCGGTGAGTTCGAGCTCGAGGCGGTTGGCGTCGAAATCGGTGTCGGTGAGGATGCGCTCGACCACCTCGACGAAATCGGAACGGCGGAACTGCAGCGGCGAGACGTTGACAGAAACCATCAGCTTCGGCCAGTTGCGGCCATCGAGGCAGGCGCGCCGCAGCATCCATTCGCCGAGCTCGATGATCAGCCCGGAATGCTCGGCGATCGGAATGAAGCGCGAGGGTGGAATCTCGCCGTGGCTCGGGTGCGTCCAGCGGGCCAGCGCTTCGACGCCGACGACCGTGTCGCCCGCGGCATTGACGATGGGCTGATAGGCGGAGCGCAGGCCGTCGTTCTTGATCGCCTGCAAGAGATCGCCTTCCAGCAATTTCCGGCTCGACAGGTCGGCGTCCATCGCCGCATCGTAGATACAGGCGCGGTTGCGGCCCTCGTTCTTGGCGCGATACAGCGCCATGTCGGCGTAGCGCAAAATATCGGCGGCATCGCCGGCGCGGCGATCGATCGCGGCAATGCCGATCGAGGCGCCGATGATGATGTTGTGGCCCGAAATGATGTAGGGCGCGCAAACTGCGGCAATGATCCGTCCGGCAATTGCCTGCAGCGAATAGGAATCCGAGGCGCAGGCGGTGATGATGGCGAATTCATCGCCGCCGAGCCGCGCCACCAGGTCGTCACCGCGCATGATGCGGCTCAATCGCTGCGTCACGTTGAGGATCAGCTCGTCGCCGATGTGATGGCCGAGCGTGTCGTTGACGTCCTTGAAGTGATCGAGGTCGATATAGAACACCGCGGCGGAGAGCCCGCCGCCGCGCACATTATCGATCGTCTGTTCGAGGCGCTCGCCGAAAAAAATGCGGTTGGGCAGGCCGCAGACCGGATCGTGCAGGGCAAGATGGCGCAATTGCCGCTCGCCGGTGGCGATTTCCTCGGCGGCGCGCCGCACGTAGCGAATGCCGAGTATGACGAACAGCGCGAAGCCGGCCAGCGCCAGCATGATGAACGGTGCGACGCTTGCCACGATCGCGCCGCCCGGCAGCGTCGGCTCCCAGGTCAGGCCGAAGACGGCGTCGCCGTGGGCGTCGGCGAATGCAATCGAGCGATCGTTGCCGCCCTCGGCCGGGCTTGCGCCCCGGTGCAAATTGGTCAATTCCAGGCGCCCGCCGATTTTTTTGAGAAGGCGCACGCTGAGGTATTTCACGGCGACCACGATCGGAGCGCGATCGTTGACCTGTGCAAGATCGGTATCCGATCCGACCGCTACCGCGGCGACATATGCGGGCTGGCCGAGAAAACCCTGGATCAAGACGGTGCCGCGGCCCGGATTCGCCGGGTCTTGGGCGCCAGGCAAAGCGACAGCCTGGGCCAGTGTTGTTGACGGCAGCCTGCCGCGTAAAAGACCGAGCGGAGTGGCAAAATCGCTCGACCGGTCGGCGGCGCCTGGCTCAACGCCGCTGCGGGAATAGGCGTATTCGATCCGGTCATCGGCCGTGACGATCGCAACCACGTCGAAATTGAACTTCGCTAACGGTTGTCCGATGCGCTGGTCGGCCCATAATGGATCGAAGGCGTTGCGAATTTTTGCGGTGGCGCTTGGCGTCGCGGCGACGCCTTCGACCAGGCGCAGCGCATGCGCGCCGTGTTCTTCGACCGCTTGGCTGATCAGTTGCTGTTGGGTGTTGAACGCGACTTCATCGGCGCGACGGGCGGAGGTCAGCACCGCGACGATGACGCACAGGATCGCAACAACGACAATGACGCCGATCGGCGCGACCAGGCGCGCCTGGTCCCACCGCGACCCTTTCCTCTCCCCGGCGATGGGCAACCGCGCCGAAGGTAACACGCTCCACCCTTTGCGTTACTGGCTCGCGCGCGACCTTAGGGAGCAAAGCTTTCCAATGGCTTGCAATGAGCGAGCACAAGCGCGCGGAACGAGCAGCGTGCGTGCTTCCGCCTGCCGTCGTTAATCAGACGTTAATTGTAATTGTGTCGCGGTCGGTTTTGCCGAGTTCGTTTCAGCGTCTGTTGACATAAGGCGGGCGGGGGATGCCGATATGGGCGGCGCGCAACGCGGCCGACCAGCGTTCGCGCAGGTCGGTAAAGTACGGCTCTCCCGGCTCGATGCGGTAGATCAACTCCGGATCGCAGGTGTCGCGCCGCAACACCATAAGATCGATCGGCAGGCCGACGGACAGGTTCGAGCGCATGGTGGAGTCGATGGAAACCAGCCCGACTTTGAGCGCGTCGTAAATATCCATTTCGTAAGTGATGGCGCGGTCGAGCACCGGCTTGCCGTATTTGAGCTCGCCGATTTGCAGATACGGCGTGTCAGTCGTGCATTCGATGAAATTTCCGGCCGAATAGATCATGAACAACCGCATCCGTTCGCCCATGATCTGACCGCCAAATAGGAACGACACGTCGAAGCTCACATCGGAGGCTTGCAGCGCCTTGCCTTCTGTGGAGTGGATGGTGCGAATGATGTTGCCGACGCGCTGGGCGGCCTGGAACATGCTGGGCGCATTCATCAGCGTTTCGCGCTCGCCGGTTTCCGGATTGTCGTAGCCTTCGGTCAGGATGCTGACCACCGATTGGCTGATCGACAGGTTCCCCGCCGAGGCGATGGCCATGACCCGTTTCTTCGGATCCTTGAACACGTGCAGTTTGCGAAAGGTTGAGATGTTATCGACCCCGGCATTGGTTCGGGTGTCTGCGAACATCACGAGCCCCTCGCGCACGAGAATGCCACAGCAATAAGTCATCAACTCAAGCTCCCCCGGGCGCCCTTTATAGCATCCTGTTCGGCAAAGCAGAGGGAGATCGGCACCTACTGATCGACCTTAATCGCGGTCTCCAGCGTTTCGCTGCCGGGCCCATAGCGCATGCCCCGCACCGGCGACGCGCCGAGCCAATCAAGCCCGATGGCGACACGCACATGCGCGTCGGTCGGACAGCAGCCGTGGGCCGGATCGAATGCCACCCAGCCCAGACCGGGCACCGAGGCTTCGGCCCAGGCATGACCTGCCGCCGGTGCGGTCGCCGCATCGTCGGCGCCGTAGTAGCCGGCAACGTAGCGCGCGGGGATGCCGAGACTGTGCGCGGCGCCGATAAACATGTGGCTCAGGTCCCGCGGCAGTCCGCGTTTGCGGGCAAACGCTTCAGCGGCACTGACGGCGCCGTCGGGATCATCTCCGACGTGGGCCATATCTTCGTAAAGCCGGTCGAGCAGGGCGTGTAATTGCGCGAGGACGTCGCCGCCTGCGGCGTTACGGACGTCTTGCGCAAAAACCCGGATCGCCGCGTCGGCTTGGGTCAGGGGGGTATCGCGCAAAAACAGGCTGGGCGAGAAACGCTCGACGGTGCCGCGCACGACGCCGTTGGTGCTCTGCGTTTCGATCTCGCCGTCGACTTCGACCGAAAGCTCGCTCAACGGTCCGTCGGCGGAGAATACGTGGGTAAAATTGCCGAAGGCGTCCTCATGCGCGGCGAGCCGGGCATCAGCCGAGACATCGATGCGCCAGCGCACGACATGTTGCCCCTCGTGGTTGCGCGGCGTCAGGCGCAATACTTGGATGACGCCGGCGGCAGGCGGACCGTAACGGTGGGCGTTGCGATGAAGGATGCGCAGGCGCATGTTGGGCGGCGATTGATGGAGGGCGACAGAGGGCGGACGAGGGATCGAGGATAGCCTGGTAGGGGCCAATCTGTCCTCTGGCGTCTTCCGTCCTCCTTCCGCTACAGCAGATATTGCTGGGCGACCGCGGTGCCGAGGCGGTTATTGTCCTCGACGAATTCCTCGATGAATTCGTGCAATCCGCTCTGGAAAATATCCTCGATCTTGGCATTTTCCAGCCGCGCGCGCACGCTGCGGGCGTGGCGCTGCGCCGGCCCTTGGCGGCCATAGGCGTTGGCGATGCGGTCGAGGTTTTGCACGAGGTTTTCATAGCAACTGGCTAGCGAGCGCGGCATCTCGTCTTTGAGGATGAGCAGATCGGCAACGAGCCACGGCTTGATGTTCTCGCGATAGACCCAGTGATAGGCGGTGAGCGCGGAGACGGTGCGCAGGATCGCGGTCCACTGGTAATAATCGAGCGGGCCGCCGACCTTTTCGATTGCCGGCAAGAGCAGGTGATATTTGACGTCGAGAATACGTGCGGTGTTGTCGGCACGTTCGATATAGACGCCGAGCCGGGAGAACCAATAGGCGTCGTTGCGCAGCATGGTCCGGTAGGCCGAGCCGTCGAACTGCAATGAGGAGCTCTGCACCCATCGCAGGAAGCGGGCGCATTCCTCGCGGGAGCTCGGGCCGTTGCCCCAGCGCTTGAGCTCAAGCCAGGCGCTGTTGATGGCGTCCCACATTTCGGTGGTCAGCGCGGTGCGCACGGCGCGCGCATTGAGCCGTGCGCTTTCAAAGCAATTGCGGATCGACGACGGATTGCTGGCCGAAAAGGCGAGGAATTCGGTGACGGTCTCCTCGTTGGCTTCCTTGTAAGTCTCGAAGAAGGCGCCGGCGCAACCGGCGGTGGCGACCGCCGATTCCCATTCGTTCGTGGTGCCGACATAGGCGAGCGGCAGCGTGGTGAGTCGCAGCGTGGTGTCGAGGATGCGCGCGATATATTCCGCGCGCTCGACATAGCGAGCGAGCCAATAAAGATTGTCGGCCGTGCGTGAGAGCATGCTTTTAAGGCTTCATCCGTCCAAGGTCCGCTTCCTCAGCAATGCAATATCCGGTTGTCCAAGACCCAATTCTTCAATTGTCCAAGACCCACGTGTCTTTGGTGCCGCCGCCTTGGCTCGAATTGACCACCAGCGAATCTTTCTTGAGGGCAACCCGCGTCAGCCCGCCGGGTACGATGCGCGTGCGCGTGCTGCCGGTGAGAACAAACGGCCGCAGATCGACGTGGCGCGGCGCAATACCTTCGTCCACGCAAGTCGGGCAGGTCGACAACGCCAGCGTCGGCTGTGCAATGAAATTTTTCGGGTTGGACTTGAGCTTGGCGCGGAACGCCGCGAGACTAGCCTTGTCCGCCTTTGGGCCGATCAGCATTCCGTACCCACCGGAGCTGTGCACTTCCTTGACCACCAGCTCTTCGAGGCGGTCGAGCACATAAGCGAGGTGCTCGTCCTCACGGCAGCGCCAGGTCGGCACGTTTTTCAGCAGCGGCTCTTCGCCGAGATAGAATTTTATGATCTGCGGCATGTAGCTGTAGACCGCTTTATCGTCGGCGATGCCGGTGCCGACCGCGTTGGCGAGCGTGACGTTACCGGCCTGATAGGCCGACATCAGGCCCGGCACGCCGAGCGCGCTGTCGGGCCGGAACACCAGGGGATCGAGAAAATCATCGTCGATGCGCCGGTAGATGACGTCGACGCGCTTTAGTCCTTCGGTCGTGCGCATGGAGACGACGTCGCTTTTGACGACGAGGTCGCGGCCTTCGACCAGTTCGATGCCGAGCTTGTCGGCAAGAAACGAATGCTCGTAATAGGCGGAATTGTAAACGCCCGGCGTCAGCAGCACGACGTTCGGCTCCGATAACGCGCTAGGCGGCGCCACCGATTTGAGCGTCTCCAAAAGCTCGTCGGGGTAATTCTCCACCGGCGCGACGCGGTAGCGCGAAAACAGTTCCGGAAACAGCCGCAGCATGATCTCGCGGTTCTCCAGCATATAGGAGACCCCGGAGGGCGTGCGCGCATTGTCTTCGAGGACGTAAAAGGTGTCGGCGTCGAGCCGCACGATGTCGATGCCGGCGATATGCACGTAGATATCGTACGGCACTTTCTGGCCGTTCATTTCGGGGCGAAACACCGGATTTTGAAACACCAGGTCCTCGGGAACGATGCCGGCCTTCAAGATCTCGCGGCGGCCGTAGACGTCTTTGATGTAGGCGTTGATGGCTTTGACGCGCTGCTCGAGACCGCGACGCAGCGTCTCCCATTCCTGGGCCGAAATGATGCGCGGGATGACGTCGAATGGGATCAGGCGCTCCTGCGCTTCCGGGTCGCCATAAACCGCAAAGGTGATGCCGATGCGCCGGAATAACAGCTCCGCCTCGCGCCGCCGGAAATCGAGCACGTCCGGTTTGGCCTCGGCAAGCCATTGCGACAGTTCGGCATAGGCCGGTCGCACGGCATCTCCGCTGCCTCGCATTTCATCAAACATGTCGTCCCCGGCCCGCTCCCGCGCTAAACGTCTGCGGTACCGCTACTTCTAGCAAGCTTCGCGCCAGTTCGAACGCGCGACGCTATGACTTGGTTGCCAGCCATTTTTCCTTTATTGCTCATGTTTTGGGCGATTTGACCATCGGCACGGCTGATCGGGAACCGCAAAAGCTACTGTCGGTTATTATCAGGGGGAACGAATCATGCTCGAGCCAATCCTGATCGTCGGAATTGTGATGGCGGGTACCGCTTGGTACGTGCAGCACAAATGGCGCCGGCGCATGCGCGCGATGGCGGACTTGCGGGAGGCGGCCCGCAATACCAGTGGGCTTGAACTCCTGGCTCGGCGCTATGCGCGAGGCGAGATCGACCGAGAGGAATACCTCGAAAAGCGCGATGATATTCTGGCCGCGCCGGATGCGCCGTTAAACCGGTCGTGACCCCATCCAGACCCGGCACTCGCCGCTGCCGCCTTGAGCCGCCGCTGCTGTCGGGCTAGGAGGAGTGACGCACTGGGATCGAGCAATGTCCGACAGCTTGGCCAATGGCGCCGGCAAGATCGAAGGCGGCATCGTCACCGCCGCGGTCCTGGTTATCGGCGACGAGATTTTGTCCGGCCGAACCAAGGACAAGAATATCGGCTATATCGCCGAATATCTCACCGGCATCGGCATCGATCTCAAGGAAGTGCGCGTGGTTCCCGACGAGGAGCCGGAAATCGTCGCCGCGGTGAACGCATTGCGGGCGCGATACACTTATCTGTTCACCACCGGCGGCATCGGCCCGACGCATGATGACATCACCGCCGAATGCGTGGCCAAGGCGTTTGGCGTGCCCATCGACTACCATCCGCGTGCGGTCGAGATCATGCAGGCTCGCGTCGCCCTGACCGCCGGCGTGATGAACGAGGCGCGCAAGCGCATGACGCGCGTTCCGGTCGGCGGCGAACTTGTGCTCAATAAGGTTTCCGGGGCGCCGGGCTTCTGGATCGGCAATGTGATTGTGATGGCAGGCATCCCGAGCGTGATGCAGGCGATGCTCGATTATGCCGCGCCGAAGCTCAAGACCGGCGCGCGGATGCTTTCGGAAACCGTGCGCGCCGATCTGCGCGAAGGCGATATCGGCACCGCGCTCGGCGAGATCGCCAAAAGCAATCCCGACGTGGTGATCGGCTCCTATCCGTTCCAGGATGAAAACGGTGCGGCCAATACCAATGTCGTGGTGCGCTCGCGCGAGCCGCGAAAACTCGCCGCTGCCAAAGCCGCGGTCGAGGCGATGATCGTGCGCGTCAAGGCCGATCTTGCCAAAGCCTGATGGCCGCGGCGCCGGGTGATCAGTCTTCCGTCCCGCAATCGTGCCGCCTGATGATCGCAGCTATGAACCGGCGCTGGATTCTCATCTCATTGGCTGGCACGCTCGCCTTTGCCGCGACGCTGCTGCCGAATATTTCCAGTGCAGCGGACGAACGCCTGCAGGGCTTCGGCATCGTCTATCTGCATGGCAAAGCGAGCTGGCCGGGCGCGTTCAATGGCGGCATTTTGAGCGCCCTGCGTGATGAAGGCGCGCTCGTGGCGACGCCGGAAATGCCGTGGTCGTTCCATCGCCGTTACGCCGCCACTTACGATGCGGCCATGGCCGAGATCGATGCGGCCGTCGCCGGGCTCAAAGCCAAGGGCGCGCGGCGGATCGTCATCATCGGCCACTCGCTCGGCGCCAACGCGGCGATCGGCTATGCCGCGCAGCGGCCCGGTGCCGATCTTGCCGGCATTGTCGCGCTCTCGCCCGGCCATCTGCCCGAAGCCGGCGATATGCGCGGCTTCGTCGCTGACGCGGTGGCGCGGGCAAAACGGCTGGTCGCCGAAGGCAAAGGCGATGTGATGCAGACTTTTCCCGATATGGCGCAGGGCATCCCGCTGATCGCGCATGCGACGCCGCTTGCCTATCTCAGCTGGTTTGATCCCGACGGCCCGGCCGTCATCCCGAAAAACGCCGCCGCTATCGGCGCTGCGCCGCATCCGGTGCCGCTGCTCTGGGTCGTCGGCAAGCTCGATCCGATCGATCGCCGCGGTCCCGAATACGCTTTTGACGCCGGGGCGAAAAACCCGAAAAGCAAATATGTCGAGGTCTTCGCCGGCCATCTGACCACGCCGCTCGCTGCCTGCAAACAAGTGGTGGCGTGGATCAATTCGCTGTGAGCCGCGCCGTTTCACGCTTACGGTGACGCGCCTTGCCGGACCAAAGGTGCGTGCTTACGTCTGCGTGGCACGGATTTGGTGTGAGCGGCGGGTTCTTAAGCTGTGAGCGATATCGAAGCCCTGTTCAAGGTGCTGCGGCAATCGGCCGACACCGATAGCGTAGCCGCGATTGAGCGTGCCGTCCGCGATGCTCCCGACCGCGAGCTCTGCCGCGTCAATACGCTGACATTTGCCGCCGACAACGGCCTCGACGAAGAGCGCGCGCTGGCCGCTTTCCTACACGCTTCGCGGCTCGGCCTGTTCGAATTGTCCTGGAACGTGCTTTGCCCGGGTTGCGGCGGCGTTCTCGATGCCGGTTCGACGCTCAAGACCGTCAATCACGAAGAATATGCCTGCGGACTTTGCGCTACCGGCTACAAGGCGACGCTCGACGAAATGGTCGAGGTCACCTTCACGGTCAGCCCGCGGGTGCGGCGCATCGCCGGCCACGATCCGGATTCGCTGCCTGAGGTTGAATATTACCGTCAGATTTTCTGGAGCTCGGGCGTCGACCTGCCGGACTCTTTGGACCAGAGCCTCGCCGGCTTCACGATCAATTCGATCGAGCTGCCGCCGGGTGAGCGCGCGGTGCTGTCGGTGCAGCTGCCCGACGATTTCGTCATCGCGTTCGACCCGGTGACCCACAGCACGCAATTCATCGACATCAAGGGCGAGCCGACGAGCGAGCGCCAGACGCTGTCGCTGGTCTTCAACAATGTCAAAGCGCCAACCGGAACCGTAGAGATGCGGCCCGGGCCGTTACGGCTCGCGCTCGAAAATCGCACCGACCGCCGCGTGCTGCCGGGTCTTTGGGTCGCCGGCGAAAAGCTTCATGATCTCCTTGGCAAGCGCAAGCCGTTCGTGACCGCAAAGCGGCTCCTTTCCAATCAGACCTTTCGCGATATCTACCGCACCGACACGCTCGATGTGGACCAGAAGCTCAAGATCACCAGTCTGACTTTCCTGTTCACCGATCTCAAAGGCTCGACTGCGCTTTACGAGCGCGTCGGCGATCTCGTCGCCTACGATCTGGTGAGCCAGCACTTTGGCGTCCTCAACGAGATCGTAGCTGCGGAAGCCGGCGCTGTCGTTAAAACCATCGGCGATGCCGTGATGGCCACGTTCGTGACGCCCGATCGGGCGCTGGCGGCCGCGCTGCGCATGCGCGAAGCCATGAGCCGCATCAACGCCGAGCGGAACAACGAGGATTTGCTGCTTAAGATCGGCATTCACGAGGGCCCATGCCTCGCGGTGACGCTCAACAACAGCCAGGATTATTTCGGCCAGACCGTTAATGTGGCGGCGCGCGTGCAGGGGCTGGCGTCCTCGCGCGCCATCTTCGTGACCAAGCCCGTGGTGGACGATCCGAAGTCGGCCAAAATCCTGGCAAATCTGAGCCTGCGGCCGTCGGAACAGCGCGCCGCGCTGCGCGGCATCGCCGACGAGACCACCGTTTACGAAATTCCCTGATATAATCGCGGTCGATGCCGCCACCCGAACCGGATAAGTCGCAAAGCCCGGAAAAGATCTTTCCGGTGTCGTGGGACCAGTTTCACCGCGATTCCCGCGCGCTCGCCTGGCGGCTCTCCGATGCCGGGCCGTTTGCCGCGCTTGTCTGCATCACCCGCGGCGGGCTCGTGCCGGCGGCGATCGTAGCCCGCGAGCTCGGCATCCGGCTGATCGACACCGTGTGCATCGCGAGCTACGACCACACCCGCCAGGGCGACCTGAAGCTCCTCAAGGACGTCGCGGCGGCGGTCGTTGCGTCGGGTGGCGGGGAGGGCGCGGGCGTGTTGATCGTCGACGACCTCGTCGATACCGGCCAGACCGCGAGAGTGGTGCGGGCGCTGTTGCCGCGTGCGCATTTTGCCGCGGTCTATGCTAAGCCGATGGGCCGGCCCCTGGTCGATACCTTCATCACCGAAGTGTCGCAGGACACCTGGATCTACTTTCCGTGGGATACCGGGCTGGCCTTCCAACCGCCGATCCGCGACGCCGGCTTATAGTGCGCGGTCCGCGCAATCGGCTATAATGCAGCCAAACCCCATCAAGGAGGACGCCATGGATGCCGTCACGCCCAAAGCCAAGCACGACACGCCCGATACGCATTCGCATGTGGTGCGCCCGGCCGAGATGGAGTGGAAGAAGACGCGGTTCGACGGCTGCGAGGTCAAAGGCCTGTTGTTCGACAAGGAGACCGGGCTCGTCACCGCGCTGATGCGATTTTCGCCCGGCGCCACGCTGCCCGACCACGAGCACGTCAAGATCGAGCAGACCTATGTGCTCGAAGGCAAGCTCGTCGACAAAGAGGGCCCGGTCAAAGGCTTCACCGTCGGCCCCGGCGAATTTGTCTGGCGCGAGGCTGGCAGCCGCCATGTCGCCTGGACGCCGGAAGGCGGGCTTATGCTTGCCATGTTCCAGGTGCCCAATAAGTTCTTCGAGAAAGACGGCCGCATCACCGACGTTTCCGGCGCCGACTGGGACGACCTGTGGGGCCACGTATTTAAGGAATAGGGCTCTTCACGGACTAGCCTCTAATGAGCAGAGCGGGCCGCAAGGAGGAGAGGGTGGCGGGCGGCACACTGACAGACGATGGAACGGTGAGTGTGATGACGATCGTACAAAAGACCTTGCTGCGGATCGCCGGCGCGGCGGCAGTGACCGCCGTGCTCGTCGGCTCCGCCGCCGCACAATTCCCGATGCCGAGCGTCAACCTCGAACAGGAGAAGGTGCGCACCCCGCAAGAAGTCGAACGAGATCAGGCGATCGATCGGGCCTACAAATCGGCGACCAAGAAGATCCCGGATAAGGAGAGCGCCAACGACCCCTGGTCCGGCGTGCGTTCCGCATCACCGGCCGCGGGCCCGGCCAAGAAGACGCTGCAAGCCTCGCCGAACAAGAAGCAGCAATTATCGCAAGGCGCCAAGAAGCACGGCGAGTAAGCGGGACGGTTGTCCGGTTTCCACTTTTCCGTTTCATGCTCTAAAAGTGCCGTCACGCGGACTTCGTGTCGGGGTCCGCTAGCGGACTGCGGCGAAGTCCGCGCTGCGGACGTGGCGAAATGGTAGACGCAAGGGACTTAAAATCCCTCGGGAGTAACTTCCCATGCCGGTTCAAGTCCGGCCGTCCGCACCACTACCTTCTTCATTCATCAGGAATTGGCACACGGCAGTGGATGTGTGACTGGCACGTCTGAATCGTATTTTTGTAGCCCATTAAGTCTCGATGCAGATTGCACCCGAATTTGGGCATGGAAACGTTACAAACGGAGCAGCTGAGTATCAAAGCAAAGCTGGCGTCCTAGCGTGATGGCGAACTATAGACGCGACGCAGTAGATAGGTTCGGAGGCGCCCGTAATTTTTGGCCGCCTGCATCAGCCCGACATATTCACAGATGAATTCCGTATCCCCGATCAGGGTAAAAAGCGCGGCGAATGCTTCCGTGACGTAGACTTCGCCCGGTGGTGTGGCCGGCTCGAGCCGAGCCGTGCGGTTGATGTGAGTGCCCGTGAAGCTCAGGGACTTTAGGATCGGGTCCTGGACCTCGAATACCGCACCGGCATCAAGTCCGAGCCGAAGGCCCAGGCTTGCGGGCAGACCAACGGAAGGCAAATCGAACGCCGCCAATGTCGACTGAATTTGCATGGCGCAGCGTGCCGCCGCGCCAAGCTCGTTGAAGACGACAAACAGACCATCACCCCAAGTGTTGCATGCCGCGATTTCACCCTCAAATCCGTCGAGGACCGCTGCGACCCGCTGCATGACGTGCGCACAAAAACTCAGCATTTGCCGGTCGGAAAGTCGGCTGAAGCCATGAAAATCGCCGAACATAATGGCGCGCACTTTGCGTGCGGGCAGCGGAGAAAACGAGCGTCCGGACTGTCCTGTCTTGGGGGCGTCTGGAACGAGATTGCCATCACTGCAGATGGTGACTGTTTTCAAACCTTGGCGCTGCCAAGCCTGAATGTCGGCGAAGCAGCCGGCTATCTCCGAGGTTTCCAGGCCGTCCCAGACCGCGAGTTGGATCGCCTCCGATGCAAGCTGCTGTGCGCGCAGAGTCGCCAAGCCCATAGCCAGCCGCGATGCGTAGGCGAAGACTTCGGCGCCCCCATATTCCCCCTCGGTGGCGTGCATAAGCCTGACCCGCTTGAGGCAGTTCGCGAACCTATCGAGCCACCTCGTGCCACCAGTGGCAACGGATTCCTTGACAAAGCCATCGGCTTCGAAGGGCAGCACGATTTCAACCTCGGCCTCGCGCTCAAGCAGCCCTTCAACAATCAACGTGTCGGCGCCGCAAGCCAACGATCCGTAGCCGTAGCCAACGTCGCGACGTGCGAGTTCATTATGGATGTCGGCAGCGACCCGCGCTTCGGCATGGGCAGGAAAGCGGCCTGTGGTTCCTTCGGCAGCGATTCGGTGGCCGGTATAGTGGATAACCGCGCGGTTCCGCAACGGCGTGATGATTGCGGCATCTAATCGCTTGTGATTGCAAATTTGGATGAGTTGCTTGCGCGTCGATGCGACGGCGGCTGCGCTCGACGACAGCGAGGCGGCATCTTCAATGGCAGCCCGAGCGTTGGTCAAGTCGTCGAGCAAGAGACTTGCCGCCGCGCGATCAGCCGCCAATTGGTACGCATCGTCCTGCGACCGCGGATTTCCCCGCAGGCATTCGCCTGCAATCAGGGCGCCGATTTGCTTAGCTCGGTGGGTATCGCCGCTCAGTTGGTAAAGTACAGCCGCATTGATGCCGAGAAATGTGCTGGCCGTGCGGCGATAGATGGCTTCGTAGTTATCGGCAGCTTTTTTCAGCTTTGCGGGTTTTTCGGAAGGTTCGCTACGATAGGCTTCTTCACGGTCAAGGCGAGCCCCAAGCGCGGCAATGTTTTGCTCGAGTTCTTCGCCCGCCCCGTTATCGATATTCGGCTGCAGTCGGTAACTTGCCCACAATTGCCGAGCGCGCTTGTTGGCGCCGATACGGGACAGATTAAGTACTGCATGATATTGCAAGTCGCGAGAGGTTGGGTGCTGCTCCAGGCCGAGATGGGCCATGTCGCATGCTCCAAGGTAATCACCAGACTTCTCGCATTGTGCGGAAAGCTGCGACCAGGACTCGACCGATTGCTCGTCCTCAATACTGTCGGAGCGATCCATCCCTATGTTATCCCCCGACAATCGGTTCTGGCGCAATCGCTCATTTGATGTCGTCTACTTCATCGTTCGTTCCACGCCAATGATAAAATAGCAATGCTCACCGCTGGATCGGCTGGTAATACTGAAACCAGAAGTACCGAGACGTCCGCGATTTGGTCGGTACCGAGCGGACCCAGCCCGGACATCGAATTTTGGGATTGAGCCAGAGTCGATATGGACGGTCTGTTTTGCGGTGATGCACAGCACACCTTCCGTTTTGAAATGTGGTATATCTCAGTCGGCGGCTCGGTGTGATCCTTGGCGGGGCAAGTCCATGAGGCGGCGAGATTTTTCTCGCCTGGTCGGTGGCTTTGCGTTGGTCGGTCGCGCGGCAGCGTTCGAGTCTGACCGGCCGTACTAAAATTGAAGCGCGCTTTGCGATTGAGCGTCGGAGATGACAGGCAAGATCTTCATCAATTATCGACGGGGCGATGACCCCGGTCATACCGGTCGCCTGTTTGATCGACTTCAGGATGTATTTCCTGCAGATCAGTTGTTTTTGGATATTGACAACATCGCTCCAGGTCTCGACTTCGTGCGCGTGCTGAACGAGCACGTTGCCGAATGTGATGTAATGCTTGCCGTTATTGGCAGGACTTGGATCGAGGCGCGCGATGCCGCGGGCAACCGGCGGCTCGACGATCCCGACGATTTCGTCCGCATCGAGATCACTTCGGCGCTGAACCAGGGCAAGCGGGTGATCCCGGTGCTAGTCGGTGATGCGCCGATGCCGCGGTCGGAAGACCTGCCGGAAGCACTCCAGCCACTGGCGCGACGCAACGCTGTGCGGCTGACATATGAGCGCTTCCGCGCTGACACGCAGGGCTTGGTCAAAGCGCTTCAGCAAAGCCTCGACGAGATCGAGACGGCACGGGGGAAGGCCGAAGCCGAGCGGCTTGCCGCGGAGCAACGTCGCCTGGAGGAAGCCGAGGCCGCAAGGCTGGCTGAGGAAATCGCGCACAAGACGCAAGCGGAAGCCGAGGCGCGCGAGCGGGAAGCGCAGCAGCGCCACCGACATGAGGCAGCAGACAAACAGCGCGCCGCTGTGGAGCGGGCCTTCGTCACGGCTCGGCGTGCCAACACGGCGGCGGCAATCGAGGCGTTCCAGTCGGTCTATCCCGACAGCCATCTCGTGGCGGAGGCAAGGGAACTGTACGCAGCGTTACTTGTACGTGAAGAGGTGTACCGACAGGCGATGGCGGGCGATGATATCGCCAGGCTCAAATCATTTTGCACCAACTACAAGCACGGTGACGATGTCGATCAGGTGCGGCGGCGGCTTCGGCGACTCAAACCGCGATTGGAATGGCGCTCGTCTGCGCTGAGGGTCGCGTTTTCGGGGGCATTGGCAGTCACCGTTATTGTTGTAGGCGTTCTTTGGCTTCGGCAAAGTTCGATGCCACTCGATCAGCGGATAACGGCTGCGTCGTCTTCCCCCAGCAGTTTGGTGACAGAGCCTGCGGCGCGCTCACGGACTGCGCTCGCCCCGATATCAACTCCCAAGCCCGTTCCGTCTCCAGCGAGTGGGCCGACGCCCGATCAAATCGCTTGGTTGGTTCTAAAAGGCACCAACGATGAAACAGCATTGAAGCGATTTATCGCAGAATTTCCCGGTAGTCCGATGCGCAAGGAGGCGGAGACACTGATAGCCGCCTTGGCATCGGCACGTGCGGCCAAGGAGTTGCCGCCTGCGGCCGACCAAATCGCCTGGGACTTGCTGAAGGACAGCAAAGATCCCCACCAGTTTCGGCAATTCGCCGAGCAATTTCCGAACAGTCCGCATCGCGCCGATGCAGAGCAAATAATGGCGGCGCTCACCTCGGCACAGAAAGTCGCCGCTGTTGCAAGCGCACCCGATCCACATGAACTGACGCGTTCGCTGCAATTCGAGCTGCAGCGGGTCGGTTGCTTTAACGGCGTCGTAAACGGCGAATTCGATGATCCGACCAAAGCTGCGTGGCGCCACTTTATCAAGCTAACTTCGGTTTCGACATCGGACGCTGTGTCGGTGAACGCGATCGATGCGGTGCGTGGAATCAACAAGCGGGTGTGCCCACTGGTATGTCCATCGGACAGCCACGCCGAGGGCGACTTTTGCGTTGCCAATCCACTGCCGCCGAAGCAGACGGCGGCGCGTGCTCCATCGACCGCGCCCGTTGCTCCAAGGATCATACTTCCGTCAGGCGGAGTGGGTAATGGCGTTGGCTGCCGACACCCCCATTGGCACAGGCTGCCCAGCGGGGGATGTGGATATTAGCGGCAAAGCAGCTAGTCTGCCTCTTGTCGTGTCATGGACTTTGTATTGTTCGAGTCTGACCGGCCGTACTAAAATTGAAGCGCGCTTTGCGATTGAGCGTCGGAGATGACAGGCAAGATCTTCATCAATTATCGACGGGGCGATGACCCCGGTCATACCGGTCGCCTGTTTGATCGACTTCAGGATGTATTTCCTGCAGATCAGTTGTTTTTGGATATTGACAACATCGCTCCAGGTCTCGACTTCGTGCGCGTGCTGAACGAGCACGTTGCCGAATGTGATGTAATGCTTGCCGTTATTGGCAGGACTTGGATCGAGGCGCGCGATGCCGCGGGCAACCGGCGGCTCGACGATCCCGACGATTTCGTCCGCATCGAGATCACTTCGGCGCTGAACCAGGGCAAGCGGGTGATCCCGGTGCTAGTCGGTGATGCGCCGATGCCGCGGTCGGAAGACCTGCCGGAAGCACTCCAGCCACTGGCGCGACGCAACGCTGTGCGGCTGACATATGAGCGCTTCCGCGCTGACACGCAGGGCTTGGTCAAAGCGCTTCAGCAAAGCCTCGACGAGATCGAGACGGCACGGGGGAAGGCCGAAGCCGAGCGGCTTGCCGCGGAGCAACGTCGCCTGGAGGAAGCCGAGGCCGCAAGGCTGGCTGAGGAAATCGCGCACAAGACGCAAACGGAAGCCGAGGCGCGCGAGCGGGAAGCGCAGCAGCGCCACCGACATGAGGCAGCAGACAAACAGCGCGCCGCTGTGGAGCGGGCCTTCGCCACGGCTCGGCGTGCCAACACGGCGGCGGCAATCGAGGCGTTCCAGTCGGTCTATCCCGACAGCCATCTCGTGGCGGAGGCAAGGGAACTGTACGCAGCGTTACTTGTACGTGAAGAGGTGTACCGACAAGCGATGGCGAGCGATGATATCGCCAGGCTCAAATCATTTTGCACCAACTACAAGCACGGTGCCGATGTTAGCGCGGTGCAGCTGCGACTGGGCGCCCTCCGACCGCGTCCCTTCAAGCCCGCGATTATCGTTCCGGCGGCGCTCGCTGCCGTTGCTATCGTCGCAGCGCTTGCCTTTTGGGCGGAACGGAAAGGGGTGTCAACAAACCCATCCGCATCGATAACCGCCAATCCACTGCCGCCGACGGCACCGCAACAGCAGGCCACGGCGTCTCAGACGAATACATTACCAAGTACTAGCTCGGCACCAGAATTCAGCGCCGATCAGATCGCCTGGTCGCTTGTTAAGGATACAAGTGACGTCGCTGCAATCAAACGCTACGTCACGCAATTTCCGAACAGCGCGCTACGCAAGAATGCCGAGGCGCGCATTACTTCGCTGGAAGTGGCGACGACAGCCAAAGCCGCCAAGGTCATTCCACTTCCGACGGAAGAGGATGCCTGGGATCTGATAAAAAACAGCAAAGAGCCGGATCAATTCCAGCGTTATCTTAACGAATTTCCGAACAGTCCGCATCGCGCCGATGCAGAGCAAATAATGGCGGCGCTCACCTCGGCACAGAAAGCGCCGCTGCTGCAAGCGCACCCGATCCACATGAACTGACGCGTTCGCTGCAATTCGAGCTGCAGCGGGTCGGTTGCTTTAACGGCGTCGTAAACGGCGAATTCGATGATCCGACCAAAGCTGCGTGGCGCCACTTTATCAAGCTAACTTCGGTTTCGACATCGGACGCTGTGTCGGTGAACGCGATCGATGCGGTGCGTGGAATCAACAAGCGGGTGTGCCCACTGGTATGCCAGAGCGGTCAACATGCGGACGGTGAAGTTTGCGTCATCGATGCTCCGCCGGCAGCGACGCGGTCGCCACCGCAGCTGCGACGGAGCCAGAGCGTGGTGGATGCTAGAAGCCTGCCGATCGGCACCGTGATTGAAGGCGGGCAGACAACGTGTGGACCAAACGGCTGTCAACATGTTCCGAAGAATTGTCACGCTGTCAAACTAGGCAGAGTGAACAATCCGGCCTGGAAAGGTTTAGGAGGCAAGATCGTCTGTCCGTGAGGCCATGCGCGACAATGCCATTACATTCCGAACCAACCGGAACCGCTCTGGGCCGGCGTATTGCCGTCTTCTTTAACAGGTATTGTCGTTCACAGGGATGAGTTTCACGCGATCCGCGCCGGAATATTCCGCGTCAAAGGCGCCGATCCATTGGGGGCGTTTTGTTTTTCGTTGTGTATAAACGATCAGGCGATGTCTCGTTGGGGCGGCAGCCGGCTACGCAACGCAGTTTGACTGCCCGCGCTAAAAAGGTCTCCAGGCATGCGCTTTGGGTTGTGGTTGCGGCCGCAGCCCAAGGGCGCCTGAAGGATATGACTATCATCAGCTTTAGGTTTGAACCTACCGGCAGAGGCGGCACGCAAAGGCACTGTTGGCGGTGCGATTAGCGCGTTAGCCATTCTCGCGCAGATACGCGAGACCGAGCCGCCCAGGTGGCGCTGCTGGGCGACGTCGCCCACCGAGTAAATCGCACTCACTCCATCAGCGGAATATTCGCGGCCTGTATCACCTTCGCCCATTTCTCCGTCTCGGCGGTGAGGAACGTCCCAAAATCCGCCGGCGACCCACCAAGTATCATGCCGCCGAGGTCGGTGAACTTTTTCCGCATGGCCGGATCGGCAAGCGCGGCGTTGACTTCTTTGTTGAGGATTTCGATGACCGCCGGCGGCGTGCCTTTCGCTGCGTTTAATCCGTAGAACGCGCTGACCTCATAGCCGGGGAGAAAGTCGGCAATGCACGGCGTGTCCGGCAGCGCGTCCGAACGCGTGGTCGTGGTGACGCCGAGCGCGCGGAACTGGCCGTTGCGGATATAGCCGATGGCGCCCGGCAGATTGTCGAAAGACACCTGCACCCGGCCGCTCATCAGGTCGGTATAGGCGCCGCCGTTCATGCCGCGATAGGTGATGGGGTTGAGCGACAAGTGCGCCATCAGCATGAACATTTCCATCGACATATGCGGCGAGGTGCCGTTGCCCGGCGAGGCGTAATAGACCTTGCCGGCATTGGCCTTGGCGTAGGCGATGAATTCCGGGACGCTATGCACGGGCACGCCAGCGCCGACGACCATAACATTGGGCACGCGCATGATGCCCGCGACCGGATCGCTGTCGCGCAAGAAGTTGTAGCTGAGATGGGCGTAATAGGTCGCGTTGATGGCGTTGGTCGGATTGGTGAGAAGGAGCGTATAACCGTCGGCCGGCGAGCGGATCATGTCTTCGGTGGCGATATTGTTGGCGGCGCCGGGTTTGTCCTCGACCAGGAACTGGACGCCAAGGCGCCGCGACAGCCAGTCGCCGATCAGGCGGGCGACAACATCGACGGCGCCACCGGCCGAAAAGCCGACCAGGATTTTCACCGGCCGGGTCGGATAGTCGAGCGCCAAGGCGCGGCGCGAAACGGCCGGGAGCGCGGCGGCGCCCGCGGCCAGGCTCAAGAATTTGCGACGGGGAAGGTTCATGACAGGGCTCCACGCGCTTGAGTGCCTTCCCGAATTCGAGAAGACTTCCGAACTACGGTCGATTATTTCGGAGTGCTCGCCTGCCGTAAGGCACAATCGCTGCCTTTGATTTTGCAGGACTTCGGCATATCCCGCCGGCAGCTCTGGACTAAAGCTACACCCGTTGGCGTTGCTCGCGGAAGAGGGCCGCGCTCAGGCCGGTGGCGCGCCTTGTGGTTCTTCGCCATATTGCGCCGATGGCCGATCGACCTTGCATACCCGGCGAGGATTTGAAGGGGCTGTGGCGCACGCTGCTGCCGGGCTCGCCGTTTCCTGTGTGCGGCACGCCGCAACACTCGCTAGGCCCACTCAGCAACCCCTCATCCCCGGAGATACCATTGAGCGAATTTGAGCGCTGGGAAACCCGCTATGCGGTGCCGGACTACGCGTTCGGCAAGGAGCCCAATTATTTTCTCGCATCCTGCAAAGCGCTGTTGCCGCGCTCAGGCCGGACGCTGGCGGTCGCCGACGGCGAGGGGCGGAACGGCGTCTGGCTCGCCGAACAAGGTCTCGACGTGGTGTCGATCGATTTCTCGCCGTCGGCGCAAAAGAAGGCGCGGGCCCTTGCTGCGGAACGCGGCGTCGACATCGACTTCCGGCGGGTCGATGTGCACGCCTTCGAGTATCCGGAAGCCGCCTTCGACGTGGTCGTCGAAATTTTTACCCAGTTCAGCTCACCCGCCGAGCGCGCCGTAAAGTGGGCCGGCATGCGCCGCGCGCTGAAATCCGGCGGGCTCCTGATCTTGCATGGTTACACGCCGAAGCAGCTCGACTACGGCACCGGCGGGCCAAAGGAGATTGAAAATCTCTATACACGCGCCATGCTGGAAAAGGCGTTTGGCGATTTTCGTGATGTGAAATTCGTCGAAGAAGAACGCGAGATTCACGAAGGCACCTCGCACGGCGGCATGTCGGCCATGATCGGGCTGACCGCGCGGAAGCCTTAAGCCACCATCGGACCTGTCGCGGCTTAATCAGTCTTTGCGCCGCGCTCAAAGCTCTCGATGAAAACGAGTCCGATACCGCGGGTCAGCGCGCCGGCGGTCACGGCCGCGGCGCCTAGGCCCAGCAGCACGCCGCCCGGCATGACCCACATCATGACCGAGGAGGTTGCGGTGCCGACGCCCGTCGGCACCGCGCCGCCGATCAGGCCGACGATCAGCGAGCGGGTGCGGTCGCGCTCGAACGGCACCTGATAAAGGTCGCTGAGCTGCTTGACCATGCGCAGATTGATGGCGGTGACGCCGGCGATATTGATCACCGGCAGTGGCACGAGCCCGCCCGCCGCCGCATAATTCCTGTGGCGGCTGACGATCTTGTGCGCCAGCGCGCGGCGGCGCGCCGCGAATTTCTGCGAAAGCTCGGGCGCTGGCGCGGCGATGTCGTTGGCGATCGGCGCCGACGAGACTGCGAGCGCGGGCTCGGCCTCGACCTTGTCGAAGGCCGCGGCGGTGCTTGGCTCGGCGGTCGCATTTGTAGCGGCGGCGCCGCGATCAAAATTCCGCAGATTGCCGAGCGGTCGGGTGATGGCCTTGGGCAGCGGTTTGCGGGTCATGCGGCAGCCTGTTGTGCGCCGAGCGCCGCATCGATCTCGTCGGCGATAGCGGCGATTTCCTTGGCGGCGGGGCCTTTCCAGCTGATGAGGCTCGGGGTGGCGCCCCACAGCGCCGCTTCCGGGTAGGCGACGCGGTTTGCCATCTCGTTGTTCAGCACCGGCAGCCCGGCAGCGATGAGCTCGGAGCGGATATGCTTGGCAACGACGGACTCGCGCGTGGTTTGCGTGAGCACGCAGCGGAACAGCGGCTGCCGCCCGTCGCTGCGGTCGGTCAGGATGCTGACCGTGTCCAGCATGCGGTCGACGTCGAACGGCGACGGCTTTACCGGGATGAGCAAAAAGTCAGCGATCGCCAGGCAATCGAGCGTCGTGCGCGAGCGGAAGCCCGGCGTATCGACGATGACAAGCCCATTGCCGGCTTCGAGGCGGCGCGCGGTTTGCGAGGCTTCGTCGGTCGCGTCCTCGACGACGCTAACGCCGCCGAGCGCCCGCTCGCGCGCGGCAAGCCGCACGATCGAGCGTTGCGGATCGGCGTCGATCAGGCTCGGATGCCGGCCGCGCAGATGCCAATAGACCGCAAGGCAACTCGCCAGCGTGCTCTTGCCGCTGCCACCTTTCATGGTGGCCACTGTGATGATCATCCCGTCACCTCCACGGCCGTCAAATAACGCGGGGCGCACGAATCAGCACAAAAATGGTAACGGATTCGCGGCGGACTGCCTATCGTATCGTTATGGCGCGCCGTAGAGATTCGTCAGGACGAACGCACCGGGACGGCGATCGACCGCCGGATTGCTCGCAGGAGCGGGCGGCCGACGCGGTAGCGCGGCACGAGATGCCGCACCAGGCCGAAGCCGCCGAGCAGCAGGCTCGTCCATACTGCGACGCTGAAATAGAGCGACATCCACGGGATCTCGTGGTGCCAGCGTGCGATCGCGTGAGTGACGACCCAGCGGGTGGCGAGGTCGTGCAGTCCGGAGAACAGCCCGAGATAGTGAGTGCCGTCTGCGAGCTGCGCCTGCCAGCGCTCGAAATACATCGGCACATCGACGCCGCACATGAACAGGACGTAGCCGGCCGAGCCCACCGCCGCCGCGGCAATGGCGAACCGGGCGGGCCCGCGGAAATTCAAGGTGAGCCGGACAAGTGCAATCGCGATCAGCGCAAACGTCACGGTCCACAGCGAGTTTTCCAGAATATTGCCCAAGAAGTTCGTCGAGATCACCGCATACCAGGAGCAGCATTCGGCGAGCCCGATCAGCGGCACGATCAGGCGGGCGATGTTCTTGGCGGTGTCCGAATGTGTGATTTTGGCCAGTTCGCGGAGCACGATGGCCCACTGCAAGGCAAAGCTTAATTCGGCGACGGTCGCCACCGACCGGCCGATCAGCACGCTCGAAAGCCAGGTGTCGAACAGGCAGATTCGCTGCACGTCGGCCCGCGGCAGCACCGAGCGGAAGGCGCAGCCCAACACGTAGACGGCGCACAAGAGTAAGAGGGGCTCGATCGCGAAGAGGCGCGTGCCGCCGAACGGGTCGTTGCGGTAATAGCGGTGCAGGCCGAGCAACAGCGCGATGTTAAGCGCGCTCACCGCGAGCAGGAAAATCCACCAGATCGCGACGGGGTTCGACCAGGTCAGCCAAGCCAGATTCATCGCCATACTCACAGCGTCATCGCGCCCGCACGAGAATGTAACACTATCGACACACTGGGTAAGGCCTCGCCTTAGCCGGCGCAAACCCTTGCGGCCTCGGGCGAAATACGCCGTCTCAAGCTCAATTTACGGGCTTTTAATGTGATATTCCTATGCTGGCCGATCGCAACCACTTCGCCGCTAAAGTGGGTGGTGGGAGACTCCAATGGTCGCTGCCGGCAATCGTCGCAATAACTCCGAATTACGGAAAACGCGGCGTCGCCATTTCGACTACCGCGCGAAGATTCAGAAAGACAAGGATTCGCCGGCTATCGTTTGCGCCATCTCGGATATTTCCGAAACTGGGGCGCGGCTCAATCTCAAAGATGACGTCGAGCTCCCGGACACCTTCTTTCTCTTATTGACACCAAACGGCGCGGCACGCCGGCATTGCCGCGTGATCTGGCGCGACGGCTCGACCGTCGGCGTCAAATTTCCCGAGCATCGCTAGGCGCCGCCCGCGGCATCCGGACTTTCCACGCGCCAAGTTTGCCATATTTGCGGCGCAGGATGCTGTCACCTCGTGGGTGGTAATCGTGGGCGGGGAATTCGCGCACGTTCCGCGCGAATGGGCGATATTGATGGCGATCGATCGCGACGGCGGCGGGATGCGGCCGAAGGCGGGGAGGCGGCACGGCGCTTCGGCATGGTTGCCGGCGCGTCGGTTAAGCGGCGGACGGTGCGGGCTGCTCGTCGTCCTTGTCGTCACGACGCTTGCCGGCTGCAGCAATGGCGCGGGCTCGCTGTTGGTCGATCCGGGCCACTACAGCGCCTATCACTGCAACGACCTGGCCGCGCAATGGAAGGTTTTGGCCGCGCGCGAGAAGGAGTTGCGTGACCTGATGGATCGGGCGGACCAGGGCGGCGGCGGTGGCGCCGTGATCGGCTCGCTCGCCTATCGCGCCGACTACGAGTCCGTGCGCAGCCAAGAGCGGCTGCTTCAGCGCGAGGCGGCGGCGAAGAATTGCAATTCGACGACCCAATTTCAGAGCGACCAGGCCATTCGCTGATCGGCGGTTTGCTCGCGGAAATTTTGAACTGCAGCGGTCACATTGCCATCGCGACCGCAATCGCGACGCCGGCGACGGCAAGCACAACAAGCGCGGCGGCGCTGCCGGCGGTTGCCTTGCCGCCGGCGAAAGAGGCGGCATAAACCGCTTTAAGGACATTGTTGGACGATGCTGCGATCAGGATCGCAGCCGCGAGTTCGGCGGCCGGCAGGCCGCCGACGCCGCCCTGTGCCAGGTTCAGGACAAACGGATCGATATCGGTAACGCCGACGATTGCCGCGAGCCCGTAGATGCCGGAAATGCCGAAGTGAGACTTGGCGACGGCGGAGACAATGGAGACCGCGACGAATAGCGCGGCAAACACGGCCGCCGCGCCGAGTTCCAGCGGGTTGGCGCTCGTGGTGAGCTGCATAGCAACCGGATTCGGCGCATCCGGGGTTGGCGTGCCGAGCCAATATTGCAACGCGCAGATCGCAAAGCCGGCAAGCGAAAGCGCGCAGAGCGCTGGTGCCAAGACGCGTGCAAGCTCGAAATTGAAAATCGCGACCACGGCCAGAATGCGCAAGTACATGATCGCGGTGGCAAGGGTGATGCCCGCCTGGGCTTGCCGCTTGAGCGCCGGGTCGGCCTTGGCCTGCCGCGCCAGCACGACCGTGGTCGCGGTCGATGAATACATGCCGCCGAGCGCCGCCATCCACAGGCCGCCGGCCGCCGACGCCCAATAGCGCTGTGCCAGGTAGCTGGCATAAGAGAACGTGCAGACGACGACGAGCGCCAGCCAGACTTGGCGTGGCGTGATCTCGGTGAGCGTCGTCACCGGGTGGTTGGGCAATAGCGGCAGCACGATTCCGGTGAGGATCAGGAACTCGCCGGCGGTGACGATTTCCTTGATCTCGACCCGGCGCGCCAGCGCGTGCAGCTGCTCGCGGCCGGTGAGCAAGAGCACTGCCGCCACAGTGATCGTCACCGCGACCCAGGGCGGCAGCGCCAAGGCGGCGGCTCCGAGCACGTAAGCCAGCACATTAAGCAGGGGAATAACGAGACCGACATTGATGTCGCTGTTTCCATCGTCCCCGGCGTGTTTCTCATGCTCGCTGACATGGGCGCTGTAATAGACGAACAGCCACGCACCCAAGACGAGGAGGCCGGCCGTGAATGGCAGGAAATGGACGGAATCGAACAGATAAAGCGCGCCGCCGGAGAGCGCCAGCAAGGGAAAGGTACGAATGCCGCCCGGCCGCCGCTCATCGGTATGCGCGAAAAACTCCTCGAAAGCGAGCCCAAGAAAAAAGCTCAAGCCCAACAGCAGCGCGACGTTCGTCGGGGAGGGTGCTGTGATCATGGCATTGTAGTTCCGGCAGCGGATTCTGCGGCGCGGCCGTGGCACTGATGGAGACTCGGCGACTGCAGGCTCTGATGGCAAGTTACAATGGATGGCATACAGAACGCAAGTCAGCCGAATAAGGCGAGGTTCAGTGGAGCCGTTGCGGTAGCGTCGCACAACTCTGCGCCGGTTGCGAACAAAACGGGACCGTGATTCAGTGAAATTCCTTTCCCGGATAATTCGTGACCGATGTTGGCGGCGCGCCTCGACAAGCTCAATCCGCAACAGCGCCGCGCTGTCGAGCACGGCGGGCTGCCTCTTGCGCAGTCCGCTCCACTTCTGATTATCGCCGGCGCCGGCTCCGGCAAGACCGCAACGCTGGCGCATCGCGTCGTGCATCTCATCGAGAGCGGCGCCGATCCGCGCCGCATCATGCTGTTGACCTTTTCCCGGCGCGCGGCGGCGGAGATGACGCGCCGGGTCGACCGCATTATCGCCGACGCCAGCCGCGGCCAATCGGCAGGCGCGTCGGATGCGATCGCCTGGGCCGGTACCTTCCACTCGATCGGCGCGCGGCTCCTGCGCGAATACGCCGACGACATCGGGCTTGCGCGCGCGTTCACGATTCACGATCGCGAGGATTCCGGCGATTTGATGAATCTGATTCGTCACGAGCTCGGCTATTCGGCGACCAAAGAACGGTTCCCGGCCAAAGGCACCTGCCTTGCGATCTATTCGCGTGCGGTCAACAGCGAGACCGCCTTGGACGAAGTCTTAGGCGCGAACTTCCCGTGGTGCGCGATCTGGCAGGATGAGCTGCGTCATCTGTTCGCGCATTATGTTGAGGCGAAGCAGGCGCAGAACGTGCTCGATTACGACGATCTCTTGCTTTATTGGGCGCATATGATGCAGGAGCCGTCGATCGCCGAGCATGTCGCGGCCCGCTTCGATCACGTTCTGGTCGACGAATATCAGGACACCAATCGCCTGCAGGCGTCGGTGCTCTTGGCGCTCAAGCCGAACGGCAAGGGCTTGACCGTAGTCGGCGATGACGCCCAGGCGATCTATTCGTTTCGTGCCGCGACCGTGCGCAATATTCTCGACTTTCCCAGTCACTTCGCGCCACGGGCCGAGGTCGTGACGCTTGAGCAGAATTATCGTTCAACGCAGCCGATCCTGGCGGCGGCCAATGCGGTGATCGGTCTCGCCGAAGAGCGCTTCACCAAAAACCTGTGGTCGGAACGCAAATCCGCCGAGCGGCCCAAGATTGTCGGTGTGCGCGACGAAACCGATCAAGCGCGCTACGTGGTTGAAAGGATTTTGCAAAACCGCGAGGCGGGTCTTGCGCTCAAATCACAGGCCGTGCTGTTTCGCGCCTCGCACCACTCCGGCCCGCTCGAAGTCGAATTGACCCGCCGCAACATACCGTTCGTCAAATTTGGCGGGCTGAAATTTCTTGAAGCCGCGCATATCAAGGACATGTTGGCTGTGCTGCGGTTTACCGAAAACCCGCGCGACCGCGTCGCCGGATTCCGCGTCATTCAGCTCTTGCCCGGCATCGGGCCGGCTATTGCCGCCAAGGCGCTCGACCGCGTCGCCGCTTTTGCCGATCCGGTTGAAGCGCTTGACGGTATGAAACCGCCTGCCGCTGCCGTCGAGCATTGGCCGTTCTTCGTCGAGGCGGTTCGGTTGCTCCGCTCCGGCGCGGCAGGATGGCCCGCCGAACTCGATCTCGCGCGCCGCTGGTACGAACCGCATCTCGATCGCATCCACGAGGACGCTGGATTGCGCCAAGCCGACTTGCTTCAACTCGTGCAGATTGCCGCCACTTATCCGAGCCGGGAGCGCTTCCTTACCGAACTCACGCTCGATCCGCCGGAGGCGACCAGCGATCGCGCCGGCACGCCGCTGCTCGACGAGGATTATCTCATCCTCTCCACCATCCACTCGGCGAAGGGCCAGGAGTGGAAGTCGGTCCATATCTTGAACGCTGTCGACGGCTGCTTGCCGTCCGATCTGGCGACGGGAACCAGCGCGGAAATCGAGGAGGAGCGGCGGCTTCTGTACGTCGCCATGACACGGGCGCGCGATCACCTCGGCATCATCGTGCCGCAACGCTTCTTCGTCCACGGCCAACGCAATAACGGCGATCGGCACCTCTATGCGTCGCGCACCCGTTTCATTCCGTCGGGGCTCCTTGAGCATTTTGAATGTTGCGGCTGGTCGCCCGCGACGGCGACAACAGCGCCACGGGGGCCGGCGCACGCGCCGGTCGATATCTTAAAGCGCGTGCGCAAGAGCTGGGGCTGAGTTTTGCTTAGAGAGTCGCGCGCCGCAGCCGCAACGCATTGGTGATGACGCTCACCGACGACAGCGCCATCGCTGCCGCGCCGATGACCGGCGACAGCAAGACGCCGAAAGCGGGATAAAGAGCGCCGGCGGCGATCGGGATGGCGGCGCCGTTATAGAGAAAAGCGAGCAGCAGGTTTTGCCGGATGTTGCGCATGGTGGCGCGCGACAGTCGCCGTGCGCGCACGATGCCAGTAAGGTCGCCCTTGAGCAAAGTGATGCCGGCGCTTTCGATCGCGACGTCGATCCCTGTGCCCATGGCGATGCCGACGTCTGCTGCGGCCAGCGCCGGCGCGTCGTTGACGCCGTCGCCGGCCATGGCCACGACGCGGCCCTCGCGGCGAAGCTTGTCAACGACGGCGCCTTTGCCGTCGGGCAGCACTTCGGCTTCGACCTCCGTGATGCCGAGGCGGCGCGCCACCGCCGCGGCGGTGATGCGATTGTCGCCGGTCAGCATGACAATGCGCAGGCCGTCACCGATCAGGCTTTTCAGCGCTCGCGGCGTGGTCGCTTTGACCGGATCGGCAATGGCGATAAGCCCGGCCGCTTTTGCGTCCGCAGCGAGGAACACCACCGTGGCGCCGTCGCGGCGCAGAAGGTCGGCGTCGCTCTGCAGCGAACTTCCATCGATGCCGAGCTCGGTCATGAAATTCGCGCTGCCGAGCGCGACTTTTCGGCGATCAACCGTACCAGTGACCCCTTTGCCGGTCGGTGCGTCAAAGTCGCCAACTTCAGCCGTTTCGATGTTGCGGTCCGCGGCGGCTGCGACGATGGCGGCGGCCAACGGATGTTCGCTGCCGCGCTCGACCGACGCGGCTAGGCGCAGCACGTCGGCTTCGCTAAATCCCACCGCCGCGACGATGGCGATGACCTTCGGCTTGCCCTCGGTTAAGGTTCCGGTCTTGTCGATCACCAAAGTGTCGACGCGCTCCATGCGCTCCAAGGCTTCGGCATTCTTGACCAGGACGCCGGCACGCGCGCCGCGCCCGACGCCGACCATGATCGACATCGGCGTCGCCAAGCCGAGCGCACAGGGGCAGGCGATGATGAGCACGCTTACGGCAGCAACGAGCGCAAACGTGAAACGCGGCTCCGGCCCATAGACTGCCCAAACCGCGAACGCGCCAAGCGCAATGAGCAGGACCAAAGGCACGAACCACGACGACACTTGATCGGCCAGCCGCTGGATCGGTGCCCGCGAGCGCTGCGCCGTGGCCACCATCTGCACGATCTGCGCCAGCAGCGTGTCACGCCCGACCTTGTCGGCGCGCATTATGAAGCTGCCGCTTTGGTTGAGCGTGCCGGCAATGACTTTTGCGTAGGCCGTTTTGGTCACCGGCATCAACTCGCCTGTCACCATCGACTCGTCGACTGACGAGCGACCATCGATGACCGTGCCGTCAACCGGGATCTTCTCGCCCGGCCGCACCCGCAAGCGGTCGCCAACAAGGACGGTGTCGAGCGCGACTTCGGTTTCGGCGCCGCCCGGCGCGATCTGGCGTGCAGTTTTCGGCGCAAGATTAAGCAGCGCGCGGATCGCGCCGGACGTACGCTGCCTGGCGCGCAGCTCCAACACTTGGCCGAGCAGCACGAGCACCGTGATACCTGCCGCCGCTTCGAAATAGACCCCGACCGCGCCTTCGTGACCACGAAAAGCCGGCGGAAAAAGCTGCGGCGCCAGCGCTGCCACAACGCTGTAAACCCAAGCGACGCCGGTACCGACGGCAATGAGCGAGAACATATTGAGCTTGCGGGATACGAACGAATGCCAGCCCCGCACGAGAAACGGCCAGCCGGCCCAGAGCACGACCGGAGTCGCCAACGCCAATTGGATCACGTTATCGACATTTGGCGTCAGCCAAGCACCGAGGTCGACAAAATAGCCGCCCATTTCCAGTACGGTCACCGGCAGCGTCAGCACCAGGCCGAGCCAGAATCGCCGCGTCATATCGAGCAATTCGGGATTGACCGGCGTCTCGGCCGTAACGGTGACGGGTTCGAGCGCCATGCCGCAGATCGGGCAGGCACCCGGACCGACCTGCCGGACTTCGGGATGCATCGGGCAGGTGTAGAGTCCGCCTTCCGGCGCCACTGCCTCCGGCGCAACGCCGGCCTTGAGGTATTTGTCGGGATCGGCGGCAAATTTGCCGCGACAGCCGGCCGAGCAGAAATGATAGGTATGATGCTGATAGTCGTGGCGATGCGGAGTTTTCGTCGGATCGACGGTCATGCCGCAGACTGGGTCGATGGCCGCAATTGCGGCGTTCGGCGAATGCAAAGGCTGGTGCACGATTTCCCTCTTGATACAGGTACCCGGTAGGGGTATATAGACGGCATGCAAGCAGTTGCCAAGACGTCGGTGCTCAAGCGGCTCCATCGGATCGAGGGTCAGGTGCGCGGGCTTGCGCGCATGGTCGAGGACGACCGCTACTGCATCGATGTCGTGACCCAGCTTTCGGCAGTGCGCGCGGCGCTGCGGCGCGCCGAGGAGGAGATTCTGGCCGACCATGCCGCGCATTGCGTCGAGCACGCGATCGCCTCGGGCGACAAAGCGGAGCAGCGGCGCAAGGTCGCCGAGCTCATCGACGTGATTTCGCGCAGCGACCGATGACCGGCCCCGGAGTAAAGCGCGGGTCGCTCAAGCGGAGCAAAACGCCGAGCCCAAAGCGGCGCTCGCGGCCCGGATCGATCGCGATCAAGCGCGCTTACGACGCACCCGCGGCGAAAGACGGGTTGCGTATTCTGATCGACCGGCTGTGGCCGCGCGGCATCTCCAAGGCCAAGCTCAGGCTCGATGCCTGGCCGCGCGCGATAGCGCCGTCGACGCCGTTGCGAAAATGGTACGGCCATGATCCGCAACGCTATGCTGAATTTCGCCGCCGCTATCGCGCCGAGCTGGCCGAGCATAAGGACGAACTAGCGGCGCTGCGCTCTTGGATCGGCAATCGGGCCGCCACGCTCATCACCGCGACGCGCGATCTTGCGCTCAGCCATGCCGAGGTGTTGCGCGAAATGCTCAGCACCGTGAAGCGGTAGGCCCTTTTAGTTCAGCAGGATGATGCTGCCTTGCGGCAGATTGAGCGTTTCGGCTTCGCTCGAGGTCGCACGTCGGATCTCCGAAATCGAATAATTGTAGATCTCCTGATTGATAAGCCGCCGCTCGAGCTCGCTGCGCGCCTCGCGCTCGCTCGGCGCGGCAACGCCGTATTGCAGATGCACGGTCATGCCGTCGCGGTCGGCGAATGAAACGGTAGTAACGAATGGCACCTGCATTGCGCTTCCCTTCTTGACGTTGCTCATATCCAACCGGCCAAACTTTAACAAAACGATACCGGCCGCTTGCCGCAGCGGGTTCGAAGCTAGCGATGCGTGGATTCGCCTACGGGAGGATCAGTCGAATCTCTGTCGCGCGAGGGCCGCGCCCCGGGCGAGTGCTTCGAGTTTCTTTGCGGCGATTTCGCGGCGCATCGGCGCCATGCCGCAATTGGTGCAGGCGATGATTTTTTGCGCAGGAACGAACTCTGCCGCTTTCGCGATCACATCAGCGACTTCTTCCGGCGTCTCGATCTTGTCGGCGGCGACGTCGATGACGCCGATAAGCACATCCTTACCGTCAAGGAGCTTGAGCACACTCATCGGTACGTGGGAATGGATGCATTCAAGCGACACTTGATCGATGCGGCTATTCGCCAGAGCCGGGAAAAATTTTTCGTATTGCCGCCATTCGGCGCCGAGCGTCGCCTTCCATTCGATGTTGGCGGCAATGCCGTAGCCGTAGCAGATGTGGACGGCGCTTTTGCAGGCGACACCGTCGATAGCGCGGTGCAGGGCCTCGATGCCCCAGCCGGCGGCAGCATCCATGTAGACGTTGAACGCCGGCTCGTCGAACTGAATGACGTCGACACCGTCGGCGGCAAGCCCGCGCGCCTCCTCGTTGAGGAGGTCGGCAAAGGCGAAGGCCATTTTCACCCGGTCGCCGTAATGGGCGTCGGCGATGGTATCGACGATGGTCATCGGCCCGGGCAGAGTGAATTTGAGTTGTTTCCTGGTGTGAGCGCGCGCCAGCCGCGCTTCGCGAGCGTGTACGCGCGAACGCAGCCGCAGCGGGCCGGTCACCGTCGGACACATCGCTTTGTAGCGATCATTGCGGATACCCATCTCGACGCGCTTGCCGAAATCGATGCCTTCGACCGCTTCAAGAAAGCCGTGGACGAAATGCTGGCGCGACTGCTCCCCGTCGCAGACGATGTCGATGCCGGCGTCCTCTTGGAGCTTGATCGCGAGCAGCGTGGCGTCGTCCTTGGCGGCAGCAAGGTCTTCGCCATCGAGCCGCCACGGCGCCCACAGCTTGTTCGGCATCGCGAGCCAAGACGGTTTCGGCAGACTGCCGGCGATCGTTGTGGCGAAGAGGTGACTCGAGGCGGGGGTTGCTGGCATGATCGGCGCCGCTGACAGCCGAGATGGCTGGCTGTTGATGAACTTCCGTTGCTACCCTCTCATCGCGTCCGCCGGCAACGGTTCCCGAACGCGCGAGCGCTTCCCTTCAACCGCCCCTGAGTGTCAGTTCGAGAACTGTAGCACCGACCAGCTGGTCGGAGTAGGCGTCGCCGACTGTCCTCGATTTGTGTGAGTACGGCCGCTGCTAAAGTGCGATAGGTTTAAGCAGCAGGTAAACATCAGCGGCGGTTCAACTTAACCGCGAGTCGTCACAGAGTTGAATCGCCGGCGACGGAAAACTACCGAGGACTACGGCGGAGATCCGGATCGCGGCGCGCGCCGGCATCGATTGTTGCCAAGCGTTCAAGCGTCGACGGTCGTTGGGGTCGATGACACGGTGGGCGGTCGCCACCCGTAGAGCCAATCGTAATGCCGCAACAACCGCCCGCCGCCCATCGCGTGCATCGCCGCATTGCGTAGCATGGCGGGCAGGGCGCTCAAGTGATAGCGCGCGCCGTTTTTCGCGGCGAGGCGCTGCACCTTGCGGGTCCGTCTTCGCCGCAGCGTGGAGAAGGATTGCAACGCGGCGGCGGCATCGTCTGGCATGCGAGCGAGGCAGTGCGCCGCCACGACCGCATCTTCGATCGCCATGGCCGCGCCCTGGGCGAGGAACGGCAGCATCGGATGGGCGGCGTCCCCGATCAGCGCCGCCGCGCCATAGCAAAAGCTCGATAGTGGCCTGTGATCGTAGAGCGCCCATTTCAGCCAGGTCTCGGGCTTGCCGACCAGCGTCCGCGCCTCCGGCGCCCAGCTTTCGGCCGCAAGCCGCGGCAGCAGATCGCTCCGGCTTGCCGGCGCGCTCCAGCCCGGCGCGTTCCACTTGTCGGTGGTGATGACGACGACGTTGATCATTGCGCCGGCTTTCACCGGATAGTGCACCAGATGCGCGTCGCGCCCGAGCCAGAGATGGACTAACGGCTTGCGCCATTCCGCCGGCACGTCGCTCGCCGGAATGAGCGCGCGCCATGCGGTGCGGCCGGCAAAGCGTGGCGGGTCTTTGAAGCCAAGCCTGGCGCGCGACTGCGACCACAGCCCATCGGCGGCAATGAGCGCATGACCGCGCTCATGCCAGACGCCGCCAGCACCGCTTGCCGATACGGTGACGCCATGCGAATGGGTGGCGAAATCCTCCACCCGCATGCCGAGCTTTAGCGAAATGTCGCGCTCTTGGGCGACGGCGGCGACGAGCGCGCTCTGCAGGTCGCCGCGATGGATCATCCAATACGGCGCGGCGTAACGCTCGGTCGCGCCGCCGAGCGGCATGCGGATGATTTCCCGGCCGTTCCGCCCAACCAAAACGCGCAGCGCCGCGGGCGCGGTCACATGCGGCCGCAGCCGGTCGCCGACGCCGAGATCGATCAAGCATCGGGTGGCATTGGGTGAAAGCTGGATGCCGGCGCCGGTTTCGGAAAGCCGTTCGGCCTGCTCCAGCACGGTGACGCGAAAGCCGTTTCGGGCTAGCGCCAACGCGGCGGTAAGTCCGCCGATCCCGGCGCCGGCGACGATGACGCTGCGCGTGGCCGTCACGATAACGGTTCAGACAAAATCTGGGCTCAGGGCGCATTCCGCGGGCTGCGCTTTGTTGGGCGCGAGCGCCGGATCGTGGCGGTAAAGCGTCGAGCAATAGGGGCAGACGTATTCGGCATCGTCGCCCATGTCGCAATAGACGTGCGGATGGTCGAATGGCGGCAGCGCCCCGACGCACATGAATTCCCTGGCGCCGATGGTAATCACGGCGATGCCGAGATCGTTGTGGAAATGCGGAACAATCCTATCCGTCATGCGCGTGCCATCCGGCTTGCGAGGTTGCGGCACACCATAGCGGGCCGCCGGGCTGATTTCCAGCAAAGCATTGGGATCGCGATTTGTTGTGAAAAAGCCGCAGAGTGGATGACGCAGCGCGCCTTGCTTCGTGGCAAGGCACGCCGGCTGGGCGAATGGAATTGCGGGTGCTGGCGCTTCGGGCGCGGCCGTGATTATGGTCGGCCTATGCCGAGCTTTTCTCACAATGGCGTGGAGATCGCCTTTCTCGATGAAGGCGAGGGCGAACCAATCGTGCTGGTGCACGGGTTTGCCTCCAACAAGGAAATCAACTGGGTTGGCCCGGGCTGGGTAAATACGCTGACGCGCGCGGGGCGGCGCGCGCTCGCACTCGACAATCGCGGCCATGGCGCCTCGACCAAGCTCTACGATCCCGCCGCCTATCACAGCGCGATCATGGCCGAGGATGTGTTGGCTCTGATCGATCATCTCGGCCTGCCACGCGCCGACGTCATGGGCTATTCGATGGGCGCACGCATCACCGCATTCCTGGCGCTGTCGCATCCGGATCGGGTTCGCTCGGCCGTGCTCGGCGGCCTGGGCATTCGTCTGGTCGAGGGCGTCGGGCTGCCGGACACCATTGCCGACGCACTCGAAGCTCCGTCACTTGCCGACGTGTCCGATCCAACGGCTTACATGTTCCGCGCCTTCGCCGAGCAGACCAAATCCGACCTGCGGGCGCTGGCGGCATGCTTGCGCGGCTCGCGCCAGACGCTTAGCCGCGAGGATGTCACGCGCATCAAAGTGCCGGTCCTGGTCGCGGTCGGCGGCGGCGACCCGATCGCCGGATCGCCGCAAGAGCTCGCGGCGCTCATTCCCGGCGCTGCGGCCCTGACCATTCCCGGGCGCGACCACATGCTGGCAGTCGGCGACCGGGTGTTTAAGTCGGCAGTGCTCGATTTCCTTGCAAGTCGGCCAATGAACTAGCCCATTGGCCTGATTTCACTCGGCTTTTGGCTGAAGGACGGCGACCCTTGGTTTTAGCCTATCCGCCGCCCAATATGATAGAAGGTCACGCCGTTTTCCGGGAGACACACCGATGGCGCAGTATCAGACGAAACCGGCGCTCGAAAAGGTCGATCCGGTCTGGGCGCGCATCCGCCGCGAAGCCGAAGAAACCGTGCGGCGCGAACCGGAGCTCACGACCTTTATCTATTCGACCGTCCTGCACCATGACACGCTGGAAACCGCCATCGTGCACCGGTTGGCTGGGCGGCTCGATCACTCCGCCGTATCGGCCGAATTGATCCGCCAAGCCTATGCGGACGCGCTCGACGATGAACCCAAGATCGGGGAAGCGTTTCGCGCCGACCTGATGGCGACCGTCGACCGCGATCCGGCGACCCACCGCCTGATCGAGCCTGTGCTCTACTACAAGGGTTTTCACGCCATTCAGACTTACCGGCTGGCGCACTGGCTGTGGCAGAAGAGCCGCCGGGATTTCGCGCTCTATCTGCAAAGCCGGTCGTCGGCGATATTCCAGTGCGACATCCATCCGGCGGCACGGATCGGACGCGGCATCTTCCTTGATCACGCCACCGGGCTCGTGGTCGGCGAGACCGCGATGATCGAGGACGACGTATCGCTCTTGCACGATGTGACGCTCGGCGGCACCGGCAAGGAGCATGAAGACCGGCATCCGAAAATCCGCTACGGCGTCATGATCGGCGCCGGCGCCAAAATCCTCGGTAATATCGAGGTCGGCCATTGCGCGCGCATCGCCGCGGGCTCGGTGGTGGTCAAGCCGGTGCCGAATAATGTGACGGTTGCCGGCGTGCCGGCGAAAGTGGTCGGCGTCGCCGGTTGCCCCGAACCTGCCCGCACCATGGACCAGATATTCCAGGACGAGATTTGAGCCATCCGCAGCACGGGCGGCCCGCGAACTTGGTCCGATGGCCATGACGGTCTTCGGACAAAATCATGCGCCATCAAAATGCAAAGCCCGGTTTTGATTCCATCAAAGCCGATTAGGTTCTAGACCTCGAATCCCGGTTGAGGAGACTAGTGTGGACATTCAGGCAGTCAGGAAGCTCGACGCCTATTTGAAGAAGCTGTTCGGCAACGCGCGCATTCGTGTGGTGCCGCAACCGGCGAAGGCGGATGCGGCCGAGGTCTATATCGGCGAAGAGCGCCTGGGCGACCTTAACGTGGACGACGAGGACGACGACCTCTCCTATAATTTCCGCATGGAAATCGATCTGGGCGAAGTCGCCGACATCGATCGGCTCAAGCGCCTGGATGCCTATCTCAAGCGCAAATTCGACAACACGGCCATTCGCGTCGTGCCGCGCGCCAAGAAACGAGATTCGCTCGAAGTCTATGTCGGTGAGGAATTCATCGGCGTTTTATTCGTCGACGACGAGAAGCGGCCTGGTGCCTATATTCTTGAAATGCCAATTCTGGATATGGATTTGGCTTGAGCGGCCGTGATTGCTGGCGTCGTCCGAGCCGTCAATTTCCTTGCGGATGTAATTGGGTAATGAGCCGGTCGAAACCGGCGGCGATGGCGCGCCAATCGCCGAACCAATCGCGTGGAAAGCGGAATGTGACTTCGGCATTGCCCAGTATTCGCTCGTGAATGCAGGTGCCGGGCACGATACGGCCCGCACGCGTGCAAAGCGCGAAGAACTGCTCGGGATCGGTGCCGAAATAGACCAGATCTTGGCCGTCATAGGGTGTGCCGGCGCGAAACGGCAGAATGGCCAGGCCGCCGGGCCCTGCGCTCGCCCTGGTCTCAGCGTAGCGTGGATATATGGTGCGCAGCCGTTCAAGCGGCGGTAATTCGCTGCCGAGCCCGGCGATGCTCACGAACAGCCGCTGGTTTTCCGGCGCGGCGGCGGCCGCCGCGGCGTTTTCCGCATTCAGCGCGGTTTTGTCCGCCGGCTTGTCGCTGGCGCGCGGCGGCGCAAGCGACGGCCATTCGACGGCAAGATCGATCCGCTCCTGCTGCCCCGGATGACGCTGCACCGCTTCGCGAATAGCTGCCGGCGGCACGTCGAACAGTTCGCCGGCAACGGTGATCGGAATTGCGGGCGCGTCCAAGGTCGTCGGCCGGCCCGGCCACGTCGGCCATAGCACGTAGGAGACGAAGACCGCGGCTGCGGCCACCAAAATTACGACAATGACAAAGGGCAGCGTGAAGAGACCGTGCCCCCGGCGGCTCTTGTGTCGGGAAACCGTGTGCGCCGTCATCGCTTTCGCTCGACTTGTGCGAATCAATCGCAGTATCGCACGGGCATGAGCGGCAAAGAGGGCAAGCGGGACAGCGGACGAAGTGGCCTTACAGCTACGGCTTAGCCGGCGTCGTCGCTGCTGCGCCCGAGGGCGCCACAGCCTTCGGCTTGAGCGACACTTCGATCTCAGCGGCGAGCGTCGCTGCGATCTTGGCATGCGCCGCGGCGTTAAAGTGGATGTGATCCCACTGGTAAAAATTCGCCGGCACTGGATCGGGGTCGTAGATGATGACGCGAATGCCGCGGGCGCGCATGCGCGCCGCCATGGCCGCGACATTGGCGGTGCGCGCCGCCTTGGTGCCGAAGAAGCGCAGATCGTTGCCGCCCGGCTGCAAGATCACGATGTCGGTGCCTTTGGGGACCGCACTTTCGATCCGACGCAGCATGCCGGCGGTGACGTCGCCATTGACGCCGGCATTGATGACGTTGGCCTCGATGTCTTTTTTGCGCAGCAGGGCCTGCAGCACCGCGGGATAGGCGTTCTGCTCGCCGACGCCAAAGCCGGTCGTATTGCTGGCGCCGATCGCCACGATATTGAGCGGCCGCGCCTGCAGCGGCGCGGCGGCCGCGAACGCGACGAGCGCCGCAGCCAGGGTCAGCGCGCGCGAGGCGATGTTCATGCGCATAAGCAATTGGCCCATAAGCCGGAATTGATGCTCGTTAACCTTTCTTTAAGCATTTCGTAGCGGCCCGCCACGTCCTCTGCAATGGCTTTGCCGAAACGAGGCGCCGGGAATGTTTATGCTGCCGTCGATATCTCCAGACACGATCGAATCCTTTTTCTCCCTTGCCCTGGGTTTTGCCGTAGCCGGCCTGTGCGCTAGCGGATATTCCCTGTTCAGCCGGCACCTGCCGAGCTTCCGGCTCCTGGAAGTGGGACCGGTTCCGGCGCGCTTTGCCGCCATTCCGCTTTTGATGTTCTCCGCGCCCTACATTATCATGCGCAACACCATCCGCGGCCGCCGTTTGGAAGGCCGCCGCGCCGAGATCGTCATGCTCGCCACCGTGGTCGCGGGACTGTGGAGCCTGATGTCCGGGACTGTCGTGGTGCTCGGACTTCAAGCGCTGCTCGGCGTCTGATAAACCTTCGGCATGATCTACGAGCTCGACGGCAATCGGCCCGATCTGCCGGAACAGGACCGCTATTGGATTGCGCCGACCGCAACCCTGATCGGCAAGGTGCGGCTCAAGCTCGACGCCAGCGTCTGGTTCGGCGCGGTGCTGCGCGGTGACAATGAGTGGATCGAACTCGGCGAGCGCTCGCAGATCCAGGACAATGCCACGTTGCACACCGATCCGGGATTTCCGATGACCATCGGGCCGAATTGCGTGATCGGCCACAGTGTCATTCTCCATGGCTGCATCATCGGCGCCAATAGTCTGATCGGCATGGGCGCGATCGTGCTCAACGGCGCCAGGATCGGCGACAACTGCCTGGTCGGCGCCGGCACGCTCATCACAGAAGGCAAAAGCTTTCCCGATAATTCGCTGATCGTTGGCGCCCCGGGGCGAGCCATCCGCACGATGGACGAGGCTGCGATCAAAATGATCGCAGGTGGCGCTGATATTTACGTCCGGCGCTTCAAGCAATATGCCAAGGGGCTCAAGCCGGTCGGGTAGATTTCCCCGCGCCGCTGCCATGGGCGCTCGATGACTTAAATTCGTATTGCCATTATCGGCGGCGGTCTCGCCGGTCTTGCGACCGCTGCCGCGATCGCCCGCTTCGGCTTTGACGCCGAGGTGTTCGAGCAGTCGCCGGCGCTCGGCGAGATCGGCGCCGGCGTCAATGTCAGTCCGCAAGCTATTCAGGCGCTTCGCGCGATCGGGCTTGGCGAAAGGATCGCCGCGGTCGCCAATATCGCCCCCGGCGTGCTCACGCGCGACATGAATAGCGGCGAGCGGCTCCACTATCGCGACCAAACCGCCGCGGTGACCCGCTTCGGTGCCGGCCCTCATAGCTTTCATCGTGCCGATCTTCTGCAGGCCTTGGCGAACGGCGCCGACCCGGCGCGGATTCATCTCGGTCATAAGCTGATTGGCATTGCGGAACGGTCCGCGCATGTTGAGCTTACTTTTGCCAACGGCGTAACGCGTGAGGCCGATCTCGTGATCGGCGCCGATGGCATTCATTCGTTGGTGCGCCGCGCGCTCTACGGCGGCGACAATCCGAGCTATACCGGCCAAATGGTGTGGCGCGCTCTGCTCCCCGGTAGCGACGTGCCGGCGGAGGTGCTGGAGCCATCGGGACACGTGCAATGGCTCGGACCGGGCCGCCACTTCTTCGCCTATTACCTGCGCGGCCGCGAAGTGGTGAACATCGTCACCCAGGAAGACACCGACGCCTGGGTCGAGGAGGGCTGGTCGATACCGGGAGATCCCGACGCGATGCGCGCAAGCTTTCCCAATCCGGAGCCGCTGCTGGCGGCGCTGTTGAGCCGTGTCACCCACTGCTCGAAATGGGGCCTGTTCACCCGCCCGCTGACCGATAATTGGGGACGCGGCCGCATCGCGCTGATCGGCGATGCCGCGCATGCCATGCTGCCGAACGCCGGCCAGGGCGCCAGCCAATCATTCGAAGATGCCTATATTCTCGCGCGCTGGCTTGCGGCTGAACCGGACGATCCGCTTCGCGCGCTTCAGCAATTTTACCGTGTCCGCATTCCGCGCGTCCACGGCGTCCAGCGCCGCTCTGCCGCGATCGTTCGCGCCAAACACAACTACGATCAAGGATCAGAAAAGGCGGCGTCCGCAAACGTGGATGCCGTCGATTCGATGGCGTGGATCTGGGGCTACGATGTCACGGCGGACTGGAACAAATCGCCAGCGGTGCCGATAGGATAACCAAAAAGGTGCGGCCGGCGCCTGGGGGAGCGCCGGCCGCCACGAACCCGGTCTGGGGACGGGGAGGGGTGGGGACGTGACCGGGGTCGTGTAGCTCCTTGTCTCTTTGTTGCTCAGCGCGACGACGCGGTGGCCGGCGCGGTGGCGGTGTCACCGAGCGCGATCCAGGTGTTCGGATCCGCTTGCGATTGGCGTTTG
This sequence comes from uncultured Alphaproteobacteria bacterium, assembly GCA_963822935.1. GTDB lineage: Bacteria > Pseudomonadota > Alphaproteobacteria > Rhizobiales > Xanthobacteraceae > BOG-931. The sequence goes on from CAWGJP010000004.1 coordinate 228,023, forward strand.
ACGAAGCGGTAGCCGGTGTCCGACCACAGCACGATGTCGTTGGTCTGGTTGTCGAGAACGAATTCGCCCTTGTCGGTCTTGACGGTGAGGATGGCATGGCCGTCGCCGTTGCGGTCGCGCACCACGGTGATCAGCAGCGCCTCGCGCGGCCAGCCTTCCTGCAACAGCATTTTGCGCTTTTGCAGTACGTAGTCCTCGCAATCGCCGTAGCCGTCGTCCGGATAATTCCACCGTTCGACGACGCCCCAATGATCCATGTCGGTCATCGGCTTGACGTGATTGTTGACCCAGAGATTGACGCGTTGCAGGTCCTTCCAGGCCTGCGTCGAGAGCACGACATCGCGCGGCATCGAGGGCTTGGTCTTGCATTCGGGATCGTATTCGACGCAGAACTCGACCCAGCCGATCGGCGGGCGGGTGACGCCGCCGAGCGAAATGAACAGCGGTCGCTCTTGCGCCGAGCTGCCGTTGGGCAGCGCCAGCAACGCCAGCGCGATGACGCCCGCAGCCGTGCCGCGCTTGAGGATTGCTTGTGCAATCGATTTCATCGTGACCCCTTCCCGTCTCGTCAGGGTCACGTTTCGCACAAAGCCTTTGCGCCGCCGCTAAGTTCAATCGTTCAATTTGAAGTAAAAACGCTTCAAGACAAAGCAAAAGTCGCGCGATCTTCATCGCTAATATTGTATAAAATTCGATCTATTCTATTTTGATTCAAATTTTATCAATGCATTGCCAAGCCTATCCGCCGCCGGTTTATGCAGCAGCCAGTGGATTGCTGCTGACGGTGTGGCAGCGGTGGCACGAGATTTATCCGAATTAACAACGTTCGGCACACCAGCGCACGGCGCGCGGCGCGCCGTAAATTGTCGACATGGCGTTTACCGGCCGGTCACGTTCTTGCCGAATTGGGGTTATGATGCCGGCAAGGCGCGAGCGGTCCTCCGCGCCCATAAAATCAGGGAGAGGCGGCCATGAAGGTCACGATGTTTCATTTCATGCCCTATCGTGACCTGCCTGGGGATTTTCCGAAGGGATTGGCGTCAGCCTGGGTCGACGCGCCGTGGTGGGAGTACGGCGACGCCGACAAGGTCACCGATTGCTACAATTGGTCGATCGACGAGTTGATGCTCGCGGCAAAGCTTGGTTTCGACGGCGTCGGGCTCAACGAGCACCATCAGAATCCTTACGGGTTCATGTGCAATCCCAATTTGTTCGGCTCAATTCTCGCCAAAATGACGCGCGATCAGGGTCTCGATCAGGTCGCGCTGGTGCAGCTCGGCGCGACCATTTCGTCCTGCCCGCCGATCAGGCTCGCGGAAGAATATGCCGTGCTCGATTGCATCAGCGGCGGTCGTCTGATCGCCGGCCTGCCGACCGGGCTCGGCAACGACGTCTCCATCAGCAACGGGATTACGCCGATGGAGCATCGCGAGCGCTGGCGCGAAGGCATTGAGCTGATGATCAAGGCGTGGACGGCGAAAGAGTTCTTTGCCTGGAACGGCAAGTACAATCAATTGCCGAAGGTCAATTTGTGGCCGCGGCCGGTGCAACAGCCGCATCCGCCGCTTTTGATTCCGGGCGCCGCCAGCTCCTCGACCTGGGATTTCTGCCACGACCGCAATCTGCCTTATGCCTATCTCAGCTATTTCGGCGGCAAGTCGGCCAACAACATCATGGATCGGTTCTGGGATCGCGCCGCCGCCAAGGGCAGGGACGCCAACCCTTATCGTGCCGCCTTCCTGCAAATCGTCGGGGTGGCGGAAACCGACCGTGAGGCGGAGGAGCTCTACGGCCCGCACGTCGAATATTTCTATCACAAGCTTTTGCATCTGCCGGTCGGCTACATCTCGCCGCCGGGCAATGCCGACTACAAGAGCCTGTTGAACATCTTCACCCTCGGCAAGGATTTGTTGCAGGTCAGCGACTTCACCGTTGATCTAAAGCCGCTGACGGCCAAGGACATGATCGAGCGTGAGTTCGTCGTGGTCGGCAGTCCGGCGACGGTGCGCGACAAGCTCGAAGCCATGGCGCGGCGGCTCAATGTAGGTCATCTGATGGTGGCGCTGCAATTCGGTTCGCTACCGCACGACCAGACGAACAAGAACATCGAGCTGTTCGGGCGCGAGGTCCTGCCGCACTTGCAGACGATTTACGACGACAAGAACTGGGAGAACCACTGGTGGCCGCAGCGGCTGCGCAAGCGCCCGGTCAAGCGGCGCGAAATGGCGACGGCTTAAAGCGCGCCGCCCGCAAATCTGCAGAACCGCATCGAGCAAATCGGAAGTCAGCCATGGTTACGCCGACCGTAAAGACCATCCCGGTCAAGCACTGCAATTTCGAAGCGAAAATCAAAACCGCGGGCAGCGGCCCGCCGCTTGTCTATTTGCACGCCGCCGGCGGCCCGATCTGGGACCCGTTTGTCGAAGGCTTAAGCGAGCGGTTCACCGTTTATGCCCCGCACCATCCCGGCACCGGTGAAACGGCGCGGGACTCGATTTACGCGGTCGAAAGTCTCTGGGATCTGCTGCTGATCTACGAGGAAATTCTCGACGCGCTCGCCCTGCAGTCGGTGCCGGTCGTCGGCACGTCGTTTGGCGGCATGATGGCCTTCGAGCTCGCCGCCCATCAGCCCGCCCGCATCAGCAAGATCGTGGCGCTCGATCCGATCGGCTTGTGGCGCGATGACGCGCCGGTGGCGCCCTACATGTTGCTGCCGCCGGAAAAGCTCGTCGCCATTCTGTACAAGCATCTCGATTCACCGCCGGTTCAGGCGGCGCTGGCGATGCCGGACGATCCGAAACAGGTAGCCGTCATCACCGCCGATCTGGTTTGGGCGCTTGGCGCTACCGGAAAATTTGTCTGGCCGATTCCTGACAAAGGCTTGAAGAAGCGCCTGCATCGGGTCAAGGCGCCGGCGCTGATCGTGTGGGGCGAGGACGATGCGCTGGTGTCGGCAATTTACGCCAAAGAGTTTGCCGACCGGATCGCCAATGGGCGCGTCGAGATCGTCAAGGACTGCGGACATGTGCCGCAAGTCGAACACCTCGAAATCGTCGGGCCGATGGTGGAGAAATTTTTGAACGGCGGCTAGTGCAAAAACCGCTCTAGCCGCTGCAAATGTTCTCTTCGAAAAAGTCGGGATGCTGCAGGCGGGTGAATTCGATGGCAAAGCCGTCTTCGAGATGGCGGACTACGCGGCCCTGCACCTTGCCCAAGGTCACCAGCGTGCCGATCTGCGGCCGCTCCTTCGAGACGATGCCGGCGCCGGATTCCGACACGTCGATGATGCGGCAGGTGAGGTTGACGCCGTTCGGCAGGATCAGGCGGCCGACCGGGTTGCGCGGTACGATACGGCCATGGCGGCGGTCTTCCGGTAGGCCGAGAATATGGCGATTGGCGAGCCAAGTGAGCTGAGCCGCGAGCTTGTCGCGCTTTCGCGCGGTGGCCGAAATCGTCATTGCGAAGCCATTCTCGAAGACGCGGGCGATTTGGCCTTCGAGCCGGCCGAGGTGATCGACATAGGCGATGATGCGATCGCCCGGGCCGCCGGACATCGGCGCGACCAGCGCCATGCCGCCCGGCGACATATTGATGACCTGGCAGGGAAACTCGCGGCGGTCCGGCAGCATATAGCGGCCGAGCAAATTCACCTTGACGCGCTGGTGGCGTCGGCGGTCCTGGTTCAGCGCCCGCAAACTCGGAAGTCGTTCAGCTAACGCCATTATGCTCTGCCGCCTGACGGGCCGAAGCAAACCTAGGCGGGCGATATTAACGGCTCGTTAGCCGCCAATGCCGCGGCCACCCTCATAGACGGTCAGATGGCGGCGGCGCGGCGCCATGAAACGCGGCAGCAGCCGTGTTTCCACCGAAGCGCCGATGTGGCGGCGGCTGCCCAAAGTCAGCGCGCCGATCGGGCTGGAACCGAGCCATTGCGGCGCCTTTATCGGTACCAGAACGCCGATGGTGCGCGCGAGACTCGGCCGGCTGGCGCCTAGCGGCAGCAGCAGGAGCTCGAGGTCGATCGGGTCGCCGTCGGCGTTCTGCGCCGTCACGCCGGCAACCGTGCCGACGCGCTCGTCATTGAGAATGGCAAGCAGATCGGAGACGATCGGCTGGCTCGCCGCGGCCCACAGCCCGATGAAAGATTCGCTTTTAAGTTCGCGGCCGAATAGCGCGCAGACCCGCGTGCCGGCGAGCCGAAACGGATGGCCGGCGCCGCCGTCGAGAGCGAGAATGAAGGCGTCGCTGAGCACTTTGCGAATGGCGCCCGGCTCGATGTCGGCGCGCTCCGGCGCCGGACGCTCGCCGCGCCGCTCGTCCCAATAGGCATAGAGTTCTCGGCTCGCCGCGTGTTTCATAAACGCTCCCTGCCATCGTGCCGGCCGCGCACATCTGTCCCTGATCGGGACAGGATTGGCGGCAAACGGCTGTCTTGGGGGTTGCGGAGCAGGTCGCGTGCCTGGCGCACGCGACGGCGGTCAGTGAGCGTCAGCGCGCCCGCAATTAAACTTAACGAAACGTTGGCATTGGCGCTGCGCGCCGGGCCGCCTAGGGTGCCGTCAGCGAATGATCTTCAGCGCGACATTTCCAGGCGGCGCTTTTTAGCTCAGGGAGGCGAGGGGATGTGACCGACGCCGGCCGATGTGAGGCCGCGAAGCCGAGGATCGCCGGCGTCGACCGCGGAAACCCCGCGCAAGGTGCAAAAGGGAGGGCCGCAATGTCCTCCCTTTTGTTTTTTGCAGAGGTGCACGCGCTGCCGGTTCTGGAACTCGGCTGTGAGTGCGCTCTCTCACCGCTTGTTCTTGCGGTCGCCAGGGCCTATTTCGGCTCTACACAGGGCGTGACCGGTGACGCAGCAGTCCGAACCCCAAATTCGCGAGCCTATTTTCAATGTACCACTGGTCGTCGTGGCGACCGTTGGCGCTCTTGTTCTCGTGCATGCCTTCCGCACGCTCGTGCTGACCGACGAACAGGACGTCGATTTTCTTCTGACCTTCGCGTTCATCCCGGCGCGCTATGGCAGCAATGCCGGCGCCCTCGGCGCATTCCCCGGCGGTTTTGCAGCCGATCTGTGGACCTTCTTCACTTATGCTTTCATTCACGCCGACCTCATGCATCTCGGCCTCAATCTGGCTTGGCTCATTCCGTTCGGTACCGCGCTGGCGCGCCGCTTCGGAGCGTGGCGCTATATTGTATTCATGCTGGTCATGGCGGCGATCGGTGCACTGGCGCATCTCGTCACGCACCTGGGCGCGCTGGAGCCAATGATCGGCGCGTCCGCGGCGATCTCCGGCGCCATGGCGGCGGCGATGCGCTTCGTGTTTCAACCCGGGGGTGCTGTTGCGCATTGGCGCGACCGCTCCGATGCCGCCTATCGCATACCGGCGGCTTCGCTCGCCGCGACGCTTCGCGATACGCGTTTTCTCTTATTCCTCGGTGTCTGGCTCGGCTTGAACGCGCTGTTCGGCTTCGGCACGATTTCGTTCGGTACCGAGGCGGGCCAGGAGATCGCCTGGCAGGCCCATGTTGGCGGCTTTTTCGCCGGTCTTTTCCTTTTCGCCGCGTTCGACCCCGTCGTACTGCGTGCCGAGCTCGATACCGAGGTGAGCGGTACCGCCGATTGAGAGGCCTCGGGTCGCATCCCGGCGCCGGACGCGTTTTTCGGCCGATCAAGAAGCTAAAGCTTGATCCATTTTGATCGAGTCAATGCTAATGCTTTAAGTCACGCCATTGCCGCATTGACCAGCGACTATCGTCTCAAGAGTCGGCGCTGTTTTCGGGCGATGCTGCGCGGAACTCGATGCTGCACTGCAGCGGTTACGCTGACGTTGCCGGAACTTGGCGCCGACCCGAGCATTGAAGATATTGCCTTTGCCGTCGCGGCTTCGCCGCTTGCGGAGCCTCTGGCCGTGAGGGCTAGGGAGGCTACGATGACTGTCAGCATCATTCTCGCGGCCAAGGGCCGCGAGGTCGTCAGTGTCGAACCGAATGCCACGCTTAGCTCTGTTGTCGCGTTGCTGGCCGAACGGCGAATCGGCGCGGCGCTCGTTCTGGGCGTGGACCGCCGCATTGTCGGCATCGTCTCCGAGCGCGACATCGTGCGCGCGCTCGCCGAGCGTGGCGCAGCCGCACTCGACGATCCGGTGAGCCATTTCATGACGCGGAAAGTCTCGACCTGCACCGAGGGCGAGACCATGTCCAGCATCATGGAGCGAATGACCGAGGGCAAATTCCGCCACGTCCCGGTGGTCGACCAGGGACGGGTCATCGGCATCATCTCGATCGGCGACGTGGTCAAGCATCGGCTGCAGGAGATGGAACGCGATTCAGCGGCGATGCGCGACTATATCCTGACCGCCTAACCGGGCCGCGACGCCAGTTTCAGAAACGCGGACGCGGGGATAGAGCTGCATTCCCCAAGCTTTGCGGTCGGCGCTATGATATTGTTTTGCCGTGTTTGGCAAGGGAGGCAGGTCATGCGGCGGTCGGCGACGCTGCGCGGCGTTTTGGCGCTTGGCGCAAAGACTCTTGGAGCACTGACTCTTGGAGCACTGACTCTTGGAGCGCTGACCCTTGGAGCACTGACTCTTGCGACGATCGGCGTCGCCAACGCTCAAGGGAAAATCCGGTTGGCGCAGACTTCGACCGTCACCAATTGCATGATGGCGTGCAATTCCCAAGCTGCGGCGTGTCAGACCACGTGCCTCATCCCCGGCACTGCGCCGACCGGCGCCGCGACCACCACCAGCAACGCCAATCTGAGTACGAGCTGCCAGGCCAATTGCTCGACCCAGCAGATCTCCTGCCAGACGACCTGCGCGCAAAATTCGCCGTCGCAGTGATTTCAGCCCAACGCGGCGATCAATTCCTGGATCAACTCGATAGCCTTTTCGGTCGCGGCTCGGCCGATCGCGATGGCTTCGGCGGCGCGATGGAAATCGAGAAAGCCGATATTGGCGATCCGCGGCGTGATGTGGACGTCCGGCGGGTCGCCGGCCAGCCGCATGCGGGTGAGGCGATCCTGCATGATATTGAATGACTCGATCATCACCGTCGAGAAGCTCGGCCGCGAGTCGCCGGCGAGCATATGTCGCTTGAGCGCGCGTTCGGCGCCGAACATGCCGCGCCAGCGGGCAAAGCCATTGACCCTGTGATTGGCTGGTGCAACAGGCTGGCCGTCGCCGGGATCGGCGCCGTGGCTGGCGATGGTGGCGCCGCGGCCGAATTTGTCGGCATCCATGTTGACCGCAATTACGACGCGGGCGCCGAGTGCGCGCGCCGCCGAAACCGGCACTGGATTGACCAGCGCGCCGTCGACCAGCCAACGGCCGCCGAGATGCACCGGCGCAAAAATTCCCGGTAGCGCGTAGGAGGCGCGCAGCGCCAATACCAGCGAGCCGCGCGTCAGCCAGACTTCGTGGCCGGTCCCGATTTCGGTTGCGATCGCCGTGAAGCGGATCGGCAGATCCTCGATCGTGGTGTCGCCGATTGCTTCTTCCAAACGATGTGCCAGCCGCGTGCCGCCGATGATGCCGGAGCCGCCGATCTGGACGTCCAGATAGCTGATGATCCGCCGCCGCGTCAGCGAGCGCGCCCAGTCTTCCAGCGGGTCGAGGTGACTGGTGGCGTAGCAACCGCCGACCAGCGCGCCCATCGATGTGCCGACGATGATGTCGGGCGTGATGCCGTGGGCTTGCAGCGCGCGCATCACGCCGATATGAGCGAATCCGCGCGCCGCGCCGCTGCCGAGAACGAGCCCGATCGCCGGCCCGCCGCGCTTGACCGCGACGTGGCCGGCATCGACTGTCTTGTTCCGAACCTCGATACTACTCACTCAGTCCTCTCGTACTAATCGTCTCACCACGTCCCCGCAGGACGTCCGCAGCGCCGATCGGCCTACAATAGTGCTTGGTATTTGTAATCACTCATGGGCTCGAACCAAGCGCCCCACAAGCCGGACCTCACGGTACGATGAAAGTGGCGGCTAGTCGGCCAGATACCGCACCTAGGGGACTGGGATCGGCGCGGCAGGGCATGAAATTGCCGCGTTTATGATTGAGAAAAAACGCGATGTCAGGGTGGGGTTTGGACGCCATTCGGCGGGGCGGGGTGGTGGCGATGTTCGCCGCTACGCTGTTTCTTTTGTTCAGCCCGGTTCCGGCCCCGGCGCAAATGCGGGCGCTCGCAACGCCGCAAGCCTCGACGCCATCGACGCCACTGGCCCCGGGCGCCGGATCGCCCGGCGCGACCATTGTCGCGCCTAATCCGCTGGCGCCGGTCCCGCCGCTCGCCCAGGCCGAGCCGTTCGTTCCGGCCGGCCGCGTGGCGCTGGCGGTCACCGCGCGTTATGGCCGCGATGCTGCGCTCATCAGCGGCGGCCTGATCTGGCGGGTCTATGCGGCAAAGCCCGATGCGACGGGAATTTTCCCTTTGCTGAAGGAAGACCACGCGGCGGCGCCGACATTCGTGCTGCCTGCCGGCAATTACGTCGTCGATGCGAGCCTCGGGCTGGCGAGCGCGGCCAAAGCGGTGCAACTGCGTGCCGAACCGGTGCATGAAGTGTTCGAAATTCCTGCCGGCGGCATGCGCCTCGAAGGCCGCGTCGGCGACGTGCGCATTCCCACCGGGCAGATATCGTTCGAGGTCTACACCGGCAGCCAATTCGCCACCGCCGAACGCCGGCGCATTGCGCAAAGCGTGATGTCGGGCGACGTCGTGCTGTTGCCGGCGGGCACCTACAACATCGTGTCGAACTATGGCGACGGCAATTCGGTGGTGCGCTCCGATGTCAACATCGAAGCCGGCAAACTCACCGATATCACCGTGACGCATCGCGCCGCAGTGATCACGCTCAAGCTCGTCAACAATCCCGGCGGCGAGGCGCTCGCCAACACGCAATGGACGGTGCTCACTCCCGGCGGCGACGTCATCAAGGAATCGATCGGCGCGTTCCCGCGCATCGTGCTGGCGGAAGGCGACTATCACGTCATCGCCCGCAACGAAGGCAAGACCTACCAGCGTGACTTCAAGGTCATCACCGGTGTCGACCGCGAGGTCGAGGTACTGTCGCACTGACTAGGACCGTCGCTAAGCCGCGGTTGTGTCGTTGTATCCTTTGAGATGCAACTCACGTGTGATCGAAATTCGTCAGACCGAAACGTTCTCGCGTTGGTTTGGGCGATTGCGCGATCGTCGGGCCCGGCGGCGCATTCAAGTACGCATCGACCGATTGGAAATCGGCAATCCGGGTGATGTGCGGCCAGTCGGCGGCGGGTGTCGGAGATGCGCATCGATTACGGTCCGGGCTACCACATCTATTTCGCGCGGCGCGGCGCCACTTTAATCATCCTGTTGGCCGGTGGGATAAGGGAACGCAACAACAGGATATCGCGACGGCGCTAAAATTGACGGGCGATTTATAGGAGAGCAAACCATGGCAGCGAGCAGAAAGAAACCCAAGCTAGCTCACAAGCCAAAACTCAAGAGCATACCCTAGGATTCGGCCGCTTATTTGAAAACTCATGAGGACATCGCCGATTATCTCGAAGCGGTATTCGAAGATGGCGATCCGGTCTTGGTAGCTCATGCCCTCGGCATCGTCGCGCGTGCCAAAGGTATGGCTAAAATAGCCCGTGCGGCAGGCCTCGGCCGCGAGAGCCTCTATCGACCGCTTTCTCTCGACGGTAATCCTGAACTTGCCACCGTACTCAAGGTGATGCGCGCCCTCGGCCTCAAGCTCAAAGTGGCAGCATAACGAAGCTATGCCGCTTTCCTCATCCGCGCCACATCCGGCGGCACCGCCTCCTCAGCGAGCGCCGCGAGCGCGGCATCAAGCGGCATTATTTGCTGTTTCTCGCTGCCGAGGCGGCGGATCGACACCGTGCGTTCGGCGGCTTCCTTCTTGCCGACCACGAGGAGCACCGGGACCTTTGCCAACGAGTGCTCGCGTACCTTGTAATTGATCTTCTCGTTGCGCAGATCACCCTCGACGCGCAGTCCCAGCCGCCGCGCTGCTGCGATCGCCTCGCGCGCGTAGTCGTCGGCGTCCGACGTGATCGTCGCGATCACCGCCTGCTGTGGCGACAGCCACAGCGGCAGATGACCGGCATAATGCTCGATCATAATGCCGGTGAACCGCTCGAGCGAGCCGAACATGGCGCGATGCAGCATCACCGGCGTGACTTTGTTGGAATGCTCGTCGATGTAGAACGCGCCGAGCCGGCCGGGCATGTTGAGATCGACCTGTATGGTGCCGCACTGCCAATCGCGGCCAATGGCATCGCGCAGCACATATTCGAGCTTGGGCCCGTAGAAGGCGCCTTCGCCCTTGTTGAGCGACCACGGGCGTCCCGAGGCTTCCAGCGCCTGCATCAACGCCGCCTCGGCCTTGTCCCACACCGCATCCTCGCCGATTCGCTTTTCCGGCCGGTCGGAGAATTTAATGCGCACGTCATCGAAGCCGAAATCGCGGTAGATCGACAGGATCAGATCGTTGACCTTGATGACCTCCTCGGCGATCTGCTCCTCGGTGATAAAGATGTGCGCGTCGTCCTGGGTGAACGCGCGCACCCGCATCAACCCGTGCAGCGCACCGGACGGCTCGAAGCGGTGCACCTTACCGAATTCGGCTATCTTGAACGGCAGGTCGCGATAGGATTTGAGCCCGTTCTTGAAAATCTGGATGTGGCCGGGGCAGTTCATCGGCTTGACCACGAAGGTGCGGTCGTCTTCCTCGCGCGGCTCGATCAGAAACATCGAGTCGCGGAACGTCGCCATATGGCCTGACGCCACCCACAGCGATGAATCGATGAGCTGGGGCGCGTTGACCTCGGCATAGCCGGCGTCGGCTTGGCGGCGGCGGATATAGTTCTCCAGCGCCTGGAACAGCGTCCAGCCCTTGGGATGCCAGAACACCGAGCCCGGCGCCTCTTCCTGGAAATGAAACAGATCCATTTCGCGGCCGAGCAGCCGATGGTCGCGCTTCTCCGCCTCTTCGATCTGCTTGAGGTAAGCGTCGAGCTCCTCCTGCTTGGCAAAGGCGGTGCCGTAGATGCGCGAGAGCATTTCGCGGTTGGAATCGCCGCGCCAATACGCTCCGGCCACTTTCATCAGCTTGAATGCGTTGCCGATCTTGCCGGTCGAGGTCATGTGCGGGCCGCGGCACAGATCGAACCAGTCGCCTTGCTTGTAGATATTGATCTGCTGATCCTGCGGAATCGCGTCGACCAATTCGACCTTGAACTGCTCGCCCATGTCGGCGAACGTCCGCTTGGCGTCGTCGCGCGACCACACCTTCTTGGTGAAAGGTCTGTCGCGAGCGATGATTTCGCGCATCTTTTTTTCGATCGCCGCGAAATTCTCCGGCGTGAACGGCTCGTTGCGGAAGAAGTCGTAATAGAAGCCGTTCTCGATCACCGGGCCGATGGTCACTTGGGTGCCGGGCCACAGCGTCTGTACTGCTTCGGCGAGCACATGCGCGGCATCGTGGCGGATCAGTTCCAGCGCGCGCGGATCGTCGCGGGTGAGGAACTCGATCTTGGCGTCATGCTCGATCGGATCGGCGAGATCGGCGAGCTTGCCATCGAGCGCCATCGCCACCGTGCGCTTGGCCAGCGACGGCGAAATGCCCTTGGCGATGTCGAGGCCGGTGGTTTGGGCGGGATACTCCCGACGCGCGCCATCGGGAAAGGTCAGGGCGACCATTCTTCACTCCTTTTGCTCACTCGCTGCCTACGATGCGGCGTAAGCGTTTGCCGACGCAGGGATATAGCAGCCGATCGTCACGGCGCAATAAGTTTTCGGTCGAAGCGTCCTTAGCTGCGGCTCATACCGAGCCCACTACATCGTATATTGCGTTTTGCAATTGTTGGTTGTTAAATATCCGGGGTTCGCCGTGTGAGTTGGGGCAATGTCATGGCTTTCGTTGGTTGCGTTAGCGATATTCTCTTTGCCGTTCTTCTCCTCCTATGGCGATGGTTTCGCGTCTTGTGGGTCTGCCGCGTTTCGGCGCTAAGCGCCATTGGCGGCGGGTTGTTCGTGATTTTTACGCCCCAAGCGCTCGATCTTTTTGCCGACACCGGGCTCGGCGTTCGCCGATGGATCGTCTTTTTTGTCCTTCTGTTCGGTTGGGCATGGGTCGTGCACGCGATGGCCCGGCGCGCGTTGCAGTATGACGACTGGATTTGTGAAGGCCGACAGCAGAGCGGATTTGATGCGAATCGGCGCGCTGATTTGAGCTACCAGTTTTACTGGCCGGCCGTTGTCATTCCGCGCGCGCTCGGCTTTGTAGTGTTCGTGTGCGTCGGTTTTGCTTTGTATAACGCGCGGCACAACCTGCAGAATGCTCTTGAGATATCCGAGGCCGCCGTCGCCTTCAAACTTATCTTGAAGCTGCTCGTCGTTACAGTCTTACTCGCAGCGTTCTATCTCCTTGCTGTCTGGTACAGGCGAGACGTTCGCAAGCGGATGCTTGGCCAAGCAAGGCCTGAACCGCCCCTCTTAGCAGGCAAAATTCCGCTACTGGCGTTGCTCCTGCATCCCCGCAAGCATCAAACCCGGAAGCTCTTGGTCAAGGCTCCGACGGTCGATAAATGGCTCCTCGTGGCGTGGCTCGTGGTAGGCACCGTCTTCGGCTTCGCTTTGATCAACCCCGCGTTCGTCGCCGACTGGTTTCCGCGTGCTCTGTTTCTACCGGTACTCCTCGGCGGCGGAGTCTTACTGATCGGCGAGATTGCGGCGCTATCGCACCGCTGGGAAACTCCGCTCCTGCTTGTGCTTGTAGGGTTGGGCGGGATCTTCAGTTATTTGAGCTCCCATTACGACGATGTGCGCTGGACCACGCCGCCCGAGCAATCAAAGGTCGTCGGCAAAGACCTTGAAATATCCTTTGAAGAAGCCGTGGCGCGCTGGAAGGCCGTTAACGGCTGCGACCACGGGCAAACCTGCCCGAGCCCGATTGTCATCGCCGGCGCTGGCGGCGCAAGTCGTGCCGCATTCCAAACCGCAACGGTTGTTGGAGCGCTCATTGATCTGGGACTGCAAGACCCGAGTTACGGCAATTTGCGCAATCGAATCTTCGCGCTCTCGACGGTATCCGGCAGTTCGGTCGGCGCCGTGGTCATCCGTGCAGCGCTCACGGACGCGGCGGAAGACGGCACCCCGGACGTACCGCCGTGCCGGAACCATGATTCAGGCGCGTGGTATGGCACCAGCACGGACCGACAGAAGGATCCGACGTACGACGCCGGAAAATACTGGCGGAACTGTTTCCAGCGATTGCTCGCGGGCGATTTCTTGTCGGCTGTGATGGTTGGACTAGCCTATCGCGATAATGGCCCCCTCGGAAATCCATTCACGGGTCGCGCATTCTGGTCTGACCGCGGCGTGCTCCTCGAACAAGCCTTCGAACGCCGCTATTATGATGTCACGGGAAAAGGCGCCTCGGCGTGCACCGATGCGGTGGCCAATGGACTGTGCCGGCGTTTCGGTCACCACCCCGATCCGAAGACCGCCGGCGCCTGGCTGCCATTGCTCTTCATAAACGGCACGTCGGTTTCGACAGGTCGCCGTATCGTCACCAGCGATGTCGGCGCGGGCAGTCCAGCTAATACGGTGCCCCTTATACAGCTTGCCTATGACATCGGCGAATTGCGAGGATTTGCACAAAAAGACCAGAAGGAGGATCAAAGCGACTTGGCGAACGAGATGTTTCTGTCGAGCGCGGCGACAACCAGCTGCCGGTTCCCGGTTATTTCGCCGGACGGCATAATCCGCGACCGAAACGACAACATTATCGATCGCATAGTGGACGGTGGCTATTTCGAAAACGACGGGGTGGCCACTGCCGCGGATGTAGTGCAGGCGCTAGAAGGGCAAGGTCTCCATCCGATCGTGCTTCGAATCCGCAATGAACCGGTTGAAGCGTTGGCGTCCGACCGCAAGCTCAACCGGAAAGGCCCCGATCTTCCAAACAGCAGCGAACGCGCGCTGTTCGATGTCTATGTTTCCATAGCAGAAGGCCTGCTCGCGACGCGTTCCGGTCATGAAGATGAGGAAACGCAAAACATCCAGAGCATGCTCGACGACAAGGGTGTGCTTCTAAGAATCGATGTGTATCCATTGCGAGAGACCGCTAGCCCTGTTTGCCGTTCGGCCAGTGCCGCCGCATCGACGATGAAAACCGTTTCCATGAGTTGGTGGTTGTCGCAGCCAGTGCAGGCTTATCTGGACGGCCAGCTTTGTGTGCGGGAAAACTGGACTAAACTTGATTGCGTGCTCAAAGCAAAAGACTTTGGCGCTGCGCAGGCCTGCATCAGAGATTAGTGTGAATCGGTTTCGGCAGGCGGCGCTACCGCATTCGTCCCGCGCCATCGCGCGTAGCGCCAGGGCAGGTACCACCGCGCATTCGGCGCGGCGGCCTGCGGCACGAAATCGAGCCCGGACGTGCCCCACGGCTGGCAGCGCAGCAACCGCGCCAACGTCATCCAGCCGCCGGCCCACAGCCCGAAGCGGTCCAGCGCCTCGTCGGCGTATTGCGAGCAAGTCGGCAGATGCCGGCAGCGAAAGCCGACCAGCGGCGACAGCGTGTAGCGATAGGCCCGAATGAGGCCGCGGCCGGCGAGCCGTGGCGCATGCGAAACATGGCGCGATGCATCGAATAAATCGTCAAGTTTCATTTGCTGCGCGATCGAGGCCGTTTCCTGCGAAATTCACTGCGATGATAGCGTCGATCCTCCTGCAAGAAGTGTTTTTTCTTTTTCGCCGATCCCCATTTCGTTTTGACCTCGCCCTTCTCGTGAACGTCCGAATAGCCGCCATCGAGGATCTGGAACGGGCGCTTGACCTTCTTGAGATAATCGTACTGCGCCGGCTTTGCTCCCTTTTTCAAGCGAAACATGTCGAAATAGGCTGGGTAGACAAAATCGCTCATCTGAATGCCGTTGAAATCGATCTTGTTGTCCTCCACGACGTCGCAGACCTCATAGGCCCACACCGCGCCGCGCGGGCCGTCGGTCCACAGCGCGGCGGAAGGATCGACCAGCATTTCAAGAAGCTCGTGACAGGCGGTGACGCTGATCACTTCGCCAGACTTTTTGGCCGGCCTGACGAACACTTTGGCGATCGGCATTCCGGAGTAGGTGATGTCGTGAAAACTACTGGTGCCTTTCTGGTCGGCGTCATCCAGAAAGATCAAATGCCAGCAACCGGGCTTGGGATCTTTGGAATTAACCAGCTTTGCCGGCGTGCCCCAGACCGGCACGAAGACCTCATCGAGAAACCGTTGCAAAGCCGGAACCAATTTGTCGAAATCGACCCCGAGATCGAGTGTCGATTTGTTGATGCAGACGACGGTTGGAACGACGTCCCTATTGAAATCCGCTGCGTTTTTAATCGGCATGACGCTCCCCATCCGGGTCACCCGCCGATCGGGGTTCCGATCGCCGTGCCCGCCGGGGAATTTTTGCAGGACGCCGCCGCGATTGCAACCTAGAGTAATAAATGTAAATAATACTCAACCTTTGGAAGCTGGCGTCTCTTTCCCGGACGCCGCTTTGGCATCTCGCTTGCCCTCGATCTGGCCGATGGCGTCGACCACGGCATCGAAGGTGAGCAGCGTGGAGGCGTGGCGCGCTTTATAGTCGCGTACCGGTTCGAGTACGGCGATTTCCGCCCACTTGCCGGTCGCCGGGGGTGCGCCGTTCTCCTTGAGCATTTTGCGTACGGTTTCGCGCAATTCGCGCAATTCGCCGGCCTTGGAGCCGACGATGTTGCGCGCCATGATCGACGATGAGGCTTGGCCGAGCGCGCAGGCTTTCACCTCATGGGCGAAGTCGGTCACGGTGTCGCCATCCATCTTCAGATCGATAGTGACGGTCGAACCGCACAGCCGCGACAGCGCCGTTGCGGTCGCGTCGGCATCGGATAGCCGCCCGATCCGCGGGATGGTGCCCGCGAGCTCGATGATGCGGCGATTGTAGACTTCGTTTAGCATCGTAAAATCGGCAACTTATCCGGGTTTGTTGAGTTTGCCCGGCAATCCACTATATAGGCGCTGCCGCCGTGGAATTGAAGTTCCGGCCGTTTGCGCCGGCGATTGGAGTAAGGATGGACGCCGTCATCAAGAAATGGCCCCGCGAATCGCAGCCGGACCACGTCCGGTCAACGCCGGCGCCGGTCGAAACCCGGCCGTCGCGGGAGGAAGCGGAGGCTGCCGTCCGCGCGCTGATCGCCTATCTCGGCGACGATCCGTCGCGCGAAGGTCTGGTCGCGACCCCCAAGCGCGTCGTGTCGGCGTTGGACGAGCTTTACCGCGGCTACCGCGAAATTCCCGCCGACGTACTGGCCCGCACTTTTGGCGAGACCGAAGCCTACGACGATTTCGTGCTCCTTCGCGACATCAGTTTTACCTCGCATTGCGAGCACCACATGATGGCATTTCACGGCAAGGCGCATGTCGCCTACCGGCCGGTCGAGCGTGTCGTCGGTCTGTCGAAATTGGCCCGGCTGGTCGACGTTTATGCGCGCCGCCTGCAAACCCAGGAGCATCTGACCTCGCAGATCGCGGTCGCCATCGACGAAGTGCTCAAACCGCACGGCATCGCGGTGATGATCGAGGCCGAGCACACCTGCATGTCGACCCGCGGCGTCGCCAAACAAGGTGCGTCCACGGTGACGACCCGGTTTTTGGGCAGCTTCCGCGACAGCCCCGAAGATCAGGCCCGCTTCGTAACGCTGGTCCGCGGTGCCGCCGAGCCTCGCTGAGATAGCGCGAGCCGGACAAGGGGGGCACGGGACGCCGCAATTTCCGATGATGCCGTAGGAGTTCGAGGTTCGCGTGCCCGATAACTCATCATTCCAGGCGACTGGTTCGGCTGTCGAGCTTGAAGAAAGCTTGGCGCTGATGCCGAAATTCGACGCCGAGGGCCTCGTCACGGCAGTTGCCACCGACGCTGTCTCCGGCGATGTGCTGATGGTCGCGCACATGAATGCCGAAGCGCTGGGCAAAACCATCGCCACCGGCGAAGCCTGGTATTACAGCCGCTCGCGCCGCACGCTGTGGAAAAAGGGCGAAACCTCCGGCCACACCCAGCGCGTCGTCGAAATGCGTATCGACTGCGATCAGGACGCGGTGTGGATGAAGGTGGAGCAGGTCGCCGGCGCCTGCCACACCGGCCGGCGCTCGTGTTTTTATCGTGCGGTGCCGCTCGGTTCAGCGGGCGAAGTGAAACTCGAATTCGTCGGCGAGCGCGTCTTCGATCCGAAGGCGGCGTATCGGAAGTAGGCGTTGCACGCCTGCCGCCTGCCGCCTGCCGCGTCGCACGCTTCGATTCTATTCGATGGGTGCGAGATTCCTGCTGAACACGCGCGTCCGCGCTAAGATGCGGCTGGTCGGAACCCGGCGAAGCAATCGAACTGGGGGTGCGTCAGTTCGTTATCGAACCGTGCGGGGCGATAAGAAGGAGGGACTGTCACATGCGCACCCTTACTGCTTATGCGATCGGCGTCGTCATCGTTCTTGCCGTACTCAACGGCATCGCGTGGCAAGCTGGAACGCCCCGGCTGCACAACATCAATGTGTTTTCTGCAGGCTTCGTCCTTGGGGTGCTCGGGATGTACATCGCGGCTTGCCTATACGGATATCGCCGGGTCACCTGATTCCGAACCGACGCTTCAGATCAGCTTGGCGTCCAGCGTGATCGCTGCGTTGAGCGCCTTGGAAACCGGACAGTTCTTCTCGGCGTCGCCTGCGATCCGAGCAAACCCCACTTGATCGAGGTTCGGCACTTGCGCACGCAGCGTCAGTGCCGAGCTGCTGATGCGGAAACCCTGGCCTTCTGGTTCGAACGTGACCGCCGCCTCGGTGTCGAGCTCGGTCGGGGTAAAGCCCGCGGCTTGCAGCCCGAATGCGAGCGCCATGGTGAAGCAGCCGGCATGCGCCGCGGCGATCAGCTCTTCGGGATTGGTGCCCTTCTCGTTTTCGAAACGGGTTTTGAAGGAATAGGGGGTGTCGGCGAGCACGCCGGAATCGGTGGAGAGAGTGCCGTTGCCGGCGCGGCCGGTCCCGCGCCAAACGGCTTTTGCTTTGCGGATCATCCGAGCCTCCATCGTGAAATTCAGGCAGTTTTGTTCCGACCGCCGTGGAAATCAGCGAGACGTTTCGTTACGCAGCGCGGCGACGTCCTTCTCGGTCAAATGGGACGGCGCGCTGCCAAAGCGCCCGGTGACATAATTGGCGACGGCCGCGATTTCGGCGTCGGAATAGGCGGCGCCGAAAGCCGGCATCGAGATAATGCCGCTCGGCGTGTGCCGCCTCGTGCCGGTGATCACGATCTGGGCGACATTGGTCGCGGTCGGATCGTTGACCGCGCGGTCGCCGGCGATGGTGGCGAACGGCGAGATCGCGCTTACGCCCGTCCAGTTATGGCAGGCGGCGCAGGCGCCTTCGAATACTGTCTTGCCGGCAAGGTCCGCAACGGCGCCGCCTTTGGTGGGCGATGCCGGCGCTGGCGGTGCGATCGTCGCCGGCTCCGATGACGCCACCGGGGGAACGCTGCGCACATAGCTGACCACTGCGCGGATGTCGGCCGGCGCCATCTGGCTGAAGCTTTGGTCGACGGCTTCGCCCATCGGCCCCGCCGCCGTCCCGCGGCCCTGCGCATGACCTTGCGCCAGATAGGCGAACACTTCGTCGTCAGTCCAGCCGCCGATGCCGCTATCTTTGTCGGAGGTAATGTTGAAGGCCCTCCAGCCGGCGGTCAGCGCGCCGGCGAATTTTTTGCGGTTATCGAGAGCGAAAGCAAAAGCAAGATTGCGCGGCGTATGGCACTCGCCGCAATGCGCCAGCGCTTCGGCAATATAGGCGCCGCGGTTCCATGCGGCGTTTTGTGCCGTGTTCGGCGTGAAGCGCGTATCGGCGTTGAACAGCAACGACCAGAACACCATCCCCCAGCGCTGGTTGAAGGGGAACGTCGGCGTCTCCACGCGATTGTCAGCATGTACCGCCGGCAGACTTAACAAATAGGCTTTGATCGCCAGGGCATCGGCGTCGGTCATGTAGGTATAGGACGTGAACGGCATACCCGGATAAAGCCGGGCGCCGTCCCGGCGTACGCCGCGCTGCACTGCGTTGAGAAAATCCCGATCGCTGTAGTCGCCAATTCCCGTCGCCTTGTCGGGCGTAATATTGCTTGAATAGAGGGTGCCGAACGGCAACGGAAACGCCAAACCGCCCGCAAAAGCTTTGCCATCCGGATGCTCAATTTTTCGCCGCCGAACGCGCCAGCATTTGCTCGGCGCGGGCGAGATGAGGGCGGTCGTACATTACGCCGCCAATGCCGACGACCCCGGCGCCAGGATTGGCAGTAAATGCATCGACGATCGCTTGCGCCCGCTCGATAGTCGCCGCGGATGGCGTGAACGCCTCGTTGATGATCGGCACCTGGGCTGGATGGATCGCCATCTTGCCGAGGAAACCGTCGCGGCAGGCCTCCTCGCATTCGCGGCGAAAGCCACCGATGTTGCGGAAATCGACATAGACGGTGTCGATCGCCGGCACCGCCGCGGCGGCGGCGCCGGCAAGGCACAACACGCGCGCCAGGCGATAAGGATCGAGAAAATTGCCCTGTGCGTCGCGATTGGCCTGCGCGCCGATATCGGTCGACAAATCCTCGGCGCCCCAGGTAAGCCCGATCAGGCGCGAGCTGGCGCCGGCAAACGTGCCGGCAACGAAGAGCGCGGCGGCGGTCTCGGTGGCGATCGGGAGGATTTTGATGGCGCCGTCCGGCAAGCCGTATTGGGCCTCGCGCACCGCAAGCTTGGCATCGGCGTGAATGACCGATGCGCCGCCTTCGGCCTTGGGCAGCATAATGGCGTCCGGTCTCGCAGCCGCGATCGCATCGAGATCGGCGTCGGTCAGCCCGGTCTGCAAACCGTTAACGCGCACCATCATGTATGGCCGCGCCGCGCTCGCCATTGCAGTTTTTAGAAAGGCCGCCGCACTATCGCGGGCGCGTGCTTTGCCGTCTGGCGCGATCGAATCCTCAAGGTCGACGATGATCGCATCGGCGCCGCTGGTCATCGCCTTGTCGAGCTTCTTGGCGCTGTCGGCCGGAGCGAACAGCAGCGAGCGCATGGTAAGGGCGGGGCGCGAGCTCACTTCGGCCGCATACGGATAAAAGCTTGGCGGCGGCATTCGGCCACGAGCTTGTTGTCCTGGTTATAGGCACGGTGATGGAATTCGACGATGCCGGCGCCGGGCCGCGATTTCGATTCGCGCTTGGTGATCACCTCGGTGCTGCAATGCACGGTGTCGCCTTCGAACAGCGGATGCGGAAATTTGACGTCGGTCATGCCGAGATTGGCTATTGTTGTGCCAACGGTCATGTCGGAGACCTGAATGCCGATCATCAGCCCGAGCGTGAACAGCGAGTTCATCAGCGGCTGGCCCCATTCGGTCTCCTGCTCGCAGAAATGCCGATCGATATGGAGCGGCTGCGGGTTGAGCGTCATGTTGGAGAACAGCATGTTGTCCATCTGGGTGACGGTGCGCGTATAGCGGTGTTCGACCAGTTCGCCGGGCACGAAACCCTCGAAATAGAGCCCGCCGCGCTTGTGCCGTACGGCCGTTTCCATCGCCATTTTCGTCTCCTCTTTCGCCGTTAAGCCGGTGTTTACCATAATCGTTAATGGTCGCTAACGCCCGTACAGCCGGTGGGAGCCGGCAGGGAGCAGAGCCATGCTGGTCGATCCCAGCAATCCGACAGCCGGCGCGACGGTGACCGGCGCTATTCGCCAGGCGGCGCAAGCCACCGGGACGAGTTTCCAATACCTATTGGCGACGGCCCAGGTCGAGTTGGGACTCAACCCGCAGGCCGGTGCCGTGACGTCGTCGGCGCGTGGCCTGTTCCAGTTCATCGATCAGACCTGGCTCGCCACCATCAAGCAATCCGGGGCGGCGCTGGGCTACGGCCAGTACGCCGCGGCCATCACCAAGACCGCGTCCGGCCACTATGAAGTGGCCGATCCCTTCATGCGCAGCGAAATTCTCAAGCTGCGCAACGACCCGACCGCGAATGCGACCATGGCCGGCGCATTCACGCAATCAAACGCCGCGGTGCTTGCGGCCAAGATCGGCCGCCCGCCGAGCGAAGGCGAGCTTTACATTGCGCATTTCATGGGCGCCGGCGGCGCGGCGCGGCTGATCTCGTCGGCCGCCGCCAATCCCAATGCCAGTGCCGCGAGCTATTTCCCCATTGCCGCGCACGCCAACACTTCGATTTTTTACGACCGCTCGACAGGCGCGCCGCGGACGCTGGCGGAGGTGCGCAACGTCCTTACCGCACGCTACGACGTCGCGGCGCGGTCGCGGCCGAGCGCGCCGGCAAGCGCGGTTGCTCAAGCCGATATTCCACCTGCCAATATCCCACCTGCCAATATCCCGTCAGCAGTCGCCGCTACGAGGCCGGCATCTTCTGATGAATTGACGCCACACGTCGTGCGCACGTTTTCGGTCCATCCCCCCCTTGCTGCTCCGACGCCGGCGCCTGCTCAGACGCCTGTCGCTGCCGCGACAGTTCCCGATACCGCCGGCATGACCAGCGCGTTTGCCGATGCCAACCAAACGCACCCGCCGCTGGAGGACGAAATTTTTCACGGCCTGTTTCAAGATTCCGGCCGCACCGGTCCGGTCGCCGCCGTCGTGAGCCAGCTTTGGGGAGTGTCAAATACGCCGGCGAGCGCCGGTGGGACCGCCACGCCGTCGGCGGCGACCCTGCTCAATCTGTTCAAGGACAACCAGCGCGGCTAACTCCGTTTTAGCCGAAATCGCAGCAATTTATGGTGAACGATTTATTAAGTGCGGCATCCTAGGATCGAGTCAGCCGTCAATCCGAGTGGCGTGAGCGAGCCATGATCGTCCGTGATTTTCTGCAATGGGTCCGCACCGCGCCGGCCAGCGAGCGGGCCGAAGCCACCAGCGCGCTGGCGCGGGCTTACCTTTATTCCGATCTGTCCTCCGACGACCTCGCCGCCGCGGAAGGCGCGATGCTGATGCTGCTCGACGATCCGTCGCCGCTGGTGCGCCGCGCGCTCGCCGATGCGCTGGCGGCGAGCCCGAGCGCGCCGCCGGCCATCGTCATCGCGCTTGCCGCCGATCAGCCGCAGATTGCGGCGCCTGTCTATGCGCTGTCGCCGTTGTTCGTCGACGCCGACCTGGTCGATGCGGTCGCCACCGGCGGCACCGGGGTTCAAGCGGCGATTGCCAGCCGCGCCGCGCTGCCATGCTCCGTCGCCGCCGCCATTGCCGAGGTGGGTACGGCCGAACCCTGCCTGCTGCTGGTCGAAAATCCGACCGCCGATCTAACGCCGCTTTCGATCGACCGCATCGTCGAGCGCTTCGGCCATCTCGCCGCCATCCGCGAGGCGCTCCTGCTGCGCGACGATCTACCGGCCGCGACGCGGCGGACGCTCGTCATCAAACTATCGGAAACGCTTGCCGGTTTCGTTTCCGGTCGCGCCTGGCTCGATGCCGATCATGCGGAGCGCATCGCCCGCGATGCCTGCGAGAAGGCGACCGTCACGATTGCCGCGGACACGCCGGAAAGCGAACTGCGCCCGCTCATTCGCCATTTGTGCGCCGGCGGGCAACTCACTGCCGGCCTTATTCTGCGCGCGCTGCTGTCCGGCAATATCGCCTTGTTCGAGGAGGCGCTGGCGGAGCTCACCGAGATGCCCGTGGCGCGGGTTTCCGCGCTCATCCACGATCGCGGCAGCGTCGGCTTTCGCGCCTTGTTCGACAGGGCGCAACTGCCGCCCTCGACCTATCCGGCGTTCAAGGAAGCGATTGAGGCGTTACGCGAGGGCATCCTGCACGAGCCGGGCGGCGCCACGCGTCTCAAGCGGCGGATGATCGAGCGCGTGCTGACCCGTTGCGAAGATGGCGACGTCGGTGAGCTGGCGCCGCTCCTCACGCTATTACGCCGCTTTGCGACGGAAGCCGCACGCGAAGAGGCTCGGCTGTTCTGCGGTGAGCTTGTCGCCGAGGATTTTGTGGCGGTAGACCACCCGGTCGCGGCGTAGCCTGCGTTACGTTCCCGAGCTACCCGGCGCGAGCGGCGGCGAAAAGATATTTTCCAGATAATCCGGCCGGAAGTCGTTTTCCTGCTTGAGGAAATCGTCGGTGATCTCGCGCAGGCGCTCCGTCAATTCACCGGCCATGTCGGAGGCATCGGGACGGGCGGATTCACGCGTGATGGCGCGCACGGCATCGACGTGATTGTCGACCAGCGCGATCGGGATGCGGCCGATCTCGGGCGTGTGTTCGAGAAGCCGGCACAGACTCTCGGCGACGCCGGCCGCCGCCGGATAGCCGAATGTCGCAGCCTCGCCTTTGATGTCGTGCGCGGCGCGGAACAGTTCTTCGTGCGTGCGCTCGGTAAAGCCCTGCTGCTCCACATCCCGGCGCGCCGCCTCGAGGCGCTCGCATTCGGATGCCATCCATGCTACGAATTCGGAAGACAGCGCGACCAGCGCCGCTTCGGCGCGCGCGATCGGGTCATCGTCGCCTGCCGCGGCCGGCGCCAAGACCTTGCGTAGTTCATTCGGCGGCGTGATGACTTCGTAGTCGGCAAAAGTTGCGACCGAGGCAGTCTCGTCCTTGCGCGCGGCCATTGCGGTGATGCTCCAGGTCAGACCAAGACTTTGGCTTTATCGAGCAGCGGCTGTTGCCGGGTGACCTCCGCCTTGGCGCCTTTGCGCCGTTCCGGCCCGACATAGTTCGGATTGACGTTGCGCCGCCGGTCCGGGCCGAAATAGTTCTTGCTCTTGATGAACGGCCGCGGATTGGCGACCACGTTGAGAATGCGCTCGTAGAGCGCCTTGGCCGAAATCGGCTTGGCCAGGAATTCGGTGATGCCGGCGTCGCGCGCATTCACGATGCGCTTCTTTTCGGAATGTCCGGTGAGCATGATGATCGGCACGTAGGGATTGGCGTTGGCGCCGGGCTGGCGGATCATCTGCGCCAATTCCAGGCCGTCGAAGATCGGCATCACCCAGTCGGCGATGATGATGTCCGGCATGTAGTGGGTGAAGGCTTCGAGACCGGCGGCGCCGTCTTCGGCCTCGTAGACTTCGCGCGCGCCGTAGCCATGCAACAGCGTGCGCAGGATACGCCGCATATGCGCATTGTCGTCGATAACCAGAAACCGCAGTCGATTGAAATCGATGCGAACCATACGAGCCTCTGCGCGGCGAACGCCCTCGCGTCGCCATGCGGAGTCATATCTAAAGAATCGTCGTTAATGCCCGGTTAAGCATTCGGTGCGGCTCAGTAGCCGAATTGCTCGCTCAAGATGCGCTCGTCGAGGCTGTGGCCGGGATCGAACAGCATGTGCATGGCGGTGGCGTGGTCCATGCCGACCTCGACGGAGCGCACCGAACGCACCTCGTCATGATCGGCGACCGCGGCAACAGGGCGCTTGGCGGCCTCGAGCACCTCGATGGTGACTTTGGCGCGGTCCGGCAGCAGCGCCCCGCGCCAGCGCCGTGGCCGGAATGGGCTGATCGGCGTGAGCGCCAAGAGCGGCGCACCAATCGGGATGATCGGCCCCTGCGCCGAGAGATTATAGGCGGTCGAGCCCGCCGGCGTCGCCAAGAGGATACCGTCGGCGACAAGCTCGGCGAGCCGCTTCTTGCCGTCGATCAGGATGCGCAGTTTTGCCGCCTGATAGGTCTGGCGGAACAGCGACACTTCATTGATGGCGCGGTGCAGATGCACGCGGCCGGCAGCGTCGCGAGCACGCATCAACAGCGGATGGATGACGCTGACATGGGCGGCGGTGAGTCGCTCGCGGAGCTTGCGTTCGGAATACTCATTCATCAGAAAGCCGACGGTCCCGCGGTGCATGCCGTAGATCGGCTTGCCGGAATTCATGAACCGTTGCAGGGTTTGCAGCATGAGGCCATCGCCGCCCAGCGCGACGATGACATCGGCGGTCTCCGGCCGGGCATCGCCATAGCGCTCGACAAGCTGGCGGCGCGCCCGCTGCGCCTCGGGCATGTCGCTGGCGACGAAGGCGATGTGCTTGAATTTCGCGGCGGGGCGGCGTTTCGGCATGGCAATGGGGCTTCACGGCCGGGCGGCGCGGCGCCGGGCGGATCGACAGGGGACAAACCAGATGGCTACAGATCAGCGCGCGGTGTTCGTCTATACGACCTATCCGTCGGTTGTCGAGGCGGAGCGCGCCGGCCGGGCGCTGGTCGAGCGCCGGCTCTGCGCCTGCGTCAATATTCTGCCCGGGATGGTTTCGCTCTATTGGTGGCAGGGCGCGATCGAGCGCGGCGATGAGGCGGTCATGATTATCAAGACCCGCGCCACGCTGGCCGAGGCGGTGCGCGCCGCGGTAAAGCAGATGCACTCCTATACAACCCCGGCCGTCCTGGTGCTGCCGATCGAGAGCGTCGATCCCGACTACCACGCCTGGATTGTGGCGGAGACGGAGGAGGGGAAATGAAGGACCGCGCGATACCTCCCGCTCATTCCGGCGAAAGCGGGAATCCAGGCTGGTACGCTGGGTCTCCGCCTTCGCGGGAACAATCGACAGTGACTTTCGTGCACCTTAATACGTCGCCGTGCCGTCGATCGCAGCCTTGAGCGCGGTGTAGGAGCGGCATTCGGTGCCGCAGATGTTCTTGACCTTTTCCAGGTCATCCTTGGCTTTAAGGATATTGCCCTGCTCGGCCTGCCACATGCCGTAATAGGACCAAGTCAGCGCGTGGTTGGGATCGGCGGCGAGCGCGCGGTCGTACCAGATTTTGGCGTCGTCATAGCGGCCGAGCTTGCGGCTGGCATAGCCGATGAGCGTCGCCACGTCGGCGTTGTCGTCATAGCCCATGGAGCGCAGCACGGCGATGCCATCGGCATAATCGGCCTTGTCGTAAATCAGCGCGTAGGCCGTGTGCCAACCCTTGTAGAAATCGTCGGTCGCGCTCGACTTCTTCGCCTTCTTGCTGTGCGCCTTTTTGGTGCCGGTGTTGCTGGGGGGCTGCTGGGTTGTCGTTTGCGGCGCGGCGGGACTGCCGCTCTCGATGGCGCGGGCGATGGTCGGCGCGCCGGCAGCGGCGCCGACGAGAAGTGCGGCGGCAAGCAACGACATTGTGCGCATGAGCTCCCTCCGGTTTTGGACGTGAAATTGTTCCGCAGCGCGACAAACACCGCATTCTAGCGATTCATCCACGCGACCGGTCAAAAATCAGCGCCCGGCGAGACGGCGTCGCATTACGGGGAATTCACGTAGATGAACGAATTCTGCCGATGCACTTCACCGCGCATTCAGCCCGCAGAGTTTAAACATGTGTTTGAAAACGGCGCGATGTCGAAATCGCCGCCGCGGAACAAAAAGGAAAGCACCATGTTGAAGAAACTTGCCGCCGCGCTGGTCGCGACCGCCCTGATCGCCGGTCCGGCTTTTGCGCAATCGAACTCCACCGCGACGCCGAGCGCTCCGGCGGCACAGACCGCTCCGGCCGCGTCAACAGCGTCCGCGCCGGCCGCCAAGCCTGTCGCCAAGGCAACGAAAGCGGCCAAGCACACGGCCACGCACGTTCGCAAGCATGTTTCGCGGACCAAGAGCCACGCGAAGCATCACGCCCGCCATGCTAAATCCAGCAAAGCGCATCAGACCGGCGCGGCGAAATCCGACAAACAGCCGTAATCGAGTGAGATTGCCTGCGATCCGGAACATGCACCCCACAAAGGCTGCGAACCGAGGCCCGGATCGTACGCACCGGCTTGCGGATGTCCGCCGGCGAAAGCCGTCGCCGCCGCAAGCCGGACCTTAGTCGTCCTGTCGCGCATAAAAACGAAAAGCGAAGGATCAGGGAGGCCGGCTTGCAACGCCGGTCTCCGATCTTTTCAGATCACAAATTCGTCTGCCACTCGATCGGCACATGCTCATAGCCGGTCGCGGTCTTGATCAGATGGCCGCAGGCCGGGAACGGGAAGTGGTAGCCGGTGATCAGCATGCGGTCGGCGACCGCGCGGTCGAAGATTTTTTTACGCGTCGCTACGGCTTGCGGACCGTCGACATCGAAGGCGGCCTCCCAATTAGGATGGCGCGCGAAGACGGCGGGATGTTGCGCGGTGTCGCTCAACACCAGCAGCGACTGATTGCCGGAATGGATGGCAAACACCGTATGGCCGGGCGTGTGGCCCGGAGCGGGCAGGGTGACGATGCCCGGCACGACTTCCTTGCCCGGCTCATAATGCGTCACCTGCTTGGCGATATCGGCAAAGATGCGCCGCTGATTGAGGAAGGTCGGTTTCATATCCACCGGCGCGGCGTTCAAATTGGCGTCGTCCATCCAAAACGCCCATTCCGGCGCCGGCACCATGATCTCGGCGTTGGGAAAGATTGGATTGTTGTCCTTGTCCTTGATGCCGTTGATGTGGTCGGGATGAAAATGCGAGATGACAATCGCATCGACCGCGTTGGGATCGATCCCGGCGGCGACGAGATTGTCGCGCAGCTCGCCGGCCGAGGGCGAGATCTGGCCGCCGGTGCCGGTGTCGATCAGAACGAGCTTGCTGCCGGTATTGACCACCAGCGCCGTGAACGGCGTCGCCAGCTTATCGTGCGGCATGAAAGCCGCATCGAGCGCATGCTCGACGTCGGCGAACGGCGCATTGCGGATGAACTTGTCGGTGATCGGCCGGTACCAGATGCCGTCATAGAGCGCCGTCAGCTCGCAGGATCCGATTTTGTAGCGATAGATGGCCGGCGCTTGTTTGTCCGCTGGTGGGGCGGCGGCCGCGGCCGGATCGGCGCCGGCGGCGATTGCGGCAACGGCCGTGCCGGCCAGCAGCGTCCTTCGCGTCAGTGCCGGCATGGCGGTTCTCCTTTCGGCGGATCGCTATCAGTTGCCAGTTCCAGAGACATCCGTCGTTACGCTGCCGCCGATCTTGACGCAGGCATCGGTGCCTGGAAGCTGAACAAAACCAGCGCCGAAGGCGGGGCATGCCTTGGCGTTTTGCTGCGGGTGCGATTTCGCAGAAGGCGCCGATGACGGTGCCGGCTTGGGATCGGGGTTGGTTAAGGTTTGAGCGTACACGCTCGCGACGCCGAGGACGGTTGTTGCCACGACGGCAGCGAGCCGGGCGCCGGCGCGCACCATCACAGCGTCTCCGAGAAAAAGTCGCGCATCAGCAGGTAGGATTTGCGGCAGAGTTTTTCGTCGTACTGCGTCGCCGGTCCCGTGGCGGTCGGATCGCAGAACGAATGCACCGCCGGCGGGCCGAACATCATCACCTGCCAATCCACCTTAGCCTTGGTCATTTCGTTCTCGAACGCATCCATCATCGGCATCGGCGTCACCGGATCGGCCGCGCCGTGGATCGCCAAGACGCGGCCCGTAATATTGCAGGGCGTGCCGGCTACGACCGGGTTCGGGTTGGTGACGTGGAACACGACCAGCGCTTTGAAATCCGCGCCGGCGCGCGCCTGCTCAAGCGCATAGCCGCCGCCGGCGCAATAGCCGATCGCCAAAACCTTCGCCGCATCGGCGATGCCGAGCTTTTGCGCCTCGGCCGTCAAGGCGTCGTAGGCCTTACCGCCGCAGGCGAGCGTGAACGGCAGGTTGTTGTGCACGGCAAGCATGCCGGCGCGCAGCTCATCGACCGTTTTCGGCCTGGCGCCGTAGCCTGCGCCGAACATGTCAGCCATCAGCACGACATAGTCCTTACCGGCCACGGCGCGCGCCTGGCCGATGGTGTCGTCGCACACGCCTTTCCAGTCGGGCTGCATGAAGACGATGGGGCGTTTGGCGGTCGCTGCCTCGTCATAGACGATCATGCCCTCGAACGGCCGGCCGTCCACCTGATACGACACCTTCTTCTCCGCCATCGCGCGCTTCCCTCATTCTCGGTACCGGCATATTAACCGAAATCCTGTGGCAATATTCCGCCGCCGTGACCCCCGCGTGAAAGGAACTGCGGGCAACCCTGCGCCGAGGTCGTTGCCGAACTCCGCAATCGCATGTAGGACCTTGTCCGGAACCAAGGAAAGCATCCCCCGATGTCGAAACAGGACATGCGCGCCGAAACCGAACGCCTCATCAAAGAGGCCATGGAGCGCAAATCCCTCACTATCAAGCGGGGCGATACCCGTATCGAGGCGGTCTGCGGCAAATGCGGCGCCCCGAACCGCGTCTCCGCGCCGCCGGGACAGAGCCGGGTTGCTTATAAGTGCAAGGAATGCGGCGCGGAACAGCGGACGCTGTGATCAAGTTGTCAGGTCGGAGATCAAGAATGATCGGCGGCGAAAACGATGGTGCCGGGTGAGAGGATTGAACTCCCGACCAACGGTTTACAAAACCGCTGCTCTACCGCTGAGCTAACCCGGCCCGCTGGCGCGTTCTAAGGCTTTACGCTGAAAATTGCCACTGCTTGCTGCCCCAAAGCCGCAGACCTACAATTCCCGCCATGATGAAGCGATCCGGCGCGGTTGCGGCCACGTGCAGTCTTTTTATCGGCGTGTTGGTGCAGGTTTTCGCCGGGGCGCTTAGCCCGGCGCAAGCGCAATCGGCCGATCTGGCGCTGTGCGACCGGGTGGCGGCCGATCCGACCGATCCGGATAAGCCTGCCGACGTCAAAGGCACCGACACGATTGCGCCCGGCGATGTCGCGACCGCGATCAGGTTTTGCAAGGTCGCGGCGGGCGCCTCGCGCCGCGCGATGTATGAGCTTGGCCGCGCCTATGCCGCCAATCGGCAATTTCCGGAGGCCGCGGCCGCCTATCGCAGGGCGGCCGACAAAGGCAGTACCTCGGCCATGGTCGAGCTCGGCGTGCTGTTCGCCAACGGCTCCGGCGTTGCCAAGGACGAAGCGCAGGCGCGCGCGCTGTTTCAGCGCGCCGTCCAGGCCGGCAACCCGCGCGGTGCCACCAATCTCGCCGCGCTGTCTGGCGGTGGCGGCACGGCGTCGGATCCGGTCGAGGCAAGGGCTTTGTTGCAACAAGCGGCCACGGCCAATTCCGCTGAAGGTGAATTCGAACTCGGCGTCATGCTGGCGAACGGCACCGGCGGCCCGAAGGACGACGTCGGCGCGCGCGCTTTGTTCGCCAAGGCCGCCGCGCAAAATCACGCCGCGGCGTTGGAGTGGCTCGGCGCGTTTGAGGAAGCCGGGCGAGGAGGCGCGAAGGATAAAGATGCCGCCAAGGCTGATTACGAGCGCGGGGTGGCGCTTGGTGACGACAATGCCAAGGCCGGGCTTGAGCGGCTGAAATGTCCGCTTGTCCTCAGCACCAAGAAGGGCGACGTCTGGACCCACCTTTGCTTCTAAAGGAAGTTTGGCGCGGCGCGCGAGCTTTCGCGTCTCAGTCCTCAATAACGTCGTGCACGGCCGCCGTGCCGCGGCGCCAATAGCCGGCGGCACGCAGCCACTTCGGATTGGCGCCGTGGTCGGCGATCAATTGCCGGCGCAGCGCCTTGGCGGTGAGCGACTCGCAGGCAACCCAGCCGTAGTAATCGCCGGCAGGCAGTTTCAGTGTCGCCAGGGTTTTTGCCAGCACATCACTGTCGCCGGCCGCGACGCCGTTGCGATAGGCCCAGGTCACGGTTGCGTTCGTCGCGGTCGGCAATGCGATCGCGTCATCGGGGCCGTCGACTTCGACCACGACGACGGCGCGCGTTCCAGCCGGGAGCTCCGCGAGGCGGCGGCTGACGGCGGGCAGGGCGGTCTCGTCGCCGATCAGCAAATGCCAATCGTAAGTCGTCGGGATGATGAATGAGCCGCGCGGGCCGCCGAGCGCCAGCGTGTCGCCGGGCTTCGCTTGCGCCGCCCACCGCGTCGCCGGGCCGGCATCGTGGATGGCGAAATCGATCTCCAGCGTATTGTTGCGAGCGTCGTGGCGGCGCGGCGTGAAATCGCGGCCGAGCGTGCTGGGTGCACCCTCGGCGTTCGTCGTGCCGTCGGGGAAGAACAGTTTGACATGGTCGTCGAAGCCGAGGCTGACAAAGCCGTCGAGGTCGCCGGTCAAGGTGACACGGATCATGTGGGCGGCAATGGTCTCGATTTGCTTGACGGTGAGCGAGCGGCGTCGCGGATCGTGACGCACGCGGCGCGGCGCGCGCGCATCGAGGGGTTGTGTGGCGGCCGGATGAGCGACGGCGGAGGCAGGATTGGACACGAAGACACGCTCCCAATGGTTTTGGCTTGCCAGCTAAGGTTGGTGATTAGCCGGCAATTTACAAGCCGCGCGATTTGCGTCTCGTTAGGCGATGCGACGGCCCGTCTTTATCTTTGACGCGGTTGCCGACTTGCGGTCATAGTGCCCGGTTCGCGCGAGAATTGTCCAATGCCGATACGACGACCCTGTGCCGATCATGCCACCACCGCGGATAAAAATGCGGCTGGTACGCCCGATCATACCCTGCCGGCGAACGCGCAGAGCCTCAGCTACCAGATCAGGTATGCCTATCGCGCTTTCGTCAAAGCGTTGGCGGAGGAGCTCGGGCCCCATCGGGTGACCACCGGGCAGTGGTCGGCGCTTCGGGTGTTGTGGGGGGAGGAGGGGCTGAGCCAAGTTGAATTGGCGCAGCGGATGATGGTGGAGAAGGCGTCGCTCACGCCGGTGCTTAAAGCGCTAGCCGCCGCAGGCCTGATCACACGGACCCGCAACGCGGACGACCGTCGCAAGGTCAACATCTCTCTAACCGCGCCGGGCCGCCGCTTGAAGACCAAGATCCTGCCGCTGGTTGGCAAGATCAACAATCGCGCCACGCGGCGGCTGTCGCCCGCGGAGTTGCATCAATTGCACGTTCTGCTGGCGCGGGTGATGATCAACCTGCAGAACTGAAAGCTGCTCGGCCGCGGCTGTTGCTCCGTCTTGCGGGGCCGCGCCGGAGCAGGGCGGGTTGCGGGCACGGCATAAAGTCCAATATGAGGAATGTTATAATCCGCGGTCTCACCGATCGCGCGCACCTTTTCGGTCGGCCTCCGTTGTGAAGGAATTGCGAAATGGCTTCGTCCCGCCAACTGCACCTCGGCGCGTTTATGCGGCCGGCTTCGATTCATACCGGCGCGTGGCGTTACCCCGGCGCGTGGCCGGACATGAATTTCAACTACGCGCATATCAAGGAATGCATCCAGAAGCTGGAGCGGGCGAAGTTCGACGCATTTTTCATGGCCGACCACATGGCCGTGCTCAACATGCCGATGGATGCACTCAAGCGCAGCCACACGGCAACGTCGTTCGAGCCGTTCACGCTGTTATCGGCGCTGTCGCAGGCGACCGACCGCATCGGGCTCGTCGCTACCGGCTCGACCACCTTCGATGCGCCCTATCACATTGCGCGGCGCTTCGCTTCGCTCGATTGGATCAGCGGCGGCCGCGCCGGCTGGAACATCGTGACCACATCCAATCCGGATGCCGCGCTCAATTTCGGGTCGGAGGAGCATATGGAGCACGGCGAGCGCTATCGCCGGGCGCGGGAGTTCTACGACGTGGTGACCGGGCTATGGGATAGCTGGGCGGACGACGCCTTTGTCCGTGACGTAAGGGACGGCGTCTTCTTCGATCCGGCAAAAATGCACGTGCTCGATCACAAGGGCAAATATTTCTCAGTTCGCGGCCCGCTCAATATCGCGCGGCCAATCCAAGGCTGGCCCGTGATCGTGCAGGCCGGAGCCTCGGACTCGGGCCGCCAGCTTGCGGCGGAGACTGCTGAAGCGGTGTTCACCGCGCAGAGTGATTTAGCGGTGGGGCAGAAATTCTACGCCGACGTCAAGGGCCGCATGGAGAAGCTTGGCCGTTCGCGCGAGCATATGAAAATCCTGCCGGCGTGCTTTGTCGTTGTGGGCGATACGGTAGAACAAGCGCAGGCGAAACGGGCGAAGCTCGACAACATGGTCGATTACGCCAACGCCATTGCCTCGCTGTCGATTGCACTTGGTCACGACGCCTCGAAATTCGATCCGGATAAGCCGTTGCCGGACGATATCCCGGAAAGCAACGCCTCGAAGAGCGGACGCGAGCGCGCCATTGCGCTCGGCAAACGCGATAATCTCACCGTGCGGCAACTGGCGCAGCGGCTCGGCGGCTATTCCGGTCTCGCCATGGTAGGCACGGCTGCGACCATCGCCGACGAGATGGAGGAGTGGCTCGAAACCGAGGGCTCCGACGGTTTCACCGTCATGTTTCCCTATCTGCCCGGCGGCCTCGACGATTTCGTCGAACGCGTCGTGCCGGAATTGCAGCGGCGCGGTCTGTTTCGGCGCGACTACGAAGGCACCACGCTACGCGAGCACCTCGGCCTGCCGCGGCCGAAGAATCGGTTTTTCGAAAGCTAAAGCATTTTTACTTCGGTTCGCCGTCCGGCCCGCGCCCAGCCGTGCTCTCTGCGTGTTCGGCAAGCCGGCGCCACGCCGCGGCCATGCTCAGCAACACGTCTTTCTCGTGCGGATGTTGCGATTGCTGGGCGAGGCGAATGCACTCCCCGGCATAACGCCGATACTGCTCAGCCTTCCCCATGCACCGCTTCCAGCTTACCCGGGGCGAACTATGCAGCTGGCGGTTTGTTCCCTTAAACGCATGAATTTGAACGGGAACTTTGCTGGAACAGTGGGAACAACGGCCATGCGGAATGTGAGATGGAAACCGAAACGGACGATATTAAAAGAAACGCCCAGAAATTTCGCGACTATGCCGCGGAGTGTCGCGCCTGGCGCAACGCCCCTCAGAAAAGGACCACAAAATACTGATGGAGATTGCCGACGCCTGGGACGTTTGCGCGCAGGAGGCGGAACGCAGGGAAAACTCTTCACCCAAAAGGAAGGGATAACATCGGTTTCGCGCTCAGGTTTGCGTCGCAAGCCCGAAAGAGCGGCATCTCGGTGCAGCGCTTACAGCCCGCATAGTCTATGTTAGTATTTTTCAGCAGCGCATAGTCGCTGACGGGGTTCGGGCTGGAGGAAGCGCGATGGCCGAGCAAATGCGGCGCGCGGTGGCGCGCGATCGGCCCGATCCGATCGAGACGGCGAGCGTCGACGAATTGCGGGCGCTACAGCTCGAGCGGCTCCGGGCGGCTGTCACGCGCGCGGTGCAGGTGCCGCATTACCAAAAGCGGTTCGCTGCGGCGGGGATTGGGCCAGGCGACATAAAGAGCCTTGACGATCTCGCCAAGCTTCCCTTCACGACCAAGGACGATTTGCGGCAAAACTATCCGTTCGGCATGTTCGCGGTGCCGATGAACGAGATCATACGCATCCATGCGTCGAGCGGGACCACCGGCAAGCCGACGGTGGTCGGCTATACGCGAGGCGACATCGACACCTGGGCGAAGCTGATCGCGCGCGGCATCCGCGCCGCGGGCGGTAAGTCCGGCCACAAGATGCACATCGCCTACGGTTACGGGCTGTTCACCGGCGGCTTGGGATTTCACTACGGCGCGGAATATCTCGGCTGTGCCGTGATCCCGGTGTCCGGCGGCCTCACCGAACGCCAAGTCCAACTGATCTGCGATTTCGAGCCCGATATTATCGCGGTGACGCCGTCTTATCTGCTGGCGATCGCCGACGAGTTCGATCGCCAGGGCATCGACGCGCGCAAATCTTCGCTCCGCATCGCGCTCCTCGGCGCGGAGCCGTGGAGCGAAGGCATGCGCGCCGAAATCGAACGCCGCATGGGGCTCGATGCGGTCAACGTCTATGGCCTTTCCGAAGTGATCGGTCCCGGCGTCGCGCAGGAATATGCCGATACCAAGGACGGGCTGACGGTCTGGGAGGATCATTTCTTTCCCGAGATCATCGATCCCGATAGCGGTAAGGTGCTGCCGGACGGCGAAGAGGGCGAACTGGTCCTGACCTCGCTGACCAAGGAGGCAATGCCGGTCATCCGCTACCGCACGCGCGACCTGACGCGGCTTCTTCCCGGCCATGGGCGCGCCATGCGCCGCATCGAGCGCATCAAAGGCCGCAGCGACGACATGCTGATCATCCGCGGCGTCAACGTGTTTCCAAGCCAGATCGAGGCGGCGCTGGCCGGCGAACAAGTGTTCGCGCCGCATTACATTCTCGAAGTGACGCGGCCCGACCGCCTCGACGAGCTGGCCGTGATCGTCGAGACGCGCGAGGCGCTGCCGCCGGACGCAATGATGGTATTGGCGGACCGCGGCGTGCATGTCATCAAGGCGCGCGTCGGGGTGACCGCGACGGTGCGCACGGTGGCGCCGGGCACTATCGAGCGGTCGCAGGGCAAAGCCAAACGCGTCATCGACAAACGGCCGCGGAATTAAGCAACGGAATAAAACGATGGCGGTCGCAGAGAAAAGCTTACCAACGGCCTTGGATGGCGCCGGTCTGCCGCGGGAGGAGGTCGCAGCATGGCTCGCATGTGACGGCGTCGTCACTGGAGATTTTCGGCACGACGCCGAGAGTTTCTCGCGGCAATGGCGAATCGGCGCCGCGCTGATCGTCGGTCTGCCGGCAAAACTGGCGCGCTCGCAAGTGCAGGCTGCGGCCGTCGCCGAGATCCTGGCACGCGATCGCGCCCTACGGGAAAGCTTTCTCCGCGCCCATGTCGAGGCGCTTTATCGCGACCTGAGTGGCAATTTCACGAAATTCGTGCGCGTGGAAAAACTGGTGCGCGATGCTGCCGCGATGATCCCGGGTCTGGCGCCCGGCGCCGAAGCGCTCGCACGCGAAAGCAGCTTGGACCAGCGCGACAAAGACGGCGCCGAGATCGATCAGGGGCTCTTTCTGTCGCATGTTCTCGCTCATCCCGCGGCCGGGATGCATCTCTGTCACGCCATGCTGCTGCCGCATCCGGAAACGGTCGAGCAAGCGCGGCGCTTTGCCGAACGAGGCACGCTCGCGCTCGAAGGCGCGACGCTCGAACGCCGCGGCAAGGCGGCGGTCGTCACCATGCGCAATCCGCGCTTCCTCAATGCCGAGGACGAGGCCACGCTCGACGGCCTGGAAACCGCAGTCGATGTCGCGACGCTCGATCGTGAGACCGATATCGCGGTGCTGCGCGGCGATACCGTCGAGCATCCGAAATATCGCGGCCGCAACGTGTTCTCAGCCGGCATTAACCTGACGCATCTCTACCGCGGCAAGATCGGCTATGTCTGGTACATCAAGCGCGACATGGGGCTGGTCAATAAACTGTTCCGCGGCGTCGCGCGGCCGGACGTCAGCCCCGACGAATGGACCGGCGGCACCGTCGAGAAGCCGTGGATCGGCGTCGTCGAAGGCTTTGCCATCGGCGGCGGTTGCCAGCTGTTGCTCGCGCTCGATTATGTGCTGGCGGCAAGCGACGCCTACATGACGCTGCCGGCGCGCAAGGAGGGCATCATCCCGGGCGCGGCGAATTTGCGGATGTGGCGCTTTACTGGCGATCGCATCGCGCGTCAGGCCATCCTCTATGGGCGCCGCCTCGACTGCGACACGCCGGAGGGGCGGCTGATCTGCGACGAGATCGCTCCGCCGGCGTCGATTGAGGCTTCGTTGGATCAGGTGATCGACGGCTTCACCAGCTCCGGCGTCGTCAGCGCCGCCGGTAATCGCCGCGCCATTCGGGTGGGCCAGGAGCCGCTCGATCTGTTCCGCCGCTATATGGCGGTCTATGCCCGTGAGCAGGCTTTCTGCCATTTCAGCCCGGCGCTGATCGCTAATCTCGAGCGGAATTGGAATGCGCAGAACAGGGCGATCTAAGGCAAGAGTCCGGTGCGCTGCGATTATCTGGCAGCGACAAAATTCATCTGGTCGAGGCGGTCGCGCTGGGCGTCATCCAGCTTGCTTTCGAAATTCGCCAGCGCGACCTGAATAGACAGCACCGAGCGCCAAGTGGCGTCGAGCCGCGCCTCGGTGGCGTCCAGGCGCGCGATTGCCGTCGGCGGCACCGTCGCCGGACAGTGCGCTTCAAGATCATCGGCGGCTTTGACGAAAGCTTGCTTCATGTCGGCCAGGGCCGGCCGTTGCGCCGGGGTGGGCAGCACCGATCTGTCGATCTGATCAATCGTCATATTGATTGCCGTTGGCGAACTGCCGCAGAACGGCGCGACCGCGGTGCGATCCTGGTGATCGGTGGCGGATGCGTTGGCCGGAACGGCCGCGAATTTCGCCTTCTGGTCGTCGTTGAGCGCTTGCTCAAGATCCTGCAGCGGCTGGCGGACGATCGAGACCGCCATGGTCAGTTCCTCGATCTGCAACTCCATGAGCTGGAGCCGTGCGACGGGCTCTCCCGGAATCTCCGTCGGGCACGATTTTGCCAGGAAGCCCGCCGCCGCGCCGAGCGCGCCGCCGAGCTTTTGCAAGGATTGCTCCTGATCAGGGCTCGGAGCGATTTCGCCATTGATCCGCGTCACAATTCCATTGGGCTCAAACGACGGCTGGCATAGCCGCCGATCTTCGGTGGACGGCATCCTGGCAAATGCCGTGGAGAAAATTCGCTCGTAACTGAACGGCCAAGAGGACGCATTGTCGGGAACGAAGATATTTTGGAAAATCCCGGATAGCGCGAGATTCGGATAAAGCAAAGCCGATGTGACCTCTCGACCGGACTCCGACCGCCCAACGTCACGCCGGTCCGCATGCATATAGAGGCGGTGATGATGGAAGTGCCGGAAGAGAAACGGCACGCCAATATGAAATGGTCCGATGCGGAAGGCCGCAGCTGGAGACGAGGAAAAAATAAGCGCGGCGGCGGCCGCAAAGACGATAGAGGCGCCGACCTTTCGCATGATCAGCCTCCCAAGTATTGGAGTGAACCCCCGAAAACCGACTGGCTATTGCTGGATTAGATCACGCTCGACTAACTACTTCAACGCGCAACGGGGCCAAGCGGTTCCATGCGCTCGTGCAGTTCCACCGGCTCACCTTGGCGCTTATCGCCGAGGCGAAGCAACGGCACCAACACGAAGGCAAAGGCGGTAAACGTCGCCGAAATCACGATCAGCGGCGGCAACGACCTGTTGAAAGCGTGGGTGAAAAGAAACGATCCGACATTGTCGGCAAGTGTGGTCGCCAGATTGATGATCGACATCAGAATGGCGAAGGAGAATCCTTCGGCGCGCCGTGGGCAATAGTCGGCGGCGAGCGTCAGCGTTGCCACCGTCGCCAGCATGGCGGCGAAGCCGGCGCAGAAGCTGATGACCGCGGCGGCAGGCTCATTCCAGAAAAACAGGAAGGCCACGGTTGCCACCGTGCCGATTGCGATACTTAGATTGAGGAGGGTCTTCAGGGTCAGTCCGCCGAAGCATCTCCGGTAGATCAGCGCGCCGACGACCCAGCCGGCCGATCCGATGGATCCCAATATGCCGATATAGGCTTGGGAGAACTTCAGGTCGTCGGTCATGTGGTAGTAAAGCGGCGTGCTCATGCCCGGGCTGAAATAGTAGAGAAAGATAAATCCGGCGACGATCCACAATTGCCGCCGGTCGAACGCGGTCATCAGGCCGCGAAACGTGTCTTTCATGCCCTTCAGATTGACGCGCGTCTTCTTCTCGGGAATCAGAAAAATGGTTCCGCCGATGACGGCAAACGGCGCGCACGCGACGATGGCGGCGGCGACATGCAGCGCGGCGGCGGGAGGGAGTCGTTCCACCAATTGGCCGCCGACAATAGCAGCGGTCATGGCGGCAATATTGTACCAGAGCCATTGCTGATTGACGAAAGTCCCACTTTCGCTGAGCCTCTGGCCGTTCTCCACCAGCACCGCGCCGCACAACGTGCTCGATATCGCCATCGCATAGGCTGTAAGCATCAACGCAAACGCGATGTCGGTCGGCGCAAGAAGCCGCGTCACCCAAAAATATCCGGCGGTCCCCGCGATATTGGCCAGGATCAGATAGCTTTTGCGGCGATAGCCGAACAGCGGGATAAAGTCCGAAACCATGCCGTAGAGCGGCTTAATGATCCACGGCAGATTGAAAACCGTGAAGAAGGCGGTGACTTGCACCGGCGTCCAACCATGCACTTCTTTCAAATAATAGGTGAGCGGCTGCGAAATCAATCCGACGACCTGACCGAGCCCTTCGACGACATAGACAACGCCAAAGAAAAAAAGCAGCTGGCTGATATTGGCGTTGCTCTCCGGCATCTCGGCGGCCGCTAGGGTCAGGGGCGGCTCGGTCATCTGTCGGGGGCCTGCGGAGAATCCTGCACCTGCCGATATTTACCGGACGGGTGTGTCTGCGTCGATGGCGGCGGGATCGTCGATACCCAGTTTCTGCACGATCGTCTCGACGATCTCGCGGGGATGGGGAGCGATGGAGACGACAATAGGATGTTCGTCCGGCCCCGGCGGCTCCAGCGCCTTGAATTGGCTGTCGAGCAAAGCAGGCGGCATGAAATGGTCGGCGCGTGCCGCGATCCGCTGCGCGATGAGGTTCTGGTCACCCTGCAGAAAGACTAGCTCGACGTCTTTGCGGTCACCAATCAGGACGTCGCGATAGGCGCGCTTGAGCGCCGAACAGGCGACCACGCCGTGGCGACCGGAGCGGCGCGTGGCGTCGATCCATTCGGCGATGGCTTGGAGCCACGGCCAGCGGTCGGCATCGTTGAGCGGCTCGCCGTGGTGCATCTTTTCGATATTTGATTTGGGATGGAACCAGTCGGCGTCCTCATAGATCCAGTGCAAGCGGTGCGCCAGCATGGCCGCGATCGTGCTTTTGCCCGAGCCGGAAACCCCCATCACGACGAGAACCGCGATGTTTTTGGAGGGCACGATCGCTTCCATGCCTAGCGCTCCGGCGCTGCCGCACGGACCACGAGCCACACCAACCTACCGTCGGCATGGGCGCGCCGCGCCGGGAGGTCGGCCCCGGACAGCACGCGGCTCAGGATGGTGCGTTTGTTGGCGCTGTCGATGAGAAACAGCATTTCGTGCGTCGACGCGAGCGCCGGAAATGTCAACGTGACCCGCGGGACGAAGGGCTCCATGCCTGCCTTGGCGATTGCGAGCACCCAGCGTTGGGTTTCTACGAGAGCCGGCGAGTGCGGAAACAGCGAGGCGGTATGGCCGTCATCGCCGAGCCCCATCAGCACCAGATCGAATAGCGGTCGCGCCAGATCGAGCCGGGCGGCGCCGTAGAACGCTTTGAGCTCGCCCTCATAGAGCCGCGCTGCGTCTTCCGGATCCTTGGCGTCCGTTGCCATCGGATGGACGTTTTGCTGTGGCGCGCCGACACGGTCGAGAAACACACGCCGCGCCGTGCCCATATTGGATAAGGGATCGCTTTCCGGGACGAAACGGTCGTCGCCGATGAACCAATGCACGCGGTCCCACGGCACTTTGCCGCGCCACGGCTCTGCGGCGAGCAGGCGGTAAAG
This sequence comes from uncultured Alphaproteobacteria bacterium, assembly GCA_963822935.1. Lineage (GTDB taxonomy): Bacteria > Pseudomonadota > Alphaproteobacteria > Rhizobiales > Xanthobacteraceae > BOG-931. The sequence continues at coordinate 268,344 of CAWGJP010000004.1, forward strand.
CCCCTGCGGACTGGAGCCGCCAGTCAGTGCGACTGCGGCACGGTCCTTTCCGGATACCCGCGCGATGAGGCGGCGTGCCGCCGCTTCCGCCAGTGTGGAAGCATCTTCGACGACGATGATTTCTGCCGGTGATTTGACGTCCATGGCGCCACTCACGCGATCGGGCGCCAGCGGCGGCCATCCCGCGCGAGCAATTCGTCGGCCTCTTTGGGGCCTTCACTGCCGGCGGGATAGCGTGCCAAGCCTGTCGCAGGCGCGCCGCGCCAGGCATCGAGGAACGGCTGCACGATCCGCCAACCCGCCTCGATGCCGTCGGCGCGCGGATAGAGAATTGCGTCGCCGATCATGCAGTCGTAGATCAGCGTCTCGTAGCCGGTCGACGGCATGACGTCGAAATAATCCTCGTATTTGAATGTCATGCCCACGCCGCCGATGGCGATCGAGGGGCCGGGAATCTTGGCATTGAATTCAAGGCCAATGCACTCGTTCGGCTGGATGCCGAGCACCAGGAAATTCTCCGCCAATCGATCGACCGGCGTGTCGCGGAACATCGCGACCGGCGCCTGTTTGAACTTGATCGCCACTTCGGTCTGCTTGGCGCGCAACGCCTTGCCGGTGCGCAAGTAGAACGGCACCTGCGCCCAGCGCCAATTGTCGATCATCAGCTTAAGCGCGACATAAGTTTCCGTCGTGCTGTGGGGCGCGACGTCCGGCGATTTGCGATAAGCCTCGACCGGGCGGTTGTCGATATAGCCGTCTGCGTATTGCGCGCGCACCGAATTGCGTAGCGCCTCGTCGCGGCTCGGCAATTGAACGGCGTCGAGTACTTGCGCTTTTTCGGCGCGCACCGCGTCGGCGGCAAAGCGCGACGGCGGCTCCATGGCAATGAGCGACAGAAGCTGAACCAGATGGTTCGGCACCATGTCGCGCAGCGCGCCGGTGGCGTCATAGTAGCTGCCGCGCCGTTCGACGGTGAGCGATTCCGCCACCGTGATTTGAACGTGGTCGATATGATCGCGATTCCAGATCGGCTCGAAGAGTCCGTTGGCGAACCGCAGCACCATGATGTTCTGCACAGTCTCTTTGCCGAGATAATGGTCGATGCGGAAAATCTGATCCTCTTTGAGGATGCCGAGCAGCTTTTGATTGAGCGCGCGCGCGGAGGCGAGATCGGTGCCGAACGGCTTCTCGATGACGATGCGGCGCCAGACGCCTTTGTCTTCCCGCGCCAAGCCGGACTCGCCGAGATGACAGCTGATCGGGGCAAATCCCGCCGGCGGTGTTGCCAGGTAGAACAGCCGATTGCCCTTAGTGCCCTGTTCACGCTCAATGCGCTCTAGCTCGCGGCCGATCTTGCGATAGGTCTCGTTGTCGTCGGGCTCGCCTTGGACATAGGCGACGCAGCCGAGCACGCGCTTGACCGCGCGCTGATCGATGTTGCGCGTGGCGAATTTCGGCAGGCTGTTGGCGAGATCCGTGGCGAAAGCTTCGCTGGTTGAGGGAGTGCGGGCGACGCCGATCAGAGCAAAAGCCTCCGGCAATAACCCCTCGACGGCGAGATTATAGAGCGCGGGCACCAGGAGTCTGTGGGTGAGGTCGCCCGATGCGCCGAATATGACGAGACAGCATGGATCGGCCGGCCGTGCCTTTGTGGCGGCGGTCCTTGCGCCGCTCTTGGCGCCGTTTCCGGCCGTCATGACGCTTTGGCCTTGCGGTCTGTCAGCCCCGATTTCGGCTCGACGTGCGCGCCAAATCCTTTGCGCATCGCCGACAGAATCTTTTCCGCAAACGTGTGCTCGCGGCGTGAGCGGAAGCGCGTGTAGAGCGCCGCCGTCAGCACGTCGGCAGGAACCGCTTCGTCGATCGCCGCCTGAACAGTCCAGCGGCCTTCGCCGGAATCCTCGACCACGCCCTCGAAGCCATCGAGCTTCGGATCAGCCGCGAGTGCACTTGCGCTCAGATCGAGCAGCCACGAGCTGATGACGCTGCCGCGGCGCCAGACCTCGGCGATATCCGGCAGATCGAGATCAAAACGCGTCTCTTCAGGCAGACTTTCGCTGTTGGCGTTTTTCAGAATGTCGAAGCCTTCCGCATAAGCCTGCATCAGGCCGTATTCGATGCCGTTGTGTACCATCTTGACGAAATGGCCGGCGCCGTTGGGTCCGGCATGGATATAGCCAAGCTCCGCGCGCGGGTCGCGGCCGTCGCGGCCGGGCGTGCGCGGAACGTTGCCGGCGCCCGGCGCTAGCGCCTTGAAGATCGGATCGAGCCGGTCGACGATTTCCTTGGCGCCGCCGATCATCATGCAATAGCCGCGCTCCAATCCCCAGACGCCGCCGCTGGTTCCGACGTCGATGTGATGGATGCCGCGCTCGCGCAACATCTTGGCGCGGCGGATGTCGTCTTTCCAAAAGGTGTTGCCGCCATCCAGGACGATATCGCCCGCTTTCAGCAGTGTCGCGAGCTCGGCAATTATGTCTTCGGTGATCTTGCCGGCTGGCAGCATCACCCAGACCGCGCGCGGTGCCCGCAACTGTTGCACCAGCTTGTCGAGACCCGACGCGCCGGTGGCGCCATCGCGACTGAGCGCGGCAACAGCTTTGGCATCGGAATCGTAAACGACGACCTCATGGCCATGCTGCATCAGCCGGCGCGAGATATTACCGCCCATCCGCCCGAGACCGATCACACCGAGCTGCATTGTCCGCACTCCCTTCACGCCAGAGTGCGCTGGACGGCCGCTTCCAGCGCGGCGAGGCCGGACTTCAAATCGCCGTTGAGATGGACGCGCAAGGCGCGGCGGCCGCGTTCGAGCAGAACGTCGAAATCGCCGCGCGCTTGCGCGGCCTTGACCACGCCAAAGCTCGCGCGATGGCCTGGAATGGCCAGATCCCGCGCGTCGTCTGCCGTAATCTGGAGGAACACGCCGCTGTCGGGTCCACCCTTGTAGGCCTGCCCGGTCGAATGCAGAAAGCGCGGACCGAATTCGAGGCAGGTCGCGACATGGCGGTGATCGCGTAGCGCCAGCCGCCATGGCTGCAAATGCGCCAAGTTTGCTTCATCGTGGGCGAGGTAGGCGAGGATCGCGGCGTAGTCGCCGGTGCCAAGCCGCGCAAAATGCGCTTTGAGCCAGCTGTCGATGCCGCCGTCGGCGCCGGCCTGGCGCAGCGCTTCGGCGTTGTTCTGGTCGGTGTAGAGCGCGAGCGATCCGTTTGAACAGACCGGTGTTTCGCGCGGCAGTTCTCCCGATTTCTCGAAGGCGTCGGTCAGTTCGCGCGTCTTGATCTTGCTCGCTTCGACGTCGGGCTGATTGAACGGATTAATGCCGATTACGGCGCCGGCGACCGCGGTGGCGATCTCGAAGCGGAAGAACTCCTGGCCGATGTGATCGAGTGAATTCTGCACGATGCGGATGACAGGGTGACCGGCCTTCTCCAGCGTCTTGAGTTTTGCCTCATGGGCGTCGTCGGCTTCGCCCTTGAGCGCGAGATCGATAAAGCAGCGATCGTCGCCATAGACCTCCGGCCTGCCAATCGGTTCGCCCTCGACGGGGATAAGTCCCTTGCCGTGCTTGCCGGTCGATTCGGCGAACAGTTGCTCGGCCCAGGCACCGAAACTGGACAGCGCCGGGGTGGCGAAAATCGTGGCTTTGTCGCGGCCGCGCAACGCAGCGGCGCCGAGGGTAATGCCAAGCGTGACACCCGGATTTTCCGACGGTGGCACATCCGGCCCGCAGGAGCGCATCATCACCTGCGTCGCGCGCACCAGCTCGGCTACATCGACGCCGGCAATTGCCGCCGGCACCAGCCCGAAAGGGGAGAGCACCGAATAACGCCCGCCGATGCTCGGCACGCCGTGGAATATGTGCCGGAAGTTCTGCTTTTCCGCCCGCTGTTGCAGCGCCGATCCGGGATCCGTAATTGCAATAAAATGCGCGCCGGCTTTGTCGGCGCCGACGCTGTCGGCGACACGCTTGAAAAAATAATCGGCAAGAACATTGGGCTCGGTGGTGCTGCCCGACTTGCTGGAGACAATGAATAAGGTCTTGCCAATGTCGAGCGTGGCATCGAGCGCCTCGATTTGCGCGGGCACGGTCGAATCCAAAATGCGAAGCCGGGGCCAGCCGTTTTTCGGGCCGAAGGTCACCGCCAGCACTTCGGGGCCGAGGCTCGATCCGCCCATGCCGAGCAGCACCGCGTCCTTGAACCCATCGCGTTTAATCTCTTGTGCGAAGGCGCTGTAAGCCGCGATGTCCCGGTCGCCGATGCTGTCGAGCCAACCGAGCCAGCGGTCTTCGTCCGTATTCGTCCACAGCGATTTATCGCGCTGCCAAAGCCTTCTGATATTGCCGTGCCTGCGCCATTCCTCGGCGACCTCGTTCACTTTCTTTTCGATCTGATGGCCGAGGGCGAGTTGCTGTTCGTCGACTTGCTGCTTGATAATTTCGGTTCGCTTCTTGGCTACTGCCGCCAGCAGCTTGTCGAAGGCATCGGCGAACAGCTGCACACCATCGTCGACCAGTGTCTTGGTGACGGCGTCGAGCAAAATGCCGGAGCGCGCGAGATCCTCCAATGTCCGTTTCGCGCCGGCGACGTCTTCCTCGATGCTGTTGCGCAATCGGCCGTGATCGCGAAAGGCGTCCATCGTCGCCACCGGCATGGTGTTGACGGTGTCGGGACCGATCAGCTCTTCGACATAGAGGACGTCGCTATAGGCCTTGTTCTTGGTGCCGGTCGACGCCCACAACAGCCGCTGCGGCTTGGCGCCCTTCTGCTTCAACGCCTCCCAACGCTCGCCGGCGAAGCGCTGTAAATAGACCTGATAAGCCAATTTGGCATTGGCGATGGCGACTTTTCCCTTCAACGCGGCGAGACGGCGTTTTTCATCGGGATCGTTGGCCTGGGCAATTTTCTCGTCGAGCAACTTGTCGACCGCGGTGTCGATGCGGCTGACGAAGAAGCTCGCCACGCTGGCGATGCGCGAAATATCGCCACCCTTGGCGGCGAACGCTTCAAGACCGGCGAGATAAGCTTCCACCACCTGCGCATAGACGGCCTGCGCGAACAACAGCGTGATGTTGACGTTGATGCCTTCGGCAATGAGATCGCGGATGGCGGGCAAACCTTCCGGCGTCCCCGGCACCTTGATCATCAGGTTTTTGCGGCCGACCTCACGCCACAACCGCTTCGCCTCGGCGATAGTGGCTTCGGTATCCATCGCCAGATAGGGCGATACTTCGATACTGACAAAGCCGTCGGCGCCACCCGTCGCCTCGAATACCGGACGCAGCACGTCGGTCGCTTTTTGAATGTCTTCGACCGCCAGCCCCTCGAACAGATCGATGGCGGAACGGTCGTGCTCCTTGAGCATGCGTGCAATGGCGTCGTCATATTCGTCCGAGTTGCCGATGGCTTGCTCGAAGATCGACGGGTTCGACGTGACGCCGCGCAGCCCGTCCTCATCGACGAGCTTCTTCAAGCCGCCTTTGGCGATGAAGCCGCGCGATAGAAAATCCAGCCACACCGCCTGGCCGTGGTCCTGCAGCGCTTTGAGAGCATTCATTGTCGGTTGTTCCTGGGGTCTCCGGCGCCGGAATTCTTGTTCTCGGCGATTTGATTCTCGGCGGCTTCGACGATCTTATCCGGAACGAAACCGAATTTCGCCAGCACATCGCCGATCGGGCCCGACGCGCCGAAGCTGTGCATGCCGACGATGGCGCCGGTCGGGCCGGCATAGCGGTCCCAACCGATCGTGGCGCCCATTTCCACTGCGACCCGCGCGGTGATGCGCGGCGGCAGCACTTCGTCGCGGTAACGTCGGTCCTGGCGCTCGAACAGCTCCCAACTCGGCATGCTGACGACCCGGGCGGCGATGCGCCGGCTCTTGAGTGTTTCAAAGGCCTGGATGCACAACTGAACCTCGCTGCCGCTGGCGATGAGGATGACGTCGGGCTTGCCGCCTTCCGCCTCCGCCATAATATAGGCGCCGCGGGCGAGACCCGCCGCCGCGGCGTAGCGATCACGGTCGAACACCGGCAGTTTCTGGCGGCTTAAGACCAGACACGCCGGCTCCGTTTTTAATCCAAAGATGACCTTATAGGCCTCGCGCACCTCCTTGGCGTCGGCCGGCCGCAGCACGATCATGTTGGGAATGGCGCGCAAGCCGACCAGCTGCTCGATCGGCTGGTGCGTCGGGCCGTCTTCGCCGAGCCCGATCGAGTCGTGGGTGAAGATGTGAAAGACCGGCAGCTTCATCAGCGCGGCGAGCCGCAGCGCTGGGCGCATATAGTCGCTGAAAATCAGGAAGGTGGCGCCGAAGGCGCGCAGCTTCGACAGCACGAGACCATTGACGATCGCGCCCATGGCGTGTTCGCGCACGCCGAAATGCATGATGCGGCCGCCGGGCTCGTCGGCTTCCAGTGACTTCGCGTTGTCGAACGTGGTCTTGGTCGAGGGCGCAAGATCGCCGGAGCCGCCGATCAGCCAGGGAATATTTTTGGCGATCGCATTGAGAACCTTGCCCGACGCGTCGCGCGTCGCGACGCCTCTTTGGTCGGCCGGAAAGACCGGCAGGCCGGCGTCCCAGTCTGCCGGCAATTCGCCGGCCAGCATCATCTCGATGTCGTGCGCGGGCTGCGGGTATTCCGCCTTGTAGGCGGCAAATGTTTTCATCCATTCGTCGCGCAGCGCGGCGCTGCGCCGGCCGATGCCGTTGCGAAAGCGCTCGTAGACGCCGTCCGGCACCAGGAATTGCGCGTCTTCCGGCCAACCGTAGAAGCGTTTGGTTAGCCGCGCTTCTTCTTCGCCGAGCGGATCGGAATGCGCCGCCGCGGTATTCTGCTTATGCGGCGCGCCGTAACCGATGATGCTGTCGACGATAATGAGGGTCGGACGATCATCGGTGCGCCGGAAAACCCCCAAGGCTTGCGCCACCGCCGCGGTGTCATTGGCGTCGCGCACGTGCACGACGTTCCAGCGATAGCCCTTGAAGCGCGTTTCGACGTCCTCGCTGAAAGCAAGGTCGGTGTGGCCCTCGATGGTCACGGTGTTGTTGTCGTAGATCCAGCACAGATTTGAAAGTTGCAGATGGCCGGCCAGCGAGGCCGCCTCGCTCGCCACGCCTTCCATCATGTCGCCGTCGCTGCAGATGGTGTAAACGTCGAAATCGAAGACCGGAAAATTCTTGCGGTTGTAGTGGGCGCCAAGCCAACGCGACGCGATCGCCATGCCGACGCTGTTGCCGCAGCCTTGGCCGAGCGGGCCGGTCGTGGTCTCGACGCCGGTGGTGTGGCCGTATTCCGGATGGCCCGGAGTCACGCTGTCGATCTGGCGGAAGCTTTCGATGTCGTCGAGGCTGATCGCCGGCGCATCGGTGATCCGGCCGCCCTCGGCGTGGCGCACGCCGGCGAGATGGATGAGCGCGTAGAGCAGCATCGAAGCATGGCCGTTCGACAGCACGAAACGGTCGCGGTTCGGCCAGCGCGGATCGGCGGGATCGTAGCGGAGAAAATCCTGCCACAATATGTAGGCGACTGGCGCCAGACCCATTGGTGCGCCGGCATGGCCCGATTGCGCCTTCTGCACGGCGTCGATCGCCAACGTCCGGATGGTGTTGATGCTCAGTCGATCGAGATCCGCCGCAGCCTTGGCGGCGGGGGTAGAGAGCGGCTGCGTCGATGCGGCGGCTTGCCGTGTCATGACCCGGGTGCCCGAAGTATGAATGGAGAATACCTTTAATCGAGGAAAACGATTGAGGGCAGGGCCTGTTCCAAGAGTAACCTGGGGCAAATGCGCCCTTCGCCGCCCTTACCCGCGGGGGCGATGACGCCCTCGTGGTTTGTGCCAGCAAGCGGGCTGCAAGCCGCGCTGACGCGGTGTCGCCTGATGTGCCGTGATAAACCACCATGATGCGAAGCCAAAGCGACGCCTCTCCTTGGAACGTCGGGCGTGCGGCGCTATACGGCGCGGCCGTGGGCGCCATGGCCTCGGTCTTTAAGCTGCTTGCGCCTTGGAGCGAACTGCATGCTCTGGCGGCATATGCGAGGGAAATCGTGGGCGCGGCGCTGGCCTTTGCGCTGTTGTGCGGGTTGGTCGCAGCGCTGCGTAATTTCATCGTGCGGTGGCTTGTCTCGCCACAAATCAAATAGACAAAAAGAGTAGGGGCGGCTCGGGTGAGCCGCCCCGACGCTGATCGCTGGAAGCTTACGCGTTGTGGCCGATGTTGCGGTTTTTGGTCTCGGACAGGAAGATCAGCCCTCGCACCAAGCTCATTGCCGCGAATAGTGAATTGTAACGAGCGCTCGTTCGGATCGCTGAAAATATCGACAGGAGGCGGAAAGCGGTCCAGCGCCAGGATCGCGTAATGCGGCGGCGCGGCAAAAAGTAGTGTGCAGTTAATGTTACCCAATAATTCAGCAGCAAAACGACCGCGTTTTAAACGAATTTCTCCTGCGCTTTCCATAGAGTGACCGGCGAACGCGTTTGTCACGGGTCGCGCATGCGTCTAGTCCAAGCGATTTTGCTGACTGCAGCGGCGGCTTCGCCTGCTTTCGCGCAACGAGCGCCGGAAATCGTCATTCCCGGCAAGGCGGGCGTGCCCATTTACATCAACGGCATCGATGCGTCCTGGGGCGTGGTCGAAGGCGATTTCGGGCTCGACCGTCCCGGCATGGTGACGCCAACCGTGGTCTATCGGCCGGTTACAACCGTCGCGCTGCCAATAGAAGGCCCAAGTTACTTTCCCAAGACCGGGAAACGTCCGGGTTATGGCCGCCTGGAGATCGTGCCGCCGCGGGATCGCCCGCTGCCGCCGCCGGCGCCGTCGTATTACCGCAGTTGGTCGAGCGGATCGTCCTCGGGACCCGTGACGGAATATGCCCCTTACAACGGACCTGCTGCCATCGGGTTCGGAAATTCCTACGGCCAACGCCCTCATTCGCCAAAACCGCCGGGCTCGAAGGGGCCCGGCGGCAAGCGTCCGTAAGTGGTCAGGAGTCATCGCGCAGGCCGCGTATCGGCCTGCGGTAACGGCCCCGCAATGGGGTCAGCCTCGGGAAGTGTAAGCCAGTAAGGAGTGTCATGTCTTTCCATCGCGTTGTCCTCGTGGCGGTCGCCACGTTGTTCAGTGTCGGTATGACGTCGATCGCGTCAGCCGGCTGCTGCGGCTGGGGCTATTCGGCTCCCGTCGCTTACGCCGCAGTGGCGCCGGCCGTGTACGGCGGCGGCTGCGGTGCCTGCGGTGCGCCGACGGCAGCCGCGGTCTATGCGGCGCCGGTCGCGCCGGCCGTGCCGGCACCCATCGTGGTCTCCGCTGTCGTGCCCAGTGGGTTCGGCGGTCCGTGCTGCAGCTGGAACGGCTGCGGCAATTGCGGCTGGTCCGGCTGGAGCAGCGGCTGCGGCAATTGCGGCGGCGGCTGGTCCGGCGCCGGCGGTTGCGGTAACTGCGGTGGCTGCGGCAGTTGCGGACAGGCTGTCGTCTATGCACAGCCTTCGCTCTACGTGGTCAATCAGGGTCCGGTCTATGCCGGCCCTGGGATCATGACGCCGTATCAGACTTATTCGCCGGAGACGGCCTACGTCGCCGCTACCGACTATCCCTACGTGCCGGGCTCAGGTTACGGCTACGGCTATGGGGCGGTACCGCCGTCGGAGCCGTATTACCGGCATGCGTATTTCCGGCCGCGCTTTGCGTACCGCACGCCGGTCGCGATGCATCCCTATATGCATCCGCGCTATTACGGTGCTCCGCGGTGGCGGCACTATCCGTAATGCAGGTGGGCGTCAGATAAACAACGGACTCCGAAGGCCTGCAATCTTGCAGGCCTTCGTGCTTTATGCCGTCGCGCGATTCGCAATGTAGAGCGCGAGCGCCGCGGCGTTCGACACGTTGAGGCTTTTGATGGCGCCGGGCAGATCGAGCCGCGCCAGCAGATCGCAGGTCGCTCCCGTCAACTGCCGCAAGCCCTTGCCCTCGGCTCCAAGCACCAAAGCGAGCGGCCTGCGCAGTGTCGCCGCGGCGAGATCGGCCGCCGCATTGCCGTCGAGACCAACGACGAGAAAGCCGTGCTCCTTCATGGCGGCAAGTGCACGCGCCAGATTCTGTACGATCACGATCGGCACCAGCTCCAACGCGCCTGACGCCGACTTGGCCAACACGCCGGTCGCGTCCGGGCTGTGGCGCGCCGTCGTGACGATGGCCGCCACCGCGAACGCCGCCGCGGTGCGCAGGATCGCGCCGACATTATGCGGGTCGGTGATCTGATCGAGCACCAGCACGATGCCATCCGCCGGCAAATCCTCGATGCCGGGCGAGGGCAGGGGATCGGCCTCGGCGAGCAGGCCCTGATGCACCGCGTCGGGGGTGAGCCGCGCGGCGATCGCGTCCGGCCGCACGACTTCCGGCGGCAGCGGCGGGGTGATGCCCTCGTCGGCCAAGCGCCGCACCGCATTCTCGGTCGCGAGCAACCGCCGGAATTGCCGCGCCGGATTGGCGAGCGCCGCCGTGACCGTGTGCCAGCCGTAGAGGATAACGATGTCATCCGGCGTGTCGCGAGGGCGCTCACGCGGCCGCTCGGGCCCGCGCCGATGCCGCGTCCGCGATTTCGACTGCCAAGGCCGCTCCCGCATGGCTGGGGTTTTGTCACGCGGTCAGGACCTTGGCAATTCAAGCCAATTTCGATTGACTAGCCGTCGCCGCCCAACCATATAGCGCGGTCTGGCGTTTTGCCCGCAAGACTGGTTGCGGCGCAGCGTTTTGGGGGAGAGTGTCCCGAGTGGCAAAGGGGGCGGACTGTAAATCCGCTGGCTTACGCCTTCGTAGGTTCGAGTCCTACCTCTCCCACCACGCTTCGCCCTGACGGGCTACGCGTGGCGCAGCCGCGCGGAGATCGTTAAGGCGAAGCGGTACACCCATCACGCCAGCGAAGACGAGCCTTAATACGAGATCAAGAGCGATAAAACGGATCATATCGCCATGCATAAAGGATCGGCCTTAAAGAAGCTCGGCGCAAACTGAACTCTTGTTGGCTCAGCGCTCGAATTACATTCTGAAGCTCGCCAACGGTCACGAGGCAAACGGGGTGAGCTACAGCGGCAACGTCGCTTGCTCTGGCGGATAGGTGATTTGCGTTCCTGTCACCTGCGCAAAAGGCGTCAGCTTGTGCATGCGGTAACTGCTCTCCGATAAAATATCGATCGCCGGAATGCCGCGCACACTAAGTGCATCGGCGACCAGCGAGCGGTGGCAGCGCCACGGCACGGCTTCGGCGCACATGATCGCGGTGCGTTGCTGGCGGTTCGTGGCAATGAGCGTTGCAAGTCCCTCCGCGAACGGCTCGGTTTGCATGTAATCGGCGTAACCGCGAAAGCTTGTGTTGCGCCAGCCGGTGTTGACGGAGTCCTTGCGCGCATGCCGCAAACCGCCGAGCGCAGGCATGGCTACGTATTCGATGTTCTTCGCTTTAAGCACATCGCCAAGCGTTTCGCCGTTGAATTGCGGGTTATGCCGTGAACGCGGCACCGTGCGGATGTCCGCGACGCATGCGATGCCATAAGTTTGCAGAAGCGCAACAAAATGTTCGATCGGCAAGGTCGAATGCCCGACCGTGAAAATGGCACCTTTGGGCCAATGCGCCTCCTGCGGTGACGGTTGATTGCTCATGGCGCTTCGTCCATGCGGTTGGGCCGCGGGTTCGCTTATCTAAAGGCGCTTATCGCCTCATTCTTTGCGCCAACGGACAAGGTGAATAAATCGTCGCAAAATCAACCGCAATTTTAGTCGCAATACGTGGCCACAGAGCGGCGAATAAACCTTATTTTTAGCGTGTTATTTAAACTGATCTTAGACCCTGCCCGCTAGGTTGGCGCGATACGGCGGGAGACAGGGCCCGTCGGCGAAAACAAAATTGAGTTTGGGAAAGGCGTCAAAATGAAAGCCGTCGTCAAGACGGTCGAGCCCGCCGATCGTGAGGCGCGCTTCGACCATATCCGGCCGCACTATCTCGAGGCGCTGACCTTGGTCGAGCGTCTGCATCGGCGTCTGCTCGACGTCATCAAGGACGAGTTCGATCGCCGCGGCCGCGCCGACATCAATTCGGTGCAGGCGCTCTTGCTTTACAATATCGGCGACAAGGAACTGACCGCGGGCGAATTGCGCACGCGCGGCTACTACCTCGGCTCCAATGTCTCCTACAACCTCAAGAAGCTCGTCGAGATGGGCTTCCTCGACCACCAGCGCTCGCGGGTCGACCGCCGCTCAGTGCGCATCAAGCTTACCGACAAGGGCCGCGAAGTGCGCGATACCGTCGATGCGCTCTACCAGAAGCACGTCCGTACGGTGGAGCAAGTCGGCGGCATCAATGCCGACGAGTTCTCGGTGCTCAACAAGGCGCTGCACCGGCTCGAGCGCTTCTGGACCGATCAGATCCTTTACCGGCTGTAAGAGTCGTCGCGACCTGGGAGCACGGTCCCTCGGGAACGTGCCCCGATGTCTTTTGCCAGCTTCCGTTGTACTGGCGTGCCTAAGCCCCGGCGTGAATGCCGGGGCTTTTTTCGCGGTGGTCACAACAAACCGCGAAGCCAAGTCAGCACGGGGAACGGCGTGAAATACTGCAGCAGCACGGCTGCGCCGCCCAATACCGCAATGTAAGCAACGGCGCCGTGCAGAACTCGCCGCGGCAATGGCGGGTAGGGCGGCTCGTTGTTTGCTGGCCAGGCGAACTCTTCCTCCCATTGCGCTTGCGGGCAGTCGGCCGGCCTTATGCGCTCGAGCGGCAGCCAGGCGCGGTAGGCCGCAATGCCGCGCTCGCGTGCAATGGCGCTTCGCAGCCAGAGGAAATTGCTCCATCCGGCGAGATCGACCAGCCATCGCACAAAGACACGCAGCAAAGAATAAATCAGCAGGCAGACCACATAGACGTAGGCAATCATCACACCGACTTGCAGGACCGGATCGGTCAGAATTCCGATCCGGAAATATTCCGCGCAAAGTTGCACGGTGGCATTGACCAGGGCTTTGAGGCCATCGGCGATCGGCCGCAGCACCGGATAGTCATAGGAGTAATGATCGAGCAGCAGAATGATGAGGACCACGACTGCGAGCTGGAACAGACGAGAATTCGCGATACGGCCGATCGGAGCCGCTAGCAATCTGATCGGGCCCATGGTCGCTCCCTTGGACACGCGTCACGGCCTGGGGCCGCAGCGTGTGTAACGTCTCGAACTGGATTACGTGCCAGCGCGGCCGCGAATCTGCTGACCGATCCTTCAGCCACGGCAATAGCCACCCCAAGCCTTTTCGCCTGCGGAGGCCTCATGCTATCAACCGGCGGGGCTTTGTGCTTAGGATTTTGGGTTCTTGGCCGAATTCAGCCGCAATGCTCTCGCACAGACGCACCCCATGAGTGAGCCGCCCGATCGAGCGCCCGCGCGGTACGACCGCCGTGCTTTTTTGCGCCGGTTCGCCGGCGCCACAACCTTTGCCGCCGGCGGTGTCCTGGCGGGACGGGCCTCAGCCGACGACAAGGCGCTCGATGCGCTCATTGACGACACTGACCGGGGCGAGTTCGGCCAAGCCTTCGACCAGGCCTCGCGCACCATCCATATGCCCAAGCCGACCGCGCCGACGCTGTCGCCGTCGACCGAACAATTCACCGAAATTGCCATCAAGTCCTATGACGACATTGTTGCGGGCGGCGGCTGGCCGGAAGTGCCCAAGGTCGATGAATTGCGGCTCGGCACCCGGCACCCCAGCGTGGTCGATCTGCGGGCGCGGCTTAAGGTCTCCGGCGACCTCGATCCGAACGCGGTCGGCAACGACGTCTACGATTCCTATGTCGAGGAGGCGGTGCGCCGCTTTCAAGCCCGCCACGGGCTTACCGTCGATGGCATTCTGCGCCAAGTGACGCTCGCTGAGATGAACGTGCCGGCGGCGACGCGGCGCGACCAGCTCAAGGTCAATATCGAGCGGCTCAAGTCCCTGACCACCAATCTCGGGCCGCGCTTCGTTGTTGTGAACATTCCGGCGGCGCGCGTCGAAGCCATCGAGAATGGCCTCGCCGTTCAGCGGCACATCGCTGTGGTCGGGCGGCCCGACCGGCCTTCGCCCGACATCAACTCAAAGATCGTCCAGATCAATTTCAATCCGTACTGGACGGTGCCGGTCTCGATCGTGCGCAAGGACTTGATCCCGCTGATGCAGGACAAGCCGGATTATCTGACGCAGAACCACATTCGTGTTTACGATCCGACCCACAAGGAAGTGCCGCCGTCGCAGATCGACTGGTATTCGGACGATGCCGTGCATTACACGTTCCGGGAGGATCCGGGCGATTCAAATTCGCTCGGCCGCATCCGCATCAATTTCCCGAGTCAGTACGGCGTCTATATGCACGACACGCCGCTGAAGAATTTGTTCGGTGGAGATTTTCGCTACAACTCCTCCGGCTGCTGCCGGGTGCAGAACGTGCAGGACTTGGTCGTGTGGCTGCTCAAGGACACCAAAGGGTGGGGCCCCGACCACATCGCGGAAGCGATCAAATCCGGCGATCAGGTCAATACCAACCTGACCAAGCCGGTGCCGCTGCACTGGGTTTATGTCACCGCCTGGTCGGCGTCCGACGGCATTGTGCAATTCCGCGAAGACATTTACGGCCGCGACGGGCTCGGCGCGACTGCCATTCCGCCGACGGTGAAGCTTTAGGCCGCGACCTCAAAGCCGCGCAGGTCAGCTTCCGCGATCAGCCGCGCGATCAGCCCCGAAGTCTTCGAACTCGTCGACAAATTCCGCGAGGTAGGCGCGCAAGCCGGTGCGGTGCTTGGCGACCGCGATACCCACACGATTGATGCCGTAGCCTTCGTCGAGGACGCGCGAGCCCGGTAGTCTCTCGGAATATTCGACCAGAATCTGGCGCGGCGCCGCGAAGGCTTCGGCCTTGCCTGAGGCGAGGGAGGCGAACGCGTCATCCGGCGGATCGAAGCCGACGAGCGCGGCATGTTTGACCATGCGGGTGAGCGCCATGGTCGAGGCGTGATTTCGCACCACAGCGACACGGATTCCAATGCGGTCGACATCGGCGAATTGGCGCAAGGCTGAGCCGGCCGGCACCAGAAAGCTGTAATCGAACTGGAACAATGCCGGCGTGAAGTCGATTTCGGCGGCACGGGACGGCTCGATCCCCAGAAAGGCGAATTCGCAGCCGCCGGCCTTAATGCAATCCAGAGCCGCGCGCGGCGTCGGCTGCTCGACGATCGGGAGCTTGGCGTTAAGACGCGCAGCGAGCGCACGCCCGATTTCCAGCATGACTAAGCCTGGCCCGAGCCCGCGCACCGCGCCAGTTGCCGTGTCCTTGGTGTATTGCGGCAGGAACAGCGCCAACCGGATCGCACCGGCTTGAACGAGGTCGGCGGTACGAGGATCTGCGGTCATGGCCCCTCCGAAGGCGTCAATGCGATGGGCCTAGCTTTTCACACGAACGGCATTGGCGCTCAATCGCCGTGGCCCGCGTTCATAACCTGGCCAGACCCCACCAGGCCGATTTAGTTCCGCGACGCTAGAATATTTAAGGCTGCGACAGGCTCGGTGCGCCGGCTATTGCCGTGACGGTGAAGCCATAGACCGCATTTCACCGGCGCTCGATCCGCGCTACAGTTCCATCGAGTAACTCAAAGCGTTGGGAGGGTGGCGTGAGCGATCAAATCAAATTTGTTCTCGACGAAAATCAAATTCCTAAGGCTTGGTACAATCTCGCGGCCGATCTGCCGAAGCCATTGCCGCCGGTGCTGCATCCCGGCACCAAGCAGCCGGTCGGGCCGTCCGATCTCGAGCCGCTGTTCCCGACGGCGCTGATCCTGCAAGAAGTATCGGCCGAGCGCACCATCGACATTCCCGAGCCGATCCGCGACGTCTATCGCCTATGGCGGCCGTCGCCGCTGATGCGGGCGCGCCGGCTGGAGCAGGCGCTCGGCACGCCGGCCAAGATTTACTACAAGTACGAAGGCGTTTCTCCGGCCGGCTCGCACAAGCCCAACACCGCCGTGCCGCAAGCCTGGTACAACAAGGAACAGGGCATCAAGCGGCTTTCCACCGAAACCGGCGCCGGCCAATGGGGCTCTTCGCTCGCTTTTGCTGGCGGCTTGTTCGGCATCGAAGTCACGGTGTTTCAGGTCCGCATCTCGTACGACCAGAAACCCTATCGTCGCGCGCTGATGGAAACCTACGGCGCGCGCTGCGTCGCTTCGCCGTCGAACGAGACCGATTCAGGCCGCGCCATCCTAGCCAAAGATCCGAAAAGCCCCGGTTCGCTCGGTATTGCCATTTCGGAAGCGGTGGAGATGGCGGCCAAGGACCCGGCGGTCAAATACTCGCTCGGCTCGGTGCTCAACCATGTGCTGCTGCATCAGACCGTCAACGGCCAGGAAGCGATCAAACAGTTCGAGATGGCCGGCGACGATCCCGACGTCGTTATCGGCTGTACCGGCGGCGGCTCGAATTTCGCAGGCCTGGCGTTTCCGTTCCTCGGCCTGCAGCTGCGCGGCGGTCGCAAGCGCCGCTTCATCGCCGTCGAGCCGGCCGCCTGTCCATCGCTGACGCGGGGCAAATACGCCTATGACTTCGGCGACACCGCGCATCTAACCCCGCTCGTCAAAATGCACACGCTCGGCTCGACCTTCATTCCGCCGGGCTTTCATGCCGGCGGCTTGCGCTATCACGGCATGGCGCCGATGGTGTCGCATATCTACGATCTCGGCTTGATCGAGGCGCGCGCTTACCATCAGAAGACCTGCTTCGACGCCGGCGTGCAATTCGCGCGCTGCGAAGGCATCGTGCCCGCGCCGGAAGCAACGCACGCGGTGCGTTGCGCGATCGACGAGGCGCTGCGCTGCAAGCAACAGGGCAAGTCCGAGGTCATCCTGTTCAATCTGTCGGGACACGGCCACTTCGATATGGCGGCCTATATCGCCTATTTCGAGGGCAAGCTCGTCGATCAGAACTACGACGAGGGCGAACTCGCCATGGCGCTCGCCGGATTGCCAAGCGCAGCCTAGTCGTCATTCAACCCGGCACGCGAGCAACGGGTCCGCCCCAAGCGCGCAGGCCCGTTGGCTCCCGATGAAACGCGCGTAAAGGAGTCACACCCGATGATCGAACCCTATAACGCCGTCGGTCTCATTCCGACGTTCTACGGCATTCGCCGGCGCGATGACATCGCCGACAACATCGAGCACCTCAAGAGCCTGACCAAGGCGGCGTTTTGGCTGTCCAATCTCGATATCCCGGTGCGGCTCCTGGCGATCCCGGAAGGCGCGCTGATGGGCTTCAACGACGAAGTGCTCGACGTCGACCACGCCGATTATGCGCGCACCTGCTGTATCGACGTGCCGGGACCGGAGACCGACGAGATCGGCAAGCTCGCGCGGCAGTGGAACGTGTTCATCATGGCGCAGGCCAAGGCGCGCCATAAGGACTGGCCAGACCGCTTCTTCAACATCGGCTTCATCGTCGATCCCGACGGCGAAGTCATCCTTCAGCACTACAAGATTTCGGCGCTGCTGCCGGTCGAGCGCTCGGTGTCGCCGCACGACATCTACGACTGGTGGATCGAAAAATACGGCCGCACGCTCGATGCCTTCTGGCCGGTCGCCGACACCAAGATCGGCCGGCTCGGCATCATGATGGCGATGGAGGGCAATTACCCGGAGAACGGCCGGGGGCTGGCGATGAACGGCGCCGAGGTCGTCTATCGGGCCTCCATGCCGGCGCCGTTCACTGAGAACGACGTGTTTGAAATCTCCAACCGCGCCCGCGCGCTCGAAAACAACATGTACATCGTCGCGCCGAACATCGGCAGCTATCATCTCTACAATGAAGGCCGCCACTTCGGCATCGACGCCGGCGGCGGCCAGTCGATGATCGTCGATTACCGCGGCCAGATCGTCGGCAAGCAGCGCGACACCAACGGCTCCACATTCGTTGCCGGCGTCATCAACATCGAGGCATTGCGCCACCACCGCGAATCCGCGCAGGTGACGAATTGGCTAAAAGACGTCCGCGCCGAGCTGGCGCAGATCATCTACGAGCAGCCGATCTATCCGAAAAATCGCTACCTGGACAAAATTCCAGGCAAGCACGCCGACTATAAGCGCGACGTGATCGATAAGCAGGTGGCGATGATGCAAAAGCGCGGCATCTGGAGGAAGCCGGCCAACAGTCCGGGGTGAGGGGTTTCAGCCCCCGTCGGGATCAGCATTCAACGAACAGCGGGACGCGGCTGGCCGGTCTCATGGCTCGCTGGTCCAATCGCCTACTCGCCTACTCCCTAAATATAGCGGTGTAATCCGCGCAAATATCCCAAGCCCTTGCGGGGTTCGGCTGGTATGATGTGCCGGCTGGGTGTATTTCAGCGGGGCGGGCCGGAAAAGACGAGGCGCAAGGAATCTAAGGGCAATGTCGGTCAGTCAAAAAGCCAATACCACGGACGAAGGGTTTTTCTCAGCCACGCTCGCCGAGGCCGATCCCGAAATCGCCGAGGCGGTGCGGCTCGAACTCGGCCGCCAGCGCGATGAGATCGAGCTGATCGCGTCGGAAAATATCGTCAGCCGCGCCGTGCTCGAGGCGCAAGGCTCGGTGCTCACCAACAAATATGCCGAAGGTCTGCCGGGCAAACGCTATTACGGCGGCTGCCAATTCGTCGATATGGCCGAGCGGCTCGCCATCGAGCGCGTCACCCGCCTGTTCGGCTGCGCTTTCGCCAATGTGCAGCCGCATTCCGGCGCCTCGGCCAATGCCGAAGTGTTCATGGCGCTGATGCAGCCGGGCGACACGTTTATGGGGCTCAATCTCGCCGCTGGCGGGCATCTGACCCACGGCTCGCCGGTCAATCTGTCAGGCAAATGGTTCAAGGTGGTGCCCTACGGGGTGCGCCGCGACGATCACCAGATCGACATGGTGGAAGTCGAGAGACTGGCCAAGGAGCATCGTCCGAAGGTGATCGTCGCCGGCGGCTCGGCCTATCCGCGCGTCATCGATTTCCGTCGTTTCCGCGAGATTGCCGATGAGGTCGGTGCCTATCTCATGGTCGACATGGCGCATTTCGCCGGCCTCGTCGCCGGCGGCGCGCACCCGAGCCCGTTCCCGCATGCCCACGTGGTGACGACCACCACCCACAAGACGCTGCGCGGGCCGCGCGGCGGCGCCATCCTGACCAATGACGAGGAACTGGCGAAGAAGCTCAACTCTGCCGTATTCCCCGGCATGCAGGGCGGGCCGCTGATGCACGTCATTGCCGCCAAGGCCGTGGCCTTTGGCGAGGCACTGCACCCGTCGTTCAAGCTTTACGCAAAGAACGTGGTCGAAAACGCCAAGGCGCTTGCCGAAACGCTCAAAGCGCGTGGCCTAGATATCGTCTCCGGCGGCACCGATACCCACCTGATGCTGGTCGACCTGCGCAAAAAGCACCTGACCGGCAAAGTCGCCGAGTTGGCGCTTGGCCGCGCCCACATCACCTGCAACAAGAACGGCATTCCGTTCGATCCGGAAAAGCCCACCGTCACGTCGGGCGTGCGGCTCGGCACGCCGGCCGGCACCACGCGCGGCTTCGGTATCGCCGAGTTCCGCCAAGTTGGCGACATGATCGTCGAAGTGCTTGATGCGCTGGCGCAAAAAGGCGCCGACGAGGATACGCAGGCGGAAGCCGCCGTGCGTGAGAAGGTCAAGCGCCTGGTCGGCCGGTTCCCGATTTACGAGGGGTAGGGGATGCGCTGTCCGAGCTGCGGAAGCCTCGATACCCAGGTCAAGGATTCGCGGCCGACGGAGGATTCTTCCGTCATCCGCCGCCGCCGCGTTTGCCTCACCTGTAATTTCCGCTTCACCACCTTCGAGCGGGTGCAATTGCGCGAATTGGTCGTGATCAAACGCAACGGGCGGCGCGTGCCGTTCGACCGCGACAAGCTTTTGCGCTCGGTCGAGATCGCCTGCCGCAAGCGGCCGGTCGAGCCGGAGCGGATCGACCAGATGGTGTCGAAAATCGTGCGCGAGCTGGAAAGCCTCGGCGAAAGCGAAGTGACCTCGGAAACGATCGGGGAAACGGTGATGGCGCATTTGCGCGATCTCGACGACGTCGCCTATGTACGCTTCGCGTCGGTGTATAAAAATTTCCGCGAAGCCAAGGATTTTGAGGCCGCGCTTGCCGAATTGTCGGGGGATGAGGCGGCGGAGTGAGCGGCGCAAGCCGGCGCGGCGACGCCAGTTAGAGGCATGGCGCATCTTTTACCGTCATGCTCCGCGAAGGCGGAGCATCCAGTAGCCGCCGCGAGATCAGGCCTGGCAATGCGATCACCCGCTGATCCTGCGATTACTGGATCGTCCGCTTTCGCGGACGATGACAAGATTGGTCAATCATGAGCGCGGCGATGGATCGCCGTTTCATGGCGTTGGCTCTTAGTCTGGGCCGGCGCGGGCTCGGTTGCACCTGGCCCAATCCCGCCGTCGGGGCAGTCCTCGTCAAGGACGGCGCGATCGTCGGCCGCGGTTGGACGCAACCCGGCGGCCGGCCGCATGCCGAGAGCGAGGCCTTGCGCCGGGCCGGCGAGGCAACGCGCGGGGCGACGCTCTATGTCACGCTCGAGCCATGCTCGCATCACGGCAAATCGCCGCCCTGCGCCGATGCGGTCATCGCGGCCGGCATATCGCGCGTCGTCTCGGCCCTGGAAGATCCCAATCCCGAAGTGGCCGGCAAGGGCCACGCCCGGCTGCGGGCCGCCGGCATTGCCGTCGATGTCGGGGCTGGCGCGGACAAGGCGCGGCACGACCATGCCGGCCACATTCTCCGCTTCACCGAGGGCCGTCCTCACGTCTTGCTCAAGCTCGCGATTTCCGCCGACGACAAAGCGGGCGCGGCGGGACGCAAGCCGATCGCAATCACCGGCGAGGCGGTTCGCGACCGCGTGCACCTGTTACGCGCGCAGAGCGACGCCATCATGGTCGGCATCGGCACCGCGCTCGCCGACGATCCGCTGCTGACCTGCCGGCTGCCGGGCATGGCCAAATATTCACCGGTGCGCGTCATCGCCGACAGCCTGTTGCGGTTGCCGCTCACGTCACGCTTGGTGGGGAGCGCGCACGAAACTCCGGTGTGGGCGCTCGCCGGACCGCGGGCGCCGAAAGACGCCGAGCTCGATTTGCGGGCAAATGGGGTTGAGGTGTTGCGGTCGCCGGGCGGTAGCGATCGGTTCGACCTGCAGGAGGCGTTAAAACTCCTCGCCGCCAAGGGCATCACCCGGCTCATGGTCGAGGGCGGCCCGACGCTGGCTGCGGCCTTTCTTGCCGCCGACCTCGTCGACGAGGCCATTTTGTTCCATTCTGCCAAGCCCGTTGGCCCGGACGGGATCGATGCGCTCGATGCATCGGCTATGACGGCGCTGCAGCGAAGGCTACAGCACATAAATAGCGAAGAAATCGGGCCGGACCGGCAAGAGACTTTCGAGCGAAATTGAGCAATGTTTACCGGAATTATTAGTGACTTAGGCGAAGTTCTTGACGTTCACGAGAAGGCCGAGGGGTTGCGCCGGATCGCCATCGCCTGCGGCTACGATCCGGATTCGATCGCCATCGGCGCCTCGATCGCGTGTTCCGGAATATGCCTGACCGTTGTTGAGCGCGGCCGCGCCGGCAACCGCTCTTCGTTCGCGGTCGATACCGCCGCCGAGACACTGCGTATGACGACCGCCGCAAGCTGGCGGCACGGCACCAAGCTTAATCTCGAGCGCGCGTTGCGGCTTGGCGAGGAGCTCGGCGGCCATATGGTCAGCGGGCACGTCGATGGGCTTGCCGAAGTCGTCAGCCGCGATGATTTCGTCGATAGCGTCGCGCTGTCGTTGCGCGTCCGCGCCGAGCTTGCCCGTTTCATCGCGCCCAAGGGCTCGGTCGCGCTCGACGGCATTGCGCTCACTGTCAACGCGGTCAATCGCAACACTTTTTCGGTTCTGATCATTCCCCACACTCTGCAGGTGACCACGATCGGCGCGCTGCAGCCCGGCGCGCGCGTTAATCTCGAAGTCGATCAGATGGCGCGCTATGCCGCGCGTCTGTTAGACCATCCGCAAAGAGATGGAGTTTCGTGATGGCCGGCCCGCGACGAGGCAAACTGAAAGAGCGAAGCGCCAAAGGCGCGCGCCTTCTGATCGTCGAGGCGCGCTACTATGACGCTATCGCCGATGCGCTGCTCGCCGGCGCCACCGCCGCGCTGAACAAGGCCGGCGCGCGCTACGACGTCGTCAGCGTGCCGGGCTCGCTCGAAATTCCTCCCGCCATCGCCATTGCCATCGGCGGCGCGCGCAGGCGGCGCCGTTATGACGGCGCGCTCGCGCTCGGCTGCGTCATCCGCGGCGAGACGCTGCACTTCGAGATCGTGTCGCAGCAATCGGCGCGCGGATTGATGGAGCTTGCCGTCGCGCAGCGCTTTCCGATCGGCAACGGCATCGTCACCGTCGACACCGAGGCGCAGGCTTGGGAGCGCGCGCGCCAGGAAGAGCAGGACAAAGGCGGCGACGCCGCGCGCGCGGCGCTGGCGCTGATCGCGCTCAAACGCGGACGGCGCTGACAATGGCCGGCGAAGGAAAAGAACCGCGCAAGGCCAATAAACGCGGCGCGGCGCGGCTCGCTGCCGTCCAGGCGCTTTATCAGATGGATCTCGCCGGCACCGGCATCAACGAGGTGACGGCCGAGTTCGAAAGCCATTGGCTCGGCGGCGAGGTCGAGGGCGTGCAATACCGCCCGGCCGAAGCGGCGTATTTCCGTGACATCGTCGGCGGCGTGGTGCGCGATCAGGAAAAGCTCGATCGGCAGATCGATGCGGCGCTCTCAGGCGGCTGGCCGCTCAAGCGCATCGAGGCGATCCTGCGCGCCGTGCTGCGCGCCGGCGCCTATGAGCTCGCCTGCCGCTCCGATGTGCCGGCCCGCGTCGTCAATGCCGAATATGTCGACATCGCCTCCGCATTCGTCGACAAGGACGAGACCGGCATGGTCAATGCCGTGCTCGATCAATTGGCGCATCAATGGCGGGCGGCCGAATTCGCCGACAAACCGTGAGGGAGCGACGTCATGCCCTCCGACGATGACAGCTCCGCCGAAGATCGCCTGATCGCGCGCTATTTCGGTCCGCTCGCCACCGCGCCTGGCGCCTTCGGCCTGCATGACGACGCCGCCATCGTCACGCCGCCGCCCGGCTGCGATGTGGTGCTCACCACCGACGGCGGCATCGCCGGCGTGCATTTCTTTGCTGACGACGCGGCGGAGGCGATCGGCCGCAAAGTGCTGCGCATGAATTTGTCCGACCTTGCCGCCAAGGGTGCGCAGCCGCTCGGCTTTCTGCTGGCGCTTGCGCTGCCGGCGAGCATCGACGGGCCCTGGCTCGCCGCTTTCGTCAATGGGCTGGACGATGACGCGCGGGGTTACGCCTGTCCGCTCCTTGGCGGCGATACCGATCACACGCCGGGGCCGCTGTCGGTTTCGATCACGGCGTTCGGCACGGTGCCGCACGGCGCCATGGTGCGGCGCGCCACCGCCAAGCCGGGCGACAGCATCGTCGTCACCGGCACCATCGGCGACGCCGCGCTCGGCGTCATGCTGCGGCGCGATCCGGGGCTCGGCGCGCGCTGGCGGCTGTCGGAGAGCCAATCCGCCGCGCTCAAGGACCGCTATCTCTTGCCGCAACCGCGCACCGCGCTCGCCGGCGCGATCCTTCACGATGCCGCGGCGGCGATGGACGTCTCCGACGGGCTTGCCGGCGACCTCGCCAAACTGTGCCGGGCCTCCGGCGTCGCGGCGGAAGTCGAGGTTGTGCGCGTGCCGCTTTCGGAGGCCGCTCGCGCCGCAGTCGCGGCGCAGCCGGTGTTGCTGGAAACCGTGCTCACCGGCGGCGACGACTATGAGATTGTGTTGACGCTGTCGCCCGAAAAGTTGCCGGCGTTTCGCGACGCGGCGGCAGCAACCGGCATCGCGGCGACCGAGATCGGTCGCATCGCGGCCGGGCAGGGCGCCCGCTTTCTCCGCGACGGCAAACCGCTTAGTTTTGCCCGGCCGTCGTACTCCCACTTCTGAGCCAGTGGTTAAATGCGAAGCGGCGAAGCCGAGCCAACGCGATAAGAACGCTGAAGCCAACGCGCTCATGACTCGCGCTTGTCGCGGCAACCGCGGACATGGCCGAACGCGATGCTTGCGCGTTTCGGTCGCGAGGGCCGTGTGCGACATCAACAGATATTCAGCATAAGATAACAGCGTTCCATTATAGTGCATGACTGCGCCGACCCGCGGAGTAGAAGGATGAGGCGACGCGAACTCATCGCAGCCCTTGTGAACCAGAAAACTGCCCTATCTATCAGTCTTACTGTGCCTGCCTCGCTGTCGGTGCGCGCCGACCGGGTGATCGAATAAACCCAAGTCCTAATTCCTAATCGCTGTCCAGCTCCCGACGATCCGCTATACTGACCGCCGGGAGAAACGCCGATGCATGACACGACGGCCATTACGCCTGCGCCGACGGCCGCGCCGCAAGCCAGCCACTATGTCGGGAAAAGCGCCAATCCGCGCTATGCCGCGCTGTATCGGCACTATCCGACCATCGACTATCTGCGCCGCGCCGCGCGCCGCCGCCTGCCGCATTTCGCCTTCGAATATTCCGACGGCGGCTCCGGCAAGGACGACGCCGGCATCCGGCGCAATTGGGCGGCGCTCGATGCAGTGGAAATGGTGCCGCGCTATGGCGTGATGCCGTCGCTGCCGCCCTGCGACGTCGAATTGTTCGGCCGCCGCTATGCGGGCCCGATCGGGATTGCGCCGATGGGCGGTCCGGCGATCGTGTGGCCGGGCGCCGACAAGCATCTCGCCCGCGCCGCGCAGCGGGCCAACATTCCCTATACGCTCGGGCTCGCCGGCGGCGCCACCATCGAGGAGATCGCCGAGATCGCGCCCGACGTCTGCTGGTTCCAGCTTTATCGCGCCGCGAAGAACGATCACGCCATCGGTTTCGACCTGGTGCGCCGCGCCGCGGCGACCGACTGCAATGCTTTGATCCTTACGCTCGATGTGCCGGTGCGCACCACCCGCGCCCGCGAAGTCGTCGTCGGGCTCGGCGGCTCAGGCTTTCATCCGGATCTCGCCATGCTCGCGCAGATGGCATGGTCGCCGGCCTGGACCATGGCGCTGTTGAAGTACGGCCTGCCGCGTTTTGTCACGCTGCGCCAATATGTCGGCGAGAATGCTTCGATCAACGATGTCATCGCCTTTGCGCGGCGCGAGATGGGCGGCGCCTTCACCTGGGAAGAAGTCGCCCGCTACCGCGACCGCTGGAAGAAGACGCTGATCGTCAAAGGCATCCTGCACCCGGAGGATGCCGAAAAGGCGGTCGCGCTCGGCGTCGACGGCATGTTCGTCTCCAATCACGGCGGCCGGCAGATCGAGGCGCTGCCGGGGCCGATCGACGCACTGCCGGCGATCGTGAAACAAGTGGGGAGTCGCGCGACGGTGATGTACGATTCCGGCATCCGCAGCGGCACCGATGTGGTGCGGGCCTATGCGCTCGGCGCCGCCGCCGCTTTCGCCGGCAAGGCGTTCCTGTGGGGTCTCGGCGCGCTCGGCGAAGAAGGGCCGGGCCATGTCATCGACATCCTGATCGAGGAGACGCGCTCGGCCTTCGGCCAATTGGGCGCGCATCGGCCGGAAGAAGCGCGCGCGGCGGTGATCCGCCACAACGGCGCGCTGAGGTTTTGATCGGGCAGGGGAGAAACGTCATGGCGAGAGCGAGACAAACAGGAAAAAGCAAAAAGGCCGCGAGCCGATCGTCGAAAACCGCGCGGCGGCGGCGTACCTCCACTTCGGCGCGAAGCCGCGTCGCAACCGCCAAGCGCAAAGCTAAACCGGGCCCGCGCAAGCAGACCTTCGTCGCCAGCCACCACACCCCCGACTCCTTCGAGCAGGGCCTGCGCCGTTACGCGCAATACCGCGATCTCGGCATTGCCGCGGCGACCAAAGGTTTGGCGCGCGCCCATGTCATCAAGATGATCCCGCCCTGCGATCCCGCCGAGGTGTCAAAGCGCCATTATCACGACGTCGAATTCCAGATGATCTACGTGCTCAAAGGCTGGATCAAAGGTGAGTACGAGGGCGAAGGTGTCGTTACCATGCACGAAGGTTCGTGCTGGCTGCAGCCGCCCAAGATCAAGCACACCGTGCTCGATTATTCCGACGACTGCGAGCTTTTGGAAATCATCCTGCCGGCGGATTTCGAGACGGTGGAACTGGAGTAATTAGTTGTCATGCTCCGCATCGCCTTAAGACTGTCATGCTCCGCGAAGGCGGAGCCTCCAGTAATCGCCGCCACCAGAAAACAAAGCTCGTGCTCTGGGGCTATTGGATTGTCCACCTTCGCGGACGATGACACGCCGGTGATTTCCTGTCATGTTCCGCGAAGGCGGAGCCTCAGTGGTCGTGGGCGGGCGGAATGAAATCTTGCTTTGCGATTACTGGATCGTCCGCCTTCGCGGACGATGACAGAGTCGAAAGCGAATGACGACTTCAGTTTCACTCCGACACGACCTTGCCATCCTCACCGCGCTCGAGCGCAAGACGCTGTGGCTCGCGTCGTGGATGATCCACCACGCCAATCACGGCCGCGAGACTAGCGACGGACTGAAAGTCGGCGGCCATCAGGCGTCGTCGGCCTCGCTCGCCACCATCATGGCCGCGCTCTACTTCCACACGCTGCGGCCGGCCGACCGCGTCGCGGTCAAGCCGCATGCGGCGCCGAATTTTCACGCCATTCAATATCTGCTCGGCCGGCAGACGCGCGGAAAGCTCGAACGCTTCCGCGGCTACAAGGGCGCGCAATCCTATCCGTCGCGCACCAAGGACACCGACGACGTCGATTTCTCCACCGGATCGGTCGGGCTGGGCGTTGCGCAGACATTATTCTCCTCGCTTGCCCAGGACTATGTGCGCGCCCATGGCTGGGGACTCGAACGTCCTGAAGGCCGCATGATCGCGTTGTTGGGTGACGCCGAACTCGATGAAGGCAATATATTCGAGGCGATACTCGAAGGCTGGAAGCAGGGTCTGCGCAATTGCTGGTGGATCGTCGATTACAACCGGCAAAGCCTCGATGCGGTGGTGCGCGAGGGCTTGTGGCAGCGCTATGAGAATCTGTTCCGCAATTTCGGCTGGGACGTCGTGGTCCTCAAATACGGCGCGCTTCAGCAAGCGGCCTTCGCCGAGCCGGGCGGCGAGGTGTTGCGGCGCTGGATCGATAACTGCCCGAACCAGCTTTATTCGGCGCTGGTGTTCCAAGGCGGTGCGGCCTGGCGCAAGCGACTCCGCGACGAAATCGGCGATCAGAGCGCGGTGACGCGGCTGATCGAGAGCCGCAGCGACGGTGAGCTGGCGCGGCTGATGAACAATCTCGGCGGTCATGATCTGCCGGCGATCATCGACGCGTTCGACGCCATCGATCACGACCGTCCGGTCTGCTTCATCGCCTACACCATCAAAGGTTACGGGTTGCCGTTCGCCGGCCACAAAGACAATCACGCCGGCCTGATGACGCCGGCGCAAATGGAAACATTCCGCGCCGCCATGAACATCCGGCCGGGACACGAATGGGATCGCTTCGAGGGCCTGCAGCAAGCCGAAGCCGACATCCAGGCGTTTCTCGACCGCGTGCCGTTCGCGCAAAGCGACAACCGCAATCTGGCCGCGGCGCGCATCGAAGTTCCCGATCGCCTTGCGGTGACGATCCAGCCGGAAATGGCGACGCAGCAGGGTTTTGGCGCGCTGCTCAATGAAATCGCGCGGGAGAAGACGCCGCTCGCCGAACGCATCGTCACCACCTCGCCCGACGTGACGGTGTCGACCAACCTCGGCCCGTGGGTCAATCGCCGCGGCCTGTTCGCGCGCGAAGCGCTCGCCGACACGTTCAAGAGCGAACGCATCCCCTCAACTTTCAATTGGGAGTTCTCGCCAAAAGGCCAGCATATCGAGCTCGGCATCGCCGAGATGAATTTGTTCATCACCCTTTCGGCGCTCGGCCTGTCGCATGCCATCAACGGCGAGCGGCTCTTGCCGATCGGCACCTTGTACGATCCGTTCATCGCCCGCGGGCTCGATGCGCTCAATTACGCCTGTTATCAGGACGCGCGCTTTATTCTGGTGGCGACGCCGTCGGGGATCACGCTGGCGCCGGAAGGCGGCGCGCATCAATCGATCGCCGAGCCTTTGATCGGCATGGCGCAGGACGGTCTTGCCGCCTTCGAGCCGGCCTTTGTCGACGAGCTTGCCGTCATTCTTGCGTTCGCGCTCGATTACATCCAGCGCGGCGGCGCCAAGGATAAGGACGGCGAGCCGTCGGAGCGCAATTGGCTGCGCGACGAGACTGGCGGCTCGATCTATTTGCGGCTGTCGACGCGGCCGGTCGAGCAGATCGCCCGCGAAATGACGCCGTCTCTGCGCCACGCCATCGTCGACGGCGCCTATTGGCTGCGCGAGCCGGGACCGAACTGTCAGGTCGTGGTGGCTTTCAGCGGCGCAGTGGCGCCGGAGGCCATTTCGGCGGTTGGCCTGATGGCGGAGGACCGCCGCGATGTCGGTCTCCTCGCCGTGACCTCGGCCGACCGGCTTAATGCCGGCTGGACCGCAGCATGCCGCGCGCGCGAACGCGGTCTCGTTCATGCCCGCGCGCATATCGAACGGCTGTTCGCGAACCTGCCGCGGCATTGCGGCATTGTCAGCGTGCTCGACGGCCACCCGGCGACGCTCGGCTGGCTCGGCGCGGTGGCCGGCCATCGTGTGCGTCCGCTCGGCGTCGAACATTTCGGCCAGACCGGCTCGATTGCGGAGCTCTATCGCGCCTACGGCATCGACGCCAACGCCATCATCGCCGCGGCGCAAGCCATCGCACCCGGCCGCCCGATCCGCTATCTGGGCGCAGCGTAAGAATGAGTTGTCATCGCCCGTGAAGGCGGGTGATCCGCAATAAGCGGCGGTATTGCGCTACATCCCGAAACGACGGCGCGGTCAACGCGGCAATGTGCTAGTATCCAAAATCGGCTGCAGGGGCGATTGTGCAACGGCGCCACTTCATCAAGCTCATCGGTGGAATGGCTGCCGCATGGCCGCCGATGGCGCGTGGACAAAGCAGCGCGCGGCGCCGGATCGGCGTGATCATGCCGCTTCAGGCCGACGACCCTGAAGTGGTGGCTCGTCTCACGGCGTTCCGCCAGGCCTTGGCGGAGTCGGGCTGGACGGCCGGCGGCAATGTCGAGATTGAGTACCGCTACGGCACTGGCGACCCTGCTCAAAATCGCAAGAACGCTGCCGAACTCGTCGCGCTTGCCCCGGATCTGATTTTTTCGACGGGGACGCCAGCGCTCGAGCCATTGCTGCGTCTGACGCGGACCTTGCCGATTGTGTTCGTGCAGGTTCCCGATCCGGTCGGCTCGGGGATGGTGGCGAGCCTGTCGCGGCCGGCCGGAAACGCAACCGGCTTCGCCGCGTTTGACTATGGTATAGCGGGGAAATGGCTCGACCTTCTGAAAGAGATCGCGCCCGACGTGACGCGCGTTGCGCTCGTGCGCGATCCGACCACCACCGCCGGCATCGGGCAGTGGGCCGCGTCGCAGGTCTTCGCGTCGTCATTCCGTGTGGAGTTGAGCCCCGTCAGTTTGACCGATGCCGCCACCATCGAAAGCGGCATCGGCGCGTTCGCCGGTCCGAACGGCGGCCTGATCGTGAGCGACAGCGGGCCGTCGATCATTCATCGCCAGCAGATCATCGGACTTGCGGAACGCTATCGCCTGCCAGCGGTCTATCCGCAGCGCCATTTTGCGGTCAGTGGAGGCTTGCTGTCCTACGGCAGCGATACCATCGAACCGTATCGCCGCGCCGCAAGCTACGTTGATCGCGTCCTCAAAGGCGAGAAGCCGGGCGATCTTCCGGTGCAAATGCCGGTCAAGTACGAGTTGGTCGTCAATCTGAAGACCGCAAAAACGATTGGACTCACCATGCCGCAGTCGGTGCTTGCGCGCGCCGACGAGGTGATTGAATAGTTGCGGTCTACTCGCACGCCCGCATTCGAGAAAAGAGCCGCATGCCCATCATCGACGCGCAGCTTCATGCCTACGAGCGTGACCGCCCCGAGCGGCCGTGGCATGCGGCCTTGACCGGACCGCCGGAAGCGACCGGCGAGCAGACGGTCGCCATCCTGGACGAGGCCAAAGTCGACGGCGCAATTCTGGTTTCGGCGTTCACGATGTACCGCTACGACTCGAGCTACGCGGTCGAGGTTCGCAATCGCTACCCCAATAGGTTCGCTTTGGTGAGGCCGGTCGATCCGGCCAACCCGACGGTCGCCGAAGTCATCGCCGATTGGAAGCGCACCCCCGGCGCGGTCGGCGTGCGCATGCTGCTCGTGCGCAGCGGCCTTGCTACCGACCCCGCCGATCCGGGGCTTAATCGCGTCCTCGCCAAGGCCGGACGCTTGTCGCTGCCGGTCAACCTGCACATCGCCGGGCGGCTCGATCAGGGCATCGAGCTGATTCGACGCCATCCCGAGACGCAGATCATCGTCGATCATCTCGGTATTGTGCAGCCGCACGCGCCGCCGGTGCCGGCGGAGCCGTGGGCCGATTTGCCGAAGGTGCTCACGCTCGCCAAGTTTGACCACGTCGCCATCAAGATCACCGGCGCCTGCACGCTGTCGCACGAAGCGTTTCCCTACAACGACATCTGGGATCCGGTCTGCCGCATGATCGATGCTTTCGGCATCGACCGCTGCCTGTGGGGCACCGATTGGACGCGCGCGGTGGAATTCCTCACTTATGCGCAGGGTGTCGACGCGTTCCGCATCACCAATCGCATTTCCGACAGCGACAAGGCGAAGCTCATGGGCGGCACCGCGGCGCGCCTCTACGGCTGGGCGCCGGGGCAAGGGTGAATTCGTTTCGAACTCATCGCCACGAACATTTCAGACGGAGTGCTGGTCGTGTTGTATTGCCTTGCAAACACGGCTGTCGTGCACAAATGTCCCAGGCTAGAAGAACGCACTGACCCCGTTTCCCGTCGTGGATATCCATGAAAAAGATCGGCTTCCTGTCATTCGGCCATTGGACTAACTCGCCGCAGTCGCAGACGCGATCGGCTTCCGATGCGCTGTTGCAGTCGATCGACCTCGCCGTCGCCGCCGAGGCGCTTGGCGCCGACGGCGCCTACTTTCGCGTGCATCACTTTGCCCGCCAGCTCGGTTCGCCCTTTCCGCTGCTGGCCGCCGCCGGTGCGAAAACAACGCGCATTGAGATCGGCACCGCCGTCATCGATATGCGCTATGAAAATCCTATGTACATGGCGGAGGACGCCGGCGCCGCCGACCTGATCGCCGGCGGACGCCTGCAGCTCGGCATCAGCCGCGGGTCGCCGGAGCAGGTGATCGACGGCTGGCGCTACTTCGGTTACGCGCCCGAAGAGGGCAAGACCGACGCCGACATGGCGAGACGCCACACCGAGGTGCTGCTCGAGGTGCTGCGCGGCGAAGGCTTCGCGCGCCCAAATCCGCGGCCGATGTTTCCAAATCCTCCCGGTGCCCTGCGCGTCGAGCCGTATTCGGAGGACTTGCGCGATCGCATCTGGTGGGGCGCCGGCACCAACGCCACCGCGGAGTGGGCGGCCAAGCACGGCATGAATTTGCAGAGCTCGACGCTCAAGATTGACGAGAGCGGACGACCGTTTCACGTCCAGCAGGCCGAGCAGATCCGCATCTTCCGTGAAGCATGGAAGGCGGCCAGTCATGCCCGCGAGCCGCGGGTGTCGGTGAGCCGCAGCATCTTTGCCCTCGTCGACGACCGCGACCGCGCTTATTTCGGGCGCGGCGACCAAGACGACGATACCATCGGCTATCTCGGCGGCAGCGAACGCGCCATTTTCGGCCGCAGCTATGCCGCCGAGCCGGATGTCCTCATCGAGCAACTCAAGCAAGACGAAGCGATCGCTGCGGCCGATACGTTGCTTCTGACCGTGCCCAATCAGCTCGGCGTCGATTATAACGCCCACGTCATCGAGGCGATCCTTAAACATGTCGCGCCCGGCCTCGGCTGGCGCTGACGCCGGCTCGCCCGTGGCGTTTGCGTCATAATGGCGCTTGGCGCCCGCGTCCTCTTTCGTGGTCATCGGCAACGGGTTAGTTTTGTTCCAGGAGCCGCCTGCGGGACGTGCCGATGTTCCGCGAGAATCAAGGGCGGCGATGGTGCCGGCGGCGGGCGATTATCTGAAAAAACAAATCGAACTTGCCGCCGACGCTTTCGCGCCTGCCGCAAGTCACGCATGCCTGGGGAGAACGTCGTGATATTACCGCGCCGCAAATTTTTGCATCTGGCAGCCGGCACCGCCGCGCTGCCGTCGCTGACGTGTCTTGCCGCCGCGCAGGACGCCTATCCGTCGCGGCCGATCCACGTCGTCATCGGTTTCACGCCTGGAGCGGCCGCCGATGTCGTGGCGCGCGTGTTCGCCCAGGCCGCTTCCCCGATCCTCGGCCAACAGCTCGTGGTCGAGAACAAGCCGGGCGCCGGCTCGAGCATCGCGGCTGAATATGTCGCCCATTCGGCCAAGGACGGCTACACGGTTTTTCTGGGGACGCTGTCCATCATCACCAATCAGATCATCAATCCCAACGCGTCGCTCGATCTAATCAGGGATTTCGAGCCCGTTGCGCTCATCCAAGACGCGCCGATTATTCTGGTCGTCAATCCGGCGAGCAACATCCACAGCGTCAAGGAGCTCATCGCGCGGTGCAAGGCCAGGCCGGAGCAGGCGCTCGACTCAAACGTCATCGGCAGCATGCCGCATTTTGCCAGCGAACTGTTCGCGCAGAAGGCCGGCATTAAGCTCACGCAAGTGCCCTATCAGGGCAGCCCGCAGGCGGTCGAGGACGTGGTCGCCGATCGCACGCTGATGACCTTCTCGCCGGTCTCGACCGTCGTCGGTCTGATCGCGGCCGGTAAGCTTCGGGCGCTGGCGACAACGACGGGCAAGCGCGCCGGTGCGCTGCCGGACGTGCCGACCATGGCCGAAGCCGGGCTGCCCGACGTCGAAACGAGCCTCTGGTTCGGCCTCTACGTGCCGGTCGGCACGCCGCGGCCGATCGTCGACAAGCTCGCCGCCGCCAGCAGCCAGGCGATGCATGCGCCGGCCGCGATGAACGCGCTGCGCAAGCAGGGCGATGATCCGCTCGATGGCGGCCCCGACAAATTCAGCGCCTTCATGAAGAGCGAAATCGCGCGCTGGACCGACGTCGCGCGCGCCGCGGGAATGATAAAAAGCTAACGACCGCCGGCGGCGCCTGCAGCTTTGAAAAGTGGCGCTAAAGGGCGAGCCAACAGAGCCAGCCGGCACCCCAGATGAGCGCTGCCGAGACTATGCCGGTAACGTCGAGCGTGGGCGGATAGTCAGTGCCCATTCCGTAAAACACATCGGAAATGACCCAGAGCACGGCAATGCCGGCAAACAGCGTCGAGAGCCAAAAAAGGGTACGTCCTGCGGTCATGGCCACGCCTGCCAATTCGTCAGGCTACGAAACGGTAACGGAGCAATAGACGCCCGGTTCCTCGAGCGGCAAGGCCGCCAATGCGCGCATTGCCGCACGCTCGTTTGCTTCGTCGCCCCAATTGAACGCGATCAAATCCGCCCGCGACATAAACACAAAAGGGGCTCGGCGCATGCGCTGGATATATAAAGTACCGCTGATCGGCTTCATTATCGTTTGCATCGCCGGCGCCGCGGCGGCTTCGCCTGCCGGTCCGCCTGCCGACTACAAGCTCGACGCGCAATACACCGCGACCTCGCCGGACGGCGCCACGACGGTCGAGCAATACGCCAAGGACGATCCAGACAACGGTTATTCGTGGCAATTCTGGGTGCGGCGTCAGGGCACATTTAGTCTCCTCGAACCCAAGCCGGCCGACTATGCCGCCGGCTTCCGCTTCACCAACAATTCGCAATGGCTGGTGCGCATGCAAAAGGCCGGCGCCGGCTACGCCGACCTCTATCTGTACCGATTAGGTGCGCCGGGCTTCGTCGCTGCGACCAAAAAACCGCTCAGCGACCTGGCGTGGGACTACTACTACAGCCGTCCGGAATCGCGAAAGATCGCGAAACCGGATTTGCATATTTCGGCGGGCCTGCTCAAGGGCGTCGACGACAATTACAAGTGGCTCGGCGAGACTTGGCCCGACAGCCGCTACGTTATCATTACGCTATCGGGCGAGCTCGATCCCAACGCGCATCACGGCCAGATTCTGCAGGTGCGCGGCTGGCGCTGCCGCTACGATCTGCAGACCGGCGAGTTCGACGTGCCCGCGGATTTTGCCGCCAACAACAAGCAGGCGCTCATCCCGCAGGATTTAAGCAAATAGCGCGTAGAGCGGATGAAGCGACCCGCCTTCGCTCGCTCCCGCGAGCTTCGGCGGGCTTGAGTACACCGAGGCGCGGAGCGCGAAGGTGGAAGCAAAATCCGGGATCGGCCTCGCAGGGTCCGTAATTCCACGTATCGAAAAAGAGTATCGCAAAAAAGCCCCGGCACCAAAAGGAAATGCCGGGGCTGAAGTTTGACCCGACTTGGCAGGGAGGAAAAATGCGCCGAGCCGGATACGCAAGCAACAAATTATCTGATTCGTTTGCTGCGGGGCAGTACTAATTTACCGGCCGCTTTAACCGGCGCTTGGAGTTTAAGATGCAGTTGTAAACAAACGTGGCATAATTTGTTTGTAAGCGGCGGTTACGACCGCGATCGAAAACGTCCAATAAGTCCCGATCCGTCTGGGAGTTGGAATGAATGGTCCTCACTGGGGCCAAGAAGCCGCGCGATCGATCTCGAAGGGTCTCAACAGATCGCGCCGCTCTCCCGGCTCCGCCACCTCGGTGACGGCTGCACGGCAGCCGTCGCAATAAAACGAATAGAGTTCGGGCAGGGCGCCGATAGCCGGAATAAGGCGCGTGAAGCGCATCGACTTGCCACAGTTCGGGCAGGGCGGCGGGGGTTGGCTTTCGATGACCATGCCGGCACCATGACGGTTTGGTGTCGACCGGCATTGAGGCAAATCAAAATGCACCGAAAGCCTTTTGCGGCTCCAATCGCATCCGCGCACTTTCGCCGCTGCGCGGCGAGGCTTGGCTTATGCCGGCTGCGAGGGGACCGATTCCGCTCCGATTGTCTGTCGCCTGCGCCGGATTGCCCGCTCGGCCGCCATGGTGCGCGCCTCAAGCTCCGAATTGGCAATGGAAACTTTCGGGCCGTCAGGCTCGAATGCAACAACCAAATAGGGCAGGCCATCCTTCGGCGGCTCATAGATCGCGGTCTTGACTGGCAGTCTGACACCCGTCGCCAAAAAACATAGCGGAGCTCTGGTGGATTAGGCAGAAGTCGGCCCTCAGCGCGGTTGACAGGCGTAAAATTACTACTATAGGATGTAATTAAAGTGGCGGACAATCTTTGGCCACGCGCGGGATGTCCGCTGGATCAGTTCATCGGCGAGGCCGGCGCCGTGTCGGCAAATGTCGGCCAGCCAGGAGGCCAACATGACATTCAAAGCCAGCCGCAGCGGGAAATCCAACCGCAGCAAAAAAGCCAGTCGCACCGGTCGCAGTTTTGCATATGCGATGACGGCGGGCCTCGTGGCCCTGTCCGCGATCTTCGTCGCGACACCGGGACTAGCACAATCGTCGACCATTCAACACAACTCTGCGAAGGCGCGCACAATGAAAGAACCGTCATTCCAAACGCGTGAGGAACGCCTCAACGCCAAACCCTTGGATTGGAACACGACTATCGGCACGCCCAAGCCACGCACGCTGACGGCCGCCGAACGCAAGGCATTGCAAACCGCCAAGCCCGAATCGTCCGGAGGCGGCGCACCGAACCCAAAAGCCGAAGAAGAAGCCCGCAAGCTTCACCCGGATGACTGGAAATGATGCGATCGATGATCCGATAAGCTAACCAGGGAGATTGCAAATGGCCGCCAAGAGATATCCCTTCGGGCGTGCGCTTTTGCTCATCGCCGGCGCGATCGCGGCGGCCCTCGTCCCCGCGGGGACGGCGCGCGCGCAGACCGCGACAATCGGCAAGCTGTTTACCAACACCGGCACCTGTTCCGCCTCGGTCGTCAGCGGCAAGAACATCATCGTCACCGCGGCGCATTGTTGCTGGAACCGGTCGAACAGCAGCTGGATCGGCGGCTGGTCGTTTGCGCCAGGCTACAACAACGGCAACGCGCCGTATGGCGTGTTCAATTGGGCGGATGCCAGAGTCCCGACCTCTTGGATCAATAACGGCGACATCCCGTCCGACGTCTGCCTGATCAGGCTGCAAAACGACAGCGGCGGCCATTCGGTGACCTATTACACCGGCTGGCTTGGGCGGGCGTGGAATTTTCCACCGTCGCAGCCGATGCGCGCCTTTGGCTATCCGGGCAACATCGGCAACGCCAACAATCTCGAACAGTGCTCGGCGCAAAGCTCCGCGCAGCCCGCGAGCTGCGGAGGCAGCGTGCTCAACATGGCCTGCAACATGACCTTCGGCTCGAGCGGCGGGCCGTGGATCAAGGACTGGGGCTCCGGCAATCACGTCAATGCGACAGTGCACGGCTATATCAGTCAGACCTGCACTGGAACGTTCGGTCAGGAATTCAACGGCCCGCAATTCACCTCCGGCAATATTCTGATGCTTTGCAACGCGGAAGGCTGTTGAGATTCTGTGCGCATGGCGGCGGGAATCCTCGCAGCCTGTCGCGAATGCGAAACGCGTCGGGCGGATGAGCGAAAGCGTAATCCGCCATCTTGTGTCCGCATAAGGGCGCGATGAAATCGCTCTCGAAGCCAGTTTTGCATCGTGGCATACTGTTCCCAACACCGTTCGAGCTTTTGAGGGATCAGCGCCATGACCGAGAGCGCAGCAGAGACGACGGCGGTCGAAGCCGCCTGCCGCGATATCGACCGCTATATCGCCGAAACTTCACAGCCGGCATCCCACGACAAGCCGGTCAGCCCGAGCGAGCGCTTGCGGGCTTTGGGCCGGCAACATGCGGGCTCGCTCCAACCGCCGCCGGCCGTGGGACTGATGGAAACGCCGCTATTCCCCGATAAGCCCTGATCCGGTTGGGCTATATTCGCCTCAAGGCGAAGCGCCGAGACACGGCCCGGCAAGCAAGAGATCCAACGGTCAGCCGCCCGATAGCGCGCGCAGCAATGGCTGCAGCTCCTTCTCGTGCGGCTGCCAGCGGCCGACCGAGCTGTTATAAATCGGCTGCCGCACCTGGATGACGCTCGCCGTGCGGACCGGCCTCTTGGTCTTGTGAAACGACAGACACGCGTCGTCCCATTCAAGGCCGCAATAACCGACGATCCGTTCGGCTTCGGTTTCGAGATTGCCGACCAAAGCCTCGTATTGAACTTCGAGCATTGCGTCTTTTGGCAGCACGCGGCGCCAGTGTGCCATCAGCGTTTCATAAGCGCCGATATAGCGGCCCAGCTCGGCAAGATCGTAAGTGTGCGGATGCCCCATGGCGAACAAAGTCGAAAAACACGACATCGCCGTATCGCGCGGATCGCGACGGGTGTGAATGATGCGCGCGTTCGGCAGCGCGAGATGAATGAGACCGGCATGGAAGAAGTTGCCCGGCATTTTGTCGGTGATGCGCTTGGCCTGCGGCGCCAGCGCCTGGACGGCGCGCAGATAGTTTGCGCCCAAGGCCTGCAGCGCGCCATCGGTCATGGCGGCGACAGCCTCGGGATATTCCGCGCCGCCGGGCGCGGCAATCGCTTGCGCCAAATCGCCGAGCTCGTAGCGTTCACCGGCTCCGTAGACATCGGGGTGACTGGCGAGAATCTGTTCGACGAGCGACGTGCCCGAGCGCGGCATACCGATGATGAACACCGGCACCGGTGACGGATCTCCGCCGGGCCGCTTGTCATTGAGCAATTCCGCCGAAAACACCGTTTCGATCCGCGCGAACCGCGTTAAAAGCCGGGCCTCGTCATGTTCGACGAATTCCTGCCGCTTGAGCGCATTGCCCTTCAGCAGATGCTGGAACGACTGTCGGTGTTCGCCGACATCGGCAAAGGCTTTGCCGAGCGCAAAATGCAGGCCGATCTGGTTTTGCGTGCTCAACGACTTCACCTTGCCGGCCAACCGCTCCATCGCCGAGAAATGCGGATCGGACGCGGACATCCGCTTCGACGTCGCCAGCGTATAATAAAGTCCGGCGGCGTTTCGCGGCGCGGCGGCTATCGCTTTTTCGAAGGAGGCGATGGCTTCGTCGAGGCGGCCGAGCGCGCGCAGCGCCACGCCCAGATTGTTGAGGGCTTCAACGTGGTCGGGCTTGATCGCCAGCGCCGCTTCGCATTGCGCGATCGCTTCGCCGATGCGCCCGAGATGAAAAAGCATGAAGGCGGTGCGCGCGTGAGCCTCGGCATTGGCCGGATCGATCTCTATCGCCTTCTGATAATGGGCCAGCGCTTCTAAAGGCCGCTCCATGGCGCCGAGCGAATTGGCGAGATTCATATGCGCTGCGGCATTGTTCGGCGCCAGCGCCAGGGCCTTCTCGCAATTCGCAATCGCCTCCTCGTGGCGGTTCGCCACGGCCAGTGCGCTCGCCAGATTGCTGAACACTTCGGCATAATTCGGCCGCAACGCCAAAGCTTGCCGGTAGTGCCCAATGGCGTCGTCGGTGCGCTCCAGCGACTGCCGTGCATTGCCGAGATTGTTGTGCGCTTCGGGGTAGTTCGGGTTGATCGACAGGGCTTTCGCGAAATGTCGCGCCGCTTCGTCATGGCGGTCGAGCTTCTGGAGCGCGTATCCGATATTGTTATGGGTGACCGCGTCGCGCGGGCTGAGTTCCAGCGCCTTGCGATAATGCGCAAGCGATTCATCGAGACGTCCGAGACCGGTCAGCGCGATCGCCAGATGATGCCGGGCGTCCGCCGACCTCTTGCCGATCTTGACCGCGCGGCGAAACAGGGCTTCCGCTTCGGCCAATCGGTTTTGCTGCAGCCGGAGGATTCCCAAGCCATAGATGGAATCGAAGTGACGGTCGTCATGGCGAAGAACCGCGTCGTAAAGTTTTTCGGCTTCGCCCAGCCGGCCTTGCCCGTGCAGCGCGGCCGCTTGTTCAAACGCCTGCAGCAGCGCGGCCGTCGTATTTTGCGTAGGGTTTTGCATCGGCTGTCCGGCGGGCCTCGCACCGCTTTGATGGCCTGCGGATGATAACAAAAAACCCCGGCCTTGAGGCCGGGGTTTTATGCTGCAGCGAAATGCGGGGCGCTATCTTCCGCCTGAATTGAAACGGAAATTCAGGCCGGCGAGGATGGTCTGCAGGTTTTGGTGGGTGAAGTTGACCGAGCCTGCAGTGGTGAGCGGATAAGCGACGCTCTGATTGCCGAAGCCCATATAATCGTATTCGATCTTTCCGGACCATTGCGGCGTAAAGGCATATTCCCAGCCGCCGCCGGCGACCCAGCCGCTATTGGTGGCCGAATGCGATTCGCTGCTGAAACCCGCCGGCGCATTGATGGCGCCGGTGGTCTGATCCCAGGCGGCGCCAGCCTTGACATAAAACAGGCTGCGATCCGCCGCCCAGCCAAGCCGGCCGGTGAGGGTTTCGAACGAGGTGACCTTGTCGGTCAAAGACGCGCCCGGGAGTACGTTGCCGATCGACGTATTGCGATCGATCGTGCTGCCGTCGACCATTCCTTCGATGCCGACGACCCAGTTCCCCGACTGGTAATCGCATCCCAGTTGTCCGCCGCCGACGAATCCACCACCGCTGGTGTGCTGGCTGACGAAGGTCGTTACCGGGGTCGTGGCGATCGCATTCCAGGTGCGGGACGCCATGCCATAGCCGGCGTTGCCGCCGACATAGCAGCCGGTCCAGCTGAATTGTGGCGCTGCCGCCATCGGCGGAGCTTTATAGACGGGTCGTGGCGAAAGGTCCGCCGCCGATGCGGATACGGCCATCGATGCGGCCATGGCTGCGGCAATCGCCGCGACGCATGCACCGGATAGCAAAATCTGCTTCATGTTCATTTCGAACACTCCAAGCGCGACATTTTCGCGGACTGATATAAAAACCTATTCGTGATTCGTTAAAAAATTTGGTTCAATTGTGAGCGTGCGAGAGCAAGCCAAAGTTCCACGCCCGACACAGCAGACATCATCGCGGCGCTACCAAGCGGTTTCGCCAATGGCATAAGCGCGGCCCGGAACCGAGTTGGGGGATAAACCCTCGGCGCATGACCGCGGTGGGGCGCCGAAAGGCGAGGGCGCCGCCGTTTTGATCCCGCGCTTTGCGGGAGAGAGGCGATGGTGCTCGCCGCATACGCCGGCAGGCTTTTCTTTCTGCGGCGGTGCGGAACCCGTGGTGCGCCTGTCGGCGCTCCGCCTCCCTTGTTTTTCGCATGATACCGAAAAGTGCCGTTGCGGTTTTCGGAAAAGATCATGCGGGAAAAAAGGGGAGGCACGAAGGGCTTTCTCAAAGCGTGAAGCAAAACTCGGATGCGAAGCCGCACCGCGAGAACGGGGAAGCTTGTTCACTTCTCCCCGCGTGCGGGGAAAAGGAGGAAGGAGGACGAAAGGATACACCCATGCCCAAAGGCAAACGCAGCTTCCCCGGCCGCCGCACGCTCGAAGAGTGGCTGGCGATTCCGTGGCGCGCGCGCACCAAGTTGATCTGGCGCGCGCAGGGCGATCTGTTGGGCTCGTTCCGCTACTGCGCCGACAAGCGCTGCTGCCGCCACCACCTATGCGTCAGCGACAATCCGGAGGCGTGCTGGAAAAAGATTCAGCGCCTCCGAAGGGGTTCGCGCCCCAGAATGGTGATGCCGAAGACGATGCACCGGGAGTGGGACCGGCTCAACCGTCTCGAACAGCTCTGATGCCCGGGAGCGACGCGATGGCGGGAAACGGCCTTGAGGGGATGGGTAAAACGCCGGAAAAGCCGGGCCGCCGCCGTTGCGTGTGGGGGTAATTTGTGCAAACTCCGCGGCGAATTGCACCTCCCATTTGTCCACTGTATGCGAGGCGCCCATCCTTCCGGGCCGGTGACGTGCGGCCCTCTAAAAAGACCGGGGATTTTCGATGGAAACGTTGTGGCTGATCGTTCTATGCGGCGTATTGGCGATCGCCTATGCCATCTGGGCCACGCGCTCGGTGATGTCGGCCGATGCCGGTTCGGAGCGGATGCAGGAAATATCGGCGGCGGTGCGCGAAGGCGCGCAGGCCTATCTCAAGCGGCAATATTCGACCATCGCTGGCGTCGGCATCGTGGTCTTTCTCATCGTCGGCTATTTTCTCGGCTGGCTGGTCGCGGTCGGCTTCGCGGTCGGCGCCATCCTGTCGGGCTCGGCGG
Organism: uncultured Alphaproteobacteria bacterium; assembly: GCA_963822935.1. Taxonomy (GTDB): domain Bacteria; phylum Pseudomonadota; class Alphaproteobacteria; order Rhizobiales; family Xanthobacteraceae; genus BOG-931. The sequence continues at coordinate 309,767 of CAWGJP010000004.1, forward strand.
GCTTTATCGGCATGAACGTGTCGGTGCGCGCCAATGTGCGCACCGCGCAGGCCGCGATCTCTTCGCTTGCCGCCGGGCTTGAAATCGCCTTCCGCGCCGGCGCCATCACCGGGCTGTTGGTGGCGGGGTTGGCGCTGCTCGGCGTCACGCTCTATTTCGGCTTCCTGATCGGCACGCTGCATATGGCGCCGAACGACCGCGAAGTAATCGATGCGATGGTCGCGCTCGGCTTCGGCGCCTCGCTGATCTCGATCTTCGCCCGCCTTGGCGGCGGCATTTTCACCAAGGGCGCCGATGTCGGCGGCGATCTGGTCGGCAAGGTCGAGGCCGGTATTCCGGAAGACGATCCACGCAACCCCGCCACCATCGCCGACAATGTCGGCGACAATGTCGGCGACTGCGCCGGCATGGCGGCGGACCTATTCGAGACCTACGCCGTGACGACGGTCGCCACCATGGTGCTGGCGGCGATCTTTTACCGGAACGCCGGCGCGGACGCGCTGTTGAAAATGATGATATTGCCGCTGTCGATCGGCGGCGTCTGCATCATCGCTTCCATCATCGGTACCTTCTTCGTCAAGCTTGGCGCTAGCCAGTCGATCATGGGTGCGCTCTATAAAGGCATGCTGGCGACGGCGGTGTTTTCGCTGATCGGCATTGCCGGCGTGATTTATGAGCTGATCGGCTTCGGGCCGCTGCCGGGCGTCGCCTACTCGGGTGAGACTTTATATATCTGCGGCATCGTCGGCCTGGTGGTCACCGGCCTGATCATCTGGATCACGGAGTATTTTACCGGCACCGATTACCGCCCGGTGCGTTCGATTGCGCAGGCCTCCGTCACCGGCCACGGCACCAACGTCATTCAAGGCTTGGCGGTGTCGATGGAATCGACGGCGATGCCGGCGATCGTCATCATCGCCGGCATTCTGGTCAGCTATAACCTCGCGGGCCTATTCGGCATCGCCATCGCGGTGACCACCATGCTGGCGCTGGCCGGCATCGTGGTCGCGCTCGACGCCTTCGGCCCGGTCACCGACAATGCCGGCGGCATTGCCGAGATGGCCGGTCTGCCGAAAGAGGTGCGCAAATCGACCGACGCGCTCGACGCGGTCGGCAACACCACCAAAGCGGTGACCAAGGGCTACGCCATCGGTTCGGCCGGTCTCGGCGCGTTGGTGCTGTTCGCGGCCTATAACGAGGATCTGAAATTCTTCATCGCCAGTGGCAGTGCGCATCCTTATTTTCAGGGCGTGGCGCCGGATTTCTCGCTGAACAATCCTTACGTGGTCGCGGGCCTCTTGTTCGGCGGCTTGCTGCCTTATCTGTTTGGCGCCATGGGCATGACCGCGGTCGGCCGCGCGGCGTCATCGATCGTCGAGGAAGTGCGTCGGCAATTCCGCGAAAAGCCGGGCATCATGGCGGGCACCGACAAGCCCGATTACGGCCGCGCTGTCGACATGCTGACCAAGGCTGCGATCAAGGAAATGATCATTCCGTCGCTGTTGCCGGTGCTCTCGCCGCTCTTTGTTTATTTTGTCATCTACTTCGTCGCTGGCGGCGGCGCGGCCGGCAAATCCGCGGCGTTCTCGGCGCTCGGCGCCATGCTCCTTGGCGTCATCGTCACCGGCCTGTTCGTCGCCATCTCGATGACCTCGGGCGGCGGCGCCTGGGACAACGCCAAGAAATACATCGAGGACGGTCACTACGGCGGCAAAGGCTCCGACGCCCACAAGGCAGCCGTGACCGGCGACACCGTCGGCGATCCGTACAAGGACACCGCGGGCCCCGCCGTCAATCCGATGATCAAGATCACCAATATCGTGGCGCTGTTGCTGCTCGCGGTGCTGGCGCATTAGGACGTCATTGCGAGGAGCGATAGCGAGGAAGCAATCCAGTCTGGATCGCTTCGCTGCGCTGGCAATGACGAGGGTGGAAAAGGCGGGAGGCTTACGAGCCCTTGCCTTGCAGATTGTGGATCATCGTCGTGATGACGCTCAGATCGTTGCCGCCGGTCGGCGTCGTCTGACTGACAAAGTCAAACACGTGGCCGTCCTTCATGCCGTATTCCGCGACGCGGCGGACTTTGCGGGTCCTGTCGAAATAGACCGCGATGATGCGCTGGTCGGTCACCTTGGCTTGCATGAACGCGATCGGCCGGTCGGCCTTCTGCGAGATGTAATAGAAGGCTTCACCGCTGACGGTCGCCACCGTCGACGGCGTGCCGAGCACGAGCAGCACCTGCTCCTGCGATGCGCCGAGCGGAATCTGTTCGAGCGCTCCCTCGGGCAGCACGTAACCGCGCTGGAATGTTTCGCCGGTGCAGCCGGCGAGCGCGAACGCCACAACGAGGGCGCAAGCCGCGGTCACCGTCCGGCCTTGGCTACGCGCGAAGCTAACCCGCATTCTCGTCCCTAACTTGCGAAAAGCCGCCGCGTGCCGTACCCCCAAAGCGCAAGATTGGCAATCGGCCGGTTTGGTGCCGATCGTCGCGGCCTCGGTTAAGCGTATGATCTGGCAGCTTTTTCGTACCCCTACCCAGGATCGCAGCATCGACGAGCTCTATGGCGCGATCGTGGCGCAGGCGCGCAACCCCGTCTTTTACCGCGACTTTGGCGTGCCTGATACGGTGCAAGGCCGGTTCGATCTCATCGTGCTGCATCTCGTGCTCCTGATCGACCGCCTCGGCCGCGGCGCCGACGTCGGACGCGGCATCGGGCAACGGCTGTTCGACGTGTTCTGCCGCGACCTCGACAGCAACCTGCGCGAAATGGGGGTGGGAGATCTCGCCGTGCCGAAGCGGATGCGCGGCTTCGGCGAGGCGTTTTACGGCCGCCAAGCGGCGTATCTTGCCGCTTTTGCCAGCGCCGACGAGCGGGAGCTTGAGAAGGCGCTGCGACGTAATATCTTTGCCGATGCCGACGCCAATGACGGCGCGAGGCGACTTGCCCGCTACGTGCGCGCCGCGCGGCGCCAGTTCGAGGACCAGGAGGACGGCGCCCTGCTGCGCGGCGAGATTGCCTTTCCGCAGCCCGACAGGATCATCGAAGCTATCGACCATGCCTAAAGCCAATTCCGAAAAACCGGCTGCCGCGCCGTGGCAGGTTCCCGTCGCGATGGATGATATCCCGGAGACAGGCCGGCATTTCGACCTCACCGCCGATGCCGGCGTACGAGCCGCCGTGGCCCGGGTCGCGGGGTTGCGCGACCTGCCACGGTTGCAGGCGAGCCTCGATGTCAAACGGCACGGTGCCGGCGGCCTTCATGTCGCCGGGATGGTCTCGGCGACGGTCGGGCAAAATTGCGTCGTTACGCTCGAGCCGCTGGCCGATGAGGTCGAAGAGGCGATCGATCTCGTCTTCATGGCGAAAGAGCCTCCCGCGCGGGAGGAGAGGGATACGGTGCCGCGCGACGTCAAATGGGGCGATCCGGAGCCATTGATCGGCGGTCTGGTCGATTTGGGCGCGCTTGCCGTCGAATTCCTGATCCTCGGGCTCGATCCATATCCGCGCAAGCCGGATGCCGTTTTCGAACCGCCGCAAAGCCACACCCCGGAAGCGGGGCCATTTGCCGCCCTCGCCAAGCTGGCGAAGAATTAGGCGCGGCGCTTCAAATCGGGGCGTCGAACCGCTATTCTCATTCCGGTGTCGCATTCCCACCTTTCGGACCTGGGTCATTGAATGTCGGACAAGGTCCGCATTGCGCTCGATGCGATGGGGGGAGACCACGGCCCCGCCGTGGTCGTCGCCGGTGCCGAATTGGCGCGGGCCCGCCACCCCGCCTGCGAGTTCCTGTTCTTCGGCAATGCCGCGCAGATCGGCCCGCTGGTCGAAGCGAGGGCCAAACTCAAGGCGGCGTCGCAGATTGTGCATACCGATATCGCCGTGCGGATGGACGATAAGCCGAGCCAGGCGCTGCGCACCGGCCGCTGGAAATCGTCGATGTGGCTCACCATCGACGCGGTCAAGAAGGGCGACGCCGACATGGCGGTGTCGGCCGGCAATACCGGCGCGCTGATGGCGATGTCGAAGTTCGATCTCAAGACGCTGCCCGGCATCGAGCGGCCGGCAATCGCGGCGCTGTGGCCGACGCTGCGCGGTGAATCGATCGTGCTCGATGTCGGCGCCACCATCGGCGCCGATGCCGAGCATCTGGTCGACCTCGCGGTGATGGGCGCGGCCACCGCGCGAATTTTGTTCGGCCTGCCGCGCCCGAGCGTCGGGCTTCTCAATATCGGCGTCGAGGAGGCCAAGGGCCTCGAGGCGGTGCGCGAAGCGAGCCGCATTTTGCGCGAAGAAGACCTGCCCGGGCTCGACTATCAGGGCTTCGTCGAAGGCGACGATATCGGCCGCGGCAAGGTTGACGTGGTGGTCACCGAAGGCTTTGCCGGCAATATCGCGCTCAAGACCGCGGAAGGCACGGCGCGCCAGCTCGGTGAATATCTCAAGAGGGCGATGAACAGTTCGTGGAGCGCGCGCATCGGCTATCTTTTCGCGCGCTCCGCGTTCCAGAGCTTGCGCGAGCGCATGGACCCGCGCCGGGCCAATGGCGGCGTCTTTCTTGGGTTAAACGGCATCGTCATCAAGAGCCATGGCGGCGCCGACGCCGAAGGTTTTGCCGCCGCCATCGAGCTCGGCCACGGCGTCGTGCAGGACGAGCTGCTGGCGAAGATCCGCACCGCGCTGGAGCATTTTCACAAGCTTCCGCAGCAGGCGGTCGGCGGAGCGGCCTCGTGACGGTCAAGCGCTCGGTCATGCTCGGCTGCGGCAGCTATCTGCCGAGCCAAGTCCTCACCAACAAAGATCTTGCCCGCAAGATCGATACCTCGGACGAATGGATCGTTCAGCGCACCGGCATTCACGAGCGCCGCATCGCCGCGCCCGGCGAAGTGACCTCGCAAATGGCGGTGCGCGCGGCGCAGGCTGCGCTCACGCATGCGCGCGTGGACGCGCAATCGATCGACCTCATCGTGCTGGCGACCTCGACGCCGGACAATACTTTCCCCGCCAGCGCGGTTGCGGTGCAGGCCGATCTCGGCATCACCCATGGCGCCGCCTTCGACCTGCAGGCGGTGTGCTCCGGCTTCGTCTATGGCATGGCGACGGTGGACGCGCTGCTGCGAACCGGCGCCTTCTCGCGCGCGCTCTTGATCGGCGCGGAGACGTTTTCGCGCATCCTCGACTGGAACGACCGCGGCACCTGCGTGCTGTTCGGCGACGGCGCCGGCGCGGTGGTGCTCGACGCGCAGGAGCAGCCGGGGACGAAGGAGGATCGCGGCGTGCTGACCGTGCGGCTGCGCTCCGACGGCCGCCATAAATCGAAGCTCTATGTCGACGGCGGACCGTCCTCGACCGGCACCGTCGGCCATTTGCGCATGGAAGGCCGCGAGGTATTCCGCCATGCTGTGGCCATGATCACCGACGTGGTCGAGGACGCCTTTAAAATCACCGGTTACACGGCCGCCGACGTCGACTGGTTCATCCCGCACCAGGCCAATAAGCGCATTATCGATGGCTCGGCCCATAAGCTCGGCATTCCGCCCGGCAAGATCGTCACCACGGTCGATCGCCACGGCAATACCTCGGCTGCCTCGATCCCGCTGGCGCTCGCCGACGCGGTGGCCGACCGCCGCATTAAGCGCGGCGACCTCCTCCTGTTCGAGGCCATGGGCGGCGGCTTCACCTGGGGCGCCGCGCTGGTGCGCTGGTAACCGCCGCAATAGCCGTAAAGCCCCGTTGACTCGTCCGGCTAGAAGCTAATATCCTTGATAATTCAGCACGATATCTTGATCGACGTAAGATCGGTCGCCGTGCTCGGGGCTGGCGATGACGGGAAAGACGGTCACACGGGCGGATTTGTGTGAGGCGGTCTATCAAAAAGTTGGACTGTCGCGCACGGAATCGGCGACTCTGGTAGAGCTGGTGCTCAAGGAGATCACCGACTGCCTAGAACGCGGCGAAACTGTGAAGCTGTCGTCGTTCGGCTCGTTCGTCGTGCGCAAGAAAGGCCAGCGCATCGGCCGCAATCCGAAGACCGGCAAGGAAGTGCCGATCTCGCCGCGCCGGGTCATGGTGTTCAAGCCGTCGGCCATTCTCAAGCAGCGCATCAATGGCAGCGACGGCGGCGGTGAACCCTCCTCAAGCTGAGCAGCGCTGGCTCGCTGTGTGCGGCTTGCCGGTAAGTCTAGCTCTGGGGGACATCGGTGGAAAAAGCGCCGGACGCATTCCGCACCATCAGTGAAGTCGCTTCCGAGATCGACGTGCCGCAGCACGTGCTGCGCTTCTGGGAAAGCCGATTCCCGCAAATCCGCCCAATGAAGCGCGGCGGCGGCCGGCGTTATTATCGGCCCGACGACGTCGATCTGTTACGCGGCATCCGCCATCTGCTCTATGGCGAGGGCTACACCATCCGCGGCGTGCAGCGCATTCTGCGCGAGCAAGGCATGACGGTGGTGCAGACGGTCTGGCGCGTTGACGCCGAACTGCCCCCGTCGGAGGAAGATCAGACCGCCGAGGCGAGCAGTGCGCAATCAACCGAACCCCGCTTGGAGCCGAACCTGTTTGCCGTTGCCGACGAGCGGCGCGAACCGCGATTGGAAGGCGCTCCGGCGCCGCAGCCGCCCGCGCCGCGGCGTCTCGCCGAGGAAGCACGGCACAAGCTGCAAGCCGCGCTCGACGAACTGGCCGCTTGCCGCGGCCTTATCGACGGCGCGCTCGCCCGCAACTGAGCGTCAAATTTGCTCTCGCTCGCGCGGCAGTGGATGCAACAGCAGGATGTGGTTCCACCGCCGCCTGTCGACATTAACAGAGTGTTTACCACTGAGGCACAGCCTACGGCGTGGGACACAGCAAAGGAGGGCGGTATGGTGACGCCATCCTGAGAGGCACAAATCAAATCTGGGGCCAGACCATGCCAGGACTAGACAGCGAAAGTGATGTGATCGGGCGCATCACCAGAATTGAAAAGGGGAACAGCCTCAGGACCTCCAATATATCGACATCTCTTGTGATCCGTGGGCTGACCACGCGAGGGGAATGCGAGGTTCTCCTAGCAGAGAGTGCGGCGCGGGACTTGCGGGACAAGCTGAACGCCTTCTATCCGAAGCATGATGCCTATTCTCACGATGAGGACACCGGCACCTACGACTTCACGATCGCCTGACTTGGAGCGATCAGGCCGTGATGGCGGCGCACGCGCTTGAAGTGCGATTCCTGCCGCGTCGCGGGCTGATGCGCGGCTGCGGCATGTTGTTCGAAATCGGAAGACCTGTTGAGGCGATCTAGGGGTAGAGCGCTCGTATCCCGCTGGCGAGGACGTTAGACACCAACCACACCACGGGCGCGAACAGCAGAACACCAGGGTAACGCCAGCCGCCACGCGCAGGGTCCGCCATCTGTCGGCAACGTTTGCTGTCTGCGTTATTCTTTTTTTCTCCGCCGTACGACGCATTTTCTCCTGCAAGTGTGGGGAAGGTTCGATCAGGCCGTGAGCTCTGTCTGATTTGCTGATGCTGCGTCTTTTAGGACCAGCAGGCGCGATGGAGGGGAATTTGTGTGCTGTACTGTGGCCGGATGGCCACGACCCGCGACAATTTCAGAGTGACGCAACGTAACGACTGTGGTCGTCACAAAAAGAGCCGAAAACAGGGTGCGCGCCTAGGGTAGTGTGGTTGCTCAATTTGGTTTCTGGGCTTGCTGTGAGCAACGAGACTAAGTTATTCGACATGGTGACCAAGGCGATTGAAAAGGGGCGGTCCAATTGCTCCGCGGGGCAGCCTTTTCTTGCAGGCGACCTGACGGGCGGAACCTTGGCAACTCACGGCAGGGAATCTGCGTCTTCCTAACGATCCGAAGCCGTATTCAGGGCCATCGAAACAAAATCGAGACGCCACAGCGCCTGAAATAGCTTGCGGCCGAATGGCTCCAGGCGGGCCACGCCGGCTTCCCGGGACTCGCCGCTCTGCGCGATGCATGCAGCAATCTCGCGTATCGTGCGACCGCCATCGACGTTCCGGACAAAAGGCAGTTGGGCGGGGTCGAGATTCATGCGCCAATCAGGCCGAAAAATCTCCGCGCCGGAGATACCGCAGCGCATCCGCATCATCGGAACATAGTCGAGAGCATCGGCCGTCGAAAAATCGATTGCGTAGCGCTCTTTAGGCCGGTCGGCATGGCATGCCATGAAAAAATGGCAAGCGTTCAGTGTTTGGATGCGTTCCATCACGGACCAGAGCTCGGTTTCGGGCAATGCGTTCACAACAGAATGGAAACCGCGTGCCGGTCCTGACACATCGTGCGGATAATACGGCGCCTTGAGGAGCCATCCCTGAAATGCGAGTCCCACCGCGGCGACAAGATCGAGGCAGTCTTCAACGCTGTAACTGCGGTCGCGACTGTGCAGAAACGTATCCACGAGCGCAGCATCGGACGGCAAATCGCGGGCAATTTTGAGATAGCTGTTAACCGGGTGATCCGGCGATAGCGACGAAATCGTCTCTTTGACCACTTGGACCGATGCATCGTCCTGACGCAGCCCGAGCTCATCGAACACGGATTGCAGCAGTTCGACGCCGATCCGGCCGTATTTCGCATAGAGCATGACTGCCAAAACGCCATCGCGCCGCAGGCAACCGGCGAGGGCTTTCATGCCCAGCAGCGGATCTGCGAGGTGATGCAGCACACCGGTCGATACGATCAGATCGAAGTCTAGTCCCAGCGCCGGCAGCTCTTCGATCGGAAGCAAGTGCAACTGCAAATTCGCCAGGCCGTATTTCTCTTTGAGATATTGCTGATGGTTCAGCGACGGCCGGCTGACGTCGATCGCCACGACTTTCGCAAGAGGGTTCGTGAATGCAAAAACCGCCGCCTGATTGGTTCCGCAACCCGCAATCAGGATATCGACCTCGGGTTTGTATGCTCGATCGGGCCACAAAATGCGGTGAGCGTGGATGGGGTCGAACCATTCCCAATTGCTTTCGACCCATGCCGCGAGGTCATGGATCGGTTCCGGGTATCGCCATCGCTCGTACTGGCGGGCGACGACGTCGGCGCGCGGCTCTTCGCTCACGTCAACGATGGCTCCTTGCCCATCAACCCCTCTGCGCCGGCCTTTTCGTCGCAGGAACTCGCCGGCGACGGCATCCTACTTGTGGCCGGAACGCCACACCACGGCGAAACTGACACGGTTCCGCACGGCCATTATGGCGGGTCCGCTGCAACAACAATAAGCTGCGCCCTGGAATCAAGTGAGCGTGCGATGAATCGTCTACCTTCCGGGAGACGGCGTTTATTTATGGCGCTCGGCAGTTGCGCGCGCGGGGCAAGCGGTCGGATATATGCGCACCTCGTCGGCCACCAACGTAGGGGAGGGCAAAGATAGTGAGGCGCGGCAGCGGCGGGCAATCGAAAGCTACGCCAAGACCGCAGGCGTGACCGTCGTTGAGTGGTTCTACGACGCCGCTGTCGGTGGCGCCGACCCAATCGAGACACGACCGGGCTTCGCTGCCCTGCTAGCGCGCATCGCAAGCAACAGCGTGCGCACTATCATCGTGGAGACGGCTCAGCGGTTCGCGCGCGACCTCATGGTGCAGGAAGTCGGCTTCGCGATGCTGCGCGATCTGGGTATCATACTCATTGCCGCTGACAGCCCCATGTCGTTCCTGGACGACGGTCCCACCTCAACCTTAATCCGCCAGATACTTGGCGCGGTGGCTGAGTTCGATAAGGCGATGACCGTCGCGAAGCTCAGAGGCGCTCGCGAGCGCGTCAGGCGCCTCAAGGGGAAGTGTGAAGGCCGTAAGGGCTACGCTGAACGCGAGGGTGGAAGCGAACTGGTGAGCACCGCTCGTCAGTTGCGCGCTAATCCGAACGGCCGACCGCACTCGCTGCGTAATGTAGCTGCTGGCCTTGCAGCGCGCGGCTACGTCACACCGAGCGGCCTTCCGTATTCGCCGTCAGCGGTGGTGTCGATGCTTGGTGAAGCGTGACACGCTAATCTATCGAATACGCTGCGGCGCGGCTCAGGACTTTGGCAACGTGGCCTGCTGCACGTCTGCGGGGGCGGCTCTGCTCCGCTACGGATACCGCCCAGTCGTCGCTTGCTACTGTCATTTGGATAGGAAGCAGGCATTGCAATGAGCTACGTCATCGTCACGCTGGCACTCGCCGCTCTCCTTGGCCTCAATGCACGCTGGGCGTTCCTCGCGGTTCTGATGGCCGCGTTTCTCATCTACCTATTTGGCTGAGCAGAAAGCCGCAAGTTCGCTTCGGATTGCCTCCGAGCACCCAAGCGGCTTCACATTGCCGGGCTTGGCTAGCCGTTGCGCCACGTCGGCAATCACCTGGGACGCGAACGGGTCCCTATCTGCCAGAAATGCTCAGGTGATTTGTCAGGAACCAACTTTCAAAATTCCGCTAAAGCCATGACCGTTGTTGTTTGATTGCGTCGTGCAGAGTGAGCGCGTGGCCCAATGAACAGCCCCTCAGCGTAGGGATGACGAAAGGGTACCTCTCTGACCCTTCGCATTCGCTGCGGGGACATTGATATGTCCGGTTCTAGGGCTAGAGCGGAAGTGGCTAACGCGCGCTCGAATGACGCGTTTGACCCAACTCGGACGTGAACCCATAGCGCGTGATGCACCGCAGCGTTCCCGAATGGCGATGTGCTAGAGTGTGGTTCCCGGCCTGGAGCGAAGGTCTATGAGGCGACGGGAATTCATAACGGTTGTTGGCGGCATGGCTGCATCGTGGCCGCATGTCGCGCGTGGCCAGCAGGCAACAATGCGGCGGGTCGGCGTGCTGATGGGCTGGGAGGAGAGTGATCGGGCCACGCAGTCTTTGTTCGCGGCTTTCCGTGATGCGCTCGCGAAGCTGGGGTGGACGGAAGGCGGCGATCTCCGGATTGAACTTCGTTGGGGCAACGGTAGTGCGGCTAGGATCGAAACGTTCGCAAAAGAGCTGGTCAATCTGCGACCCGATGCGATTCTTGGTCAGACAACGCCCGTGGTCCGCGCCCTTGCCCTCGAAACACGAACCATCCCTATCGTGTTCGTGCAAGTTTCCGATCCGATCGGCGGGGGCTTCGCCAAAAGTCTCGCACGTCCGAGCGGCAACATCACCGGCTTCACGACAGACAATTCCGCGCAGGGCGGTAAATGGGTGGAGGTATTGAAAGAGATCGCCCCGCACACGACGCGCGTGGCACTCCTGTTCCACCCAGAAACAGCCGTGCCGCCCACAATCTTCATGCCTTCTATTCAAGCCGCCGCGTCAGCCTTTGGGATCCAGGCAATTGCCGCTCCAGTTCACGCGAAGAATGAGATCGAAGGCGTTATTGCCGGACAAACAAAAAATCCGGGTGGCGGCCTCATCGTCACGCCGGACCCGTTCAACGCGGCAAATCGTGATCTGATTATCGCGCTAGCGGCTCGCTACCGCGTTCCAGCGATCTATTTCAATGGCTTCTTTGCCGATTCAGGCGGCCTGATCGTCTACGGTAGTGTTTTCGCCGAAGAGTTTCGCCAAGCGGCAGGTTACATCGACCGCATTATCAAAGGCGAGAAGGCAGCCGATTTACCGGTGCAGGCGCCGACCAAGTACGAGTTGGTGATCAATCTCAAAACTGCCAAGGCGCTCGGCCTCACCGTGCCGTCGATGCTGCTCACCCGCGCCGACAGGGTGATCGAATAGAAAAGTCGTTTGCTGCGGTGTGTCGGTCGCTAATGGCCCGAGCGGACTTGGAGCGTGCCTGGCCGAGCCGTTATACGAAGCTTCTCCGAGGCACTTCCGAAGCATTGGCCGGAGCCTGTACGATGCTGCGTCTAGCCTTGGGGAACGCGATGAGACGGCGCTCCAGTGCAAGTGCGACCCCGCTTAAAAGGAGCCGCCGCAAAGCGGTAAGGCCAAAGCATCGCAATGCGCCAAAGGTCGCGCGCCGTCGCAGATCGTCGTCTCCCGACCTGATTGAGAAGGTTGCGCTGTTTAAGCGCGAGCGGGATGAGTCGCTAGAGCAGCAGAAGGCGACCGCGGAAGTACTGCGCATCATCAGCGCGTCGCCCGGAGACTTAAAGCCGATTTTTGCGGTTATCCTGGAAAATGCTACTCGCCTCTGCCAAGCCAATTTCGGCGTCCTATTCCTCTGCGAGGGTGATGCTTATCGCGCCGTGGCTATGCACAACGCACCGTCCGCGTATGTCGAGGCGCGACGACGCGAACCACTGGTGAGCATGACCGGCACGACGGTAATCGCAGAGGTGGCGAAGACCAAGCGAACGATCCAGACCGCTGATATGGCCAAAAATCCTGCTTACCGGAAAAACCCACAGTACACACAACTCTTCGTCAGGCTGACGGGTGCGCGATCCTTCGTCGGTGTGCCGATGCTCAAGGACGATGCGTTGATCGGAGTTATCGGCATCTTCCGGCAAGAAGTCCGGCCCTTCACCGACAAGCAAATCGAGCTGCTGACCAACTTCGCCGCGCAGGCCGTTATCGCCATCGAGAACACGCGGCTGCTCAATGAGCTGCGGCAATCGCTGGAGCAACAGACGGCCACCGGAGAAATTCTTGCGTCGATCAGTGGGTCGATGACAGATGCAAAGCCCGTATTCGACGCGATCGTGCGTAATTTGCTGCGGCTGTTCGGCACGCGCTTTGCCGTGGTCCAGGTGCTGCACGATGGGATCATTCACATGCCTGCCGCTGACGGCCAGCCGGGGTTCGAGAGACTGGTCGACCGCTACCCGCGGCCCATCGATGCCAGCACTGTCGGCGGGCAGGCGATGCTTACAAAGCAGATCGTTCAATTCTCACCCGTAATAGGCAATCCGGAGGCGCCCGCGGCGACCCAGGAGTTCGCACGCGACTTCGGCTTCAATTCCGTGATCTTTGCGCCGATGGCCCGCGGTGAAAACGTATTCGGCGCAATCGGCGTGGCGCAGCACGAGCCGCGCGCCTTCGAGGACAAGCAGATCGCGCTCATCAAGTCGTTCGCCGATCAGGCCGTGATCGCCATCGAGAACGCCCGGCTTTTCGATGAGGTGCAGAAGCGTACCGAGGATCTGCGCGAATCGCTGCAACAACAGACCGCAACCGCGGACGTTCTCAAAACTATTAGCCGCTCGACGTTCGATCTTCAGGCCGTTCTCGATGCGCTGGTGGGTTCGGCGGCCAAGCTGTGCGACGCCGAAAGCGCTTTTATTTTCCGCCTCGACGGGAGCGCCCATCACCTGGCCGCCAGCCACGGCTTTTCCGACGAGTATCGGCAGTACATTATGCGCCATCCGATCGAGCCGGGCCGTAATACGCTTGTAGGGCGAGCCGCGCTGGAAGCCCGCACGATCCACCTCCCGGATTGTATGGCCGATCCAGAATATGCTTGGTCCGAATCCCAAAAGATCGGCGGCTACCGCACCATGCTGGGTGTGCCGTTGTTGCGTGAGGGAATTCCCATGGGCGTCATGGCCTTGACGCGGTCCTTGGTTCGGCCATTCTCCGACAAGCAGATCGAGCTGGTGACGATATTCGCCGATCAGGCGGTGATCGCGATCGAAAACGTACGATTGTTCGAAAGCGTTGAAGCTCGTACGCGCGAATTGACAAAGTCCCTGGAGGATTTGCAGACCGCGCAGGACCGCCTAGTGCAGACGGAAAAACTCGCCTCGCTCGGCCAGTTGACCGCCGGCATTGCCCACGAGATCAAGAACCCGCTCAATTTCGTCAACAATTTCTCATCCGTCTCGGTCGAGCTCATCGACGAATTGCGGCAGGTGCTAGGAAGCGTTCACCTGGACAGTAAGGTGCGGAGAGAGATCAGCGAGATTGCGGATATGCTGCAAGGAAATCTCGACAAGGTGGTGCAGCACGGCAAGCGCGCCGACGCGATTGTCAAGAACATGCTGCTGCATTCCCGACAGGGCTCCGGAGAGCATCGGTTAGTCGAGGTCAACGCTCTCGTAGAGGAGAGCCTCAATCTCGCCTATCACGGGGCACGGGCAGAGAAGCAGGGCTTCAATATCACCCTAGAGAGGTCTTTTGACCCGGCGGCTGGCGAGGCCGATCTGTTCCCGCAGGACATCACGCGAGTGCTGCTCAACTTGATCTCAAACGGGTTTTATGCGGCTACTAAGCGCAAGGCCGAAGCCAATGGCGGCGACTACGAACCCACCGTCACCGCCGCGACCAAGAACCTCGGCGACCGCGTCGAAATCACGATCCGCGACAATGGCACCGGAATACCGCCTGAAGCGAGGGAGAAGATGTTCAATCCGTTCTTCACGACAAAGCCCGCTGGCGAGGGGACCGGGCTCGGCCTTTCCATCAGCCACGACATCATCGTCAAGCAACATGGCGGGTCTATAGATGTCGATACCCAGCTCGGCGAGTTCACCGAGTTCAGGATCGTTCTGCCACGTGTGGGAATGGCCTTTAATAAATCGGGAGAACGCACGTGAATTTACTCATTCTCGTGGTCGACGATGAACCGGACGTCGAGGTGCTATTCCGGCAGCAGTTCCGGCGCGATCTGCGCGCTGACCGCTTCACAATGGAGTTTGCCCAATCCGCCCCCATGGCACTTCAGCGCATCGAAGACGCGGGCGACCGTTCGCTAATTCTCATCCTATCCGACATCAACATGCCGGGGATGAGCGGTCTTGAACTCCTGCCCAAAGCGAAAGCCATGCGGCGAATGAGGGCGCTATCACATCGGGGACGGGAGATGCCGATTATTATAGCGGGGTAGTCGGACCGACGGATTTTGGGGGGGAAGCTCACAGGGGTCCAGCAGTGACAGCGGAGATGTTGTAGGTGTTAATGGCCTCTTTGGTGCGTTATTGGTTCCTACGGGCTACACCTCTGGCACTCTCTTGAGCAACACGTCCGTGTGGGACAACGCAACCTTCGCCAGCCTCGGCGTGACACCCGGCACATACACCTGGACGTGGGCGGACGACCCACCGGATCAAAGTTTCACGCTGGATGTTGTGTCGCCGACTGCTGCTCCGCTCCCGGCCGCACTTCCCCTCTTTGCAGGCGGACTCAGCGCTTTGGGTTTGTTTGGTTGGCGGAGGAAGCGGAAGTCCTCGGCTATCGCCGCCTGATCGTTAGCAAAACGATGAATAAAACAAGCCTCGCGCAAATGTCGCGGGGCTTTTCGTTGGCAGAGGTTCAGGTCGCGGGTCGAATTCCGATGCTGGCCCTTTTCGACGGATATTGCAGCGCAGGCGAATGTCGGTTAAGGCAATAGCGGCAGTTGCCGGCGTCTCTTAAGGTTCGACAATCTGGCCGCAGCCGGACGCTGGCCAATGAACGAGTGCGCGCAAAACCCCTGCGACTGGGCGCCGGCATCCCATGGTCTTGACACGAGCGGACGTTGAAGCTGACGCCCTTCACATTCGTCATCGAGGGCAGATTGCGTGCTGAAAAGTAGCCTCTGAACACAGAGGACATCTCTCATAAAATGCAAAAATCGCAATGGGACTTCGATCAATAGCGTGGGATCAATAGCGCGATCACGCCTCCCGATGCGAAATCTCCGCGCAAAGTTAGAACCGATGACCCGGATTGGTCTCTCACTAGCGCAGCGCCTTACGGCTTAGTTCGCAAGCGCTTCGCGTGACGATCGAGCTTTACGATCGCGGCGTCGGCAAGTGACTTTGTCCGGGCCAGATAGGTTTCGAGGATATGGGTCACGTGCTTGAGCGTGTGGCCCGTTACCGCCGCGATCTCCGGCACCGTACAGCCGGCTTCTGCCAGCATCGTTACCGCCGTCCCCCGCAGGTCGTGGAAGTGAAGATCCGTAATTGTGGCCTTCTCCACCACCGCCGTCCAGCGCTGGTTGAAATACCGCTTCTTCCACAACATGTCCTTCCGGCGTTCACATTGAGGTCGATTCGACCCTGACAACCGCCGGTGAAGGCCCATTGGAGTAAAGCGATGCGAATATTCCGTTCTTATTATCTCGCCTCTGTTGCTTTCGTATTTGCGTTGCCGGCATCGGCGGCATTTGCACATGTGCATCATCACCATCTTAGGCAGGGGCAATCGTACCCCCAGCAAGCGGTTTTCAATCCGCCGTTCAGTGGCTCTTCATTCGGCACGGCCGGCGTGCCGCAGTCGCTGATCGACCGCGTAATCCGGCGCGAGAGCGGCGGCAATCCGCGGGCGGTTAGCGGAGGTAATTACGGTCTGATGCAAATTCGCCTCTCCACCGCTCGCGCAATGGGTTACACCGGCTCGGCAGCGGGGTTGCTCGATCCGCAGATCAATATGACCTATGCAGTGCGCTATCTCGCCGGGGCCTATCGCGCCGCTGGCGGCAACGAGGCGCGGGCAATCGCGCTTTACTCGCGCGGCTATTATTACGAGGCCAAGCGGCAAGGCTTCTCGCCGTACGAATTCTCTGCTGCATCTCCATCCTCGGCGCAGTAGCCGGGTGGCGTTGGAGTCGGCAAACTTCGGAAGCGAGTAACCCTGCGCGGACATCAGCACACCCGCGCTCCGAACTCTCGGTTCAAACTAACTCTCAGATGTTCGCGGCAAGGCTCAACCTGGAAAACGCGCGCAGGGCCGTTGTGAGTACAGTTTTGCCCTTTGGGGTGATGCGCCAATAACGTATGCTGCGTCCGCCCGGAGTCGGCTTGGGTTTGCCAGCTTGCGCGTTGAGAAAGCCCTTCCTGCCGAGGGCGATTAGGGCGACGTAAATGCTGGCCCCAATCGGTTCGTATTTTGCGAACCGGGCGATGTGTTTGGCAACCGCATTACCATAAGCGCTTGGTCCGAGGGCAACGGCTGCGAGCAAAACGTGAAGCTCCAACGTGCTTAATACAAGCGGCCCGCGCCGCACCTTGGGCTTGCTCAATCTATTTACTAACATGGCGGCAAGGTGCAGAAAATCGCTGTGCGCGGAAGGATAATTCACGCCAAATATTTGTCTTTTCCTGCCAGTCCTAGTGGACCAACTCTAACGCTTGTTTCCCGCGTTTGACAGCGGCGAGGACGCGACGTGGATCGGCGGTCCAGACGAAGGGTTTTGGATCGGCGTTGGTTTCGGCGAGGAAGCGGTTGATGGCGGCCTTGAGATCATCGACGGATCGAAAGACGCCGCGCTGGAGGCGCCGGCGCGTGAGCTTGGCGAAGAAGCCCTCGACGGCATTGAGCCAGGATGCGGAAGTCGGCGTGAAGTGGAAGGTCCAGCGCGGATGCCGGGCCAGCCAGGCACGCACCTTGGGATGTTTGTGGGTGGCATAGTTGTCGACGATAGCGTGGATGGTTTTTCGTTTCGGCACCTTTGCCTCGATGGCGTTGAGGAAGCGGATGAACTCCTGATGGCGATGGCGCTTCATGTTGTGTCCGATCACGCTACCGTCCAGCACGTTGAGGGCGGCAAACAGTGTCGTGGTGCCATGACGTTTATAGTCGTGCGTCATGGTGCCGGCGCGACCCGGCTTCATCGGCAGGCCCGGCTGGGTGCGGTCGAGTGCCTGGATTTGGCTCTTTTCATCGACCGAGAGCACGACCGCATGTTCAGGCGGATCGACATAGAGGCCGATCACGTCCTTGAGTTTGTCGGCGAACTTCGGATCGTTCGAGAGCTTGAAGGTGCGGATGCGGTGTGGAGCAAGCTGGTGGGCCTCAAGAATGCGCTGCACCGAACGCAAACTCACCCCCGCCGCCTTCGCCAACATCCGGCCGGTCCAATGGGTTGTTGCTCCCGGCGGCGCCGACAGCGCCAGATCGACCACCCGCTGCACCGTGGTTGCCGGCAGCGGCGGCTTGCCGGGCTTGCGCGTCTTGTCGCGGGTCAGCCCGGCGATGCCCTCGGCCATAAACCGCGCCTGCCAGCGCCATACCACTGGCTTGGCCTTGCCGGATCGCCGCATGATCTCAGTCGTGCCGCAGCCATCGGCAGTCGCCAGGATGATCTTGGCGCGCCAAACATGCTTCTGCGGCGCGTTGCGGTCGCCCACAATCGCCTCAAGCTGACGGCGATCGCGCGGCGTGACGTTCACCACAATTCCTGCTCTCATGATGAGAGCTTGAACTGCTTCGGGCATTTTGGGAATCGCCCGAATAAATCAGACCACTAGCAAGACATTCAATTGCTGCTTCTGGAATGCGCCTCTTTTCTTATTTTGGGAATGTGGACTGTGTCCCTGCATGTCTCTTAGTAGCCCGAAACGAAGTGCCGAAACGTCCGCGATCTGGGCGCGATCGGAGGGAAAGCGAACTCAACTCGGACCTCGCAAAAGTGAAGTGATTGACCCGAAACGGACATTTGTTGGGCACTGGCTAATGTCCGGTGTCTGTCTTAGGATTTTCCACCAGTACGGGAGAAGGCGTTGCCGCCAACCAACTTGCGACAAAATTCACCCCGAGTCGGAAGACCAGTTTCCAAAGGAAACTCCACATGACGGCGCGATCTAGCCTTCTGTTCACTATTGCGGCCGTATCTTTTCTTACGATTGCCGATACATCGTCCATGGTGCTCGCGCAACAAGCTCTCATTGCAGCATGCGCTCCTGATATGAAGGCTCAGTGCGCGGGATATCCCATGGTTGAAGGCCGCCTAGCGTGCATCAAGATTCATTTCGAGGAATTTTCTTTGCCCTGTCAACTCGCGCTGGTGAAGGCTAGGGCTGTCCGAAAGGCTTGTCGAGCGGACATCAAAAAGAATTGCGCAGGTATTACGCCCGGGAGCGGCCGTATCGAAACCTGCATGAAAGACCATTTTGCGGATATGAGCGATGCATGCAAACAAGTGATTTCACAAGCAGGTGGCAAAAGTTAATCGAGACCTCTCTTTTCCCGACTTCGCAGCCCTGCTATGTGGAACATTTTGTTGTTGTCTGCCCACCAGTGTGGTTGATAAGTGTTGGTGCGTGCCATTGCCGAATGTATTGTTCAAGCCTTTTTAATCCAACCCGTTTGATGATGGGAATTGGGTATGCCACGAGTATTGGCGTTGCGTGAGGAACTGCTACAGGGTCGAGTTCAGCGAACCGCTGCCGATGATTTGGTGCGGCGATGGCCAAATAGCATCGGGCTCGCAGTAACGGTCGGTGTGGTCTATTTCCTCGCGGCACGACTTAGCGTCGATTTGGTGTTACCTGATGGCGTGGCTGTGTTCTGGCCTGCAGCCGGTGTTTCCTCAGGTGTCCTGATCGCTCTAGGACCTCATGCGAGGTGGCCCGTAGCGGCCGTCGTGACGGCCGCAACCGTGGTTGTTCATAAGCTGGTCGGGGATTTCCAGTGGGCCGCTATCGCCTTAGGTCTCTGCAATGCCGCGGAGGCTCTGATCACGGCCGGATTACTCAGGCACTATTTCGGCGCTGATTTCAGCATTGGCCGGCTTCGCCCGATCCTTGGTTTTTTTCTGGCGGCAATCGTCGGGACCGCCATCTCAGGGATCGGCGGAGCCGCGACGTACAGGTTATTACAAGGCCCGTCGGCAACACTGCTGGCTACGTGGCAGGATTGGTTCGCATCCGACCTAATCGGTATCATCATTGTTGCGCCACTGACAATCGGACTCTACGAGGCCAGACGGCAACCGACGTCCCGCGGCGAAATCATCGAAGGTACGGTGGCGCTCGTGGCGATTACGGCGATGACCGGAATTGCGATTTCGCTGCCGAGCGAGACTTGGGAGACTGTATGCCGGTCGCTCTGCTATTCCCAATGTTGTTGTGGGTCGCCGCCCGTTGTCAACCACTCTTCGCAGCGGCAGCGGCGTTCCTGGTCTCCATTACTATCGTTGTTACGGCAGTTTTTGACGTTGGTCATTTCGCACAACTCAGTGCTTCATATGCCGACCGGCAAGCCCAAATCGCTATATTGTTTGTGGCGGTTGGCACATATGTTCTTGCTGCGCTGTTTGCCGAGCGGAGACAAAGCGAAGCCCGCCTCGCTCGCTCGAACAGGGCGCTAGAGCGCGAACGAAAGAACAGGTTGATGAATGTTCAGGCGGCGACGGCTTCGATTGCTCATGAGCTAAGGCAGCCTTTAACAGGCGTCACGACAAAAGCCGCCGCGGCTCGAAGATGGCTAGATCGAGTTCCGCCTGAAGTGGGCAGGCTGAAGGGCTTGCTTGATGAAATTGAGCACGCCGGCTTTCGCGCTAGCGAAGTACTGACAAACGTTCGCGGGTTATTCCAAGACGCCGATCACACACAACAACCTATTGACGTGAACAACATGATCATCGGCTCACTGCAGATCCTGAACGGAGAGCTGAACGATCACGGTGTGAAAACCGATTCGAACTGGCATCCGAATTACCGCTCGTCATGGGTAACAGGGTTCAGCTGCAGGAAGTCATCTCAAACTTGGTCAACAACTCAATTGATGCAATGGCACCCATCAAGGTCGAGCGTCGGACGCTAAAAGTGAGCACCAAGCCCGAGGGCGCCAAGGCAGTTATCATAGAGCTAGAGGACTCTGGACCCGGCATTGAACCGGAACGGTTAGGCAGCATCTTTGAACCGTTCGTTACGACAAAGCTCAACGGAACGGGCTTAGGATTGGCTATCTGCCGCACGATTATCGAGCGCCATGGCGGTCAAATATGGCGTCGTCGGACGGCAAAAACGGGGCCCTGTTCCAAATCGTTCTGCCGGTCGAGCCCACGGTAGCGGACACTGGTCGCCTCGAATGACCTGTAACCATTAGCCGACGAATGCCCTGCTTTTAATTCTGTGAATGGTTTCTCCACCGGCACGCGAGTGCCGTGGATGTGGGTGGAAATCACCCCGGGCGATGCCCTGGGCCATTTTCCATTGGTGATGCGAAACTCTCGAATGTCCGTTGTTGGCCCGAAATCGAAGTGCCGCGATGTCGGCGATTTGGTCGCGATCGGGAGGAAAGCCGACATGAAGCGGACATCGCCGGAAGACAGAGTCTGACCCAAGGCGGAGACGAACCAGGGTTGGATCAAGCTCATAAGCGGCCCAAAATGACGAAGTTACTTGTTGCACCATGGCTCAATACGCGGCAACGTGGCCCCTCCGAACGACCTGCCGAACGAGCCGCATCTCGCGGCTTCGGCATTTAACCGCGATGACGGTCGAGAGACTTTTAGATGGCCCGCGCTGCCGAGTTTGTTGCTCTTCTTCTTTTATTTCAGGTAATTCCTTTGCTCGACGCGCGGGCGCAGCTCACGGTCGATGTGTCGCGCGCGACCTGTGCGGAAATTCTGCCATGCCGTCGAATCAATCGCGCGTCTTTTCCGCGTGGGTGATGGGCTACTTCGATCAGAAATCCGGTCAGCGTTTTCTCAACTTCCATGCCTACGCTACCAAGGTGGCAAGTTTGCCGACAATGGTGCGCGGAAAATCCAGCCGAGGTTGTTATGGCCGGCTTCGAGCGCGTCAATGCAAAATGACAGGCATGGCTTTCCGATCATGTGGCGAACGCCAGCGGAAAGACGGGCCATGGGCTTCACGCTTCTTGCTGCCTACCCTTTGTTGTTCGCGGCAACTGCCATCTGGTGCGCGTCGGCGACCGCGCAGGTGACGATCGATACGCAACTTTTCACTTGCCGCCAATACCTCGACCAGACAAAATTCACAGGACCGCGAAGTGATTGCTGGCTGGATGAGCGGCTATATCAATGCAGCAAAAGGCCAGAACACGGTCGACATTAGGGATTTCGAACGCAACCGGGCACTCGTCGATAGATATTGCAGCAGCCACAAATTAGAGGCACTCATGAACGCGATTCAGGTGAATACGAGATAAGTACGGCATGGAAGACTTACGTTTGAAGAATGCGGTGAACTGGTATTCGGGGCCGCTTGCGGCCCCTTAGCGGCACGCCGGTGAGCAACAGTCGCGGCCGCTTTCGGGGGGATTGTGTTGCAAAATTATTTTTGACCCCAAAGCGAGGAACATTTTTCCACACCAAGCCCCGCGAATAGAATTTTAATTCAAGAAACTGCTTTTGGAGATTCTATTATTGCCCATTACTGACGGTGAACTGTCCATTGGCCGAGTTTTGCAACACAATCGGGGGTAAAGCAGACAGAAGCAGGCTGTCATTCGTCGAGGCAGTTAATGACCCATTTGCGACATCGTGGCGACGTCATTGGCCAAATTCGCGGGCCGATAATGAGAAATGTGCCGCCTCCAGAGGCCGCCCTTGATCCCTGGAAAGTCTCAGTGGCCTTCGACAAAGAGGAAGTTCTCCCAGCTCCGCATGCGCAGCAAGATTTTGCGCAACACCGCCAAGTGATGCCAATGATGCGTGTAGATCGCAACCTGCGCCGCGGCCCCGAGCGGAAGCTGGTACTTCGACACGTCTTCTTCGAGCTCGATGGTCGCGAGCGCCCGGCCTGAACTCGTCACCAACTCGACGTCGATCAATGTACCGTTGGCCTGAAGCTGGCCGGTGGCGATGGCATCGACTAAGACGCCGACCTTGGCCTTGAAGACCCGGCCGGGAACGGCGTCGAAGGCCACTTCGGCTTCGTCCCCGGGGTTCACCCGCTGCAGCGAATTTTGCTGGAAGCCGGCGCCAAGCTCGCTGTCCTGCGGATCGGTATTGACGAAAACCATGGACGGGCGGAGTGGCAAGGGAACGACATCGAGGCCGGGCCGCACTGCGACCTGAGTGACAAATCCGTTGCCCGGCGCCCGCGTCACGGTCTGATCGAGGTCATATTGGGCATCCGCAAGCTCGGCCTGGAGCCGAGCGACGGTAGTGTTGACGCCGTCGACGTTCGACGAATAGGCGAGGCGGGAGCGCTCCTCTTCGGCGCGCGCCCCAGTTACAGACTGTCTTGCCGCTTCGAGATTGCGGGTCGCTGTATCGACCGTCGCCTGCGCAACGACGTTCTTTTGCAAGAGTGTACTTTGCCTCTCGTAAGTTTGCTGCGCCAAAGCCAATTGGGCATTGGCTTTGTCGGCAGCCGCGGTAGCCTGATCGAGCGAGGCCTTGAGCTGTTTTACGTTTTGCTCGGCTTCCGCAAGCGCCGCTTTCTTCTGGTCGACGATGTATTGGTAGGGCTTCGGATCGATCCGGAACAGTTCGTCGCCCTGTTTGAGCGGCATGTTGGCTTTTACCGGAACTTCGATCACGCGGCCCTTGACGCCCGGCAATATCGGAGTGACGGCGAAATAGATCCGCGCATTGTTCGTGTACGGGTGATTATAATTCATCAGTATCAGCAACATGCCGATGCCGAAAATGCCGCCGAGTACGGCGGTGGCCAGCGACCACTGATTGACCGGAATCTTGAACAGTTTGAAGATGACGTAACAAATCGAGACGTACATCAAGATGAGCAGGAGTTCCATTTTCAGTTTCCGCTCTTGATGCCTGCTTCCAGGTCGGCGACGCGCCGGCGCAGCTCTTCGATCTCGCTCGCATTCCCCGCCGACGTGGCGTGATGCGTGGAAAAGCCCCACCCACGCTCGGGGCGATAGGCCATTGCCGGATATCCAAGAAAAGAAAATGAGCGCATGCAGCGTGAAAAGGTTCAGCCCCCACCCCGCGGCTGGGATGGCACCCTCATGGGGGCGATCGCGGGTTTGCGCGATAAGGTAGGGGATATCGTGAATTGCAACGATGCCATAGAAGAGCGTCACCACGACGAATATCAGGATACCGAGCGCGAAATAGTTCAGGAACGGGTCACCGATCACAAGTCCTCTCCTCGTTTTGAAGTTGAATGCCCTGACGAGCGCCGGCGTTCTTTGATTTTAGATCAAAAGCTCGCTCGCGCCAAGATTGGCGATGCTGCCCCACCGCCAGGGCGCAAACAAATCTCCGGCGTCCGATGCCAATTGCCATTGGCCTTCCCAAGCAGGTCCAGCAGAACTTGATCGCTAGGTTATCACGCACGCCGTTTGAAGTCTTTGACCTGTTTGCGCGGTATCAAAACATGCATTATAAAGGACCCGGCAGACTATCACCGAGACGCCTCTTGTCCGAATTCGGGCCAGCTATTATGAAACTGCCGCCAGCGGTGTGATTTCTGCCTTCCGATTTCCATGGGCCAGGCGTTGCCGCCGCACACCCTCGTGCGATCTCATCAAGCACTTCGACAAAGATACACTCATTCATAGTTGGCTTCCCGGTCGCTGGTTGTGCTTGATCGCCTCAGTTGGCAAGCATTTCTCCATTGTATTGAAACTGCAGGCACAATGTCTGCAATTGGCCCCTGAACGTCGTTTGCTGCGAGACAGCAATACGTCTGAAGTTGAGGGACGAGCCGACATTGCGCGGAGATCGCAAATCGGTCGTTCGTGACCCATCAGCGACATTCCGATGAATATTCACGGCCAAAGAAGGATCGGCCTCTTTTTGACATGCATCAAATTCGACAGCGGCCATCTCGGCTAGCCTCACAAAGCCAAACAGGAGGTTTCGATGGGAGAAAAGATAAAATCGGATATGACTTCGCGTCGCGAGACATTTTCGATCTTAGGCTTGGCGGCTGCATTGAGCCTTGTCGTGCCTGTGACGGTGATGACCGCGACTGACGCCAAGGCCCGCGTCGGCAATCCAGCTTCAGCCGTGAGCGTTGCCGGCGCAAATCGGCGTGATCGACGTCAGGATCGGCGCTACAAGAAGAAAAAGGCAGATGGTAATCCGCACACGCCAGAAAAATAAGCGAAAGCGGCTGAGGAGCTACTGCAAAGTAGCCCATTCTGCCTGCCCTGAGTGACAATTTCAAAGTGTCCTCGCATCGGTCGTGACCGGCGCCCACTTCCGGAAAACGGCAATGATCATCAAACGGATAACCCAGGTATGGATTTTTGCATTCACGCTTGGCGCGGCTTGTGCGACTACAGCGAAAGCCGTCCAGGACAAAACGCGCCAAGTTCGTATCCAGTACGTGCCGCCGGTAAACTCCGAATATCAGCCGATCTACGAACGCCTAAAGCAGCTAGAGCGCTGGAACGGTTACAGGATTTGCTCAGCCCTATCCGACTGCCACAGCCGCTTGTACTTAAGGTGTCGGGCTGCAAGGGTGAGTCAAATGCATGGTATGAAGATGGCGTCATTACTGTTTGTTATGAATTTCTGCACGACATATTAAAAAAGGTACCGGAGCAGACGCTCCCGAGTGGCGTCACGCAAGAAGATACAATCGTCGGGCCATTTCTTGATGTGTTTTTGCATGAAACCGGCCACGCGGTTTTCGATTTGCTGAAAGTTCCGATCCTCGGACGAGAAGAGGATGCGGCTGATATGTTTTCTGCCTATATCATGCTGCAGCTGGGCAGAGATTACTCACACCGCCTGATGCTTGGATCCGCCTATCAATACAAAGCGGATGTTGAAAATCCGCAGGTGTCGCTCGAAATCAAGAAATTCTCGGACGAGCATGGCATTCCCGCGCAGCGCTTCTTCAATGTGTTGTGCGTTGCTTACGGCTCCGATCAAAAGCTGTTTGCTGATGTAGTCGAAAAAGGTTTCCTCCCCAAAGATCGTGCGGAGCAGTGTGAAGTCGAATATGAGCAGACTGCGTTCGCGTTCAAGAAGCTGATCGGTCCGCACATTGATAAGACGCTTGCGAGGAAGGTTCTGAAGACGTGGATGCGAGATGTTGAGGCGCGGTCGAGGTATCGGCCAAGCCGTTAATAACACCTGCGACTGACCGCTCAAGGTTGGAGTTTTGGCGCTGTGGACACGCGATGCGTGCCGTTATGAAGGCGCGTGTTCGGTTTTGGGCCGCCCATAAGGGACATCGTGGCCTCCATAGACACATTGACGAATTGCGACGGCTTATTCGATCAACTTGCGCAGCAGGAAATCGCGGCTTACGGTTAGGCGTCGTGCCGACCTTGAAGTTCAAGAGTTACTAGTCGGGCGAGTAGCGTTGCCGGATACAGTTGGCCGATGACGGCCTCAATATTGACGAGGCTACGTACATAGGGATGCAGTGGGACAATGTCCCCATAGCCGGTCGTGGTCAGCGTCACCAAACTAAAGTAGATGAGGCTCCCGGCAAAATTATTATTTAGCGGCTCAAGATTGGTGACCGCATTGGGCTCAAGTAGGGTCACCAGACCAATCAGTGCAGCGAATATCTGCCCGATAATGAGACATAACAAGACGGCGCCGATGATCCGATGGGTCGTTACCTTACCCGGTGCGAATACGGCACCAGCAACAACGGCGCTTAGCGTTAATCCCGCGAGTAGCCATGACACCGCGTCGAGGGTTTTGTCCATGACTGAGGGCTGTCGCCAGCCAATCACTACACCGGCCGCATTGACGGCCATAGCAACCAATATCAATACGACGGCGAGCCGGTTGCCCGATACAAGGAACCCTGCAGGGATAAGCAGGAGTCCAAAGAGAAGTCCAAACCACGGTGCCGACAAAACTCCGTTCGCTTGGAGAGGGGCCGCCACAAACAGGAGGAATGAAAGGAAGACTGTCAGCGCCGTCAAGAGTTGATTGCCGAGTTGCTCGTGTCCGTGTTGCGATTTTCTTGCGGTCATCCGGCCCGCGGCCCGCTTTTGGAGGAAGATACTTTATTGCCTTGCCCAATAATTCTTCCCGACCTCTGTGCTTGTAGCATACCCTAAGCTGCTATGGCGAGGCCGCGGACAAGGCGTTACCGGATGCCATCCAGGTCGCAGACCGCTGGCACCTGATGGAAAACGCGAGCGCAGCGTTCCTTGACGCGGTGCGCCGCTCCATGCGCGCAATCCGCGTCGCGATCGGCGCGACGACGATCAATCCGGAGCTGCTGACCTGCGCGGAAAGTCTGCGATATCAGGGCTATCTGCGGCGCCGGGACGCCCATGCTGCAATTGCCGCTCTTGTCGGGAACGGAGTCCCGCTCAAGGAGATCGTCCGTCGGACGGGCCACAGCCGCAACCTTGTCCGCCAGATCAGCCGCGGCGGAGGCAATGATGTATTCCGGACCCGTCAGAGCACGCTCGACGGCCACCTGCCGTTCCTGGATGCGCAATGGACCGGCGGCTGTCGCAATGGCACCGAGCTCTGGCGCCGCTTAATAGCACTCGGCTTCAAGGGCTCGCTCCGCGTGGTCTCAGAATGGGCAACGCGCCGACGCCGCGCAAATAAAGCCAGCGATCAACAACTGCAGAGGATCCCGGCCGCCAGGACGATAGCGAAGTTGATGACAACAAAACGGGATCACCTGACCAAGTCCGAGACGGTAACAGTCGCCGCCATCGAGAAAGGCGTTCCGACCTTGGCCGATGCTCGCGCACTCGTCGATCGCTTTCAGGCCATGATCCGGGGGAAGACCGAGGCCGAACTCGAAGCTTGGATTATCGAATCCAAGGGGAGCCTGATCGCCTCGTTTGCAAATGGCATCGCCCGCGACAAGGCAGCGGTGCACGCCGGAATCACTCAGCCGTGGTCCAACGGCCAAGTGGAGGCTCAGATCACCAAGCTCAAGCTCGTCAAACGGCAAATGTATGGGCGTGCCAAGCTCGACCTCCTTCAGGCCAGGCTAATTGGCGACCCATGACTTGGCCGTCATCGAGAGTGCGTCAGAGCCCCGATTGGACGCCGATCACCCCGAAAACGGGGTCCTTATTCCACGCCTAAACACACGAAGCCTATTATGCGCCTGGCGGCGACTACATCAGTCTGCCGCGCTTCGAGGCGTTCAAGGGCGCCGATCACTTCTACAACATCGCCTTTCACGAATTGACGCATTGGACAGGGCACAAGTCGCGCCTCGACCGTGACCTAAAGCATCGCTTTGGCGAGCGTGCCTATGCAGCCGAAGAGCTGGTTGCCGAACTGGGCGCGGCCTTCCTCTGTGCAGAATTCGGTTTTGACGGCGATGTGCGCAATGCGGGCTACATCGCTTCCTGGATTGAGCTGTTGAAGGCAGACAAACGGGCATTCTTCACAGCGTGCAACAGGGCCTGCAGAGCCGCGGAATACCTTCGCGGGTTGGCGCTTACAGAGCGTGCGGAAGTCGCGGCCTAGGGGCAGAGCACCATCGCTCTTGCTTCCATATTGCTTCCAAAGCGAAGCCGGATGGAATCACGCGGTTCTGCGAAAAGCAAATTCTCATTTTATCAAGGACTTGTTTGTCGGAGCGGCGAGGGTCGAACTCGCGACCCCCAGTCTCCAAGACTGGAGCTCTAATGCGGCAGCTGTATCATCAGGAGGAGGGCGATGGCGACAATGATCCCTAGCCCGAACAAAGCGACGCTAAAGGTTTCTTCCAAGTTCATAGCTAGCCACCTCTGATCAACTTGGCGCCAACTTCCTCGTCGCGTCGCCAGATCACCCTGTAGGTGCCATTTTGCACTGGCCCGTGACCGGACAAGAGCAACGTGAATTCATCGGGAACGTGGAATCCGTTTGAGTGCACCCGGACGCCCCCATCGGAAGTGTCGGTAACAATGCAGTAGAGTGGGGGCGTGCCGTTATCGAGTTGGATCTTCGCCAGACAGGAAACACCCTGGCGCGCGCTTTGGCGTCTTTCGTCCAACGACATGATGTGCGCTCCACGCTTCTCGGCGGGGCCGCCCGGTAGTAAAAACACCTATCGGACACTCCTTGCGCGTAGCCTAAAGCGGACGCTCGGATTTTCTTTGCATTTGCCGAAACTTACTTGCACTTTATCGGCCGGCAGTGAGCCGTCCGGCGATGGCGCGAGCGCCGCTTACGCGCGGCTACATGATAATCTCCCGAGCCGCCCCCACCGTTCAGCCAGCGTTCAATTGGAGAGGAGAGTCAACGGGTATAGGATGCGCCGTTGCGGCATACATCGAACTATCTCTGACGGTACGACGATGCCGGATGAACAACGCCCAACGAGTGAAGATCGGTTTGGTCGGCAGGACCGGGGCCGATACAGCGGATGGTCGTCCGCAGTCGCGATCATCATAATCGTCGTGATGGTCGGCATTGTCTTTTACGCCATACATCTCGCGCGCTGAGCCAAAGAAAACGGCCCCAGCTTTGGACCGGGGCCGCAGTGTCTATGCACTTCGAGGTGACAGACTGCCGGAGCAATCACCGGGTGAAACTCGCATCCCGGTCTTTGGTTTCTCGGAACCGAAGACCATTTGCCGTTTTGACCAACGGCGGGTTCGGTATTCCCAGATCGCTGAACTTGGCCGGTGGCTCCGGCTCTAGCACCCTGGTCGGGGCCACACTTATGATGATGCAGGCTAAAAAATGGCCCCGGCAGCGCCGGGGCCCAAGCTTTTCCCCTAAAACCATCTGCAAACTGACGCTGGCCTAGAACGTCAGTCCGACGGATTGATTCGCACTCAGCCACGCAAAGTTGGAACTAGCGGCCGCTCCTCAAAACTCATTCGGCAATAGCGGCGTTGCAATCTCCTGCACAGATTGTTCGTTCTGAAAATCAAGCAGCGGTGTGAACGATCCGACTTTTTGTTGTCCAAGTGTTTGTATTCTTTGGCTTGGGCCTGGAGGCTGCCCATCGGAGCGAGGCTGGGACGACGCTTCGGTGATGTAACTGTCAATTTGGCGGATGGCGTTTTCGATCGGCTCATTCTCGCTCATGGGGCCGTTCCTTGTGGATGGAGCGCCGACGGGACTTGAACCCGTAACCTCCACGCTCCTAATCTCCGAATTGCTTAGACCCAGAGCCTTGGTAAGCCGATCGAGGTCGGCCAGCAATGGCGCTCTATCCTATTGAGCTACGGCGCTCATGGGATCGTGGTGTGCTTTGCGTGGTTCGGCAACAGCGCGAAGCGCGCATGCCTGGGTTTTCCCTGGACATTTCACAGGTTTTTGGCGGCTGCTTGGGCGAGCCAGGGGGACTTGACCTCCGCTCGTTCTACAGGTGGGCCGTTCTTAGAGCCTGACCGAAAAGGAAGTGAGTGATTTCAGGAGGTTGTGATTCCATCGGATTTGCGAAGATTCGAGGGAGATCACGATGGCCTGGACCGAAATCACTCGACCGCACTAGGTGCGGGACGGACTGCGTTACGCAAGCGACCTGACGGAAGCGGAGTGGAAGTTGATTGAGCCTCTGATGCCGCCGCGTCGATTGATCGGTCGGCCACGAAAGACCGATCTGCGCGCGGTTGTGAACGCGATCCTGTATATGGCCTCGACCGGTTGTCAGTGGCGGCAATTGCCGAGGGATTTCCCGCCGCGGTCGACCGTGCAAGGTTATTTTTATGAGTGGTCGCGCAGCGGAACGTTTGTGGCCATCAACCACATGCTAGTGATGGCAGCGCGCGAGAACGCCGGGCGCGCGGCGAGCCCGACCGCCGGCGTCATCGACAGCCAATCGGTGAAGACTACGGAAAGCGGCGGTCCATGCGGGTTTGATGCAGGCAAGAAGATCAAGGGCCGTAAGCGCCACATCGTCACCGACACCGAAGGTCATTTGGTCGGCCTGCAGGTCCACCAAGCTGATATCCAGGATCGTGACGGCGCGGTGGGTGTACTGTCATCGATCCGTTCCCTGTATCCCTGGCTGCGCCACGTCTTCGCCGATGGCGGCTATGCCGGGGACAAGCTTCGCGACGCCTTGCGCAAGATCGGCACCTGGACGATCGCCATCATCAAACGCTCCGATCAGGCATCCGGCTTCGAAGTGTTGCCGCGTCGATGGGTAGTGGAGAGAACCTTCGCCTGGCTCGGTCGATGCCGTCGGCTCGCAAAAGACTTCGAAACTACCATCGCCAGCGCCGTCGCCTGGGTCTTCGTCGCTCACATCCGTACCCTCACGCGACGGCTCGCAAGGCCTTGAAATTAAATGGATCGTTTCGAGTCGAGACTCTTAGCTTCCTCAGTTTTCGAATTGGGAGGACCGCGCCAGCGACCCGCGAATCAGATAAAGTTTGAAAATCGTCTGCTGCAGCGCCTTTCTCCCTGCGCGCGCGGACGATGGCAGGCACCATAACTTGCCCCGGCTTCGCGGCTGGGGCCCTTTTTTGTGCAAAAGAACAAAAGAAAACGGCTCCAGCTCTGGACCGGGGCCGTAATACGCAGACACAATATTAGAACCTGCCTCGCCGGTCTTTGGTTCCGCTGCCAGATATCTCCTGTGTGGTGGGAGTTCCACAAGGAGCGCACCTATACGTTCGCAGCTCAGGAAGCGACGCGACTTTTGGGATGGCACTAATAAACGACATTGCGCAGCCACAGACAGGGCACGGAGGAGGGCGCTTGTCCTGGTCATCCATGTTGTGATCGTGAAGGTTTGGCGAAGCGAAGCACTGCTGCGCCTGAATTACCCGTGTGCGACCATGATCGCGAAGCTGATCAGGGCGACGGTTGAACCGGTAACTACCATAATGCGGAAAACGCTTTGTGCGCACATCGCAGACAGCCCGTCCATTTGGCTTCTAGGTCAATCAATAAAAGGTACGGCCCGACCACCATGCAATGTGAAACTGCGGTATACCTTATTGACTAAGGTTAAGGGCGGGGGCGGCAAAGCGCGCCTTTGATACTGAGTGAGCGTCCGATTATTAGGTCAGCAATGCTGTCTTGCTAGCAGCCGTCCCTTCTGCCGCCTGCCATGCGTGCTACGCCGCGGCAGATCAGTCTTGAAAACATAAACGGGGGCGAGCCCGAGCGCGTCGATGACGGCGTGGGATGGCAACCTTGCGCCGGTAAGAGCCCTATTCACTTCAACGCGCCGGAGGTCGCTTTTTCTGGCGAATGCGGCTTGGCTGCCAACACGCCTGACCTCACTACGCAATAACGAAACCACGTCTTTAAGCTCGAACATTTTCATCTGGAAGCCCCTAACCCCAACTGACGGTGTTTCCCGGATCAACGCATGTTAGGCGCAGCCGGCGCCGCTTCGGCGAGGATCTTTAGCGCTGCGTCCCGCTGTGCTTCAGCGTCCTTGGTCCGCAACGAGCCTAGTCTACATCGCCCGCCATGTGACCCGTGTCACAGCGACGTCGCTGCGATCGTATAAAGTGTTCGATGTTGCCCCGCTCCTTGGGGCGTACCCCAGACTGGACTTGGCCCGGCCGGCAATGCTGGCCGGGCTTTTTCTTGGCCTCGCCGTGGCGCCTGGACTCAGATAAAATCGCCGTGGGCTCGCGGGCACATGGCAAGGGCCTTTCGCAATTGCATGAGGCGCGCCGAGCCGCCTTGAGTTACCTGACGTGGTTTTCGGCAGCACGGGAAAGAATGGTCGGCCAGGCTGCGCTTGATCATCGCTGACGTAATCAGCCTCGTCGCGGCGCTGTCCTGCCGCTCATGTCGGCCGAATGCGCCGTTAGCCGAGCTCGTGCGGCTGTCGCGCACTAGCATCGCCGACGAGATGCGCGAGGAGCATCGGCGGCGCGTCCTTGGCGAGTGAAGGCGCGGGCTGGTAGCCGCTTGCACGTTTTCTCCGACTGCGATTTTAACCAACGTTTAGTGTTTCAGATGCGGTCGTAAAAAAACATGGTATAGTTGTGTTGTTAGCGGCGGTTAGTGAGAGTGATTGAGGCCCATTCTCAACTGCTAATATCCTTTCAGAGCAACCCACGAGCGCCCGCGACCGCCGCGGGCGCTCGACCATTGCAAAGCCGGCGCCGGGATCAAAAATGACGGTTGCCGGGCAATCTAGGTAAAAACTCTCATTGTTCTTTAGGGCTGCATAAGACGGCGAAGATATAATCGCCCGACGCGAGTTGACTGAAATCGGGATTGACCATGGCGCTAATTGTCAGCCGGTTCTGCAAGAGCGAAGCCGGAGCAACCGCCATCGAATATGCCCTGATCGCAGGGTTTGTTTCGATTGTGATAGTGGCCGCCGTGCAGGGGATTGGCACGAGCTTAAATACTACGTTCTCGAATGTCACCGCCGCCATTAAATAAAACATCGGGCTGTGCATTAGGCACCGCTCGCCCTAGGAGCGGGCCTTCGGTGCGCGCAACAATTGGGCGGCAAGAAATTGCTAGGATTTCCGCGGCAAAATGGCCGCATGTATGAGTTCGATATCTTCAAAGCCCGCGCTGCCGAATGCGAGCAAAGGGCAAAAGACTCCAAAACCGAGGACGAAAAGCAATCTTGGTTGGCGATAGCCGATAGCTGGCACGTTACAGCCGAGCTCCGTCAAACTGAGAGTCAAGACAGACGGCTTGCCGACAAAGCCGAGGTTTTTGCTGCGGCTGCGCTGTAAAGAAGGCATCGCCTTGCGCCGAAGCTTGATGCCCCAGATCCGCAATCCTTCGCCAAACCTCCGCTAAAGCGAGAAAAGCCTCGAACGCTTCGTGCGTCTCAGCCGTTTCCGCCCAAAGCATGCATTGTTTCACATGTTCTACGTAATCCATTGCCCAAGCCATCTGGGGTAGTGGGCTACTTTGAATAAGGCAGCCCTGGAAACGTGACGGCTTTCCCGGCATACTTACATAATGCCCGACAAGCCCCCAAAACGCCCCCGTGATCCGGCACAACTCGCCAAGCTCATGATCGATATTGCCAGCGGCGAAGTACAGGATTGCGAGCCGACGGCAGCAGAACGAGGGAAAAGCGCCAGTCGAATAGCCCGCGGCAAAGTGGGTGGCCCGAAGGGCGGAAGAGCGCGAGCTTTGAAGCTAACCCCCGAACAGCGGGCCGACATTGCACGACTAGCGGCACAGACGCGATGGAAAAAATCCAGGTGATTAAGCCGCCTCGTTCTCTTGGGCCAATTCCTCTAAGTCCACATTGAAATTGAAATCCATCTGGATGGGCTCATTGGGGCAACGTCGATCATTGTAGCTATCGATATCATTCTTAAGCTGCCAGCATTGTCCTAAAACCTGATTCCGGCAATTCGCCGCAGCAATCAGCATGAAAGGACGTTCGGCATTTAGATCATCCCATTTCATAACAAGTTGTCCGTTTTCACGGATTCGCGCCGCATAATATTTCCGAACGCTTCTGCCTTTCTGATCTTTCACATGTTCCAAGCCCATAGCGCGAGAAAGCTTCTCAGCGCACTGTGCGACCGCCATGCCTCTTGTAAGCCGATAGCGGTCATTGGCTATGGCCCATTCCGCTATTCGCTCTCTACTCGCAGGCCACTCACCGCCTGCGGCGCGATAGTCCTCAACAATTTGCAACAACTGATCGTTGAAGTTAGCCATAGGACGGCTCCGTTTTATCCCTGTGTTGGGGGAATAGTGCCCCACCCATCGGTAAGGGCTGTCTGTGTGACGATTTCCCTGATCTTCACTAGATACTTGTGAAAATGCGTGTAAGGGACTTCCTCTCGGAATTGGAGGCGCCCAACAACAAGTCCAGGATGGACACCAATTCGTTTGGCAAACAGCATAATCCGCTTCTCCGAATAAAGCGGCCTGACCCGCAAAATGAAACTTTCTAACTCATCTGCGGGGACTACAAAATTTGTAGCAGCGTCATTGGCACGAGTTTCTTCAATCGGGAGAACATCCTTGCGCTGTATGCTCTCTGTTAGCTCCACATCTATTCTAGCCCCATCGCGTTGCAGCACATGTTCAATTTCATGTCGCAGCACGAACCAGAAGTTGCTTATGCGATCGAAGCGAAGCGATAGCGCAATCACGGGCAAATCATCGTCCAGCCAAAAAGCCGCACCGTCGATTTTGGCTCCTGGAATAAATTCGACAACAACGAAGCGCACGCCGGCATCAGCCAACATCTGCGGTACTTGTCTTATTTCCTCTGGCGCTACCAACAATGTTTTTAGCTGCGCGATCGCCAGTCGTAGCTTCTTTTCAGAGTACGGAGCCGAGTGCACACCTTCGGCAAGTTCCTTCGCGCGGAATAGCCACGCATATTGTAATGACGTTCGCTCATCGTATTGAGCGGCCTTAGCGGCGTGCGCAAAAGCGGGCTTTTCATCAATATTACTGATGCGAAAGAAGCGACAAACTCGATGTTCTATCACATCAAGGTTATCAGACAACTCAATCCAGTTACGTTTCATCAACTCGCGAACAGGAAAAAGCGAATATAGCTTTGCGCGGCGACCAACGGATTCGTCCACTGGTTTGGTCTGCGAAAGACGATACGCACTATCGAGGTTCATCCAATAAAGCGCATCATCGTCGCCAAATGCCTTGGCGAGACCGCGCGCCGTATCTGGCGTAATCTGCTTCTTCCCAGCGATTAGTTCATTCACCAAACGCAACGGACGGCCCATAATCTGGGCAAGGTCTCCCTGCGTCCATCCGCGAGCCTCTAGTTCCTCTCGAATGAACTCGCCCGGCGCAAAAACTTCGGCAGGCGTTCGGTTTGGCATGTCTCCACTCTCCCCCTCAGTGGTAGTCGGCGATTTCCACAACATGAACAACCTTCTTCGCTCCCTCTGCCCTCAATTCAATTATCAGCCTCCATTGATCGTTTAACCTCATTGAAAACTGGCCTTCGCGCTGTCCCAGTAACTTCTCAAACCGAAATGACCGCCGCGCGTAGAAGGTTCGCTCGTCGGTCGCGGCGCGGATGTGCTGCATCGCCTTTCGGTACGCCCTTACGATTGCGTCCCCAAAACCTCCGCTATAGCCCGCATCGGTTTCGAGCCGGTCCAGGGACTGATCTTTGAAGGTCACGTCCATGGACGCCCTCTATATAGCATGAGTCGGAAAACTGTCAACGTCACTGTTACACATAGTGTAATATTGCCTATTGACAACCAATTTCAGTTCAAGCATAAGAGTACTTATGAATAAGTTAGATCGTCAAGCCCGCGCCCGTA
The DNA here is from genome assembly GCA_963822935.1 of uncultured Alphaproteobacteria bacterium. Classification (GTDB taxonomy): domain Bacteria; phylum Pseudomonadota; class Alphaproteobacteria; order Rhizobiales; family Xanthobacteraceae; genus BOG-931. The sequence continues at coordinate 345,364 of CAWGJP010000004.1, forward strand.
TCCTGCACCTGCTGTGCGAGGGCAATTCTATCCGCGCCGTAACCCGTTTAACCGGTGCGAGCAAGAAAGCGGTAAGCCGCCTTTTGGTTGACGCGGGCCAAGCCGCCGCTTGGTATCAGGATCGCGTGTTCCAAAACCTGACCTGCAAGCGCGTCCAAGTCGATGAGATTTGGGCGTTCGTCTATGCGAAGCAAAAGAATGTCCCGTTCGCCAAGAAGGCCCCGCCGAACGCTGGCGACGTGTGGACCTGGACGGCAATCGACGCGGATACCAAGCTGATCCCGTCATGGTTCGTTGGTGGCCGCGACAGCGACGCGGCCATGATCTTTATGGAGGACTTGGCGTCACGGCTCGCAAACCGCGTACAACTGACTAGTGACGGCCATAAGGCGTATCTAGAGGCAGTCGAGGGCGCATTTGGTTCTGACATCGATTACGCGATGCTGGTCAAGGTTTATGGCCCCTCGTTAGAAGGCGAGAAGCGCTACAGCCCGGCTGAGTGCATCGGCGCGGTCAAGCATCGGGTTGAAGGCAATCCCGACCCAAAGTACGTCAGCACGTCCTATTCTGAGCGATCAAATCTCAGCGTTCGAATGCACACTCGCCGATTTACGCGACTAACTAATGCATTCTCAAAGAAGATCGAAAACCACGCGCATTCCGTCGCGCTTTTCGCGATGTACTACAATTTTGTGCGTATCCATAAGACGCTGCGGACTACGCCCGCAATGGCTGCCGGCGTTACCGATCGCCTTTGGGAAATTGGTGATATGGTGGACGTGCTGGAAGCATGGGAGGCCACCCAATGATCAGGCGCGAGCAAAAAAATATCAAAGTATTGTTCGTCAAACTCAAGGAAGCGAAGCCTAGGTCATTCCCGAAAACCGGAAATGTAGTAGACGCTCCGAAAAAAGCTGGCGTCTATGTGATTTATAGCCCCTCGGGCAGGCCGCTTCATGTCGGATGTACGCCAACCGGAAAGAACGGCATATACCAACGTTTGGGAAACCATTTGAGCAACCGTTCTTCATTTACGGGAATATATCTCAAGGGCCATGGAGAAAAACTCAGGCGCAAGGGCTACACGTTCGGCTATCGGATTATTGGGAATCCGCGTAAGCGCCTGCTTTTAGAGGCTTATGCCATCGGTCAGCTTTGCCCGGCTCACATCGGCCGGCCGCCACAATCAAAATAGCCCACTACCCCATCTGGCCAAATCGGTGTCAGCAGAGACGTTATTTCCAGCCGATTCGAGTAAATTATCTACTATTGGTGCGCCATTTCACGACCACTACGACGCGCCATAAAGGGCGGCGGGAAGCGGCGGGACTTGGTCACCGCCGACGCTCGACCTTTACGATCCTTTCTTCAGGACCGCTGGGAACTGTCAAGCGTAGGCCGGGCGGCCAAGTCGTGCGGGCGCGAAGGTCCCACACAGTCTTTGCGGCCAGCGGTATGCCGGGTCCAATCTCGACCTTGATGGTATGATCGAGGCCGCCGAGAACCTTCCGCACGCCCTCAATCGTTTCTGGCGCGTATGGATCAATCATCGAGTTGATCTTTTCTATGATTCGCGACGCAAGCGAGACGATTTCGCGGCGACAGACAGTCCGTCTCGCACGATTATTAATTGTCGATCGGCCAAGGCGCCGGGAAGCGGCCACGGTCAACGACCCCAGTCTTCCTCAGCCTCACGCTTCACCGCTGGCGCCTTCGGGTTTTTCACCTTCACCCAACAATCCGCCCGGCCGGAACGATACGGTGATCCGAGCCGCTTGGACACAATGCCCTCGCAGCCGAGCCGGCAGGCGTGTTGAAACACGATCTCGCCGTCGCCCTCGTAATGCTCATTGAGAACGATACCCGGACGCGGGGTGCGAATGAGCCGCGACAGCTTGCGCTTTCGATCCTCGATGGGGCGGCGGCGCAGATCCTCACCGTCCAGCTCGATCAAGTCGAAGGCGCAGAGCACGGCGTCTTCTCCGTGGCGTGCCCGGCGGACGAGATCGAACACCGCCAGACCTTTGTCGTCGGTGACGATCGCCTCGCCGTCGATCACGAACGAGCGGCCAGGCAGTGCCGCCACCGCCGCAGCGGCGAACGGGAACCGCGCCGTGAAATCATGTCCGTTGCGAGTGAAGAGCCGGACGCCGACGGCATCGCGCCGGGCCATGATCCGGAAGCCGTCGTGCTTGATCTCGTGAATCCAGCTCGACCCGGCCGGCGGTCGCTTGGCGGGGGATGGAAGGCACGGTTCGACAAAGGCCGCCAGACTGCGGCTACGCATACGCAACATATGCACTTAATAGGAACTCAAACCTAAGGAGTCGAGTCGTTAAACGCGGCCAACCGGAACGGACTTGGCCGCCCGCGACCGGGCTGAAAGGCGATCTTAATCTTTGGGGCTCGGAATTGCGCTCACTCAGAATCGCCACTGGGGTGGGCAAATGTTCGAAGTGACGGAATACAAACAACCGTGCATTTTTGTTACCTGTCGGCGCACCGGCGAAACCTATATGTTTTTTGTCGGAGCGAACGGCATCGTGACGCGCGACGAAGCGTCCCGTGACCAAGGACAAGCGCGACAAACGGCGATTGCGTATTTGGCAGAGAAGGCGCGCGCCGCCTAGTCCGCTCGCCGGCATAGTGCAGAGCAGCAAGAGACAGTGCTGCTGTCTTGATTTGCGCGAACTCACGGGAGCCTAATGCCTTCGAGGTGTTGGGGACGTCGAGGGAGCGTCCTATGTCAGCAAAGCGTAAAGCAGCAAACGAGTGTGCGCAGTGCGGCTCTCTGATCATCGCGCCGGAATGGTCTGAATATCTGTCCGAGCTCTGCGCGCGGCACTTATGGTCTTGTGAAATGTGCGGCTATCAATTTGAAAGCACTGTCCACTTTCCTGCGCTCGAACTGGCCGTGGACCTACAGGCGGCCTAGATCCCCGGTCGGCTATTGCGGCAGGCACGGCACCCGCTCAAGGACAGCGTTATCTGCAGCGCAATGACGGCGTTGGCAATATCGCCACCGCGGGGCGAGGCTGAGACGGAAAGCGGGATTCTGCCACGGTTGCCCCTCTACGCAAAAGACGAGGACCCGAGGCGTCTAGATGACCGATATGATCGCACGGTGTCTGTTCCCTCTTCTTTGAGGCGGGTTTATCGCGATCCCGGCAAGCCGCAGCAGCGTACAGCGATCGCGAAGCCGCTACTCACTTCGACGTCAGCGCATCGCTTTTAACCGGGAAGTTCTGGCTTACTTTTGCTTCCATATTGCTTCCAAAGAAGACGTGCGTGGAAGCAGGTCGTTCGGCCGGCCTCAGATATCCTTGAATATCAAGGATAAGTTGGTCGGAGCGCCGAGATTTGAACTCGGGACCCCCAGTCCCCCAGATGATCTGAGACGATTTTCAGATTCCGTCGATCGCTCCACATAGCGCAGAAAGTTATTGCGGCGCTGCGTCTTCTTGGGCTCTAATCGTTTCAGCCAATTTCAGTGCATTGCGTGATTCTTGGACCCACTGGGGACCCAACGACGGAAAAATCGCGATGCCAACCAGACAGCTCACGTCCGCGCGGCTGAAAAATCTCAAACCGCCGGTGAAGGGAGTAACCGAACTGCGTGACGGGCTCGCGCGGGGCTTGGCGCTTCGTGTGTTTTCGAGCGGTCGAGCGACCTGGACGTTTCGCTACCGTCCCAAAGGCGGCGGCGCGCGGCGCCAATCGGGCTTGGGGACTATCCGTCCGTCGGCCTGGCGGCGGCCCGCCGGCGCGCCGATCTCATCCGGGGAGAGGTGTCGGGGGGCGGAGATCCCCAAGGCACCCTCGCTGCACAACGCGAAGAGCCGACACTCGCCCAATTGATCGATCGATATCTGCGGGAGGAAGTGCGGCCGAAGAAGAAGCCGAGGACGGTGGAGCTCTATACCCATTATCTACGGCGACTTGTCGCCCCGCGGCTCGGTTCGAAGAAGGCGCACGAGATCACGCCTGGCGCCGTCGATAATCTTCACCGCGCAATCGGCACTTCGACGCGCAAAAAGCGCGGGCGGCCGGTTACGGCGAACCGTGCGATCGTCGCCCTTTCGGGCGTTTATACGTTCGCGGCGCGGCGGCGACTGACCGCTAACGGCATCAATCCTGCGCGCGGCATCGAGAAGTTTCGCGAACAGGGGCGCGAGCGTTACCTTTCCACTGATGAACTAGGGCGCCTGGGTCAGGTTTTGCGCGCCGGAGAGCTCGCGGGCCTGGCGTGGTCGCGCGAGAGCGGCCGCGCCGCGAGTAGGCACGATCGCAAGCCGGAAAATCGGAAGACGAAGCTGTCGCAGCACGTGACTGCGGCGTTTCGACTGCTGCTTTTCACCGGCTGCCGTTTGCGCGAGATCCTGCAGCTGCGCTGGAGCGAGGTGGACTTCGAGCGAGGCCTCTTGCTGCTACCGGACAGCAAGACCGGGCGAAAGACCGTCGTGCTGAACGCACCGGCGGTGCAGGTCCTCGCCGAGGTGCCGAGGATTCGCGGATGCGAATTCGTCATACTCGGCGACGATCCGAAAAAGCCACGCGCGGATCTTCAAAAACCGTGGGACCTGGTCAAGCATCACGCCGGACTGAAAGATGTGCGCCTGCACGACCTTCGGCACACGCACGCCAGCATCGGCGCCAGCGCCGGCCTTGGCCTGCCGATCATCGGCAAGCTACTCGGTCACAAGCATGCCGACACCACCGCGCGCTACGCACATCTCGGCGACGATCCGCTGCGCCGCGCGTCTGACCGAATTGGTAACGCGATCGTGGCGGCGCTCGGCGAGCAGACCGATCCGGTCGCCGACAACGTCCGGAATTTGCCCTGATGGCGTGGGAGCAAAAAAACCCGGGGCTTGCGCTCATGTCTGTTGCGTTCGCGCAGGAACAGGTCGCCCGGTTGCGAGAAATGGTAGACGAGATTCACTCGAACCCAGAGCTGAAGTGTCTCGTGGGATCGAAGGCGCGGATATTGCTTGCCGAGGCGGAGGCGGCATTCGCAGACATTTGGGCTCAGAGTATTGAGCCGCGGATGCGCGAGATGCTCGCATGCCTTCCGCCTTGGTTGGTGTTGTCAGCCGGGGATAGGCAACAATTGGAGAGATCTGTCGCTGGCGTGTTGGACGAGTTTCCGTACGCGACCTGGTCGGAGCTGTTGTGGTGCCTCGCTGTCGGTGCCCTTCGGCCGCGCGCGGGAGGTCAGATAGCCAGAGGTCGGAAGGCAAAATGGGCCGGCGTCGAGGGCCTTTGCTTCGTTGCGGAGGTTGAGACTGCGATGAAGTTGATGGGTGTGAAGCGGGCAGGCAAGAAAGGACTACGGCAGGCGATCGCCACCCTCCGGGCGCTGGCGCCGCAACGGTACGGAAAGTATACCGAAAACGCCTTGTACGCGGGCTACTATCTCGCGTTGCCTTACTACGTGGCTGCCCGTGCCGAGCTTGCCGGGTTCATCGAATTCGCCGCGCAGTCGGGAAAAAAAATTGCTGAATATCCCGGCCCAATCCCGACGCAGTTACGCGACCGCGCACACCGAGTTTCAAGCGCAATCGGGAAAATCGGCTGAATATCCCGACCCGATTGTTTTGGAAACGCGTTGAAACAAGCTGCAAGGTGCCATCGCCCGATTCCTGGAGGTAAAGGTGATGGCAGCAAAACGGAATAAGAAGCCAGCACGTCTCAAGCAACTTGCGACGCAGCGCCCGGCGCCGCCTTCGCCGCACGAACTGCTTCTCATTGACGAGGTGACCGACCGCGCGCGCCTCAGCGGTACGACGCTCTGGCGCCTCGAGAAGGTGGGTCGATTCCCGAAGCGGGTGAAGATCGGCTTTAAGCGCGTCGCCTGGCGAGCAGCCGAGATTGATGCGTGGGTTTGCGGCACGTGGAGTGCCGCTCAGGCTTAACCGCACTGCCGCGATCGCTTCAATTGCGGTGGCACACTGATTTTCATTCGTCTGTCGCGGCAGTTTCGCGTTCGTTCGAAGTAGTCCGAGGCGCGGCATGATTGACGATCAATACGATATTCCGCTCGATCGGCGCGTAGTGCGTGCTGCCGCTGGCGGCGATCAGACAAAAGGCATTGGCAGCAAAATGACCGCGCTCACTTTTCGGGGCCTCCTGCACACCATCAATGGACAATTCGGCGTACATGACGTGGCCTGTCCGTTGTGCGGGCCGGATCGGCGTTCACCAGCGAACAGAGTGCGAAAAGTGCTGCGCGTGTGGCATTCCTCATCGGGTTTCATGACCTATGCCTGCGCCAGGTGCGGCGAGAAAGGGTATGTCCTCGACCGCGACAACCCACCGGTCGATGCTAGGACCTATGTGCATGTGCGCGCGGAGCTCGAAGAGCACAATCGCAATGCCGCGGCGGAGAGGCTGAGCAAAGCGCTCGCCTTGTGGCGGTCCCGCAAATCCCTTCGCGGCTCGATCGCCGAAACCTACTTGCGCCGTCGCGCCTACAGCGGTCCGCTTCCTCCGACGCTCGGCTTTTTGCCGGCGCGCGGAGAGTATCCGCCGGCGCTGATCGCAGCCTTCGGCATTCCGGATGAACCGGAACCAGGCATCATGGTGCTGCCGGACAACAAGATCAAAGGCGTGCACATCACGCGTCTCGCCCCTGACGGAAGCGACCGCGATCGCAGCGAAAAAGCAAAAATAATGATCGGTTTCTCGAAGAGCTTTCCGATCGTGCTCTCCCCACCGACCGATGGCCTATCGCTGATCGTGAGCGAAGGGATCGAAAATGCACTGTCGGGATTCGAGGCCACGGGCATTTGCGCCTG
>CAWGJP010000005.1:0-163199 GCA_963822935.1 uncultured Alphaproteobacteria bacterium
CATATTTACTCATATTTACAATTATTTAGGACGAGGCGCCGTTAGCTCGGTATTCCGCTCCCCATAGCGGACCCGGTGCGGACCCCGCAGACTGAATTTCGGCCGCCGCACCCGTCGCTGCGTGGTTGCTAATTGACAGCGCGATTCGCGGTGCACGACGCGGGGCAACGTGCGGTACGACCTTGGCGGCACGACGATTTCGCCAGGGCGTTGGGACGCGGTCCGGTAAAAGATCGGGCGACCCTTGTGTGGGCGCCGCCAAAAAAAAATAAAATTACTCGCTGGGCGTGGTCGTGAGCAAATTCGATCACGCGAAGCACGTGGCGGTCTTTTGCAGCGTTTCGCGTGCGCCAGCCACTTCCGCTCTTACCCCAACAACCGACATTCCTTCGCAGCGCGGTAAGTGCAGCGATGGGCCAATAACTGCCGTGAGCAGGTGCAGCAAAATTTCGCCTATTCGATCACCTTCCAGTGCTGCCCGGCGAGCTTGTCTCAGCAAGCGCGACAGCGCGGTCGCCGCGCGAAAGTGCGGCGGCGATCAGCTCTGCGTCGCGACCCTCGAGTCTGGCGTCTTCACACTCCGCTGCAGCTCGTCGATCAATATCATGTCGCGCGCGATTCCTTCTCGAGGCGAAACAACAAGAAATAACCGGAAGGTACAAAGACCAGAGTCAGCAATGAAGCGATCGCAAGCCCCGACATCATCAGCACAGCCATCGGCTGCCACAGAGCGCCGCCGGCTATTGCCATCGGCGCCAGGCCAAGAACGGTCGTCGCCGATGTCAGCAGAATTGGACGCAGGCGCTTCTGCGAGGCAGCGACAATCGCATCGTGCAAACTCAACGTTTGCCGTTCGATGTCGATCTGGTCGATCAGCACGATGGCATTGTTGATGATGATGCCTGCGAGGCTGATGATGCCGAGCGTGCCGAAGAACGACAACGGCTGCCCCGTGGCCAGCAACCCGTATGGGATGCCGACGAAGATCAGCGGTATGGTCATGAATGTCAGCAATGTGCGGCGGAATGAATTGAATTGGAGGATGATCGCAATCACCATGATAACGAGCGCGGCGGGTATGCCCGCCGCGAGTTTCGCATTGGTCTCGGCGCTTTTTTCGATTTCGCCGCCGATATTAATCTTATATCCACCAGACAAATCGAGCTTGTTCAAACCAGGCTGAATCGCCGCAAGCAATTCTCCAGCCGTCAGCGAGGCGCTACGGCCGCTGACCGTAATTGTTCTTTCCTGGTTTTTTCGGCGTATTTTGGAGAAATCGAGACCGGTTTTCAACGTGGCGATCTGCGCCAGCGGAATCAAACTTCCATTGTGGGCGAAGGTGGCACTCGTGAGACCTTCAATGCTGGTGTGAGTTTCCGCTCCAGCGCGCAGCACAATCGGGATCGAGTTGTCGCCCTCTCGATAGGTCGAAACGGTAGTGCCGCTGAAATAGGTCTTCAACAGCTGCGTTATGTCCTCTGACGCCAATCCCAGCTGCCTGGCCCGATCCTGATTAATGTCGATCGTAGCCTTGAGGACCTTGTTGCCCCAATCATCTTCATTATCCCGAATTCCAGGCGCGTTTCGGAACAAGGATCGTACTCGTTCGCCAAGCACGAGCAGACGATCGGCGTCGGGCCCAGAGATTTCTACTTCCACGATTCCAGATTCGACCGAACCCATCGCCAATCGCCTAACCTTGAAGCGAGCCTCCGGGTGATTTTCGTATAAATATCTCGATGCGCGATCGGCAGCACGGACAGCACCCTGATAGTCCTTCGTATTGACGAGAAAAAAAGCGGTCGCTGGATCCGCATCAACTGGCGTCAAGGTGAGATAGAACCTCGGTCCGCCGCTGCCGACATAGAGAATCTGGCTTGTTAGCTCGGGGTTTTCTGTGGGATTTGCGAGCCATTTGGAAACTGACAAAGCGCTGGCTTCCGTTTGGGATATGTCCGTGCCGTCCGGCATGTTCATGTAGATCAGGAACTGGTTACGTTCGCTGAGCGGAAACATCTGTTTCGGCACCCGACCGAACTGCACGAGGGAGAGGGCAACGAGTATGAAACAAGCGCCCAATACGATCGGCGACAAGCGGATGGCTATACGCAGGACGAAACCGTAAGCCGCTTGGAAACGCGATTCGGATTGGTCTTCACTCCGACTGCGGGCGTTGCCGCCGGTGAACCAGACCGTCAACGGCGGCAGGATATACAAGGCCGCGATCCACGAGCCGGCCAGCGTCAGCGCGACGACCGCCCCCAGCGAAAATGCATATTCGCCGGATGACCCTTTGAGCAGGAACAGCGGCAGAAAGGCAGCGACGGTGGTAACCGACGAAATCAATAGGGGAAAGGCATACTGCTGGCCCGACGCCAGTGCTGCCTCCTCGGCTGGAATGCCCTGTCCGATCCTACTCACTATGTCTTCGACAATGACGACGCCGTTGTCGACCAGAAGACCAAGAGCAATGATGATTGCTGCGATTGACACCTGTTCGAGCGCGATGCCGAAAAAACGCATGCCAATGAAGGAAAACATCACGGCAAATGGAACAATCATCGCCGCGATCAATCCGGCCCGCAGGCCGAGGAAAACGACAACAAGCACACCTACGACAACGAAGGTCTGTGCAACGTTAAGCAGCGCCGAGTTGACGGCGGCATTGACCTGTTCCGCCTGATAGGACGCAAAATCGATCTTGTAGCCGATCGGCAAACTGGCCTCGTAGGTACTTGCGGCGGTGCGAAGCCTTTTGCCGAGCTGCGTGACGTCCTGATCGGGTTGCATCACCACACTTAGAACAGCAGCTGGTCGTCTATCGAAGTATACTGGCTTGACCTTAGGTGAAACGTAGCCCCGCCGTACTGTCACGAGATCGGCAAGCCGCACCAAGCTGTCGGTCGTGCCGACTCGAGTCAGCATCGTCTCGATGGCCTGCACATTCGGAAAGTCGCCGGACGTCTCCAGCAGAATGCGCGTGCCATCCGCGTCAATGGCCCCGGCCGGCAAAATGATGTTTTGCGCCTGCAGATCCTTGATAAGAGTGTCGACCTGAACGCCCACCGAGGCCAATTTTCTGGTATCGATTTCCAACCAGACCCGTTCGTCCTGAAGGCCGAGAAGTTCAACCTTGGCAACACCGTCTATTCGATAAAGCTTCTTTTGAAAGTCGTCTGCAACGTCTTTCATTTGCCGTGGCGAAAACCCTTCAGCCGTTATCGCAATCGTCGCAATCGAAACATCGCCGAAGTCGCTGTTGACGAATGGTCCGATAACGCCGTTCGGCAGCTCAACTTTGACGTCATCCATCTTGTCGCGCAGCCGTTGCCATGCTGCGTTGACGTTACCGACCTCGTCCTTCAAGTCGACGTAAATAATCAGAGATCCCTCGGTCGCCAGCGTCCGAATATCCTTGACTTCGGCAAGCTCTCGAATCTTTCGTTCGATGGGAACGGCAACTAAATTCTCTATGCGTTCCGGCGCCAATCCAGGAAATTGTGCGGTGACAACTGCCGTGCGGATGACGACAACCGGATCTTCGCGTTTGGGAAAATTGGGATAGAACGCGATGCCCGCTGCAAGCAGGCCGGCCATGATGGTGATGGTGAACCGCGAGCACGCGAGGCCGAACCGCGTCAAAAAATTCAAGATGACTTACTCCGACAGCGGAAGAAGGTTCACTTTCTGACCATCGACCAGGTATGACACCCCGGCGGAGGCAACGAGGTCACCGACATTCAGACCATCTGTGACAACCAACTGATTGTCGCGAATGCCGCCAATGGTAATCTTTTGCTTTTTGACGGTCGATGAGGCCTTGTCATAGAGAAAGACGGTCGCGCTGCCCTGCAGATCCTTCTCACCTTCGGGGGCGAGTACGGTGAGAGGAACCAAAAAGCCCTTGCCACCGCCGATCAAGGGCTCCTCCAGTGATACTTCCACTGACATACCGGCGTTCAGCCCAGCGGCACTGTTGTCGAGCCTCACCACCACGGGAAATGCTGACACTTGCTCCGCCTTTGAACCGAGTTCCTTGATCTCACCCTTCAGGGAAAGATCCGGCCGGTCTGCAACCTTCACGTCGACCGCCTGTCCGAGCTTGAGGCTCTGGAAAGTGGCCGACGGTACCAAAAAGGAAATTTCAAAGCGATCGTCACTATACAGGGTGACGATCGGCTGACCGGCTGCGACCTGCGCGAACGACTTCACCTCGACACCGGCAATTGTACCGCTGAAGGGAGCCAGCAGCTTGCTCCGATCGAGATTTTGATTGGCGAGGTCGAGTTGATGTTGTGCTTGTTCGAGTTGCGCCTTTGCGGTGAGTAAAGTCGCATTCGACTGATCGAATGCGGCTTGTGTTGCAAACCCTTTCTTCAAGAGCTCCTGTTTTCGTTGGAAGTCCCCATTGGCATTATCGAGCTGTGCTTGAGCCTGCTTCACGCCGGAACCGGCCTGTTCGACCTGTGTCTGCAGTGATCGCGGGTCGATTTCTGCCAGGACATCGCCCAATTTAACTTTTTGACCAGCCTCAAGGGTGATGGCTTGCAATTGTCCCGCAATCTCAAATGATAAACGGCTTACGTCCGCTGGCTGCAGGACGCTTGGGAACCGGCGGACGCGACTCTCCGCGCTGGCAGCGACCTTATACGCGCGCAACCCGCGAACCATTTGCTCGCTGGAGCTGTCCTGTTTTTGGGAGCAATTGGACAAAAGGAATAACAGGCTGAGGCACGTTAAAAATCCAAAAAGTGGTCTGACGCGCTTCATGGTCTGCCACCGAATTGTGTGGATAATGTCCCGTAGCATACTCCCAACGTTCCTGATTGGCGACATTCGGCTTGGTCGTCGGTTATCAAGATCGCCGCGAATAAAGTTTAGTGTCTCATCGCACCGATCTCCGCCAGTACACGCGGCAGGGCGTTCTTTAGTGAGGGGAAATCGTCAAACAAGTCCTTCTCCGGCACGACATCCGGGATGAGGTGAAGCGCCTCCAGGATGTCGCGTTGCGCCACCGGAAGCCCGACGATGAGAATGCGCAGGCCCGCGGCCTTCAGGTCAGCCAACGCATCCTGAAGTGCGTAGGCGCCAGACTGGTCCATAAAGCGGACCCGGTCCATGCGGAGCACCAGCACCTTGCCGCTCCGCGCGAGCGGGGCGATGTCGGCGAAACCGCGGGCGAAGCCGAAGAACAGCGGACCTTCGACATGCTTGATGAGCACGTGCTCGCGGTCCGCCGTGGGGAGGGCAAGCTCGTCGGCCCAGGGTTCGTTTGCCATCAGCCCGATCGTGGTCTGCTGTTCGGAGAGATCGGCGACCTTCTTCATGAAGACGAAGGAGGCAACGATCAGACCGATGGCGACGGCGATGATCACCCCGGAGAAAACCGTCAGCACTAAAACCAGGAACATCAGTGCCGCGTCGGCCCGCGGCACCTTTGTTATGTGGCTCAGGCCACGTCTGTCGATGCAGCTCAGGCCAGCTGCGACAAGGATGCCGGCCAGCACTGCATTCGGGATGTATTGCACCACGCCTGAGAGGCCGAGCAGCACCGCCACCAGGAATAGGCCGTGAATGACGCCCGACAAACGTGTCCTGCCGCCAGCCTCGATATTGACGATGGTCCGGATGCTGGCGCCAGCGCCGGGCAGCCCGCCGACGAGCGCCGCGGCCATGTTGCCGATGCCCTGTCCGATCAGTTCGCGGTTGCTGGCGTGATGGGTCTTCGTGATGTTGTCGGCCAGCAAGGCGCTGAGCAGCGAATCGATGGCACCGAGCAACGCGAGTTCTGCCGCTACGATCACGATGAACCTCACCTGCGTGAAGTCGAGTTTGGGCACGACGAGCGCCGGCAGCCCAGACGGAATGGCGCCAATGCGCGGCGCGTTCACGCCGAACAAGAGCGAGCCCCCAGTCACCAGCACCAGGGCGACGACGGATGAGGGCACCGCTCGCGTGACGCGCGGCAGGAGATAGATGATCGCAAGCGTTGCCGCGGCCAGCAGCGCGACAGGCCAGGCGAATCCCGCGGGCAGCGTATGCAGCCGGGCAAGGATCGTTGCGGAATCCGAGGAAGGCGCTGCCATTCCGGCCATCGGAAAAATTTGCTGGATGACAATCAAGATGCCGATGCCGCTCATAAATCCGGAAATCACCGGGTACGGCACATAGCGGATGTAGCTGCCGAGGCGCAGCAGCCCCATCAGCACCTGAAACGCGCCCGTCAGCAGAAAGACCGCGACGACGAAAGCGAGATTCACTTGGCCGTTTGGGAGCATGCTCGCGGCGACAACGCCCGCGGAGACGAGCGTCATCGGCGCGGTCGGGCCAGACACAAGCACGGGCGTACCACCGAATAGCGCCGCGAGTATCCCGAGCACGATGGCACCATAGAGACCGGCTTCCGGGCCAAGACCTGAGAGGGCGCCGAGCGCGAGACATAACGGCAAAGCAACGACGCCTGCGGAGAGGCCGCCGAACAGGTCGCCATGGCTCGGAATAAATCTGACGGGCATTATTATCGATCCGGTCGAAGGTTCGCTCGTGTCTCAGCGGTCCGGTGAGTAAGGCAGCGCAGATTTGTGCACGCAGAGCCGCAACCGGCCGTCGGCGCAGCGGCGGAAAACGAAGGTCTTGTCCACCATCACCTCCTCGCCGGCCGCGTTCCGCAGGTAGACGTTGCCCATTGTAATGGCGAGGTTGCCGTGTATCTGGACCCCGTTCTCAGCAGCGTTGTTGTCGTACCAGACTTTCACCCAGTGCTTCAGTGCGAATCCCGTATCTTCCGGGAAGTCGGAGTCGCCTCCGACGAAATATGACAACGCTCCCCGCTTTGTGCTGCGGAAGGTGTTCTTGCCGAACGCGAGTGTCGGCTTGAAGAAAACTGTTCCCTCGGCGTAGTCATACAGGTCGTCGATCAGTGCGCTGGCCACAGCACGGAAGTCGCCGCCTTCGGCGTACACCGCCCCGATGCGCACCAGAGCGTCGCACCAAGCTTGTTGAGCGGCGTTCACCTCGTCCTCAGTGATGGGGGTCACAGGGATGCTCCAATTCTTGGTTGGGTGAACTGTACCCTGGTCCAACCGATGAGTTCGCGATGTATAGTGCGGCAAACGTTACAATGTCGCCGAGGAGATCGGCGTTGTCGGCGTTATGAGCCACCCGCGAAACAGTTCTGATTCCAGCCATTTGTCACACCCATCGGAAGTGTCGACCGCGAGACTTCAGAGGCTCTCTGCTGCGGCGGCGAAAATGAGGCCAAGGGAGACGATCCAACGCGATTTGGCGCGGAATGGCTCAAATTTGGATATGGCGTTCAAGGCCGCAGGGGTCATGCCGGACATGAGGGGCCTCCGGTGGGGTGCGCTACCTTTACAGCCTAGTGTGACAATTGCTCGCTGTCACGTCGCATGGGGACAAACGGATTAACCGCGGCGGCCGCATTTCGGTAGAGACCGAACCCTAGCGAGGGCGGGCTATGCTTCGTCTCGCCGGAATCGGTTGACCAAATCCTTGAATCCGACGACGATTAATGAGGTCGTAGGCCTAGGCTGCCTCGTAACGCACATCCTGGCGTTGACTGATGGGATGAATTAATGGAGCTTATCACTCGAACAGGACGCCTAGCGAATTGCCGACGGTGAAGTGATCATTTGGGGGCGACATGAAACACACTCATTCGTTGCCGAACAGTTTCATCTCGATGCGGTGCGCCAGCCTGCTGTCGCTTTTGGTACTGTTCTTTGTATCTGGGACGCTAAATCTTAGTGCTCAGTCTTCGCCCGCTTATTGTGATCAATATGCTCGAAGCTATGCGCAGCAATATGGCCCAAATGGCCAAGTGGTTCGAGGCGCGACCAGAGGCGCTTTGTTGGGCGCTGGGATAGGAGCGTTTTCAGGTAGAGCGGGACGAGGCGCCGCCATCGGTGCTGGAATTGGCGCTGTAGCCGGCGGCGCTCGCCGAGCGCATAATACTTCGCATATATATCATCAGGTGTACCGCGATTGCTTGGCCGGATACTACGACTGACCCGCAAGGCGCTCGATGGATCGCGCTGTTTGGCCCGTTTCCAAACGCAAACGTTTGATTGAACATCGTAACGAAGTCGCCGCCACACTGACGCGTGTTGATCCTCGCCGCCAAGCTGGTCGGAATTACCGAAATGAGGATTTTAATGTTTCCGGACAGCTCGCAATCAGTCTTCGACGCGACCGCCATGAAGGGCGCGATAGGTCCGACTACGCTGTTGACATAACAAGCGAGGGCATTGGCAATGCTCGACATGGATCCCGTAAGTCTCGCGCGGCTGCAATTCGGAACGACCGCTCTTTATCATTTTTTGTTTGTTCCGCTGACGCTTGGCCTTTCGTTGCTGCTTGCCATCATGGAAAGCGCCTACGTAATGACGGGCCGGGAAATCTGGCGTGACACGACTAAATTCTGGGGGAAGCTGTTCGGCATCAATTTCGCCATGGGGGTAGCGACCGGCATCACTATGGAATTTCAGTTCGGTACCAACTGGGCGTATTTCTCTCATTATGTCGGCGACATATTTGGCGCGCCACTCGCGATCGAGGGCTTGATGGCCTTTTTCCTCGAAGCGACTTTCGTCGGTCTGTTCTTTTTTGGTTGGGATCGCTTGCCGAAACTCGGCCATCTCACGGTGACGTGGCTGGTCGCGATCGGCTCGAACCTTTCGGCGATGTGGATACTCATAGCCAATGGATGGATGCAGAATCCGGTTGGTGCCGCCTTCAACCCCGATACCATGCGGATGGAACTTACCTCGTTCTGGGATCTGATCTTCAATTCGGTCGCCCAGGCAAAGTTCGTCCACACCGTCGGTGCTGGTTATGTCACCGGCTCGATGTTCGTTGTGGCGATCTCGGCTTACTATCTGCTCGGTGGCCGCTTCCAGGCATTCGCCAAGCGATCGATCATCGTGGCGTCGGCATTCGGTATAGCGTCGGCCCTATGCGTAGTCGTTCTCGGTGATGAAAGCGGCTACACGGTGTCCGAAGATCAAAAAATGAAGCTCGCGGCCATCGAAGGCATGTGGGAAACAGAACCTGCACCGGCTGGTTTTTATGCGTTCGGGATTCCCGATACTGCGGCGCATCGTGTCGACTATGGAATAAAGATTCCGTGGGCTCTCGGCATTATTGCTACGCGTTCGTTCAATCAGCAGATTCCTGGGATTAACGACCTCGTCGCGCAAAACGAAGGCCGAATCCGTAATGGGCTGATTGCCTACGAAGCGCTTGATCGACTCAAACAAAATCGCAACGACAGTCAAGCGGTGGCGCAGCTTCGTGACCATGCCGTCGATCTGGGATATGCTCTGCTGCTCAAGCGCTATGTAGCCGACCCACGCACAGCCGACGCCGCAACCATTGCCAAAGCCGCCGCGGATACAATCCCGAACATCGGCCCGCTGTTCTGGAGCTTCCGCATCATGGTGGGATTAGGCTTTTACTTCATCGCTCTGTTTGCGGCCATATTTTGGGACGCATCGCACCGGAATTTTTCGCGCCGATGGCTGTTGCGTCTGATGTTCTGGTCGCTGCCGCTTCCTTGGATTGCGGCGGAACTCGGTTGGGTCGTCGCCGAATACGGACGCCAGCCCTGGGCGATTGACGGCGTTCTGCCGACCTTTCTTGCCGCCTCTTCGGTATCGACTGGCCAACTTCTGTTCACGCTGGTGGGCTTTATTCTATTCTATTCGGCGCTTCTCGTCGTCGACATCGTCCTGATGCACAAATACATCCGCATGGGACCAGTGGAAGCGTTGGGTCCTAGCGGCGGCGGCACTGAAGCCTTCGGTGATGCCGGCCGAATGAGGTCTCCATTATGACGATTCCCCTCGATTATGAAACCCTGCGTCTCATTTGGTGGCTATTTCTCGGTGTGCTGCTGATCGGCTTTGCCATCATGGGTGGATACGATCTCGGGGTGGCAATTCTGCTCCCCTACGTGGCGCGAAATGACGTCGAACGGCGCGTCACGATTAACGCTATCGGCCCGTTTTGGGAAGGCAATCAGGTGTGGCTGTTACTCGGCGCAGGCGCGGTGTTCGCGGCTTGGCCGCCGGTGTATGCGGCCTCGTTCTCGGGGTTTTACATTGCAATGTTTTTAGTGCTTGCGACGCTTATCTTGCGGCCGGTCGGTTTCAAATTCCGTAACGCATTCGCGGACACGCGCTGGCGATCATTCTGGGATTGCGCGCTATGCGCTGGCGGGCTTGTCCCGAGTCTGGTTTTCGGTGTGGCGTTCGGCAGTCTGTTGCAGGGCGTACCATTCCGTATCGATAACGACCTGCGCATTCTATACGAAGGCAGCGGGTTGTTCGAACTGCTGAATTCGTTCGGGCTGTTGTGCGGTCTGGTTTCCGCGGCGATGCTCGCCACACACGGCGCAATCTATCTCACGCTGAGGACCGACGGCGCCGTGCAGTCGCGTGCGCGAGGGATTGCGATGAGCGGCGCATTGGCAACGATCGTCTTATTCGCGGCTGCGGGCCTTTGGGTATGGCGAGGCATCGACGGCTACGCGATTACCAGCGCGATCGCCACCGACGGACCCTCCAATCCGCTTCTGAAAACCGTCGTTCACCAACCCGGTCAGTGGTTCGCCAATTATGCGACGCATCGTTGGATGGTCGCGGCACCAATCCTCGGCCTCTGCGGGCCACTGCTTGCCTTGCTTTTCACTATGGCGCGCTGGCGCGGATTGGCGTTTATCGCCAGCGCGCTCGGGATTTTCGGTATTATTGCGACGGCGGGCGTGAGTATGTTTCCGTTTCTCATGCCATCGAATATCGCCCCAGGGGAGAGCCTGACTGTGTGGGATGCTTCGTCGAGTCGCCTCACCTTGTTCGTGATGTTGGTGATGACATTGATTTTCCTGCCAATCGTGCTCGTCTACACCGCCATCGTATTCCGCGCGTTGCGCGGGACAGTAACTGCAAGCATGATCGAGAAAAATTCCAGCAGCTATTACTGAGGACATCCAATGTGGTACTTTACCTGGGTTCTCGGCGTAGGTTTCGCCTGCGGCTGCGGCATTCTTAACGCGCTCTGGCACGAACATTACTTGCCGGATGAAAAGATCGACGAGGATAAATAAACCGGATCGCGCCCAACTCCGCTTTCGCACTCCTTG
Organism: uncultured Alphaproteobacteria bacterium; assembly: GCA_963822935.1. Classification (GTDB taxonomy): domain Bacteria; phylum Pseudomonadota; class Alphaproteobacteria; order Rhizobiales; family Xanthobacteraceae; genus BOG-931. The sequence continues at coordinate 11,162 of CAWGJP010000005.1, forward strand.
CGCTGAAAGCCCCGAGAGTCATAATACGGCTATCCGAATGCGGTCGACTCGGAGGATCGTCCATGCGCGCATTTCTAACGGCATGTCTTGCGATCGTCGTTATCGGAGCAGGCGGCTATTTCTTGCTCAATTCCATCCAGCAACCGAGCGGACTTGCATACGCGACCGACGGCGCGCGGATCAACCCGAAATGGTCTTGGCGTTCGATAGACATTCCCGGGGCGCCTAGCGACGTGGCCGAAGCGTGCAACATGCGCGCGCCATCGCAGTGGATCTTCGTGGACTTCGGCACTCCGCACGGAGAGTCCAAAATCTGCTCGGACTCACAATAGGTTGCCAATCTGAGGGTGAACGCCAAGCGGTCGCGATAATTAAATTAATCTAGTTTCACTCTGCCGGCGTCGCGGATGGTTGGACTTGCATTTCGCCGGGGCCGATGCGGGCACTTTCCTCATCCAGCCATAGGCTATGATGCTCCTTGGCCCAATTGAGGTCGACAGTGCCTACGCCCATCGCTTCGAACGCGCCTTCCATGCCGATTGTTCCGATGTAAATGTGAGCGAGCATCGCCGCAACGAACAGCATAGCAAAGGCGCCGTGCACGACTTGCGCGATCTGCATCCCGGCGATTGTCGTGCCATAGAACGGGAACATCAGCAGATATCCGCTGACCGCCATCGCCGTCCCGCCGAGAACGACTAACCAGTAGACGCCTTTCTGCCCGGCGTTGAACCGGTAGGCCGGGCGGATGGTCATGGCCGACGATGCCGCCGCCGCGCTTGAGCCATTCGATGTCGACGCGATTGGGGATATTCCCGGTAAGCCACATAAGAAAGATCAAGATGACGCCCAGCGTAAATGGGAAGCTTAGAAAATTGTGCGCGTATTTTGCCGTCAGCGTCCAGGACGAGAATGCACTCGGCCCGATCAGCGGCAGTATGATCCCCTTGCCGAATATAATGTTTAGGCCGGACAGTCCGAGGACGATGAAACAAGTCGCCGTCATCCAGTGCACAAAACGCTCAAAAGCGTTGAAGCGCACGATGTTGATGCCAGTACGCCCGGATTGAATCCTCACCCTGCCACGCACTAGATAAAAGACGAGCAGTGCGCCAAGTGCGCCAAGCACTGCCACGGCGCCGATCCAGTGCAGCCAGACTTCGTGGTACCGACGCCACACGCGCCCCATTGGTTGTTGGATCACGTAGGACTTTTTATCCGGGATCGTGCCGAGGCCCTGAATGCGGTTGAACTGCTGCAACAGTTGCTGCTCCGAGACGGCATTGGCGTTCGGATCGTCCGAATTGGGCCGCTGGGCTGAAACGGGCCCCACGATCACGGCGAAGATGAGGAATGCACCCGCGGCAATAACGAGTCCGATGCGTGCGCAGAGCTTCGCCATGGCTTCTCCCTCGAAGTTCCGAAGTGCGCGACCGCACGCTCGGCACCGACGCATCGCCCCCTTTTTCAGGTTTCGATGGTTTCGCGATAAGCGGTCTGCCATCCCCAGGCGCCGGAGCCGTAGCCGCGTTTGGCTACGCGATCTTTGTAAATCTGGGCAATGATATCGCTGTCACCCGCGAGCAGCGATTTTGTCGAGCACATTTCAGCGCACATTGGCAGCTTGCCTTCGGACAGGCGGTTCGCGCCATACTTCTCGTATTGCATCTGTGATCCGTCCGGCTCGGGGCCACCGGTGCAATAGGTACACTTGTCCATCTTGCCGCGCGAGCCGAAATTGCCGACACGCGGATATTGCGGCGCCCCGAATGGACAGGCGTAGAAGCAATAGCCGCAGCCGATGCAAAGATCCTTTGAATGCAGAACAACGCCATCGGCCGTCGTGTAGAAACAACTCACCGGGCACACCGCTGCGCAGGGCGCGTCGGTGCAGTGCATGCATGCCATCGAGACCGAGCGTTCGCCTGGTTTGCCGTCGTTGATGGTAACGACGCGACGGCGATTGATGCCCCACGGTACTTCGTTCTCGTTCTTGCACGCAGTAACGCAGGCGTTGCACTCGATGCAGCGATCGGCGTCGCAGAGGAATTTCATTCGCGCCATGCTCGCCTCCTCACGCCGCCTTGATCTGGCAGAGCGTAACTTTCGGCTCCTGCATATTGGTCACCGGATCGTAGCCATAAGTAGTGATCGTGTTTGCACTTTCGCCGAGCACGATCGGATCCAGGCCTGATGGATAATTTGGGCGTAGATCTTTGCCGCCGAACCAGCCGCCGAAGTGATACGGCATCCAGGCCACACCCTTGCCTACCCGCTCGGTGACAAGGGCCTTCACTCTTGCCTTCGAGCTGTTTTCTGCGCCCGTCACCCAGACCCAGGATCCGTCCTTGATGCCGCGTTCGCTGGCATCCGATGGATTGATCTCGACGAACATGTCCTGTTGCAGTTCAGCCAGCCATTTGTTGGAGCGCGTCTCCTCGCCGCCACCCTCATATTCGACCAAGCGCCCCGATGTGAATATGATCGGGAAAGCCTTTGCTATGCCCTTGTCGACGGCGGCCTTCTGCACATCAAAGCCGACATTAGGCAATCGGAATTGCCTGGCATTGGGTAGCGTCGGGTATTTGGCCACCAATTCGACCCGAGGCGAGTAGATCGGCTCGCGATGCACCGGGATCGGGTCCGGCAAGCCGAAGGCGTTCATGCGCGCTTTGGCATTACCGTAGGGAAGGCAGCCGTGCTTAAGCGCGACGCGCTGAATGCCGCCTGAAAGATCGGTCGACCAGGAAACGGTATCAGAGTTGGCGCCACCGATGCTCTGGATCACGTCCAGTTCGTCTGGGTTGAGGTCGCCGTCCCATCCGAGTTTCTTGAGTACGGCATAGGTAAACTCGGGATAGCCGTCCTTAATCTCGGAATCTTTCGAATAGGAGCCCTCGGCAAGCAAGTTCACGCCGTCACGCTCGACGCCAAACCGCGCGCGGAAAGTACCGCCGCCATCCATAGCGCTGAGGTTCGTGTTATAGAGCAGTGGTGAGCCCGGATGTTTGAGCTCCGGTTTGCCCCAACACGGCCACGGCAGTCCGTAATAGTCGCCTTTGCAGGGGCCGTCGTTAGCGCGCAAAGTGACCAAATCGAAGTCCTTCTGGTTCGCCATGTGAAGCTTGAGACGCTCCGGCGACTGGCCGCAATAGCCGGTCGACCAGCTGCCGCGATTGATCTCACGCAGGACGTCTTCGGGAACCGGGCGATCGCCTTCGACCTTGATATTCTTGAACAGCTTGTCCGCGAATCCAAGCTTGTTCGCCATCAGGTAGATCAACTGATAGTCGTCCTTGGACTCGAAGATCGGCTTCACGATCTGCTCGCCCCACTGAATCGAACGATTAGACGCGACGCGGGAGCCCGAGCTCTCGAACTGGGTGCAGATAGGCAAAAGATAGGTGCCGTCCTTGCGTCCAGCCTCGACCGACAGCGATGCCCACGTGGTCGGATGTGGATCGGCGATCACCAGGAGATCAAGTTTTGCCAAAGCCTTCAGCGATTCCGGGATGCGGGTAATGCTGTTGCTGGCGTGGCCTTGCACGAACATAGCCCGCACGTTGTCCTTCTGCTCGACCTGATCCTTCGGCAGCAATACCGCGTCGAACCACCGCGTCAGCGGAATGCCCGATGTCTCCATGATCTTCTTGGAGTCGAAGCGCGACTGCATCCAGTCATAGTCGACCTCCCACACGCGTCCCCAGTGTCGCCATGCGTTCTCTGTCAGACCGTAATAGAAGGGCAGCGTCACAATATCGAGGCCGACATCGGTGGCACCCTGCACGTTGTCATGACCGCGGAAAATGTTGGCGCCCATGCCTGGGCCGCCCACATTGCCGGTAAGGAGGAGAGCATTGCAGCTCGCGCGCACATTGGCGGTGCCGACCGTGTGCTGCGTCTGGCCCATGCACCAGATAAGCGTTGACGGCTTTTGAGTGGCAAACATTTGGGCGACGCGCTTGAGCTGCTCTCCCGGAACGCCGCTGACGCGTTCAACCTCATCCGGAGGCCACTTTTCGACTTCCTTTTTAATATCCTCATAGCCGTAGACGCGCTGTTGGAGGAACTCCTTGTCTTCCCAACCGTTCTCGATGATGTGCCACATCATTCCGTAGAGGACCGGAATGTCGGTCCCGGGACGCAGCCTTACGTATTCGGTAGCGTGCGCCGCTGTGCGAGTCAGGCGTGGATCGACCACGATAAAGTTTGCTCGGTTCAGTTCGGCGCCTTCAAGCAGGTGCTGCAGCGATACCGGATGCGCTTCCGCGGGGTTGCCGCCCCAGATCAGAAGTGTTTTGGAATTGCGGATGTCATTGAAGCTGTTGGTCATGGCGCCGTAGCCCCAGGCGTTGGCGACGCCGGCGACCGTGGTCGAGTGGCATATGCGCGCTTGGTGATCGGTATTGTTAGTGCCCCAGAACGCCCCGAATTTTCGAAACAGATAGGAGCCTTCGTTGGTCATCTTGGCGGAACCTAGCAAGTAAACCGAATCCGGTCCCGACTGCGCCCGGATCGCCATCATCTTGTCGCCAATTTCGCCGATCGCTTGATCCCAGGACACGCGGGTCCAACGGCCGTTTACAAGCTTCAGGGGATACTTTAAGCGACGCTCGCCGCTTACAAGCTCGCGCACCGCTGCGCCTTTGGCGCAGTGCGAGCCGCGATTGATGGGGCTATCCCAGCTCGGCTCCTGGCCGATCCAGATGTCGTTCGCAACTTCGGCCGTCACCGTGCAGCCTACGGAGCAATGCGTACAAATGCTTTTGTGAACGGTGACTTGTGCGCCGGGACGCGGCGGCGGCCCAGCCTCGGCTTTACGCACTGAGCCAAGCTGAAGAACGCCGACGGTGGCGAGGCTGCCCGCGGCGAGACCGGAACGGCGTAATAATGTACGGCGGTCGAGGCCGCCATCCAACCGAGTTGGCAACGCGCCGGCAAGGTTCCCGCCGCGCGCACGACGATCCGTCCTTCTAGTCAGCACGGCGGCCTCCTCACTTCGTTGGATAGCGATTGACGCGGTAATAGGCCTGAACGTCCGGTGAGTTCGCTTGGTAGCGCGCCTTGCGTTTTTCGTCATTGGTTTCGGTGGCGGCCACAGCCTCGTGGACGAGCGGTCCAGATGAAGTGACCGCGACACCAGCGCCCACGCCGAATGCACGGAGAAAGTCGCGACGCCTAACTTTGTTTTTCGCTTTCATGCGCTGCTCCGTGATTCTCGGTACGCACCAGTTCATACCCACGCGCTTTACGACCCTAGCGCAAAAGCCTTGCTCTCTATCTCAACGAACAATCGACCGACGGCTCCTACTCGACGATAGAGCTCGGCCGACTTCGCCTGTTCGAGATCCGCAAAGAAGCGGCCGATCCATGGCAACAAATGTCTTTCAAATAGTTCATGGTCCGCTCCGGCCGGAGCCTCGAAACGTCCATCGGCCAGGCCCGCCATGCATTCGCACAGCACCGCGGCATGATCTTCCGGCTCGACCTCTCCCTGGACACGCTCGATGGCAAACCGCGCGAGGTCGTCGCGCAATCGCGCTAGCGGACGCTCATTTAAGAACCCGGTTAGGTAATACGAGCCGTAGGGCAACAGCTCGCCGCGCCCAACGCCGATGAATAGGTCAAAGAATTCGCGTTCGACGCGCTCGACATCCGCGGCGGCTGCCACCTCGCCTAATGCCCCGTGCGCAATGCCAAGAGGAGAAAGATCGCCACGCAGCAAGGCGAGCCGGGACAAAAGATTGGCATTCGGAGCACACCTGAGCAACACCGATAGCAGCGCGTATTCCCGGGCGCGTGCCGCATCGACCTCGTCCACCGCGTCTCTATCCCGGGCGCCATAAAGATCGGGTCGTAGCAGCGCGCGGTCGATGCCGGTGAGATTTTCGATTGACAGCACGCGTTCCGCGGGAACGCGGCTCCAATTCGACAGTGACGGTTGCGAAATGCCGATTTTTCTCGCGAGCGCCCCGACGCCGCCAGCCGCACGAATTGCTCGGTCGAGACCCGGATCGCGCATGGCCTTTATTACAATTATAGGGCCGGCTGAAAGCTAGGCCCCGATACAATGGCGGGTCAATAGCCTCAGGCTGTGGGTGCGCCATTACTTTGGTACTGCCCCGCCGTGGGCGCGACGAGCCGATCGCGGACTTTCGTTCGCCTCGCCAATATTTTTGTGCGTTGCGACATCACTATTGGTCATTTGCAACGTCACCCGAGTGAGCTCTGCGGGCGGACCAGGAGATGTAACGAGGTTGGTGGGCGCGTGTGACGGTTCACCACCGGGACTTTCCTTAATGAGTGCCAAAGCTTCCGGCGGGGGCGCCCGCCGTCCGGCCTTTTCAAAAACTCGTTCGGTAGGATCGGCATTCGCTTGCTGCGGTGCGGTTTGCTCCGACCCGTCGCCGAACAGGCCAGCGACCATGGAACGCAATTCGGGCGTGAGTTGGAGCGATCCGAAACCGGGCACTCTGTCGGGGTTGGCAAAATCCCACTGGTTTTCTGCGATGCCAACGAAATCGCGTATCGTGGGATCGGATACCCAAACGCGTCGAAGCGCCGCGCGGGTAAGTTCTTCAGGGACGCCAGGCGCGAGAAAGGCACGGATATCACTTATCGCGGTGATCGATTCAATCGATGGCAAGGTAGCGGGATCAAACTCAGGCGGCTCGGCTTCGCCTTGCGCCGACGCGGGAACGTTCGCCGCAATTAGCGGCGATGTGCCGCTAGGCGTGCGTGCCACTACGGCCTGCTTGCGCCGCGACCATCGCTGCAGAAAGTTCTTCGCTGAATTTTCCGGTTCGCTCATTTGCGATCCCTCGCTAGTACGTGCCGCGCCATCACCTCGGGATCGGCGCGGTCGCGCTCTCGTTTGGCAAACGGATGTTCCGCGTGGTGCTCAGCCACAAATCCGGCAATGACCGCGCGCACCGGCTCGGGCATCGGAACGGTCTCCACAATATCGGTCGCGTTCGCGGTGAAGGCTTCGCCTTCGCTCGGCTCTGCCGTCACGGCCGCAATCTCATAGGGCGGCTCACGACCCGTCGGCCGCAGCGCAACCCATAATAGAGCGGTGGCCGTCGCTAGATTCTGGCAATAACCAGCAGCGTCAGAATGGTGCAACTCGATCTCGGCCGCCCCGCCGTAGAAATTCACGCGGTCGGCACTCCCATTCAGTGCTGTCCATGGCACGGCCTCGGGGACCGCGGGCAACACGGCAACCGGCCGCCAGACAAATTCCGCCCACGCGCTCTTTGCCTTGCGTCGCTCAATCACGATGCCGATGGGAATGCGAACAAGTGGCTGGGCATCACTCACGTCACGGTCTCCAGATTCCGGATGGGCAACCCCGTCAGCAAATTCTGCGGCTTGATGCGAAGCATATTTTCACGCGTCATAGCCAGGATGAGATAAACCGCCTCGCCAGCTAAGCTGCCGATGGCGATACTGGCGTCGCGGAACGTCAGCCGGAACAGGCCGACGATTCTCTCGCGTGCCGCATCGTCAATCTCTGCACCATTCCAGAGCGCGTCCCCGATCTTTGTGCCGTCGGAATCAAGGCCCACGTACCAGGCCAGCGTGATATCCTTCATCTCCTTGAGCGGCTCGACGATAACATCTATGTCGAGCAGATGCTTGATCCAATATGCGATCACGGTTCCTAGCGCGGCAATGCCGCGGCGGCCAGACGTCAGATCGATTGCAAAGTCGAAGCGGTCGCTGCGATGCCAGTAGTGGGACGCGTTGTCGTCTGAGAGCACTTCAATAGCCGGACCGGGCGGTAATCCGAACATTGAAACGAGTGGCGAAATATTGGCGGCTTCTTTATCGATAAGTTCCCCGTCGGCCGCGAGCAGCGAGCCTTCGTGGACCGTCAAGCGCTGGGTGCGGAAAAGCAATTCCGCGGCGCGCAACACGTAGGCATCATCGCATTGATCGAGAGTGTTGCGCAGAATGAGATGCACCAATTGATCGAGAAAGATCGGCGGAACCCAGACATTCTCACGGACCAAGGCGACATACGTTGCTTCGAGGGTACAATGAGTGGCGAGGCGATCGCGCAGCGCAACCATGAGCTGCCAGTTTTCACGCGCATCCGGCTCCGCGATAGCCTCGATCTCGGCCGCCGTGACCGGGCGCCAAGGATCGGCTAGCAGCGCGGAATGCAGTGTTCGTTCAGTAACGCAGGCCTCCGGTGGCGGTGCGAGTTCCGGCCGCGCAAGATACGCCTTGATGAAATCGCCGGTCGTGCGCAGCGAGCCTTGCTCATCGCGATCGAGCAGTTGATGACCGGAGGACAGCCAGAAATCTTTCATGACCATTTCACAATCGCGGACCTCCGGTCGACAGATCGAGCCATGACGGCATCGCCAGCACTGTGAGGAGCGGCCGGCGCTCGATTGCAATCCCATCAGTATCGCACATCAGGAGATCACCATTGTCGGCGATGTCTGGCCGAACGCCCTTTTTCGGTGCGAGGCGCGACAAATAACTCCTTGCTACTTCGCTGAAGCCTATCTCCTGCCAGGCGTTGATGACTACCATGAGATGGCGCGCGAAGCTTTCGAGCAGGTGATGCGATCCGAGATCAAAGCCTTCGGCATCAAGCGCTGCTGCGAGCGGGTGCAGCCCGGGCTCCTGTTCGTCAATGGCAGCGGTGCGGATCATAGCACCGAAAACGAGCCACGCTGGTGGCACGTCCTCATCGCTACCTGCGGGCCACGCAAGACGCGCGCCGCCAACCAGTCCGCCATCGATCAGAATCGCATCCGGCCAAGCAAAATTGATCGGCTTTTCCGGTGGCGCGTGCACCGCAAGTGCTTCTGCAAGTGCGGTCAGTCCGGCATAAAGTGCGCGCCGCGCGGTGCTCAGGGGCTCTTCGGGCTCCAGCACTACGGCAAATTCGGCGAGGTCGTAGCGGCCCACATGGACCAGCGTGCCGGCACCGGAATCAGGGGCAATCATTGTTGCATGCGCAAAGGCGTCGCCGACTTCACGAAGCGCGAGGGCGCGGAACGGAGGCGGCAAATCGAGTGACCGCCCAAATCGCGTGTGCGCTTGACCCTTTGCAATGCCAGCCATAGCAGTCCCAGGGCTCGTACTTCCGATCACTTATCACTATAATCCGATAGTGCTTCGCGGCCAGTCCCACCAAACCAGAAGATGGCGCGACAGCTCGGAACAAAATGCCAGACCGTTCGCATACCATTTTTCTTTGCTCATGCGAGGCCACGATGCCGCTCGATGTTGGTGCGGTGCGGCGCGGCTGCCGCGGCGCGACAGTCGAGAATGCAGGTCAATTATGCCGCGCCGAACTCGAACGCTTTCGTACCGCCGTCGCCTCCGGCACGCCGTTGACCATCGGCTGTACGCAAGAGGCGCCGCTATTCACCGAAATAGCGCAGGAGCGCAAGAACGAAACGGACCTCATTTTCGTCAACGTGCGCGAAACCGCCGGCTGGTCGTCACAGGCGGCTGATGCCGGTCCGAAGATGGCTGCACTGCTTGCGGCCGCGGCCGAACCGGCGCCCGAGGTCCCCTTGGTTACGCTCACCAGCGCAGGCGTCGTCATGATTTACAGTCGCGATGAACGGGCGATCGAAGCCGCGACCCTACTCAAGGACCATCTCGACGTTACAGTGATGATCAGTAGGCCCGGTGCGCTTGCACCAGCTCGAATCAATGCATTTCCGGTCGTGAAGGGCACGGTTCGCTCGGCCAAGGGTCACCTCGGCGCCTTTGAGATTGTAGTCGACGATTACGCCGCCGCTACACCATCCTCCCGCAACGCACTGGCGTTCGGGCCGGGTCGCGACGGCGCGGTATCGAGTTGTGACGTTATTCTCGACTTCTCCGGCAGCGCGCCTCTCTTCTCGGCACACGATTTGCGCGACGGCTATCTGCGCGCTGATCCGGACAATCCGACGGCCGTGTTACGCGCGGTTATCAAGGCGCGCGATCTGGTGGGCACTTTCGACAAGCCGCGCTACATCGCGTTCAAGGAAGAACTTTGCGCCCATTCCCGTTCGCGCATCGTCGGCTGCAGCCGCTGCCTCGATCTCTGTCCGACCGGTGCGATCGAGCCTGCCGGCGATTATGTCGCAATCGATGCCAACATTTGCGCGGGCTGCGGTCAATGCGCTGCCGTGTGCCCGACGGGCGCCGCCGCCTACACGTTTCATCCCGCCGATACGCTGATGCGAAAGCTGCGGACGATGTTGACGGCCTATCGCGTTGCCGGCGGATTACATCCCATCCTGCTGCTGCACGACGACGAGCACGGCGGTGCGCTGATCGATGCTCTCGCTCGCCACGGCGATGGTCTACCGGCGAACGTGCTGCCGCTGGCTGTCAATGAGGTCGCCCAAGTCGGCCTCGAAGCCATCGCTGCCGCGTTTGCCTACGGCGCGAGCGCCGTTCGCTTCCTGCTGCGCGCCAAGCCTCGCCACGATATTACTGGACTGACCAAAACTATCGCGTTCGCCGAGCCAATTCTCACCGCGCTCGGCTTCGGCTCGGTTGCGACCATCGAGACCGACGATCCGGACGAATTTGGTGCGGCGCTGGCTGCAATCGAAGTGCATGTGCCCTCGCCGCGCCCGGCGAGCTTTTTGCCCGTAGGCCAGAAGCGCGAGGTGATGCGGCTCGCATTGCGCGAATTGCACAGCGCGGCGCCGACGCCGATCGATGTCGTCACGCTACCGGAAGGGGCACCATTCGGTGCGGTCGAGATCGACGTTGTCGGCTGCACTCTTTGCTTGTCATGCGTCGCGGTGTGTCCGACCGGCGCGCTTGGCGACGATCCAGAGCGGCCGCTACTGCGCTTTGCCGAGGATGCCTGTGTGCAGTGCGGGCTGTGCAAGGCAACCTGCCCAGAGAAGGTGATCAGTTTAAAGCCGCAGCTCGATTTCCGTGCCGCCACCGCCATAGCTCGCGTGCTGAAGGAGGAAGAGCCGTTCCACTGCATTCGCTGCGGGAAGCCTTTCGGCGTCAACAGCACAATCGAACGCGTTATCGGCAAGCTCGCAGGTCACTGGATGTATAAACAAAGTTCAAAAAGACTTGATGCACTTAAAATGTGCGAAGACTGCCGCGTTACAGTAGTGACTGAGGACGAGTTTGATCCACACGGCGCACCGCCACGGCCTAACGTACGCACGACGGACGATTACTTACGCGAACGGGAACGGAGCGGGGAGAAGGGTGAGGGGTGATGCTTGTGTGTGTAGTGGTTACTTCTGGCGTCGCCGAGTGTCATCAATGGGACCGCTCTCGGGGCGAAGCGGACATGACTCGGGCACGGGCAATCGGCACCTTTGACCCCACAACGTCACTGCGCCACCGTCGACTGGCGCACTGCGAAAGATTTAAGCCAATGTGTACGAGGGCATGCTCCGAATTTTGCAGTACCCAGCGCAGTCCGACATGTGACGAGATGACAAATAAGAGTTTCGTCGCACGGGTGAATGCCATTTGACGCCACGCTGTTACTGCCTGCTAGGAAAACATTTGATCAGCTCGGCGCCGTTGTCACTGCCGATCATGCTGGGATCGCGGTTCAGCGATCCTCAGCTCGCGAGCGACGCGCAGGGAAGTGTTCACCACAAACCTACAACTGTGCGCCATAGACACACCTGGCTCCCAAGCCTAAGGTTCACGCCAAGGCGCCGGGTGAGCCACAGTCATGGCGGAGGGCGCATCAATGGGGCGGATGGCCCGGCCTTTGCGTCTGGTGTCGCTGGCCACAAATGACTGATCGGCGCGGGCCGGGACGGGAGTCGCCGGGCTTGGAACAACCTTCTTAAAACAACCAAGTGGGAGACGCGAATGTTCACCATGGTAATGAGAGTGCTCACGACGGCGCTCTCATTCTTGCTGGCGCCAGCGGCGATGGCACAGTCGCCGCCACAGCCGCCGATTGCAGTTCAACCTGCCGCGATGCCGCAGCAAACCCTGACGGATGGGCAGCTTGATGCGCTGGTCTCTCCCATCGCGCTTTACCCCGACGCGCTTTTGTCAGAGATCCTCATGGCGTCGACCTATCCGCTCGAAATCGTCGAAGCCGACCGCTGGGTCGAAAGTAACAAGAATCTCAAGATTGATCAGCTCAAGGCGGCTGTGGATCAGCAGAGCTGGGATGACAGCGTGAAATCTCTGGTGGCGACGCCGGACGTGCTCGACATGATGAGCCAGAAACTCTCATGGACGCAGCAACTGGGCGACGCGGTGCTGGCGCAGCAGCCCGACGTTATGGATGCCATCCAACGGCTGCGCGCCAAGGCCCAAGCCAATAACAAGCTTGCTTCGAACGCGCAACAAACGGTTTCGGCGCAGCAAGAGGATGGCAAGCAGGTGATTGTCATCGCGCCAGCGCAGCCGAACACGATCTATGTGCCGTATTACGATCCGTCTGTCGTTTACGGCTCATGGCCCTATCCGACCTATCCGCCTTATTACTGGCCGCCACCGGCCTACATTGGCGCCGGCATCCTGGCGACTGGTCTTGCCTTCGGCGCCGGCTACGCTCTCGGTCGTTGGGCCTCCGGCGGCTATTGGGGCGGGGGCTTTAATTGGGGCGGCAGCAACATCAACATCAATCGCAACGTCAACATCAATAATATCAATCGCGGTGGCGGAAATAACTGGGTGCACAACCCTGTGCACCGGCAGGGCGTGCGCTACCCCAATGCCAATGTCGCGGCGAAATTCGGCGGCAATAGCAATATCGCTGGCGGCGCGCAAAACCGAATGGATTTCCGCGGCAGAAGCGGCCAGCAAGTGCTGCAGCCGGGGGCGGGTACCGGTTCCGGGCTTGGCGGTAACCGGCCGAACCTGGGCGGCGGCGCTACAGCGGGGCGTCCGAATCCTGGCAATCTCAATCCGGGCGGCCGGCCAACTGGCGCCGGCGGCGGCAATAATCCGTCAGTCAATCGACCTGCCGCGGTCAACCGGCCTGCCGCGGTGAACCGCCCCGCGGGCAACAACGCATTCGGCAACATCAGCTCTGGAAGAGTTGCCACCATGGACGCCAACCGCGGCCGGGCAAGTCTCGGTGGCAGTGGTGGTATTGGTGGCGGCGGCGGCGCCCGGCTCGGGGGTGGCGGTGGCGGTGCCCGGCCGTCGGGTGGAGGAGGCGCAGGCGGGGCTCGTGGCGGCGGCGGCGGTGGTGGACGCCGGCGGTAAGCGCCGAGCTGTCTCGCAGATCGATGCGTCCTCAAATCAGTCAACGCTAGCCAAGCACAACCGAGGTTGCCATGAACAAATTCCTTCCACGCGTTCGCTGCCGTGGTCGTACAGTTATCGGAACTCTGACACTCCTGTCGGCGGCGATCATTATATTTTCGATGGCGACTGCCGCGTTAGCGCAGCAGGACTACAAAACGCCCCAGGACGCCGTCGATGCGCTGGTTGCCACGGCCAGGAGCGGTGATCAAAAAGCCACACTTACCGTGCTCGGTCACGGCGGCGAAGATATCATATCGTCCGGCGACAAGGTGTCTGATGATGCCGTGCGAGCGCGTTTCGTCACGTCCTACGACGCCAAACATGCGATCACTATGGAAGGCGACAGCAAGGCAATCTTGGTTATCGGGGATAACGATTATCCATTCCCGATCCCTATCGCGCACAACAAGAACGGCACGTGGTCATTCGACACCGAGGCCGGGCGCCACGAAATCCTTTATCGGCGAATCGGCCACAACGAGCTCGACGCCATCCAGACTTGTCTTGCCTATGTCGACGCGCAAAACGAATATGCCAGCAAGGACCGCACCGGCGCAGGCGCCAACGTTTATGCCCAGCGCTTCGTCAGTGCATCCGGCAAGAAAGATGGTCTCTATTGGCCGACCGTACAGGGCGAAGAGCAGAGCCCGCTCGGCGAGTTGTTCGCCGCGGCATCGCGGCAAGGCTATCGCGCCGGCGAAGGCCGGTCGCCGTATCACGGCTACTACTACAAAATCCTCACCAAACAGGGGCCGGCCGCGAACGGCGGTGCAGCCGATTACGTAGTGAACGGTAACATGATCGGCGGCTTCGCGCTGGTGGCTTATCCGGCGCAGTACCGCAACTCGGGCGTCATGACGTTTATTGTTAATTACGCCGGCACGGTGTTCCAGAAAGATTTGGGGCACGACACGACGGACATTGCAGGAGATATGACTTCATTCAACCCCGATCAGACCTGGAAGAAAGTCGACGTTGCTGAACCGGAGAAGTGAACACGAATAGCCTGAAACGTCGGTGCGCCGACTTTTGTAGCTAGAGAAATTGCCGGAAATGGCGTCGCCGAATTGCCTCTTTAATTAGGGGTCCGATGTCGGCTTATGATGTGGTGGACGGCGCCCGCTCCCGACGACGAGCTCCGATAGGGTGATCGTTGTCAACAAATCACATCAGGGAGCGGTCACACGCAAATCACCACGATCGGTTTGGATATCGCCAAGAACGTGTTTCAGGTTCACGGGATTGATGCCGGCGAGAAGGTCGTCGTCCGGAAGCAACTTCGGCGCAGTCAGATGCTGGCGTTCTTCGAGGCACTGCCGCGTTGCCTGGTCGGGATGGAAGCCTGCGCGTCATCCCATTGTTGGGCACGTGAACTCACGAAGCTTGGCCACCAGGTGCGGTTGATGCCGGCAAAGGACGTGAAGGCTTACGTCAAGCGCAACAAGAACGATGCCGCCGACGCCGAGGCAATCTGTGAGGCGGTGCGACGCCCGACCATGCGGTTCGTGCAAATCAAGTCGGTCGAGCAGCAGGCGCGCCTGATGCTGCACCGCGCGCGAGACCTTTTGATGCGGCAGCGGACCCAACTGATCAATGCCTTACGGGCGCACATGGCGGAGCTCGGCGTTGTGGCTGCCCAAGGGCGCGAAGGGATCAAAGAGCTGCTGAGGATCATTGCGAGCGAACAGGATGCGCGGTTGCCGGTCGATGCTCACGCGAGCCTGGTTGTATTGGCGGCGGGACTTCAGGCGTTGCAGACGATGATTGGATCGATCGAGAGGCGGATCATTGCTCAGCATCGCTCGGACGAAGCCAGCAAGCGGCTCAGGAGCATCCCTGGGATCGGCATAGTGGGTGCGACCGCCATCGCCGCCACCGTGCCGGATCCGAAGGTTTTTCGATCGGGTCGTGACTTTGCGGCCTGGATCGGGATAGTGCCGCGGCAAGATTCGACCGGCGGCAAACAGAAGCTCGGACCGATCTCGAAGCAAGGCGACCAATATCTAAGACGCATTCTGGTGGTGGGAGCCCATGCGGTGTTGAAGCGGGCGCGCCACCAACCGGAGAAGTATCCGTGGATCACACAGCTTCTCGCCCGCAAACCGTACAGGGTCGTGGCAGTGGCAGTCGCCAACAAGATGGCGCGCGTCGCCTGGGCGTTATTGGCCAAGGGTGGCACCTATCGAGCGCCTGCGCTTGCGGCAGCGGCCTAACTGGTCAAGCGATGGGAGGATGAGGTTGCGTCTGTGCGTTCACGAACTGCAGGGGTGATGACGACATTGATGCGAAACGGTCGAGACCGTCGATCGGGAAAACCCGTGAAGGGCCACGCGATAGTTGAGCGCGCGCTTTTGGTTGGGACTCGATCAGCGGATCACATCAGGGCCAGCGGCCATGCGGCTGCATCGCGAATGGGGACAATCCTCCAAGCGAAAACAGGCCGGATACATCTATGGACGGCCCCACCCTGTGAGGGATTACTCTTAGATCTTTGGCCTTCGATTGTCTGCAGTCATCTATCCGGTCTCATAGGACCCTGATGGGATTCGCGGAACTGCATCCAAACATTGAACGCTCTCAAGCGAGCGACGTATCCGTCGGATTAAGCCGTTCCTCGGTTCGACAACCGATTTTGCCATCAATCTTTGATCACCCTCGCAGATTTACCCGGTCACACCTCAACTGCCATTGTCACGCTACTGCAGCAAAAGCACGAACAGGGTTGTAACGATCTTCGCGGATCATGATCGCCCATGCAATCCGCGCAAGCTTATTGGCATAGGCCACGGTTGCCACGTTCATCGGCCGCCGTTCGAGAAGACGTGCGATCCAGGGGGTCGTGTGTACCACCGATCGCTTTTGCCAGCCGACAATCGCTCTCGCACCATGAACGAGAAGACGCCGGATATAGCCGTCGCCACGTTTGCTTATGCCGCCAAGCCGCGCCTTGCCACCACTCGATCGCTGTTGCGGAACGAGGCCAAGCCAAGCGGCAAATTGACGGCCAGATTTGAACTGTCGCGGGTCTCCGACCGTGGCAACGATCGCGCTTGCCGTAATCGGGCCAATGCCGGGGATGCTTTCAAGCCGGCGACTAGCCGGATTAGCGCGATGCCACGCTAGCAGCTTTATCTCGACCTCACGTACACGCGCCGCAATCTCCCGCAACTGCTCAGCAAGAATGCCGAGCATCTCGGCGGCAAGAGCGGGTAGCCGGCTGTCACCTTCGGCTCCTAGTAATGCGAGCAACCGCTCTACGTTGCGTATGCCCTGGCCAACGACGATGCCAAACTCAGCAAAGTGCGCGCGGATGGAACTGATCAGGCTACTGCGTTGCCGAACGAGCAAATCCCGCGTCCGGTGCAACATCAGTGCGGCCTGCTGGTTCTCTGACTTGATCGGTACAAATCGCATCGTTGGTCTCTGCACAGCTTCGCAAATTGCCTCAGCATCAGCGGCATCGTTCTTTTGGCTCTTCACAT
This sequence comes from uncultured Alphaproteobacteria bacterium, assembly GCA_963822935.1. Classification (GTDB taxonomy): domain Bacteria; phylum Pseudomonadota; class Alphaproteobacteria; order Rhizobiales; family Xanthobacteraceae; genus BOG-931. The sequence goes on from CAWGJP010000005.1 coordinate 27,871, forward strand.
ATGGCTTCACAAATTGAGCCGGCATCATTCGTACATCATGACCAAACTTGGCGATCTCACGCGCCCAGTAATGCGAAGTGTGACATGCCTCCATTCCAACGCGTGCCGGCGGAAGTCTAGAAAATAGCGGCAATACCTCCGATCGCCGTATCTTCCGCCTAAGAACCGCACGACCGTTCCCGTCAATTCCATGAACCTGAAAAACATTCTTGGCCAGGTCGAGACCTATCACCGTGATCGTCATGTTCCACCTCCGTTGTCCGAATCGCACACCCGATCTTGTGACCAGGCGGCAACCTGGGAAAGTGGGGCCGTCCATCCCAACATGGCTGCACCCGAACGCTTCGCACAACGCCAGATTCCTCTTGCACCGCGGGCGCCGTCCATACATGCACCGCGGGCGCCGTCCATACATGGCCCTTCGCTACACTTACCGCGCTGCGAAGGAATGTCGGTTGTTGGGGGAAAAGCGGAAATCACGCCGCTTCGATTATTCCCCGAGGATACGACGTGTGTGCTCGATCCGCTTTTCGTCGGCGATGCTGGTCCGTGACAGCCGCGCGAGTTCGGCGAATGGCGCGTTCGGTCGGCATGAGCGGCAGGACAGCGCAGGAATGAGGCTGGTCACCGCTGCGTCGGAGTGACGATCGAGACAGCGTAGGTCAATGCTGCTTGTCGACCGGCACGCCGGGCAGCGTACCCACAAGTACCAATGGCGCGAAGCGATCGCGGCGCCGATCGTCGGTGCGAACAGGAGGGGCATGCGCTTGGCTTGGCGTTCGTTCCAGGGGCCGATTAGGCCCTCAGCGTCCTCGAGCACCTGGGTATTGGTCGCGCGCTTGGCGGCGGCCTCAGCGTCGGCCTTGGCCTTCCGATCGGCTTCCATCTTGCGGCGGTTAAAGCCCATGGTCGGGAATTCGGCCGCAGGGTGGCGGGCTCGTCAAGCAACGCTATATGTTGGCTGTCATGTGCGGGCGTTCCACCTATAAGCTGACTTGGGAAGAAATCGTGCGGCTTTACCAACTCACGTCGGACCAGCCGCCACAGAACACACGCGCTCGCTACGACGTCTGCCCGACGACGACCATCGACACGATCGTCGGAAGCGACGGCAATCGCCGGCTCGTCCCAATGCGCTGGGGGCTGGTGCCGAGTTGGTGGACCAAGTCCCTCAAGGACTTAAATCTTGCGACTTTTATTGCGCGAGCCGAGACTATTGTCACTAAGCCGTTCTTCCGCGGTCTGTTCAAGCGCACGCGCTGTCTCATTCCGGTTTCGGGCTATTACGAGTGGCAGGACACGCCGGGCGGAAAACAGCCGTGGTATTTTACTGCCCGTGACGGCTCGCCGGCACTTACAGTTGCCGGATTGTGGGATGAATGGAAAAATCCAGAAACTGGCGAGCCGCTCAAATCCTGCACTATGATTATTTGCACGCCCAACGAGTTCGTCGCGGAAATACATGATCGGATGCCGGTCCTGCTTGCGCAAGACGATTTTAAGCCGTGGCTGAGCGGTACTGCGGGCATCGAACTATTAAAGCCTGCGCCAAATGACTTGTTGCAAAAATGGCCCGTATCGAGGCGTGTAAGCAGCTCACGCGCCAGCGATGACGATCCCACCCTCATCGAGAGGGTAGAAATGGTGTTCTTTCAGGCATGACACGTGAACAGCAGCATTGGTATCGCGGTCCCCCAGGCGGGCAATCTGTGATCTGTGCTGGGGCGCTGCTGATGATGCTGTCGTCGGCAGCCGCACAGGACATTCGCGGGTTGGAGGTCTGCACCGCCGAAAAGCAGATGGAACGTCGTACCGGATGCCTGCAAGCCAATGTCGAGTTACTTCAGCAGGCACTGACCAAGCTGACGCGAGAGACACAGGACAAGATGGCGGCCGCTAGTCGCGATCTTGCCGCTGCCCAGGCCGAAATCGCTGAGCTCAGGGCGACCGTGGCGAAGCTGAACGACGAGTTGGCACAAATGAAGGCGAAGGTCGAACACAGCGGTGGGAAGTAGCTGAGGATCGTCAGCGGTAAATTGACCGCCTGCGAAATTGGGAGGAAGCGGGATGAAGTCCAGTACAAATAGGGTCCTCACCACGCACGCTGGCAGCCTATCGCGGCCGGCAGACCTCATCGCCATGAGCCGGGCTCGTGCCGGGGGCGAGATCAAAGACGACGCCGCTTATGCCCAGTGCCTCGCCGCGTCGGTTGCCGATGTAGTGAAGAAGCAGCGCGAACTTGGCGTTGATATTCCCGATGACGGCGAGTTCGGCAAGCCGGTGGGTGGCAGCTACGATTACGGTGCGTGGTGGAACTACGCTTTTGCCCGGATGTCGGGATTTTCGCCGGCGGGAAGCCCTGCTGCCGCCGCACATGAAACCCAACATAAGAAATCGACCGTTGCCGACGTCGCGCTGACCTCGTTCGCCAACCGTCGCGACTGGCAGAAATTCGGCGAGTTCTATCTCGATCCGGAATCGAGCGGCAGCCTGATGGGCAGCGCCGCACGGCGTCCGGTTGGTCGTCCGGCCTGCACCGGGCCGATCAAATATACAGGTCATGCCGCGCTCAAGGCCGACATAGACAACCTCAAAAAGGCGATGGCCGCAACCGGCACGGAAGAAGGCTTCATGTGCTCGATTGGGCCGGGCAGCTTCGCCCGCGGCGTCGATCTCTACTACAAGACCGAGGAGGAATTCCTGTTCGCCTCGGCCGACGCCATGCGCAACGAATACAAGGCCATCGTCGATGCCGGCATTATCTTGCAGATCGACGATCCGAGCCTCCCCGACAACTGGGACATGATCAATCCGGAGCCGCCGCTGCGCGAATTCAAGAAGTTCGAACAGGTACGCATGGAAGCGCTCGATCACGCGCTGCGCGGCTTGCCGGCCGACCGCATCCGCTTCCACATCTGCTGGGGCAGCTGGCACGGCCCACACACGACCGACATTCCGCTCGCCGATATCATCGACCTCGTACTGAGCGTAAACGCCGGCGCATACTCGGTCGAAGCTGGCAATGTCCGCCACGAGCACGAGTGGCGGGTGTGGCAGGACGTGAAACTGCCGGACGGTAAGCTGCTCATTCCCGGCGTGGTCAGCCATGCCACCAACATCGTCGAGCATCCCCAAGTGGTCGCCGATCGCATCGTGCGATACGCCAAAATTGTCGGACGCGAAAACGTGATCGCCGGCACCGATTGTGGGCTCGGAGGCCGCATCCATCCGCAAATCGCCTGGGCGAAGCTTCAGGCGCTGTCCCAAGGCGCCAGGCTCGCGACTAAGGAGCTGTGGGGATAACCCGGCCCTTGAAGGCTGAAAATGAAACGAGTACTGACCGAATCTTGACGACGCACGTGGCAACCCGCCGCGCCCGAATGTCGTTTCGTTAGCTCTGGTCCCACTCCACCCGCACGGCGCCCGATTTTGCGGGGTCGTAGTACCACTTGAGTCCCAGCGGCTCCTCGCTGAGCACGTCGGTCTTAAAGCTCCGCCAAGCCTGGATCTCGAAGTAGTCGAGAGGACCGCCGTGGGCACGAAGTCGATGCGGTACGCCCGGGGGGAAATACACGAGCGTGCCGGGTTGGAGTTCCTGGGTCGTATCCCCAACTTGGACCACGCCACGGCCCTTGAACGTGATGTAGCAGTGGGAGGCGCCGTCGGGGTTGGCGCTGGTGCCGATGTGCCGATGATAGGGTGACGATCCGCCTTCGTGATAGCGCATCTCGCCCGCTTGGATCGCATTGGTTGGCGTTAGCCTGCTGCCATCGAGAAGTCTGACGCTGGACTCGGCGCAGAAGCGACGCACACGGCCTCCACTGGCATCACTGAGAGGGCGGAGCGTCTTGCGATTGAAGAAATATCCCGGCCCGCCGGGCAATCCCTCTTCGACGGCGGCGGGAGGCTTAGGCGTCACCATGTGAAGCAGCTCGAGCTTCGACCCGGACGCTTTCGGACTGCCGAAAGGGTGTCTGGACTCACGGGTTGTCGCCTTTCGGCCGCGCCTACTTGGTGGTTGAACTCTTGATCTGAGGCTAAGCGAGAAAGTTCCTATCGTGCGGGGCATCAACAAGCTCCCATTGGAAGAAGGCGTGCCGGCCTCTGTGCTTTTGCCGATGATTATCCGCCGGCACGCCCGCCAACATCATGGCTCTAAGGCAAATCGCCAAGCCATGCGATCGGTTTATGAACACCGATCCAGTGGGCTCCGAACGGGTTCGCCGCCATTCCCATTACCGCACTTGATCCGCCCCACAGTGCGGCTTCTCCTGCGGTCCCCGCGCTTATCGGGTCCGGGTCCCCATCGGCAGCGATGACCACGCGCCAGCTCTGTAGGCGTCACGGGTCATGCCGCAACTGTTTCTATCTCAGCAAGCTTCTGGAATTCAGTCAGGATATCGTGATGATACTGCGCGAGGTAACGCACCACCCGCGCATTGCCGAGCAATTTGCCGAGGTAGCCGTTGGTCAGGACCATATCGAGATGGTCCGTGCCATACGATTTCTCGGCGATTCTGAACTCGCGCTCGAGACTCACCAATTCGCGCTCCATCAGTGCTACTTGTTCCTCGGTCAAACCTTTGACTTGCTTTCGCTTGTCCGCCTCGACGAGCTGTGACTGTGGCGTCGCGGCCAGCAACGATTTCGCGTAGCTGACGGTGTACTTATTCATCGCCACCATCAGCTCCGCGGCCTCGATTTGTCGTAAGGGCACCATTTTCCGCAGTTCGGTGAATGCATGGATTCCCAGATGTTTGTCCTTGAGGATGTCGGCAACCTCCGGGCAGATTCCCTCCAGAAGCCGCCGCTTTCGCACAATGCTGTGAACATCGACGTTAAGGGCCCTTGCAATTCGCTCTTCCGGAACACCTCGCTCGACCGCCTTGAGGATCATCCTGTGCTCTTGGATCATCGCCAGACGATTGACGCGCTTGTTATATGTGAAGGCCTCGTCGTCGGTTGACACGAGGCAAATTACGTCGGTCTGACCCGTGTCCTTCAGAACATCGATGCGCAAGTGCCCATCGAGCAGGAGATATTTCCCCGGCTCACTACGGTCGTGTGCCACAACGGGTGGCTCGACGATGCCCACTTCACGGATCGACGCTGCAATCTGGGCATATTTCGGGGTTTTCTTGATTGCAGCCGAAACGAGTTTAAGGGGTTGGATTAGGGCGATCGCAATGCGTAACTTGGCTTTCTCGAATGCCATGTTCACTATTGAAGGAGCTGCTCTCCGTGCCATGTCAGGCCTGCGCCCCCGCCTCGATGCGTGCGGCAAGGTTTCGGGGGAGAGTCTCGATCCCCTCTGCCCGTAACAGCGTCACGAAATTCTCGTCGACGATGAGTTTGCGTATGGCCTCCGTCACGAAGATCAGTCGATTTCGGGTGGTCTCGGCCTTTCGGATCAATATACGTTTACGGTCGACGTCCTCCTGATAGGCTCGAATGAGCGCGTTCGATGACATAGGGCGTTCGCGACGTTTCCCGCTCTGGCTCCCGTTTATCTTACGACCTTTCCCGCCCCGCTGCCGTTGTTCGATGAGCCGCCTGGCGGCCATTAGCTTATGACCGCGCAATAGTTTCTTCTCATAAGCTTGCTGGAGGATCGCCTGTGTCTCGGTGTCAGTTGCCCCTGCGATGTCGACGGCAATGCTGACGGGGATTTGGCCGGCCTCGACGGCGCGAAGCAACCGATGCTCGCCATTATGCAGCAGCCGAAGAACGCCTTTGACATATTCGATGGAGAGACCAGTTTTTCGAGCGATGGCTGTGTCGTTATAACCCCGTTGCTTCAAGCCCTCGATATCATGCAACAGATCGATCGCGCGGTGTTGCCGGCGGGCGAGGTTCTCCACCAGGCTCATGACCAAGCAGTCCTCGGTGTTGGCCCTAACGACGATCGCGGGGATCTCTTGCTGGCCGAGTGCCTGATAGGCTTCCAGTCGGCCCTGACCACAGACCAGCGCGTATCGCGGGCCGTCTGCATCATCCTGACGCGTGACCGTGATCGGCCGCTTCAGGCCCAATTCAGCAATGTTTGATACGATTTCCTTGAATATTTTTTTGTTGCGAATACGCGAATTGATCACGGTAATGCGTTCAATGGGAATAAGGTCAATCGTATCCGCATCAGACGAATCCATCACGCAACCTCCAGAAGATCGGCTCGCGCAGCCAAGCTAAAAAGGGCCTCGAGAGTCTCGAACCGATAGGTGTCGAGCGAAATCCCATTGTCCCGTGCGAGCCGCAAACGGGGCGCCGTCATGTCGATACGAGGGAGAAGGTAATAGTCGAGCGCATTCTGGTTCGGCTCGTCCATCCGAACTGCCACAGTGATGTCCGGCCACAGACCAACGTCAAATTGGATTTGCCAGCGCAGTGAACTTGCAGGAGTCGTCCGACACCGCACCACCACGACAGACGTGGTGAATTCGTCATTGATGGTCAAGAGATCAGTCGCATGGTCCTGTTTCACGGAGCCTCCGGCCTGTTCGATTCCTGCGATTACGTCTGCGACGACGTGCGGATGCATTCTACGGAGCGCCCGATTGATCTCGATGTAGCGGTAGTCACGATCCGGCGAGAACCCGACCAGCTCGTACGCCCGCAGCAAACTTCCAAAGCGACTTTGATAGGCACTGCTGGACGGTAGACGTTCGGTCTCATCGATGATCAGGCCAGAGAGATATCCGCGGTCCTGCAGCAACCGCTGCAACACCTCCAGCATTTCCTCATTCGAAAGCTTGTGTGATCGTTCGTGAATAATCGCCTGGGCGGCCTCGAATAGGGACCGATCAACGATGGGCTCGAACGCTCCCTCGGCTCGGATCCACATGTCGGGGTTGTTGCGGACTCGCTTCCTCTTGAGTTTAAACGACCCGCGGTTCCAGACATTGTTCCCGATGTATTTCTCGTTGATCAGGACCTGGTGAACCGAGCCGCGGGTCCAAGGCCGGCCCAGATCGGTCGTAATCCCGCGTTCATTCAGGATATTGGCGATCTCGCGCTCGGGCTTTCCGTTATTTACAAACGACCGATATACCCAACGGACGGTATCGACCTCTTCGGGAGGGCCTGGAACCAGTACCACGCGATCAGTCTGAATACTTTTGTGCTCACCCCTTGAGAGTTCGCCTTTGGCGGTGCCGGTCTGGTCGATGAGGCTGCGGCGCAGGCCGTATCCAGGTGGGCCGCCCTGGCGGTAACCAAGCTCAATCAGGCGGCATTGCCCAGTGAAGACTTTGACGGATAGCTCTCGACTGTACTCGCCCGCCATCGCGCGTTTGACGCCCTTGACGATGGTAGAGACCGGACTGCCGTCATTCTCGAACTGCTCGGCGCAATATTGTACGCTGATGCCGACGCGCTTGCAGATGTACTCGTAGTAGGCGCTCTCGTCTGCGTCCTGAAACCTTCCCCAACGACTGATGTCGTAGACAAGAATGGTCGAGAAATCGGCCTTTTTGGTTTGTACGTCTTCGATCAATTGCTTGAGTGCGTCACGCCCCTCTAAGCTTAGTCCGCTCTTTCCTTCGTCGGCATAGGTGCGAACGATCTCAATACCGCGTCGTGCGGCGTACTGCTGCATCGCCTCGGATTGGTTCTCGGTTGAGTATTTCTGGTGCTCAGTGGACATCCGGACATACTGCGCAGCGCGAACCGACTTACCGCTGATCTCACCGTCCCCGCCCGCACCCACCGCATGTCCCACTGCTGACGATCCCAATGCTTCGAGCCTGCGGCCGAGCGTTAAAGGGACATTCATGCCCGACGCAGCCAGTCGAGCACCGATCGTCACCTTCCCATCAATTCCATGTCGCAAACCACTATAGCTGCGGAGGGTCGGCAGAATGTTGCCGAAAAAGGGCATAGTCTTTCCAAACGGCGAGAATCTTGGACCGTACCCACGGGCAGTCGCCTATGCTTTGAAATGCGAGTTGGGCTCCACCCATCAGGCCGTCAAGAAAATCAGGCGGTGGACCGGCGCGGGGGAGAGGACGGTGAAAAATTGGCTTGCTGGGATTAGTGGCCCCAGCGGTCAGCATTTGGTCGATCTGATCCGACATTCCGACGACGTGCTGACGGTCTTGCTGATCCTGGCCGAGCGTCAGCACACTGTGGCCGCACAGAATCTCGTCGGTGTGAGAAACAAGCTTATAGAAACGGTCGAGCAGATCGATGCATTGATCGGCGAGAGCGATCGTACCCTATGATCTCACAGCACACTCAGCATCTGATCGAGGAGTTGGCCTACTTTCGACGAACTTTCTTTTTGCTGGAAACTAAACGGTCAACGTGCTCGCCCCATAACGCGAGCGCTGCGGTCTTTTCCTCGGTATAGGCCGCGCGATTGTAGATGCCGGCGATCCCCGATTTGTGACCGCTCACATGGTTTAGTACGGCCTCGACGATGTGAGGCTGTACACCGAGCTCGGCCATGCGGGTGGCAACGGTGCGGCGCAGGTCGTGCAAGCGCCATTCGCCGATCGTCTTCGTTTGTTCATCGAGCGCGGTTTTGGACTTTGACCAACCTTGGAATCCGCCTTGCCGCGCATCTTCGCCTTCCTGACTGCTACGTCGCGGACCGTCGCCAAATACGAATTCGCGACCGTCGCGTGTCGGTTGCGCCTTCAAGATTGAGAGCGTGGGTTTAGACAGCGGTACGTCATGTGGGCGATGGTTCTTCGTGCGTTCGCCGGGCAGCGTAATCACGCGCGTGGCCATGTCGATTTCCGACCAGCGCAATCCACCGATTTCCTCGCGACGCTGCCCGGTGAGGATCAGGAGACGGGTGATCCGGCCGTAGTCGTTATCCGGCAACACGTGCCATATCCTTTTCAATTCGTGATCGGATAGCACGCGCTCGCGCGATTGTAGCTGGGCGGCCTTGTTGGTCCCAATCACTGGGTTTGCTTCGCAGAGACCTTCACCGATGGCCCAAGTGAAGAACGCCGACAGCGCTGTGCGCGCGCGATCCGCCGCCACCGGCCCATTTTCGCCCGCGATCGCGCCAAGCCGCTTGGCAACGGAGTCACGCCTGACCTGCACAACGTGAAGGTCATGCAAGGGCTTCCAGTGCGTTTTGAGATAGCGGGTAGTTTCAGTGAGGCTACGAGGCCGCAACCGACCTTCCTGTCGCGCCAAAAACCGATCCACGACGGCGCCAAGCGGCTCGTCCGACGCCCGGACGCGGGCTTCAGCTCGCTCTGCGGCCGGATCCCGGCCGAGCCGGACGCTGGCCAGCACATCTTTGGCCGCGTCACGGGCCTTGCTCGGCTCAAGCATCTTGTTGGAGCCGAGCGTCAAGGTTCGAGTCCTTGTGCGCCCACCAATCCGCTCACAGGGACTTGGGCCAACGGCGTCATAGCCGTAGCAAATTCCGTCATTTCCTCAAGCTGCCTCGCGCAGTGATTCAATCGCCCCATGTCTTTTGGGATCACCCACAAGATCGCGGCGAACCGGCATCCGCGACGATGAACGGCAAGCTTCGGCCCGATTGTGGAAAGTCAGGCAATCCGGCACGATCAAAGAGATCAACATTGCGATCAGCGAGTTGGATAGCAGGCTTCGATAGCCTTTTCGATTATCTGCGGTCTGCGCACGCTCGAGCGCGGCGGCGGCTTCTTTCTCCGCGGTGACATGCCGGCCGGCCGCGTAGATCAGACCGTCGTATTCGGTCATGGTCCATTGCAGCCACCGCCACGAGCCGTCCTTGTGGCGGAGGCGGTTCTCGATGCGTACGGTCGGCACGCGCAGCGCGAAGGCATTGGCGCGCTCGCTTTCATTCCGCTGATGGCCGGAGGTCGGCTGATCGGCGACGATCACGGGCCAGGCCCGCCGGTCGCGTTTGACGACGGCCACGCGCTCGAGGTCATGGCAAACACCGCACCGCATCTCGACCAAATCTTTGCCCGCTCCGTCCGGCAGCGTGACCGGCTTGGCCGGCGGAAGATTCATGCCCGGTCCCAGATTGGTCGCCAGATAATTCACCACCGTCTCAATCTCCGGCTCCGACAACTGCGCCCGCGCAGAACCATATTGTCGACGTAGACGCGCCAGCCGGCGGCGTCGCGGATTTTGGCGATCGTGCCGAGGTAGTGGCATTGCGAGCACGCCACCGCCACTAGGTCGCGGCCCTCGCCCGGCGGCAACGGATTGGCATTTTGCGCGCGGCTCGGCGCGACGGCGGCGGCAATCGCAAGCGCGACGAAAGCAGACAACGCAACACGCATGATCACACCTTCCGTGTCCGCAGATCGGCAACCGAATACGGCGGGTGCCACTCGGACACCGCGCCTAGCCCTTCGCGCTTGATGTGGATATCAAGCAGATAGGGCCGTCCCTCGACCATCGCGCTTTTGGCGCGAGCCAACGCGTCCTTCACACCATCCGGCTCCTTCACCGTCTCGCCTTCGACGCCGAAAGCGCCGGCGGCTTTGGCATAATCGACGTCGGGATCGCCGAGATAGCAGGTCATGTCGCGCGCGGCCTCGAATTGCCGGCCGGCGCCGTTCCAGATGCGATTACGCTCATTGTTGTAGCTATGGTTGTTGAGCACGATCACGGTCACCGGCGCTTTATAGCGCGCCATGCTCCATAGCGGCTGCGGTCCCGAGAAGCAGAAGCTGCCGTCGCCGACAACCGACACCACCGGCACGTCAGGCCGCGCCAGCTTGACGCCGAAGCCGGCTGCCATGCCCCAGCCCAGCACATTGGGACTGGTGCTGAAATACGGCTTGTCGTCACCGCCGAACGACATCAGCGCGTCCATGGTTTTTCCAGAATCGGCGTCGGTGACGTAACAGGTGTCGCGGTAGAGATTGGCCTCGAGCTCAAGGCCGAGCCGCTCCACGCTGACCGGCTTCGAATCGGCCAAAGCGCGCGCGAGCGCTTCGCGCTCGTCGTGCATCTGCTTGGAATAGGCGGCCGCCCGCCCGGTGCGTTCGTCGGCGATTGTCTTAAGGCGCGCCGCGGTCGCCATGCTGCGGATCGCATCGTTGAGATCGGCCATGGCAAGACGCAGGTCCGCGACCATGGCGAGGTCGACCGGCGCCGCGCGCGCGAGACCGGTCGGATCGAGCCGGATCGGGATCAGTTTGGTGCGGCGTCGAGGCAAATTTGAGCGCGCGACGCGTCGTTTCCGCGATGGCCGCGCAATATTAGCAGGCCTGTCAGCGGCAAGCCGACAACCGGCGGATGGTTCGGGCAGCGGCCCGGAAATTGCATGTTTACGGGCGGATAAAAGCGTAACGTGTAACGGCATGTCGATCCTCGTCGGACTCCATCACACCACTCGTTACACCTACGATCGCCCGATCAGCCTCGGCGCGCAGATCATTCGCTTGCGGCCGGCGCCGCATTGCCGCACGCGGATTCCGAGCTACACCCTGACGGTGATGCCGGCGCAGCACTTCGTGAACTGGCAGCAGGATCCGCACGGCAATTGGCTGGCGCGCTATGTGTTTCCCGAGAAGACTCGCGAATTCTCCATCACCGTCGACGTGCGCGCCGACATGGAGGTCATCAATCCGTTCGACTTCTTCGTTGAGCCCTACGCGGAAAGGTGGCCGTTCGAATTCGCGTCCGACCTGAAGGAAGATCTCGCCGCCTTCGTCGAACCGGAGCCGGCCGGGCCGCGCCTGATGGAATTCGTCCGTTCGATTTCGCGCCAGCCGCGCAACACCGTCGATTTTCTGGTCGAGCTCAATCAGCGCCTGCAAGGCATGATCCGCTATCTCGTCCGCATGGAGCCGGGCGTACAGACTCCCGAGGAGACGCTCGCCTCCGGCGCCGGGTCGTGTCGCGATACCGCTTGGCTTCTGGTGCAGATCATGCGGCACATCGGCCTGCCGGCCCGTTTCGTCTCCGGCTATCTCATCCAGCTCCGGCCCGACGTTCTGCCGGTCGAAGGCGCCGCCGGCGCCGAATTCGATTTCACGGATCTGCATGCCTGGACCGAGGTCTATATTCCGGGCGCCGGGTGGGTCGGTCTCGACGCCACCTCGGGGCTACTCTGCGGCGAAGGCCATATTCCGCTTGCCGCGACGCCGCACTACCGTTCCGCGGCGCCGATCAGCGGCATGGTCGAACCATGCAAGGTCGAGTTCGGCTACGAGATGACCGTCACGCGGCTCGTTGAACACCCGCGAGTCACAGCGCCGTTTTCGGAGGAAGCCTGGAAAGCGCTCGATGCGCTCGGCGAGAAGATCGATGCCGATCTCAACCGGCACGATGTGCGCCTCACCATGGGCGGCGAACCGACCTTCGTCTCGGTCGACGATTATCAGTCCGCGCAGTGGACCACCGACGCGCTCGGCGCGGCGAAACGCGAACGAGCCGACGAATTGATCCGGCGCCTGCGCGATCGCTTCGCCCCGGGCGGACTGCTGCACTACGGCCAGGGCAAATGGTATCCGGGGGAGCTTGTTCCGCGCTGGGCCTTCGCGCTATACTGGCGCCGCGACGGGGTGCCGATCTGGCGCGACGAAAGTTTGGTCGCCCGCGAAGCCGCCGCGTCCCAGGCGTCGACCGCGGATGCGCGGCGTTTCGCCGAAGGGATTGCCGCGCGCATGGGACTGATGGCTGAGTTCGTCCAGCCGGCCTATGAGGATCCGGTGGACCGGATGCTCAAGCTCGGCCTCTTTCCGCACAACATCGATCCGAGCGATCCCAAGAGCAACGATCCGCACGAACGTGCGCGCATCCTGAAATTGTTCGACGATCACCGCGGCGAGCCAAAGGGCTTCGTGGTGCCGCTGCGGCGCTGGACCGCACAAGCCAAACCGGGATGGCGGAGCGAAATTTGGCGCACGCGCCGCGGCAACCTGTTTTTGGTGCCCGGCGATTCGTCGCTCGGCCTGCGGCTGCCCTTGTCATCGCTGCCGGCGCTCGCGGCGGCCGATTATCCGCATCTCCTGCCGGCGGACCCGTTCGCGGAGCGCAAACCGCTGTCCGATCCGCGCCTCACCCATCCGATCAGCACGCACGCCATTCGTCCGTCGGCTGGGACCACGGATTCACCGCCGCTGGCGCCCGAAACGCTGAGACCGCGGCGGGCACCGACCGAATCCGTGGCCGACGACGGACCCACTATCCCGGTACGCACCGCCTTGTCCGTCGAAGTGCGCGACGGCCGCCTTTGCGTTTTCATGCCGCCGGTCGAGACGATCAATGACTATCTCGATCTCGTCGCCACCATCGAAGTGACCGCGGCCGAGCTTGGGCTGCCGATCCACCTCGAAGGCTATGCGCCGCCGCCTGACCCGCGGCTCAACGTGCTGAAAGTGACGCCCGACCCCGGGGTGATCGAGGTCAACGTGCAGCCGGCGGCATCGTGGCGCGAAGCCATCGACATCACGTGCGGCGTGTACGAGGACGCCCACCGCACGCGCCTCGGTACCGATAAATTCATGCTCGACGGCAGACACACCGGCACCGGCGGCGGCAATCACGTCGTGCTCGGCGGACTGAATGCCGCCGACAGCCCATTCCTGCGGCGGCCCGATTTGCTCAAGAGCCTAGTGCTCTATGCACTGCGCCGGCCGTCATTGTCGTATTTGTTCTCCGGCTTGTTCGTCGGCCCGACCAGCCAGGCGCCGCGCATCGACGAAGCGCGGCAGGATTTGCTCTATGAGCTTGAGATTGCAGTCGGCAAGGTGCCGCCGCCGAGCGCGCTCGACTGGGTGCCGCCCTGGCTGGTCGACCGGCTGTTCCGCAACATCCTGGTCGACGTCACCGGCAACACCCATCGCACCGAGATTTGCATCGACAAGCTGTTTTCACCGGACGGCCCTACCGGCCGGCTCGGCCTTGTCGAATTCCGCTCGTTCGAAATGCCGCCGGACGCGCGCATGAGTCTCGCCCAGCAATTGCTGCTGCGCGCGCTGATCGCCTGGTTCTGGCGGACGCCGCTTGAGGGCAAGCCGGTGCGCTGGGGCACCGCCTTGCACGACCGCTTCATGCTCGAACACTTCGTCTGGGCCGATTTTCTCGGCATTTTGGATGACCTGAAATACGCCGGTTACGTTTTCGATCCGGGTTGGTTCGAGGCGCAGCGGCAATTCCGCTTCCCGCTGTGCGGCCGCGTGCACCATGGCGGCGTCGATCTCGAACTGCGGCAGGCGATCGAGCCCTGGTACGTGCTCGGCGAGGAGGGCAACCAAGGCGCCACCGTGCGCTTCGTCGACTCTTCGGTCGAGCGGCTTCAGGTCAAGGTCGCCGGCTTGAACGCCGACCGTCACGTCGTCACCTGCAACGGCCGGCGCGTGCCGCTCATAGCGACCGGCCGTTCCGGCGAATTCGTCGCCGGCGTGCGGTTCAAGGCCTGGGATTTGGCGGCGTCGTTGCAGCCCACCGTCGGCGTGCATGCGCCGCTCACTTTCGATATTGTCGACACGTGGAATCGGCGTTCGCTGGGCGGCTGCGTCTATCATGTGGCGCATCCCGGCGGACGCAACTACGAGACTTTTCCGGTCAATTCCTACGAAGCCGAAGCGCGGCGGCGGGCGCGCTTCCAGGACCACGGCCATACCGGCGGGATGATCGATGTGCCGCCGCTCGAGCCGTCGCTGGAATATCCGACCACACTCGACTTGGGACGGCCAAACTGAAGGCCGTTTGCGATAATCCGCCAGAGCGCGCCGTATCTCGCCGGAAATCGGCCGCAACTTAGGTGCCGGTCGCGGTTTTCGCCAATGCGGCCAGCATCGCGGCAAGGCGGCTTGTCACTTCGGTGACGCCCGTCGCGCCGTGGCGCTGCGCAATCCAGCCTGGGTCGTTGTAGGACAGCCAGACCTTGCCGTCGGCATCCTCCCAAACCAGCGCCTTTAAAGGCAGATCGATGCCGATGGTCTGTTTGGCCTGCATCAGCGGCGTGCCGCCTTTGGCATTGCCGAAGATGAGGACTTCGGTCGGCCGCAGCGCCATGCCGACCTCCTGGGCGCCGGCGGCGTGATTGACGCGCGCGAATACGGTCATGCCTTTGGCCGCCACTTCGGCTGCGAGGCAGTCGGCGGTCGCCTTCGCGCCGTGCGCGCTTGGCAGCGTTATCAAGCCATTATCGGTCATTGCCGGCGCTCCAATCCAAGTGTGTTGCCCCGCTATTGACCTGCGCTCCCCGGCGCGAGAATAAGGCCGCCAAAGCTCGAGGAAAATAAGGCATGGCCGACGACAAAAATGAGAAAGCGGCCCACACGCTTACCGACCATCTGTACGGTCGCGACGTTGTCCATATTCACGCCGACGATTCCGACCACGATCATGACCACGATTTCGACGACGACGACGGCCCGCTGGAGGACAATCCGCTGTGGCGGCAAGACAACGTCACGCTGATGACGGTCGGCATCGATATCGGTTCTTCCGGCACGCAGGTCATCTTCTCGCGCGTTCATTTGCGCCGCTTGGCGGAGGATCTGACCAGCCGCTATTACGTCGTCTCGCGCGAGACCTTGTTTCATTCGCCGGTTGCGCTGACGCCGTATCAAAGCGAGGAGCGGATCGACGACGCCAAGCTCGGCGCTATCATCGACGACGCTTATGTTGCGGCGAATATTTCACCGAACCAGATCGATACCGGCGTCGTCATTCTCACCGGCGAAGCGCTGCGGCGCGACAATGCGCAAGGCATCGCCAAAATACTTTCCGAGCAAGGCGGCGAATTCGTCACCGCGACTGCCGGACACCACATGGAGGCGATGCTGGCGGCGTACGGTTCCGGCGCCGCGCGGGTGTCGAACGATCAGGGCAAACGCATTCTCAATATCGACATCGGCGGCGGCACCACCAAACTTGGGCTGGTCGAGAACGGCAAGGTGACCGCGACCGCCGCGGTGCATATTGGCGGCCGCCTGCAAGTGGTCGAGGACGGCAAGATCGTCCGCCTCGATCCGGCCGGCAAGCACCACGCCAAGCGCGCCGGTTTCTCCTGGAACCGCGGCGACGCTGCCACGGCGCCCGAGTTGCAGAAAGTCGCCGACGGCATGGCCGATGCGCTGCTTGCCGCGGTGACGGCACGCCCGCTGCCCCACGACATCGCGCATCTCTATCTCACCGACCCGATCGCCGAGCTCGGCCGCATCGATGGCGTGATGTTTTCGGGCGGCGTCGCCGAATATATTTACGAGCGCGAGACGCGCGACTTCGGCGATCTCGGCGCCAAACTCGGCCACGCCATTGCCGCCCGCATCGCGCAGGGCTCCTTTCCCTGGCCGGTGCTGCCGGCGGGAGAGTGCATCCGCGCCACCGCGCTCGGCGCTTCGGAATACAGCGTACAGCTCTCCGGCAACACCAGCTACATTTCCGCGCCCGGCATTTTATTGCCGCGCCGCAATCTCCAGGTCGTGCAGCCGCCTTTCGTCCCGGGCGAGAGCATCGATCCCGCGCAGATGGCGCGGACGATCCGCGGCCACGTCACCGCGTTCGACCTCGACGGCACCGACCGCGACATTGCGCTCGCCTTGCGCTGGACCGGCTTGCCGTCCTATCCGCGGCTCGCCGCGTTTGCCGCCGGCATCAAAAACGGGCTGGCCGATCAACTCGCCAAGAAGCTGCCGCTCTACATCATGCTCGACGGCGACGTGGCGCAGACGCTCGGCCACATCCTACGCGCCGAGCTTAATGTCGAAAGCGAACTTCTGGTGATCGACGGCGTGGTGTTGTGGGACTTCGACTATATCGACCTCGGCCGCATCCGCATGCCGTCCTATACAGTGCCGGTCACCATCAAATCGCTGGTGTTCAACGAAGACCCGCGCGGCCCGCGGCCGGCTCAGCGCCTGCATCACCGCGAGCACGATCAAGAGCATGGTCATCATCACCATGGTCATGACCACGACCATGATCACAATCATGCGCACGGCCATCAACATGATCACAAGCACGGTTAGCCGGATTTTTCCACCACCTCGGAGTGTCCGCACTTCGGGATGACGGGTCAAAAGCAAGCTTTGGCGTTCTCCACGATATTTTGGTAGGAACGCCGTGAGGAATAAAAACTAAGGTAAGCCAATGGCCGAGAATCCCAAAAAGAACGCCGTCGTTTCCGAAGAGCTCGCCAGCAAGTTCAAGACCGAGAAGGAAACGCCCTATACGCGCTGGGTGAAGGCCGAGGGGCTCGACATCATCCCGTCCTTCTACGTGAAGAACCTGAATACCGTCGCGCTCAAGCCCTGGGCGCGCCGCGGCGGCAATGCAGTGTTCCTCAATCACGACGCTTCGCGCACATCGAACGACTGTTATGTGATGGAAATCCCACCGGGCAAGAGCCTGCACCCGCACCGGCAGCTCTACGAAGAAATGGTCATGGTGCTCTCCGGCCGTGGCTCGACCACGGTGTGGAACGACGCCGGCGCGCGCATCACCTTCGAATGGGGACCGGGCGCGCTGTTCGCCATCCCGCTCAATTGCCACCACCAGCACTTCAACGGCTCCGGCAAGGAGCCGGCGCGTTACGTCGCCGTCACCAATGCGCCTCCGATCGTCAATCTCTACGAAGATCTCGATTTCATCTTCAACACCACATACGACTTCAAGGACCGCTTCGCCGGCGAGCCGGATTATTTCTCCTCCAAGGGTGAGCAGAAGGGCTTTCTGCTGACCACTAATTTCGTTCCCGATGCCGTCAACATTCCGCTGATCACCGCGACGGAGCGCGGTGCCGGCGGCGGCCATATCCGCTTCAACATGGCCAAGGGCTCGATGAACAGTCACATCTCGCAATTTCCGATCGGCACCTACAAAAAAGGCCACGCCCACGGCCCGGGCGCCCATGTGATTGTGCTCTCAGGCGAGGGCTTTTCGATGATGTGGCCGGAGGGCGAAGAGCCGCAACGCTACGATTGGGAGATCGGCACGCTGATCGTGCCGCCGAACATGTGGTTCCACCAGCACTTCAACACCGGCACCACGCCGTCGCGCTATCTCGCCTTCAAGCACGAGGGCGTCGCCATCCGCAACGCGCAGGGCGTCCCGAAAGCCTGGATCAGTAAACGCGTCGGTGGCGACCAGATCGACTATCTCGACGAGAAGCCGGAAATCCGCCGCATCTTCGCCGCCGAGCTCGCCAAGCACGGCCTTGCCTCACGCATGGATACGGCTTACGCCAAGGAACAGGCGGAGCTCGGGGTCAAGACGGCTTAGTGCGCCGCATCATTCGATCACCTCGTCGGCGGTGACGAGCAGCGATGGCGGAACGGTGAGGCCGAGCGCCTTGGCGGTCTTGAGATTGATCGCCAGCTCGAATTTGGTCGGCTGCTCGACCGGGATATCGCCGGGCTTCGCCCCGTGCAGAATCTTGTCGACCAACTCGGCAGAGCGTCGGAATAGATCCGAAAAGTCGGGTCCATAGGACATGAGACCCCCGCCTTGGACATAAGCGCGGGCCTTGAACGTCGTAGGCAGCCGCGCGCCGAGCGCAAGCGCGATGATTTGATTGCGATTGACGGTAAAGATTGGATCGGCCAGGACGTAAACTGCGTCGGCTTGGCCCTTGAGCCCCTCGAAGGCGGCCGCAATATCCTCCGCCCGCCGGATTTCGAGTGGCACGATTTCGAGGCCGAGCTTGCGGGGCGCGGCGTGAACCTCACTTGTCTCCGGCGCTGCTTGGGGACTGCCAATATTCGTCAGCATTGCCAGTCGCCGCAGGCTTGGGACGATCTCGCGCAACAGTTCGAGACGCTTGCCGGCGAGATCGGTGTCCTGCAACGATAATCCGGTAACGTTGCCGCCGGGTCGCGCCAGACTTGAGACGAGGCCGCCGCCGACCGGGTCTTGCCCAATTGCAAAGACGATGGGGATGACCGCTGTCGCCTGCTTTAATGCGGGGACGGCGATTCCGTACGCGACGATGAGATCGACTTTGCGCCGGACGAACTCGGCCGCGATCTCGGCGACGCGCTCGGGATGTCCCTCCGTCCAGCGATAGTCGATTGCGATTGCTTGACCGTCGATCCAGCCCAGTTCGCGCAGCCGGACCACAAAGGCGTCCGTCCAAGGACGCCAGCCCGCGGCGTCTGCGCCAAGGAACCCGATGGTCGGCGGCTTGCCCGGCTGCTGCGCGCGCGCAGCAAGCGGCGACGCCGCTACAGCACCTCCAACAAGCGCGATGAATTCGCGCCGCTTCACTCGATCACCTCGTCGGCGCGGCCGAGCACCGAGAGCGGCACGGTGATGCCGAGTGCCTTGGCGGTCTTCAGGTTGATGTACAGTTCGACTTTGGTTGCTTGCTGGACCGGCAGGCCAGTGGGCTTCTCGCCTTTGAGTATCCGGCCCGTATAGATTCCAGCTAGGTGGTACGATTCCGTGATGCTGCCTGAATAGCTCGCCAGTCCGCCGGCGGCCACAAACGCGTGATACTCGAAGATCATGGGCAACGCGTAACGGAGCGCCAGCGTGGCAAGCTGTTCGCTGTAGCTCGCAAACAACGCGCCTGGGCCGATCACGAGCCCATCTGCGCGCAATTCTTTCAGGTTTGCGAAGGCCGCATCGAAGTCGCGTTTGCTGCTGGCGCTCAGGACATGGACCTCGAGCCCCAGCGTGTGAGCCGCCGACAGCACTTCCTTTGATGCGGATTCAGCAAGAGCAGGATCGGTCGGATTGACGAGCAGAGCAGCGACGGTTGCCGAAGGGACCAACTCGTGCAGCAACTCGAGCCGCTTTTGCACGACCTCCACGCCCAATTGAGTTACACCCGTGACGTTGCCTTCCGGCCGATTAAGACTGGCGACGAGGCCGAGCCGAACCGGGTCGGCACCGGTTTCGAACACGATCGGAATAGTCGTGGTCGTCGCCTTTGCCGCAAGTGCGCCCGGGGTGCTGGTCCCGGCAATCACGGTCACCTGACGACGCACGAGATCGGCCGCCATCCCCGGCAGCCGATCGTTTTGGCCCTCTGCCCATCGGTATTCGATCGTAACATTTTGACCGTCGACATAGCCAAATTCTTTCAAACCCTCACGAAACGCAGCTACCATTGGCGCGTAGCCATCGGACGATCCGCTGTTGAGGAATCCGATCACCGGCATCTGCTGCTGCGCGCGCGCCCCGAACGGCCACGCCGCCCCGCCGCTCAGCAGTGCGATAAATTCTCGCCGCCTCATTCGATCACCTCGTCGGCACGGGCAATCAATGTTTGGGGGATTACAAGGCCAATCGCTTTAGCTGTCTTGAGGTTAATGGCAAGCTGGAACGTAACCGGCTGCTCGATGGGCAACTCTCCGGATTTGGTTCCGTGCAAAATTTTGTCGACGTACAAGGCTCCGCGCCGAAACAAGTCGGAAAAGCTCGCGCCATAAGACATGAGCCCGCCATCGGCCACGTTCTGTCTGATTTGGAAGAGCCCGGCAATTCGGTTCTTCAACAGGAATTCGATAACTCTGTGCATCTGCGTCTGATGCAGCGGATCGTTTGTTGTCAGTACCGCATCGGGACGACTGGACGACATCTGTGCAAATACGGAATCGAAATCCTCCGCCGTTCGTGCCTGCATGGAAATAAGAGTCATATGAAAGAGCGGCACCGCCCGCCGCAGGTCCGGCAAGAGCGCAGCGCTCGACGCATTGTCGGGATTCCACAGAATGGCTATGCGCGTGGCGGAAGGAATGGCATCTTTTAGGATTTGCAGCCGCTTGGTCACTACGTCTGGGCCGAGAATGGTGTTGCCGGTAATATTGCCGCCGGGCCGGGCGAAGCTGGAGACAAGGCCGGCGCTTATGGGATCGCCGACCGATATCGCAACAATGGGGATGCTTTTGGTCGCTCGCTGCGCCGCCTGTGCCGCCGGAGTTCCATATACTGCGATGACGTCCACGGGAATCTGAACGAGCGCCTCGGCTGCCGCCAACAATCGATCGGGAACCCCGTCCGCACGTCGATACTCGAACGTGATATTTTTGCCTTCCAGATAGCCCAATTCGCGTAGCTGCTGTCGAAACGGGTCCCAGACCGGGGAATCGTCGATGATTCCGACGCGCGCGATGTGCGTCGCGGCGTCGGTGCGGGCACTGAGCGCCGGAGCGACTGCCGCCCCGCCGAAAAGCGTGATGAACTCCCGCCGTCTCATTCGATCACCTCGTCGGCGCGGCCGAGCAGCGTAAGTGGGAATGTGATGCCGAGCGCTTTGGCAGTTTTCAGGTTGAGATAGAGCTCGACCTTGGTCGACAACTGAACCGGCAAATTGGCAGGCTTGTCGCCTTTCAGAATCCGGCCGGTATAGTTGCCCGCGAGACGATATGTCTCGCCGATGGGCGCGCCATAGCTCATCAACCCGCCGGCCGCAGCGAACTCGTGTGTCTCGAAAATCGTCGGCACCGCATGACGGGCCGTAAGTGCGGCGAGTTGCTCGGTTCGGCCGATAAAGTATGGATCGGCCGCAATTACGAGCCCGCCGGCTCGCAGTTGAACGATGCTTGTGAAGACGGCATCGAAGTCGCTTTCGCTGCTGGCGTTCAGGACATGGAGGTCCAGCCCGAGGGTGCGGGCCGCCGCCAGCGTCGCGCTTGTTTGGGTCTGGGCCTGATAGGGGCTGGCTGGATTGACGAGCAAGGCCAGGATGCCCGCGGTGGGAAGTAACTCATGCAATAATTGCAGCCGCTTCGGCGTCACGTCCTGGTTCGTCTGAGTGACTCCGGTAACGTTGCCGCCGGGCCGCGCGAGGCTCGCGACAAGGCCGAGCCGGACCGGATCGGCGCCCGTTTCAAATACGATGGGAATTGTCGTGGTGGCCTTCGTTGCGGCGACCGAAGCCGCGGTCGTGGTCGCGGCAATCACGGCGACCTGACGATGAACCAGATCGGACGCCAACGCCGGCAGCCGATCGTCTTGGCCGTCCGCCCAGTGGTATTCGATCGCCACGTTCTGACCGTCCTTGTAACCCGCCTCGCCTAGCCCATCGAGGAACGCCGACAGCTGCCGCGCATAACTTTTGGGAGATGCGGCGTTCAGGAACCCAAGCACCGGCAGGGTCGTTTGCTGCGCGCGTGCGGCTGGCGGCCAGCCGAACGCCGCCGCGCCGCCGAGCGTGGTCAGGAATGCACGCCGTTTGATGCTGGAGATCACGACACCTGCCCCCTCGGTGATCGGCTTTCCTTGCACCTGTGAAACTAGCATGCTTCGATGATGCGGTCCTGTGATCCCGGTCACAGGAGTTCCTTCAATGGTTTCGGGGCCTTGCGGTGAGCCCCAGCCGCCAGACCAAGTCGGGGACGATGAAGCCGGCACCTTTCGACTACCATGCGCCGCGGCAGCTCAAGGACGCCGCCGAGCTGTTGGCGACCCTGCCGAACGCCAAAATCCTGGCCGGCGGGCAGTCGCTCGTGCCGATGATGAACTTCCGCTACGTCATCGTCGATCATCTGGTCGATCTCGGCCACGTCGACGATCTGCGCGGCATGGCCGTGATCGACGGACGGCTCCGCATCGGCGCCATGATGCGGCAGCGCGATCTCGAAACCTCGCCCGAGGTGGCGCGGCATTGTCCGCTGTTGGCCGAAGCGCTGCGCCATGTCGGCCACCGCCAGACCCGCAACCGCGGCACCATCGGCGGCAGTCTGGCGCATGCCGATCCCGCCGCCGAACTGCCGGCGGTCTGCGCGGCTTTCGATGCGGTCCTGCATCTCGCCAGCGTCCGCGGCTTGCGCGCGGTGCCGTTTCGCGATTTTCCGTTGGGCTACATGACGACGGCGCTTGAGCACGACGAGATGATCGCGGCGGTCGAATTTCCGATCTGGCGGCTCGGGCATGGCTACGGTTTCCATGAATTCGCCCGCCGGCAGGGCGACTTTGCGCTCGCCGGCGCCGCGGTGTTGCTCGATGTCGGCGCCGGCGGCGTGGTGCGGCGCGCCGCGCTGACGCTGTTCGGCGTCGCCGAGCAGCCGGTGCGCGTTGAGGGCGCCGAAGCGGCGCTCCTTGGCAAATCGATCGATGCAGCCACGATCCAGAGCGCGGCCGCCGCGGCATGGCTGATGGAGCCGATTTCCGATATCCATGCCGGGGGCGATTACCGGCGTCACCTCGCGCAAGTCTTGAGCGCGCGTGCGCTCGCCGACGCGGCGCGGCGTGCCGGCGTCGAGGTATAAAGGGCGGCGTAGAGTAGCGTATGGCGAAGCAAGCGACGCGCATCACGGTCAACGGCAAATCGCATGCGCGCGTCGTCGAAGCGCGGCTGACGCTCGCCGATTTCCTGCGTCACGACCTCGGGCTGACCGGCACGCATCTTGGCTGCGAGCACGGCGTCTGCGGCGCCTGCACTGTGCTGGTCGACGGGCGCTCCGCGCGCTCGTGCCTGATGTTCGCGGTGCAAGCCAATGGCTGCGAGGTCACGACCGTCGAGGGCTTGTCGCCGGCGGACGGCGCGCTGTCCGCATTGCAGCAGGCCTTCATGGACCATCACGGCCTGCAATGCGGCTTCTGCACGCCGGGCATGCTGATCACGCTGACCGAATTGCTGCGCGACAATGCCGATCCGAGCGAACGGGACGTGCGCGAGGCGCTGAACGGCAACCTGTGCCGCTGCACCGGCTATGCCGGCATCGTCAAAGCCGCGCTCGACGCCGCGCAACGGCTGCGCGGCGGAACCCCGTCCCTGCCCTCCCCCGCAAGCGGGGGAGGAAAGTGAGCTGAGCAATGGGCGCAAAACATTTCGGCGCGCGGGTGAAGCGGCTCGAAGATCCAGCGCTGTTAACCGGACGCGGCCGCTTTGTCGACGATCTGAAATTGCCGGGCCTGCTGCACGCGTGCTTCGTGCGCTCGCCGCATGCCCACGCCATGGTTCGGAGCATCGACATCGGCACCGCCATGGCGGTGCCGGGCGTACACGCAGTGCTTGCCGTGGACGATCTGCCCGAACCGATGCGCCACATGCCGATCCCGATGCTCACGCCCAATCCGGCCATCGCGACGCCACGGACGCAAATGGCGCTGGCGCGCGACGAAGCCTGTTACGTCGGCCAGCCGATCGCCGTGGTGATCGCCGATTCGCGCTATCTCGCCGAAGATGCGGCCGCAGCGGTTGCCGTCGATTACGACGTGCTCGCCGCCGCCGGCGACTGCCGCGCCGCCATCAAGGACGGCGCCCCGCGCGCCCATAGCGATCTTGCTTCAAATGTGATCGCGCGATTCCCGCTTGCTTATGGCGACGTCGATGCAGCATTCGCGAACGCTGCCCATGTGTTCGAGGAAGTGCTCTGGCAGCACCGCGGCGGCGGGATAGCGCTGGAGACGCGTGCCGTGCTGGCAACTCACGATCCGGTCGCGGATACGCTGACGGTATGGTCCGGCACGCAGACGCCGCATCTCGGCCGCGGCACGCTTGCCGATCTGCTCGATCGCAATCTTAAATCAATCCGCATGATCGCGCCGGACGTCGGTGGCGGTTTCGGGCCGAAGGCAATCTTCTATCCGGAGGAAGCGGTGATTCCGGCGGCGGCGCTCAAACTCGGCCGGCCAGTGAAATGGATCGAGGACCGCCGCGAACATTTCCTCTGCGCGACACAGGAGCGCGATCAATATTGGGACATGGCGATCGCCGTCGACAGCGGCGGCAAGATTCTGGGCGTGCGCGGCCGCATGCTGCACGATAGCGGCGCCTTCGTGCCGTGGGGCATCATCATGCCCTATATCGCCGCGGTGACGGTGCCCGGTCCCTATGTGGTGCCGGCCTATCATCTAGAGACCGTCGTCGTCCTCACCAACAAGGTACCGACCACGCCGGTGCGCGGCGCCGGCCGGCCGCAGGCGGTGTTCGCGATGGAGCGGCTCCTCGACCGCGTCGCGCGCGAGCTGTCGCTTGACCGCGCCGAAGTGCGGCGCCGCAATTTCATCCAGCCGGAACAGATGCCCTATGCGGTCGGCCTGCTGTTCCGCGACGGCAAGCCGCTGGTTTATGACAGCGGCGATTATCCGAAGGGACAGAACGAAGCGTTGCGGCTTGCCGGCTATGAAGGGTTCCGTGAGCGGCAGCGCGCGGCGCTCGAGCAAGGACGCCTGATCGGCATCGGGATCGGCAATTACGTCGAAGGCACCGGGCTCGGACCGTTCGAGGGCGTCACGGTGCGCGTTCTGCCCAGCGGCAAGGTCGCGGTCGCCACCGGCGCCACCAATCAGGGCCAGGGCACCCGCACCACGCTGTCGCAGATCGTTGCCGAACAAGTCGGCTGCCGTATCGAAGACGTCGTGATGACGATCGGCGATACCGGCGCCATCGCCCAAGGCGTCGGCGCCTTCGCCAGCCGGCAGGCGGTGAATGCCGGCTGCTCGGCGCAGCTCGCCGGCGAAGCGGTGCGCAAGCAGATCGTCGCGCTGGCCGCACGCGCGCTCGGCGTCGGCGAAAGCGATATCGATCTCGACGACGGCCAGGCGACGGCGACAACGGGCAATAAGCCGACCATTCCGTTCGGCGAACTGGCGCGCCTGGCGCAAGGCATTCCCGGCGTGTCGCTGCCGGCCGGCCAGACGGCGGGCCTCGAGCACACCGCCTATTACACGCCGCCGCAAGCCGCATATTGCTCCGGCACCCATGTCGCCGAAGTCGAGGTCGATCACATGACCGGCGGGGTGAAAGTTCGCAATTACACCGTTGCCCACGACAGCGGACGCGTGATCAACCCGCTGATCGTCGATGGCCAGGTCCAGGGCGGCGTCGCCCATGGCATCGGCAATGCGCTGCTGGAGTGGATGCAGTACGACGACAACGCGCAACCGCTAACCACCACTTTCGCCGATTACTTGCTGCCGATGGCGACTGACGTGCCGACCTGCGCCATCGCCCATGTCGAGACCGTCAACCCGCTCAACCCGCTTGGCGTCAAAGGCGCCGGCGAAGGCGGCACCATACCGGCGCCGGCGGCGATCATCGCGGCGATCGAAGATGCGCTGTCGCCGTTTGGCGTGCATTTCGCCGAAACGCCGCTCACGCCCGAACGCATCGTCGCGGCGCTGCGCGCAGCAGGCGCTTATGAAAGGCTGTTTGCCGCATGACCGACACAGAAAATGCGATCACGCCGTTCTGGCGCTTCTCGCTGAACTTCTATCGGCAGACTGGCGTATCGGACGCCTGTATCGCCTTGCAGGACGGCTGCGGCGTCGACGTCAATCTGTTGCTGTTTCTGTTCTGGCTCGCTTCCGAGGGCCGCCGATTATCGCAGGACGACGTCAAAAAACTCGACGATCAGGTGCGCAGCTGGCGCGAGCTCACCCTCATTCCGATCCGCGATGCGCGGCGAAAGCTCAAAGGCGCGGCAACCATGGTCGAGCCGGGCAAGCAGGAAGCATTCCGTAATAAGGTGAAAGTCGTCGAGCTCGAGGCCGAGCAATTGCAGCAAGAGGCGCTTTACAACTTCACTAAATCCGGCCCGATTGGAGCACAGGGATCGCCGCGCGCGGCGGCGCGGGCGAATATCGCGGCCTACCAGCGCGCTGTGGATGCGAGCTTTCCCAAAGGCGCCGTCGATCTCCTTGCCGCCGCCTTCGACAGCATCGTGGGTTGACCGCCCCCTACTGGAACGGCGCGCCCCGCCGTGGCACAACCCAGCAAAGGCAAAGAGGGCGGGAATGACAAAAACGGCGGCGCGGCTGATTGTCGGCATTTCCGGCGCCTCGGGCACGGTCTACGGCGTGCGCATCCTGGAGATGCTGCGCAAGGCCGGGATCGAGACCCATCTGGTCATGTCGAAATCGGCGGAAATGACGCTGGTCTACGAGACCGACCTCAAGCCGAAGGACGTGCGGGCGCTGGCGTCGGTGAATTATCCGGCGAGCGATATCGGCGCGGCGATCTCCTCGGGCTCGTTCCCGACCATGGGCATGATCATCGCGCCTTGCTCGATCCGCACCATGAGCGAAATTGCGACCGGGGTGACCTCGTCGCTGTTGTCCCGCGCCGCCGACGTGGTGCTCAAGGAAAAGCGCCGGCTGGTGCTCGCGGTGCGCGAGACGCCGCTGCACAGCGGCCATTTGCGCTCGATGACGACGCTCGCCGACATCGGGGCGGTGATCGCCCCGATCGTGCCGGCATTCTACAACCGGCCGAAATCGGTCGACGACATCATCAATCACACCTGCGGCCGGTTGCTTGATCTGTTCGGCATCGATACCGGCATCGTCAAACGCTGGAAGGGCGGCCCGGCGGAAACATAATTTTGCGTCATTTAGGAGCGAGGAAACACCATGGACCAGAAGCGTTACGACATCGGTCTTAAGATGCGAAAACAAGTGCTCGGCGCCGAATATGTCGACTGTGCCTTGCAAAACGTCGACGATTTCAATCGCGACTTTCAGCGTCTGCTTACCGAATACTGCTGGGGCGAGACCTGGGGCGACGATACGCTCACCCCGCGCGAGCGCTCGATCCTCAATCTCGGCATGATCGGGGCGCTCGGCAAGATGGAGGAATTCGCCACGCATGTGCGCGGCGCACTCAATAACGGGCTCACCCCGAATGAAATCCGCGCCGCGCTGACCCAGATCACGATCTATTGCGGTGCGCCGAAGGGCGTGGATTGCTTCCGTATCGCCAAACCGATCATCGCCGAGCACATGAAGAACAAGAAGTAAGGCTTCGTCATGCCCGGCCTCGTGCCGGGCATCCACGTCTTTGGCGGCGGAAGACGTGCATGGCCGGGACAAGCGCGGCCATGACGATCTGAAAGATCAATTCATGCTCGACAAACGCGCAGCTAACAGATCAAAATCACAGCCGGGCGGGCCACCGCTCGACTTTCAGGAGCATCTGGCGCGGCTCGAAGCGGCGGGTCTTCTCCGTCGCATCGATCGGCCGATCGACAAGGACACCGAGCTGCATCCGCTGGTGCGCTGGCAGTTCCAGGGCGGCCTGCGCGAGAACGCGCGGCGCGCGTTCATCTTTACCAACGTCACCGACGGCAAAGGCCGGCGCTACGACACGCCAGTCGCGATCGGCGCGCTCGCGGCCTCGGCGGAGATCTATGCCATCGGCATGGGGCGCCCGGTCGAGGACATCGGCGATGCCTGGATGCACGCCATCGCCAATCCGATTGCGCCGGTCATCGTGTCGTCTGCGCCGTGCCAGGAGGTCGTCATCAAAGGCGACGCGCTGCGCAAGCCGGACGGCGGACTGAAGCTTTTGCCGGTGCCGATCTCGACGCCCGGTTATGACTCGGCGCCCTATCTTACCGCTACCGTATGCATCACCCAGGATCCGGAAACCGGCATCCGCAACATGGGCACCTATCGTGCCGGCCTGAAAGCCACCGACCGTCTCGGCGTGCGCATGGCGGCGCGGCCCGGAGGCGCCGGCGGCTACGTCCATTGGCAAAAATACCGCAAGCTGAAAAAGCCGATGCCGATCGCCATCGTGGTCGGCGCCGCGCCGGTCGTGATGTTCACCGGACCGCAAAAGCTGCCGATCGATTGCGACGAGATGGCGGTGGCCGGCGGACTTGCCGGCGCGCCGATCCGCGTCGTCAAGGCGGCGACCATCGACCTCGACGTGCCGGCCGACGCCGAATTCGTCGTCGAGGGACTGATCGATCCGGAATTGCTCGAGCCGGAGGGCCCGTTCGGCGAAAGCCACGGCCATGTCGCGCTCGAAGGCTTCAATATGTCGATGCAGGTCACCGCGATCACGCACAAGCGAAAGCCGGTCTGGGTTTCGATCTTGAGCGAAGTGACGCCGAGTGAATCGAGCGTGATGAAGCGCGTCGCCTACGAGCCGCGCTATCTGTCGTATTTGCGTGACACGCTGGCGATCAAGGGCGTGCGCCGCGTCGCGCTGCACGAGCCGCTGACCAATCTGCGCAAGGTCGTCTTCGTGCAGTTCGCGCCGGGCGTGCCGCGCACCGAAATCTGGCGGGCGCTGCAAGGCGCTGCGACGCTGCAGGCCGATATCGGCAAATACGTCATCGGCGTCAGCGAGGATATCGATCCTGACAATCCCGACGCGGTGTTCTGGTCGCTCGCCTATCGCGCCAATCCGATCGAGGACGTGCACGTCATTCCCTATCGCTCGGAAGGGCACGGACCGAAATCAAGCGGCCCGAGCGAGGAATCGACGCTGCTGATCGATGCCACGCAAAAGGACTCTTATCCGCCGATCTCGCTCCCGAAGCGCGAATACATGGAGCGGGCGCGGACGATCTGGGAAGAACTTGGGCTGCCGGCGCTCACGCCCAAGCAGCCCTGGCACGGCTATTCGCTCGGCGATTGGGACGCGGTGTGGGACACCTATGCGAGCCGCGCCGTCAAAGGCCAGTGGGAAGAGACCGGTAAGGAAACCTTCGCCCGCCGCCGCGGCGGGCTGACGCCGGAAACGCCGGCGAAGAGCGTGAAGGAATAACCGGCAACTTTACCGCGGCCGCAATACCGTATCGACCAGCGCCGGCTTGCCGGCCTTCACCTGCGTGATGGCGCGGCGCAAGGCCGGCGCGATGTCGGCGGGCCTTTCGATCGGGCCTTCAGCGTACCAGCCCATGCTTTTGGCCATGGTTGAGAAATCAGGATCGGGGCCGGTGATGTCCTGCGCGATATAGGCGCGCTCGACCGGCGTGCCGCGATGATGGGCGACGCGGATCTGGTGCTCCCAATCGTTGTAATAGGCGCGGTTGTTGTACATCACGATCAGCATCGGAATGTTGTTCTTGGCCGCGCTCCACAGCGCGCCGGCGTCGAACATCAGATCGCCGTCGGGCTGGATGTCGATGACGAGACGGCCTTTGTCGCGATGCGCCAGCGCCACGCCGAGCGACACGCCGATCTGCGTGCCGGTGCCGAGCGCCTGGCCGGGATGGCGATA
Source organism: uncultured Alphaproteobacteria bacterium (assembly GCA_963822935.1). Taxonomy (GTDB): domain Bacteria; phylum Pseudomonadota; class Alphaproteobacteria; order Rhizobiales; family Xanthobacteraceae; genus BOG-931. The sequence continues at coordinate 57,638 of CAWGJP010000005.1, forward strand.
CGGCTTGTCGAAGTCCCAGAGCTTGTAGACCCATTCTTGTAGATTGCAGGCGGTCAACACCCAATCCTCGTTCTTGATTACGTCCCACATTTCGCTGGCGAGCCGCGGCAGCGTGATCGGCACGTCGTGCCAGTCTTTTTTTGCCGCCTCGCTCCAGCCTTTGAACAGCGTGTCGTGGCTTTGCGTCACCGCCTTGGTGCGCTCGGCGATGCGCTTGGCCAGCGCCGGATCTTCGGCGATTCGCTCGCGGCATAGCCGCGTCAGCTCGGGGATGGCGGTCAGCGTGTCGCCGAGCACCCGCAGGCTGCACTCCGGCATGCGCCCGTAGTCCATCGACCATTTGCTCAAATTGATCTCACCGAAGCCGATGTCGATCATCTGGCAGTCGGGACCGTAATGCGGCACGACCTCACGCTTGCTGCGATCGATGTAGTGCGTCGATTTCTCCCAATCGCGCACGTCCAGCATCAGAATGAGATCGGCGTCGCGGAAGACGTCCTTGTCGCAACTGCGATTGAGCGGATGACGATTGGGGAAATTCAGTCGCGCATGGACGTCAAACACCGCGGCGCCGACGGTTTCTGCCAGGGCCACCAGATTATCGAAGCCGTCTAATGAGCGCGCCACGTATTCGGCCATCAGTACGGGGAATTCTGCGGCCAGCAAACGGTCGGCGACCTCCGCCAGCGCCGCATTGTCGGCCGCCATCGGTACCGGCACTTTGTTGATCGACGGCTGCGGCAGCGCAACGTCTTTTTCCAGTGGCTGCTCCTGCAGCCAAGCGTCGTAGCACATGTAGATCGGACCCTGCGGCTCGGTCATCATCGCCGCATAGGCACGGGCAAAGGAATCCGGCACACCTTCGATGCTGGCCGGCTGGTAATCCCACTTCACGTAATGGCGAAGCTGCTCGCCGTTGACGTTGGCGGTGTGGATCCAATCGATGAACGGCCGCCGCCGGCTCTCATCCATCGGGCCGGTGGCACCGATGACGAAGACCGGGCAACGATCGATATAGGCGTAATAGATGCCCATGGTGGCGTGCAGCATGCCGACGATGTCGTGCACGATCGCCACCATCGGCCGCCCGGTCGCCTTGGCGTAGCCGTGGGCGATCTGCACGGCGATCTTCTCGTGCTGGCAGAGCAGGATCGGCGGATAGTTGCCGCCGTAATTGACCAGCGAATCGTGCAGGCCGCGATAGCTGGCTCCCGGATTGAGCGCAATATAGGGAAAGTCGTAGTGCCGCAGCAGATCGACGATGATGTCCGACTGCCAGGCCTTCTTGGCGTAGCTGACAGGCGCCTCCGGTTTGGCGACGTCGTTCATTGCACTTTCCTTACGATGGCTTTATCGCGCCGCTTGGGTGTCGCGCCGCTGGAAGGCGCTCTCGGCTGCGGCATGAATCGCGGCACGGATGCGCTGATAGGTTCCACACCGGCAGATATTGGTGATCGCCGCATCGATGTCGGCATCGGTGGGCTGCGGCTTATCCTTGAGCAATGCCACGACCGCCATCATCATTCCGGTCTGGCAATAGCCGCATTGTGGCACGTCGTGATCAATCCAAGCTTGCTGCACCGGATGCAACTTGCCGTCTCGCGCCAACGCCTCGATGGTGGTGATCCGTGCCGCGCCGACCGTGCCGACCGGAACCTGGCATGAGCGCGTGGCGACGCCTTCGACATGCACGGTGCAGCAGCCGCATTGGGCGATGCCGCAGCCATATTTGGTGCCAGTGAGCCCGATGGTATCGCGCAGCACCCAAAGCAGAGGCGTGTCGGCCTCGACATCGACGTTGTAGGTCTTGCCATTGACCGACAGCGCAATCATGCCCGCTCTTTCCCGGTCCCGTCTGCGGCATAAGGTTACCCGGTTCGATTCCGTTGGGAAATGCCCATTCCTTGGATGGCAGCTCGCTTGTGGGCAGTTTCCCGGCGCGATCGAGCGTCTGGCCCGGCCCCCGGGCGGGTTGGGCAGATTGCCACGCTCCCGGCCAATCTCTTTTCACGCGCGCCAAACCAGGGCATTGTTACGCCCGACACTGCCGCGTCATGCCCCTTCCCGGCCTGCCCGTCAGTACCACGAATCAGAAACACGCTTTTTTGGAGGAACTAATGAGTCATCGTATCACCCGGCGCGGCATCAACGCTGGCATCGGCGCCGCGCTGATTTCGCCGGTGCTGGGCCGCGCGCCCGCTTTCGCGCAAGGCGCAAACCCCATCAAAATCGGCTTCAGCATGGCGCTGACCGGCCCGCTTGCGCCCAACGGCAAACAGGCGTTGCTTGGCGCCCAGATTTGGGCGGAAGAAGTCAATGCCAAAGGCGGCTTGCTCGGCCGTCAGGTCCAACTGGTGAACTACGACGATCAATCCAACCCGTCGACCGTTCCCGGCATCTACACCAAGCTCCTCGACGTCGACAAATGCGACCTGGTGGTCGGACCTTATGCAACAAACATGGTGGCGCCGGCCATTCCGGTCGTCATGCAGAGGGGCAAGACCTTTATCGGCCTGTTCGCGCTCGACGCCAACGGCGAGTTCCACTATCCGAAATATTTCTCGATGCTGCCGTCCGGCCCGACCCCGCGTGAGTCTTTCACCGACGGATTTTTCCAGGTCGCGGTCGCGCAGAGTCCCAAACCGCAGACCATCGCCATTGCGGCCGAAGACGCCGACTTCTCGCACAACGCCGCTGAGGGTGCCCGCAACAACGTGAAGAAGTACGGTCTCAAGAGCGTCTACGACAAGACCTACCCGCCGAACACGACGGATTTTTCGCCGATCGTCCGCGCGATCCAGGCTGCCAACCCCGACCTCGTCGTCTTCTGCTCCTACCCGCTGAGCTCGGTCGGCCTGCTGCAATCCGCCAACGAACTGGGCTTCAAACCGAAGATGTTGGGCGGCGCCATGGTCGGATTGCAGGCGACCGCATTGAAGGACAAGCTGAAGACTCACCTCAACGGCGTGGTGAATTACGAAACCTGGGTGCCGTCGCCGAAACTGATGGCGCCGGCCGCGGACTTCTTCAAGAAATACCAGGCGCGCGCGCAAGCGGCGGGCGCGGACCCACTCGGCTATTATCTCGGCGGCTGGGGCTATGCCTATCTGCAGGTGCTCGCCGACGCGATCAACGGCGCCAAGAGCGTCAACGACGACAAAATCGCCGACTACATGCGCGGCCATACGTTCAATACGATCATGGCGCAGGGCATCAAATTCGGTAAGAACGGCGAATGGACCAAATCCGAAATGTTGCAGGTCCAGTACCACGGGCTTACCGACGCCGCGAACCTCGATACCTGGCGCGGCATGAGCTATCAGACCGTGGTCGCACCGAGCGACGAGAAGACCGGCGCTGTCATTTATCCCTACGCGAAGGCGCTGGGATAAGCTGTGCCACTCACTGCCCCGCGCCGCGTACCCGGAGCAGTGAACGATTTTGTGCTTTTGCCTGACGCCAATGGCGTCAGGCCTAAGCCCGGCGGTCAGACCGGGTCATATCAAACTGAAAACCTGCTCTGTGGAGGAACCCAATGAGTCGTCGCATAACGCGTCGTGGCGTCAATGCCGGCATCGGCGCCGCTCTCTTGTCACCTGCTCTCGCAACAACGTCTACTTTCGCCCAAGGCGCCGCAGCGATCAAAATCGGCTTCGGCATGGCGTTGACCGGCCCGCTTGCCGTGAATGGCCAGCAGGCGCTGCTCGGCACCCAGATTTGGGCCGAAGAAGTCAATGCCAAGGGCGGCCTGCTCGGACGTCAAGTCCAGATCATCTATTACGACGACCAATCCAACCCTTCGACCATCCCGGGCATTTACACCAAGCTGCTCGACGTCGACAAAGTCGATCTCGTGCTGAGCGGCTACGCGACCAACATGATCGCGCCGGCTATTCCTGTCGTCATGCAGAAGAATAAGGTCTTCGTCAGCCTGTTCGGGCTCGATGCCAATTCCGAGTTCCACTATCCGAGATACTTCTCGTTCATCCCGACGGCGGGGCCCAACCCGAAGCAGACGATCAGCGAAGGTTTCTTCCAGGTCGCGGCTGCACAAAATCCGAAGCCGCAAACCGTCGCGATCGCCGCGGAAGACGCCGAGTTTTCGCGCAATGCGGCCGAGGGCGCACGCGCCAATGCCAAACAATATGGCTTCAAGGTCATCTATGACAAAACCTACCCGCCGAACTCGACCGACTATTCGCCGATCATCCGCGCCATCCAGGCAGCCAACGCCGATCTCGTGGTGGTGTGCTCCTATCCGCTGAGTTCGGTCGGCATGCTGCTGTCCGCCAACGAGCTCGGCCTCAAGCCGAAAATGTTCGGCGGCGCCATGGTCGGATTGCAAGCCACCGCGATCAAAGCCAAGCTGAAGTCCCATCTCAACGGCGTCGTCAACTACGACAACTGGGTGCCGTCACAGAAAATGATGGCGCCGGCCGCGGCCTTCTTCAAGAAATACCAGGCGCGCGCGCCGGCGCTGGGCATCGATCCGCTCGGCTACTATCTCGGCGGCTGGGGCTACGCCCGCATGCAGCTGCTTGCCGATGCCGTGACCGGCACGAAGAGCCTCGACGATGCCAAGCTCACCGATTACCTGCGCAGCCACGAATTTAACACCATCATGATCGACGGTGTGAAGTTCGGCAAGAACGGCGAATGGATCAAAGCCCGGCAGCTACAGGTTCAGTATCACGACCTCACCAACTCAGCCGACCTCGAAACCTGGCGCGGCATGAGCTACCAGACCGTGGTGACGCCGCCGGAGGAAAAGACCGGCAACGTCATTTATCCGTTCGAGAAGGCGCTGAAGGCGTAATCGAGGCTACGCAAAAAACATCCCGGACGCGGTGCAGCACGAAAGTGCAGCTCCGCGTCCGGGATGAGTTATTGTTGAGAACCATGCTGCTGCCCACCTCGCTCGTCGGTTCCTATCCGCAGCCGGATTGGCTGATCGACCGCGCCAAGCTGTCGAAGCAGGTGCCGCGGGTGCGCGCCGACGATCTCTGGCTGGTGACGCCAGACAGGCTCGAAGCCGCGCAGGATGACGCCACGGCTCTTGCCGTCCGCGATCAGGAGCGCGCCGGGCTCGATATCGTCACCGACGGCGAGCAGCGGCGCGAAAGCTATTCCAACCGCTTCGCCACCGCGCTCGACGGCATCGACGTCGACAATCCGGGCACGGTCATCAACCGCAACGGCCGGCCGATTCCGGTGCCGCGCGTGGTCGCCCCGATCCGGCGAACCCGCCCAATTGAACTACGCGACCTGAAATTCCTGCGCGCCAATACCGGCCGCGCCGTCAAGGCGACGCTGCCGGGACCGTTCACCATGAGCAAGCAGGCGCAGGACGATTACTACAAGGACGAGGAGGCGGTGGCGCTGGCTTACGCCGCGGCGGTCAATGCCGAGATCAAGGACTTGTTCGCCGCCGGCGCCGACACGGTGCAGATCGACGAGCCGTGGATGCAACAGCATCCCGACAAGGCCCGGCAATATGGGCTCAAGGCGCTCGATCGCGCGCTCGACGGCGTCACCGGCGCGGTCGCGGTGCATCTATGTTTCGGTTATGCCGCCGTGGTGCACGACAAGCCGCCCGGCTATTCGTTCCTGCCGGAGCTGGAAGGCTGCAAGGCACAGCAGATTTCCATCGAGGCGGCGCAGCCCAAGCTCAACCTCAAGGTGCTGAAAGAACTGCCGTCGAAGACCATCATCCTCGGCGTCATCGATCTGGCCGACATGACGATCGAGACGCCGCAGATCGTCGCCGACCGTATTCGCGCGGCATTGGCGCACGTGCCGGCCGAGCGGCTGATCGTAGCGCCCGACTGCGGCATGAAGTACCTGCCGCGTGCCGTCGCCTTCGGCAAGATGAAGGCGATGGCCGACGGCGCGGCGATGGTACGGCGCGAGCTTACGGGCGGGTGACGGCGCGCTCCAGCGCCTTGCGATCCCATTTCGCCAGGTCGGCGGCGGCTTCGTAGGTCTCCTGCAGGAAGCCGAGCAGCAGCGCATCCGGATCGGAAGCCTGACGGACCGCATCGTAAGGCAGAATGAATTGCCCAAGATCCTTCTTGTAGGACGCTTCGGCGGTGCGCAGCCGCCTATCGCCGTAGCCGGCAGGCTCCGGATAGGCGTAAACGTAGAAGGCCGCGTAGCCGAGGCCGCCGTTGCCCGGCCAGAAACCGCAGCTCGAACATTCGTGCGAATAGGCTTCGGCCATGATCCAGTCCGCCACATGCGGCGTGTGGCCTTTCGGCGGTAGCGCGGTGCGTCCGGAAAACCGCGTCACGGCGAGGTCGAAACTGCCCCAGAAGAAATGCACCGGACTTGCTTTGCCGATGAAGCGGGCGCGAAACTCGCTCATCACGCGATTGGCTTGCAGCAACGCCTGCAAAAATTTATGCACATAGACCGGATTGTATTGCGCATGGGCGTGGTCGCGGTCGAACGGCACGGCGTGCTCAATTTCACACGGCATGGCCCGGATCGGCACCTCGATGCCGAGCCGGCGCAGCCGCTCCGTGAACTCGGCGTAGAAATCGGCGACGGCCATCGGCCGCAGCGCGAGACTGTCGCCGCGGCCGTCGCTGGTTTTGACCTCCAGCCGATGATCGGCGAAGTCGAACAGGATATCGAACGTGCCGCCATCATAGGGCATCGCCGGCGCGGCAAGCCCACGCGCCGTCACCAGGAACGTCGCGTTCCACCAATGATTGACGAGCGGTGTGAGTGCGACGCGGACCTTGCCCACGATCTGGGTCCAGAGCTGTAGCGTGTTACAGCTGTCGCCCCACGCCGCGAACGGCAGGTCCGGCCATTGCGGATTGCGGGTCACAGCATGTCCTTGATGGCGCGGATCAGATTACGGTCGACACTGATCAAATCGGCGTCGCGCGGCAATGACAATTTGTCTCGCTGCTCGGCCGAAAGACCGCGGCCCTGCAAGATAACTCGGCCGTCGGAGGTGAGAAATATCGACGAGGCTTCCTTGTCGTCGTTTTCCTTCCAAATCAGCTCGACGCGAAAATTGACCGCCATTGTGATGCTTTATTCAGCCGCCGTCGCGTTCGCCGCCGCGGCCGCCTGCTCTTCGTGATAGAGCCGATCGACGATGCGCCGCGCCTGGATACCGCCGGCGTCGGCATTGATGTCGACTTGCGGCGCGTCGGGCTTAAGGCTGATCATCCGCTGCTGCGCCGTAAGCACCGCGACGTCCTCGAGGAAGGCGGTCTTGATCTGCTCGAAGACGCGTTCGGTCATCGCGGCGTTGTGCGGCTCGAAATCATGCGCCTGCCCCCAGAAATAATGCGACGTGGTTTCGGTCTCCGGCGTGATGGCGTTGAGGTTGCGCATGCCGATGCCGCCAGCGCGGCGGCCGTCCGGAGCGCCGGTGCCGGTCGGACAGGCACCGACGTCGAGCCGCAGAAACGCCGGTGGCGCGTAATCGATGATTTGCCAGCGGTCGACATTGCCGGTGAACTTGCCGACCTTGACGAAAGTCGGCGGCGCCGGCTGATCGATGATCCAGCGCGTGACCAGGACGCTGTTCGGCGCGCGTTGCACCTTGACCGCGGCGTGCTCGACCAGCGCCATATTGCCGATCGTGGTCTCATGCACGAAGGCGAGATGGGTGAGATCGAGCAGATTATCGACGACCAATTGCCAGTTGGCCTCGACATGTAGGTATGACGGCTTGGCGCCCCAGTCCGGATCCTGGAGCCAGTGGAAATCGCAGATCTGCGCCGGATCGGCCAAAGCCGGATCGCCCATCCAGATCCAAATCCAGCGGTAGCGCTCGACCACGGGATAAGTGCGGACACGGGCATTGTGTGGGATGTGGTCCTGCCCGGGCACCCGCACACATTTGCCGGAGCCGTCGAAGCGCAGGCCGTGATAATGGCATTGCAGCACATCATCGACGATCTTGCCCATCGACAGCGGCAGATGGCGATGCGCGCAACGGTCTTCGAAGGCATGGGGCGCACCATCGGCGGTGCGGAACAACACGACTGGCTCGCCAAGGAAGGTGCGGCCGAGCGGCCGGTCACGGACCTCCTCATCTAGCGCGGCGACATACCAGTAATTCCGCAGAAACATTGCATCCTCCCTGCGGCGCATTTGCGACGCTCACTTTAAGCGTACACCGCGCCGACCTCAATCCGCCCGTTCCGCAACCCGTCATGGCGTGAGGATTTTCATTCTTCGCGCAATGCTTATAATGCTAAGGAATTCCCGAGGGCACGCCGAGATGCCAGAAACTGCCGGGCCGGAACTGCTGCGAGACTGGATCGAGCGGGCCGCACGCCGCGGCCCGGACAAGACCTGGGTCGTGTCGGCGGAAGACGGCCGCAGCGTCAGCTACGGGCAGTTGCGCGACGTCGTCGGCCGGTTTGTCGCGTTGCTGTGCGCGCGCGGGCTCGGCCGCAACGACCGGGTCGCGCTTTTTGCCAACAATTCGATCGAGCATTTGCTGTGCTATTTCGGGGTGATGGCGGCCGGTGCGACGGTGTGCACCGTCCACATCGAGATGAACCGCAATCAGCTCGGCAACATTCTCGACCGGCTCAAGCCGCGGCTCATCCTTTATCAGGACGGGTTGGCGCTCGACGACCTCATCGCGGCGACCGCCGTGCCGCACTTGCGCCTTGGACAATGGGACAAGCCGAAGACCGGGACGCTATTTGCCGAGCTTGCGCGTCTGCCGCCGAGCGAGCCGCAAGGCGCGGCGCAGCCGGAGGATGACGCCATCATCCTGTTCACCTCAGGCACCAGCGCCACGCCCAAGGGCGTCATTCTGAATTTCCGGGAATATCTGCTGAACATCAATCCGCTCGCCCAAGGGTTCGGCATTTCCGCCGACGACCGGCTTTACGATTTCCGCCCCTTCAGTTGGAACTCGGCGCAGACCTTGGGCGCGCTCGCGGTGGTCAATCGCGGCGCCACGCTGGTGCTGGCGGAAAAATTCTCGGCGAGCCGGTTTTTCCAGCATTTGCGCGATCACGAGGTCACCATCTCCACCGGCAATCCGACCACGATCAATATCCTGCTCAATGGCGAGCAGAATGCGCGTCGCGACGATGTGCCGAAACTGCGCTTCGTCACTTCGAGCTCGGCGCCGCTGTTGCTCGAAGAGTGGAAGCGGTTCGAGCAGAAATTCGGCATCCGGGTGGCGCAGGGCTGCGGCGCCAGCGAAGCGAGCTGGATTGCCGCCATTCCCGGCGAACGACGTCGCCTCGGCACAGTCGGGCGGCCGTTTGCCTATCACGATCTCGCCATCGTTGATGCCGAAGGCCGGCGCTTGCCGGCCGGCGAGATCGGCTATGTGGAACTCGGCGGGCTCGGCGATCATCCGTTTCGCTATCTCGGTGATGACGGCGAAGCGAAAGTGCACAGCCGCGGCCGCTTCCGCACCGGCGATCTCGGCTCGCTCGACGCCGAAGGCTTCTTGACGCTCAGCGGCCGCGAGAAGGAACTGATCATCCGCGGCGGCGCCAAGATTTCGCCGGTCGAGATCGATTCGTTTTTGATGCAGCACGCCGACGTGATCGAGGCGGCCACCATCGGCGTGCCGGACGCGATCTACGGCGAAGAAGTGATGAGCTATGTCGTCGCCCGGCCGGGCGTCGATGCCGACACGTTGTTGCGCTATTGCGCCAGCGCGTTACCGGCCTCCAAGGCGCCGAAGCGGATCGTGCTCAGCCCCTCGGCGCTGCCGAAGACCGAACGCGGCAAGCTTGACCGGAGGGCACTGGCGGAGCGGTGGAAGAGCGAAGCCAGCCGGTAGCCCGGATTGAGCACGGCGAAACCCGGGAAATGCACCAGAGCCAAGTCCTGGGTTTCGCTTCGCTCAACCCAGGCTATAGGATCAACGCCCTGATTTCGCCAGCGAATGCACCCAGCCGTGCATGCGCTTCTTGGCGTTTGCGATGTCTTCCTTGGAGAACCAATCTTCCGGCTTCACTCTGTCGACCGGATAAACCGGGCGCAGGAAGTCGCTCTCATAACCGAACGGCACCGTGGCATCGATGCCCATGCCGCCTTCGAAGCGGGTGTTCGAGGCGGTCCATTGCTGGCCGCCCGCGGTCATGCGTTCCGACGGCATAAAAGTCTGGCCACGGCCGCCGGGGATCGGGTTGAGAATGTCGGTCTGCGGATTGACGCGGGTGGTGAGGCACCACATCACGTCGTCCATCGAATAGGGATCGACGTCCTCGGAGACCGCGATGGCGATCCGCATGCCTTGCGAGCACGATAAGATGGCGCCCAGGAAGTTGCGCTGCCAGCCTTCGTCGATCTGGTTGCGCTTCTTGACCTGGATGACGCAGCCGCCCCAATCGGTCATGCAGTACGGGATGACCACGTTCTGCACGATGCCCGGCTGCAGCCGGTTGCACAGCTCGTAGATCGCCGCTTCGCGCACCGAGGTGTCGATATTGTGGTCGTCGAGCATGTGCACGCCGAGCGCGAAGATGATCGGTTTCGATTCCGGCTTGCGCATGGTGATGCCGGTGACGTGGAAAGTCGGCGCCTTATAGGCCTTGCCCATGTAGCCGGCCCACTCCGGGTGAAAATGATGGCGGCCTTGCACGCCGGCGTCTTCGGATTCCTTGGTCTCGTAGCGGCGGTCGCGCGGATTAACGTAGCCTTCGAGCACCAATTCGCAGTCGGCGAGCGCCATGGCGTCGACCGTGCGCGCCTTGACGAGCCGGATCGGCGCGCCCTGCACCGCGGACGCGATGCCGATCTCGTCGCAGCCCATCGGCAGAATGGCGTAGTCGAAACCGGCGCCGGCCAAGAGTGTGCACGCCGGCGGTACGCCGAAGCACATGGTGATCGGAACCGGCTGGTCTTCTTTGTAATATTTGTTGACCACCTGCCACATGTGCGAACCCGGCGAGATCTGGAACGTGCCGACATTTCCCCAGCGGAAATTCATGCGGTTATAGCCGAGGTCGGAGCCGCCCTCGAATTGCGGGCCGGTGACGCAGCGGATGCCGGAGCCGACGGTGAGCTCGGACTCATAGGTGGTGTGGCGGATCGGCACCATCCACTTGTTGACGTCGTCCGGCTTATCGACGACGTATTCCTGACACGGCGCCTCGCTCTGCTCGATTTCGACGGGCTTGATCGGATGCGACAGCGCGTAGGCGAGCTTCCTCACCCGCTCGGCGTCATCCTTCCAGCCGAACATGCGATTGATGATCGCCATGTCGCCGAACAGATTGGTGATGACGCGGTGATTAGGCTTGCCCTTGACGTTGTTGAACAGCACTGGGCAACCGCCGTCCATGTGCTTTTGCAGGCCGGTCACCTGAAGGTCCGGATCGACCTCCTTGTCGGTCTCGATCAATTCGCCCGAGGCGCGCAGCCATTCCAGCGTCGAGCGCAGATCGAAGGCCTGGTTCGGCGTCGCGGCGGCGCGCTGTTCTTCGCGGCGATCTTCCTTGCGCACTGGCTGTTGCATTGACGGCGTTCCCATTGCATAGATTTCTAAGTAATTATCCTGCACCATGCCGCGACCTGTCAACGCCGATGCCGTCCGCCACAACCCGCAACAAATCCATGGCGCGCCGCCAGGTGGAACTGCCGCCGCAGACGAGCTCGGGCTACCTGGTGCGTGACGCCCATCGCGCCTTTCAGCGGCTGCTCGAACGGCGCATCGCCGCTTACGGCGTCAGCCGCGGCCAGTGGTATTTCTTGCGCGTGCTGTGGATCACCGACGGACTTTCGCAACGGGAGCTTTCGGCGCGCGTCGGCATGATGGAGCCGACCACGGTGATCGCGTTGCGCAGCATGGAGCGCGCAGGGCTGATCCGCCGCGTGCGCAGTGATGACGATCGCCGCAAGGTCCGGGTCTATCTCAGCGCCAAGGCCAAGCGGCTGCGCAACGAATTGCTCACGGTGGCCCGCGGCATTACCGACGTCGCCGAAGAGGGTATCGCATCGCGCGACCTCGCCTCGTTCCGCCGGGTGATTGCGCGAATGACGGCGAATTTAGACCGGATCGAGCGTTAGCGTGCGTCGCGGCGCGGCCGGGAGGTTCTTTGCAAGAGCGGACCGATGGCCGAACGCAGGCGCGACGCCCAGTGCCACAATACCGGCGTCTGCTTGATGAAGCGCTTGATGCTCCGCCGTACGACCGAAAGCAGATGGGCGATGCGGCCGCGCCAAGTTGCGCCTTTGCTGTAATCGTACAATTTGAGCTTCAGGTCGGACCATTCCAGCTTGTAGCGCTCGTCACCGATGGTGAAATCGAACAGCCGCAAGCCGCGCTGGATGGCGTAGGCCAACAGCTCGCGCAGATGCAGCGTGCCGGGGCCGTAGCGGGTCAATTCGTTGTCGCAATAGCTCGACAGCACGTGATAGTAGCAATCGCCGAACACGACAGCGAAGTTCGCCGCCACGCAATCGGAGCCGATTTGCACGCGGCTGACATGCGCCAGATGCCGCGAATCCGGATTTGCCGCGAAGTCGGCGAAGAATTCCCGATAGCCGGGGCGCGCAAAAATGTCGGCAATGCCCTTGCGCGCAAAGATCCGCCGCTTCTGTTCCCACAGCATATCGAGCGTCTGCCGCAAATCGGCCGGCTCGGCGACAGTCTCAAAGCGAATTTCGCCGAACTCCGACAGATGTTTGCGCTTGGTGCGGTCGCGCCGACGCGTCGCCGAAGAACGCCGCTCGCGATAAAAGGTTTCCCAGTCGCCGCCCAATTGCGTGATGTGTGCGCTGTTGGCGTTCGGCGTCACGCCGAGATTGACAAAGGGGTTGCTCTGGACGCCGACCGTTTGCGGCATCTTCTCGAACTCGATCCAGTCGTAACGCAGCGCGTGATCGGATTGCAGACGCGCAAGCACCTCGCGCCACAACACGAGGAAGCGTTCGGAGCTGACACGCTGTGCAAAATCGCGCGCCAACAGCGGCGCGTTGTAGTCGCACAGTTCCTGGCCGAGCCAGCATAGCCGCCGCACTGGACGCCGCGTCTCGATGGCGAGCGGCAGGATGAATGCGGTGCGGCTGTCGGCAAAGCGCCCGACGACGATGACCGGTACGGTGCCGTCGCGAACGCCGATGTGGCGCTGCCACGTCGCCAGCCATTCGAAACTCTGGAATGCGGTGCATTCGGCGATTTTCTGGAATCGACGCCACTCGTCTTCGACGTCGTCAAGCCGGATGTGAACGCTAAAGCTCGGTTCGCACGCAAGCTCAGGGGACGAATCCGCCAGACGCGACAGCGCGACGTGCCCGGGATCGACGGAGGCGACCGCCGTACGAAATGCTGTTAATGGTGTGGCGCGTGTCACGATCTGGTCACGAGCTTGATCAGAAACTGGGTCAGGAAACCGGCTCAGAAAGCGTGGCTGCGAATCTGGCCGGCCCGGCGAAGGCCGCATCAGGACTGGTCTTAAGAGGAAATCCTTAAACGTGCATCCTTCGGGCCGAGGTTACGTTGGGTTAACGTAAAGAGACCCCTGCGCTTTATCACCGCCTTACGCCGTGTCGGTTTGGCGCAGTTGGCCCAGGTAGCAAGGCGCGGGCGGCCGCCGTATCCTGATCTTAACAATGTCGCTAGCACGCGCCTGAACCCGGCGCCGGGAAGGATGTGATGAACACGCTTCGCCAATGGCTTCACGTCATGGGCCTGTGCCTGACCGCGGTGTCGGCGGCCACCGCCGCCCACGCCCAGGCCGACAATTATCCGAACAAGGCGGTATCGATCATCTCCGATGCGGCGCCGGGCTCGACGCCCGACGTCGACGCGCGTTTCGTCGCCGAGGGGCTCACCAAAGCATTCGGTCAGCAGTTTATCGTGGTCAATCATCCCGGCGCCAACGGCAGCGTTGCCGCTCGCGCCGCTTCCGAAGCAATACCCGACGGTTACACGCTATTCATGCCGGCGCTCTCGACTTTCGTGGCGCTACCGTCGATTGCGCCGAACCTGCCGCTGCAGTTGCCGCGCGACTTCATCCCGATCGGGTACACCGCCGAGAATCCGATGTTCGTCGCGGTTAATCCGAAGCTCGGCGTCAACACGCTGCCCGAACTCCTTGCGCTCGCCAAGAAAGAACCGGGAAAAATTTCGATTGCGGTGACCGGCGTTGGGCGCCTGACCGACCTCACCGGTCTGTTGTTGCAGGATCGCGGCGGTGTGCAGTTGCTGCGGGTCCCCTATAACGGCGGCCCGGCGGCGGCGCTCGCCGACGTTGGTTCGGACCGCGTCTCGATGATCATCGAAGGCTATTCGGGAATCGTCGGCGCGATCAAGGCCGGACAGGTCAAGCTCATCGCGGTGGCTTCCCCCGAACGATTGCCGCAGTTTCCCGATTTGCCGACAGTCGCCGAAACGCTGCCGGGCTTCCGGGCGCTGGGCTGGCAAGTGCTGGTCGCACCGAACGGCACGCCGACGGCCATCGTCGGCAAAGTGAGCGATGTCTTGGCCAAGGTCGTCAGTGGCGCCGGTTTCAAAGAGAGCTTGGCAAAGATCGGAAGCTATTCGCGCGCCATGACGCCCGAGCAGACCCTTGCTTTTGTCAGGCAGGAGCAGCAAACCTGGGGCCCGGTGCTGCAAAAGGCTTCCAAGCAGTAATAGGGAATGCCCAGGGAGAATTTTGGTATGTTGACGCTCTATTATGCTCCAGGCGCGTGCTCGATGGCCTCCCATATCGTGCTCGAAGAGAGCGGCGAGAAATACGAGCCGAAGAAGGTCGACCTCGCCGGCGGCGAACAGCGCACCGAGGCCTATCTAAAAATCAATCCGCTTGGCCGCGTGCCGGCGCTTAAGCTCGATAACGGCGAGCCACTGGCGGAGAATACCGCCATCCTGCCTTACCTCGGCAAGCGCTTCAGCCTATGGCCGAAGGATCCGGCCGCTGAGGCAAAAGCGCTGGCGCTGATCGGCTTCTTTGCGTCGAGCGTGCATCCGGCGCACGCTCATGTCGGGCGGCCCGAGCGCTATACCGACGATGCCGGCGCCTATCCCGGCATCAAGGACAAAGGGCTGAAAACGTTCCACGGCTATTTGAAACAGATCGACCGCCTGCTGGTGGGACGCGAATGGTTCGGCGACGGTTATTCCGTGCTCGATCCGTACGGCTTCGTCTTCTACACCTGGGGCGTGCGCCGCGAACTGCCGATGGCGGAGCTGAAGAACTACACCGCGCACAAGGACCGGATGCTCAAGCGCCCGACCGTCGCGCGCGTGGTCGAGAATGAAAAGATCAAGGTGTAGTAAGCAGCTTTTCATCGTCCGCGAAGGCGGACGATCCAGTAATCGCAAGCGCCAAAGATCGATTGTAAGGCGTACGATTACTGGATGCTCCGCCTGCGCGGAGCATGACAGCAACAAATCACGCCGTCTTCTGCACCTTGAGCCCGAGCTCGTTGATCGTACGTTCGCGCATGATGAATTTCTGGATCTTGCCGGTCACCGTCATCGGGAATTCGTCGACGAACTTGACGTAGCGCGGCACTTTATAGTGCGCGATCTGCTCGCGGCAGAACGCCTTGATCTCGTCCTCCGTCGCGGCGACGCCGGGCCGCAGCTTGACCCAGGCGCAGATTTCCTCGCCGTAGCGGTCGTCCGGCACGCCGATGACCTGAACGTCCTGGATTTTCGGATGCCGGTACAAAAACTCCTCGATCTCGCGCGGATAGACGTTCTCGCCGCCGCGGATCACCATGTCCTTGATGCGGCCGACGATGTTGCAGTAACCCTCGGCATCGATGGTGGCGAGGTCGCCGGTATGCATCCAGCGCGCCGCGTCGATAGCTTCGCGGGTGCGTTCCTCGTCGCCCCAGTAGCCGAGCATCACCGAATAGCCGCGCGTCAATAATTCGGCCGGCGTGCCGGGCGGCACGATGCGGCCGTTCATGTCGACGATTTTCACTTCAAGATGCGGCTGGATGCGGCCGACCGTGGACACGCGCCGCTCCAGCGGATCTTCGGTCGAGCTCTGGAAGCTGACAGGGCTGGTCTCGGTCATGCCATAGGCGATGGTGATTTCGTTGAGGTTCATCTTGGCGACGGCGCGCTTCATCACCTCGATCGGGCACGGCGAGCCGGCCATGATGCCGGTGCGCAACGTCGAGAGATCGAAGCGGCCGAATTCCGGGTGATCGAGTTGCGCGATGAACATGGTCGGCACACCATGCAGCGCGGTGCAGCGCTCCTCGGCGACCGTTTCAAGCGTCACCAGCGGATCGAAACCCTCGCCGGGGAATACCATGCAGGCGCCGTGGGTGACCGCCGCCAGATTGCCCAGCACCATGCCGAAGCAGTGATAGAGCGGCACCGGGATGCAGAGGCGATCTTCCGGCGTCAACCGCATCGCCTCGCCGATGAAGAAGCCGTTATTGAGAATATTGTGATGCGACAGCGTAGCGCCCTTGGGAAAGCCGGTAGTGCCCGAGGTGAACTGGATGTTGATCGGCTCGTCGAATTGCAGTTGCGGTGCAAGCTCGGCGATACGCTGTGCCTCTTTTGCGGTGCCCCGCGCCAAAATTTCCGAGAAGCGGAACGTGCCGGGATGCCAGCCGTCGCCAAGGAGGACCACCGAACGCAGCGCCGGCAGCCGCGCCGATTCAAGCTTGCCCGGCGTGGCGTGGCCAAGCTCGGGCGCCAATTCCCGCAGCATACCGACATAGTCCGAGGTCTTGAAACGCTCGGCGAGGATAAGCGCCTTGCAGCCGACCTTGTTGAGCGCGTATTCGAGCTCGGCGATGCGATAGGCGGGATTGATATTGACCAGGATGAGGCCGGCCTTCGCGGTGGCGAATTGGGTCAGCACCCATTCCGAATTATTAGGCGACCAAATGCCGATGCGGTCGCCGGGATTTAGTCCCAGCGTCAACAGCCCGGCGGCGAGCTGGTCGACCTGTTGCCGCAGTTCGCCGTAGCTCAATCGCAAATTCTGGTGACGGACCACCAAAGCCGGCCGCGTGGGCCATTTGTCGCAGACCGCGTCGAAAAACTGGCCGATCGTCTGGCCGATAAGCGGCTGCTCGCTGGCGCCGTGCACATAACTCAGCTTGAGACCGGCCATAGCGTAATCCTCTCGGGCGTTTTGGAGACTATAGCGCCTTCCCGCCGAAGCTGCGAAGTCTCGCAGCACGGGACCGCCGGAACCCGGATCGCCTTTTTGTGCGCGACCGGGCTTGATACAGTCCGGTCAAGACGCTCGATAAGCACGTCCAAGGAGATTCATGTCCGGCACGCGCGAGGAACTTTCCGTGTCGCTGTGGCGGGGCGGCAAAGACGGCCGCTATCAGACTTACAGCGTGCCGCGGCGCGAAAGCCAGACCGTGCTCGACGTCGTAACTTACGTGCAGCGCCATCTCGATCCGACGCTGTCCTATCGCTTCGCCTGCCGGGTCGGCGTCTGTGGCTCCTGCGCCATGACCGTCAACGGCAAGCCGCGCTGGACCTGCCGCACCCATGTCGCGAAGGTCGCCAACACTGGCCGGCTTGAAATCGGCCCGCTGGAGAACTTGCCGGTGATCAAGGATCTGACCGCCGACATGGAGGAGTTCTTTCAGAAGTGGCAGCGCGCCAAGGGCGTGTTTGCACCGTCGCAGACGCGGCATGACCCGATCGCGCAAATTCGGCCCGACACGCCGGCGCGCATGGCCGCCGACGCGGCGATCGAATGCATCAATTGCGGCGTCTGCTATGCCGGCTGCGACACGGTGCGCTGGAACTCCGCCTATCTCGGACCGGCAGCGCTGACGCGGGCATGGACGCTGGTGAATGACCAGCGCGACACCGGCAATCGCCAGCGGCTCCAGGCCGTCGCCGCCGACGGCGGCTGCCATTCCTGCCATACACACCAGTCATGCCAGGAGCTTTGCCCGCAGACGCTTAATCCTACGGCCGCGATTGCCAGCCTCAAGAAGCGATCTACTGCAGCGTATCTGAAGGGCGAGATCAAAGCATGAATGTGCGGCTCTATGTCTGGCAACGGGCGACCGCGGTGCTGATGCTGCCGCTCGTGCTCGGCCATATCGCCGTCATCTTCTACGCCACGCGCCAGAACCTAACGGCGGCGGACATCCTGTCGCGCACCCACGGCAGCGTGCTGTGGGCCTCCTACTACGGATTATTCGTCGCCGCAGTCTCCATTCACGCCTCGATTGGAGTGCGCAATGTGCTGGCCGAATGGTCGCCATTATCCGCCCGCAGCGCCGGCTTATCCTCGATCGTGCTCGGATTACTGTTGGCGGCGCTGGGCTTTCATGCCGTCGTCGCGCTGGTGCTGATGTGACCCCCCGCGCCCTAGCACGCCGCGGCAGCGCATTGTGGATCGCCGCCATGATCCACCGGATTTCCGGCGTGGCGTTGGCACTCTTTTTGCCAATACATTTTTTCGTGCTGGGGCTTTCCTTCCGTGGCGGTGCGAGGCTCGACACCTTCTTGCGCTGGAGCGATCAGCCGCTGGTGAAATTCGCCGAGGGCGGACTGGTGTTCCTGCTCACCGTGCATTTATTGGGCGGTCTACGCGTCTTGATCATCGAGAACTTCGAATGGCGTGACGACCTGAAACAACTGGCGACGCTCGCTAGCGCGGTCGCCGCCCTCGTTTCCGTTATTTTTCTCGCGCGGATGTTTTAGGCGATAGCATGAACGTCGAGCATTTGAAGACCGACATTCTGATCCTCGGCTCCGGCGGCGCCGGGCTGTTTGCCGCGTTGCATGCGTTCAAGGCCAATTCCGATCTCGGCATCACGGTGGCGAGCAAGGGACTGCTCGGCAAATGCGGCTGCACACGTATGGTGCAGGGCGGCTACAACGTCGCGCTCAATCCCGGCGATTCGATCGAGCGCCATTTCATGGACACGATCGAAGGCGGCAAATGGCTGCCGCATCAGGAGCTGGCCTGGACGCTGGTGACCAAAGCCATCGAGCGCGTGCGTGAGCTGGAAAACGAGATCGGCTGCTTCTTCGATCGCAATCCGGACGGCACGCTGCACGGCAAGGCCTTTGCAGGGCAGAGCTTCGATCGCACCGCGCACAAGGGTGATCTCACCGGCATCGAGATCATCAACCGGCTGATGGAGCAGGTATGGGCACGGCCGATCCGCCGCCTTGAGGAGCACCGCGCCGTGGCGCTGATCCCGACGCCAGACGGCGCACTATCGGGCGTGCTCATGATCGACGTGCGCACGGGCGATTTTCGTTTTGTCTCGGCGCAGGCCGTGTTGCTCGCCACCGGCGGCGGCCCGACCATGTATCGCTATCACACGCCATCCGGCGACAAGACAATGGACGGGCTCGCGATGGCGCTCCGCCTCGGGCTACCGCTGCGAGACATGGAGATGGTGCAGTTTCATCCGACCGGGCTTTTGGCCGGGCCCGATACCCGCATGACCGGAACCGTATTGGAAGAAGGCTTGCGCGGCTCAGGCGGCCATCTGCTCAACGGCGCCATGCACCGCTTCATGGGCGATTACGATCCGAAGCTCGAGCGCGCCACGCGCGACGTGGTCAGCCGCGCTATCGATGCGGAAATGCGCGCCGGCCGCACCACGCCGAACGGCGGCGTCTATATCAAGATGGGTCACCTCGGCCCGGCCAATGTCGCCAAGCAATTCAAGGGCATGGTGGACCGCTGCCGCGATTGCGGCTTCGATCTTGCCGGCGGCTTGGTCGAAGTGGTGCCGACCGCGCATTATTTCATGGGCGGCGTGGTCTGCGAGGTCGACACCGCGACAGAAACTTTCGGCCTGTTTGTCGCCGGCGAGGACGCCAGCGGCATGCATGGCGCCAACCGGCTCGGCGGCAACGGCGTCGCCAATTCGACCGTGTTCGGCGGCATCGCCGGCGATGTCATGCCGCACTGGATTGCCAAAAATCCCGGTCATCGCCCGCCCGACACCCACGCCCTCGATGTTGAGATCGAGCGCACGCTGCACCCTTTCTCCCGCAAGCCCGGCGATCTCAACGCGTTGCGCGAAAAGCTCCTCGATACGATGTGGAATGAGGTCGGCGTGGTACGCGATCGCGCCAGTATCGGGCGCGGCCTCGCCGGTATCGACAGCATCGAAGCGGAACTCCTCGCCACCGGCCTTGCCGATGCCGGACGGCAGTTCAATCTGACCTGGCACGATTGGCTCAATCTGCGGTCGCTGTGCGAGATCAGCCGCGTCATTGCGCTGGCGGCGCTCAAACGCGAGAATTCCCGCGGCGCGCACTTTCGCTCCGATTTTCCAGAACCGGGCGACCTTGCAACCTCGACCTTCACGGTGGCGAGGTCTATATCCGGCAAGATCGAGATGTCCGACCGGCCGGTTGAGTTCACGCATGTGAAGCCCGGCGAGACGCTATTGCGCACTTCCGTCGCAGCCGAATAGAGGCGACCATGATTCCGCTCCCGTCGATACAACGCACCGCCGAGGATTTGATGGCGAAAGCCGCCATCGAGATTCCCGATGATTATCTCGCGGGCTTGCGCCGCTGCGCCGATACCGAGAAGGGCGACCTGTCATCCTTCGTCATCAAGGCCATGCTGGAGAACTACGAAGCGGCCAAGGAAGACCGCCGCGCCATGTGCGGCGATACCGGCCTGCCACGCTGGTACGTCAAAATCGGCAACGAGGCGCGGATTGAAGGCGGACCTATTGCGCTCGAAACCGCGCTGCGCCGCGCCACCGCGCGCGCCACGACAAATGTGCCGCTCCGTCCCAACCGCGTGCATCCGCTGTGGCGTACCGATCACAACAACAATGTCGGCATCAACGCGCCGGAGATCGAATATTCGTTCCATCCCGCCGCCGATTGGATCGAACTCACCACCGTGCACAAGGGCGGCCTGTTCGGCACCGATTACCGCATGCTGTTTCCCGGCGACGGCATCGAGGGCATCAAACGGTTTTATCTCGACACGCTGATCGGCTTCGGCAAGCGCGGGCTCGCCTGCCAGCCGGCCATCGTCGGCATCGGGCTTGGCGGTTCCAAAGACACCAGCGTGGTGCTCGGCAAGCAGGCGTCATGCCTGCGCGTCGTCGGCTCGCGCAATCCCGATCCGAAGATTGCGGCGCTGGAGGAGGAGTTCAAGGAGCTCGGCAACAATATCGGCATGGGCGCGATGGGCTTTGTCGGCTCCTCGATGGTGATCGATTGCCACATCGAGGTCGGCTATTGCCATACTGGCGGCATGCCGATGTCGGTGCACATGTTCTGTCTGTCGTCGCGCCGCGCCTGTGCCCGCATCGCGACCGACGGCAAGGCCACGTTCCGCACCGATCCGATGTGGTTTACCGATTACATGCGCCGCTCTACGGTCGAGTGGGGCCAGCAGGCGGCTGAGGCGGCGGAATAATAATATGTCCGACCTTAAAACCGTTCACATCGATCTTCCCGCGCGCACCGAGGATCTGCGCCAGCTGGAAATCGGCTCGGTCGCCTATCTCACCGGCCGCGTCTTCACCGCGCGCGAGGGCGTCTATAAGCGTGCCATCGCCGACGGCTTCGGGATGCCGGCCGGCAAGGACGCGCTCGGCATCACCAATTTTCATTGCTCGCCGGCGGCCAGCATCAACCCCGACGGCAGCCATACCGTCGGGGCGGTCACCGCGACGGCGTCGTTCCGCTTTGCCCAGTGGCTCGACGGCTGGTTCAAGATTTCCGGCTGCAACGTCATCATCGGCAAAGGCGGCATGACGTCGGAGACCTACCGCACGCATTTCGTGCCGAACAACGCCGTCTATCTGACTACGGTCGGTTATGGCACGGGCGCGCTGCTCGGCCGCGGCATCAAGCGCGTCGCCGGCGTTTATTGGCTCGAAGAACTGGGCTTGGCGCAGGCGGTCTGGGTGCTTGACGTCGAAAAGTTCGGACCGTTCCTGGTCGAGAGCGATCTTAAAGGCAACTCACTCTTCGAACGCGAGAACGCCAAGATCGCGCCCGGCTTGGAGCAGCTTTACGCCGGCACCCGGCCAGCGACGCTGCATCGCTACGGCGAAACCGACGACAAGACCAAGGAAGTGATCTGAGGGGATAGAGTTCGATCACGGCGCGAGAGGGCATGATGAACGGCGGAGTCCCGGCGGCAAAATCCATCGGTCGACGCGTCACCGAAGAATTCAAAGAATTCCTCGTCATCGCGGCTTATCTCTACGTCTGCTTCACCGCTCTCGCCTATCTCAAAGCCGCGATCCTGCAGGCCCATGGCATCGCCTTCGCTCCTTTCGGCTTTGCCGCGGTCAAAGCCGTCATCTGCGCCAAGTTCATGACCATAGGCCATGCATTGCGTATGGGCGAGCGCTACAAAAATCGCGCTCTGATCTGGCCGACGCTTTGCCGATCGCTCGTTTTTCTGGCGCTGCTGATCGTTCTGAGCCTGCTTGAAGAGGTCGTCACTGGAATGATTCATCGCCAGACGCTGAAGGACTCGATATCGAATTTCGGCGGTGGCACACTGGATCAGCTCATAGCGACGAGCATCGTCGTGCTGCTGATCCTCATCCCGTTCTTCGCGTTCCGGACCCTTGGCGAGATCGTCGGGGAAGCCAATCTGGTTCGGGTATTTCTTCACGGGCGCGCTGCAACCGACGACGCGTAACCCGGCATGACGGCCGACTACGCCGTTTCTGCTGCAGTAGTGATACTTTGGTACAGCTGGGTGGACTCGAACCACCGACCTCCTGATCCACAGTCAGGCGCTCTAACCAACTGAGCTACAGCTGCATGGGCCGCAGTTTGCGCGCGGAACCTAGAAGTAACGCCTCAGTTTGGCAAGATATCCGCAACCAACCCTTAAAAAGCAAAAGCCCGGGCCAGGCCCGGGCTTTCCCCTCACCGCAGTAATGCGGCTGCGATCGTCAGGCCCGTGTTTACGCGACCTTGCTGAACGCCTTGTTCATGCCGCTCTTGATCGGCTCGGTGGTCTCGGTCGCGACCTTCTGCGCCAGCGCGCTGAGTTCCTTGCTCTGCTCGCTCAGCGTTTCGAACTGCTTGCGCGTATGCGCGCTCGACAGCTCGATCACTTCCGACAGCGTCTTCGCCGTCATCAGCTCGCCGACAAAGTCGAATGCCGCATTGGTGTTGGTACGCGCCGCCTCGATCACTTTGAGGCCGTAATCGGACGCGCCCTTGGTGGCGTTCGAATAGGTGGTTTCGAGCACGTCGGTCGCCTCTTCGGCGGCGGCCTTCATCTTCTCGTAGGTGTCCTTGCATTGCGCGACGCCGCGCTCGGCAATTTCACGGAAAGCGGCCGGCATTTCGACCTTCGGAATCTCGAATTTCGGCATTTCGAATTTCGGAATCTCGAATGCGCCAGACGCCGGTTTGCTCTTCACTTTCGGGGGGGTCGTTGTGGTGGTGGCTTCCGCCATGACACTGGTCCTTGATTTCGCTCGTTGCTTCTTGGGCTGTCTCACCTGGAGAGCTTTTTCTTTATTGGCCTCGCCGCCCGTTGCGCGCTGCCTAACATTGCTTCGTCCGGGCGCCGCGGCGAAAACGCCGTCCTCTGGAGCCCAGGCATGGGCCGCGACACCGTCCTAAACAATCAAATAACAATTTTTTTGGTGCATTGCAACAGGAATTATTGCAATGCACAACAAGACATAGCAAAGCACTGAAATAATTTGCTTATTTCCTGAAGGCGACGAGACGAGGCTCGCTAGCTCTTCGGCTTCGCACTATCCACCACGATCTTGGCGGCACTTTGTCCAAGATCCTGGACCTGCGATGACAACGCCTGCATCTGCCGGCTCAAATATTCGGATTGCAGCCGCATGAGTTCCGCTGCGTCCTTGGCCTGCATGAGCTTTTGCGCGAATTCAAACGTCGCGGTGACGTTCTGCTCGGCGTAGCTCATCGATTTGTGCGCGATTTCGGTGGCGCCGCTATGTGCCGCCTGAGCCTGGCCTTGCAGCTGCCCCATCGCCTTATTGGCGGCCTCGATGAAGCCGCCGAAGGCCTGGCGCGCCTGCGTCACGCTCTGTTCCACAAAGGCCCGCATCTCGGTCGGAACCGCGAATTGTTCGAAGGGATCTTTTGCCATCATACGCTCCTCGTGCCCCCGGATACGCTCCTCGTGCCCCCGGCCGGCCGATCCTAGCGCGAATTAACGCCGGCCATGCAAGCTAAACAGCGCCGCGGGTTAAGTCCCCGGCACGATTAAGGTTATCCGGGCAAGCTTGGCCGCGCGACCGCCGCCGCCATGGACGCCGTAGACGCCCCGCACTATGCATTATTAAGAATTTCTTCAGGCTACGAGTTCCAACGCACATGTCGATCGTGGAGAGAGAGCTCGCGCTGTTCCGTCATCCGCGTCTCGCGCCGCTTGCGACGAGTGCTTGGCCGGCTTGGCTGTGGAGTGCCGACGGCTCGCAAATTGTGTGGGCCAACGGCGTCGGCGCCGCGATATTCGGCAGCGCGACGGTCGAAACCGGCACGCAACGCCACCTTGGCGTCGGCGATGCCCGGGCCGGCCAAATTGCCCGTCTTGCTCCGACCCTGTCGACAGCCGGCCAAGAGCGGCTGGAGCGACTGCGCGGTTTTGGCGCGGCTTTCGGCCGCGCGCTCACCTGCGCCTGCTCGCGCATCGTGCTCTCCGACGGCAACGCCGGTGTTTTGATCGCTGCGGCAGAGCCGGCGGGACCGGAACTGCGCCTCGGCGAGCGCGTCCACCGCTTGTTCGGCGATTGTGCGGAGCCGATCGCGGCCTTTGCGCCGGACGGCACGCTGATTTACGCCAACGCTGCGGCGCAGGCGCAGCTCGCGGGCGCGACCACACTGTCGGCGATCGGCATCGAAACGCTCGGTGCAACGGTCCTCGAAACCGGCAGCGCCAGCGATACCGCGCGCAGCGGCCAAACGGCCTTCGACGTTACAGCAACACGCCTCGGCAAAGACCAGTCGCGCGTCTTGCTGGTCACCATGTCGCAGCAGCCGAGCAAGACTCCCGTCGAGCAGAACGCGCCGCAAGAACCGGCGCCGGCTGCAGCACCGGCCGAAACGGCCATCGCCGCTGCGGCGGCGGACACGGCCCCCCTATCCAATCCGACCAACCCGCATGAGACCGTCGCGGAGCGTCGGCATCCGCTGCGCTTTGTCTGGCACATGGATGCCGACGGTCGCTTTGGCGTCGGATCGGACGAATTCCTCGAGCTCGCCGGACCGCATACCAGCGCCGCGTTCGGCCGGCCTTGGAACGAAATCGTCGCCGAGCTGAAGCTCGACCCCACCAATCAGGTCGCGCGCGCCGTGGCCAGCCAGGAAACCTGGAGCGGCATCGTCGTGCCATGGCCGGTGGACGATTGCGCCGAGCCGCTGCCGATCGAATTGTCGGGCTTGCCGGTGTTCGACCGCGATCGCAGGTTTCGCGGCTATCGCGGCTTCGGCGTTTGCCGCGATGTCGCTCGCATCAACCAATTGGCGCGGGCACGCCGCGAACAGCCGATCGGTCTCGGGCCGGCGCCGGAAGCGTCGCACCACGAAGAGGAAACCGCGGCCGTCGCACCGGCAATGCCGGTCGCAGCGCCGAACAAGCCCGATACTCCTGTCGCCGCCGAAACGGCGGCCCAACCCGCCGCCGAAGAAACCGAGCGATCCGCGCCCGTTGTCGGACCGACTTCAGCCAATGTGGTGCCGTTTCGTCCGTCCACCCCGACTGAGCCCAAAGTGGCGCCGGTTTTGAGTCCGGTCGAGCGCAGGGCCTTTCGCGAATTGGCGCAAGAGTTGACGGCGCGGTTGCGGGGCCCGGAAGAGATGCCGGTCGCCGACGAAAGTGGCGCCGAAGCCCAGCCGGCGGAATTCGCCGAAGCGAACACGACGCCGGCGCCGGTGATCGAACAAGTGCTGCTCGATCGCATTCCGATGGGCGTCCTGGTTTACCGCCATGACAAGCTGCTTTACGCCAACCGTCACTTTCTCGAGTGGAGCGGCTACGACACCCTCGCCGCTATTGAGGCGTCCGGCGGCTTGAGCAGGCTGTTTGCCGAACCCGCCGCCGACGCCCTTGCCGCGACTGGGGGTGACGCGCACCCGTCGATAAAGTCGCTCTCGATCGTGACGCAGCGCGGCGA
Source organism: uncultured Alphaproteobacteria bacterium (assembly GCA_963822935.1). Classification (GTDB taxonomy): domain Bacteria; phylum Pseudomonadota; class Alphaproteobacteria; order Rhizobiales; family Xanthobacteraceae; genus BOG-931. The sequence continues at coordinate 83,660 of CAWGJP010000005.1, forward strand.
CACGCTGGCGGCCGAAGGCCGCCTGTTCACCGTGCCATGGAACGGCGCGGCGGCCCTGGCGCTGGTCCTGTCGAACGGCCACATCGCAAACGGCCAGACCGCAAACGGTCATGTCGCGGCAGGGGGTCGGCGAGCCGACAGCCCGCTCGCCGCGGCCGAAGCGGAGAAACAGGAACTCAAAGCGATCGTCGACGCGGCGACCGATGGCGTCGTGACCCTCGATGCCGAAGGCCGCATCGTCGACGCCAATGCCCGCGCCGCCGCGCTGTTCCGCACGGCGCCGGCCGATCTCGCCGGCCGCTCGCTTGGCGATCTGTTAGCGCCGGAGAGCGAACGGGCGGCGCGCGATCAACTCGACCGCATCGTGCGCGGCACCGGTCCCACCAATAACGGACTCGACGTTGCGGCGCGCGTGGGCGACGCCCGGCTCGCGCCGCTGGCGATGACGCTCACCCGCGTCGGCGGCGACCATATCTGCGCGGTATTCCGCGACATCACCAGCCGCAAAGAGAGCGAGGACGAGCTGCGCAACGCCAAGCGCGAGACGCTACGCGCGGTATCGGCGAAAGCCGAATTCCTTGCCAAGGTCAGCCACGAAATCCGTACGCCGCTCAATGCCATGACCGGCTTTGCCGAGGTGATCATTGCGGAGCGCTTTGGCCCGATCGGCAACGAGCGCTACCGCGACTATATCAAGGACATCCACGCCGCCGGCACGCATCTGGTTTCGATGCTCAATGATCTGCTCGATTTATCGCGGGTCGAGACCGGGCAGATCGAGCTTACTTTCGTCAATGTCGATCTTAACGCGCTGACTCAGCAATGCGTCGGCATCATGCAGCCCCAAGCGAACCGCGCCCGTATCATCATCCGCACCTCGCTCACCCCAGGCCTGCCGCCGATCGTTGCCGATGAGCGCTCGCTGCGCCAGATCGTACTCAATCTGATCGCGAATTCGATCAAGTTCACCGGTCCCGGCGGGCAAGTGATCGTGTCGACCGTCTTTACCGACAGCCGCGAAGCGGTGTTGCGCGTGCGCGATACCGGGGCCGGCATGAGTGAAAAGGACATCGCGACTGCGCTCGAACCGTTCCGCCAGATTGCCACCTCCGGAAGCTGGGGCTCGGGCGGAACCGGTTTCGGCCTGCCGTTGACCAAGGCGCTGACCGAGGCCAACCGCGCCAATTTCAGCATCAAAAGCGCGCCGAACGCCGGCACGCTGGTCGAGATAGCCTTCCCGCCAAGCCGTATCGCCGCGGATTGACGGCGACGCCGGTAACAAAAACCGTCTAGTCCCGGTATGGACTCGCGGCTGTCGCGTTTTGGCCGCCATTCACCGTGATGTTCGGCGATGGGTGCGTCGATGCGCATGGTCAGAATCCTCGTCGTTTTGATCGTTACCGGCGGCATACTGGCGCCGGGCGCGGCGCACGCCGCCGACGACGTCGACCTCTTGCTGGTGCTCGCCGCCGACGTGTCGCGCAGCATCGACGACACGAAATTTCAGCTGCAGCGCGGCGGCTATGCCGCCGCCATTTCCGATCCGCGCGTGCTCGACGCCATTCGCTCCGGGCATAATGGCCGCATCGGCCTGACCTTCGTCGAGTGGTCGAGCGTCGGCGCGCAGCGCGTGGTGATCGATTGGACCGAGATCGGCGACGCCGCGTCGGCGAAGCAATTCGGCGACCAGTTGATCGAGAGCCCGCGGTCGTTCGCCGGCCGCACCTCGATCAGCGGCGGCATCGAATTCGCCTTGGCGCGGCTCACGAGTGCGCCGTTCAACTGCATTCGCCGCACCATCGACGTGTCCGGCGACGGCACCAACAATGACGGCCGCGCCGTCGCCGAGCTGCGCGACCAGGCTGTCGCCAAGAGCGTCACCATCAACGGACTGGTCATCCTCAGCGAGAACCCGATGCCGTGGAATCCGGAGCATACCAATCCGCCCGGCGGCCTCGATAGCTACTATCGCAACAACGTCGTCGGCGGCCCGGGCGCCTTCGTCATGGTGGCGCAAAACTTCAATTCGTTCGGACAGGCCATCATCGCCAAAATGATCGCCGAGGTGTCGCGGGCGCATGAGGCCAAGCCGTGGCGAGCCGCCGCCCGGTGAACGGCGCCAGACCGCCCGCGGGACCAAATTTGCTTAATGACAACAGTCATTTGGGCGCGGCTGCGCAAGCGGCGGCCACGAAAGCGACACAGATGTCACGCATGTATCCACAAGACATACCCCCCGGTATAGTCGACCGGCCTCACACCAATCGGAAATACGTCCCGTGACCGCGGCCACCGGCTTGAAACGCCTTGCGATTGCCGTTGCCGGCGTGGTTGCGGCGGCATTTGTCACGCTGGTGGCGCTGTCCTTTCTGGTTCCGGCCACGGCGGTGCGCGACGCCATCGAGACGGAAATCCACGCCGTGACCGGCCTCGACCCGATGCTCGGCGACGACGCCTCACTGTCGTTGTTCCCGTCCGGCACCGTGCGTTTTCACAATGTTCTATTGGGCAACAACCGCGCCGCCGAGCCGGCCGTCGCCGCGGATGAACTCACCGCGCGGCTGCGATATTTTCCGCTGCTGGCCGGACGCATCGAAATCGCCGATATCACGCTGGTCCGCCCCGTTATCAACGTCACCTTTTCCACCACCGGACAAACCAACTGGTCGGGATTAATCGTCTCGCTGGCGCATGCGCTGCAGCCGAACCCGGACCGCACCGCATCGTTCTCGGAGATCGGCATTCAGGATGGCACTGTCGTCATTCATGACGAGGGCAAAAACGCCACCGAACGACTCGAAGGCGTCAATTTTCAAGTCGCGTGGCCGTCGATCTCGCGCAGTTTCGGCGCCAACGGTCGATTTACCTGGAATAACGAGACGGTCGAGGCGAGCCTTACGCTGAGCGATTTTCTGGCGGCGCTCACCGGAGACCGCTCCGGAGTCAAGCTGCGTATTACCAGCGCGCCCCTTGATGTCGCCTTCGATGGCGCGGCGACCGATCAGCCGACGCTGAAGCTCGACGGCACGCTCGATGTCGAGTCGCCCTCGTTGCGCGACGCATTGCGCTGGACCGGCAAGAGCAAGCTGCCGTTCGGCGGCTTCGGCCGCTTCGCGCTTCGCGCCCAGAGCGATATCGGCGGCGGCATGGCGTCGTTGTCCAACGTCAATGTCGAGCTCGACGGTAACAGCGCCGAAGGCGCGCTGACGCTGGCCAATGACGGCCATCGGCTGGTGCAAGGCACGCTTGCGGCCGATGCGCTCGATCTGACGCCCTATGTTTCCGGCGTGCGGCTTCTGGCCCGGGATGAAAATAATTGGGACCGCTTGCCGATCGCGCTTAATGGCTTTGACGATTTCAACCTCGATCTGCGGCTGTCCGCCGCCAGCATCAAAATCGGCAATGCACAATTGGGACGCACCGCCGTTGCCGCGACCATGCACGATGGCAAGCTCGATCTTACCATCGGAGAATCGCGCGCGTTCGGCGGCACCGCCAAGGGCACACTCGGCATCGCCAGCGCCGAAAACGGCGTCGCGGTGAGCTCCAATATGCAATTCCTCGACGTCGATCTGGAAACCTGCCTCGGCCAGATTTTCGGCGTGCATAAAATGCAGGGCCGCGGCAATCTCGCCTTCAATCTCGACGGCGCCGGCGACTCCGTTCTGGCGTTAACGCGTGTCCTCAACGGCACGGCGACGCTGAACGCCGAATCCGGATCGCTGACCGGCATCGATGTCGAGCAGTTGCTGCGCCGGCTCGAGCGCCGCCCGCTCTCCGGCAACGGTGATTTCCGCCAAGGCCGCACGCCGTTCGATCAGCTCGTCGTCAACCTCAAGGTCGAAAACGGCCTGGTGTCGGTCGATGACATGCACATCACCGGGCCGTCGGTGAAACTCGCGGTTGGCGGGCGGGCCTCGGTGCCGTCGCGCGATCTCGATCTCAAGGGCGTGGCAACGCTAGTGTCGAACTCCAGCGCCGAGGAATTCGATCTGCCGTTCGTGGTGCAGGGTTCGTGGAATGACCCGATCATGCTGCCGGATCCGGAGAGCTTGATTAGACACTCGGGCGCGGCGGCGCCGCTCCTCAATGCCGCAAAGAGCTATAACGCCAGCGATGCGGTGCGCTCGGTGATCGACCAACTCTTAGCGGCACCGGCAGCGCCGGCTACGACGCGGGCTGCGACACCGGCAACGTCCCCTGCGGCGGCGCCCGCCGCGGCAAAGGCCACGCAATAGCGCTTGCGCCCGGCGGCGAAGATCTTGCTCGCCGCTGCCCCGTCGCGTGCAGGCAGTTTTTTTACTTTTTGCCCTATGATTCGCGGCGCCCGAATCAGCGGGCTTTTTGTCCTCGGCCGGGACCCGGACCTTTACCTGATGTTCAGCCTCACCCGCACAGCCGTGAAAGTGCTGATCGCTTCGCTGATCGTCGGCACGATTCTCGACCATTTCGGCATTCGTACCGGCGAGCTGGTAAAGACAGCGGGCCTCTCCCCGGAACGGATCGAGGATCTGGCGCGCGCCGGCGTAGCCTGGGCGCTGCCCAATCTCCTGCTCGGTGCGCTCGTGATCGTGCCGGTGTGGTTCCTGTTTTACATTTTCCGGCCGCCCGGTGAGAGTCGGGATTGACTAGACCCTTGCCGGCGCGCCCCTGGCCGCACTGAGCTTGGTGAGCAGCGACGCGGCAATGACCGCGATGCCGACCACGGCGACCATGATGCTGCAGACCGCATTCATCTCAGGACTGACGCCGAGCCGCACTTCCGAATAGATGCGGATCGGCAGCGTGGTCGCGCCCGGGCCGGTGGTGAAGCTGGCGATGACGAGGTCATCGAGCGACAGCGCAAAGGCGAGCATCCAGCTCGCGGCGATGGCGGGCAGGATCAGCGGCAAAGTGACCGTCATGAAGGTGCGGGCCGGCGAGGCGCCGAGATCCATGGCCGCCTCCTCTAGGCTCATGTCGAAATCGACGAGCCGCGACTGCACGATCACCGCAACAAAGCACAGCGCCATGGTGGTGTGCGCGATCGCCACCGTCCAGAATCCGCGATCGGCTGAGACGGCGACGAAGAGGAGGAGCATCGACAGGCCGGTAATGACCTCCGGCATGACCAATGGCGCGTAGATCATCGCCGCGAACAGGAGCCGGCCGCGGAAACGGCCGAAACGCACCAGCGCCACCGCGGCGAGCGTGCCGAGCAAAGTCGCCGCACTCGCCGAGACGAGTGCGACGCGCAGGCTGATGAAGGCAGCGCCAAGGAGGGGTGCGTCGCCGGCAAGCTCGGCATACCAATGCGTCGACCAGCCGCCCCAGACCACGACAAGGCGCGAGGCATTGAACGAGTAGACGACCAGAATAACGATCGGCAGATAAAGAAAAGCGATGCCGAGGACGAGCGTCGCCAGATTGAAAGCGGAGAGCTTGCGCATTGTCAGTCTCGCTCCACTCCGCGCATCGTCTGATATTGGAAGATCACGATCGGCGTGACCAACAGGGAGACCAGAACCACGGCGACCGCAGAAGCGGTCGGCCAATCCTTATTGGCGAAAAATTCGGTCCAGATAGTCTGGCCGATCATCGCGGTGCGCGAGCCGCCGAGCAGATCCGGAATGACGAACTCGCCGACGGCCGGAATGAAGCAAAGCAGCGCGCCGGCGATCACGCCGGGCGCCGATAGCGGCACGGTGACGAGCCAAAACGCCTTCCAGCGCGGGCAGCCGAGATCGGCGGCCGCCTCAAGGAGCGACTCGTCGAGTTTTTCCAGCGTCGCATAAAGCGGCAGCACCATGAACGGCAGGTACGAATAGACGATGCCGATATAGACGGCTGTGTTGGTCGACAGCCAGACCGGCGGCTCGCGCACCAGATCGAGCGCCAGCAGCAACCGATTGAGCGGGCCGTCATGCTGCAGAATGTTCATCCAGGCATAGATGCGGATGAGAAACGAGGTCCAGAACGGCAGGATGATCAGGAGAACCAAGACCGGTTGCATCTGCCGCGGCGCGCGCGTCATCGCGTAGGCGATCGGATAACCGATGGCGAGCAGCATGATGGTGGAGAGCGCCGCGATCTCGAGGCTCTTGAGGTAGGAGAGAAAGTAAAGCGGGTCGGAGCCGAGGAAGGCATAATTGTCGAGCGATAGCCCGGCAAAAAAGCTCGCGATACCGCGCCAGCCGGCGGCAAGGTCGAAGACCGGCGCATAGGGCGGCTGCGCGATTGCGGTCTGCGACAGGCTGATCTTCAGCACGATCAGAAACGGCACCAGAAAGAACGCGACCAGCCAGGCGTAAGGAATCCGCACCACAAGCTTCGCCACAAATGAGCGGCGTCGGTGTGGCATCGGCTTGTGAGCGTCGGTCGTCATTGCGTCAGCACGATTGCAGCGGTGCGCGCAAAGTTCAGCCACACTTTGTCATTCGCAGTGATGGTCCGCCCCGCAAACAGTCCGACATTGGCCCTGCACGCTTGCAGCGGCACGCCCGCCGTGGTGCGCAGGCGATAGACCGACAGATCGCCCAGGTAAGCGACGTCCGCGAGCGTTGCAGCGACGTCGCTTTCCAACGCCCACTCGGCGTCCGACTCCGCCGGATCCGGCGCCATCCGCAGCCGTTCCGGCCGCACCGCGACCCAGACCGTCGCGCCGGGTTCGGCGGTGATCTTGGCCGCCACGCGGAGCCGCCCCAAGGCCGTGCCTTCGACACTAGTGCCATCGGACCCGACGCGGCCTTCGAGGAGATTGACGCTGCCGATGAAGTCGGCGACCCAGCGCGAGCTCGGCTGCTCGTAGATTTCCGCCGGCGGCGCTACCTGCATCAAGCGACCGCGATCCATCACGGCGATGCGGTCGGCGACCGTCATCGCTTCGCTTTGGTCGTGGGTGACGATAATAAAGGTCAGCCCGAGCCGGCGCTGCAGCTCCATCAGCTCGAATTGCGTTTCGCCGCGCAGTTTCTTGTCGAGCGCGGCCATCGGCTCGTCGAGGAGGAGAATGCGCGGCCGCTTAATCAGCGCACGAGCGAGCGCCACCCGCTGGCGCTGGCCGCCGGACAATTCGTGCGGCCTGCGAGCGCCGAAATCTTGGAGCCGCACCAGCGCCAGCATCTCGGCCACCCGTTCGGCGATTTGCGCCTTTGGCAAACCCTCCTGCTTGAGACCGAAGGCGACGTTGCCGGCGACGGTCAGATGCGGAAACAACGCATAGCTCTGGAACATCATATTGACCGGACGCCGATGCGGCGGCACCGGCAAAAGATCGGCGCCCTCGAGAAAAATGCGGCCGGCGCCGGCGCGCTCGAAACCGGCGATCAGCCGCAACAGCGTGGTCTTGCCGCAGCCGGAAGGGCCAAGCAGCGCGAAGAACTCGCCCGGATAGATGTCGAGCGAAAGATTGTCGACCGCCGGATACGCGCCGAAGCGCTTGGTCAGCCCTTCGATCCGCAACAGCGGCTGTAGCGTGGGATCGGCCCACGGCGCGAAATCGCGCTTCGCCCGGCCCTCTCCCGTTCCGACGGTCTGCATGATTGCCCGGCTCGCGACGGCGCGCGCCCCAATGGCGCGCCGCGCGCACGGTAAAGCATTTTTGCGGTAACTGAAAAGATGCCGATCTCAGTCGAGGACGGCAACGGCAGGAGTTGCCACCATACCGGCATCGTCGACGGCATCGGCCAATAGCTTGCGCGGCTCCGGACCGTAATAATCGCCGAGCTGCACGCTTGGCCGCGGCTGCGTGATAATCGAAATGAAACGGTCATAGAGCGCTTTGGCCGAAACCGGCTTGGTCAGATATTCGTTGACCCCAAGCCGGACCGCCTCGACGACGCGCCAGCGCTCGCAGTGGCCGGTCAGAATGATGATCGGAATGTCCGGGGTGGGGAACACGCCGGGAGAGCGCACGATCCGCACCAGCTCCGGGCCGCTGAGCATCGGCATCTCCCAGTCGAGGATGACGACGTCGGGCGCCATGGTGCGGATGGCATCGAGCGCCGCGATGCCGTCGGCGGCCTCGTAAATGTCCTTGATGCCGCAATTGACCAAAAGGTTGCGGATCATCTTGCGCATGTATTGATTGTCGTCGACCACCAGAATGCAAAGCGACTGGATGATATTTTCGATCTGCTTCTTGGTATGTTTCGCGGACATGCCGCCGCCGGCGCTCAGTCGGCCGCGTGATTCTCGAGTCTGCTCTTGACCTGGCATCCATGGATAAAAACACGACCCCTGTTGCGGGACGGTAAAATTAATTGCGGCAAATTGTTTGCATCGCGCCCACATTGCGGGCGGAAGGGGGCGTTGCCGTGAGCGCACGGTTAACATTGCGCTACGCAGATCGATAAAATTTTACGGACCGGCGCGGCTTGGCGAAAAGGCCTGCGCCATGAAGCGGTCAAGCCGCGCGGCCTGGTCCGCCGTCAGCCGCAAGCCGAGCTTGGAACGGCGCCACAGCACGTCGTCGGCGGTCTGCGCCCATTCCTTGGTCATCAGATAGCGTACCTCGGCGGCGGTGAGATCGGCGCCGAAGCGCATGCCGAGATCGTCAAGCCCGGTCGCGGTGCCGAGCACGCGGTCGACCCGCGTACCGTAGGCGTTGACGAGGCGGCGCGCATGTTCGGCGGTGAGGAAGCGCCAAGTCCGCTGCGTGCGCTCGATCAATGTATCGACGCCGTCATAAACGAAATCGCCGCCCGGCAATGGGCTTTTTGCGGTCCATGGCCGCGATCGCGGAAAGAAGTGGGAAAGCCGCGCCAGCGCTTCCTCGGCGAGACGCCGATAGGTCGTGATCTTGCCGCCGTAAACGGTCAACAACGGCGCCTCGCCGAACCGTTCGTCGAATTTCAGAGTATAGTCGCGGCCGATATCCTGGGCCTTGCGCGCGCCGTCGTCATAGAGCGAACGCACGCCGGCATAGGCCCACACCACGTCGGCGGCGCCGATTGCGGTGCGGAAATACTCGTTCACCACGCCGCACAGATAGTCGATCTCCTCGCCGGTCGGCAGCACCGTCGCGGGGTCGCCGGCGAAGGAACGATCGGTGGTTCCGATCAGAGTGAAGTCGTGCTGAAACGGAATGGCGAACACGACGCGGCTGTCGGACGCCTGAAAGATATAAGCGCGGTCGTGATCGTAAAGACGCCGCACCACGATGTGGCTGCCTTTGTCGAGCCGCAGGCGTTGCTGCGGTTCGATCCGTAGCGCCGTCTCGGCGAACAGCTCACTCCAGGCGCCCGTCGCATTGACCAAAATCCGTGCGGTGACGACGTCGCGCTGGCCGCGGGCATTGAGCACCAGCCGCCAGGCATCGGCGCGATCGGCGCGCACGCAGCGGGTGCGGGTGCGGATCACCGCGCCGCGTTCGGCGGCGTCGACGGCGTTGAGCACGACGAGGCGCGAGTCGTCGGCGAAGCAATCGGAATATTCGAAGGCGTGATGGAATCGCGCTTTGAGAGGCTGGCCGGCTTCGTCAGTGACCAGATCGAGCTCGCGCGTGCCCGGCAAAATCCTGCGCCAGCCGATCCAGTCGTAGAGCAATAGCCCGAGCCGCAACAGCGCCGGCGAACGCCGCGCCTCATTGATCGGCAGCACAAAGCGCAACGGCCGGATCAGGTGCGGCGCGGCGCGCAACAGCACTTCGCGCTCGCGCAGTGCCTCGTGGACCAGACGGAACTGACGCTGCTCGAGATAGCGCAAGCCGCCATGAATGAGTTTCGACGACGCCGACGAAGTGCCCGAGGCAAGATCGTTCTGCTCGATGAGGACGACACGGAACCCGCGGCCCGCGGCATCGCGCGCGATGCCGGTGCCGTTAATGCCGCCGCCGATAATGGCGAGGTCGAAGTCAGCCACTGCGTTCTCTCCTGTCGGCAGGATAGACGACCGTCGCTCATTGTCATCGTCCGCGAAGACGGACGACCCAGTAATCGCCCAAAACAGGGTGACGAATGGCGGTATCTTGCCTCATAATCCCAAATTACTGGATGCTCCGCCTGCGCGGAGCATGACAAGGAAGGTTTCCATGGATTTTCGCGACCGTCACATTGTGGTCACCGGCGGCGCTGGAGCGCTCGGCACGGCCGTCGTTACCGCGCTGATTGAGGCCGGCGCGATCTGCCATGTGCCCTGTTACGACGAAGCAGAGGCGCAACGATTTCGCCTGCGCGATCATAAGCAGGTGGTGATGACCATGGCCGGCAACCTTGCCGACGAAGCCGCGGTGACCCGCGCTTATGCCGGCATCCCGTCGCTCTGGGCCTCGATCCAGATCGCCGGCGGATTTGCCTTCGCGCCGCTGCGCGAGGCCGCGGTCGCGACGATCCGTCAGCAGATCGACATGAACCTGTTAAGCTGCATGTTGTGCTGCCGCGCCGCGGTGAAGGCGATGACGGCATCGGCAACCGGCGGCCGCATCGTCAATATTTCGGCGCGCCCCGGCCTGGAATGGCGCAGCGGCGCCAATATGGCCGCCTACGCCGCGAGCAAGGCCGGCGTCGCGGCCTTCACCGCCGCGCTCGCCGAAGAGGTCGTCAAGGACGGCATTCTGGTCAACGCGGTGGCGCCGTCCACGATGGACACGCCGGCCAATCGGCAGTCCATACCGAAAGCCGATTTCGCCTTTTGGCCGAAGGTGGAAGAGGTCGCCGCCACGATCCTGTTCCTCGCCTCGCCCGACAACCGGGTCACCCGCGGCGGCATCGTGCCGGTTTACGGCAAGTCCTAATAGCCGGGCCACAGTCCCGGCGTCGCCAGCTCGATGAGATGGCCATCAGGATCGCGGAAATAGAGGCTCTCGCCGCCGCGCGGCCATGTGGTGCGGCCTTCGATCTCGATGCCGGCGTCTCTCAGCTTCGCCTCCCAAGCGGCGCGATCTTCGGCGCCGATCGAGAACGCGATATGTACCGGGCCGTGACCGTCATGCGGCGGGATGGTGCCGCCGGGCAGATGCACCGTTTCCAGCGAATGGCCGCGCAGAAACAGCAACAGCACGCCACGATGACCGACGTCGTAGGCACGCAGTCGCTGATCGCGATAAATGCTGTTTAATCCAAGCACTCGTTCGTAGAATGGACAGGCCCGCTCGAAGGCGTCGACGTAAAGCACGGTTTCCAGGACGCCGAGTAGGTCCGGCATTTTTCCGATCAGCCCGAAATCGCTACGACTTCGCGGGCCGGCGTTGTCACCAACCGCGACACCGCGCTCGAGGCGACGATGGCGCGCTGCTGGGCGTAGGCCTCGTGATTGCGCTCGATGTAATCGAGATCGTAGAGGTAATTCACCATCAGGCCGTAGGACTGCTTGAGCGCCCGCTCCGATGTGTCGGCAAGGAAATCGAGCCGTTCCAGCCGTGCGCCATTGCCGAGATGAAACCGCGCCACCGAGTCGACCGGCAAGCCGCGGCCGTTGCGGGCGCGCATGTAATACCAAGCGGCGGCGCGCAGCAGCGGCTCGTGGACTTGTTCGGCGATGTCGCCCGAAAGCCACCAATTCGGATCGTCGAGCGCGGCGAGCGCCTCGCGGTCGTGCTCGTCGATGGCATCGGAAGCGGTATTGTTGCGCTCGCGCGTCAGCCAGCCGGCGAAATTCGGCGCCGGCGACAGCGTGACGAAGGTGCCGACGCGGGGTACTTCGCGCGACACCTCCTCGACCACCTGCTTGATGAGGAAATGGCCGAAGCTGACGCCTGCAAGGCCGCGCTGACAATTGGTGATCGAATAGAACACTGCGGTGGTGGCGCGCTGCGGTTCGACCGGCTCGCGCTTGTCGGACAGGATCGGTCCGATGGCGCCGGCAATTTCACGAGTCAACGCCACTTCGACGAAGATCAGCGGCTCGTCGACCAGCGCCGGATGGAAGAAGGCATAGCAGCGGCGGTCCGGCGGATCGATGCGTCGGCGCAACTCGTCCCAGTCCCGGATTTCGTGGACCGCCTCGTAGCGGATGATCTTTTCCAGGATGGCGGCCGAGGTCGACCAATCGATGCGGCGCAGCACCAGAAAGCCGCGATTGAACCACGATGAGAACAGATGAACGAAATCGCTGTCGATCATGGCGAGCTCGTCGCGCCGATGGTCCATGGCGTCGAGGAGCTGCTCGCGCATGCGCACCAGCGCCGCGGTGCCGCCCGGCGCGAGATTGAGCCGGCGGAACAGCTCGAGCCGCCGTGGCTCGCTGGCCGCGTGAAGATCGGCCGCCATCTCGTCGGACGGCGTTTCTCGCCATGCGGCGATAGCGCGATCGATGCGGGCGCGGTCAGGGCCGAAGGTGGTGGCGAGCGTCTCGAAAAAAGCAATGCGCGGGCCGGTGGTCAGGTCGGCGTAGCTCGCCAGGATCTCCTGGGCCAGCGCCACGCCCGAGGCCTCACCGCGGCCCGACAACAGCGCCTCGCAGAGCTCGACCAGGCCGGCGGAGCGCTCATGCGCCGGCTCGCGACGCTCGCGCTTGATCAATGCGCGGCTGCGTTCGGCGATGCTTTGCAGCATTTCGCTGAAGAATGAGGTGTCCACAGATTTCATCCCATCCGGCCGGCAAGGCTTAGCTAATGATGGGCCAAAGCAATGACAAGTTCGCTAACGGGCGGAAACCGTAGACAAATCTGGACAAACCAGCCTCGCTTTGTCAGGTAAGCGCGGCGCGGCGGCTGCACGCGGCGTCAAGGGGTTGCCATGCCGGATCCATCGAAAACGGGTGCCGAATCTGGCGCCGAAGCACGTCCGCTCGCCGGATTGCGCGTGCTGGAGCTTGCCCGCATCCTGGCCGGGCCGTGGGCCGGGCAAATTCTTGCCGATCTCGGCGCTGACGTCATCAAGGTCGAGCGCGAGGGCTCCGGCGACGACACTCGCGCCTGGGGTCCGCCCTTCGTGGCGGCGGCCGACGGCGGCCATCTTTCGTCGGCCTATTTTCACTGCACCAACCGCGGCAAGCGCTCCATCGTCGCTGATTTCACCAAGCCCGAAGGCCAGCGCATCGTCAAAAAGCTGGCGGCGCGCTCCGACGTGCTGATCGAGAATTTCAAGGTGGGCGGCCTCGTCAAATTCGGCCTCGATTACAAGAGTCTCGCGCCCGACAATCCGCGCCTGATCTATTGCTCGGTGACCGGCTTCGGCCAGACCGGGCCGTCGGCGGCGCGTGCCGGCTACGATCTGATGGCGCAAGGCATCGGCGGTATCATGTGCATGACCGGCGCGGCGGACGGGCCGCCGATGCGGGTCGGCGTGCCGATCGCCGATATTTTCTCCGGCGTCTATTCGGCGGTCGGCATTCTCGCCGCGCTCGCCCGCCGCGAGCACACCGGCCGCGGCGGCTATGTCGATGCCGCGCTGGTCAATTCCACCGTCGGCACGCTGGCGTTCCAGGCGCTCAATTATCTGGTGTCCGGCGAAGTGCCCAAGCGCATCGGCAATGCCCATCCAAACCTCGTGCCCTATCAGGAATTTCCCGTCGCCGACGGCCGCGTCATCATCGCTACCGGCAACGACGCGCAATTCGTAAAACTGTGCGGCATTCTCGGCGCGCCGGAGCTCGCCGCGATGCCGGCGTATGCAGACAACAAAGGCCGCCTCGCCCATCGCGCCGAACTCGTCGGCAAGCTCTGCGCGCTGACTTCGCAGTTCAAACGCGAGGAGCTGCTCGACAAGCTCGAAGCCGCCACCATTCCCGCCGGACCGATCAACGATCTCGACCAAGTCTTTGCCGATCCGCAGGTGATCCATCGCGGCATGAAGATCGAGCTCGGCAGCCCTGCCGCCAAGGGCGGCAAGATCCCCGGCATCCGCACCCCCATCGTGCTCGACGGCGCCCCGATGGTTTCCGACCGCCCCTCGCCGCAGCTCGGCGAACACACCGCCGAAATTCTGCGCGAGATTGGGGAGGAGTAAATCCATCCGTTCTCGCGCCGCATCTCGCGTTCGAGTGATGTCAAACAGCGATGTCGAAACGGCCTCTGCCCGTAGCCCGGATTGAGCGGAGCAAAATCCGGGAACGAACTATCAGCTTCAATGCCCATCCTGGGTTTCAATTCGTTCAAGCCAGGCTACGAGCTGGTCCGTCAATTCGGACGGCTTACCCGCGCCGATTGAGGCTGCCCAACACCGCGGCGCCGATCAGGATGCCAAGACCTAAGGCGACGCCGACGATGACCAGCGGGCGGTCTTCGGCTTGCGCGCTCACCCGCGCCAAGGCGTCGCTGCCGTAGCCGGCGCCGAGTTTGAGCGCGCGGTTGCCGAGTCGGGTCGCCTCGTCGCTCGCGGCCTCGCCGCGGTCGCGGAAGCGATCGATCATGTCGCTCAACACCGTGGAAATCGTGTCGCCGATCTGCGCGCCAGCCGCCGACGCGGCGGCGGAGCCGCGACGCCCGGCGATGCGGCCGATCTTCTCGAGCTCCTTCTCGACGGCGCCGAGATGATTTTGGATCGCATTGACGCTCGGACCGAATGAATTGGAGCGGTACTGAAACATGGAGCCCTCGCCGACGATGAATGCATTGGCGCGGAAGCGTAGGCGTCCGCCGTTTTAGGAACCACTCAAGCTCAGGTTAGTTCCGCACTGGCGTATCGTCATTGCGAGGAGCGAAGCGACGACCCTCCTACGCTCGCTCTGCGAGCTACGGCGGGGTTAAGTCCACCGAAGCGCGGAGCGCGTAGGTGGAAGCAATCCAGCCTGCATCGCCGCCTGGATTGCTTCGCTTCGCTCGCAATGACGATCATCCCGCTTTACCGCGACAGCCGCCGCCGATTGGCGCGGACGCGTTTGCCATAGACGCCCAGCACTTTTTTGGCCGCGCCGCGCGTGCTGCCCCCCGCGATCGCGCTCGCCGCGACTGCGGCCTGCGCTTCGACCGCGGCCGCTAGTTTTTCGGTCACCATGCGCTGTGCTTCGGCGTGGCCGCGGGCGCCGCCGCCGGCGATACGCATGAGGCGGAGCGCGATCACGCGCTGCGCTTCCCAGCCAAGGAGCGCCGTCTGCGCGGAGAGCGCCAGCCAGGGATTCCAGATTTGCAGGGGATTCGACATGGGCATGGAAGGAACGGCGGCAAGGGTCCGTTGTTCCCCCTACGCGCCTAAACCTCGCTTTTTTCCGAAAACTTTACGCCCGGGAGTCAGAGTCTCGTCTTGCATGCCGGGTATTGCGGTTCGCGGCGCGGGACTTGCATCGGGTTCTGCGGCGGCGGATCAACATAAGGAGCATGAGATGCCGAATCGAGGTGAGCTTCCCATCGCGGCCATGCGCGAGCGAAACATCATGCGCGAGCAAAATTTGGCCAAGAGCCGCGCGGCAGCGCCGGACAGCGACGCCTGGACCGTCATTGCCTTTTGCGCGATTGGCGGCTTGCTGTCGTTCTGCCTCGCCCTCTCGTCGGTCGGCATCAACGGCTATCCCGCAATGTTGCAGATGGCATGGGGCGGCTGATACCGCGGGCAATTGCTTCGGCTTTAGGCAACGGCCGTCGTCGCCGCGCCGTCACCCACGGCGCGTTGCGGCGCTGACGCTGAGTCGCGGCCGGCGGCGCCGCGCGTCTCGCGCAAGGCGCGGTCTAGCGCGGCGAGGTCATAGGGCTTCTGCAGCACGGCAAAACCGCGGCGCACCGCGTCCTGCGCGCTCGAACTGTAGCCGGTGGTCAACAGCACGGTGATGTCCGGGTAAAGCCGGCGCACCATCTCCGCCAGTTGCAGGCCGTTCATGCCGCCCGGCATCAGAATGTCGGAAAATACCAGATCGATGCCGGCCTCGCCGGCGAGGAAATCGAGCCCGGCTTGCGCCCCCGGCGCGTGGCGCACCGCATAGCCGAGCTGCTCCAAATAGGCGCGGCCGACTTCGGCGACTTCGGCATTGTCTTCGACCAGCAGCACGGTGCCGGCCGGCGGCGCGATGGCGGCGCTGGCGATTTCGTGCCGCGGCTGCGCCGGCGTCTCGAAGCTGCGCGGCAGGAACAATGTCACCGCGGTACCGCGCCGCGGCGAGGTGGAAATGCTGGCGGCGCCGCCGGACTGGCGGGCAAAGCCGTAGACCTGGCTCAAGCCCAGGCCCGTGCCCTTGCCGACTTCCTTGGTGGTGAAGAACGGCTCGAACACCCGCGGCAGAACCTCCGGCGGAATGCCGGTCCCGCTATCGGCCACCCGCACTGCCACGAATTCTCCGTTCAACCCCTCTTCCGAACCCTTGCCGCGCAGCAGCATCGGCTTGGCGCTGATGGTCAACGTGCCGCCCGACGGCATGGCGTCGCGCGCATTAAAGGCAAGATTGAGCAGCGCCAGCTCGAACTCGCTGGGGTCGACTTTGACCGCGCAAGACCGCCGCGGCACGCCCAGCCGGATATCGATGTCGCCGCGCAGCGAGCGGCTGAGCATGTCCTTGATCTCCGGCAGCCGCTCGGCGAGATCGATTACGCTCGGCTGGAGCACCTGCCGCCGCGAGAAGGCGAGCAATTGGCGCGTGAGGCTTTCGCCGCGGTCCGTCGCATTGGCGATGGCATCGAGCAGCTGCGTCTCTTTCTCGCCGGTGACGCGGCGGCGCAGCCGCGCCACCGTGCCGCCGACGATCATCAAGAGATTGTTGAAGTCGTGGGCGACGCCGCCGGTCAATTGCCCGATGGCTTCCAGCCGCTGCGCCTGGCGCAGCGCGTCCTCGGCGAATTCGCGGCGCTGCGCCTCGTCGTAGAGCCGCTTGGTCCGCCGCAACACCACCCACAGCGTGGAGAACAACAACAGCGTCACCGGCAAGCCGAAGATCAGATGGCCGCCGACCTGATCGAGCCAGGCGGCGCGGATCGCGGCGCTGTCGATGCCGGCAATGGCGTAGACCGGATAACCCGGCAGCTCGCGGAAGCCGACGCGGCGGTTGCGGCCGTCGACCTCCGAATCGACCGAATACAGGCCGTGGGTAAGACCGTTGCCGATCGATTGCCGCAACGGGCTTTCGGGGGTGAGCTGATGCCGAAGCTGCGGGCCGTACGGATAGCGCGCCAGCAATTCGCCGTCGCGACGCAGCAGCGCATAAAAATTTCCCGGCGACTGCTCGATCATCGCATAGAAGTCGCCGAAATAGCGCGGCCGCACCGCGATGGCGATGACGCCGCGGAACGAGGCATCGGCCGACGGCAGGCGGCGCGAAATATCGAACAGTGCGCTCCCCGGCGCCTGGCGCGTCGAGGTGCGCACGTTGCCGATATAGGTTCCGGTGTCGGCGTCTTCCTGCGCCTTGAAATAAGGCCGGTCGGCAAAGTCGGCCCCGCTTTCCAGCGCCGCCGGCGCGCTGGAGGCGAGCGGGCGGCCGTCACGGCCGATCAACGTGATCGACTGCACCTGCGGCATGACGCCGACGATGCGCTGCAGGCGCGGGGTAAGGCTTGCTTGCGCGTCGCGGATCTGGTCGTCCGACAAGCCGCGCACCACCTCGCCGACTTCCGGGAAGATGCGGTCGACGGTCTCGAAGACCTTGAGGCCCTGCTCCTGCAGCACGTCGAGCGAACGATCGATGCGCTCGTCGGCGACCGCATCGACGTGGTGATAATCGTTAGTGCAGGCATAGACGAACAGCGCCGCCGGAAACACCAGCGACGCGACCATCAGCAATTGCAAAAGACGGATCGCCGAGTCTCGTTCCGTGCGCATCGAAGCCTAAGTTGCGGCCGGCAAGAAGCAAGGGCTACGCAACGACGCCAATACGATGAAACGTGCCAAACTTCTGCGGCGTGAACGAGGCGATCAAACGCCGCATTCGATTGCAATTTCGTGATCGAAAGGACAGTAGCCTTGACTTGACTGTCAAAAATCGCCGCAATTCGGGCTGGCGTTCCCTGGCCGCACTGGCGAGGTGATCGAGTGAAGCGCTCTCGAAATCGATAAAGCCGTTGCACCTAGGGGCTTGAAACAATCACGGTGGCAGAGTGATTTCGCAAACGAGCCCTTCGATGCGCCAGTCGGACCGCGCGTTGCCTTTCAGTTGGCCGATCATCCGTTCGATAATGCGCGTGCCGAAGCCCTGGTGCGTCAGCGCTTGTGGCTGGATTGCCCGACTGCCTCGTTCGAGGCAAAGCCATAAAGCCGTTGGGCTCCCGCATTCCAGAAGTCGATCGGTCCGTCCAGTCGCCACGCAAACATCGGTTCATGGGACAATGTAAGCAAGCCGGCCAAATACTCTGCCGATCGTGTCCCAAGTTTACGCTCCGTCATTGAACCTCAGGCCGGGTGTCGCGGGGCGCGCCCGTCTCGCCCGGGCGCGCCCCCGCCAACAACCGTGGGCTTGGGCGCAGCCGTTGCCCCAGAGATTGCAACCCTACACCCCTTGAAGCTGGTCGTCCCCGACTCTTCGAAGGACCGTTTGAGTCAAAAGGCGGCATGCGGCGACCGAATAAGCCGTTGAATGTCCGCTTTTGGTTCGTTCGCGGAAGACACAGCCTCAATTCGCGATATCTGTTGCCACGTTAACCGACGTTCTCAAAACCCAGGAATCCGCGCCCTAGCTTACGGCAACCGGCGCCAACGCATCGATGTCGGTGACGACATCGATCACAGCGGGGCGATTGGCGGCGAGCGCCTGCGCCAAGGCCGCCGGAAATGCCGAGGCGTGTTCGACGCGGATGCCGAGCGCGCCCATGTCCTCGGCGATACGGGCGAAGTTCGTCTGCCGGAAGGTCCACAATTCGCGCGCCTTGTCGGTCTGCTTGCCGCCATAGACGCGGTCGAAGCCGCGCTTCGATTGATTGCCGCCGCCGTTGTTGTTGACCACGGTCACCGCGTTGATGTTCCAGCGCGCCGCGGTCTCGATTTCGGCGATGTGGTACCAGAAGCCGGCGTCGCCGGTGAACGTCACCACCGACCGCTCCGGCGCCGCGCATTTGGCGCCGAGCCCCGCCGGGAACGCCCAGCCGAGATGGCCGGCGCTGCGCATATAGCTCTGCCGCGGCGAGGTCAGATCGAACATGCCGCCCATCCACATGCCGGCATGGCCAGTGTCGACCACGACGATGGCGTCGTCCGGCACGTGTTTGCTTAATTCGTGGCACAGCCGTTCCGGGCGGATCGGCACAGCGTCGGCATTGAGCGCGTCTTTATATTTGTCACGCCATTCGCCACAGATTTGCTGCGCCTCGGCGATCCAGGCCTTGCGCTTGGCCGCCGTCGTGCGATCGCAAGCCGCGAGCATTTTTTGGAGCGTCACTTTGGCGTCGCCATTCACAGCCGCGGCGAGCGGATAGTTGCGGCCGAGCGCCTCGGGATCAATGTCGATCTGAATCGCCGCCGTGCCGATTTTCGGCACCGCCCAGAAATGCGTGGTCATGCCGCCAGTCTCGCTGCCGATGAAGCAGACCAGATCGGCCGCGTTGACCACGCGATTCGCGCTCTCGCGCGAATAGCTGCCGGCGACGCCGACCGAGAGCGGATGATTGCCGGGGATCGAATCCTTGCCGTTGAGCGAGGTCGCGACCGGAATTTGCAACGCTTCCGCGAGCGCGACGAGTTCAGCCGCCGCGCCGGAGGCGCGCACGCCGCCGCCGGCGACGATGACGGGGCGCGCTGCGTCCTGAAGAATCTTCAGCGCCGCGCGAACGCTGCCCTCGTCCGGCTCCGGGCGGAACGCAGGCACGCGGGAAAATTGCGGCTCGACCAGCGGCTCCATGTCGGCTTCCTCGGCATCGAGCTGACCCTCGTTGCCGCGGAATTGCAGATGCACCGGGCCGGGACAGCCGGTCACCGCGGTGCGGAACGCCTGGCGGATCATGTCGGGAAGCCGCGTCACGTCGTCGATGGTGGCGTTGAATTTGGTCACCGGCTCGAACGCCGGAACGTCGTCGACCTCCTGATAGACTTTGCGGAATTTGGTTTTCGGGTCGCGGCCGCCGGTGATCGCGATCACCGGCGAATGGGCGAGGAAGGCGTCGCGCAGGCCGGCGGCGAGATTGAGGGCGCCGATCACTTGGGCGCCGCAGATGCCGGGCTTGCCGGAAGCACGCGCGTAGCCGTCGGCCATATAGGCGGCCGATTTCTCGCCATGGACGTGCAGGCGCTTGATGTCGGTGCGGCGTTCCATCTCGGCGAAGGCGGTGCGCATGACGGCCGGCACGTGGAACACGTGCGTGACCTCATAACCCTTGAGCATGTCGGCGATGCACTGGGCGCCGGTCATTTTGCGGTTGTGGCCGATTTGCATGATCTTTCTTTCCTCACTCGATCCTTGTCATGCTCCGCGGAGGCGGAGCATCCAGTAGCCACTGTCTCCCTTAGTCCAAGACCGCTCTTTCACGGACTACTGGATCATCCGCCTGCGCGGATGATGACAGGTTGCGGAGCATTTCGTCCTTGGCACTAATCGTTGAACACCGCCACCGCGCGGATCGGCGAGGCGGTGCCTTCGCGCCATTTCAGCGGCAGGCCGATGAACTGAAACTCGCCCGCGCCGAGCAGGCTTTCCAGATTGCACAGGCTTTCCATATGCGTGATGTCGAGATCGAGGCAGGCCTTGTGCACCAGCGCATTGACCCTGCCCTCGGGCCCCGGCCGCATCGAGTCGATGCCGAAGTGCACGATGCCTTGTTTGGCGAGCCATTCGGTCGCCGCGACATTGACGCCGGAATTGTCGGTCGCATAGGCGGCGGTCGGAAAGGTGCGGGCGTGATGGCCGGTGCAGAGCAGCACCGTGCCCCTTTTCGGGATCGGCACGCCGGCCTTCTTCACCGCCTCGTCTAGATCAGCGGGCGTAATCTCCGCCCGTGCCGGAATATGCCGCAGATCGACGCAGATGCCTTGGACGATGCAATTTTCCAGCGGGTATTTGTCGATCGGCGTGCCGCTCTTGCCGAAGTGCCGCGGCGCGTCGATATGAGTGCCGCCGTGGTCGGGCATCGAGAAGAACATCACACTGTTGCCCTGCACATTGCCCAACTCGGCGAACGCCTCCTCATGCGTCTTCCAGATACCGTGGATGACCGGCGGCTGCCCCGGATAGGACGGCGTGCGGTGATATAGCTCCCGGCTC
This sequence comes from uncultured Alphaproteobacteria bacterium, assembly GCA_963822935.1. Lineage (GTDB taxonomy): Bacteria > Pseudomonadota > Alphaproteobacteria > Rhizobiales > Xanthobacteraceae > BOG-931. The sequence continues at coordinate 104,621 of CAWGJP010000005.1, forward strand.
AAATCGACGATCCGCATGACTCCCTCCAGACCTTACGTATTGTGGCAGACTTTAGGATGACTTGAATGCTAGCGGAACCATCATGTTTCGCTAGTCCGTTGCCGGACTGAACGGTAACCGCCGCATGCGAATGCGGCCGCGATCGACGACGATGATGCTTCGTGACAGATCGGCTGCCGTGATTCGCTGCATGACTTCCTCCCATGCGGGCGATAATTGCGGCTTCGCTCCAGTTGCCGTCGCGAAACAGGATCAAACTCAACTCTCGCTCCTGTGCCAGCGCGAGCAGCAGCGGATAGTCTAAATCCGCCGTGACAATTGTTCCATTTTTCCTGCTTCGCGCGCGCCAAAATGATCACATCGGCTGCGGCGGCAAGATTCAATTCGGCGGCATGGACTGCGTCGTGTCCCCGATCCCTGAGCCATGCCGCCAACTCCTGTGACAACGGCATGTCGATCAGAAACTTCACGGCTCAGCCCATCGGCACGAGGTCGATTGTTTCATCCTCAGCGAGTGAAGCCGCGTAGCGTAACGCTTCATCAATATCGTCAGATTCGAGATATGGATAGGCTTTCAAAATTTGCTCGCGGGTCTCGCCCGAGGCCAGCAGACCAAGCAAGCGGGCCACCGGAAATCGCAGCCCACGGATGCAAGGTTTCCCGGTGCAGATCGCTGGATCGATGGTAATACGCGTAAACGTCATCGGTGAATTATGCTTCAATAATCGACGAGGAACCAGCCGGCCGCTATCGTACGCTTTCTGGCCTCGTTTCGCTCGGGGCAGTCGACCGTTCCGGGAGTGTCCCATGAAAACCTCGACCGATCGCATCCTCACCGGCAGCCTGCCGCGGCCGAAGGCGCTGATCGACCTCGTTCTCGGGCGAGAGCAAGGTAACGCCGCCGCCGCCGCCGACGTGTTCGAGGCCGCGACCGCCAAGGCGGTCGACGAGATCGTAGCGCAGCAAGTGGCTTGCGGCGTCGACGTGGTCTCCGACGGCGAAATGTCGAAGCCGTCCTGCACCACCTATATCCGCCATCGCGTCACCGGCATCGCGCCGGACCCGCGCGCGCGGGCCGCGTAACCGCCGCGCCCTGCCTTGTTCGGAAATTTAGAACTCGTTACGGTTGCGCGCCGATAACGCGCGCGCTGACGGCGTTGCGGCTTAATCTGTCAGGGGACGGCCATGCGTTCGAACACATTCATACTTCGCCGAAATGTCGCGATTGCCGCGCTGCTTCTCGCCGCGCTGCTCAACGCTTCGTCGAGCCGGGCCGACAGCGCACTGGCGGTCGGACTTCCTGCCGACGTCGTGCATGACGGCTTTGCCAGCGGCTTCCAGCTCAATGCGCCGGACATGGATACGGCGCGCAAAGGCGCGATTACCGGTTGCCAGAAATCGGTCGGCGCATCGGAGAAAGCCCGCAAGCTCTGCAAGGTCGTCGCCACTTTCCACAATCAGTGCTTCGCGGTCGCCATCGATCCCGCCAACGGCACGCCGGGCGTCGGCTGGTCGATCGCGGAAAATCAGAAAATGGCCGACGCCCAGGCCATCGCTCAATGCCGCACCACCGCCGGCGCGGATCGCCAGCAGTTTTGCGTGGTCATGGAAGGCCGCGGCACCAATCGCGGCTGTGACGGGACTGCCAAATAGAGATAAAGAGGCGCTGCGTCGGCGTCGCCCTGTTGCCGGCGCGTGCCCTTACTGCGCCTTCAGCCGGCAAACTGGACCACTTTGCGCCATTTCGCGGTTTCCGCGGCGATGAATTGGCCGAACTCCGCGGGCGACATCGACAGTTCGCTGACGCCGAGGTCGGACAACCGCGTCTTGAATTTGTCGTCGGCCTGGACGGCGTGGACCGCGGCGGCGAGCTTGTCGACGATCGGCGTGGGCGTATTCTTCGGTGCGACGATGCCGGAAAAGCCGCTGGCTTCGAAGCCGGGCAAGGTCTCGGCGACGGTCGGGACGCCGGGCAATTCGTCGATGCGGCGCGCAGTCGTCAGCGCCAGCGCGCGCAGTTTGCCGGCCTTGATGTGGCCGATGGCAGAGGAGATGCCGCCGATGGCGACCCTCTGCTGGCCGCCCAGAAGGTCCGTGATCATCTGGCCCTCGCCGCCATAGGGCACATGCACGATGTCGATGCCGGCCATCATCTTGAGAAGCTCGACCGCCATATAAGGCGGCGTGCCGATCGATGGCGAGGCGATATCGATCTTGCCGGGGTTCGCCTTGGCTTGCGCGATCAACGCGGCGACGGTCGTGGCCGGGAACGACGGGCTGGCTTGCAACACGAGATTGATCCGATTGACCGCAGCGACCGGTGCGACGTCGCGGACGAAATCGAAGCTCAGGTTTTGCATCAACGACGCATCGACCGCGTTCGACGACGTCCCCATGAAAAGCGTGTAGCCGTCCGGCGGCGCTTTCACGATCGCCTCGGCGCCAAGCGCGCCGCCGGCGCCAGGACGGTTCTCAACGACAACGGATTGACCCAATTGCTGCGAGAGAAACTGCGCGGTGAGCCGCGCCACAATATCGACCTGCCCACCCGCCGGATAGCCGACCAGCAGGCGTATCGGCTTGTCGGGATAGGATTGCGCCCGCGCGCCCGTCGCGATCGCCGGAAGCGCTACACCCGCCGCAAGACGCAGAACGTCACGCCGTCGCAGCTCCATGATTCCCCCCTCGCCCGCATCTTGTCGGCTCGCGCCGGATTTTGTCCGAGTTGAGATTATTCCGGCTTGAAATTCATCGCCACGCCGTTGATGCAGTAGCGCAGATGCGTCGGCGGCGGACCGTCGTCGAAGACGTGGCCGAGGTGGCTGCCGCAGCGGCTGCAATGCACCTCGGTGCGGCTCATGAAGAGGCTGTTATCGGTCGAGCTCTCGACCGCGCCCGGCTCCGGATCGTTGAAGCTCGGCCAGCCGGTGCCGCTCTCGAATTTCGTCTTGGACACGAACAGCTTCTGTCCGCAGCCGGCGCAGGTGAACGCGCCGGCGTGCTTTTCGTAATTGAGCGCGCAAGAACCCGGCCGCTCGGTGCCGTGCTCGCGCATGATATGGAACTGCTCCGGAGTGAGGATTTTTCGCCACTCCGCATCGGTGTGCGTTACGGGGTAGTGCTTGGCTTCGGTGGTCGTGTTCATGGCGTTTCGCCTGTTACGTGATAATTGATACTGACAAAGGTAATCGCCGCATGGCAATGCGCAATCCCGTGATCGGGCGCGGCGGATCGCTGGCGCTGGCGATCGTCACCACCGAGCTCGCGGTCATGTTCGTCGGCGCCATCATGCCAACCCCGCTCTATCCGCTGTATCGGCTGGCTTTCGGCTTTTCCGGGGTCATGCTGACCCTGATCTACGCGGTCTATGTCGTGGGGAATCTGGCGGCGCTGCTGCTTTTCGGCCGGCTCGCCGATCAGATCGGCCGCCGCGCCGTCACTTTACCGGCGATCGGCTTCGGCATCGCCAGCACCGTCGTGTTCGCCACCGCGACTGGCGTGGCATGGCTGTTCGCGGCGCGGGCCCTGAGCGGTTTCTCGACTGGGCTTGCGGCCGGCGCGGCGACAGCATGGATCGCCGAGCTTTATAAGGGCAGCGCGAAGGGGGCAGCGGCACGGATCGCAGCCGCGTCGAATTTCTTTGGTTGCGCCGCGGGTCCGCTGATCGGCGGCGTACTGGCGCAATTCGCAGTCTGGCCGCTGCAACTGCCGTTTTATTGTTATTTGGCGCTGCTTGCCGCGATCGCCACCTCCGTCCTATGGGCGCCCGAAACGCTGACGAAACCGAGACGCCTCGCCGATGTGTCGCTCAAGCCCCGCATCGGCGTGCCGCAGCAGATCCGGCTGCAATTCGTCGCGCCCGCGGCGACGAGCTTCGCCACCTTCGCGCTGATCGCCTTCTATGCGGCGCTCATTCCAAACCTGCTCGCCGATAACCTGCAACGGCCGGCGCCGCTTGTCGCCGGCGCTGTCGTCTGCGAGCTGTTCGGCATCGCCGCCGTGACGATCCTCTCCACCGGCCGGCTCGGAAGCCGGGCGGCGATGTTCGGCGCGCTGGCGCTGCTGCTGCCGAGCCTCTGGCTCCTGGTCGGCGCCGAGGTGGCGCGATCGATGCCGCTGTTGATTTTCGCCGCGGCACTGGGCGGCGTTGCCGGCGGGCTCGGCTATCGCGGCGGCCTCGAAGTCGTCAACACCATCGCGCCGGCCGACCAGCGCAGCGAGGTCGTCTCCAGTTATCTCGTCGCCTGTTTTGCCGGCAATTCGCTGCCGGTCATCGGCATCGGCTTGCTGTCGGCCGCAACCAGTTCGCTGGTCGCGCATGTGACGTTCGCAGCGGTGATCTCGGTGCTGGCGGGAATGGCAGCGCTTGCAGGCATCAAATACGCGCCGAGCAACTAGATCGAATTTCCCCGCGTGCTATCATAAGCGGCAACGATGCCAATGCGCTCGCGGGAAGGAAACGCCATGCTGGATCAACCTCACGCAAAAGCCGACGGCGCGAAGCCGCAGCAAGAGATGATCTCCGGCGCATTCCTGCGCAATGCCTGGTACGTCGCGGCGTGGTCCGACGAGCTTGACGACGGCAAACTCGTTGCCCGCATGTTCATGAACGAGCCGGTCGTGCTGTTCCGCAAGAGCAACGGCGACGTCGCGGCCATCGAGGACCGCTGCGCCCACCGCTTCGCGCCGCTGTCGATGGGCAAGATCGTCGGCGGCGACCGCATCCAGTGCCCCTATCATGGCCTCGAATTCGACGGCAGCGGCGCCTGCGTTCACAACCCGCACGGCGCCAAGAACATTCCCCCGCGCGCCAGGGTGAGGGGCTATCCGGTCATCGAAAAGCACAAGGCAGTGTGGATCTGGATGGGCGCGGCGCCAGCCGATGCCGGCAAGATCCCCGATTTCTCCGTGCTCGACGACGTGCCGGAGTTGCACACCACCAAGCGTGACAGCATCGTCATCAAGGCCAATTATCAGCTCATCGTCGACAATCTGCTGGACCTAAGCCACACCTCGTATCTGCACGAGGGCATTCTCGGCAATGCCGACACCGTCGAATCCGAGATCACCACCGAGCAGGACGGCGACGACGTCGTGGTCGGCCGCCACGCCACCAATTCGAAGCCGCCTGGCATGTTCGCGCCGTTCTGGCCCGACCATCCGCCGCGCGTCGACAAGTTCACTAAGATGCGCTGGATGGCACCGTCGGCGTTGCGGCTGCTGACGGGTATCTGTGAAATCGGCGCGGCGCCGGAAACCGGCACTGGCTACCACGCCGTGCATTTGGTCACCCCCGAGACCGAGCGCTCGACGCATTATTTTTTCACCGCCGTACGCTGGGGCGTGAAGACGGCCGAGGACAAGCTCAACCGCGATCTGCAGCAGCGCATCGCGGAAATGCGGCGCTTCGCCTTCGAAGAGCAGGACGCGCCGGTGATCGAAGCGCAGCAGCGCATCATCGAGAGCGCGGCGGAACCGCTCGATCCGGTGATCCTCGCCGTCGACACCGGCTGCGTGCGCTATAAGCGCGTGCTCGGCAAGATGCTTGAGGCGGAGCAAGGGTGATGCCTGACACCGAGCAAGGTCCCGATCTGTCGCTCGGAATTGCCGTTTCGGACATCCCGGCCAGCGGGATGCTGCGCGGTCACATTGGCGACGACGGCGTGCTGCTTGCCCGCGTCGGCAGCGAGTATTTTGCCATCGGCGCCAGCTGCACGCATTATGGCGGGCCGCTTGCGGACGGCGTGCTTGACGGTCACACGGTGCGCTGCCCGTGGCATCACGCCTGCTTCAGCCTGCGCACCGGCGAAGCGCTCCGCGCCCCGGCGCTCGATCCCGTCGCCAGTTGGACCGTGGAGCAACGCGGCGAAGCAGTTTTCGTGACCGGCAAGACCAAAGCTTTACCCACCCGCAAGCCGCTGTCGGGCAAATTGCCGTCGCGCATCGTGATCGTCGGCGGCGGTGCCGCCGGCTTTGCCGCCGCGGAACAGCTGCGCCGCCACGGCTATGAGGGATCGCTGGTCATGCTCAGCGACGATGCGGATCCTCCGGTAGACCGGCCGAACCTGTCGAAGGACTATTTGGCTGGTGCCGCGCAGGAAGAATGGGTGCCGCTGCGGCCACGAGACTGGTATCGCGAGAACGCCATTGAATTGCGGCTCGATACCAAGGTTGCGAAGATCGATCCGCGCGCGCGCGAGATCGAGATCGAGGACGGCAAGCGCCTGCCCTACGACAGGTTGCTGCTCGCGACCGGAGCAGAACCCATTCGGCTCGCCATCCCGGGAGCCGACCTTCCCCACGTCCACGTCCTGCGCACGCTGAAGAATTGCCGTGCGATCATCGCTGCCGCCGGGCGCGCGAGACGCGTCGTGGTCATCGGTGCAAGCTTCATCGGCCTCGAAACCGCCGCCGCCTTGCGCACCCGCAACCTCGATGTCCATGTCGTCGCCCCGGAGAAGCGTCCGCTCGAAAAGGTGTTCGGCGCCGAGCTCGGCGACTTCGTGCGCTCACTTCACGAGGAAAAAGGCGTCGTCTTTCACCTGGAAAACACCGTGGTGGCGATCGAGCCCAATAAGGCCACACTCAAGAGCGGGCAGAGCCTCGATGCCGACTTCGTCGTCATGGGCGTCGGCGTGCGCCCGCGCACGCAACTTGCCGAGCAGGCCGGTCTCGCGGTCGAGCGCGGCGTGGTCGTCAACGGCTACCTGGAGACGAGCGCGGCGGGCATATTCGCCGCGGGCGATATCGCGCGATGGCCCGATCGCCACGGCGGCGAAAGCATCCGCGTCGAGCACTGGGTGGTCGCCGAGCGGCAAGGCCAGGCGGCGGCCCGCGCTATGCTGGGCATTGGCGATCATTACGACGGCGTGCCCTTCTTCTGGAGCCAACACTACGACGTCCCGATCAATTACGTCGGCCATGCCAGCGATTGGGACGCGATCGACATCGAGGGCGACGCTCGCGCGCGCGATTGCGTGGCGCGGTACCGCAAAGGTGGAAAAATCCGCGCCGTAGCGTCGATCTATCGCGACATCGACAGCCTCCGCGCGGAGATGGCGATGGAACGAGAAAGCGCGTGAGAGCGCCACGCCGCGTGGCATCCACGCCTTTGCGTTCGTAACGAAGAAAAGGCGTGGATGGCCGGAACAGGTCCGGCCACGACGCCCACCGCGTCACTTGATGGCCAACGGATTAGTCGGCGAACCGACAGCTCCCGTAATAGGAATGGCCGGCGCCACGAACATGAATTCGTAAGTTCCGTCCTTGGTGCAATCCTCGGCCAAGTCCTTCAGATAAAAAATCTCGCCCATGGTCATGCCCATGATCGGAATGGTGATCCAGTGCCAGGGCTGGTTGATGCCGCCTTCGGTATTGTTGGGCCGCACCTCGCAGCCCCAGGTGTCGCTGGCGAGCGCGGCAAGTTCGGTCTTGGCGACGAATTCCAGTGTCTCGAAGGCAAAACCCGGCGCGTCGCCGCCGGGATAACCGTCCCAGCTTCCGGCTTTGAGGCAGCGCTCCATCTGCCCGGTGCGCACGACAATGTAGTCGCCGCGCTTGAACTCGATCTTCTGTTTCTTGGCGGTGAGATCGAGATCGTCGCAGGTGATGCCGTAGCCGTCGTCGAGGCAGTCCTTGCCGAGCGCGCGGGCGACGTCGAGGAACACGCCGCGGCCGACCATCTTGCTCTTGGTTTTCTCGATGCCGCATTTGGCGGCGCCGAACGACGACACTTCGCGGCAGTCGTAGCCGTTCCACATATTGTCTTCATAGAACACGTGGCCGAGCCCGTCCCATTGCGTGCCGCATTGCAGCGGCATCACCACCATGTCGTCGGCGGCACGGATGCCGCGCTTGTCGAGCACGCCCGAATAGGCGTCGGTGCCGGTGCGTAGCATGGTGTGCAGCGGATTGATGCGGCCGAGCACGGGATAGTTGGTCTTGCCGCCTTGCGGGCCGTTATTGTCGAAGTTGAGCGCCAGCGAAATCACCTTGCCCTTTTTGACGAGCCGCGCCGCGGCGACGATGTCCTCAGCCGACGTGTAATTGAGCGTGCCGATCTCGTCGTCGGGGCCCCATTTGCCCCAGTTCTTGTACTTCTCTGCCGCCGCGCGGAGATCGTCTCGCGTTACCTTGCGCCCTGCCATTGGTTTCGTCCCTGCCCTGCTATTGGCTGTAATCGAAGGATGATAGCATCGCCGAAACATCTGGGGAGGGCTTTATGTCTGCAGTGGGTTTCGCGTCGCGTTTGCTGGCGTTATGCGTGAGTGTGGCCTGGACCGGGGCGAGCTTTGCCGCGGATAGCTATCCCAACCATGCGGTGAAGATCATCGCACCGTTTGCCGCCGGCGGCCCGAGCGATATCACCGCCCGCATCCTCGCCGACAAGCTTTCGGCGAGCCTGAAACAGCAGTTCTACGTCGAAGACCACGCCGGCGCCGGCGGCAACATCGGCATGACCCAGGTCGCGCGCGCGGCGCCCGACGGCTACACCATCCTGGTGGCGAGCTCGAGTTACCTCGTCAATCCGAGCCTCTATGCCAAGTCGCCCTACGATCCGTTCAAGGATTTTGCGCCGGTCACGCTGGCGGTGGACTCGCCGAATGGTTTGTTCGTCCATCCCTCCGTCCCGGCCAAGACGGTGAAGGACCTGATCGCGCTGATGAAGGCCGATCCCGGCAAATACCCCATCGCCAATTCGGGTCTCGGCACCACGCCCATGCTGGCCTCCGAATTGTTCAAGCTGACCTTCAAGCTCGACGTCACCACGGTGCCCTATAACGGCGGCGCGCCGGTGATCCAGGCCGTGGTCGGCAATCAAACGCCGACCGGCTTTGCGACTTTGCCGCCGGCCTATCCGCAACTGGTGGCCGGCACGCTGCGCGCGCTTGCGGTGACCTCGGCGAAGCGCGCGGCGTCGCTGCCGGACGTGCCGACAATGGCGGAAGCCGGTGTCGAGGGCCAGGAATCCGATACGATGCAGGGTGTCTTTGTTCCGGCAGGAACGCCGCCGGAGGTCGTCGCGCTGCTGAACCGCGAGATCATCGCCGTGCTCATGCTCCCGGACGTCCAGGCCAAATGCAAGCAAATCGGCTTCGATGTCGTCGGCGACACGCCCGAGGAGTTTTCGGCCTACATCAAGAAAGAAATCGACAAGTGGCACAAAGTCATCGTCGACGCCAAGATCCCGCAGATTCAGTAGAACTTACCTCTCCCCGCGCGCGGGGAGAGGTCGAGCGAAGCGAGGGTGAGGGGACCTCACCGCGATTCTGAGCCCAGCGGAGGCGCCCCCTCATCCCGACCTTCTCCCCGCAAGCGGTGAGAAGGAGAAGGAAAGCCCATGCGCATTGTCGATATCCGCGAGACCGCAATCCCGCTCAATTCCACGCTGGCCAACTCAGGATTCAATTTCTCCGAGATGACCACTTCGTTGGTCGCGGTGATCACCGACGTCAAGCGCGGTGGCAAGCCGGTGACGGGCTTTGCCTTTAATTCCACCGGGCGCTATGCCTGCGGCGCGCAAATGCGGGCGCGCTTCATCCCGCGCGTCCTCAACGCCGATCCGCAAATGCTGCTCGACGAGGCCGGCGATAATTTCGCGCCGGAAAAGATTCTCGCCGCGATGATGCAGAACGAGAAATCCGGCGGCCACAGCGAGCGCTCGATCGGCATCGGCACCATCGAGGTCGCGGTGTGGGACGCGGTGGCCAAGATCGCCGGCAAGCCGCTGCATGTGGTGCTTGCGGAGCGCTACAACGGCGGCAAGATCGCCGACAAAGTGTTCTGTTATGTCGGCGCCGGCTGGTATGCGCCGGGCAAGACCACGCAGGACCTGGTCGACGAGATGCGCCGTCATCTCGATGCCGGCTACACGATGCTGAAAATGAAAGTCGGCGGCTTGCCCTTGGCGGACGATCTCGCCCGCGTTGCGGCGGTGAAGGCGATCCTGCCACAAGGCGGCACGCTCGCGGTCGACGCCAATTCGAAATTTTTCCGCGGCGATGCGCTCGCTTATGCGCGAGGCTTGCGGGCATTCGATTTGCGCTGGTTCGAGGAGCCGTGCGATCCGCTCGACTATGCGCTGCTTGCCGAGATCGCCGCCAATTACGATGCGCCGCTGTCGACCGGAGAGAATCTGTATTCGACCCAAGACGTGGAGAACCTGGTGCGCTTCGGCGGTCTCAAGCCGGCCCGCCGCGACGTCATTCAGGTCGACCCGCCGCAGGCCTACGGCATCGTGCAATATGCCCGCACGCTCGACATGCTGGCGCGCCACCAATGGCCGCGCGCATTGTTGTTCCCGCACGGCGGCAACCAGATGTCGCTTGCCATCACTGCCGGCTTTGGGCTTGGTGGCGCGGAATCCTATCCTGGCGTGTTCGGCGATTTCGGCGGCTTCGCCGACGATGCGAAGCTGGAGGCCGGCTATCTCAAACTGTCCGACCGGCCCGGCATCGGCTTCGAGGGCCAGGCGCGGCTCTACCGCATCATGCTCGAGCTGGCGGCGTAATTAAGCCCGCCGCGCGATTTGCCGAAGCCAGCGGCAGACAGAAGGATTGCCACGCCTCCCGGCGACCCCGGACGGGTCATGACGGCTTGATGCCAGTCCCGCCACACCTCTGGCATCTGACGATTTTATCGCCTTTCTTGAGCGTGCCCTTACCTTCGCAATTTTTGCACGGTCGCTTCTTATCTCCGGCGCTCTTGCTCATCCTGTCCTCGCGATTTAATTGCCGAACGCAAAGGCCGAGCTTAGCCCAAAAGCGGGCTGGGCGCCGCCGGCGTCAAGCTCGCCACCGTCACTTCGCCGTCCGTCACGTAGTGGTTGACGTGCGCGGGCAGCGGCTTCCCGGATGGATAGGTTTTCACGTCGCCGATGACGCGCTTCTCCTGTAGCGCGGCAATGATGAAGTCGCGCTCGGTATTGGTATCGGAATCGGTTGCGTGGGTGATCTGGAAGGTGAGCCGGGTCAGCGAAAGGCCGGTGTCTTTGGTGCCGGCGCCGACCCAGCACACTTGAGCATCGTGCGGCGGCCGGTCGGTGTTGAGCCAGAAGCTCGCCGTCCCCACGGTCGCCTCCGCGTGCTTTAGGCTCAACGCCCAAAATCGAATGTGATGGCGCCGGCGCGGGCTGTTGTCGATCGCCTTCTGAAAACCGACGTCCTGGCCGCGCCCATAGAGATAGAGCGTGCTAAACGGCGCGGTCGGATAGGGTTTATTGAGAACAAAAGCGCGGACCATGCGCCAGGAACTCGCCAGACCCAGTGCATCTGCCTCTGCCCATCCGGCCGCGGCGAAGGCGGCGTGCAGCTCCGCTAGTGTTCCGATCAGGACGACATTGACAGGATCGCCGGGGAGACCGTCGCCGGTAATGGTGAAGCGCGGCACGCGCTTGCGCAGCAGGATTTTTAAGCCCATGCGAACGGCGTGCGGCAAGACCACGTAGGCGGCGAAGCCATAAGTCAGCGCCAAAGCCAGGATGGTCGGCAGCCTGCGGTCGGTCAGCCGGAAGACATAGACGATCAGCCAGACGCACAGCACGCCGAGTCCGAAGATCAGCACACGGCGTGAAAAGCGTTTGAGGAGTCTCACGATTTGGCCGCCAAGCGATCAATCATGATGTGATTTAAAAGCATGGTGTGATTTAAAAGAATGTATCGATCTGAACTGATCCGGCGGTTGGTCCGTCACCCTGAGGTGGTCGCGAAAGCGGCCATCGAAGGGCGGCGGCCGCTGTGCCTCGGCCGGCATCCTTCGAGGCTCGCTTTGCTCGCACCTCAGGATGACGGAATAAGGGTCGAGGAGCTACCCCGACAATCTTTCGATCGCCGCGCCGCAGCGGCCGAGCTTTTCTTCCAATCGCTCAAAGCCGCGATCGAGATGATAGACACGGTTGACGATGGTTTCGCCTTCCGCGGCCAAGGCGGCGATGACGAGCGACACCGAGGCGCGCAGATCGGTCGCCATCACCGGGGCGCCCTTGAGCTGCTCGACCCCTTCGATCGTGGCGCGTTCGCCGTCGAGATGGATGCGGGCACCGAGCCGGGTCAATTCGCCGACATGCATGAAGCGGTTCTCGAAAATCGTCTCTGTAATGTGCGAGGTACCGTGCGCCCGCGTCATCAGCGCCATCAGCTGTGCCTGCAGATCGGTCGGGAACCCGGGAAACGGCGCGGTCGACACCTCGACCGGCGCCAATCCGGCGCCGTTGCGGGCGACGCGGACACCCTGATTGTTCGGCGTGATCGTGGCGCCGGCCCGGACCAGAACATCGAACGCGGCCTGCAGCAATTCGGGTCTCGCGTTCTGCAGCAAGACGTCGCCGCCGGCCATGGCGACCGCCATGGCATAAGTGCCGGTCTCGATGCGGTCGGGCAGCACCGCGTGGCGCGCGCCATGAAGCTTGGCGACGCCATCGACGACGATGCGGCTGGTGCCGGCGCCGGAAATGCGCGCGCCCATCTTGTTGAGGCAATCGGCGACGTCGGCGATTTCCGGCTCCTGCGCCGCGTTGTCGATCACCGTGGTGCCGTTGGCGAGCGAGGCCGCCATGATCGCGGTATGGGTGCCGCCGACCGTGACTTTTGGAAACACGATCTCGCCGCCCCTTAACCCGCGCGGCGCGCGCGCCACCACGAAACCGCCGTCGACCTCGATATCGGCGCCGAGCTGCGCCATCGCCATGATGAGAAGATCGACCGGCCGGGTGCCGATGGCGCAGCCGCCGGGCATCGAGACCCGCGCCTCGCCCATGCGGGCAACGAGCGGCGCCAGCACCCAAAAGCTTGCCCGCATTTTGGAGACGAGCTCATAGGGCGCGGTGGTATCGACGATGCGGGCCGCGGAAATGTGCAGCGTCTGGCCGTGGTCGGCGGTCTCCCCGGCACGCTTGCCGCTCGTCATGATGTCGACGCCGTGATTGCCGAGGATGCGCTCGAGCAGCGCCACATCGGCGAGCCGCGGCACATTATCGAGGATGAGCGTCTCCTCGGTCAGCAGCGACGCGATCATCAAAGGCAGCGTCGCGTTCTTGGCGCCTGAGATCGGGATGACGCCGTCCAGCCGCCGGCCGCCGACAATACGAATGCGGTCCATATCCACCCCCAAAATGCGATCCGATAATCTCGTTCCGGACCGCATCGCTCCGAATTCTAAACAAGCAGGTCTTAATCGACCTTGCTTTATGCACCCGGCGCGAAGCGGGGCAAAGCGAACTCGCCTACGGCGCCGCGGCCGGTTCCTACTCCCCGCCCCGATTGCGGCGGAAGTCGGGATTTTGCGCCTCGGCCTCGGTCTCCGGCGCCTGGGTGTCCCCATGGTGGGCGCCATCGCCCGCCCACTCGCCGCCCTGCTCTCGTCCTCTGGCCTGCCGCTTGCGCCGCTTGAGATTTTCCCGCAAAGCCGCCGCCAGCCGCGCGCTACGCGCCGCCGATTTTGCCGCCTTGCCGGGCTTGGTCATAGCGGCAAATTCCTTGCGCAAAACACCCCCCTATGGCAAGGATCGCCCGGTTTTTTCGCCCGTATTCGCCGCTTCAAAAGGGCGTATTCGCCGCTTCAAAAGGGCCAAGAGTCCGCTGCCGTAGCTCAGTGGTAGAGCACTCCCTGGTAAAAGGGGCCATAGCTAATAAAATCAATTAGTTAGGTTATATTTTGGCGACAATGGCGACAGGCATTGGCGACAGCCGGAAGCGCCAGCGGCTTAAAAGACAATGACCTTTGTCCACCACCAACTCATGCCAAAACTCTTCCAATGAGTCGGGCCACAGGCGACCGGATTTGATCGGGACCTATGCGCATTTCCTGAATTGCTGCCGAATATCGCTCAGCATTTGGAGACGCAATTCTACAACCACGCCGGCGACGTTGCTTGCCAAGCGGTAACGCTGCGTCTCTTTGGCGACACTGCAGGTTGGAATAATGAACAACTCAGCGGATGGTTCTGTTCTGTGCCTCTACTGGCCTTAGGAGCGGACTAAGGGAGAAACGCACATGCGTTCCATCGTCCGTATTTGCATGGCGGCGGTGGTTGCCGTGAGGTTGGGCTTCATATAGACGGTAGGCCAGAGCGACCTACAACAAACGAATCGCAGTCTTTGCGACCCGCAGGTACTCAGTTATACCCGTCGGCATCAAAACCAACTTTCCAGCCTCGATCAGATACGCTGCCGACAGCTAGCGCGTCCTTTGCCGACTGGCTACTAAGTTCACCGCTGCTAGCTCGCGGTGACTCGTCCGGCGCCCTCAGCGTCATCCGCCGCCGATGGCTCCCGGCGTTCGCTCCGATCCAGAATCTGCGAAAGAAATCGAGGAGGTCGGTCGACTTTGGCTGCCGCAGCCGCCCCGCCATTGCGGCCCGAGCATACTTCGGTCTGATCGCGTTCACTCTGATTGTACGCCGTGCCCAGGCTTGCGGAAAAAGGGCCAGATTGCTATATAGCATCTAGGCTTAACGCGCTGAGCCGCATGATGCATGGCCACACCTGTGCTAGGTGTGGTCGAAGGTCCAAGTCCTTCAGCTTGGCGAATAGCGGGATGACCCGCAACCGGACCATGGGGCTCCGGCAAGTCCTGAACCGAGACATCAGCAGTCCGAAATCCCACATGGCGCGGGATCTATGGTGCGTGTCTCACGATCAACGTTTCAGGGCTGCCGCGCACACACATGGTGACGGCGCGCCTCTTTCGAGGGTGAGCCGTTATGAGCGCCGATTACCCCACCGGCGAGGATACGCCGACCGCTTCTTTACTGCGCGACTGCGTAGCAGCACCGGTCAAAATCAATCAAGGCCTCTTATCCGACGGCCTTCTGTTCGCAACTCACAATGCTCGAGGCCGGTACATCAGCACGGAGACTGCGAGAAAGCCGCAATGGCTGAAAGATAACCCCGATAAGTGGCAGAGCGTTCGGAATATTCAAGAACCAACAGTTCAGCTGGTGACGCCCCTCGAAGACAAAAATAATGTCGGAACTGCACCATCTTGGCTATGGGTCAGACATCATCACGTGATGGTCACGAGCCGACATCGCTACCCACACCGGTGACAACAACTGTTGAGAACGGCACGCCGAAAGCCGAGCTGCTGCGGCGCGGAGAGGCGGACACGAGTGAGGCCGAAGGACCTAAAACAGAGACAACCCCACTCGGGGCGACGGGCCGCAAACGAGGTCGCCGAATCAAGAAGAAAAAACTAGGAGCCGAAGTCGCGAAAGCCGGAGGGATACTTTCGCCTGAGCGTATGCGGATTGTGCTCGATAGCCTCCTGGTGTCAAATCGCACCCAACCACGACCCCCAGTTTCGCGTCCAAGAACGGCTCTGACGCACTCTCGATGACGGCCAAGTCATGGGTCGCCAATTAGCCTGGCCTGAAGGAGGTCGAGCTTGGCACGCCCATACATTTGCCGTTTGACGAGCTTGAGCTTGGTGATCTGAGCCTCCACTTGGCCGTTGGACCACGGCTGAGTGATTCCGGCGTGCACCGCTGCCTTGTCGCGGGCGATGCCATTTGCAAACGAGGCGATCAGGCTCCCCTTGGATTCGATAATCCAAGCTTCGAGTTCGGCCTCGGTCTTCCCCCGGATCATGGCCTGAAAGCGATCGACGAGTGCGCGAGCATCGGCCAAGGTCGGAACGCCTTTCTCGATGGCGGCGACTGTTACCGTCTCGGACTTGGTCAGGTGATCCCGTTTTGTTGTCATCAACTTCGCTATCGTCCTGGCGGCCGGGATCCTCTGCAGTTGTTGATCGCTGGCTTTATTTGCGCGGCGTCGGCGCGTTGCCCATTCTGAGACCACGCGGAGCGAGCCCTTGAAGCCGAGTGCTATTAAGCGGCGCCAGAGCTCGGTGCCATTGCGACAGCCGCCGGTCCATTGCGCATCCAGGAACGGCAGGTGGCCGTCGAGCGTGCTCTGACGGGTCCGGAATACATCATTGCCTCCGCCGCGGCTGATCTGGCGGACAAGGTTGCGGCTGTGGCCCGTCCGACGGACGATCTCCTTGAGCGGGACTCCGTTCCCGACAAGAGCGGCAATTGCAGCATGGGCGTCCCGGCGCCGCAGATAGCCCTGATATCGCAGACTTTCCGCGCAGGTCAGCAGCTCCGGATTGATCGTCGTCGCGCCGATCGCGACGCGGATCGCGCGCATGGAGCGGCGCACCGCGTCAAGGAACGCTGCGCTCGCGTTTTCCATCAGGTGCCAGCGGTCTGCGACCTGGATGGCATCCGGTAACGCCTTGTCCGCGGCCTCGCCATACCCGCCACCGCGATCGCGTGAAACGATCTTGATTGTTGGGTGCTCTGAAAGCCAAGCCTGCACGGTGGCCTTTTCCCGGTCGGGCAGCAGCGCCACGATCCGCCGCCGCTCCAGATCGCAGACGATTGTCCCGTAGCGACAGTTCCTGCGGAAGGCCCAGTCATCGATGCCCGCAACAACCAAGGGCTCGCGCGGCATCATGGTTCGTCGGCGGACCACCCGCAGAAGGGTGTCATTGCTGACGGGTATCATGAGCCGTCTGGCAAAGCTTGCAGCCGGTCTTCCGCCGAGCGCCAAGCCCAGATAATGGACGATGCCTTCGAGCCGTGCTGTTCGGCGCGCTCGGAGCGGAACAATCGCTTCTCCGAACCGCTCGGCGAAAATCCGTCTGCGACAATGCGGCACCTCGCAGGTAAACCGTCGGGTGACCAGTTGGAGCTGCACTGCCCTGCCGGCTGACGGCAGATCCGCAACGCTCCGGATGTACCGGCTATGGACTCGGCGAGAGCCCGCCCCGCACAAGGGGCACCTGGCCTGCGATGCTCCCGATCGGACCAGTAAAATAATCGAGTCCGTTGAACCACTTACGCTTTGAAACAGCAACCCACTCGGCACAAGCGACGAAATCCGAAAGTGCGTTCGCATGGCGCTGATTCTCCGTTGGAGAACCAACGGTCGTTCGCGAACTTCATCAGAATTGAGTCTGAGCCGGAATTGGATGCGAAAAGCCCCCTCAGGGGGTCACTATTGTCCGCGATTTTGCACCGTAGCTCCATCGCCCGAGCTCCAGCGTCGCCCCGAACCGGATTACACTAAAAAGAAATCGGCCAGCAGGCGGCGCGAGCGGGTCGCTCTCTGCTGACCGATCGATGGTTGGTCGGCGCGGCGCGCGGCGCCGCCAAGGGATAAAGAGCGGCATCTCGCCAGCCTGAAATGTCGGAGCGAGAACACGACGTAGACCCATTATGGTCCTGCGGATGCGGTCGGGCTTTGGTCTCGACCCCGTAGCTCCATCGCCCGAGCTCCAGCGTCGCCCCGAACCGGATTACACTAAAAAGAAATCGGCCAGCAGGCGGCGCGAGCGGGTCGCTCTCTGCTGACCGATCGATGGTTGGTCGGCGCGGCGCGCGGCGCCGCCAAGGGATAAAGAGCGGCATCTCGCCAGCCTGAAATGTCGGAGCGAGAACACGACGTAGACAGGTCATAGACCGATCGAAGCCGCGTCGACCCGTGAATAGATATTGGCCCGGTTTCTTGCCTGCGGCCTTCAAGTAATCGTCGACAGCTTGGCGGGTCTGATCCGTCAGCTCGAACTTGACTGGGTGACCCGTCTTTTTCTGTCGAACCGTTGCACGGTCCATCGTATAGCCGCTTGGGGCAACATCCTCGACCTTGACGGCCACGACATCGCAGCCACGAAGCTTGCTATCGATGGCCAGATTAAACAGGGCGAGGTCACGTATTCGCCCTTCTAACAGCAATCGGGTTCTGATCGCCCAAACGTGCTTTGGCCTTAATGGAGGTCTCGCACCAATCAGCTTGCCTTTGTTCCAAGGCATGCGTCCGTTGGGCGGTGAGCAGGCATGGTCGCACTCCTCTGTTACCGAGGATGACGACTATGCGCCCCAGCCCCGAAGGTCGCGAACCATGTCGGCTTTCAGACTGTTACGGTCATAAAGATGATTGAGCAGGAACGGGGCCAGTCGTGATTGACCCGTAGCGTCATTTCGCGGTCGTCAATTGACGGACAGCAAAAGGATTTACTCAATCACCTCGTCGGCGGTAGCGAGCAGCGCGGTCGGCACGGTGAGTCCAAGCGCCTTGGCGGTCTTGAGATTGACGGCGAGATCGAATTTGGCCGGCTGCTCCACCGGAAGGTCGCTCGGCTTCGCCCCACGCAGAATTTTGTCGACATATTCAGCAGCGCGCTGGAACAGAGCTGGAAAGTCTGCTCCGTAGGACATGAGGCCCCCTGCTTGGACATTAATGCGGTTATCAAAGATCGTCGGCAGCCGCGCGCTGAGCGCAAGTGTAACGATCGGCGTTCTGGCGACGAGAGTGAGAGTGTCACCCACGACATAAAGTGCGTCCGCTTGGGATTTAAGAGTCTCGAAGATGGGTGCAATATCCTCCGTGCGCCGGATACCGTGTGGCGCGACTTCGAGGCCTAGCGTGCGAGCGACATCCTGAGCCTCGCCCGTCTCCCGCACAGTTGAGGGATAGTCGGCATTAAACATGATTGCCAACCGGCGGAGATTAGGGACCGCATCACGCAAGAGTTCGAGCCGCTTGCCGGTAGTATCGGTGTTCTGGAGCGACATTCCAGTGACGCTGCCGCCCGGGCGCGCCAGGCTCTCGACAAAGCCATTGCCGACCGGATCGCCCGCGATTGCAAAGACGATGGGGATGACAGCTGTCGCCTGCTTTAATGCAGCAACGGCGCCTCCATAGGCGACAATGACATCGACCTTCTGCCGCACGAACTCGGTCGCAATCTCAGCGACGTGCGCCGGGCGTCCTTCGGACCAGCGATACTCGATCGCGACGGTGTGACCTTCGATCCAACCGAGTTGACCTAGCCGCTGGATAAAAGCGGCAGTTTCTGCACTCCAACCCGAAGCGTTTGGGGTCATGAGCCCAACGGTCGGGAGCCTAGCCGGCTGCTGCGCACGAGCGGCGAGCGGCCATGTGGCTGCGGTGCCACAAAGCGCAGATATAAATTGCCGCCGTCCGATGCCGATTACCATTTGCCCGATGCTCCGCCCCCTAAGGGATCACGCCAGCAAGCAATGAACAGTATCACGACCCGATCGGCAGGTCTGTGGCCAGCTTCACGAGGGGCCAACGGCGAAAATGCTCTCTGTTTTTCTGCGGTGCGGGAGGCGGTTCCTGATGTGGTGGACGGTGCCCGCTCCCGGCAGCGAGTTCCCATAGGATGATCGTTGCCAACGAATCAACTCAGGGAGCGGTTCACATGCAAATCACCACGATGGGTTTGGATATCGCCAAGAACGTGTTTCAAGTTCACGGGATCGACGTAGCCGAGAAGGTCGTCGTTCGGAAGCAGCTCCGGCGCGGCCAGGTGCTGGCATTCTTCAAGGCGCTGCCGCCGTGCCTCGTCGGCATGGAGGCCTGCGCTACGGCCCACTACTGGGCGCGTGAACTCACGAAGCTTGGCCACCAGGTTCGTCTGATGCCGGCGAAAGACGTGAAGGCGTACGTCAAGCGCAACAAGAACGACGCTGCCGACGCCGAGGCGATCTGCGAGGCTGTACGACGTCCGACCATGCGTTTTGTGCAGGTCAAATCGGCCGAGCAGCAGAGCCAGTTGATGCTGCATCGGACGCGCGATCTTTTGATGCGTCAACGGACCCAGGTGATCAATGCCTTGCGGGCACATTTGGCCGAGCTCGGCATTGCGGCTGCACAGGGGAACGCGGGACTCAGGGAGTTGCTGGCGATCATTGCGGGCGCTACAGATGATCGCTTGCCGGTCGAGGCTCATGCGAGCCTGATTGTGCTGGCGGCGGAGCTTCAAGCGATGCAGACACTGATCGCATCAATCGAGAAGCGGATTATTGCTCATCATCGCTCGGACGAAGCCAGCAAGCGGCTCAGGAGCATTCCTGGGATTGGTCTGTTGGGCGCGACCGCGATTGCGGCCACGATCACGGACCCAAAGGCATTCCGGTCGGGCCGTGATATGGCGGCCTGGATCGGGCTAGTCCCGCGGCAGGATTCGACTGGCGGCAAGCGGAAGCTCGGGCCGATCTCGAAACAGGGCGATCGATATTTGCGACGCATTCTTGTGGTCGGAGCCCATGCGGTGTTGAAGCTCGCGCGGCAAAAGCCGGAGAAGTATCCCTGGCTCACGCAGCTTCTCGCCCGCAAACCGTTCAAGGTCGTGGCGGTCGCGCTGGCCAACAAGATGGCACGCATCGCCTGGGCGTTGCTGGTCAAGGGCGGTCCGTATCGGGCGCGTGCGCTGGTCGCTGCGGTCTAAGGGGACTGGCGATGGAAGGATGAGGTTGCGTATGTACGTTCACGAACTGCAGGGGTGATGACGACGTTGATGCGAAACGGTCGAGACCGTCGATCGGAAAACCCGCTCTGGGCCGACGCGATACTTGAGCGCGTGTTCCTGGTTGGGACCGATCAGCGGATCACATCAGGGCCAGCGGCCACTGTGGCTGCATCGCGACAGAGGTAATCCTCCAAGCGAAAATAGGCCGTATACATGGCTGCACCCGAACGCTTCGCCGATACGTCAGATTCCTCTTGCACCGCGGGCACCGTCCATACATGGCCCGGAGCGACGCATTTAATCCCGACATCTTTGTCCGCAGTTGGAGGTAAAGCGGTCGAAAGGCGCCCCCCAAGACGTGCTGATGACGAGCAACCTATTGAGCTTGGGATCGCCAGCCCGCGGCGGTCAACTTGCCCAGTTCACGACCGTACTTCGCATTGATGTCACTATCACCATCGGTCTCATGTGCCACGTTGTACACGATGCTCATGAGGTTGCTGGCGATGGCATGGATAGCCTCATGGCGATCAAGCCCCTCGTCCATCAATCGGTCCAGAGTCGCAGGCACCGACGTGGCTTCGCCAAGCGCAACTTGGTTTTCGACCACCACATGAGCTGTCGCATGAAGCTCGGGATTTTCTAGCTTCACTCTCGTTCGGCGGTGATAGTCCATGACCGCATCGATTCGTTCGCTCTCGTCCAGTTCGAGCCACACCTCTGAATGGGGTTGCTCATCTGCTTCATAGCGCATGGCAGTTTCTCGTTCCGCCAATCGTCCAGACATAGCCAATTTAGTATAAGCCTAGGCCCACCGTACGTTTGAAGCTCAACTTATGGCGCCATGGTAACCAACCGCAAGCTCACAATTGAGGCTCTGACCAAACTAGGTGCACGCAAGCTCGCCGAATTGCTAATCGCCGAGGCCGCAGGAAACCGGCGGCTGAAGCAAGCCTTGAACTTGGCTACGGCGACCAAGGACGGTCCTGCGGCGCTTGGCGCGATCCTGCGCAGGCGGCTCGTCACGCTCGCCAAATCACGCTCTATGCTGCCCTACGACCGGGGCCGCGAGCTAATCGCCGAACTCGATGGGTTGCGTGCGACGATAATCGAAACAATCGCCGCCGAGGATCCCACGCTCGCGTTCGAACTCCTTTGCGAGTTCCTCGAACTCCATCCCTCGATCCTTGAGCGGGTGGATGACAGCAGCGGCCGCGTCGGCTCTGTATTTCGAATAGCGTGCGACGATCTTGGGCCGATAGCCCAACAGGCAGGGATCGAACCGGAGGCGCTGGCCGCCACCGTGTTCGAGAAGGTCACCAACAACAGCTACGGCATCTATGACGGCCTTGTTGTGAGCCTCGCCGCAGCTCTAGGTCAGAAAGGTCGGGCGGCGCTACGAAAGCTGCTGCTGCAACGACGCCAACTGTATCTGACCAAAGACAAACGGGCAGAGATTGCTGCTGGCCACTATGACTTCACGCTGAGCTGTTTTTCGCTCGCATTGCGCGACACCAGATCGTTTGACCTCATCACGTACTAGCGAAGCCACGTCTTTGAGTTTGAACATTTTCATCGGGGAGCTAATTTCTTCCGAGAATAATTCTACCTAAATTCCGCTCCGCAATTCCGCATTGTTCAACGAAAAGAAAGGACCGGTACAATTAAATTTAGCCCCGAAGTAAAGCGAGGCTTGACCGCTGGTAATTGCCAACACGGAGCGCCGGGCTGACCTGCGCTTGCCCGGCGCTCACATCTATTCGGTCAATTGCAATAAAGGTCGTGTTCATACCAGCGATGGGGCGGCCGGTTTTTTTCTTGGAATGTCTTAAACCATCGAGCGAACCGCGTGCCGGTCTGTTTCAGGGCTTTAGTCATTGTCGCCTCCTTAAAGGGCGTTGCCAAGAGCACCACCCTAGTACTGCGGACGGTGAGGCCGCGAAGTGATCGACGTCACATTTGGTTGCTTTCTGTATGTGACGCGAGAGGCCCCAGACGACGGGTATTTGGGCGGCGCAGGTAGCCGTTTGCAATGCCGAATGTGCCATGGCGTCGGGCTTGGCTGGGGACGTGTTTTGCTGTGACGCGCGGCACAGACCCCAGGCGACGAGGGTCTAGGGTTACGACGTTGAAACAGCCCAATGCAGACACGGCACCCCCACACGTCCCTCCGTTGCGTCAGCAAAGAGGAGATGCCCATGACCTACGACGCTCCGCGCTCGACCAAGCCCTCCGTCCGCGGTTACGACAACGTCAAGCCCGCCGGCAGGTGGCTGCGATCCGCGATGGCCGATCCCAATCTGTTTATCATCATCGCCTTCTGCGCTATCGGTCTGCTTGTCACCCTCAACTTGATGTTCCGCTTTCCGGATTTCGGCATGGCCGTCGAGCAGCTCAGCCAATTCTAGGGTAACTCAAACGCAATACTGCGACGGCATCCATGGATTTCCGCCGCCTGATTTCTGAGGTTTTGCAGCCGGTTTTGGTCCGGAGCGCATGAGTCCGGTTATGGCCGATTTTGTTGCAGAAGTCCGTTGATGTTATCGGCGAACCGTGATTCACCGGCGAGGAGGTAAATCAAGGACGGGGACGGACGATGATGGGGCGGCTCAGCCGGGATCAAGAGCAGCTTTTCTATTGATTTCGCCTCGAGGAGGTAGTGCCTGACGATCACCTGGTGCGCGCGATCGCCGCGGTTCTCGATCTGTCGTGGGTGTATGCCGAGCTCGCGAGCTATTACCCCAAGATTGGTCGACCCTCGATTGATCCGGTGCTGATGATCCGGATGCTCATTGTCGGCTACGTGTTCGCAATCCGCTCGGAGCGGGCGCTGTGCCGTGAGGTGCAGGTGAACGCCCAGAAGGCGAGCGGGATACAAGTCGAAGCGCTCCATTGAGCGCTCTATCATGCGTTTTGCGGCGAGAACCTCGGCCTGCCGGATCGCCGTGGTCGCTTCGACATCCACGATGATCGCATTGTCGGCATCGATGAGGTAGTTGGTGGAATAGGCGAAGAATGCCTGTCCACCATGGGCGCCGGTCCATCGCGCCGCCGGATCGGCCGGTGAGATGAACTTGGGCACCACGTCAGTAGCGGCACCGAAGGCCGCATCGTCGAGCACGGCTAGAGCGGATTCCGGTCGATTTCATGCATAACCTGCATGCCTGAAATAATTAGCAGCATGGCGGGCCGGCAGGCTACGGACGAATCTGGCGATGCGGCGCCGCAGGCGAGGAATCGTTCGCTCGGCGGCCTTGCGCAGATCGGCCTTCAGTTGGCTGAACGACATCTCGATCGGGTTCAAGTCCGGCGAGTATTTGGGCAGATAGCGAAGCGTGGCGCCGCGCGCTTCGATCGCCGCGCGCACGCCGGCAACCTTGTGCGCCGGGAGATTGTCGATGGCGACGATATCCCTGCGCTTGAGCGTCGGCGCGAGACATCGTTCGACATAGGCCAAGAACTTCTTTCCGGTCATTGCGCCGTCGATGGTTTGTGACGCTCGCATGCCATGCCGGCGCAGCGCCGCCACCAAGGTGATCGTTTTCCAGTGCCCCCGCGGCACATGGCTCACCAGCCGCTCGCCGCGGGCGCACCGACCATACAGCCGCGCCATCTTGGTGTTGGCCGAGGTCTCATCGATAAACACCAGCCGGGCCGGGTCGAACATGCCTTGTTCTCGCCGCCAACGCCGCCGCGCCCGCGCTACGTCGGTGCGCTCCTGTTCCGCCGCGCGCAGGGCTTTTTTTAAACGTGATCTTGTGACGCCGAAAAAACCGCCATACCGCCGTCCGGCTGCCAGCAACCTTGTGCTTGCGCAGCGCACAAATCACCTCGTCCAGCGTCAGGTCAGGCTGCTGTTCGATCAGCGCCAGCAAAAACTCCGCGTGCTCCTCCAGCGGCGAAAGGCTCCCGCCACGCGGCTTGGCGGCGCAACGGCCGGTCTCGCGAAAGCACTTCACCCAGATCACCGCCGTGCTCGGACTGACCTCATAATGTTCGGCTGCCTCTCGCCGCGAAGCGCCGCTTTCCACCCGAGCAATCACACCCGTCCTCATGTCCGCAGAATAGGCCCTCGGCATCGTTCAGCTCCTCAAAGCGAATCAATGCCGCTACACTCGCGCATTCACTAATCCAAAGGAATCCCCCTCGATTCAATCAGGGCGGAACATGCTCTAGATATTCTTCCACCGCCCGGCCAGTTGTCTCTGGTGGCAGGCCCCTCTCACCCTCGATCCCTTTCTGCCGATTGGCATCCGCCTTGATCAGACTGGCATCGATCGCAAAGGCTTCGCCGCCGATCAGTCCCTCGCGGATGCAGCGCCGCAGAACCACCTCGAAGACACGCCTCAGCAGGTCGCTGTCGCGGAAGCGGCCATGTCGGTTCTTCGAGAAGGTTGAATGATCGGGCACATGGCCGTCGAGGCCCAGACGACAAAACCACCGATATGCCAGATTGAGATGGACTTCCTCGCACAGCCGCCGCTCCGATCGAATGCCGAAGCAATAGCCCACGATCAGCATTCTGATCATCAGCTCTGGATCAATCGATGGCCTGCCCATCGTGCTGTAGAATGCTGCCAGTTCCCGCCTCACACCCTCCAACTCGACGAACCTGTCGATGGACCGCAGCAGATGGTCAGCGGGAACGTGCCTCTCCAGCGAAAACTCATAGAACAACGCAGCCTGCTCGACTTGCCCATGTCCCATCATGCTTCGCAGTCCTGCTTCTCGCAGCGACTGAATCAGCGAATATCAACTTCCGCAACTGCAGACTTTTTCAACACAATCGGCCCTTTTCGTCGATGTCTATAAGTAGCAAAATAGACCGCCAGTGAAGTGTGAGGCCCGGAAAATCACTCGGAGGGACAGCGCTGGTAGGTCTTCAAATCCTCAAACGACCTTCCCATTGATGCTCGACCGCCGCTCTGAGGGCGGATAATAATATTCACCACTTGGGTTTTGGTTGGGTTCGATGCGCTGGTGCACAGCGCGTGGACAGCATAATTCATGCCCTGCGATCCCGCCGTCTCCACGACCCACCGCACAGCGCAGCTTCCACTGGCATCGCCGTACTTGGAGGCTTCAATGAGGATATTGGACTTGTCCTTTGCTGTGCACTGTTCTGCGGTCTGCGCCCACGTTCCTACCATTATATTTGGAAACGTCGTGTGCCGTATTTCGTCAGCCAGGGCAGGCCGTGACAGCAGCACGGAAGTGAGTATTCCCAAATGGGTAGCCCAATTCATTTCAGCCCTGGAGGTAAGCTATATTCTGGAGCTCCGGCGGGAACACTACCACGCCTAAATGCCGACGTCAGTGGTACTTTACAATTCGACCGGGCCACCAACGGGATGTCTGCGATTGGCCGATTGTGTTCTCTAATTCCGGGTCTGGGTGTCAAGCTCTCTACGATCATCCTTGCCGGGCCCACTGTTCTCTCCGCGGTAGGGGCGTGCCCTCCGCATGATGGCGTAAGACGACGCTGGCGGATCAATGTTGCAAGCGGTCCCGTCGCGGAGTTGGTAGGAATTGAGGGTGGCGTAGTCTCCGGGGTGATCAACCTCGAATCATCCGGCGTTGAAGCGTCGGACTGGAGACCACGCCATGATGAGCCATACCACCAAGACTGATTCTTCGCAGCCTGCAGCCGAGATTGCTGTTGATCTTTTCGACAACTGGTTTGATCCGATCGAGACCGAGGTGCGCGCTCGGGCGCGCGCGTTTATCGAAGAGCTGATCCGAGGCGAGCTCGACACTGCGCTTGCTCGCCCGCGTTACGGTCGAAGCCAGATAGCCGGCAATGAAAGAGGAGTAGGCATTGCGGGCCACCGCCACGGCAGCCGGACGCGGTCGCTGACCGGGACCTTCGGACCGATCGAGATCGCGGTGCCGCGTGCCCGGCTGAACACCCCGGAGGGCAAGACGACGGAGTGGAAGAGCCATGCGTTGCGGGCTTATCAGCGCCGCACGCTGGCCGCCGACGCGCTGATCGCGAGCACCTATCTGGCTGGCACCAACACGCGCCGAGTGCGCCGTGCGCTCGGTGCCCTGTTTGGCGGTGCGGTGGGCAAGGACACAGTGAGCCGGACCTGGCGCAAGGTGAAGAGCGATTGGGACGCGTGGAACACCCGCTCGTTGGCCGAAGAGCCGATCGTGCGGCTCATTCTCGACGGCACCGTGGTACGCGTGCGGCTCGACCGCAAGGCGACCTCCATCTCGCTCCTCGTCGTCATCGGCGTCCGTGGGGACGGCCAAAAGGTAGTGCTTGCGATCAAGAGCATGGGTGGCGAGAGCACCGAGGCTTGGCGTACCGTCCTCGACGATCTCATCAAGCGCGGATTGCGTCACCCCGAGTTCCTCATCGTCGATGGCGCGCCCGGGCTCGACAAGGCGATCGCCGCCGTATGGGACGGCGTTCCGGTCCAGCGCTGCACGGCCCACAAGCACAGGAATCTTTTCGCGCACGCGCCGGAGCGCCTGCATGACGAGATCACCGCAGATTACAACGATATGATCTATGCAGCGACGCCTCAGGAGATCGAGGCGCATCGTAAAGCCTTCATCCGCAAATGGAGGCTCAAGCACCGCGCCGTCGCCGACAGCCTAGAAGAAGCCGGCGACCGACTGTTTACCTTCACGCGACTGCCGCCAAGCCAATGGCGGAGCGCCCGGACAACGAATGCGATCGAACGACTGCACGAAGAGTTCAAGCGGCGAATCAAAACGCAGACCGTGTTGCCGTCGGCAGATACCGCGGCGATGTTGTTCTGGGCGTTGCTCGCATCCGGCCAGATCAACATGCGAAAGGTCGATGGCTGGCAGACGCTCGCCACAAAGCTCATCGATCAGCCAATCGACCTCGCCGCATGACGGGCATCGATGCTGAAAACGGGGGGTACCGACACAGCGGCCTTTCCAGAAAAACGCACCAGCGGGCTTCCTCGCTTTCTCGACCCAACGATGATTTGAACGCAAAATGACAATCAGATAGTTTCACGCCCCTGGAGATTACGTCGCTCAAATTCCAACCACATTCCGGACGCCACGTTTGTATGCGTGCGCTCGAACAGAGCGACTGCGCTTGCAACATTGATCCGCCAGCGTCGTCTTACGCCATCATGCGGAGGGCACGCCCCTACCGCGGAGAGAACAGTGGGCCCGGCAAGGATGATCGTAGAGAGCTTGACACCCAGACCTGGAATTAGAGAACACAGTCGGCCCATAGCCGATATTTCACGACCAACCGCTTTCACCGCGGCCCTAGATAGCGGGCGGTGGTTTGCTCCCACCAGTCACTGTGAACCGCGTTTAGAATCGCCACATTGATGGTTCTTTCGAGTGGACTGTCGGTTGGCACCGCGAATGCGTATTCTTGTGGATCGAATGTCGTATCGATCAGCTCGATCGAGGATCCAAAGCTCTGTTGAACAATCCAGGCTAGCAGCGGCTTGTCATAAATAAATGCGTCGAGTGAGTGCGCGCGCAGCGCCTTGAGACTTGAGACCATCTTGCGGGGTAGCGAATCTTCGATAGCTTATTCTCAAGCGGGAAAGCGTTTCCTCGGTGGACGTTCCGGCGACCGCTCCGACATGAACTTCTGACAAATCGCTCACGCCATGCACCGCTCCTTGAAGATGCTTAATCGTCAATACCGAAGTAACACTTGCCGTGAATACGGCAATCGTGACGATGGAGGCGATCATCCACACGATAGCTACGATGCGGCCGGGCAGAGTTCGCGGGCCAAAATTGCCAGCGCTGCGCTGCGTCATCGCCACCGTTGACCACCAAACGCCCGAGCTCAATCCCCTAGCTGCGCCACCGCCGAAATCTTCATTGTGACGCCGTTCAAAGATCCAGACGAGAAATCCGACAGCCAATGCTAGTCCGACCAGGGCCATGATCGCTTGAGCAAAACCGAACGAGGTCAGGGTGTGGATAATGGGCAGCCAGCTTGGCTCGCCTCCGGCCGGAGCGGCGATCCCAAGCCCGGTAACGTAAAAGGGTTGCGTGAAATCGAGAGTTTGCGCGCGCGCCGCCGTGACCGTCAAAGCTGCCACGGCAATATCGAATCTGCCGTCGGTTACTCCATCTATCAGCGCTTGCACGGTTGGCTCCTCGGTGAACCGAAAGCGCAGGTGCTGTTCATCCGCGACATGACGCCAGAGATCGATGCTGATACCGCCCCAGCTGCCGTCCGGGTTCTTCATTGCAAACGGGGGCGCTTCCTTGGTGGCGACCACCAGCTCGCGTTGCGGCACGGCAGCCGCATTCCCTGGCGTCTGTGCGCGGCACGGTCCTGCAAGTATCGCCACCGTGCTGATCAATGCAGCGATTAGCGACAACAGACGCATCGGCCTACGCTCCAAGGGATCGCACCCGTGGCTATTCGTGTATCACGAATGGCCACGCAGATAATAACAATGTTGCCAATACGGATATTAGGACATGACGAATGCTCAGTTTGCTGAACTTCAACCATCAACTTACTGGTGCCTGCGTCGAAAAAAAAAGAGAGACCAAAAGTTATCCTCACCAATCACCCGGCTAATCTCCCTCAATACAAAGAATGGTACCAATGCAACGGTAGCGATTGTTCCGCCAGATGCGATTTGTCCAAGTCGATCTGCGCCGAGTTCCGCAATAGTTTTCGCTATTGCCTTGCCGTGCCACATTCCGATCACGACGTGTTCCACAATGTGAAAACTGATGAGGGTGATGCCGAACAAGAGCGATTTGTACAGAATCGAATAAATGAGCGGCTTGTCGTTCAACCTGTGGCCAAGGTGCAGGTCTTCGGCAACGAGCATGACCTTCGCAAAGACCAGGGCATTGACGATGGCAATGCCGTGAGCCTGGTAACTTAATTGGTGCTGCGACAAAATCATCAATTCGTGAATGGCCAACAGGCTGAAGACGATCCAGAGATAGAGAAACATCAGCCCGAAATTTTTGATTTGATCTTTGGCTCCTCCTTTGAAATTGCGTTGGGTCTGCCGGCTTTTGTCTTCCGTGCCATCGTTACGATTGAGCTGTGCCGGTTCGATTCGAATTTGAGCGGACTTGGCAAAAAGCCCGGATACGTCTTCCGCCGCAACCCAGGCGGCAAGTCCGGGGTTCCATACCCAATCGCCTTCCAGCAATCGCCCTTGCGCGGCCAGTTCTTTCAGATAATCAATGCCAAACGGCCCATATTGCCGTTCGCCAATGAGGACAGACCACTGATCTTCGGCTGGCGATCTCTGCACGTGCGGCGAACCTCGTTAAGAGCCAAGCGGCGCCAGTGCGGCGCGTAGCGGCGCGCTGGAGATCATCATGAGCCCGGCAAATGGCTGACTGAGTTCAAGGATCAGGAAGATCGCAGCCGACGCCGAAAGCGCAAAAATACCAAGGGCGACAATGGTGGTCGTGTTGTTGTCGGCGAACAGACTGTAGCTCGCGAATATAATCGCGAGCCACGAAACCAGCACCACGAGGAAGGGCATGGGGATCTCCCCTCCACCCTCGGCGAACAAGAGCAGGCGCGTTTTTCCGAGATCTTGGATGGAGTCTATGGCTTTGGCTTGAAGGGAACGTTGTGCCTCATTCTGTGGCGATAGTTTCAGAATCTCATTGTAGAAGGCCAAGCTTGACGCATTTGCCTCGAACGGATGCGCCTTGGCGGAATCAGAACCGTTCTCGTGCCAAATTCGATCTGCCAGTGTGCTAACGACGCCACGCAGCAGATTGCGGGCCGATCGCGTCTCCGGCCCGTACTGCGCCAAAGTGCTATCGAGCACGACGACTTCGGCAGCCACCTGCTGAACTTGACTGCTCTGAGTTTCGTAGGTGCTGTTTGCGGAGGCGATCAGCAGTCCGAGCACAAGAGCGGCAATCGTCCCAATCAGCCCCGTTCCCAGCCTGACGACATCTTTTGTGGCTCCGCTTAGATGATGCTCTGGCAGCGTGTTGCGAAGAAATATGCCCGAAACTGCTCCGCCGAGGACACATGCAAAGACAATCGCAGACATCAACAGGGGACTCACACTTCATTCCTCCAGTGTTGCGCAATTCGGCGGTTTTTAGAATTTTGCGAGTGACCTTAGCCAGTCAATCAAATAGAAAAAAAGGCACAACGAAATTGCTAGGCTTGCTAGACCCCAAACGACGCGACCGGGGAGCGGCGAATTACCTTTGGTAAGTGCAGAAGCTACAGATTGTGAAGTGTATGCGAAGCGAAAGGCGAGATAGGATTGATAGGCTAACGTACATGCCAGTATCAAGATTAGGATTTTTAGAATCAACGGTCCGAGCAACATTGGTCTACCCCGAGCTTCTCACGTCTTCACACTATCACTAAATTCCAAGCCACGCTTCTCCCTACTCTTCTTTTTTGTCGCTCTGGTTGGACGAGGGGACAGCCGGCACTCAACTGGTTCTGCGAATGTCGCTGTTTGGCCCGTTTCTGCCGTCGCCGAGTGTCAAAATTCCGACCGCTACCGGGAGCGAGGCGGACATGACTCGGACATGAGCAATCCGGCGCTTTTGAACCAACCCGGACGCTCAAGACGAAGCGCATCTGTCCGATATCTTGGATGGCACTCAGCCGTTTCTCACCACCGCGAGGGTCGTGGCAGTAGCTCATTGAGGAAGTTGGGGCGCGGTTCGGAATAAAATTTGAAATTGTCGACCTGTGCATTGGGCATTTTCACCTTCTTTGCTGCCTTTTTTGCGATCTTCGATTTCTTGGCTTTCTTAGCCACTTGGTCGCGTCCTTCTGGTGCAATTTCTTAACGTGGATTGGCGGACTGAGTGAAAGTATAAATCGGGTGGTCGACAAACCTTCATAACCGCTTCATTGGCTCGGCGAGCGCGGCCGTTGGATGACGTAATCAAGATCGCCGTAACGTGACGGCTTGACGAGCGGCGGGCAAAAGCGTCTTCGAGGAACTCGTGTACGAAGCAACAGACGAATTCATGTAAACCCCTTTAGAGTGCACTACAGCATCTGCTTTGGAGGGGCTTAGTGGGGTGTCGCAAGCATCGTCCTTCGGTAGTGAATCAGATTCTCCAGTCGGTGAGCTGCTAAGCTCAATATGCCCGGGTCCAGGGCCGTCTCGCCGCCCTTCGCTGTCTTGGCAAGTTCAGTCCTGAGGATATCGTCGATCTCGTCTTCGATCTCGACCAGTTCGTCTTCTCCTTTGGATTTGCGGATGCGTGCCGCCAGTGCGTAAAGCGGGTCCAAAGGTGTCCCGCCCCGATTTCCGCCAAGTCCGAGGAATTTCCACGCCGCGATCAGCCCCGAGGCAATGGCGCCGAATGCCATGGGTCCGTAGTAGAGCTCATTACTGTATTTATCGAGGAAGCTTTGCTGAGTATCGCCATAGTACGCCGCAGCACCGGGATGGATGGGAATGTAGGCATCCTTGTCCGTGCTCGGTGCGCCCATTTGCGCGAGCAAAGGGTACTCACCGATAAGCTCGCGGCGGGCATTCATAATGGCTCGCGTGAGGTTGGCAACGACATCGTCATTTAGCTTCTTGCTTGCAACCAAATAAAATGGAACCCGCAATGTAGTCAGATCATCGTCAGGGACGGGCGGGGAGCCCCATAGTGTACCTTTCGGTAAATCGTAACTTTCATAAGCCCCGACAACCTCTGCGATTGCCCCGGCGTCTTCGATGGCAATCAGCGATGGTTTGCCGTTGCCTTTTCCCCGGACGGCGGTGCGTACGATTGACAGATATTTTTGAGTTGGGGGCACGACGAACAGAACGGCACTCACCCCCTTAGATTGTAGTGCCTTCGGAACATCTGCTACCGCTAGGTCTTTGAATGCGACCTTTTTGCTCACCAGGTCATATTCCTGCTTCATGGCTTCAACGACAGCATGATTGGGTGCGCCACCAACGACACCGACGATTGCGCCTTTCAAAGCATCAATACTGTCTATGGATGAACCGGGCGGAACGAGGATCAAAACGACCCCGTGGCCCGCGAGAACAACCGTTCGCGCTTCGGACAAGTCTCCAACGTCCGCACGGACTATCGCCAGATCGACCTTCCCCGTTGAAAATGACTTGGCGGCATCGAACGCCGAGTCCACGCTGACGACCTTGAGGCGCACCGGCGAACTGGTTGCCGTAAGGCGTCCCGCAATCGATGACATGATCTGCGCCGCATAACCGTCCGCCGAACCCGCCGCGACTGTCAGGGTAATCGGGTACGTAAAGTAGCGATAGCCGAAAACGCCGGCACCGACTGCGAGTGCAGTGGTGATGCCAACCAATGCGATCTTCGACCATGGCCGCAATTGAAACGACATTAACCAAGTCCCATGAAAGCCCGATGGTTACTATTCAAGCCGCCGCTTTACCGACATACGGTCGCGATCTGCCCGTAAACGTTCACGACCTGAGCGCACACCGGCGCCACAACGACCGGGGCGACCACCACGGGCGCGGCCACCACCGCACCGTAATGACCATAGGTTGCGGCCCGGTAGGTAGTCCGCCGCGCGACGCCGGCATAACTCATGGGTGTGAGAGGTCGCCCGATGACGGCGTGAGCCACAGTGAGGAGCGAGCCCGGCCTGGTTACCGAGACGTGGTCGCTTACGAAGAGACAGCTGACGCCGGCAACGGTGGCGAAGGCGACGAGAAAAAACCGCATTTTCCTAGAGCTCATTTCTTAACTCCTGGTGCTTCGCCTTGTGGCACTTCATCGATGTTTGCTAAGGCCGAAACCTCAACTTTTTGAGCATTTGCAGGGGGCCTGAATATAAAGGCATCGGCAGCGACTGGCACATCAGTTTTCCAGTCCTTGATACGGAGCGTGTACTGAGGGGCACCGGTCACGGCCTTACTGGTGATGACATATTGACGAGGAATCGGATTGCCGCCGACCGCGGTCCAGAGCTGCCAATCAACATCATTGTTACGGAATGCAAGGTGATTGCATTCAACGCCATCGATCACGCCTTGACCGATGTGCTTTGCATCAATCACGTCAGCGGTCAGTTCGTCATATGAACGGGATAGCATCAGGTCAGCGCCCGGAATCGCCATACCGAATTGATTTCGCAACCGATCGACGAGTTGATCGACGGAACCCGCAGATTCTATCTCCGCGAATTTATTGAGATTCTTGCCGAGTATAGTGAGGTTCTTGCCGTCGAAGACCATTTCGACATCGGCATAGCCACCCACCCGATTGGCGCGGACCTTGTCCGGGCGGCTCAGCAACATTTGACCGGAACTCGCGAATTGGATCTTTTGCAGGTTACCGGTGATGACCTCGATATCAGTGTCGTACGTGGCCGAAATGGTCTTTTGGCTCGACACATAGTCGGTCATCGCCTTCAGAATTTGCAGCGCGTCGTCGTTCTGTTGCGCATGCGCACTTCCGACGAATGATGCTGTGAATATCACCACCATGCCAGCGGCGAACCAACTAACAATTCGGCGGCTTGGTCGCGATAAGACATGACGCATATTCATATACCCTCCTTGGTCAGGCCTACCCGCGAAGAGACCTCAGTACGTATGCCGGGCTAAGGCATCGTGCTGCTTTCTGCACACATGAGAATGGGCCGAGCGACTGTCGCGCGCTATGCAATTTCGGAAATAATACTCGAACACAGTTCGATTGAATTTGCTGGAGCGATCTTTATTTCACCGCATTCGCCGAGTTTGGCCTTTGTCCCGACGTCACTGCCAGACTTGTTGGCGCCGGCTCGACGGTGCTCGTCGACCCCGGCCGTAACGCACGACGGTACGCGCAGTCGCGCGCGCAGAAATCCACAGTGGCGCATCTAGTGCGGTCGTTTGGGCTCTGTTGTAGCGCGTAGAAGCAAAGATCTTCACATCACGAATAGGAGCCCGAGCAGTTATGCGTTTCAGACAAATTACACGGTCCTCGGTACCGTGTGACGAGGATAGTGTAATGTTGCAGACGGCGTCTCACCGAAAACCGTCCGATAGAAACCAGCGAGGCGTCCGAACTCCGAAAATCCATGGCGATCAGCAATTTCCGAAACTTTCGCAGTTACGGGATCGGCTTGTTGGAGCGCCACCCGCAACAGGTTCAGTCGGTGAAGCCGGAGATATTGGTTTGGACTGATTCCGATAGCATCAAGACAGTAATTTCTAAGAGTGCGTTCGGCGACGCCAATGGCTTCACAAAGTTCAGGTATCAAGACTTTTCGCCTGTGTTCCGCCGCCAGTTGGTCCTCAAGTCGATTCATAATGCTCGCGCAGTGTAGCCGTTTTGCCGTGTCTTCGTGCTCGACGTCGGCTGTTAGGCAGTTGATGAGCGAGTAAATAATATCGTGTTCAATAGCTCTGGCGACTTCCCGGTGCCTGATAGTTCGGGAATTCGTTTCAGCGAGGCGACACGCTTTCGCGTGGAGCCGGTGCAGTTCAACCGCGTCAGTGGGCGGCGGGCGTAGCACTCGGGCGACACGCGGCGGGCTGATTTCCGATCCGACGAGAGCCCTGCTAGAGCCGGCGAAGAATTTGCGGTCAACCGATATGACACTCCACCCACTGGCACCGGTCGTGCACTGATGCATACGCTCACCGATGCCGTGAAATATCAAATCGCGGGGCGTCATCTTAAACGCGCCCCACACGAGCGATGTGTTGGGAAGAATCGGAAAAGAAAAATTCACCGAGTCTGGCGCTAATGCAACGTAGGCGATGCGCGGTAGGCTCTCCTGCACGGAATAAAGCCGTAGGTGGGGGAGGCTTACTGTTGTCAGACGCGCGGTGAATATTCCTGGGCCGGTGAAGACCAAATTGATTGTTCCACCGCGAAAACCTGCCTGGTAATCGCTGGAGTTGAAAAATGTCGCCGTGCCATTCGCCGGCATCGCCATCGCCCAAAAGAACGAACCCTGGCGGTCCGCGATCAAGTCGAACCCGACCCGATCCGCGGAGCCCAAAAACGCAGTATTGGGGGGCTGTTGCTCGGTGGCTATGCAAATTCGGAAGCAGCGAAGGCGAACGGACCGTTTTTTGATGCGCGCACTTCCTGCGCGGGCCGATGAAGCGACGCTGATGGCGTTTCTCCGAACAGGGCCCGATACTCGACGGCGAAGCGTCCCAGCTCCCAAAAACCATTCGCGGTGGCGATTGCGGTCACGGTTGCGGTCTGCGAGGTGGCCTGGATCAACGCGCGACGCGCTAGGTGCATCCGACGAAGCCAGAGATAGCGGATGGGACCCATGCCCAAATTCTCGATGCAGATGGTCCGAAGCGTGCGCTCGGAGGCGCCGATAGCCGCGCAGATCTCCGCGAGGTGCAGCGGTTGATCGTAGTTGACTGCTAGCAACTCCTCGAAGCGCACGATGACTGCGGCGTGGCCGACAGCGCCCCGAGCTCGTTTAATAGGGACACTTTCGTGGAGGCACATCACAATGGCGCGCAAAAATGCCTGCTCCAGCGCCCGTGCCGTCTCGGGTTGCGCGAGGGTGTTGGCAGCGCTCTGGGCGAGTTGGTCCGCGGCTTGTTGGAGATTCAGTAGCCGCGACATCGCAGCGGGTGTGGGTCGCAAATAGTGTGTGGCCGATCGGTCAATCAGATCGCGGCCGACGAGGGCTCGGCCGGACGCAGCGAGATCGTCCCGCATTAATGACAAGGTTGCCCACTGACAGGGGCCTTGGCTGCGGTGGTGACGCAGCGAGCCTGAGCCCGCAATCGCCATTTCGCCGTGTGCCAAGTCCTTGCCGTTGTGCCTTATTGAAGCTTGCTCTGCCCCGGCGAGGAAGAAAATCGGCGGGCGCTCCGCATCCGCAATGGAATTGGCGATTCGAGGCAAACTCTCACGCCCGAACTGTACCCAGAGCCTGGGCAATTCAATCCGTGTAAGCGAAGCGCGGAAGTCACCTTTTGCGGTGACAAGAATCTCTACACGCGCGGGACTTATTGCCGCTTGATAAAGTTCTGGATCGGTAAAGGTAGAATGGACGCTTCGGCCGGCCGATGCCATTGCTCCACCTTTCGAGTGGAAAGCCATTAGTCATCCATTGTCGGCTACCCGACACAAACTATCAAGTTTAAAAGAACCTCGCGTGAATCAAGCTCGGCGGCTGATCGGTCCCATTACTAACCATAATCGCATCCGCTCGGTCATCGGTCAGGACCTCGTGAAGCTTGAGTTAGGTGGCTCTTCAAGATTAGGTATGTCGCGCCGGCTTCCTCCAGTCAGCCGGTTTGCTCTCGATGGACCAAAAATCTAGGTGGAATTGCGTCACACTTTTACGAAATCCGCTTTATGACATTGAATTTCGGCCGTTTCGGGCGAGAGACGCACTTTCTCCGCTTAAAGCGGGCTAGCCCTTTACTCGGGGGTTTCCGTTTTTTTCCGATTTTGCATAGCGGGTGGAGACTTACACGGCCTATGGTGCGTGCAGTAGGAATTATAGTTGGGGCATGTTGTGAAAAGTATCTTGCGCGCGACAATAGCTGCAAGTGTCGGATTGTTTGCGTCTTTGGCAGCCCATGCTGCTGACCTTCCGCAAGCACCGCCGCCATCCCCGCAAGCGCCGGTCGCATACATCCCGGCCGCGCCACCCGTTTATAATTGGGGTGGCATCTATGTCGGCATCAACGGCGGCTATGGCTTCGGCACCGCTAAATGGACCCCATCCGGTGGCGGCGCCAGCAGCGACAAAGCCAACGGCGGCATCGTCGGCGGCACACTCGGTGCCAATTTCCAAACCGGCGCTTTCGTGTTCGGCGTGGAGGGTGATTTCGACTGGTCCGGCATCAACAGCAGCACGGCTGGTAGCGTTTGCATCGTCACCGCTAATTGCCAAGCTGGGAACACTTGGCTGAGCACGCTGCGCGGACGGTTTGGTTTCGCGCTAGATCGCATCCTGTTCTATGGCACGGCTGGCGGCGTCTTTGGCAATGAACAAACGACACAAAGCGGTGTCACCACCACACATACACAAGCCGGCTGGACCGCCGGTGTCGGCGTCGAAACTGCTTTTGCCGAGAACTGGACGGCCAAGCTTGAATACCTTTACGCCAATCTTGGCACCGCAAGTGTGACTTGCACCACCGCGTGTGGCGTTCCAGGTGGTATTCCTGTCTCCGTCGGCTTGACCGACAACCTGATACGCCTCGGCGTCAACTACAAGTTCTGACCGAGCCGGGTGCGTCGTCAGTCGCTCGGTCGACGCGTAAATTGAAACCTCGAGGACTGGGTTGCCATGAAAAAACTCTTACTGTCTTTCGCGATCGCAACGGCCATCGTGACGACCTGGGTCTCGGCGCGAGCTGCCGATCTGCCATCCGCGCCAGTGTATCAGCCTGCAGCCGCGCCTGTGGTCGTACAGCGGGTTTACAATTGGACGGGGTTTTATCTCGGTGTGAATGGTGGGTACGGCTGGGGTAGTCAGGATCCTCTCAACATCATCACGAATCGTTTTGACAGCTTTTCCACCGGCATAGCCGGCGGAGCATTTGGTGGAACGCTCGGGGCTCAAATTCAAGCGGGCCATGTTGTGATGGGCCTAGAGGCGGACCTCGATTGGGCGGATATCAGCGGTTCTTCGTTCGATACTCCGACGGTTGGTGGGATTGGAGGCTTGGGGGGACCGTACAACGCGAAGACCAATATCGATTGGGAAAGCACCGTAAGGGCGCGCGTCGGATACGCGGACGACAACTGGCTCTTCTATGGGACCGGCGGCGCGGCTTTGCTGGGGGCCAAGACCACCCTCACCACCGCAGGCGGCGCAACAGTTTGCGGAGGGGTTTTTGCCAACTGCTCCGGCACTGATCGTCAGGTTGGCCTCGTACTTGGGGGCGGCCTTGAATACGGATTTTCCCCAAATTTAAGCGCAAAACTTGAATACCTCTATATCACCGCAGCTTCGCTCGAAGTCTCAAGCCACGGCGAGATACGAGCTGGCTTGAACTATCGTTTTGGCGGAATGTGACGGATTTTCGCGCGTCCGATTGATCTGGGATCGCGGTCGAGATTGCCTGCAAGAGCATCCCTCAGCATCGGGGTCCGCTTCATTAGAATCAATTGAACGCACTCCCGCGCATCGAACCCTGCTCAGTGCGCAGCACATTCACAAAAATTGATGATAATTTTCCGATTCTGCATAGCGTCAATATCGGTTTGCATCCAATCTCGAAATCACATCAACGACGTCAACGCACATTTCGTGAATAGCGAATGGCGCCGCTGTTTGAAGGGAGCAACAAAAATGCGAATATTTCTCGCTATGGCAGTTCTGGGTCTTGCGTTTGCAAGTTCCAATGCGCAGGCACAGGTGGGTCTTTCCACTTACACCGACGCTAACGGTTTTCTCGATGTCCAAACGCTAACCTGCGCCCAGCTCGCAAATACATGGCAGCAAGATGCCGACATGCTCACCACGTGGTACAGCGGCTGGTATAACGGCCTCGCAAAGAAGCATCTTCTCCATGTCGGAAGATCGAAAGAGGTCGAACACCAGGTCATTGAATACTGCAAAGCAAACCCGCAACTTCGGATCATCGACGCGATCGCAGTGATTTTTAAGGATGACAGGGCGAGACAGGGCGTTGAATACTGAGCTGCGTTGCGGCTCGGCATATAATAATGACGCCCGATCCGGTCAAGTTTCAGGACGACTCGGAGGTTTTCCGTTTCGGTGGATTCGGCACCGTCCTTTTGATTGCACTTTTGACATTTATCGGACTGTATCCGCTGATGTTAGGTGAAATTGCTGGTCGGCTCGCCGGCGGCATGATTCTCGCTGTGATCATGGTGGCGAGTGCCATAACTGCCAGTCAATCGCGGTCGGTTCGCGCGACCGGCGTGATTCTGGCGATTTTGGCTCTCGGCCTTCAGGTCGAATGGCTAAATACCGATGACAAAATCCTGGAGGCCGCGGACGCAGCCGTTTTTGCAATTTTCTTTCTTTATACGGCGCTGCTAATCTTTCGCCACGTCCTTTCGTTCGGGCCAGTCTATGCTGACCGGGTGCATGCGGCCCTGAGCGTCTACATCCTTTTGGCGCTGTGTTGGGCCTTCATCTACGCGTTTATTGAAATTGCGTCGCCCGGAGCGTTTTCACTCGCGGCAACTTCCGCCACTGCCACGGCTTCACCGAAGGGAGCGTACTTGTTCGGCGACATGCTTCACTTGAGTATTGCGACTCTCACATCGACCGGATACGGCGATATTACACCTGTCGCTCCGTTCGCGCGCTCAATGAGTCAATTGGAGCAGTTGTTGGGAGTTTTCTACATAGCAGTACTGATATCACGCTTGGTCGGTATCTATCCGGCGAACGATCGGCTGTGATCACTCCGCCACCAGGTAATCAAGTTTCCGTGATGTTCTATTTGCCGAATTTGCATAGCGCGCTGAACCATCACTAGCCAATCTGAGATCAAAGAAGGCTAAGCGATAGGGGTCTAGTCGCCAATGACGAGCGCGTGTTTGAAGGCCTGGTCACAATCACAATTAGCGCAATCCAACACGATTGTTGGCTCTTTTGGTATCTTGACGGCAACAGCCCTGCCCTCGCGGCGCAGCTGAAAAACGGCTCAGCACCAGAACGAACACAAACCCGAAGATTCAGCAGAATGAGGAGATTGTCGTGAGTAAGGACCAAATGGTTGGAAAGTTCGAGGACCGTGTCAATCAAAACAGTGAAGGCCTGAAGCGGCGAGATCTGCTGCTGAGCGGTAGCTCTTTGGTGGCCGCATCGGCGCTAATGGGTGCGGGCATCGCGACGCCCGCACAAGCCCAGCTACCGGCACGGACGCCGCCGTCGGGCCAACGGCCGAACATCGTCGTCATCATGGGCGACGATATCGGCTGGTCCAACATCGGCGCCTATCATCAGGGCCTGATGTATTCGACGACGCCGAACCTGGACAAAATGGCGGCCGAGGGGATGCGCTTCACCGACTACTATGCGGAGCCGAGCTGCACCGCCGGCCGCGCCAACTTCATCACCGGAGAATTGCCGATCCGCACCGGCCTGACCACAGTTGGCCAAGCCGGCGCCACGGTCGGTATTCCTGACGAGGCCCCCACGATCGCGACGGCGCTGAAAGCGATGGGGTATGCCACCGGCCAATTCGGCAAGAACCATCTGGGCGACTTGAACCGCTACCTTCCGACCGTGCACGGTTTCGACGAATTTTTTGGCTACCTCTATCACCTCGATGCGATGGAAGACCCGTTCTGGCACTCCTATCCGCCGGAGCTCAGAGGCACGGTCGGGCCGCGCAACCTGGTGCACAGCTTCGCTGCCACAACCGACGATCCGACGGTGGAGCCCCGTTGGGGCAAGGTCGGCAAGCAGAGGATTGAAGACGCCGGGCCGCTGCCGCCACACCCGACGCCAGGCATCAAATACAATATGGAGACGATCGACGAAGATATTCTCGATTACTCCAAGAAGTTCATCGACAAGGCCAAGGCGGATGGCAAACCATTCTTCTTGTGGATGAATCCTACGCGCGCGCACGTCATCTCGCATCTGTCGCCGAAATATCGAGCGAGACTCACCCCTGAAAACGGGTGGTATCTGGAAGAAGGCGTGATGTCCCAGCTCGACGACGTCGTCGGCGGCCTGATGGACAAGTTGAAGGCCGATGGGCTCGACAACAACACAATCGTGGTGTTCACGACCGACAATGGCACCGAGAACTTCACCTGGCCCGACGGCGGCAACACGCCGTTTGCCGCCGGCAAGGGAACGATCATGGAAGGCGGCATGCGCGTGCCGATGATCGCGCGCTGGCCGGGACATATCCCGGCGGGAAAAGTCGAGAACGGCCTCATATCAGGTCTCGATTTCTTCCCGACCTTTGTTGCGGCCGCCGGCAATCCGAACATCGCGAGTGAGTTGTTGCAGGGCAAACAGCTCGGCGATACGACCTACAAGGTGCATCTTGACGGCTACAATCAGTTGGACCTCCTGACCGGCAAGGGAGCATCCAATCGCCATGAGATTGCCTACTTCGCCGAAGGCACGCTGGGGGCGGTTCGTATCGACGACTGGAAGTTCAGGCTGATCGACCAGCCCGACGGTTGGGTCGGGGGGACGGTTAAGCTCGATGCGCCGATCGTCACCAATCTCCGGCTCGACCCGTTCGAGCGGATGGAATATCCGAAAGGCAATACGGGCTCCTACTACTTCTTTCCAGATTTTTTCGTCCACGAGTTCTGGCGTTTCGTCTTCCTGCAGCAGGAGGTTGCCAAATACGCTCAGACCTTCGTCGAATTCCCGCCGATGCAGAAGGGGGCAAGCTTCAATCTCGACGCGCTCAAGGCCCAAATCCAACAACGGATAGACGCAATGAAAGGCAAGATGGAATAGGCGTGTCGAAACCCTCCAGTACCGTTCGCCGGGCCCGCTTCGGCAACGCTCAGAGCGTCGAGGTGTACTGTGCGTCGGTCGGTAAATGCGAAGATACTACAGTGAGATGAAGATCACGGTGAACTTGCGTCGCCAAAGGCCATGTGATGGTACGCTTGCAAATGATCGCGTGTGCGCCACTGCAAGATCCAAATGAGATAACAACAAGGAGGAACTAGTGGATGGAATTTAACACTTGGTGCCCACGCCTGACAGCGGCGATGATTTTGTCGGGGTCTGCGGTCCAGGTGAAGGGTTTGGGATCGTGGTTGGTCTGCGCGACGAAGCGGTTGATGGTGGCTTGGAGATCGACCACACATCGGAAGACACCGCGCTTGAGGCGCTGCTTGGCAAGTTTGGCGAAGAACCCCTCGACTGCGTTGAGCCACGAGCACGAGGTCGGCGTGAAGTGGAAGGCGAAGCGCGGGTGCCGGTCGAGCCATTGCCGCACCTTCGGATGCTTGTGGACGGCGTAGTTGTCGAGGATCACGTGCACAGACTTTTTGGCCGGCACCTGCGCCTCAATGGCATTGAGGAAGCGAATGAACTCCTGGTGACGATGGCGCTGCATACATCGGCCAATGACCTTGCCTTCGAGCACGTCGAGAGCAGCGAACAGCGTCGTTGTTCCGTGGCGCTTGTAGTCGTGGGTCATCGTGCCGGCGCGGCCTTTCTTCATCGGCAGGCCGGGCTGGGTGCGGTCGAGGGCCTGGATTTGCGACTTCTCATCGACCGAGAGCACGATGGCATGGGCGGGCGGATCGACATAGAGCCCGACAACATCGCGCAGCTTGTCGATGAACTTCGGGTCGTTGGAGAGCTTGAACTGCTGGACTCGGTGCGGCTGGAGACCATGCGTGCGCCAGATGCGTTGGACGGAACTTGCACTGATGCCGACGGCTTTCGCCATCATAGTGGCGGTCCAATGGGTCGCTTCGGCGGGCGGATCGGCGTGGGTGAGCATCACGACCCGCTCAGCAATATCCGACCCAAGTGGCGGGATGCGCGAAGGTCGCGTCTTATCGCGCAGCAGGCCGTCGTAACCAGCCTGCATGAAGCGTTCCTGCCAGCGCCACACACAGGTTTTCGATTTGCCGGTCTGACGCATGATCTCATTGGTGCCGACGCCGTCAGCGCTCAACAGGACAATCTCGGCTCGCCAGACATGCTTATGCGGTGCATTGCGATCTCGCGCGAGAGTGACCAAGCGGCGGCGATCAGCAGGCTTCAGAGTGATGGAAATTCCGGTTCGCATGCGTCAGACTCGCACGTATCGAGTCCGCCGGGAATCCCCTCGGGGATTCAAATGTCAGATTTGATCCACTAGAATGCTCAGTTTCATTCGCAGAATGACGCTCATTGCGGTAGTTTTTATCGCCGCGGCAGCGCTGGCGGGAGCCCCTACGGAGTCTCGTGCTCAAACCGGCACGGTCCGACTGCATATTGTCAAGGCTGGCTTTATTGTTGGCATCGGGGGCGGCAGCGGGACTTTGATATACCACGGCGCGAGATATCCGTTGACTATCGGCGGCATAGGCGTCGGCTCGCTTGGGGTGGCGGCGGTAGATTTAGTAGGCACCGCGTACAATTTGCGGACACCTGCCGATATCGTAGGCTCCTATGGAGCAGCTGGTGCCGGCGCCACTTTTGTCGGTGGCGCTCAGGTGGCACGGCTACAGAATGAGAAGGGCGTCATCCTTGAGGTGCATGGAGTTCAGGTCGGTTTTCAAGTATCTTTGGGCCTGGCCGGAATGACGGTGGCCTTGCGATAGCCCGATCGGATCGCAGCCTCGCCGTCGGCGAGTACTGTGCTGCCCGTTGAGTTTGTTGGTGCAATGATTTTCTAAAGCGAAGTCGACATGATGTTGATAGATTATGGTCAAACCGACGAGTCTCGTCTCGCTTTTAAGTGTCAGCTCGAAGGCAACATGGTGTGCGTGCCGGGCGGCACGTTTCGCATGGGCTCCGACAAGCATTATCCGGAGGAGGCCCCGGTTCATCGCGTTACGGTGGACGAGTTCCGGATCGACCGCACGCCGGTGACGAACCGGCAGTTCGGCGAATTTGTCACGGCCACCGGCCACGACACCTTTGCAGAAATTTGCCCCGACCCGAAGGATTATCCGGGCGCGCTGCCGTACATGCTCTATGCCGGCTCGCTCGTCTTTTCGCCGCCATCGCGCCCAGTCGATCTGCGCGACTGGAGTCAATGGTGGACCTTCCTGAAGGGCGCGGACTGGCGCCATCCCTACGGACCGGACAGCACGATCGACGGGCTCGATGATCATCCGGTCGTGCACATCGCCTACCGAGATGCCGAAGCTTACGCTAAATGGGCCGGCAAAGATTTGCCGACCGAAGCCGAATGGGAATTCGCCGCGCGCGGCGGACTTGCCGACGCCGAGTTCGCTTGGGGCGACGAGTTCACGCCCGGCGGGAAGCATATGGCGAACACTTAGCAGGGCGAATTTCCGCGACAGAATCTTTGTGAGGACGGCTTCGCGCGCACCTCGCCGGTCGGCGCATTCCCGCCGAACGGCTACGGCCTCTACGACATGATTGGCAATGTCTGGGAATGGACGACGGATTGGTATTCGCTAAAGCATGAGGCCGATGCGCCGAAGGCGTGCTGCATTCCGGAAAATCCGCGCGGCGGACCGGAGTCCGCAAGCTACGACCTCCGACTGCCGAAGATCAAGATTCCGCGCAAGGTGCTCAAAGGCGGCTCGCATCTGTGCGCGCCGAACTATTGCCGGCGCTATCGCCCGGCCGCACGCCATGCCGAGGCGGTCGACACGTCCACAACCCATGTCGGCTTTCGGTGCATTGTCAGAAAGATGAGCGCGCTATGAGTGACTTAGGACTCGCGCTCGTGCGGAAGAATGTCCGAACGCGGCGCTGACGTTACTTTACTTAGATAGCTCGCAGCGAAGCTTTCCAGGGTAAATTTCTTGGATCACTCAGCTTTGATCCCAGCTTCTCGGGCGGACTTACCCCAGTTTTCGATTTCGCCCGCAATCAGCTTCCCATAGTCGGCCGGAGAGAGAGAAAGCGCCGGCGCGCCCAGATATGCAAGCTCCGCCTTAATTTCAGGTTCAGCGAGGTCGGCATTAATGGAGCTGTTGAGCCGGCCGATGACTTCCGCCGGCGTATTGTGGGGGGCCCCGATCCCGATAGATGCGGCAACCTCGTAACCCGGTAAGAATTCA
Source organism: uncultured Alphaproteobacteria bacterium (assembly GCA_963822935.1). GTDB lineage: Bacteria > Pseudomonadota > Alphaproteobacteria > Rhizobiales > Xanthobacteraceae > BOG-931. The sequence continues at coordinate 149,468 of CAWGJP010000005.1, forward strand.
TGGATCGTGGGAACGTTGGGCAAAATCTCAAGTCGCGCGGCGTTGGCAACCGCCAAAGCGCGTAGTTTGTCAGCCCTAATCTGTGCAATCAAACCAGGTAAGGTGCCGAATAATACCTGCACCTGTCCATCGATTAGATCCGACAGTGCAGCAGGTTCGCCGCGATACGGGACGTGAACCATGTTGACACCGGTCATCACCTTGAACAATTCCCCAGCGACGTGGCTTGGAGTCCCGAAGCCGGGCGACGCCATATTTACCTTCCCCGGATTGGCCTTTGCATATGCGATGAATTCAGGAACGGTCTTGGATGGAAACGACGGATTGACCACCATAACGAAGGGCACCCGGCAAATGCTTCCGACCGGCGCGATGTCATGCAAAAAATCGATGTCGAGCTTGTTCGAAAGCATTACGCTGCTGGCGTTCGCCGTCGTGCTTGTTAGCAGCGTGTAGCCGTCAGGAGCAGCATGCACGACGTCCCCCGTAGCAATGTCGCCCGCAGCGCCAGGCTCGTTCTTGATGACGAATGGCTCGCCGAGAATTTCCGACAAGCCTCGGCCAATCAAGCGCGCGATGAGATCAACTGTGCCGCCGGCCGGAAAGCCGACGATCAGACGCACCGGACGCGTCGGATAAGTTTGCGCCCTTGCCGTTCGAGATACGACCGGCACGGCAGTGGCCCCGAGAGCAAGATATAAAAAACGACGGCGTCGAAGTATCATATGATACTCCGCGAGCTTGAGATTTTCCCCGCCAGCAGCGCCCGGATGAAGTTACCATAGTTGCCGAGACCTTGGGAGGCGTCCCCGAGCGGGCGCTATCGGGGGCTAAGCGCATGCGGATAAGCTAACGAGGACATTGCCCGGAAATAAAATTCCAGATCGTGTCCGCGTTCGGAGAGTGGTTCGAGTCCAATGGCTGGATGAATGAAAAAACCAAGTAATTACAATAGCTAACACCAAGAAGGAGATGCCCCACACTAAAAACGGCAGCTATTGATATAGCGGGTGAATTCAGAGTGTGGAAATCCCCCGTACTCACACTCGTATACACGGCCCAAATCCTATGAGTGGTTCGAGTCCTCTTTGGCTGTAACAGCAACCTACTTACAGTACTTCGCGGAAAATTTCTTCCCTAGGCCCGCTAATGTATTATGGTGTCATCGTCGTCTTGAGACCGCGAAAGAGCTCGCTGTTCAATCCAACGTGAAGCGACGCTTGTGAGGGAACAGTGGACATTCAAAGCGGACGCTTAAAACGACGCGATTGACCCATCTCGGACTTGCGATCAATGATCGACCAGAATGGCAGTCCGAAGAATGGCCCCGGCGACTGCGGGCGATACATCGGGTATAGACTGCTTGCGGCTCCGATTATTCGCGAGGAGATATTTCTATGCCTGCATACAAAGCGCGTCTGGTCACACTACTAGCCTCTGCGCTGTTCGGAACCAGCGCCGTCGCCCAGGAAGCAAGCGACATGGATTTGGAAGATACCGGCTTCGTCATGCGCCCGGCGCAGACGCCGCAACAGCTAGAACGCCTGAAGTTGTTGCCGCCGCACATATTCATTGCGCGCACCAAGAACGGCCAGCGCTATTTCCTTTATGTTGATCCGGACCTCTGCAAGTGCGTCTTCGTCGGCAACGCGCTCGCCATGGCGAACTACCAAAGCCTCGTGTCGTCACCGTCGGCACCGTATACGTCCAATATGCCCAGTCCAGGCATGGTTCCACCCGGCGCCACGCTGTATCAGGAGATGGATCCCGGCCTGAGCAGCACAATCCCCGACGGCGATATTCTGGACAATCCGAATTAACCGTCGGGTCTTCGCCATCCTCCATTGTGAGGTCGCGCTCGCTGAACCAACTTCCTTCTAGGCAGAGTCGCCCAAAATGAGTCCTTGTTTGCGCCGCTCCGTCTTTTCGAAGTCCCAAACCTCGCGGACCATTGCATAAAGAAATGCGGTCGTAAGGCCGAATAGCAACGTGCCGTCCAAGGACTCTAAAGCACCCATGAGCTCCCACCGGTCTTCCAGATAAACTGTGGCGTGACCAAAGGTCGTCATCGCACTGAGCGAATAAAGCATCGCGGAACGGTCGTCGGGCAGAGCTCCAAGAAGCCGATATGATGCGGCCCAGATAGCTCCCTCGCAGCCGTGGAGCAAAACCGCGAGTAGTGAAACCGAAGCCATCGAGACGATGAACATTGGGATGACGCGGCGGCGGACTACTGCGCCACTCATTACGTCGACGAAGCCTCTAAAGATGAGCATCAATCCAATGACATGAACGATAACGGTCGTCACAATTAACGGCAGGCTCCAAAACCAGTCCATGCCCCAAGGTGCCAACACAGATGGATACATTTGTTTGACTCCCCATAATGGGCACCGTGCGATGCGGCAGCACCCTTGATACTGCTCCGGTGATTTTTCAAGATTCAAAGATGGTCCTCGGCCGTCCACGGAATTGCGAGCGCGAAAATGGTCGTTCACATCTCGACATTGTCACAAGAACGATAACCCTCACCATTCTGGAGGCCGAACCGAAGGCCCCAGGTCGGCCGGAGACGGAAGACCAGGAGTTGGTGGCTGTGGTGCATCCACTGGAGGCAGAAGGTTGCCCCAATTGGTTCGTGCGCGCATTTCAGCGTTGGTAACGGCGGACACAAAGTTGCTGTCTTCCCGTATCTGCCATCCGCCGCCAAGCGCGCGATAAATGGCCGTCAAGCCGAGGGCGACATTGCCTTCGGCGAGGGCCAGACTGCTCTCTGCCTGAAAAACATTCTGTTCGCTAACCAGCACTGTCGTGAAATTCGTCGCCCCCTGTTCGTATTGCTCCCTGGCGACGCCTAACGCGTTGCGTGCTGCTCGGACGCTCTGGCGCAAATTGTCAGCTTGGACGCGAGATTCCAGGAAGGTGGCAATCGCGTCTGACACTTGTTGCTGGGCCACTAGCACGGCGTTCTGATAATTGATCAGGAGCTGTTGCAATGTCGCGTCCTGCAGACGGACATTGTTGGTGATCTGCCCATAGTTGAGGATATTCCACTGGAACGACGGCCCGGCGGCATAGGTTAGGCCCGTGCGAGTTAAGATTTCGCCGAGGCTATGCCCATTCGCCGTGCTGGCCGCACCTCCGAAGGTCCCCGTTATGCTGATGGCCGGATAGAGCTGTGCCTCGGCGATGCCGATTTGTGCACTCTGCGCCAGCGCGAGAAGTTCGAGCGCTCGAATGTCCGGCCGGCGGCGAAGCAGGTCCGCGGGGATTCCGACTGTAACTGCGCCAAACGGCGATGGTATCCGGCCGTTCCATCGGGCCAGCAGCGCGCCCAGTGATTTCGGCGGCGTGCCAAGCAAGACGCAGAGCGCATCTTCGCCTTGCCGCAACTGGATTGTCAGTGCAGGGACCGCCGATTCCGTCTGCGCAAGGACGTTTTGCGCCTGAAATACATCAAGCTCGCTGGTGCCGCCGCCGCGAAACTTTGCCTGCGCGATACCGAGAATCTGCCGTTGCGCGTCGACATTGGATCGCGCGATCGCGAGCAATTGCTCGGTGGTGCGGATGCCGATGTAAGTTGCCGCCACGTCACCCAGTAACGAAACCAAGACATTGTCGTAGGTCGCGATCGAGGCCAGGTACACCCCGTCGGCTGCTTCCACGCCGCGGCGGAATTTCCCCCAAAAATCCAATTCCCAGGCCGCCTGAACCGCGAGCGCGTTGGTCCAGAAGTATGCTGGTTTCGCGTTCGGCGCCGAAAGGGGCGTGGCGGCGCTGCTGCGGTTGTAGATCAGCGAGCCGGTACCCTGCTGTGCCTGTGGATAGAGCAGACCGGTCGCAATCCCCAGAGTAGCCCGCGCTTGCAGAACTTGGGTTCCGGCACTGAGCAGGGTGAGATTTTGATTGTAGGCGATGTGAATAAGGCCATCGAGGGTAGGATCGCGGAGGGACCTCCACCAATCCCATTCTTCCTTCGGGCCGGCTTTGATCAAAGGTCCCACCGCGCCGTTAAACCGTTCTGCAATTGGCGCCGCCGGCGGGGAAAAGTCGGGGCCGACTGTACATGCCACAAGTGCCAAGCAAAGCAGGGCTACGGCCGGTACGAGGCGGCGTCCGAAGCTAATTCGCGTGAACTTGCTTCCGAAAATACACACTGACGCAAACCCCCCAAGGGCGTCGTGGCGCTAGCCTATTACATCGAGCACTTTGCCGGTGGCGCCTCCTCCCGCGCGCAAACAAAAGTTAGGCAGTGCGATAAATTGGTCACATTCAAAACACGCCGTCGGCTACTCCGTTCGCTAGCTCTGCACCGAAGGCAACACATAGAGCAGCCACTTCTTCATGCGCATCGTGACTTTGGAGATGATGTGCGTGGCCTTACCTGTTCTCGTATAGATTGCGGCTGACCCTCCCGATCCGATAGAGAGCTTTTGCGCGACCGCAGGATCGTCGAACACGATTTTGACCGCCCAGGCGCCAGTCGTTCTGGCGGTGCTCGGTATGTCTCCGGTGGGCGTGAGTTGCCCGCCACCTGCTGCGGGAATGATGGCGTCAACTTTTCCGTTGAATAGACGGCCGGGATAGGGGTCAAGCACCATTTCGACATCGTCGCCCGGACGGACGTTTGCCAGATAATTTTGAGGAAACAGCGCCAACACCTGAATACTGGACGTATCGACGAACGTGCCGGCCGCCGCGAGCGGAAGCGGGGCCAGCATGGTTCCGACCTGAACCTGCCAATTGACAACATAGCCATCGGCGGGAGCCGTCATCTTGCATTGCGACAGATTAAAGCGCGCGTCGCCCAATTGGGCTTCGATGGCAGGAATGGCACTTTCGGCCGCCACAACCGCGGCTGTTGCCTGTACCGCAGCCGCCTGCGCTTGTGCGACGGCGGCGTCGGCCTCTTCCCGCTGCTGTGTGGCCTGCGCTACCGTGAGCTTGCTGATTGCCGCCGCATTATCGTGTTGAATGTTCAGCGCGATCTGTTGTTGCGTCGTGGCCAGCGCGTCCCCAGCCTGTGCTTTAGTGACGTTGGCCTGCGCATTTGCCACCGCCGCTTCGGCTTGATCGACATTCGCCTTTGCTGCTTTGAGCTGGGCCTCCAATCCATCTACGGCGAATTGGTACGGCGTTGGATCGATTTCCAGCAGCACGTCGCCTTTCTTCATTGGCTGGTTCGCCTGGGCGTCGACCTTTATTACCTGCCCCTTCACGTAAGGAACAAGTTGAACCACGTATTGGTTCGTCACCAGCTTTTCAGTGATGGGAGCCGACTGCATCCACGCCACAACCACGCCGCCGATCATCAGGATGCCGGCGACGATAAGACTCGCGATAAGAGATGGAGAGGGCTTGAGATGGAGAACCTTGAACAGCACGAGGACCAGTGCGGTGTAAAGGATGATCAGAAGAGCGATCACGACCGGCTCTCCTGTCCATGCGGCACGGTCGGTGCGACTGCCTCGTTGGCACGGGCCTCATTGATCGTGGGAGACGCGGACCGCGACGGAACCATGAACGCCCAAATCAGCGCCAGTGGCCAAATCAGGCCGCAGGTGGCCACCCCGATCCAGCCGGCCACATTCACCGCAGCGGCCTGAGGATGTCCCCACTTTCGCGCGAGTTGTCCGGGCAATTTTCCCAAGCTGACAACGATCACGACGGCAACAAGCAGGATGACCGCAAACACTACGAATGCGAATGCATCCAACGCGCCAAATGTCACATTCACCGTAAGCTCTCCTCAGTCGAGCGAGCCATCCGCAACGGCTAATATCCTGCCAGGTACAGCAGGTAAACGAGCGCGATGATTGAATCACCGACAGCGATTGCGGCTGCCACCGGACGATGACGCAAGGCGGTACCCAGCACGCCGACGCCGAGAGCGATTTTCTCGATTGCCGCCACAACTACCGCCGGATCGCGTACTGCGGGGTGAAAGGCTCCGTAAATCAGTAGCGCGCCAACCAAGAAGATGAGCAGCCCCCAATGGCGGGCCAACGCGAGGCTGGGTAGGTCCTTTGGCACTTCCCCGTAGATCATGCGAAGCATGAAAACGGGGGCAATGAACTGAAGGAGTGCAACGGCGGTAAGCGCCCCGGTTACCATCAAAATGATGTCAATATGACCGCCAATCATGGCACGCTCCGCCCGTTCTCAGAAACTTTATGAATCGATCATCGCCAAGCGGTCCGCCATGAGCGACCCACCCTGATCCACACCTCGTCAGCGCTGTCGCTGTCGCCTGGGATATTCCATCCGTCGACCATGAAAACGATGCGGCGGGCGTTTGCAGCCGCTGCAGATGACGGTACTGGCAACAACTGTAAGGTGGGCGCGACAGTCAGGAGGGTCACACCCGCGACGAATGTCCGTCGATCGACCGTCATGCGGCTACTCCTTTCTGTTTTGCGAGGCGGTACGCCGCCAGCGACGACGATTTGAATCCGACGGTATCGCCCCAGCGCTCAATGGCACTGCCGAGAAGCGATGCTGCGGCGTTCGTGTCCCCGGCGGAAACGGCAATGTTGTGTGCCTGCTCGAAAGCTCGCAGCGTCGGACGATTGGCGACATTGAAGAGCGCGAGCTCAAGGGCCCGGCGGCAATCATTGCCGCTGCCGGCGTAGAATTCCGCACCGTGATCGGTAAATGCAAGCAGGTGCCGTTCAAGAATTGCATCGAATCCGGAGCGGGCGGCTCGCATTTGAGCGACGGCGTCTTTGCCTTGAGCGGTCATGATGTCGGCGAGCCGCCAGTGGACTTCCGGATCGCCGCTCGAAAGCGCCGGCAGGAGCACGGACTCCGCATCGTCCGCTCGGCCGCAAGACAAATAGGTTTCCGCTAAATGGACGCGCGCCTTGGTATAGCTTGGTAATCGCTCCAGCGTTTTTTCGTACCATTCGGCGGCGCAGGAAACTTGGGGCTCCGGCACCAATTCGCCCCACAGCACACCGAGCTGAAAGCACACCCAGGCAACGGGGAACGGCGAAACATCGCGGTAGCTCCCGAGCGCTTGACTGTAGACGCGGTCAGCATCACTGAATTCGCGCAAATCCGCCAATAGCCCGCCCAATGCCACTTGGTCTTCTATTGCACCAGACTTGGCAACTGTCTTGCGCCGCTCGGCCAACACTCTGTCGAGGTCAGTTCCGCAAGCTTGGTCGATACTCAGCCGAAGGCGCGTGACATCTGCCTCTTGTGCCCCGCGGATTTCAGCCTGTTCGAGATGCTGTCTCGCCTCGGTGAAGCGGTGCATCATCGACGTGATTTGCGCTTCAATCAGCGCCGTGCGTACCGAAGCAGAGTCCGTTTGTGAAAGCTGTTTGGCCAGAAACTCAAGGCGGTCGAGCGCAGTCAAATCGCCGGTAAACTGTGCTGAGAGCTGCTCATGTTCCACAACGGTCTCAGCTATACCCTCCCGCATCGGGTCCTGGTAGAATCGGCTCCAGGACCGGCGGCGGGCGCTCTCCAAGTTGATAACCGCGATGTCACCGTCGGTCGTCTGGAAGTATGTGCCGTCAAATTCGGTCGCCTCGGACATGGCGAGACCTCAAAACCGCGACTTGAGGCTTTCGAGCCCGGTCTTGAACAGAGTCGCAACAATGGTTTTTGTGATAAGTGTACCCGGACCGTTTGGCAGAAACTGCGACCGCCATTCGACGGTGCTTCCGACGCCTTTCGGCTTGACCTCCAGCATGCCCGTGTAATCCGAAGCCGGAATGCCTCCGATGTTGGTGTAGCGATAAGATCGGGCGGCGTTGTCGAGCGCATCCAGTCGTTCGATGATCTGCTTGCCGTCAATAGTCTCTATGACACGCAACTGACCAATGCCCGTCCCGATCACTTTAATGTTGGCAATCAAAGGGTGCCAGCTTCCACCAAATTGCCCGATCAGTTCCCAGACTCTTTCGGGCGCAGCGCCAAGCTCAACGCTTTCCGCTACACTTTGCAAATCGGTGTTCGGCTCAGCGAAGTACGGAAAATTTTTAGTACCTGGCTTCGTAGCCTTGGTTGTCCCGCCTTCCAGGAATTCACGGTCATGGTTCACCATCCACGTCAGCAGAACGTCGATGACATCGGCGTCGACTGTACGCCCGCCACCGGTCTGATAGGGCTGCCCGTTGACCGTGCTCTTCTCGATTTCGAGATGACTGGTATCTGTTATCGGCTTTGCGACATCAAACAGCATAAAATCATCGAGAAACATATTGGCGTTGGCGGCCAGCGCTGACGGCGTCCAGTCCTGCTTGCCGTCGCGCATGTCCCAGTTTGTTAAACTGTCCTTCAAACGCTGAAAAAATAGAGGCCGAAGCTTTTCATCTATGGCAAATGGCGTCTGCTGATTCCAAAGATCACGAAGGTCGTCGGCGCCCGCAACACCTTCGTTGTTAAGACGCATATTTGTTTGCTCAGGTCGACCAACCCAATCAAGGCGCGGGGGTTCGTGACCAACGAACGCAGCCGGGCGTGGCCTTGGTACCGTTTCGGCGATTACCGCGAATAGCGAGCCGTTGTCTGGATTAAGCACACGCCGCGTTTCGAATTCGATGGCGATGCAGAGCACGTTATCGTTGAACAATAGGTTTTGGAATTTCCTCATGCCCCCTCCGAATAGCCAGGCGAGGATAAATGGATCGGAGCGCATGCCAGCAAATACACGGAAGACGCCGTCGGGCGTCGATGCGCCTTTTGGGTCATTGGCGATAAATTGTAGCGTCTGTCCATCGGGCAACGCACAGGTACCACGCTGAAGCGGCTTTTGGTCCGCCGCCCCACGCTCAAGCGTGCCAAACCTACAGGTAAAGCGTATTTCCGGGTCGCTGGTCTCGAATTTGGTAGCGTCGCCGACACCGGCAACTTTGGCACGGCGAACGACGATCGAGTGATCGATCGCGTTAGAGAAGATCGCGTCCGCCCCACAGGTCGGAAAGACGTTCGCTGCCAGTACCGTTCTGGCGGAATTTTCTGGACTTGTGAACGCGAACAGGTCGGTGAGATCGGCCGACGGATCGCCAATCTGTCTTGGCCCATCGATATGATCGGACATCGCCTGGCTCCGGAGTTGCAGTCAATGCTTCGTCAACAGCCCAGAAGATGACCGGTTCGAAACCAGTGAAATCTTCCGGCATGGAGTTTCATCGCTCTAGCGAGAGCTGCTTTCTGGCGGACCACCGAATGGCGTCACGCGGCCGGGTTGTTCCGGGATTGATTTCAAGTATTCAACCAGCGCCCAGCGCTGATCGTCGGTCAGGAGCGGACCGATGACGCCGTTGCCGCGGGGGCCATCCTGGAAGGAGTGCCCGGCGTTCGAGTTACCCAATAGCGTCGTGTCCATCAGGAAGGTCCCCGACGTCGCCGTAGTGTCCAGCCCGACCTTGACTGGATCGAAGTCACCTCCCAGCCAAAACTTCTTCGTACGCTCGGCAGCCGGGATCAGCATCTCATAGAGGTTGGGCACTGACGCATTATGCATGAAGGGCCCTGTAGCCCACACCCCGTCACGCGGGGCCGCCTTGTAGACGTGCTCCGGCGGCCGCGGCGAGGGCAGTTCGCGATAGCCGTTTAGATCCAGTTCTTGGGCCTCGCTCAGGTTCAGCTTCCTAATCGCCACTGCCCGAGCCTCCGCGCCAAGCACGGTGCTAAATATGAACGGCGGCAGCATAGGCTTGCCCCGGAATTCTGGCGGCAAGAACTTGCTCAGATTACCGGTAATTGCGAACGACCCGAGAGCTTCTTCCTGAGTTTTATCGGTGCCAACGTATGATTGCGGCACCACCCCGACCAAGACGAAACGTTTGCCATACTTATTGGGTTCGCTCCACGTGTAAGGCCACGCGTTGTGGCAGCCCGAGCAAAGGGTAACAAATAAGGCCTTTCCCGCCTTGGCCTTTTCCCGATCAATCTTGCCAAACACGTCTTCCGGCCAGCTTGGCGGCGCTAAATGTTCCAATTGGCTCTCGACCCGTTGAAGTTCCCGTATCGCGCCATTCGACTGAAATAGCCCTTCGGCGGGAGATTTGGAGGTCAGATCAACAGGCAGGAATACGCCCATCGTCTCTCCAAAATTTCGAGCAATCGGGTCCTGCGCAAAGGCGCTCCACTGCGCCCACAACCCCTGCGGCGCATTCCAGAGGAAAGGCGGCTTCACTGGCGCGATACCCGCGGACCAGTTCTGGGTAATTCCCGTCAACGTGCCCGTCGAACGATCGACTATCATCGTGAGAGCATCGACGCGTCCGGGGCCCCACGGGTACGGCGTGAGCGAGGTTCGGGCAGAATACTCGTGCACCCGAGCGTCCTCGCTCTCAATTCGCTTTCGAAGCTTCTCTTTGGCATCCCCGGTCGATGCTCCAAGCCGCGCCGCCAAACGGTCGAATTTTGCCGCATCGGTCAGGGTCGCTTGAAGGGCATCGTCGAGACCTCGAGCGATACCCTGGAAGTCGAAAGTGTGCGAAATTCCGCCTTCAATACGAATGACCTTACCCTTGTACGTCAGTTGCCCTTCGTGGCATGCCGCGCAAGTCAAGCCAGCATAGTCGCCGGCCGGCCAGCCTTTGATCGGCGTCGCAACCACCGTCTTGCTGATGCCGATCGGCAATCCATCCGGATTATCCGGGCTCGCGGCCTCTAAGACCATGCCGTAGCGCGGGCTGTTGAGCCCGGACCGGAAAAGGGCTTGGCTGTCGGCGGCTTCCAGATTCAAAAAGATGTCATATGACAGGACCGCAGAGCCTTGCGAAAAATGATAATACCATTCCCGATCCTCTTGTGACCAAGCCTGATTTAGATGAATGACATTGTCGCTGGGCGACTGAGCCATCGCGGGTGCTGCGAGATAGAGGCTCGCTGTGCAAAGGAAGAATGAAAAGAGCGGAGCGACGGCTGATATGACGCTGTTGCATTTGTGCATGAGCATGCCCCTACGAACGCAGCTGATCTTTGCGTCTCTACGGCACTCTCGCACAATTAGAATTTTGCGTCAAAACCCGCGGGTTTGCTTTAGTTGTATTTCGGACTGGTCAAAGTTGGATCAAAAACCAATTGATTGCCGCATTCGTAATAATCGCTAAGCAGCCAAAGGGTTGTCACCAAACCAGTCCGAGACCCTTCCAATGCAGGGGTTTGAGCAGATACAATGTGCGTCTACGCCCTTGGGGCGTGCAAATTGTCTTTAACAAGTGCGGCTAACGCGCTTACCTGTACAAAAGTCAATTATGGAGCGAAACATGCCCATTAGGCGCTTGATGCCGCTCACCGCCGCTATGCTTACCGCGTCAGTGTTTGCGGCGCATGCCGGCTCCTGCTCGAACGACATCGATCGTATGCAGGCGCGCATCGACGCCAGGGTCGCGGCCATTGCTGCAGCCGGTCCGTTTGTACCGGCGGGCGTCAGCACGGGTTTCAGCGTCCAGCCGACGCCTTTCGGAATGGCGACCGTCGAGGAAAGAATGGGGGAAGTATCGCACAACAAGGTCGATGCGGTGCGCGATGCTATGGCACGCGCGCGCGCCGCCAGTGCCGCCGGCAACTACAAGACCTGCGAGAAGGCACTCGCCGAGGTGCGCCACATAATGGCACACTGAGACACCGACCGCATCGCCGCGGCACAGGCGCCGTTTCTATCGATTTGATAAAGGGGAGCAAATGACCATGATCCGCCAACGTTTAGTGCTTGCGATGTTTGCTTTGCTGTCGGCCTTTTCGCTGCCCGCCGCGGCCCAGAGCCCGAATTGGACGCAGGTTGGCTCGCTGATGTGCAAGGTGGACCCGAGCGTCGGTTTTATCATCGTCGGCCATCAGCCAATGCAGTGCACCTACACTCAGACGCTGGTGTCCGCGCCGCCCCAATATTATGACGGCGCCATCAACACCGTGGGCCTGGACCTCGGCGTCAGCGCCGGTAGCATATTAGGCTGGGGTGTGTTCGCGCCGACGTCCGGCATAGCCCCGGGCGCGCTTGCTGGTGAATATGTCGGCGCCACGGGCGATCTCGGCCTCGGCGTCGGCGCCGGAGCCAATGTGTTGATCGGCGGTTCGGTCCGCACCTTTGCGCTGCAACCGCTGTCGCTGCAGGGTTCGCTGGCGGTCAACGTGGTGCTGGGTGTATCGTCGCTCAAGCTGCGCCCGGCAACTTGGCGATGATCCACTTCATCGCCGGGTGCCGACGCAGCGGCGATTATCGTGCTCGTGAGCAATATATCGCGGCGGCTTATGGCGCTTCTGTCCTGGCTTTCATCGTTGGTTTCTCATACCTGCTGACGTTGTCGCCGCTGCACGCGCAGGGCGGCTTCTCGACGCTACCCTATTGCGCCCAATATTCCGACGGCACCTCGCTCGATTGTAGCTTTTCGACTTTGTCGCAGTGCTATGCGTCGGTCACCGGCGTGGGCGGCGTCTGTATCGACAATCCGACCGCGGCTGGGACGGCATCGGCCGCCAATCCGCGGCGCCCGTTCGGGTCGCCCTATGCCTTTGCGCCGTCGCCGGTGCCGCCACCGCCGATGCAGACCCCGGCCCAACAGTCGCAAGGTCCCCTGGACCTACCAGGCCCACCCGCTCAACAGGCGCACGCTTCGCCGTCGGCAAATACAGCACCGCAACCGCCCTGCAACCCGCTTTACGGCGGCACGTATTGTGCGTCCGCGTCGAGCAACTCGTTTGCTCCCATCAGCAGCCTTTCCAGCGATCTTATGGGTGCTACGCAACCGCCGGCGACGCTCGGAGGAGTGACGTTCAGCAGTAACGCCGATTGCATCGGCATATTGCGGCGGATGTCATGTGGAGGAACGTAATGGAGAATCAATCCCACGTCGCTTTAAGCGCCGTCCTTCTGCTCTCGCTCGGCGTGAGTTGCGCCGCTGCACAGACCGCAAACACCCGCACTATTGATCAATATCTCTGCAAAGATGTGATGCGCGAGCACGGCGACAATCGCGACGTCACCATCGCGTTCCTGCACGGATTTCTGCTGGGAAAATCGGGAATCGCGTCTTTTGATACTGATCTGCTGCACAAGCAGACCAGCGCCTTTATTGAATATTGTCTCGATCATCCCGGCGAAAGAGCCATCGACGCGATGGCCGGGATAAAGGGCTAAGAAGGGCACCACGGAAAGTGAACGCCATGTCGCCTTCTGGCCCAGAACGTCGTTTGCCGCGAGACAGCAATACGTCTGAAGTTGAAGGACAAGCCGACATTGCGCGGACATCGCGAATTTTGTCGTTCGTGGACCCTGAGCGGACCTGAACTGCTCAAAATTGCTGCTCTGCAACTCGCCCTCTTAGCCCCATTTCGCGGATCGCAATTCCCTGCTGTAATTTCGCTCGTCCCAGGGTGGTAGAGAACCTATGTCCAGCAATCTCAGTGAACGCGCGATACCAAAATGAAGCGATCTAGGCTGCACAAAGTTGGTGCCGCTTTTTCTTGTACTCGGACTAGTGGGTCTAACCGCGACCTTTTTCAAATCTCATCCCAATTCAATCCAGACCTAAGTGGTAACCAAAGTTCCATTGCGCGTGCCCAGCGGAATGGGCTCCAGGAATCAAGGTCAGCGTCAGCGTACTCGGTGCAGGCGAGACTCAGCGCAGCTTCGATGAAAATCTTGCTAAATATAACATTCAGCCGGTCTGGTTATCGATCCAGAATGAACCACGGACGATAAACTCGTTTTCCTGCCGATTTCAATGGACCGAGACTATTATTCGCCTTTCGAGGTCTCTTACAATTC
>CAWGJP010000006.1:0-38088 GCA_963822935.1 uncultured Alphaproteobacteria bacterium
CTTGGCTCACCACTTGCCGACGTTCGGCATGGACGTCCAGGGTTCCTTGGGTGGCAGCGGCTTACCCTTCTGCAATAATTCGATCGAATGCATATCGGGCGAGCGCACGAAGGCCATGTTGCCGTCCCGCGGCGGCCGGTTGATGGTGACGCCGGCCTTCATCAGCCGCTCGCAGAGCGCATAGATGTCATCGACCTCGTAAGCGAGGTGGCCGAAGTAGCGCGCCTCGCCATAGTCCTCGGCGCTGTCCCAGTTGTAGGTGAGTTCGACCAGCGGCGCCTGCCGGCCCGACGGGCCCTGGGCAACCAGATCGTCATCGGCCGGCGCCTCCAGGAAAACGAGCGTGTACTTGGCCTTGTCGTCGACCCGCCGGCGGACTTCCTTCAGCCCGAGCTTGTTGCAATAGAAATCGAGCGCGTCGTCGAGATTGCGAACGCGCAGCATTGTGTGCAGATACCGCATGATGAAAACCTCCGCTGGTCGGTCAATAGTCCGTCAATCGTCCTTGGGCCGGCAAGAGCCGATATGAGCTGATGGGTAATGTATGACGGCGTCTGGCGGGGATGAAGCGCGGCGGCCAAGAATGATTTCGTCCCTTGGCGAGGGTGACATCGCGCGGCTTGCGGAAATGGTCTTCGAAGCCCGCATTATCGTACCGTTCACCGGAGCGGGCCTATCGACCGAATCCGGCATTCCGGACTTTCGCTCGCCGGGCGGGCTGTGGACCCGGTACCGTCCGATTCCCTTCGACGAGTTTCTGGGCAGCCAGGAGGCGCGCAACAAATCCTGGCGGCGGCGCTTTGCCATGGAGGAGCAGTTCGGCGGAGCCAAGCCCAGCCGCGGCCATCGCGCCATCGCCAGTCTATACCGGTCCGGCAAGGCGCCGGCCGTCATCACGCAAAACATCGATAATCTTCATCAAGCCTCAGGAATTGCGCCCGAACACATCATCGAACTGCATGGCAACACGACTTACGCCTTATGTCTCGATTGCAGTGAGCGTTTCGAACTATCCTGGGTACGCCAGCGGATGGATGCCGGAAACGGCTGCGCCCCGGATTGTCCGGCCTGCGGCGGCTTCATCAAGACCGCCACGGTCTCGTTCGGTCAGGCGATGCCCGATGCTGCGATGCGGCGCGCCCAGGAACTTGCCGAAGACTGCGATCTGCTTCTGGCCATCGGCTCCTCGCTGGTGGTCTGGCCGGCCGCCGGCATTCCATTAATGGCGAAAAGGAACGGTGCGCGTCTCGTCATCGTCAATCGCGAACCAACCGAGTTCGACGAGATTGCCGACCTTGTCGTGCGCGCCGACATTGGGACCGCGTTAGAACCCCTCATTCTCCAATGAATAAATTCCACTTTGTGCACAGGCGGTGACGCTTTTACGCCAGTGTTGCATTTTTGCCCTTTCGCGTCGGATTGTCGGTGTTATCTTCAATTCACGAGATTCGCGATGCGCCCGCAGGGCGTCAGCACAACAGCGGCGGCCACGGCGTCATGGCGTCGGACGGGATCGAAACAAAATCCACCAAGCCGGGTCTCGGACCCGACGTCGGGCTTCCTGACGAAGCCGCGCACGTCGTCGAGGTCACCGGCGTCATCAAGTGGTTCGATGTGGCCAAGGGTTATGGCTTCATCGTCCCGGATAACGGCATGGCCGATGTGCTGCTGCACGTCACTTGCCTGCGTCGTGACGGTTTTCAGACGGCATATGAGGGATCCCGGGTTGCCTGCGAGGTTTTGAACGGTCCGAAGGGCCTGCAAGCCTTCCGGGTTCTGTCCATGGACAAATCGACGGCCATCCATCCGGCGCAGATGCCGCCGCCGCGAACCCATGTTACTGTGGCGCCCACTAGCGGTCTCGAACGGGCACAGGTCAAATGGTTCAATCGATTGCGCGGGTTCGGCTTCCTGACGCGGGGGGAGGGGACACCGGACATATTTGTCCATATGGAAACCCTGCGCCGCTTCGGCTTGACCGAATTGCGGCCCGGCCAGTTCGTCCTGGTCCGCTTCGGACCGGGACCGAAAGGGATGATGGCCGCCGAAGTCCGCCCCGAGAGCGGACCGCAGGGTCCGTCCTCACACTAGCGCTGCACGCCCTGTTTCGCTCGACGCGTCTGGTCCGGGCCGCCGGGCTGGTCGCGATGGTGTTCGTCGCCGGCTGCGCGTTGCCGGCCGCGCAAACCCCGGCGAGCGCTGCCGCACAAGATACCATCGAAATCGTCACCAGTTCCGGCGTGCACGCCTTCTCCGTCGAGCTTGCGACCACGGAGGCTGACCGCGCCCGGGGGCTGATGTACCGCAAATCGCTGCCGGAAGGTCACGGCATGCTGTTCGATTTTCAAACCGACCAGCAGGTGCAGTTCTGGATGCGCAACACCTACGTCTCGCTCGACATGATCTTTATCCGGGGCGACGGGCGCGTTCTCAACATCGCGCAAAACGCAACGCCGCAGTCGGACACCCTCATTCCATCCGCGGGTCCGGTGCGCGGCGTGCTCGAAGTGATCGCCGGAACCGCGCGCAAGCTTCATATCGCGCCGGGCGACCGCGTCACCGGCTCGTTTTTCGGCAACCACTGAGCCGGCGGCCGGGTGCTCGGCTTGCTGGGCGTGCGGGAAACAGCTATCCAGTGCCGCGACCGGCGGGGTATAGCGCAGCCTGGTAGCGCGGGAGTTTTGGGTACTCCAGGTCGCAGGTTCAAATCCTGCTGCCCCGACCATTTCCTACCGATGGCAGGCCGATGACCGCTCGAATCTACAAACCAGCCCGCACCGCGATGCAGTCCGGTGCCGCCAAAACCAAGGAATGGGTCTTGGATTACGAGCCGGAACAGCCGCGCGCCGTCGAGCCGCTGATGGGCTGGACCTCTTCGGGCGACATGAAACAGCAGTTGCGGCTTTACTTCGACACCAAGGACGAGGCCGTCGCCTATTGCGAGCGCAACGGCATCGCCTACGAAGTGTTCGAGAGCACGCCGCCCAAGCGGCAGCGCATTTCCTATTCCGACAACTTCGCAGCGACCCGGCGCGGCGCCTGGACGCACTGAGCGGAACACAGTCCTTAAGCCGGCTGTCTTTCCACCGCGCGCGGAGCCGCCGCGGCGGCGCGGGCTTGCGAGCCGGCGCGCTGCCGCAACAGCGACACGAAGCGCTCTTCCGGCATCGGTTGGCCGAGCAAGAAGCCCTGGCCGTAGTCGCAGCCCATGCTGACCAGCGCCATGGCGTCGGCTGCTTTCTCGATGCCGATCGCCACCGCAACGCTGCCGAAATTATGCGCCAGATCGATGACCGTCTTGCACAAGGGGGCATTGACCTTGTCGGTGCCGCAATCGGTCACGAAGGCGCGGTCGAGCTTGAGTTCGGCGAACGGCAATTCCTTAAGCCGCACCAGCGAGGAATGGCCGCGGCCAAAATCGTCGATTGCGAGCTGGACGTTGAGGTGCCGCAACCGCTTGGTGATGTCGTTGGCGAAGGCCAGATCGGATACGATCTGCTCCTCCGACACATCGATGATCAGGCCGGGCCATTTCTCGAATTGCGGACGATAGATCTGCACGATAGTGGCGACGTCGAGCTTCATCAGGGCGTTGACGGGGATGTTGACTGCCATGCGCAGATTGACGCCGAACTGGGCGAATTTGGCGGCAGCGGTCAGCGCCTTGGACAGAGCGAGCTCCGACAGGGCGATCAGCGCCGTCTCGGTGGCCGCGGGCATGAACGCGCTCGGCAGCAGAATGCCGTGAGACGGGTGGCGGGCGCGGGCGAACGCTTCGGCTCCCACCAGTTGCTTTCTGCGCAGATCGATTTTCGGCTGGTACCAGAATTCGATCCATTCGTTCGTCAAGGCGTCGGTCAGATCGATGCGGCCGGCGACGGCCGCCGGATGCCCCAGCTTGAGGTCCTGCAGCAACTTGATGATCGCGGCGGTGTCGAATGGCTTGCGCAACACCGGCAGCATCTGCAGCCGTTGTTGTTCGCCGATGCTTTTGACATGGGCGAGCACGGCCGAGCCGCGGCTCGATACGAGCTGGATGCGACCGCGGTAATTGCCGTTGCCGAGCGCGGCAACGCAGGCGATCGCTTCCGCCAATTCGAGCGGAATATCGAGGAAGATCACGTCGGGCGCGCGGCGCGACAGTGCCCGGCGCAATCCCTGACCGTCGGCGAACTCCTCGGTGGCAATGCCGGCGCCGTGCAAAATGAGCGACAGAAAATGCCGGATGCTGGCGTCGCCGTCGATGACAAAACACAACGGCGCGCCCGCCCGATCAGGCTCGCCCGGCGCGGTGGGTGCCGTGGATGGGGCCTTTTCCGGTGTTGCGCTCATGCCCTTGGTCGGTGGAAGGCGGCCGTGACGAGGTGAGACGTCCGTAACGAGACGGCGCATCATTGATGCAAATCATTAACCTGCGGTTTCGGCGGTGCTGCGGCGCACAAGAAATTGCAGTCAGAAACATGCGGCGCTTATCTGTAAAATCCAATGCCGCTTCGAAGAGCGAGGGTGGGCCATGATGACTATCACAACCTCATTGTCAGCCTCGTCGCTTGTGCGCTGTGGCCGTCCAAATGGGATAGATTAAAGAGAGCCGCATCTTGTGCGAGTGCGCAGACCGGCGGCGGGAGACAGTCGATATGATTCAGGTCAGACGCCTTGGGCACGCCACGCTGACCACGCCCGATATTGAGCGCCAGATTGCATACTTTACCGAAGTGATCGGCCTCACCCTCGTGGAGCGCACCAAAGATCGCGCTTTTCTCGCCTGCAAACTCGGTCTTGAAGCAATCGCGCTCGAGCCCGGTCCGGCGAACGCGCTGTCGCGATTGTCGTTGCAAATTGCTCCGGGCAGCGATCTGGCCGCGGTCGTGCAGGGGCTTGCCGGGCACGGCGTGAAGAGCGAGCGGGCCAGCGGAATTTCGCCCGGCATTGCCGAGGCGATCGTCTTTCGCGATCCCAAAGGCACCATGGTCGAGCTCTTTGCCGACTATGCTTTCGCCAAAGACGACGGACGGCAGGCCGAAGTCATGCCGCTCAAGCTCGGCCATGTCGCCTATCGCGTCGATGATGTGCACAAGACCGTGAAATTCTATTGCGATGTGCTCGGCTTTCGCGTCTCTGACTGGCACGCCGACCACTTCGCCTTCCTGCGCTGCAATACCGATCATCACACGGTGAACTTCGTCTATGACGCGCAGCCGCAGCTTCACCACATCGCCTTCGAAGTGAAGGATTGGGCGGAGATTCAACGCGCTGCCGAGATCTTGGCGCGCCACGACATTCGTCTTGTCTGGGGGCCGGGTCGCCACATCATCGGCCACAACGTCGCGATCTATCACCGCAATGCCGACAAGGTGCGCGTCGAGTTTTTCTGCGAGATGGATCAGATGAAGGACGAAACACTCGGCTATTTCGATCCGCGGCCATGGCACCAGGACCGGCCGCAACGGCCGAAAGTGTGGCCGGAGGGGACGCTGCGCAATTATTGGGGTTTTGGCTCGGAAGCGGTTATTCGTGGTTATCAAACTATCGAATAGGGATTTTGCGTCCGAATTCGCGCGAACACGGGGTCGTGAGCCAGTGGAGCGGCGGCGTGGCCACAGTTGTGATTGGCGCGTGTTCAATCGATCCCATATTTGAGTGTCAAGGCTGTTGCCGCCCGCGCCGGGCGTCGTCGGAGGAATCGGATGGCACGCATGAAGATGACGAAAGCACTCATCGTGGGCGCGCTACTGTGTGTGCCTGCGTTCGCGCTGGTCGGCCGGCTGGCCCAGGCTGCGGAACCGGCCGTTGCCATTCCGCCGCCCACGCTGGACGCCACCGCGCCGGCCGATGGCGGCTTGCAGACCGTAGTCCTGGCCGGCGGCTGCTTCTGGGGCATGCAGGCGGTCTATGAGCATACCAAAGGCGTCACGCAGGCAGTCTCGGGATATTCCGGCGGCAGCAAGGACACCGCCCATTACGAAATGGTGGGAACGGAACGCACCGGACACGCCGAATCCGTTTCCGTCACTTACGATCCGCGGCAGATATCGCTCGGCAAAATCCTGCAAATCTATTTCTCCGTCGCGCACAATCCAACCGAGCTCGACTACCAGGGACCCGACAGCGGGTCGTCTTATCGTTCCGCCATCTTCTATGCCAATGACGAACAGAAGCGGATTGCCGACGCCTACATCGCGCAGCTTGGCAAGGCGCATGCGTTCGATGCGCCGATCGTGACCAAACTCGAAGCACTAAAGGGCTTCTATCCGGCCGAGGACTATCATCAGGACTTTGCCGTCACCCATCCCAACTATCCCTACATCGTCTTCAACGATCTGCCGAAGGTGGAAAACCTCAAGCGCATGTTCCCGGATTACTATCGGGACACCCCGGTCACCGTGCTGGCGTCGAACAAGCCGACCCAGTAGGCGCACCGCGCCGCCGCAAAGGGACGTTCCGGCAATCCCGAAACTGCGCTGCACTGCGTCAAATCGTCGGGCGGGTTGTGTGTAACCTTTTGCCCTGTAGCCACGCCCCGACCTCTGCGTGTATCCTTGCGCCAGGAGGCGGGCCATCGAGCCTGCTCCACAAAACGAGGAAACTGGGGGAGGTGCGCCATGGCTATGGCAACGACAGTGGGGGCATTGCCCGACGCTGAACATAGCGCGCAACTGCGCAAGGCAGTGATCGCGTCGACGGTCGGCACGGCAATCGAGTGGTACGACTTTTTCCTCTATGGCACCGCGGCCGGACTGATTTTCGGCAAGGCCTTTTTCCCCAATCACGATGCGCTCACGGGGACCTTGCTGGCCTTCGGAACCTACTTCATCGGCTTCGTCGGCCGCCCGATCGGCGCGGCGATCTTTGGCCATTACGGCGACCGCATCGGCCGCAAGGCGACGCTGATCGCCACGCTGATGTGCATGGGGCTGGCGACGTTCTTTATCGCCTTTGTGCCGACTTACGACTCGATCGGCATCTGGGGCGCCGTCATCCTGACCATCCTGCGGGCGCTGCAAGGCATCGGCGTTGGTGGCGAGTGGGGCGGTTCGGTACTCATGTCGATGGAATGGTCGCGCACGCATGGCCAGCGCGGGCTTGTGGCGTCGTGGCCGCAATTCGGCGTGCCCTGCGGCTTGCTTTTATCGACCGGTTTAGTCGCGCTTTTCAGCGCGTGGACCGGCGATCAATTCGCGGTTTGGGGCTGGCGCATTCCATTTGCGTTGTCGATCGTCCTGGTCGGCGTCGGCCTGTGGATCCGGCTCGGCATCCTCGAGACGCCGGTGTTCCAGAAGCTTCTGGACGAACAAAAGATCGAAAGTGCTCCGATCATCGAAGTCATCAAGAAACAGCCGAAAGAAATCATCCTGTCGGCATTCCTGCGCATGTCAGAGCAGGCGCCGTTCTACATCTTCACGGCGTTTGTCTTCTCATATGCCGTCGGCACGCTGAAAATGGAGCGCGGCTTCATTCTCTCCGCTGTCATCGTGGCGGCCCTTGTGTCGTTCTTCACCATTCCGATCTCCGGCCATATCTCCGATAAAATCGGCCGTAAGAACATGTATATGATCGGCGCTGTGACGATGGGCATCTTCGGGTTCATTTACTTCGCGATGGTGGACACCGCGGTACCGGTGCTGGTCTTCATCGCCATCGTGCTGTCGCTCATCCCGCACGATATGCAATACGGGCCGCAATCGGCACTGATTGCCGAATCGTTCACGCCGCGGCTGCGCTACAGCGGTGCGTCACTTGGCTATCAGCTCGCCTCGCTGATTGCCGGCGGACCGTCGCCGATCATCGCCACGGCACTGTTTGCCGCGTATCACTCAGGCTATGCGATCGCGGCCTATATCGCCGCCTGTGCCATCATTACTCTGATAGCGACGGCGCTCATGCCGGACTACACCGGCAAGGACATATCGGCCGAGTACGACGCCCCGACGGTTGCCGTATAGCCGCGCTCTGTTCGCAGCAAGCAATGATCGCCGGGATGGCAACGTCCCGGCGATTTTCATTTGTGGAGCGCGATGAAGCGCTACAGCACCAAGCCGGTTTGCGGATCGATCAGATGCATGCGATCCATGTCGGCATAAAGCCGCATGGATTCGCCCGGGCCGGCGGCGCTGCCGGGATCGACGCGACCGCAGATTTCCTGGCCGTCGACGGTGAAATAGACCATCGTCTCCATGCCCATCGGCTCGACGACGTCGAGCGTGGCGCTGAATTCGCAGCTCGAATCGCGGTCGTTGCGACGCGGCTCGGTGATGTGTTCGGGGCGTAACCCAAAGATCAGTTCCTTGCCGGTCAGCGGCTGCAAGCGGGCGGATTGGGCCGCGGGCACCGGCAGGCTGACAGCGTCGGATAGGCGCGCGCGCAATCCCACGCCATTCTGCTCCAGCCGGCAGCGCATGAAGTTCATCGCCGGCGAGCCAATGAAACCGGCGACAAACCGCGTCTTCGGATGGTGGTAGAGATCCTGCGGCGTGGCGATCTGCTCGATGACGCCGCCGTTCATGACCACCACGCGGTCGGCCAGCGTCATCGCTTCGACCTGGTCATGGGTGACGTAAACCGTGGTGGTCTTTACCATCTGATGCACGCGCTTGATCTCGGTGCGCATCTGCACCCGGAGCTTGGCGTCGAGGTTTGACAGCGGCTCGTCGAACAGGAACACCTTCGGGTTGCGCACGATGGCGCGGCCCATCGCGACGCGCTGGCGCTGCCCGCCCGATAGCGCTTTCGGCTTACGGTCGAGCAGCTCGGTGATGTCGAGAATGCGCGCGGCATGGTCGACGCGTTTTTTTATCTCGTCCTTGGGGAATTTACGCAGCTTGAGCCCGAACGACATGTTCTCGAACACCGACATGTGCGGATAGAGCGCGTAATTCTGGAACACCATGGCGATGTCCCGGTCCTTGGGCGGCAAATCGTTGACGACCTCGCCGCCGATATAGATGTCGCCCGCGCTGATCTCTTCGAGCCCGGCGATCATGCGCAGCGTCGTCGATTTGCCGCAGCCCGAGGGGCCGACCAGCACCACGAATTCGTTGTCGGGAATGTCGAGGCTGATGTTGCGGACCACTTCGACATTGTCGAAACGCTTGACGACATTACGCAACGATACTTCGGCCATTTCGCGAGACCTTTTGTCAGCCCTTGGTGGCGCCTGCGGTCAAGCCGGCGATGTAATAGTCCATCAGGAAGGCGTAGATCACGAGCGGAGGAGCCGCAGCGAGAAGAGCGCCGGCCATCAGCATGCCCCATTTGTAAACGTCGCCGCGAATGAGGCTCGTCACCGTGCCGACGGTCAGCACCTGCTGATCGGCCGAGTAGAGGAAGGTCATCGGATAGACGAAAGCCGCCCACGATACCGTGAAGGCGAATATCATCGCCGCGATGATGCCGGGTAGCGCCACCGGAATGAAAATCTTGGTCAGCATCTGCAGATGGCCGGCGCCGTCGATCAGCGCCGCCTCGTCGAGTTCCTTGGGGATCGACTGGAAATAGCCGATCATGATCCAGGTGCAGAACGGCACGGTCAGCGTCGGATAAACCAGCACCATGCCCCAGTAGGAATTGAGCAATCCGATCGCTTTCACGATCTGGAATAGCGGGATGAACAGCAGCGTATCGGGCACGAGATAAGTGAGGAAGATTCCAGTCGCCAGGATGCTCGAGCCCCAGAATTTCATCCGGCCGAGGGAGAAGGCGGCAAACACGCTGACCACCATGGTGATCGCGACTGTGCAAACCGTCACGATGATTGTATTCCTGAAAAAAATCAGAAAATCCGTCTGCGTCAGCAGGATACGAAATTGATCGAGCGTTACGCCGTCGGCGATGATCCATGGATTGGTCACCATTCGCGCCACCTCGGCGTCGCTCTTGAGCGCGGTGACCACCATGTAATAGGGCGGAATGAGGAAGAAGATCGCGAACAGGATCAGGAAGAAATACGACGTGAACAGCGCCCAGCGCCGGTTGCGGCTCAGGCTGGCGCGGACGCCGATCTTCGGTGTGGTGCGGGCGGCGATGGCGGCCGTGCTCATCCGATCTCCCTGCCGCGCTTGCGCACGCCGCGCAGGATAAAGATGGCCGCGAAAGCAAGGATCGGGAACATGAACAGAGAGGTGGCGGCGCCGAGCGGCAGATCGCCGGAGCGAATGCCGAGCATGAAGGCGTAGGTCGCGAACACGTGCGTCATGTTGCGCGGGCCGCCCGCCGTCATGATCTGCACGATGTCGAAATTGGCAAACGTCACGATCAGCGAGAACAGCACCGTGATGGCGATGATATTGCGCATCATCGGCATCGTGATGTGGACGAATTTCTGCCAGGCATTGGCGCCGTCGATGGCCGCGGCCTCATAGAGTTGTTCCGGCACGGATTTGAGTGCCGCCAGATACATGATCAAAAAGAATGGCGCGCCGTACCAGACATTGACCAGAATAACGGAAAAGCGTGCCCAATACGGGCTGCTCAGCCAGCCGACTTCATCGAAACCGAGGCTGTCGAGAATATAGTTGAAGGCGGAGTGGGTCGGATCGAACAGCCACCACCAGCCCAGCGAAGACAAGGCCAGCGGAATGACCCACGGCACCAGCATCATGCCGCGCCATTTGCGCTGACCCTTGGCCGGCAGATTGTTGATCAGATGCGCGGTGATGAGCCCGATCAGCGCTTTGAAGAACACGGCGGAAAGCGCAAAGATCGCGGTCTGCTCGATCACCATCCGGAATACGTCGCGCGACAGCAGGAATTCGAAATTGGACAGCCCGATAAAGCGCGTCTGCGCCTTGTTGAGCATCGACAGATAAATCGAATAGCACGCCGGATAGATAACCAGGCCCGCGATGATGACGATCAAGGGCAGGCACATCAAAAAGGCGATTGTCGAGCGCCGTCGCAGGAAAAGTCGGAGATTTTGACGGGCCGGGGAGCGCAGGCCGACACTATGCAGCGCCGGCGACCAGGTCTGAACGGTATCGGCCATATTCACGCCGCCGGTCCCTTCGGATCGGCCTCCCATCGCGTTTTACGCATGCCGGCACCCAAAGCCGGCATGCGCTTTGCCATAAACCGAAGAACAACCTTTAGGCGCGCAAAGTCCCTTCCAGCTCGTTTTCGGCCCACTTGATCACGTCGTCGATCTTTTCGTTGCCCTGCGTGACCTTGGCGACCATGACGGTGTTGATCGCCTGATTGTAGATCTGGGCGCCGACTTCGGAACGCGCCGGCGCGCCGGCGATCGAGGTCTGCTCGTCGCCGCGCGGCGGGTAGCTGTAGACGGTGCCGACTGGCGGCTCGACCGTCTTCCAAGTGTCGAGGTCGTACATGGTCTTGAATGACGGCAGGTCGTAACCGTACGAGGCTTGCACGAGCTGCGCCACTGCCTCCTTCTGCGAAATGTAGGTGAGCAGCTCTTTCGCCGCCGGTTTGTTCTTCGAGAACGACCACAGGCCGTAGAACTGCGGCAGTTGCCCGACGAAGCGGCCCTTCGGGCCGCGGGGCATGGCGTGGGTCCAGCAATTCGCCGCCACCGTGGGATTGTCGCGTTTGGCGACCGCCCAGGCGCTCGGCGGATTCATGATGCTCGAGCCCTTGCCGGAAATAAGCCAGCGATTATTGCCGGCGTCGTCCCAGGCGTAGACTTCGGGCGGGTTCACCGCCATCAGCTTCTTGAGATATTCCAGCGCCGTGCGGGTCTCGTCGGAATTGATTTTGATACTGTCTTTGGCGTCGACCATGACCACGCCGAAGGAATTAAACAGCGCGCCGACCCAGTCGACCGCGTCGCTCGACTGACCCATCGGCAGTCCGACCGGGAAGCCCGCCTTATAAAGCTTCTGGGCGGAGTTGAGATACGTATCCCAGTTCCAGGTGTCGATCTTGGCCTTGTCGTATTTCGACTCGTCGGCGGGGAACATGGCGCGGATATCGATGCCGGCGTGCTGCTGGTAGAGATCGAAACGCGAGCAGCACGGCTTGACCTGGCTGCCCACCGTTGTGGGGATGCCGCGCCACGTGCCCTTGATGCGGGCGAGATATTCGGACACTGGGCTGATCGGGCCGTATTGCTTGGTCAGGCCGGCGACAACGTCGTCGAGCGGCTCAAGTACGTTCTGGTGTATGCGGATGTTCCAGTCGCGATGGGACATGATGTCGTGGCCGGTGCCGGCTTGGGCTTCCGCGGCCGCAGTCAATTTGTCCTTTTCGCCTTGCGAGGTGATGTAGTCGATTTTCACTTCGCAATTATTCTTGGCGCCCCATTCGTTGCAGAGCTTGGTCAGCGCATTGTTGGCTCCAGGCACCCAATGGTCCCAGACGCCGAGCGACAGCGAACCGGCGGCATAAGCGCCCCTGACATAAGGCGCGGCGAAAGCGGCGGCGGAACCGAGCGCCGCGGATTTGAGCAAGCTGCGGCGGCTTGGGCGAGATTTCTCAACAATACGCGAGATGGTCATGCAATCCTCCCTATCGGCGCCATGATTATTTTCGGATTTTGCTGGCGTGAGGCAAAACATACTCTCATCGCGCGAAGCCGGCTAGTGTATCGATTGCCGGGATCGAAGCGTGGTGGGCAGCTTTCCACCCGCATCCGCGGCCGCCGGTCAAGTATGCGGGCGACAGTGGCGACCCCGGCTGGATTCGAACCAGCGACCTTCAGCTTAGAAGGCTGTTGCTCTATCCCCTGAGCTACGGGGCCGTAAGGGCTTTTCCGGCTAGGTACTTTTTAGGTACTCGCGCTCGCGCCAGGGACCCAGCGCTATATAGCATTACTTGGCGGTAGAAACATGCGCGCGGGTGAGCATTATCCCGCTGCGGAGCACGGCCCTTGCACTGAGTTAGGCCCGATGCGGACGTGGGTTTGGCCGGACGCGGCGGCTGCGGTAGTTTCGCCGCCATGTCCTCATCGCCGCAGCCCTCCGCTACCGCCGAGCCGTCATCGCCCTGCGCCTGCGGCAGCGGTTTGCGCAGCGATCGCTGTTGCGCGTTCGACTGGAGCACGCCTGCGGCGGAGCCGCAGCCGACGCCCGAGATCGACCGTGCGCGTACCGCGCTCGCCGCCGGCAATCTGGCCGAAGCGGCGGGGCTCCTGATCGATCTTCTGGAGCGGTTTCCACGCCATCTCGACGCGTTGCGGCTGCTCTATCAACTGCGCAACGCCGAAAACAAGGTGGCGGCGGCCGAAGCCTTGCTCAACCGGATCGTGCGGCTCGATCCCAACGATCTGGCGGCGACGCAGGCGCTTGCCATGCTGTTGTTCGGCAAAGGCGCGTTGGCCGAAGCCGAGATCCATGCCCGCAACGCCGTGCGCCGTGCGCCCGACGACGTGCAGTCGCACAATCTCATGGGCATGATCATGACCCAGGCGCAGCGGCCCCAGGTCGGCGAGTATCATGTCTCGGCGCAATGGCAGCATGCCTTCGGCGATGTGACGCCGACCGTCGCGGTGTCGTTCCAAAGCACCGGCGCGGGCTTCTCCACCGCGGGCCTGCCGATCGCCGCCGACGCCGCCGTGACCGAAGCCGGCATCGATTGGCGCATCACCCCGCGGATGAAGTTCGGCATCGCCTATCAGGGCCAACTCGCCCAGAACGCGCAAACCCACGCCGGCACCGCGACGTTCACTTGGAATTTCTAATGTTATCCATCACGCCGCCCGGTAAATCGCATTTGCAGCGGCGGATCGTGGTGACGCCGCCTTCAATTTTGCTCCGCCTTTTCGGCCATGACCTCGACACGATCGTTCCTCACTCCGAGCCGGACACTGAGCGGCGCTTCCCCGCTGTGGCGTAATTCACTATTGTCGGCTGGGATTTAGGACCATATGCCGAAGCCGTCGAGCCGGCGTTTCGACCCGGCTACTGCGGCAATATTCGGATCAATGGCGCGGCCAAGATAAGCGGCAGATGAGCACGACCAGCAGCTGGGGATCGCGGTCCGACTGGCCTGTCAAAGGCTTTAACGGGCTTTTCGATTATGCCGCGGGCTCGCACCGCCGGGCGGTGGCATTGCTGGTGCTCGTCGCCCTCTTGGCGTTTCTTCCCGGTTTTTTCCAAATCCCGCCGGTCGACCGCGACGAAGCCTATTTCGCGCAAGCCACCAAGCAGATGATCGAGACCGGCGACTATGTCGATATCCGCTACCAGGACGATGTGCGCTACCGCAAGCCGGTCGGCATCTACTGGCTGCAGGCGGCGGTGGTGAACACAGCGAGCGCGCTTGGGCTGCCCAATGCGGACACCACGATCTGGCTCTATCGCATACCCTCGCTGCTCGGCGCCATCGGCGCTGTCCTGGCGACCTATTGGTGTGCGCTCGCCTTTGTCAGCCGGCGCGGCGCGGTTCTGTCGGCCTTGATGATGGCGGCCTCGACCATTCTCGGCGTCGAGGCAAGGCTCGCCAAGACCGATGCCGTGCTACTGTTCACCGTCGTTCTCGCCATGAGCGTTCTGGCGCGCGTCTATCTGGCGCCGCGCCGCAACGAGGCGCCGCCAGGTCTCGGTCTGCTCGCGGTGTTTTGGACCGCAATTGCGGTCAGTATTCTGGTCAAGGGGCCGCTGATCTTGATGGTCGTCGGCCTGGCCGCGGCGACATTGTCGATCTTCGACCGCTCCGCGCGCTGGCTGTTGGCGCTGCGCCCGGTGCCCGGCCTTGCCTGGATGCTCCTGCTCGTTCTGCCATGGTTCATCGCCATCTACTGGCGCGTCGGCAGCGAGTTCTTGGTCGCTTCAGTCGGCGAGGACATGCTGGCCAAGGTTGCAAGCTCGCAAGAGGCGCACGGCGCACCGCCGGGCCTTTACGTGATCTTGTTCTTCGCCACCTTCTTTCCCGGGTCGATGCTGGCGGGTTTGGCGGCGCCTGCGGTGTGGGCGGTGTGGCGCGAACCGGCCGCGCGCTTCCTGCTTGCTTGGCTGGTGCCGTCTTGGATCGTATTCGAGGCGGTGGTGAGCAAGCTGCCGCACTACGTGCTGCCGCTTTATCCGGCGATCGCCATCTTGATCGCCGGCGCGGTTGAGACGCGGGTGCTGTCGCGGCGGGTGTGGTTGGTGCGCGGCATCATGTGGTGGTTCTTGGTGCCTGTGATTGTCAGCGTGATCGCGGTGATCGCCGCAGTGGTGATCGATCGCGACTTGGCGCTCGCCGCCTGGCCGTTCTTCGCCGGCGCGATCGTGTGCGGGCTCTTTGCCTGGCAATTATATGACGCCGACGGTGCCGAGCGCGCCTTCGTGCGCGCTACGGCCGCATCGGTGCTGATGGCCTTCGGCATGTATGCGGTGATCGTGCCGTCGCTGACGCCGGCGTTTCCCAGCGTTGCGCTTGCGCAGGTGCTGCACGGTTCCGGTTGCCCGCATCCGGTCGCTGCCTCGACCGGTTACCAGGAGCCGAGCCTGGTGTTTCTCGCCGGCACCAAGACCCGTTTCACCGACGCCGACGGCGCCGCCGATTTCCTGCGCGGCGGCAGTTGCCGCTTTGCCTTTGTCGACGCGCCGCAGGAGCGCGAATTTGCGCTCCGCGCCGAGGCGATCGGGCTTCGCTATGACCGCGGCCCGCGCGTCGAAGGCTACAACATCAGCATCGGCAAGCCGGTTTCCATCGCGGTGTTCCAGTCGGCGGGCGTGCGGTGAATGGGCCCGGTCTGCCGTCGGACGAATCGGCGGTGATGCGCGGCGCCGATCCGGCTCGCGGGCAAACTGCGCTGGAGCGGCTCTGGCGCAATGCGCTGAAAAATCTTGAGCGCTGGATCCTTGCCGTCGCGCCGCCACCACCGGCCAAAATGCTGCGGCCGTCGCTGCCCGCCATCGCGGCCACGGCCGCGACGCTCTACGTCGTCATTGCCTCGATGTTTGCGATCGACGCCGCGGCCAGCGAATTGGCAAGCCACGAGCCGGGTTGGTTTCGTGACGCGTTCGAGCACATCACCAATTTCGGATTGTCGGGCTGGTTCCTCGTTCCATTCGCCGCGATCGTGCTGGGTCTGGCCGCCTTGGTGTCGCCGGCGCTGTCGCGGCGCTCACGAGGCGTGCTCACCGCGCTCGCCGCCCGGTTCGGGTTTTTGTTTTTGGCGATCGGCGTACCGGGCCTGTTCGTCGCCATCGTCAAGCGCCTGATCGGGCGAGCGCGGCCTTTTATCGGCGGCAACGGTCACGACGATCCGTTTCGCTATAGGCTGTTGGTGTGGCGGCCCGACTATGCCAGCATGCCGTCCGGCCATTCCACTACGGCGGTGTCGGCGGCGATCGCGATCGGCGCAATCTGGCCGCGCACGCGTGTGGTTATGTGGCTCTACGCAATCGTCATCATGGTGAGCCGCGTCGCCGTGCTGGCGCATCACCCGAGCGATGTCATAGCCGGTGCGCTGACCGGAGCCGTTGGGGCGTACCTGGTGCGGCGCTGGTTTGCAGCGCGGCGGCTTGTCTTCTGCGCGCGCGATCTGCGGGCCTATCCACGGCCGTCGTGGCGGCAGATCAAGGCGGCGCTGGTCGAGGCCATCCGCGCGGCCTAGTCCGGGCCCCGGTACCGCCTGAATCGCCACGCGATTGAACCCGGGCGCGATGCCCCTTAGAAGCTTGCGCCATGTTGCCAGACGACAACTCTCCGAGCGGGGCTCGCCAGAGCTTACCCGCACTCTCCGTGGTTGTGCCGGTCCGCAACGAAGCCGGCAACATCGCGCCGCTGGTTGCCGAGATTGCGGGCGCATTGCAGGGCAGGGCGTTCGAGATCGTCTATGTCAACGACGGTTCGACCGACACCACCGAACAGGAGCTGCGCGGCCTGATGGCGGAGCGGCCGTATTTGCGGCAAATCCGGCACGAAAGATCATGCGGTCAGTCGGCTGCGGTGCGCAGCGGCGTCACGGCGTCGCGGGCGCCGATCGCGGTCACGCTCGACGGCGACGGCCAGAACGATCCGGCTTTCATTCCGGCCCTTGTCGCCGCGCTCGAGGCCGGCGCGCCGCGGGTCGGGCTCATCGCCGGCCAGCGCATCGGCCGCAAGGCGACGGGATTTAAGAAATTGCAGTCGCGCATCGCCAATGCCGTTCGCAAGGCCGTGCTCAAGGATGGCACCCGCGATACCGGATGCGGGCTCAAAGCGTTCCGTCGGGATCTGTTCTTATCGCTGCCTTATTTCGAGGGTCTGCATCGCTTTCTGCCGGCGCTCGTTCGCCGCGAAGGCTTTGACATCGGCTATGTCGACGTCGTCGACCGGCCGCGCACCCACGGTACGTCGAACTATGGCTTCTGGGACCGGCTGTGGATCGGCATCCTCGATCTCGCCGGCGTGTGGTGGCTTGTTCGGCGCCGCAGACGCGTTCCGCAATCGCAGGAGATAACCCTTGCTCATTGATATGCAGCACGCCGTCGGCGCCTATCTCACCGATGTTTTCATCACCCGGCTGGATTGGTGGGTGCTGCTCGGCTTTGTGGCGCAGGGGCTGTTCACCGCGCGCTTCCTGGTGCAGTGGATCGCGTCCGAGCGCGCCGGACACAGCGTCATTCCGACGGTGTTTTGGTTCCTGTCGATCGGCGGCGGGCTATTGCTGCTGGTTTATGCGCTCTACCGCAAGGACGCGGTATTCATCGCCGGTCAGGCGTTCGGCGTCTTCGTCTATCTGCGCAATCTCTATTTCGTCTTGCGCGATCACAAAGCGACGACTGTCGCCTGAGCGAACGTCACGTTGCGGCTGCAAGCGCTGCAAAGCCGCGCTCGAGGTCCGCGATCAAATCCTCGACCGCCTCAAGCCCGATATGAAAGCGCACCGTCGGGCCGCCGGGTTCCCAGCGCGTTGCGGTTCGGTAGGACGTGCAGTCGAACGGAATGGCGAGGCTTTCATAGCCGCCCCATGAGGCGCCGATGCCGAACAGTTCGAGCGTGTCGAGGAACGCATAATAGGCCTTTTGCGGCACCGGCTTGAGCACCATGCTGAACAGGCCCGACGCGCCGGTGAAATCGCGCTTCCAGAGCGCGTAGCCGGGATGGCTTGGCAGCGCCGGGTGCAGCATGCGCAGGACCTCAGGCCGTTGTTCGAGCCAACGCGCTACCGCTAGTCCGGACTCGTAATGCCGGTCGAGCCGGATGCCGAGCGTGCGCAAACCGCGCAGCGCCAGATAGGTGTCGTCCGGGGCCTCATGAAGGCCGGTGTATCGCACGGTGTTTTTGAGCGCAGCGACGGTCGCCGCATTGGCGGACACCGTGCCGAGCATCAGGTCGGAATGGCCGCCGATATATTTGGTGCCGGCCTGGATGACGAGATCGACGCCGTGCTCGAGCGGCCGGAAATAGAGCGGCGTCGCCCAGGTATTGTCTATGAGCACGACCGCGCCCTTGGCGTGAGCAGCCTTGGCGTGGGCAGCGTTGGCGATGGCCCCGACGTCCTGCATTTCGAAGCTCTGCGAGCCCGGCGATTCCAGATAAACGGCGCGCGTGTTGGGGCGGAAGAGATCGGCGATGCCGGCGCCGATGAGCGGATCGTAATAAGTCGTGGTGACGCCGAGCCTGGTGAGAATTTGATCGCAGAACGTGCGCGTCGGCCCGTAGGCGCTGTCGGCGACCAGCACGTGATCGCCGGAATGCACGACCGCCAGCAGCGCGCTCGAAATCGCGGCCAGTCCCGATGGCACCAGTGCGACGCCGGCGCATTGCGGGCCCTCCAGCTCCTGCAGCGCAAGTTCAAGGGCCTCCGTCGTCGGGGTGCCGCGCCGGCCGTACTGGTAGCGCGCGCGGTGCGCGACGTAGTCCTCCGCCGACGGATAGAGCACGGTCGAGGCGTGATAGACCGGCGGATTGACGAAGCCGTAATAGGATTTGGGATCGCGCCCAGCCGTCACCAGCTTCGTCGCCGTGCGCCGCGACCGCGGCGGGCGGTCGTTTCCTTTGTCATTCATGGCTCTAGCTCGATTCGATTGGCCTAATCGGCATGTTTGCCGCATTACCCCGGGATTGAGCGATCTCGTCAACCCCTTGACCTTAAAGCGCGATCGTTCTCAGATGCCGATAACCGGACCGGCAGGTCACCTTCCCAGGCGCGCTTAATCGCGGGGCATTTGCGCGCAAGCTCATGCTGAAAGGCCAAATCATGAGTAGCATCATGAAACGTGCAGCCACGGCTTTCGCTATTGCAATAGCGCTTTGCTTAGGCGCGCAAGCGGCGTGGGCGCAGTCGGCGACGCTCAAGGCGGTGCAGGATCGCGGCGCGCTCAATTGCGGCTCAAACGGCCAATTGGCCGGATTCGGCATGCCCGATCCGCAAGGCAACTGGACCGGATTTGACGTCGATTTCTGCCGGGCCCTCGCCGCCGCAATTTTCAACGATCCGACCAAGGTCAAATTCGTGCCGCTCATTGCCGCCAACCGCTTCACGGCGCTGCAATCCGGCGAGGTCGACGTCTTGTCGCGCAACACCACCTGGACCATGGAGCGCGATACCACCCTCGGCATCGACTTTGCGGCGGTGAATTTCTACGACGGCCAGGGATTTATGGTGCGCAAATCGCTGAAAGTAAATTCCGCGCTCGAGCTCAACGACGCCTCGGTCTGCGTGCAGCAAGGCACCACCACCGAGCTTAATCTCGCCGATTATTTCCGGCAAAATCACATGTCGCTCAAAAGTGTGACCTTCGCGACGATCGATGAAGCGATCAAGGCCTATGATAGTAGCCGTTGCGATGCGTTTACCACCAATTCGTCGGGGCTCTACGCCTCGCGGCTGCAGCTTGCCGACCCGAATGCCAATATCGTGCTGCCGGAGATCATCTCCAAGGAGCCGCTTAGTCCGGCGGTCCGCCAAGGCGACAATTCTTGGGAAGACATCGTGCGCTGGACGCATTATGCGATGGTCGATGCCGAAGAGCTCGGCGTCAACCAGCACAATGTCGACGATATGCTCAAATCGGACGCTCCCGACATCCGCCGCCTGCTGGGCGTCGAGGGCCAATTCGGCGTATCGCTCGGCCTGACCAAAGATTGGGCCTATCGGATTATCAAGGCCGTCGGCAATTACGGCGAAAGTTTTGAGCGTAACGTCGGTCAGGGTTCGCCGTTGAAGATTGCCCGCGGTCTCAATGCGCTGTGGACCAAGGGCGGCCTGCAATACGGGCTGCCGATCCGCTGAGCGGACGGCGTTCGCCGGCCGGTGTCGCTGCGGGCCCGCCGATGCCGCAGTCCATTCGATTGTCGCCTTCGTCGCCGGCCGCGCGGCGGACGGTAAATATTGTGCTGCAGGTCGTACTGGTCGTCATCGTCGGCGGCGCAGCTTATGCGGCGATCCATAACGCGGCACAGAATCTCGCCAATTCCCACATTACCTCCGGCTTAGGTTTCTGGAACAATACCGCCGGTTTCGACATCAGCCAGACGCTGATCGACTATTCGGCAAGCACCTCGACCTTCGGCCGCGCCTTCTGGGTCGGCCTTCTCAATACGTTGTTGGTGTCAGGCATCGGAATCGTGATTGCGACCGTGCTCGGCTTTGCCATCGGCATCGCGCGGCTGTCGCGCAATTGGCTCGTTTCTCACCTTGCCGGCGGGTATGTCGAGTTGATCCGCAACGTGCCGCTCTTGTTGCAGCTATTATTCTGGTACAATTCCGTGCTGCGCGCGCTGCCGCTGGTGCGCGGCAGCGTTTCGCTTCCCGGCGGCGGCCTTCTCAACAATCGCGGGCTGTTTCTACCGCGGCCGGAGGTATTCCCGGGCTTTGGCTACGTGCTCGGCGCGCTCATGCTCGGGGTCGCGGCGAGCATCGTCCTGCACCTCTGGTCGCGCCGCCGGCAGGACCGTACGGGGGAGCCGGTGCGGATTCTTTGGGCGGTGCTCGGCCTCCTCGTCCTCATGCCGGCCGTAGTGTTTGCGCTAACCGGCGCCCCATTGTCCTTCAGTTTTCCCACGATGGGCCGTTACAATGTCGCAGGCGGTGTCGAAATACTTCCAGAATTTGCCGCGCTGCTATTGGCGCTGTCGATCTACACTGCGGCATTTATCGCCGAGGCGGTGCGCGGCGGGGTCTTGGCGGTGGCGCACGGGCAGACCGAGGCGGCGGAGGCGCTCGGCTTGGCTTCCGGGACGACACTGCGGCTCGTCGTCGTTCCGCAGGCCATGCGTGTCATCGTACCGCCGCTGACCAGCCAATATCTCAATCTGATCAAAAACTCCTCACTGGCGGTGGCCATCGGCTATCCCGATCTGGTCCAGGTCTTTGCCGGCAGCGTGCTTAATCTCACCGGCCAGGCTGTCGAGGTCATTGCCATCACCATGGCGGTTTATTTGTTCATTAGCCTGATCACATCGTTTCTGATGAATCTGTATGGCTACGCGATTGCCGTTGAGGAGCGCTGAGATGACGGCAATGGTCGAACGGAGTTATATTCGCGCTGCGCCGGGGCAACGGTTGCCGCCACCGGCAGGCCGGGCGGGCGCGATCGGCTGGCTGCGGGACAATTTGTTTTCGTCGCCGGGCAATATCGCGCTGACGCTCGTATGCATCGTTTTCCTCGCCTGGGCGGTGCCGCCCTTGCTGCGGTTCTTCTTGTTCGATGCGGTGTGGTCGGGGAACGATCGCGAGGCTTGTTTGGCGTCGCCACAGCTGCCGGAACCCGGCGCCTGCTGGGCGTTCGTGCGCGTCTGGTTTTCTTATTTCGTCTACGGCTTTTATCCGCTTTTCGAACGCTGGCGCGTCGATGTGTTCTTTGCGGCATTGGCGGTCGGTATCGCCTGGCTCGCCTGGCTGTCGGCGCCGCGCCGCGATCTTGGCGCCGTCTATTTCTTCATAGTGCTGCCGGCTTTGTCCTACTTATTTTTAAGCGGCGTCCCGCGGCTCGGTCTGGTCGACATTCCGACCGCGCTCTGGGGCGGTATCCTGGTCACGATCGTGGTCGCCACCGTCGGCATCGTCGCATCCTTGCCGCTTGGCATTTTGCTGGCGCTGGCGCGCCGCTCCAAGCTGCCCGCGGTGAAATTCTTCGCCGTGATTTTCATCGAATTCGTCCGCGGCGTGCCGCTGATCACGGTGCTGTTCATGGCAAGCGTGATGCTGCCGTTGTTCGTCCCGGAGCGGTTGTCGCCCGACAAGTTTTTGCGCGCGCTGATCGGAGTGGCGCTGTTCGCTTCGGCCTATATGGCTGAGGTCGTGCGTGGCGGGCTGGCGGCGGTCCCGCGCGGCCAATACGAGGCGGCGCAGGCGCTCGGCCTGCCGTATTGGCGCATGATGGCGCATATTATCCTGCCACAGGCCTTACGCGTCACGCTACCCAACATCGTCAACACCTTCATCGGCTTGTTCAAGGATACGACGCTGGTCTTCATCGTCGGCATATTCGACTTCTTGCGCACCATTGAGGCGGCGCGCGCCGATCCGCGCTGGGCGACGCCGGTCACCAGCGTGACCGGCTATGCTTTCGCCGCCTTGGTCTACTTCGTCTGCTGCTACGGCATGTCGCGTTATGCCCGCAACGTGGAAGCGCGGCTGGCAAGAGCGCATCGGCGCTGAAGGCTTTGTGATGGCGGGTCCCGAGGTTCCCCAAGCCGACCCCAGAGCCGAAACGGCGGTTGAGATCGTCGGCCTGCACAAATGGTATGGCGATTTTCACGTGCTGCGCGACATCAATCTCACCGTGAGCCGCGGCGAGCGCATCGTCATCTGCGGTCCCTCGGGCGGCGGCAAGTCGACGCTGCTGCGCTGCATCAATCGTCTGGAGGACTGGCAGCGCGGTCGCGTCGTCGTCGACGGTATCGAGTTGACCGACGATCCCAAGCATATCGTCGCGGTGCGCCGTGACGTTGGCATGGTGTTTCAGCAATTCAATCTGTTTCCGCACCTGACCGTGCTGGAAAACTGCACGCTGGCGCCGATCTGGGTGCGGCACATGCCGAAGAAGGACGCCGAAGCGCTCGCGATGCGCTATTTGACCCGCGTCAAGATCCCGGAGCAGGCGCAAAAATACCCGGCACGGCTGTCTGGCGGCCAGCAGCAGCGCGTCGCGATCGCGCGCGCGTTGTGCATGAGCCCGAACATCATGCTGTTCGATGAGCCGACCTCGGCGCTCGACCCGGAAATGGTCAAGGAAGTGCTCGACACCATGGTTGAGCTGGCGAACGACGGCATCACCATGCTGGTCGTGTCCCATGAAATGGGTTTTGCCAGAGAAGTCGCCGATCGCGTCATTTTCATGGACGACGGACAGATCGTCGAAATCAACGAGCCTCAGGCGTTTTTTGGGCATCCGCAGCACGAGCGCACGCGGTTGTTCCTGCAGCAAGTCTTGCGGTGAACGCGAGCGTTCCGTAGCAAAAACGCGCCGCACGCAAGACTGCAAGTTTGTTCATGAACATTGCGATCGAAAGGAATTACGAAGTTGTAATTCATTCCATGGCCGACATGGCGAAACTTTAACTTGAGTTCCGGTCGTCGCAGTCCATTATTTTGCTCAACCTTGAATCCGAGGAGGATCATATGCTCAAACCGGTCATCGCCGCGACGGCATTAGTTGCTCTCGCCGGCACTTCGTTGGTCTACGCGCAGCAAGGGTTCGGTGGGCGCGACAATGCGGACGGCGCCGGTCCGCGTTTCGAACATCGCCACATGCCGAGCCCCGCCGACATCACCGCGTTCACCGACGCGCGGATCGCCGCGCTCAAAGCGGGCCTCGAGCTCACGCCAGACCAAGCCAAAAACTGGCCGCCGTTTGAGCAGGCGCTGCGCGACATGGCACAATTGCGCATCCAACGCATCCAGACTCGCTTGTCCGGCGAGCAGCAAGCGCTGTCGACACCGTTCGATCGGCTGGAGCGCCGCGCCGACAATCTTGCCAAGCGCGGCACCGCGCTGAAGAAGGTCGCCGACGCCGGCGCGCCGCTCTATCAGAGCCTCAACGACGATCAGAAGGCGCGCTTCATGAAGCTCGCGCGCATTTTGCGGCCGCACGCGCGCATGCACGCCTTCATGGAACGCGGCTGGCGGCAGGGTGAGGGCCAAGGTGACGGCGGCGCACATGGCTGGCAGCACGGCCGCCATTTCGGCCAGAGCAATGACGGCAACGACACCGATCAGGGCTCGCAGCTCTAAGCCGGTTGGATATTACCGGCGCTCGCTGAACTCCCTCCCTGCAGCGGGCGCGAAGACGGAAGCCGCAGGACTTGTGCCTGCGGCTTTCGCATTGAATCGCCGGCATTTACGGACTTGCCGCTACCTTGCCGCTCCCTTGCTGCTCCTTTGGCGGCCACCTATGTGAAGTTTGCGGGCGGGCGCAGGAAGAGGTTCGCGATGAAACGACTGGCTTTCGCGGTTGCCGTGCTGACGCTTGGCTTTGCCGCTTCGACCCCGGCGCGCGCCGACTATGCCGTGGTTCGATTGGATAATGGTTGGTGCAAGATTTGGTGGGATAGCGCCGATAACCCGTGGGGCGTCGGCTGGACCAAGATTGCCTATGGATTGCCGGATTGGCTCGCCGCATCGGGCGCGCTCAATACCGCTCGCTCGCAAGGCGCCTGCCGCTAGTACCGAAGGCTCGGCGAACGTTCGGCCTCAATTCTGATATTCACCGCGCCAGAGGGCCGTCCGCCTTCTTCCAGGCGTCAATGCCGCCGGCGATATGGCAGGCGGTTTTCAGCCCGCCATCCTGCGCCGCCTGTACCGCCATCGCCGAGCGCTCGCCGAAGGCGCACAGAAAGACGATGCGCTTGCCTGCCGATGTGGCCAATTCGTGGAGCACGCCGCCGGCCGCGATCCCTTCCTGCAGGCTCGCATAGGGGGCGTGCAGCGCACCCGGAATAATGCCGTGCTTTTCGCGCTCGCTCTTCTCGCGTAAATCCACGATGGCAATGTTGGGGCGGCCGCGCAGAGCGATGGCTTGCGTTGCGGTCAGCGCCCAGCCTTTGCGCTCCACCTCCTCCTGATGCAGGCCGACGCGCATATTGGCGGGGACCGCGACGTCCATCATTTTTGGATTTGGCAACTTCAGGCCGTTCATCAGCGCGGTATATTCGTCCATCGATTTTACTTGGAGCCGCGGATTGTGGAGCTTTTCCTCGCCGATGGTTGAGACGGTATCGCCCTTATAATCGTGCGCCGGATAGACGCGCGTGGCGTCCGGCAGTTTCAGAAGCTTGTTGAAGATCGAATCGTATTGCGCGCGCGGATCGCCGTTCTGAAAATCGGTGCGGCCGGTGCCGCGGATGAGCAGCGTGTCGCCGGTGAAGACCCGGTCGGCCAACAGATACGAATAGGAATCGTCGGTATGGCCGGGCGTGTACAGAACGTCGAGGCGCAGGCCTTCGATTTCCACGCGGTCGCCTTCGGCAACCCGCATCGAGACGACGTCGGCCTTGGTGTTCTCGCCCATCACCGTGACGCAGCGGGTGCGGTCGCGCAGCGCGCCGAGCCCGGTGATGTGATCGGCGTGCAGATGGGTATCGACGGCCTTGACGAGTTTCAGGTCGAGCTCGCGGATGAGCTGCAGATAGCGCTCGACCTTTTCCAGCACCGGATCGATGACCAGCGCTTCTCCGCCCGGCCTGCTGGCGAGGAGATAGGTATAGGTCCCGGAGGTGGCGTCGAAGAGCTGGCGGAAAATCATGCGCTCCTCCCTTTGCGTCGCCTACATCCTCATTATACCTCGCATCATAGAATGAAAATGCCGCTTGGGTGCCGATATGAACAAGATTATCCCGCAACGGGACTGGCCCATTAACTCGGGAAAATGAGGCACGTCGTCGTGCCGTGCGCGAATAGCCGGCCCTGGGCGTCGGTGAGCCAGCCTTCCGCAGTGCCGACACGGCGGCCGCAATTGAGGACTTTGCCCTCGGCCCTGACCTGGCCCGTCCCTGGCTTAATGGCCCGGACCAGCGAAATCTTGAACTCGAGCGTCGTGCTGCCGGTGCCTTTTTCGAGCATCGACTGGATGGCGAGGCCCATGCAGCTATCGAGAAGGGTTGCCGCAAGGCCGCCGTGCACCGTGCCCCAGGGATTGAGGTGAGCGTCCGTCGGCTCGAGCGTTAGGACGACGCGACCACTTTCGGCCTCGACCACGTCATAGCCCAATGTCCGTGCCATCGTGTTCAGCGGCAGCGCTCCGCTGACAAGGCCTTGGACGAATTCGAGCCCGCTCATCGCCTTCAGTCGTTCGGGATCGACCGTGCCGTAGGTTTTGGTGGCCATATCTCACCGTTGCTTCGCTCTAAGCTTTGACAATGCCGAGGATGGCTAACGGGAAGGTGGCAAGGAAGGCCCACCCGAAACCTGGTCGTGTCACCAGGCGACGGGCATGGCGTTTGGCATTATTTGTCGCGCTCGAACGGCAGGTCGGGACGTGAGCCCCATTCCGCCCAGGAGCCGTCGTAGAGACCCTTAGGTTCCTTGCCGAGCAATTCCAGGGCAAAGGTCAAAATCGCCGCGGTGACGCCGGAGCCGCAACTGGTGATGATCGGCTTATCGAGATCGACGCCGGCGGAGGTGAATGCCTTCGTGACTTTGTCACGCGAAGTGAGGCGGCCGTTTTCAAGAAGCCTGTCGTAGGGGACGTTGAAGGCGCCCGGCATATGGCCGGAATGCAGGTCGGGGCGAGGCTCTGGCGCCTTGCCGGCAAAGCGTTCGGCCGAGCGCGCGTCGACGACTTGTACGCTGTCGTCGGTGAGCGCCATGCGCACATCGTCCAGCATGGCGACCGCGCCAACATTCATCTTCGCGGTGAATGTTTTCGGCGCACGCTTGGTGTCGCCCTTATCGAGTGGGCGGCCTTCGGCCTTCCACTTCGGCAGGCCGCCGTCGAGGATATAAACGGACTGCGCGCCGAACACCCGGAATGTCCACCACACCCGCGGCGCCGAGAACAGACCGGTGGAGTCATAGACCACCACCGTATCGCCATCGCCGATGCCAAGGCGGCCGACGACGTCGCCGAATTGCGTCGTTCCGGGCAGCATATGCGGCAGCTCGGTGGAATGGTCGCTCACGGCTTCAATGTCGAAGAATACCGCGCCGGGAATATGGCCGTCACGATATTCGGCGTGGGCATCGCGCTTCTGCGTCGGCAGAAAATAAGAGCCGTCGATGGCGACCACGTGCGGATCTTGTAAGCGCTCGGCAAGCCAGTCGGTCGATACCAGAAAGCGGCTCGTCGGCGGAGGGGAGGGGGTATTTACAGCTTGCAACATGATTGTTCTCAATGCGCTAACGCGGGTGAATGGATGAAGTTCATTCGTAGGGAATGCTGATGCTCGACTTGCGCTCGAGCCAGGCCGGCACCGGGAGGTTCTTTTCGCGCAGGAACTGCGGATTGAACAGCTTGGACTGATAGCGCGTGCCGTAATCGGCCAGGATGGTCACGATGGTGTGGCCGGGGCCGAGTTGCTTTGCGAGGCGAACGGCGCCGGCGATATTGATGCCGGACGAGCCGCCGAGGCACAGCCCCTCATGCTCGAGCAGATCGAAGATGATCGGCACCGCTTCGGCGTCGGGAATCTGATAAGCGATGTCGATCGGCGCGTCTTCGAGATTGTTGGTGATGCGGCCCTGGCCGATGCCCTCGGTGATCGAGGAGCCCTGCGATTTGAGCGTGCCGGTCGTGTAGTAGCTGTAGAGCGCCGCGCCCATCGGATCGGCAAGCGCGATGCGAACGGCCTTGTTGCGCTCTTTGAGCGCCATCGCCACGCCGGCGAGCGTGCCGCCGGTGCCGACTGCGCAGGAAAAACCGTCGACCTTGCCGTCGGTCTGCCGCCAGATTTCCGGGCCTGTGGTCTCGATGTGGGCCCGCCGATTGGCGACGTTGTCGAACTGGTTGGCCCAGATCGCACCGGCTTTTTCGGTCTTGGCCAGCTGCGCGGCGAGCCGTCCGGAGAGTTTCACGTAATTGTTCGGATTGGAGTAGGGCACCGCGGGCACTTCGATCAATTCCGCGCCGCACAGCCGCAGCGTGTCCTTCTTCTCCTGGCTCTGGGTTTCCGGAATGACGATGACGCTGCGGAAGCCCATGGCATTGCCGACGAGCGCAAGACCGATGCCGGTGTTGCCGGCCGTTCCTTCGACGATGACGCCGCCGGGGCGTAGCTCGCCCTTCCTCACCGCGTCCTGAATGATGAACAAAGCCGCGCGGTCCTTGACCGACTGGCCGGGATTCATGAACTCGGCCTTGCCAAGGATGGTACAGCCGGTCGCCGCTGAAACGCGCTTGAGTTTGATCAGCGGCGTGTTGCCGATCGCTTCGGTGATTCCGTTGGCAAATTGCATGGTTAGGCGCTTTCCGGCCGGGAGAAAATAGGTGACGCCCGGCCTGGAAACAAGGCTCATGAAAATGCCGCCGATTTGCGCAACGTCCTCGAAACCATAGCGATGCATGGCGCATCGGCGGCTATGGCTATTCACCGATTGTTTCCCGCAAGCGCGCTATGCCGGCACGACGGGGTTTTCAGCACGCGGCGCCCGCGTCCGCTCAACCTGGTTCTGCATGATAAATCTCGACGTCAACACCTTGTTTCTGGTGACCATCTACGTGGAGGCGATCCTAGGATTGCTGCTGCTGTTCGCATGGGTCCAGAACACGGCGATCTACGCGGTGGCATGGTGGGGCTTCGCCGATCTCTTGCGAGCAGCGTCGATCATGCTGTTCGGCATGTACGGCACGGTTTCCGATCTGATCTCGATCGATCTCGCCAACGCCTTGTTATTTACCGCGTTCGCGCTGACTTGGACCGGCGCGCGCGTTTTCGATCACCGCCGGCCGCTGCCGATCCTTTTGTTCGGCGGCGCCGCGCTGTGGCTGGTGTTGTGCCGCGTGCCCGGCATCGCCGCGGCGTGGGATGTCCGCGTGCTCTTGAGCTCCGGCATCATCACCGCCTACACCTGGGCCACGGCCTATGAATTCTGGCGCGGCCGCAGCGAGCCTCTGGTGTCACGTTGGCCGGCGATCTTCATGCTGTTCGCCCACGGTTCGCTTTATCTGTTGCGGACTCCGCTCGGCGCCCTGCTGCCATGGACGCCCAAGGGCGACAAAATGTTCCAGAGCGTCTGGCTTACCGTGCTGAGCTTTGAGGCGCTGCTGTTCACGATCTCGATCGCTTTCATTCTGCTGGCGATGGCCAAGGAACGCACCGAATATCGCCACCGGACCGCAGCGCTGGTCGATCCGCTCACCGGCATCGCCAACCGCCGCGCCTTTCTGCAGGCCGGCGAAGTGCAACTGCGCCGGCAAGCGACCAATTCGCGCGCGCTCGCGGTCATGCTGCTCGACCTCGACAATTTCAAATCGATCAACGATCGCTTCGGTCACGCCATCGGCGATCGTGTGTTACAGCTTTTCGCCGATGTCGCCGGCAATTGCTTTCGCCGCGCGGATCTGTTCGGCCGGCTCGGCGGCGAGGAATTCGCGGCAATGCTAGTCGACGCGCCGCGCGAGCGGGCGATGGCGATCGCCGAAGACATCCGCCGTTCATTTGCCGCAGCGACCTGCGAAGTCGATGGCAGGCCCGTCGTCGCTACGGTGAGCATCGGCATCGTCATCAGCTACGACGCGGTGCTCGATATCTCGGCATTATTGGCGCAGGCCGATCACGCGCTTTATCGCGCCAAGGATAACGGCCGCAACCGCATCGAGATCGCCTCCATCGAGCTCATTCTCGATCGCGGCATGCGCGCCGCCGGCGATACGCTCGCCGTTGCCAAAGCGGCTGCCCGGTCCGCAGCCTAATAGCGCGATTCCAAACCCTTACTTGACTTCGGCAGGCGTTGACGTCCCAGGCCCTTCGCCGACGATGAGTAACTCTGCGTCTTCGTCCTTAGCGCCGTCGAAGTGAACCTGTTGTCCATAATGCGTCACGAATGTGCCGGCCGGCATCGGTACGGTTCCGTCCGGATCGAATTTCGTACCGGTACCAACCCACCAGACGCCCTTGAGCACGGTGATGAAGCGGTCGTGCGGATGGAAATGCGGATGGCTGAAGTGATTGCCTGCCAGCCACTTCACCATGACGACGTAAAGCCCCTCCTTGGATGGGTCGCCGGCCAGCACCGCATTCTGCGCTCCAGCCGGGCTCGGCTGCGACCATGGGATCTGATCGGGAAGTTTGAACGTCACGGCGGCCGGATTGAGTTCGGCCGCGCGCGCAGACTCGCTTGAAAGCAATGGTGCAAAAAACGGCAGTAACGCCAGCGAGCGCCTCGTCAATAACGTCATGAAATCCTCCACCGGTAACTGCGCCGCTTGCGAGCGCTGCTAACAAACTACCGCGCCATAATGCCCGGAGCGAGATGGGATACGGCCCAACGAACGACGCATGGCTTCCGACCAGACACCATTGCGAAACTCGCTTGAGCCTGTATCAGTTCACCGCCGCCCGCAACGAGGGCGTCGACGAGGTGTAGAATGAAGCGCAGCAGCGACCGCATCCTGACAACGCATGTCGGCAGCCTGATCCGTCCGCCCGCATTGCAGGATTTTTTGCGCGCCAAACAGGCCGGCAAGCCGTACGACAAGTCCGCCTACGAAACCTGCCTGCAGCAAACCGTCGCCAACGTCGTGCACAAACAGGCCGACGTCGGGATCGATGTCGTCAGCGACGGCGAATTCGGCAAATCGATCAGCTGGTCGCAATACATGCTGGAACGGCTTTCCGGCTTCGAGCGGCGGCCGGTCCAGCCGGGCCGCAATCCGTTCACGCGCGGCGTCGATCGCGAGCAATTCGCCGAATTCTACGCCGAGCTTGACGCGCGCGAGGGCGTCGCGACCACGATCGAAGCGGTCTGCGTCGGTCCGATCAGCTATACCGGGCAGGCCGAGCTTGAGCGCGATATCGCGAATTTCAAGGCCGCGCTCAAGAATGCAAAAGTCGAAGAAGCATTCAT
Organism: uncultured Alphaproteobacteria bacterium; assembly: GCA_963822935.1. Classification (GTDB taxonomy): domain Bacteria; phylum Pseudomonadota; class Alphaproteobacteria; order Rhizobiales; family Xanthobacteraceae; genus BOG-931. Next base: position 30,818 of record CAWGJP010000006.1, read on the forward strand.
GCCGGTGGCCGCGCCGGCGAGCGTCATTCCGGATCGCAAGAATGAATTTTACAAGAACGAGGAAGAGTTGATCCGCGCCATCGGAGCGGCGATGCGTACCGAATATCGCATGATCATCGACGCCGGCTTTGTGCTGCAGCTCGACGATGCGCGCGCCGCCGTTACCTATGACCGGATGGTGCCGCCGGGAAGTTTCGCCGATTACCGCAAATGGCTCGCGCTGCAGGTCGACGTGCTCAACGAAGCTATTGCCGGCCTGCCGGCCGATCGCATCCGCTATCATGTCTGCTGGGGGAGCTGGCCGGGACCGCACACCACAGATGTGCCACTCAAGGATATTGTCGACCTCGTTCTTGGCATGAAGGTCGGCGCCTATGTCATTGAAGGCGCTAATCCGCGCCACGAACACGAGTGGCGGGTTTGGGAAAGCGCCAAGCTGCCGCGGGATCGCCTCCTTATCCCCGGCGTGATCAGCCACGCCACCAATGTCGTCGAGCATCCCGAATTGGTCGCCGAGCGCATTGTCCGGCTTGCGCGGCTAGTCGGACGCGAGAATTTCCTGGCCGGAACCGATTGCGGCTTTGCCCAAGGACCGTTCCATCGCCGGGTGCATCCGAGCATCATGTGGGCAAAGCTCGAAGCGCTGGTCCAGGGCGCCAAACTCGCCAGCGCCGAATTGTGGGCCTAGCCGACGCTCGGCGAGGCTTGCCGCCACGGCGGGGCAGGGCCTCAACCGGACGGGTTCTTGAAGCTGCCGGGATTTGTTAAGCTGAAGTTTCAATAGGCCTTTGAGGGAGATCGATCATGCTCGACGTCACCAAGCGAACGGCCCCATTCGACACCGCGCGCCTCGACCGGCTGATGGACGACGCCGGGGTGGATGTGCTGATCGCGACGTCAAAGCACAACATTCAATATCTGCTCGGCGGCCATCGCTCGTTCTTTTTCGAATCCATGGATGCGATGGGCTTGAGCCGCTATTTGCCGATCTTCGTCTATGTCAAAGGCGAACCGCAGAAGGCAGGCTTTTTCGGTCATCGCATGGATCGCTTTCAAAACGAGGTGACGCCGTTCTGGGTCGCCGAGGTCAACACCAAAAGCTCGGGCTCGATCGATGCCATGGAGAAGGCTGCGGAATACGCGCGCAAGCTTACGCCGAAGCCGAAGCGGATCGGCATCGAGACCGCATTCGCACCGGTCGACGCCGTGGCCGCGCTGCGCAAAGTTTTTCCCAGCAGCGACTATGTCGATGCGCTGTTCGTGCTGGAGCGGCTGCGCGCGGTGAAGTCGCCGCAGGAACTCGAAATGCTGCGCATAGCCTCCGACAAAGTGATCGATTCCATGCAGGCGGTAATCAAGAATTTTGGCGTCGGCGCGACCAAGGCCGAGTTGGCGGAAGCGTTGCGCCGCGAGGAGACGTCGCGCGGCCTGACGTTCGATTATTGCCTGATCGCGGCGGGTTCAAGTCATAACCGCGCGCCGTCCGATCAGCGCTGGGAAAAGGGCGACGTGCTTTCGCTCGATTCCGGCGGCAATTATCACGGCTATATCGGCGACGTCGCGCGCATGGGCGTCATCGGCGAGCCGGATGCCGAACTTGTTGACCTTCTGGCCGAGGTCGAAGCCGTCGAGCAGGCCTCGATGAAGCCAATCCGGCCCGGCGCGCTCGGCAAGGAGATCTACGCCGCCGCCAACGCCGTGCTGCATAAATCCAAGGTGCACAATCACACCGAATTCCTCGCCCATGGCATGGGGCTCGTCAGCCACGAGGCGCCGCGGCTGACCAATTCGGGTCCGGTGCCTTACGACGCCTACGACGCCGACCGGCCGCTGGAAACCGGCATGGTGATCTCGGTGGAAACCACGCTCCAGCATCCTCAACGCGGATTTATCAAGCTGGAAGATACGGTGGTGGTGACGCCGAAAGGTTTTGACGTTTACGGCGATCGCATCCGCGGCTGGAATAGGGCCGGCGGCTAAAGATCCGGTCCTACGAACGGCCGTCGGACTCTGTAGCGCCGTACGGAGCGCGCGTCAGGTCGCCTTTTGGCGCGTGGCGACGGAGCTTTCTTGCAGCAACGCCGCCTCGCGCCGCAGCCTGTAAAGGTATCCGAAGCAGACGATACCGGCCAATACCCAGGATATGCCGGTGAAGTAGACAATCACTGGCGCTAGCCGCGGCGCGAGCGCGGTGAGGATAAAATACATCGCGCCCCATCCCAGCAGCACGATGACCGCTCGTGGCAAGACGTAAGCCAGATTTTGCGCCATGATTCGCGCCTCCTCGCAAAGCTGCCGCGATGGTGGGTATGTATGATTAACGATCGATGAATGTCGGCTGCGAAGCGAGGGTGCCGTCTTAAACTGAGTCGGTGGTACTCCGCACCTTCAGAATAAATCTTGGTCAACCACTTCCGCCGACGCCGATACGCACCGAAAATCCATCCTGCATGACATGAGCCAAACGCACCGCGAAACGGCCTATACGGCATGAATTCGGTTTGAGCCCTAAGCAGAGCTGCCGCCGATCTAGGACGACTTCGGATGATTCCGTTAGGCGCTGCTAGGCGGCAACGCGGCCCAGAAACTCCTCGACTTTTCGTCTGAGTTCGACGACCGTCGATGCCACGGCGTCTGAGGCGCAAAGCACGATCTCGGCAGAGTTGCGCGCGTCTTGTGTTGCGCCGGATACCTCCCCGAGGACATCCGCAACTTGGGATGCTCCATCTGACGCAGCAAAGATGTTGTGAGATATCTCCTCCGTCGCCATGCTTTGGTGCGCAATGACGGAAGCCACCTGGGCTGCAGACTTATCGATCTCCTGCATTCGCGTCGTGATGCGGCGGATTGTTGATACCGCGACCCCTGTCGAGCTTTGAGCCGCTTCGACGTGTTTGGCAATGTCCTCGGTCGCGCGTGCGGTTTGAACGGCGAGGGCCTTTACCTCCGAAGCCACAACCGCAAAGCCTCGCCCGGCCTCGCCCGCGCGGGCAGCTTCGATGGTCGCATTCAACGCCAGCAGATTGGTTTGCGCTGCGATGCTTTTGATAAGCTCAACGACCTCGCCGATGCGTTCGGCCCCGCTCGCCAGACCGGCCATCTCGCCATCCGTCGCTTGAGCTTCTTGCGTGGCAACCGCGGCGATGGCCGACGTCTGGCCGATTTGCGCGCTCATGCCGGTGATCGACATTGAAAGCTCACGTACGGCGGAAGCTACGACACCGATATTGGCGGTAGCTTCTTCGAAGGACTTGGTGGTGGCTGAAATCTTCTCTGACGTCTTGCAAGCGCTGCCAAGGAGTCCATTCGCCGTGGACCGCATGGAGGTGAGACTTTCATTCACATTATCGAAAAGTGCGGCAACGGAATTCCGGAAGAGTTCGATCGCCAACTCGACGCTTGCTCGACGCGCCTGCTCAAATTCGAGCGCGTTGCGTTGCAGCTCAAAATTCTCCCGCTCGGTGATATCGTCGTGGGTGGAAACCCAGCCGCCGTCCGACCGAGACCGATTTGAACCGGAGATGGTGCGGCCATTGGGGAGCTTAAAGATATATTTGAACTCTTTTCCGCCGCTTGCCGCCGCTTCGGCGCGCTGGGCATATTCTACGGGATCCTCTTTCAGAGTGCCGGCCAGGTGACGCTGCTGCATGACCTGAACGAGCGTCATGCCCATTTTGAGCCGATCACGCAGAGAATAAATATCTTCGTATTGTTTGTTCCAGAGGATTAGGCGCTTGTTTCCGTCGAACATGACCAGACCCTGAGGCATGAGGTCGAGAGCATGGTCGATGATCGAATGTTGTCTCCTGGTGGATTTATCGGCAAACGCGGCAACAAGACAAATGCCAAGGATGCCGCCCGCTGTACTGGCTACTGTTATCGCCAACAATCCGGGGGCGACGGAAAAACCTGAAAATTGGCGGGTGGGATCGGGGACGACGGTAACAGCTCCCATGGCGGTAAAATGCAGCAGCACAATGCCCAAGGTCAGCAGAACAACCGCTTTCGCCAAGCTTGCCGCTTTGTTTGAATTTCTCAAAATCCAAAGCGATGCGGCGCAAAACACCGCGCCAAACGCGACTGCGCTGTGAACCAGCATTTTGGACCAGTGAATGTGGCCGGGCATTTCCAGCGCGCTCATGCCCGTGAAGTGCATGAGGCCCACGCCGATTCCGAGCACCGCTCCTCCAACTGCGGCATGACGCCCATTGAGAGCGATAATAAATCCAAACGCGCAGACTACGATTGCAATCAAAAGAGAGATCAGCGTGAGAAAGAGGTTATAGGCAATGGGAACAATCGGCGTATAGGCCAACATGGCCACAAAATGCGTCGTCCAGATTCCCGACCCGGTGGCGAGACCTGCTCCAACGGCCCAGGGTATCTGTGCGCTGCCACGGCGCGCCTGCGCACGTTGGAAGAGCGTCAAGCCGGAAAAGCTCGCCAGCAGGCAGACCATGCCAGCCAGGACCACCAGCCGAAGGTCGTGTTCGGTTGTGAGGCAGCTATAGACTTGGAACATGATTGACATTCTGGAGTGGAAACACCGCAACATATCTGCGGCAGTGTTTCCTTAGTGTTAATGAAATTCGATTACGGCGCTGATAGCGGATGCCCAACCCGCGCAGGAGCGCCCATGGCCGCTGAAAATTTAAACGAAGTTGCTCACCAGAGAGCCACGCCAGGTCAAGAAGGCGTCCGCGTGTCGCATCAATCGTTTGCCGAAGCGCCTAAACAGCAGTCGGAATACAAAGGCCTTATGACAATGGGCTACCTGTTGCTGGCTGCACTCGTCCTATTAGTGCATCTTCTAGTCAGCTACAGGAGTTGAACTGCGCCTTTTCTCCACGGCCGGCGCTGCCACATGCGGGGTCGACAGCGGCGGTTGGGGGCATTAGTGCTTCCGCCGCTCCCATCTAGTGGACCGACTCTAACGCTTGTTTCCCGCGTTTGACAGCGGCGAGGACGCGACGTGGATCGGCGGTCCAGACGAAGGGTTTTGGATCGGCGTTGGTTTCGGCGAGGAAGCGGTTGATGGCGGCCTTGAGATCATCGACGGATCGAAAGACGCCGCGCTGGAGGCGCCGGCGCGTGAGCTTGGCGAAGAAGCCCTCGACGGCATTGAGCCAGGATGCGGAAGTCGGCGTGAAGTGGAAGGTCCAGCGCGGATGCCGGGCCAGCCAGGCACGCACCTTGGGATGTTTGTGGGTGGCATAGTTGTCGACGATAGCGTGGATGGTTTTTCGTTTCGGCACCTTTGCCTCGATGGCGTTGAGGAAGCGGATGAACTCCTGATGGCGATGGCGCTTCATGTTGTGTCCGATCACGCTACCGTCCAGCACGTTGAGGGCGGCAAACAGTGTCGTGGTGCCATGACGTTTATAGTCGTGCGTCATGGTGCCGGCGCGACCCGGCTTCATCGGCAGGCCCGGCTGGGTGCGGTCGAGTGCCTGGATTTGGCTCTTTTCATCGACCGAGAGCACGACCGCATGTTCAGGCGGATCGACATAGAGGCCGATCACGTCCTTGAGTTTGTCGGCGAACTTCGGATCGTTCGAGAGCTTGAAGGTGCGGATGCGGTGTGGAGCAAGCTGGTGGGCCTCAAGAATGCGCTGCACCGAACGCAAACTCACCCCCGCCGCCTTCGCCAACATCCGGCCGGTCCAATGGGTTGTTGCTCCCGGCGGCGCCGACAGCGCCAGATCGACCACCCGCTGCACCGTGGTTGCCGGCAGCGGCGGCTTGCCGGGCTTGCGCGTCTTGTCGCGGGTCAGCCCGGCGATGCCCTCGGCCATAAACCGCGCCTGCCAGCGCCATACCACTGGCTTGGCCTTGCCGGATCGCCGCATGATCTCAGTCGTGCCGCAGCCATCGGCAGTCGCCAGGATGATCTTGGCGCGCCAAACATGCTTCTGCGGCGCGTTGCGGTCGCCCACAATCGCCTCAAGCTGACGGCGATCGCGCGGCGTGACGTTCACCACAATTCCTGCTCTCATGACGAGAGTTTGAACTGCTTCGGGCATTTTGGGAATCGCCCGAATGAATCAGACCACTAGCTTCGATTGGATTGACGATCGCGGCAACCTGCGAGGAAGACGATCTCACTTCGATTGCGGAGCTTCGCGAGATCGCTACGCTCGCAGGCAATGAGAATCTCGCAGCGCGGATAATTTCCGAGCAGTTTAGCCAGATCATTTCCCTGACCCACAATGCTGCCGAAGAGGGACGGTCGATCACATCCGAGGCGAAATCGGAAATTTGCCCGACTGCTTAACTCCTAGCTCTGCTCAACCTGCACTTCGCAGCGTCATGGATGAAGCACCGGCCACCGGCTTCATTCTCACTTGCAATCATTCGCACCGGATTATCGAACCATTCGCCCTTGAGCCAGCGGTCGCGCTTGAGCGTAGCCCTCGGATTTTGCCTCGGGCTCGCGTTTGGTGTCGAACCACTCATCCGCGACCTCGCCGAACGTCCGCGCCGCCGCAGCGGCCCGCTTGTCAGCTTTGCGCTTTTTCGGAGGGATCGACGCCTTGGGCGAGCAGGCGCTTTGATTCGTTTTGGCCTCACGCGCCATTGCCAGCGTAACCACTGGATACAGGCCGAGCGCGATGGACTTTTGCTTGCCGGCGAAGCGGCACGCCAGCCGCCAGAGCTTGGAACCCTCCGGCGTTACGAGGAGGTAGAGGCCCCACCGTCGCTCTTCTTGAGGGGGGTCTGCTGGGGTTTGAGATTGCTGATCGTCCTATCTGTGAGTGCCATGGTGGCTCCTATAGCGTGCTAGTAGCCTCCCGCACCGTCCCGGCGGAGATACCAACAGATACCAACAAATCTACCAACAGAATTTCTGGCTGCTCACGAACGGCCATGCACAGCCGCGGACGACCATCGGGCGAAACCATTGATCGCGCAACGGTATTTTCGGCGGCTGTGGACAGTGGTGAACAAAAGAGAACGTCTATTGGCTCCCCGGGCCGGATTCGAACCAGCGACCAACCGGTTAACAGCCGGTTGCTCTACCGCTGAGCTACCGGGGAAAAGCCTGCTCGCGACCGCGCGCCGCATATAACAAAGCCGGACCGGCTTTGAAAGCGCCAAGCGTCGCAAAAGGCGATGGCGCGGGGGAGTTTCGTCGGCTGGGCTGCCGAGCCATAGCGAGCGTGGGTGTCCGCCTTCGCCCAAGTGGGCTACGGCGCGACAGCCTTCGCCGCGCTACGCTCGCGAAGGCTGGAGGCCACGCCCGGAATTGAACCGGGGTACACGGTTTTGCA
>CAWGJP010000007.1:0-277518 GCA_963822935.1 uncultured Alphaproteobacteria bacterium
GAGGACGGATTTGAACCGCCGACACGCGGATTATGATTCCGCTGCTCTAACCAACTGAGCTACTCCGCCAACCGCATCAGACACTTGGACGGACCGGCCCGCGGCGGCAAGGCGCGGGCGGAAGTCTCGGTGTCTGCGCTGAGAGCGCACATTTATGCTACTGCGGCCGGCTTTCCAAGCGGATTTCGCCGCCAATTGCGCCGCCCAAGCCCGACTTCCCTGGCGACCGCAGGTTGCTTTTATGCTATTGATCGGTTGAGGGTAATGCGCTTCGCACCGTTAACTTCTACGGGGTCGGACGGGTGCGCATCTGGGAACTGATCGAGACGCCGCAGGATCTCGATACTGTTTGCCCTCGGCGTCCTTGGCGGACGGCACCAAAAAGATCGTCACCGCACCAAGCTCCTGGTGCTCCAGGCGGTAGAGGCTTTGCGGGAAGATGCGCGGGTCGCGGGCGAAGAAGGTCAGCGAGAACAGCGGCCGCAGGCCGGGCGGCGCCATGGCCGGGTTCAACAGCTCGGCCTCCTTGAGCGTCAGCGGAATGGCCGGCAGGCCGTCTTGGCTGATGACAAAAACCTCGTTGACCTTGTCGGCGAAATCCTCGAAGACAAGCCCACGCTCCGTCATGGCTCTATCTCCAGCGGCGATGGGCACATTATGAGGCAACTCTACCGCAGATGGCAACATTGCCGCCCCCGCCGGGTACCGTACGCGGCAATCCCAGGGTGCGCCTCCGCCACTATGCAAAACGAAAACCGCACCATACATAGACGCCGCGGCAACCACGATGCGACGCAAGATGTGGCGCAACGTGGCTCTTCTGCTAGTAGAATCGCCGTTCGGGCCGTCCACATTTCGGTCTTGCGCAATTAGTTAGTCGTAGCGACCATTGAGGAGCCAGGTTATGCGAAAGCGCAGCATCGTGGGGGCGACGTTCATCGCCCTCTCGTTGTCAACGTCATCGCCATGGGCTGCACCGGCCGGCGTTGCGCACTCTTCATTCGACGGCCGCTGGAGCGTGTTGATCGTCACCGACGCCGGCACCTGCGATCGCGCCTATCGTTATGCGCTCGACATCAGCAACGGCCGGGTGACCTACAACGACCCCTCGTTCCAAATTTCCGGCCATGTCGACGCGCGCGGCCGCGTCAGTGTCAGCGTCGCCGCCGGCGGCGAGCGCGCCAACGGCACCGGCGAGCTGTCGGGCGATTCCGGCCGCGGCCTGTGGCAGGGAAACTCCTCGACCTCGGCATGCTCCGGTCACTGGGAAGCCGAACGCCGCGGCTGAACTGGTTTTTTGATTGAGCGTGACTGTTTTATTTTGAAGCATATCCTGCGTTGGCGAAGTAGTTTGCGCACTCGGCTGGGCTGAAGGCCTGGAGCAGTGCACCGATGCGGCGCCAAGTGGCTTCGACTGTGCGCTCGGCGGCTTTGCGCAGCAGGGTTTTGAGTTTGGCGAAGACCTGCTCGATCGGATTGAGGTCGGGGCTGTAGGGCGGCAGGAAGAACAGCTTGGCGCCGGCGGCCCGGATGGCGCGCCGCACCGCTTTTCCCTTGTGGCTGCCGAGATTGTCGATGATGACGATGTCGCCGGGCTTGAGCGCCGGGATCAGCAGCTGCTCGACATAGGCCAGGAAGCTTTCGCCGTTGATCGGCCCGTCGATGACGCAGGGAGCCTCGATGCGATCGCGACGTAGTGCGGCGAGGAAGGTCAGCGTCCGCCAGCGACCGTGCGGCGCCTTGGCGACCAGCGGCCGCTGGCCTCGCGGCGCGCGGCCATGGCTTCGCGTCATATTGGTCTTGGCCCAGGTCTCGTCGATGAACACCAGACGGGAAGGATCAAGCCGCCCTTGATACTTTCGCCATTGCGCTCGCCGCCGCGCCACGTCCGGACGATCCTGCTCGCTGGCGTGCAGGCTTTTTTTTGAAGGTGATGCCCTCGTGCACGAAGAAGTGCCAGACCGCGAAGTGGCTCACCTTGACGCCACGCGCCGCGAGCTCCGCCCCGATCGCCCGCAACGTCAGGTCGGGCTGCTCAGCCAGGCGGGCCAAAAGCCACTCGCGCTCGCCGGCCAACGCATAGGGCCGCCGGCCACCCACCTTGTGAGCCGCTGCGCTGCCGGTCGCGCGAAACCGCTGCGACCCCTTCACCACGCTCGCCACGCTGACCTTAAAAGTCGCCGCCACCGCGCGGCAGCTCTCGCCGCCTGCCACCGCCGCAACCACCCGCTCGCGCAGATCAAGAGAATAGGCTCGGGCCATCCGATGCTGGCCTCCAATCCAGCCAGCATCTTGAATCATATTCGCGATGAACCGGGAATCCCCGCCGATTTAGAAAAAATCAGCCACGCTCTAAGCCTTGGCGAACCTGATCAACGAAAAATGTCCGAGCGGCGGCATCGGCCGCCGTTCAACGACGCGCACGCCGCCGTGCCGCGCCGCCCACTGCGCGAGCCGCTCCCAGCCGAATTCCGGGCGCCAGCCGAGCCGCCGCGCCAGCGGCGCGAACCATCGTTCGCAGGCTGCGCGCAAACCCTTCTCCGCGCCGAGATGGTTGACCAGGATGATCTCGCCGCCCGGCTTTATGACGCGCGCGAATTCGTCCAGCGTGCGCTCCGGATCCGGCACCGCGGTGATGACATATTGCGCGACGACGACGTCGAACGCCGCATCCTTGAAACCGAGATGCTGCGCGTCCATCACCGCGAGACCGTCGACATTGGAGAGCCGGCGCTCGGCGACGCGCGCCTTGGCCTTGTGCAGCATCGGCGCCGATAGATCGACGCCGATCAGCCGGTTCGACATCGCGTAATCGGGCAGTGACAGGCCGGTGCCGACGCCGACTTCGAGAATGCGGCCGCCGATGCGTTCGGCCGCCGCGATCGACGCCTTGCGGCCGCGCTCGAACACCGCGCCAAACACCAAATCGTAGATCGGCGCCCAGCGCGCATAAGCCCTGGCGATGCCGGCCTTATCGAGTTCGTCGGCCATCGCGTCGCGTCAGCGCGCGGCCGCGAGAGCAACACCGTGCGGGTCTTTGGCCTGCACCGCCGCCATAGTGCCGGCGATGACGCCGCCCCCGAGCACGCGGGCCTGCCCCTCGGCCGCATCGTAGAACACGCAAGCCTGCCCGGGCGACACGGCGTCTTCGCCGGCAATCAGCTCGACTTCAACGCCGCCTGAGTCATGGCGCAGCCAAGCCGGACGCGGTGGCCGCGTCGAGCGGACTTTCACGAAGACTTCGGGACGATGCGCCAAGGCCTCCTCGATCGAGCCGCCGCCGAGCCAGTTGAGGTCGCGCAGCCTGATGCGGCTCGTGCGCAACGCCTCGCGCGGGCCGACCACGACGCGCCGCGAGGCGGCGTCGAGCCGCACCACATAAAGCGGCGAGCCGGTTGAGATGCCGAGCCCGCGCCGCTGGCCGACGGTGAAATGAATGATGCCGTCATGACCGCCGAGTACGCGGCCGTCGAGATCGACGATCTCGCCCGGGCCCGCGGCGCCCGGCCGCAGCCGCTCGATGACGTCGGCATAATGCCCGGTCGGGACGAAGCAGATGTCCTGGCTGTCCTGCTTGTCGGCGACGGGGAGCCCGAAGCGGCGTGCCAAGTCGCGGGTTTCCGCCTTGGTGCGGTCGCCGAGCGGGAAGCGCAGCAGATCGAGCTGCGCAGGCGTGGTGGCGAACAAGAAATAGCTCTGATCGCGCTCGGCCTCGCGGGCGCGATAGAGCGCCCGGCCGCCATCGGGCAGCGCGCGCGAAGCGACGTAGTGACCGGTCGCCAGCACCGCGGCGCCCAAGTCACGCGTGGTGTGCAGCAAATCGTGGAATTTGATCGACTGGTTGCATTCCACGCAGGGTACCGGCGTCTCGCCGGCGACATAGCTTTCGGCAAAGCGATCGATCACCGCTTCCTTGAACCGGGCCTCGTAATCGAGGACGTAATGCGGAATGCCGATACGCTCGGCAACGGCGCGGGCGTCATGGATATCGCGGCCGGCGCAACAAGCGCCCTTGCGGTGGGTCGCCGCGCCGTGATCGTAAAGCTGCAGCGTGATGCCGACGACGTCGTAGCCGGCTTCCGCCAGAACAGCCGCAGTGACCGAGGAATCGACGCCTCCAGACATGGCGACGACCACGCGCGTCGACGATGGCGGTCCGTCGAGGTCGAGTATGTTCAAAGCCATGCGGATGTTCCCGGCCGGCACCCAGTGCGCCGTCGCCTCAATGACCGTTAGTATATGGGCCGCGGCCGTGCTCCGCCACGGCGGCGGTTACCGGCTCGGCCCTGCTGCGGGCAAGAATTGCCGACCGCCGACAAAGGCTGCCGTCGGTAATTGCCCGCAAGGCGACGTAAGTAGTTGAATTCATTAAGTTTGGTGATTGCCTTGTACTGGCCCGCCGGTTGCAAGCCAACACGCGGCCAACGCGTTCATGGTGTTTCCAGGGGTCCCCAAGTGTCGAGTATGTCGAGTATTGCGCCAGATTCTCCTGCCGTGGTTTCGCTCACCTCGCTGTCGCGAATGCAGGCATCCTCATCCAGCCAAGACGCTGCCTCGCAACCATTCGCGGCCTTGCTCGATGCCACGACATCGGCCCCGCCGAGCCCGCCCGTGCCGAACCCGCCCGCGCCGAGCCCGGCAGCAGCCGCGCCGACCCAATCGGCCCCTTCTTCAGAGGCAACACAGCAGCCCTCGCCGCCGACAGGCGGTTCCACCGCAGGCTCCGGCACAACGGATGCCGGGTCCAATCAAGCCTCTGACGCGCAGAATTCGGCGAGCTCAGGCGCGGCGCCCAATGGGAGCGCCGCGGCCAGCAATCAATCCGATATAAACGCGAGCGCCGGTGGCAATGCCATCGCGACTGTCGTTGCCGCGCACGGCCTCGAACAGGCTGCCGCCGCGGCCAAGATCGGCGCGGTCGCAAACGCAAAAGCGGTCGTAAACGCAAAGGCCGCCGCGGTCGCAAACGCGACCACGACTGCTCAGCAGGACGTTTCCAGCGATAACGGCGCAGCCGCGACCGCGACCATAACCCCAGGAAAAGTGCCGCCAACAGCCACTGCGCCGTCCGCACCAACGGCAGGATCGGCACCGGCACCCGACAGTGCGGCAACCGCTGCGGCAGTTGCCGCCGCTGCAGCGGCGGGTGCGCAGGACACAACCGGCCCCAAAGCAGCTGACTCACCCGCGTCGGGCAAGAAAGTGGCCGACGACGACGGCGCCAGTCAAAGCAGCGACAGCACCGCGGGTGTCGGCGGGAATGCTGCGCCAGCCACACCGGCGGCGCCGGCAGCAGCGACCAGTCCAACGGCACCCGTTGCAACCGCCATTGTCGCCGGCGCGGATCTTTCATCGTCCCCGGTGGTAGCCACGGGCTCATCGGCAGCGGCAGCGGTCACGGCGCAAACACGCGCGCGGGCAACCGTGTCACACCTCGACAGCCAGATTGCTCTTGCCGGCAAGAGCGGTGAGCCGTCTCAGACCGCCCAAGCCGATCAACCGAACAGCCCATCCCTCACGGCGGATTCCGCCGCGGGAAAAGCAGCAGTAGTAGCCGACTCTTCCGCTAAGACGCCGGTAGCCGGCGATGCTACCCCCCAACAGGCAGCGGCGCCTGTCACAACGCCGGCCGATGCGGCCGCGGCCCCGACTGTTAATCTCATTACCGCGCATGTAGAGACGGCGGCGCCGAGTGGCGCTTCGTCCAATGCGCAGACCGCAACCAATACGATGAAAGCCGTCACCGCCAATTTGCCGGCTTTCGGCCTCCTCACGACAAATTCGGCAACGACCCAAGCGACGGCGGCAGCATCTTCGACGTCGTCGGCGGCGGTTTCGATCGCCGGCCTGCCGATCGCTATTGCGGCGCGCGTGCAGGCCGGATCCAACCAGTTCGACATCAGGCTCGATCCGCCCGAGCTCGGCCGCATCGACGTGCGCCTCGACGTCGACTCGAACGGCCAGGTGACGTCGCTCGTCACCGTCGACCGTCCCGAGACGCTGACGCTGTTGCAAAGCCAGCAGCCGCAGCTCGAACGCGCACTCCAACAGGCGGGATTGAAAACAGCGGATAACGGCCTGCAATTCTCGCTGCGCGATCAATCTTTTGCCGGACAGAACAATGGCGGCAGCGCGCAGCCGAACCCTGCGCGGCAGCTTGTCGTTCCGGCCGCCGATTTGCCGCCTGTGGAGACGACGCAAATCTACTCTCGTCTCAATCTCGGCGGCAGCGGCATCGATATTCGCGTGTAACCGGCAAATTGGCCTTAAGGACCGACCATGACGACCAGCACGTCAATTCCATCGACCAGCACTCCAGGATCGACCACCAACAGCAGCGCCAACACGGGCAACACCGGCTTGGCGCAGCTTGCCGACAATTTTAATTCGTTCCTGACCTTGCTGACCACGCAGCTGCAGAACCAAGACCCGCTCGATCCGCTCGACACCAATCAGTTCACCCAGCAGTTGGTCGAGTTCACCTCGGTCCAACAGCAGGTCGACATGAACACCAACATGCAGACCCTGATCTCCTTGCAGCAGACTTCGGAAGCGACGTCGGCGATGCAGTTCCTCGGCTCCAGTGTGACGTTGACCGGCACGACCGCGACGCTGGCGAGCGGCTCACCGGCCACATGGTCCTTGAATTCCCCGTCGCCGGCCACCGGCAATGTCACGATCACGAGTTCGACCGGTCAGACGGCTTATACGGGAACCGTTTCGCTCAATGCCGGGACCCAGAGTTACAGCTGGAACGGCCAAAGCAATACCGGCGTGACATGGCCCCCCGGCCAATACACGCTGGCGATCAGCGCCAATGGCGCCAATGGCCAGGCGGTCACCGTCAGCACACAAATCCAGGGCACCGTCAGCGGAGTCGACCTCAGCCAGAACCCGCCGCAACTTACGGTCAACGGACAGGGCTACCCGATCAGCGCGGTGCAATCGATCAATAACGGCAGTCTCAGCGCCTTGAGCGGTCTCAACGGCACGCTGGGCAACCTCAACACCAGTCTCACCAATCTGACCAACCTGCTGTAGCGGCTATCCCGTACCGGCGGGCTGCGAACCGGCTAGCATGCCCATGCAACTCAGCGCCGCCGCAGCGAAAGTCGGGTTTTGCGGTCTTCACCCGACAAATTACGGCCAATTGCGTGCGCGGCTTAGGCAAATTTTAAGCGGCGGTGCGTAAGGTTGGCCACTGTAGTTGTCGAGTTGTGAGAGTGAATATGACCGAACCCCATCGCCCGAGGGTTAAATACGTCATCGGGCCGGACGGTTCCCCCCTGACCATCGCCGATTTACCGGCGCCAGGGACGAAGCGTTGGGTCATCCGCCGCAAGGCAGAAGTGGTTGCCGCAGTGCGCGGCGGACTGCTGTCGCTCGAAGAAGCGTGCAGCCGCTACACCCTGACCGTCGAGGAATTCCTGTCCTGGCAATACTCGATCGACCAGCACGGGCTCGCCGGATTGCGCACAACCCGCATCCAGCAATATCGCCAGTAACTTCCGCTTAATCGATCTTACCGAATTGCCAACGCCGATCGGCGCGGCTGGCGTCCTTCTATTCTCGATCGCTCGGTCACCAAGGGGCCGCGGTAGTGGTCCCGAAAAGACGCAGCTCCCAGCGGCCGAGTTCGCTTGACCGTTGTGACGGCAATCCGGGTCCGCTGCCTTTGCCGGCGCGGGGCGTTCGCCAATCGATAACGAGAGTCGAACGTAAGTTAGCGCAATTGCGGCCTCTATTAACCGGACGCTAACCATCCACCGGGCAAATCTTGCCGAGTGAGGCGCTTGCGCGTCGCTGCGCGGGGGAAAGCTCGGTGCAAAGTCTGGTGGAGTTCGCCAAAACGCTCGGTGCGCCGCGCATTGCGGCAATGGGCGCGGTCACTATCGCGCTCATCGGCTGCTTCGCATTCCTGATTTTGCACGTGACGACGCCGCAGATGACGCCGCTGTTCACCGAACTGTCGCTGGAGGATTCCGCCTCGATCGCCAAGGAGCTCGATCGCGAGGGCATCACCTACGAATTGCGCAACGACGGCAATGTCATCATGGTGCCGCACGATAAGGTGGCGCGGCTGCGCATGACGCTGGCCGAGAACGGCCTGCCGAAGGGCGGCGGCGTCGGTTACGAGATTTTCGACAAGTCGGACGCGCTGGGCACCACGAGCTTCGTGCAGAACATCGATAAGCTGCGCGCGCTGGAGGGCGAGCTGGCGCGCACCATTCGCACCCTCGATCAGGTCCAAGACGCGCGCGTGCATCTGGTGCTGCCGGATCGGCCGCTGTTTTCTCGCGACAAGGTCGAGCCGTCCGCCTCCATTGTGCTCAAGTTGCGCGGCACGCTGCAGCCGTCACAGGTCCGCGCCATCCGGCACCTCGTCGCTACCGCGGTCTCCGACCTGAGACCGCAGCGCATCTCGATCGTCGATGAACAGGGCCAATTGCTGGCGGACGGCGCCAGCGACGACACGACCGCCGGCGGCGCCGCCGCCGACGAGCGGCAGGCAGCCTACGAAAAGCATTTGCGCGAACAGGTGGAGTCGATCGTCTCCTCGGTGGTCGGGCCGGGTCATTCGCGCGTGCAAGTCGCCGCCAATTTCGATTTCAACCGTATCACCCAGACCTCGGACAAATTCGATCCCGATGGCCGCGTCCTCCGTTCCAGCCAAACCCGGGAAGAAACCTCCGCATCGGGCCAGAACAACAACGAGGTCACGGTCGGCAACGAATTGCCGGGCGCCAATCAGCCCCGAGGCGCCGGCGCAGCCAGTGCCGGCCCGCGCGACCAGAGCCGCAAGTCCGAGGAGATCGTCAATTACGAGATTTCCAAGACGACGAAGACGGAAGTGATCGAAGGCGGCAGGCTCAATCGTCTTTCGGTCGCGGTCCTGGTCGATGGCACATACGCCAAGGACGACAAGGGCAACGTCACCTATCAACCGCGCAGCAAGGAAGAGCTCGACCAGATCGCGGCACTGGTGCGCTCGGCGATCGGCTTCGACCAGAAACGCGGCGACCAGGTCCAGGTCGTCAACCTGCGCTTTGCGGAAACTCCGGCCAATGCGATTGTCGAGCCGACCGGCTGGTTGTCCATGTTGCATTTCACCAAAGACGACATCATGAGCCTGATCGAAACGCTGGTGATGGGCGTGCTCGGTCTCATCGTGCTGCTCCTGGTGGTGCGCCCGCTGGTCCGTCGCATCATTGCTCCGGAAGAACGCACTTTGGCATTGCCGCGCGGCACCGCGTCCGGCGAAGGCTTGCCGGCGGCAACGGCCGCCCTCGCCGGCGATGGCGCCGATCCCGCCAAGGCGGCAGAACCGAACCAGACCGCGAAGATGATCGACATCGCCCAGATCCAGGGCCAGGTCCACGCCCAATCCGTGCAAAAAGTTGGCGAACTCGCCGATAAAAATCCGCGCGAAACCGTTTCCATAATCCGTTCATGGCTCAACGACGGCAGCGCCGCCGCGTAATAGATCATGGCTGCACCCAACCCGAAGCAACATGAGACCGCGCAAAGCGAGATCGCCAGCGCGCTGGCGAGCCTTGCCGGCAAGGTGACACAGGGGGCGCCGCCCAAACGCCCGTTGCGCGGACCGGAGCGTGCGGCGGTTCTGTTGCTCGCTCTCGGCGAGCACCACGGCGGCAAGGTCTGGAGCCTGCTCGATGACGACGAACTGCGTCAGATCTCCATATTGATGTCGACGATCGGCACCATCGAAGCCGAGCAGGTCGAGAACCTGCTGCTGGAATTCGTCGGCCGGATGTCGGCCTCGGGGTCGATCATGGGCACCTTCGAGGCGACCGAGCGCCTGCTGCAGTCTTATCTTCCGCCGGAACGCGTCGGCACGATCATGGAGGAGATCCGCGGACCGGCCGGCCGCAACATGTGGGAGAAGCTCTCCAACGTCCAGGAAGAGGTGCTCGCCAACTATCTCAAGAATGAATACCCGCAGACCGTCGCCGTGGTGCTGTCGAAGATCGGCCCGGAACACGCCGCCCGCGTGCTCGGCATCCTACCGGAAGATCTGGCGCTCGACGTCGTCAACCGCATGCTGCGCATGGAGGCGGTACAGAAGGAAGTCCTGGAGCGCGTCGAACAGACGCTGCGCACCGAATTCATGTCGAACCTGTCGCAGACCCGCCGGCGCGACGCGCACGAAGTCATGGCCGAGATCTTTAACAATTTCGACCGCCAAACCGAGACTCGGTTCTTGACGGCGCTCGAAGAGGACAATCGCGAAAGCGCCGAGCGCATCAAGACCCTCATGTTCACCTTTGACGATCTATCCAAGCTCGACACCGCTTCGGCGCAGACGCTGATGCGCCACGTCGAAAAGGACAAGCTCGCCGTCGCGCTCAAGGGCGCCGCCGAGCCGGTGCGCCAATTCTTCCTGTCCAACATGTCGACGCGCGCCGCCAAGATGCTGATGGACGATATGCAGGCCATGGGTCCGGTGCGGCTGCGCGAAGTCGACGAAGCGCAGGCGATGCTGGTCAATCTCGCCAAGGATCTCGCCGCCAAGGACGAGATCGTGATCTCCAAGACCCGCGGCGAAGAAGAGCTGATCTATTGATGCGCAATTCGATCAGGCCGATGGCAAGACACCGCAGATGAATGCAGCGACGAAAAAGTTCCTGTTCGATACCGATTTTGCCGGCCCCGGCGAAGGCAGGTCGATGGGCGCGGTGATCGCGCCGACCGAACACGCGCTCAAGATCGCCGCGGCGGAAACCGCCGCGCATCACAGAGGCTATGCCGACGCGCAGAGCGATGCCACGATCGAATCTGGCCGGCGGGTGGCCGATGCGCTCGAGCGTATCGCGGCGGCCATGGTCGTCGCCAACCGCGCGCTGGCGGCGATCGAAACCCGGCTCGAATGCGAGGCGGTCGAGGTTGCGGTCGCGGTGGCGCGCAAGCTGGCGCCGGCCCTGATCGCCCGCGAGCCGTTCGCCGAAATCTCGGCATTGGCCAGCGATTGCTTCCGTCAGCTCGTCACCGCGCCGCATATCGCAGTGCGCGTCAACGACGCGCTTTATGCGGTCGCCAAGGAGAAGCTCGACGACATCGTGCGCGCGCGCAGCTTCGAGGGCCGGCTCGTTGTGCTCGCCGAACCCGACATGGCGGTCGGCGACTGCCGTATCGAATGGGCCGACGGCGGCATCAATCGCGACAGCGCCGCCGCCGGCGCGGCGGTGACCGCCGCAGTCGACGGCTATATTGGCGCGCGCCGCAATGCTGCCGCGCCTCATGAGACGTTGAGGAGATCAGAGCATGAGTGAGGATGACAAAATCCCGCTGCCGAACCTCGAGAACGACGCAGGGGCCATCGAAGCGCCGCCGCTCGCGGCCGAGCCGGATGGGCCAACAACGCGCGTCGCGTCCGACCTCGAGGCGGTCTTCGACGTCCCGGTCAAGGTCTCCGCGGTGCTCGGCCGCGCGCATATGGACATCGGCGACCTGCTCAAGATCGGACCGGGCACCGTGCTCGAGCTCGACCGCAAAGTCGGGGAGGCGATCGACATTTATGTCAACAACCGCCTGGTGGCCCGCGGTGAAGTGGTCCTGGTGGAAGAAAAGCTCGGCGTGACGATGACGGAAATTATCAAGGCGGAGCGATCGTAAGTCGCTCGGCTTAGCGAAGAAGGAATAACAAGATGCGCCTTTTGATCGTCGGCACGCTTAACGGCCAGCTCACCACCGCGACCAAGCTCGCGATGGACAAGGGCGCGCTGGTCACCCATGCCGCGGACATCGCCCAGGCGCTCGCCGTGCTGCGCTCCGGTCGCGGCGCGGATCTGTTGATGGTCGACGTCGCGATCAACATCCGGGAGCTGGTGGAGGGGCTCGAGGCCGAGCACATCCACGCGCCGATCGTTGCCTGCGGCACCGCCACCGACGCGCGCGCCGCGGTTGCCGCCATTCAGGCCGGCGCCAAAGAATATATCCCGCTGCCGCCCGACGCCGAATTGATCGCCGCCGTGCTTGCCGCCGTCGCCGACGACCGGCGCGAACTGATCTACCGCGACGACGCCATGGCGCGCGTCATCAAGCTGGCACAGCAGGTTGCCGGCAGCGAAGCCTCGGTGCTGATCACCGGCGATTCCGGAACCGGCAAGGAAGTCCTGGCGCGCTACGTGCACGCCCGATCGAACCGCGCCAAGAAGGCGCTGATCTGCGTCAATTGCGCGGCCATTCCGGAGACGCTGCTGGAATCCGAACTATTCGGTCACGAAAAAGGCTCGTTCACCGGCGCGGTGGCGCGCCGGATCGGCAAGTTCGAAGAAGCCAATGGCGGTACGCTGTTGCTCGACGAGATTTCCGAGATCGACGTGCGGCTGCAGGCCAAGCTCCTGCGCGCCATTCAGGAACGCGTCATCGACCGCGTCGGCGGCACCAGACCGGTGCCGATCGACATCCGCATTGTCGCCACGTCCAACCGCAATCTCGCTGAGGCGGTGCGCGACGGCTCCTTCCGCGAGGATTTGCTGTTCCGGCTCAACGTCGTTAATTTGAAAATTCCGCCGCTGCGCGAGCGGCCGGCCGACGTGATCGAGCTCGCCCAATATTTCGTCAAGAAATACGCCGCGGCCAACGGCGTGACGGCGCGACCGTTGTCGGCGGACGCGCGCCGTACGCTGACACTGAATTATTGGCCCGGCAATGTGCGCGAGCTGGAAAACACCATGCATCGTGCCGTGCTGATGGCAAGCGGCGATGAGATCGGGTCTGAGGCCATCCTCACTCCTGACGGCACCCGGATCGATCAGCAGCGGAATGCGCCGGCGGTTGCGCATGCGGCCTTTGCCGCCGAGCAGGTATCGCGCGGACTGGTCGGCCGCACCGTCGCCGAGGTCGAACGTGACCTCATCCTGCAGACGCTCAAGCATTGCCTTGGCAATCGGACGCATGCCGCCAACGTGCTTGGCATTTCGATCCGCACGTTGCGCAACAAGCTCAATGAATATTCCGCCGACGGCCTGCCGGTGCCGCCGCCGGGCGGCGGCGAGGCGCGCGTCGCGGCGGCTTAGCCGCCGTCATCGCAGCCAAGCAGTGCTGACGAGACGAGAGGCCGCCGCAGCCTGCCGCGTAGCGACCATTGATTGATCGCGATCTCGCCCGAAAACCGGCCATATTCCAGGTTGAGGTGCTGTGATCGTCTTGCCTATGCTGTCTTTTGGAAAAATTCACCGCTTTCATTCAGAGAGAAACATGCAGCTCCCGCGTCGCCGATTTCTCAATCTGGCAGCGAGCGCCGTCGCCCTGCCGGCACTGTTGCGCCACGCCCGCGCCGACACTTATCCGTCACGGCCGGTTCATCTGCTGGTCGGGTTCCCGCCGGGAGGCGCCGCCGACATTATCGCCAGGCTCACCGGGCAGATGCTGTCGCAGCGGCTCGGCCAGCCCTTTGTCGTCGAGAACCGCGGCTCGGCGGGCCAGCAGGTCGCCGCCGAGGCCGTAGTGAAGGCGGAGCCGGACGGCTACACGCTGTTGCTGATGGCAAATCCGAACGTCATCAATGCCATGCTGAACCCAAGTCTCAGTTTCAATTTCACCCGCGACCTCGCGCCAGTCGGCGGCGTCGATCTCAATCCGCTGATTCTTGAGGTCAATCCCTCGCTGCCGGTGCACAGCGTGCCGGAGCTGATCGCCTATGCCAAGGCGCATCCGGCCCAGATCAATATGGCGTCCGGCGGCGTCGGCTCGACACCGCATCTCGCCGGCGAGCTGTTCAAGATGATGACCGGCATCAACATGCTGCATGTGCCCTATCGCGGCGACGCGCCGGCGATCACCGACCTCTTGGCGGGCCAGGATCAGGTCATGTTCGATCTGATCCTGCTTTCGCTGTCCCATATTCGCAGCGGCGCATTGCGCGGGCTCGCCGTCACCAGCCTCAAGCGTCTGCCGGCCTTGCCCGACCTGCCGCCCGTGGCCGATTTCGTCCCGGGCTACGAAGCCTTTGCCTGGCAAGGCGTCGCCGCGCCGAAGAACACGCCGCCCGAGATCGTTGCGAAGCTCAACAGCGAGATCAATACGGCGCTGGCCGACCCCAAGATCGCCTCGCGCCTGACTGACCTCGGCGGCGTGCCGATGCCGATGACGCCCGCCGCATTCGGCCAGCTTATCGCCAGCGAAGTCGACAAATGGGGCAAGGTGATCAAGTTCGCCAATATCAAGACGGGGTGAAGGTCTCAAACGTCATTGCGAGCAGAGCGAAGCAAACCAGCGGTGTGGCGGAAACTGGATTGCTTCGTCGCTTTGCTCCTCGCAATGACGCCTCTGCTACTTCGTCGCATCGCCGCCGTCGACCATGATGGTCTCGACTTCGCCGGCGCCGTTCCTGCGACGGAATGCGGCTGCCTCGTCATATTCCTTCGAGGTGAAGCAGGCGACGCCCTGATCGAGGGTCGGAAACTCGATCACCACGAAGCGCTGAAATTTTTGCGGACCTTCCATGATCTGGTAACGGCCGCCACGGGCCAAAACCTTGCCGCCGTATTTGGCGATGATGGCCGGTACCAGGTCGGTATATTTCTTGTATTCGACCGGATCGTTGATCTTCGAGCGCGCGACCCAATAGGCTGGCATGGCTTTTCCTTTCTGTCATGCCCGCACGTGTTGCGGGCATCGCCGTCTTTATGTGCGACGATTGAATAAAAGACGTCGATGGCAGGGACAAGCCCGGCCGTGACGAACGAAAAGCGAGCGTTGGATCACGTCGCCGCGAACAGGCCGCGCAACAATTTGGCCGGCGCCGAGAGCGGTGGCGCCACCGGCCGCGGGCCGCCGACCATGTGCCGGCCGAGCGCGGCGAGGAAGTCGGCCTTCGGCATCGGCCTGGCGAACAGATAGCCTTGCCCGATATCGCAGCCGAGGCCCTGCATCTTGTGGCTCTCGTGCAGGGTCTCGATGCCCTCGGCCACGGTCTTGAGCCCGAAACGTTTGCCCAGCTCGATAATGGTCTCGCACAGCCCGGCATTGACGCGATCGGCGGCGCAATTGCTGACGTAGCTGCGGTCGATCTTCAGCTCGCCGAACGGCAATTGCCGCAGCCGCGCCAGCGACGAATAGCCGGCGCCGAAATCGTCGAGCGACAGCGTGCAATCGAGCTCACGCAAATCGTCGGCGACGTCATTAGCGATCGCAAGATCGTTGAGCGCTTCGTTCTCGGTGACCTCGAAGATGAGGCCGGGCCAGGTCGGCGCGCTGGGCCGTTCTTCGCGCAGAATCTGGACGATCGGCAGCTTGACGAGCGCGGATACCGGTACATTGACCGCAAGCTTCACCGAAGCGCCGAGCGCCGCGCAATCCTCAAAATCGCGCAGCGCCGCGAGGATGACGCGCTCGATCAAAACCAGCATCTCGTCGTCCTTGGCGCCGGGCAGGAATTCCACCGGCGCGATGATGCTGCCGTCGGGCCGCCGCGCACGCACCAGGCCTTCGGCACCGACCAGCCGCTTCGAGCGCAGATCGATTTTGGGCTGATACCACAGCTCCTCCCAATTGCGCCGCAGCACCTCGCGCAGCGTGATTTTGCCGTCGTCCGGGCCCGGATTGGGCCTGGGCGGCTTTGCTGCGATCAGTGTACGCAATCCCTCGAACACGGCGAGTAGCCCTCGTCACGCCGGAGTTTGCCGGGCGAAGAGCGACGGCACCGTTAATGCGGGAGATTACGTATGAGTCGTGGTTTGTCCGAAGTAACCGCTTTCGGGAGCCTTTTAACGACTATGCCTCATTCAGCGGCGCGGCGCGCGGCGATGATCTGGTCGGCGGTGCGGCCGGTCAGTTCCGCCATGTGGTCGAACTTGAAGATGAAGGTACCGGCGCCCGCGGTCGCCGAGCGGACCTCGACGATGAGATCGCCGATCTCGGCTTCCGGCATTTTGGCGCGCACAACATCCCAGCCATCCCAGCCCTCGCGGGTATCGAAGCCGAGGATGTGGCCGCGCCGTCCCGACATCAGCGCGTTGATCTTCGCGGTCGCCTCGGTGGGGCAAAATATTTCCACCAGATGGATCGGCTCGAGCAAGACCGGCTGGCACTGCGGCAGGCCCTCGACGATGCCGATGCGGCCGGCAGTGCGGAAGGCCATGTCGGAGGAATCCACCGTGTGATAGGAACCATCGACCAGCGCCACATGCAGATCGACCACGGGGAAACCGAGCGGTCCGTGCTTGAGCGCGTCGATGACGCCTTCCTCGACCGACGGAATGTAGTTGCGCGGCACCACGCCGCCGGTGATCTGGTCCTCGAAGGAAAAGCCGGAACCGCGCGGCATCGGCTTGATGTCGAGCACGACGTCGCCGTACTGGCCGTGGCCGCCGGATTGTTTCTTGTGGCGGCCGCGCTGCACGACGCCTTTGCGGATGGTCTCGCGATAGCCGACGCTCGGCGTGCGCCGCTCGATGGCGACGCCGAAACGGTCGCTCAATCGCTCAGTGGCGACGCGCAGATGCATCTCGCCCTGACCCCAGAGCACCACTTCGTGCGTCTCGGGATTGTGCACGATGGTGATCGAGGGATCTTCCTCGACGAGCTTGGTGAGGGCCAAGCCGAGCTTCACGTCGTCCTTGCGCTCCTTGGCCGAGATCGCGACCGCCAGCACCGGCGGATAGGGCGCGATCTTGGCGAGCGCGGCGTGGGCTTGCTTGCCCGCGGTGAGCGTGTCGCCGGTCTTGGCCTTGTCGAGCTTGGCAAAGGCCACGGTTTCGCCGACCACGGCCGGGCCGCGCTTCTCGGTCGTCTGGCCGACCAACTTGAAGACGCCGGCGACGCGGCCGGCCTCGTCGTCTTCGGCGAGGAACGTCGTGCCATCACCGGCCTGCCCCGCCAGCATGCGAACCACCGACATTTTGCCGCCATGCGCGGTGTTGAGCGTCTTGAGCACATAAGCGACCGGGTCGGTGCCGGCTTTGACGCCGAGCCGCTTGGCGGTGTCGGCGATGCCCGGCGATTCATGGCGCAGCGCCTTCAAGAGCCTCAGCACACCGTTGGCCCGCGCCGCGGTGCCCATCAAGACCGGACAGACAAATCCCTCGCGCAATTCGCTGCGCAGATCGTCGAACACCTTGTCGCGCGGCGGCTGGATGTCTTCGAGCAATTGCTCCATCAGCTCGTCGTCGTGATCGGCGAGCGTCTCCAGCATCGAAAAGCGCGCGGTCTTCTCGAGATCGGCGGCGTCGCCTTCGAGCGGCACGACCTCCGACGCGGCGTGCTCCTTGTAGACAAAGGCGCGTTCCAGCGCGAGATCGACGAAACCGGTAATGATCTCGCCGTTGAAGGTCGGGATCTGCCGCAAGATCAGCTTGGTGCGCGAGGCGGGCTGCAGCAATTTTAAGACGTCGTGCACGCCGGCTTCGGCCTTATCGATCTTGTTGACGAACAGGACGCGGGGAATTTTGCGGTCTTCCAGCTCGCGCAAAATGAGCTGGAGCTGCGGGATTTTCTTCTCGTCGAGTTCGCACACCACCACCGCCGCGTCGATCGCCGGCAGCACGGCGCGCATGTCGTGGACGAATTCGACCGAGCCCGGGCTATCGAGGAAGGTGTAGGCGTCGCCCATAAAAGTGGTGGTGGCGACCGTGAGCTCGACGCTCATCTTGTGATGGCGCGCTTCCTTGCTGGCGTCGCCGACCGTATTGCCGGCTTCGACGCCGCCTTGGCGCGGGATGCCGCCGGTGCGGGCGAGAATGGCTTCAAGGAGCGTGGTCTTGCCGCTCTGGAACGGACCGACCAGCGCGACGCAGCGGGGACCCGTCGCGCGTACGCCATTGCCGTTGCCGTTTGTCGCCATCACCGCCTCCCGCCATTGCCTCCTGAAAACGGACCCGTCGTTGCCCTCTTGGTCCTGCCCCGCGGACGGGGAAGGGAGGGGAGCGGGACAGTATCGTTTCAGGCGGCGACGGGGCCGGTCAAGGGGCGTAACATCGCGCGCTGCCCCGACTGTGCACGGTGCCGGCGTCTCGGAACTCGTTCGCGGGGCGGCAACGCCGGTTTATTGCGCGAGGTGCAGCTCCAGTGCGCCGATCCCGGCGGCGGCATTCAAGCCGACTTGGCCCTGGACCGACAGCGGCTGCAACGCCACCGAACGGTTCGAGCCGCCGATCAGCGCATTGGCGCCGACGCCGGCGCCCACGGTCGCTTCCGCCTGCGCTCCGGCATAGGTGCCGGACAGCATACCGACATAGCGATTGGTTCCGGCGAACACCGCCCAGACGATGGCGCTGCCGGTGGTGAACCCGACATCGAGGCCGATCTTCGTCATGGTGCCGGTATAGGCTTCCGGCGGCCCGTTATCCGGCTGGAACGTGCAATTCACGTTGCGCTGCGAGCCGACGATCAGGCCGATGCCCGCCGAAACCGAGCAGGCGAGCTGGCCCACTTGGACGCGGCTCGATTGCGCATTGGCCGGCATTGCCGTGGTCGCCGCAAAGGCCGCCGCTCCGACGCATGCGGCTGCAAAACCCTTAGAAAACATATCCTTGCTCCCTCACCCGGCCCGCCTTTGGGCCCTGCTGAGGCAATTGTAAGCGAGATTGAAGATGGCGTCTCGCCCCGTTTTGCGGAGCGTTAAGGGGCGACCGGGCCAGCTGCCAATTCAGCGGTATCCATAAGGGTGCCAGCGACCCCCTGGGCCCAGGCCATAGGTGCTGTTCTGGGAGCAAAATCCACCGACGCCCCGTACGTCAGAGACGCATTGCTGAAAGCTGTAAAATCCGCAATTCACCGTCTCATCGCTGCCAAAGTCGTAATGGGCGCACCAAGGACCGTTTTGGGCTTGGGCAACCGACGCCGAACTCAGAGCGGCGCCGAGGAAGACTGCGGCTACAAGGAACGATTTCACGAAGCTCTCCATCAAGTGCTGTTTCCTGGTCAACGGCCACGACCGGGATTGGTTCGCCGAATGTTTAGAGCATCACCGACCGCAGGGCGACGCAATGCGCTGTGCATCCTGCACGCTTAGAAAAACCCAAGCGACTCGCAGCCGGTGCCGGCCTGGAAGCTCGCCTTGTGGCGCTTGCCCGGAATGTCGATGACGTGCACCGAGCCGTCGCCTTGGCAGGCGACGAACAATTCGCCGTTGCGGAACGCCATGTCCATCGGCTGCGAGCCGACCTTGATCGCGGTCTGCTGTTTGAACGACGGATCGATGAGGCTGACGGTGTCGCTGTTGAGGCTCGATACGGCAAGGAGCGAATTGTCCGGCGCGTAGCGCGCGATCTGCGCCGCTTTCGGCACATCCTTGAGCACGAGTTCTTCGTGCACTTTGCCGGCTTGGACGTCGATCAGAAACAATGTCGGCTGCGCATCGTCAACCGCGACCACGGTGCCACCGTCCGGCGTGATGGTAATACCGGCGAGCGGTCGCGGCGTAGAAATCTTGCCGAGGAGTTTGCGCGCCGGCAGATCGATGACGGAGATAGTGGCGTCTTCCTCGTTCTCGGTATAGAGGCGCTTTCCGTCCGCCGCGATGATCAGGCGGTGGCCGTTGGTCGAGCCGGAATCGATGGCGCCGACGACCTTGTTGGCCGCCCGATCGATCACCGCGACCTTGGCCGAGTTCTCGCAGGTGATGTAGATAAACCCGTCCGGCCCGAGCTTGAGGGTATGCGGCGCGATATAGGGCGACAGATCGATGGTGGTGACGAGCGCGCGCTTATGTAGATCGAAGACGCAGAGGTGATGTTGCGGATTGGGATTGCGGCCATGGATGCCGTCGCCGAAGATCGGCACATAGGCCATTGAAGGCTGGCTGCCCGTCTCCGGCACGATCAGCAATTCATGCACGGTCTTGGCAAAGCCGTCGATCACGACCTCTGTCGCAAAAGTCTCAGGATTCAGAAACAGGACTTTGGTCCCGATCTTGTCGACAGCGATCATGCCGTGTTCTACGCTGGCCATCGTTTCCTATCCTCTGCACGCGAATCCGTGATCCCGCACCGCAAGCGCCTTGCCAATTTATAGCGACGCCGACAAGATGACGCAAAAGCCTGCAGGCAAAGCGCTCGCGCCGCGCGCGCAAGGGGGAACGATAACATGCGTGCTTGCCCAACGAACTGCTTGCGCCGTTTAAAAATGGCTTCGCTCATCGCCGGCGCCGCATTGGCGGTATCCGCCGTACAGCCGGCGCGGGCGGCCGATCCGATCACCATCGGCTTCTCCATGGCGCAGAGCGGGCCGCTTGCCGTCAACGGCAAATCGGCGCTCTTGGCGATGCAAATCTGGCAAGACGACGTCAACGCCAAAGGCGGGCTTCTCGGCCGCCCGGTGAAGCTCGTGTTCTATGACGACCAAAGCAATCCGGCGACCGTGCCCGGCATCTACACCAAGCTGCTCGACGTCGACAAAGTCGATCTGGTTGTCTCGGGCTATGCGACCAACATCGTGGCGCCGGCGATTCCGGTGGTCATGCAGCACGGCAAGGCCTTCATCGGCTTGTTCGCGCTCGCCGCCAACAGCGAGTTTCATTACCCGCGCTACATATCGATGACGCCGAATGGACCGGACGCGAAGTCGACCATCAGTTCCGGCTTCTTCGACGCCGCGATGGCGCAAAATCCAAAACCGGCGACCATCGCCATCGTCGGCGCCGATGCCGAATTCTCCAAGAACGCCATGGAAGGCGCGCGCGCCAACGCCAAAGCGGCCGGATTGAAAGTCGTCTACGACCACTCCTATCCGCCGGCGACCACCGATTTCTCGCCGATCGTGCGGGCGATCCAGGCCGCCAATCCCGACGTGGTGCTGATCGCGTCGTTCCCGCTGGATTCCGCCGGCATGGTGCGCGCCTTCAACGAACTCCGCTACACGCCGAAAATGGTCGGCGGCGCCATGGTCGGCCCGCAATCGCCGTCGATGCAGGTACAACTCGGCCCGCTGCTCAATGGCTTTACCGATTTCACCTTCTGGCTGCCGGTCAAAACCATGCAGTTTCCCGGCGCGCTTGATTTCATCAAACGCTACCAGGCCAAGGCCGGCGCCGCCGGTGTCGACCCGTTCGGCTATTACATCGCGCCGTGGGCCTATGCCGATCTGCAGGTGCTTGCGCAGGCGATCAACGACACCAAGAGCATTGACGACGCCAAGATCGCCGACGATTTTCACAGCGCCACCTTCCACACGGTGGTCGGCGACGTGAAATTCGGGCGTGACGGCGAATGGGCGGTGCCCCGGGTCATCCAGACCCAGTTTCACGACATCGTCGGCAACGGCGTCGAGCAATTCCGCGACGCCGAGAAGACGCAAGCCGTCGTGACGCCGTCGGGCTATAAGACCGGCGACCTGATCTATCCGTACAGCGCCGCGAAAAAATAAAGCGAGCGCGCACCGGAAACCGCGACGGCACACGGCCCATCCGCCGTGTACGATAGAGCCATTCAATTTGCAGAGGATCCCATCAATGACTGCCGTGGCAGCGCATAACATCAAATTCTTGAGCCACAGCGACCAGGGCGGCCGCGGCGATGGCGTGCAAGTTATGGTCAATAAGGGCTTCGCCTATATTGGCCACGGTTTTTCCAACGGGATTACCGTGATCGACGTGCGCGATGCAAAAAATCCGAAGACGGTCGATTTCCTGCCCTGCCCGCCGAATACCCGCGCGCATCATCTGCAGACCCACGGCGAGCTGTTAGTAACCGTCAACGGCCCGAGCGTATGGACCATGCAGGTGAGCCAAGAGTCTTATTTCACCGGAACGTCGGGCGACGCGCTCAAAGGCCAGCAGTTCACCAGTGGGCTTCGCGTTTTCGATCTGGCGAAACCGGAAGCGCCGCGCGAGATCGCCTTCTTGCCGCTTGGCGGACTCGGGCCGCACCGCATCTGGTATGTCGGCGAACGCTACGCGTACGTCTCGGTGCATCTGCCGGAGTTTTCCGACCACATGTTGGTCATCGTCGACATGAAGGAGCCGACTAGGCCGGAAGTGGTCGGCAAATTCTGGCTGCCCGGCATGTGGACCGGCGGCGGCGAGACGCCGAGCTGGCCCAAGGGCAAACGCTATGCGCTGCACCACGCGCTGGTGGCCGGCAATCTCGCCTACAGCGCCTGGCGTGATGGCGGCCTCGCCATCGTCGACGTCGCCGATCCGGCCAAGCCGAAAATGGTGTCGTACCGCAATTGGGACCCGCCGTTCGGCGGCGGCACCCATTCGCCGCTCCCGCTACCGGACCGCAATCTATTGGTCGTCGCCGACGAGGCGAACTTCGCCGATTGCAGCAAGGGGCTCCGTTACATCTGGGTGTTCGACGTGCGCGAGCCGTCCAATCCGGTCAGCATCGCCACCATGCCGATTCCCGATGAGGCCGACTATTGCAAGAAAGGCGGCAATTTCGGCCCGCATAACCTCTGGGAGAACCGGCCCGGCGCCTTCGTCAGCTCGCGCTACATTTTTGCCACGCTGCACAATGCCGGCGTGCGCGCTTACGACATCCAGAATCCGTTCCAGGCGCGCGAAGTCGGCTATTTCGTGCCGCCCAACCCGGCGCGCATGTTCGATCCACGGCCGAACCGGCCGCAGGTGATTCAGTCCGCCGACTGCTTCGTCGACAAGAACGGCGTTATGTACGTGACCGACACCAACGCCGGACTTTATATCTTGCAGTTCGAAGGCGGCTGACGTCATTGCGAGCCAACGGGCCCGCGCGAAGTCGCGCGGCCCGATGACAGGCTCCGCGAAGCAATTCGGGCTGCGGCACCACAACTGGATTGCTTCGTCGCTTCGCTCCTCGCAATGACGCGGAGGTCTCCCCTGTCGCAGCCGCATTGACAGTGGGCGCAGGCCCTTCCACACTCGCCTTGGGCAAGAGCCGCGTAAGCGGCCCCGATCGCAATTGCAGATCGTGGACATGGGGAGGGCTACATGGCGACCGTTACGACAAGCGGGGCGCAAACCATCGAAGGTTTCGTCAACTCCGCGCTCGACGACTCAAAAATCACACCGCTTCATCGCCGGGTTATCGGGCTGATCGCCGCAGGGTATTTCTGCGACGTCATCGATTACACGGTGTATGGCTCGATGATTCCATACTTCCTCAAATCCGGGTTTGGAACAGCCGCCGACGCTGCGCTGATCGGCAGCGCCACGATCTTCGGACTGGCGATCGGCACCGCCGGCCAAGGCGAGTTCTCGGACCGCTTCGGACGCCGCTTCGTCTATCAATTCAACCTCCTGTTCTTCGGCCTGTTCACTATTCTCGGCGCGCTGTGTCCGAACATTACCTTGCTGGTGATCTGCCGTTTCATCGCCGGCATCAGCCTGGGCGCCGAGCAACCGCTTGCCTTCGCCTATGCCGGCGAATGGTCGCCGAAACGCATTCGCGGCCGCGTGCTGGCGATCGTGCATTTCATCGGCGGCGCTTGCGTGTGGCCGATCGGAACGGGTCTGGTGCTCGGTTTCGGCGCCTACTTCTCCGGCGGCGACGCGGCATCCGCCAATGAGGTGTGGCGTGGCATGTGGCTCCTCATCGGCGCCCTCGCCCTCATCGTCTGGGTGTTCCGCTTCACGCTGCCGGAATCGCCGCGCTATCTGGCGACGCACGGCCGTGGCGAAGAAGCCCTCGATATCCTCGGGCGGCTCGGCATCGCCAGGCCGACACAGCCACTGTCGACGGATGCGGCGAGCAACACAAAGAGCGACCCGTTCAGCGTCGTGTTCTCGATGTTCCCGCGCCGCGTCATCGCCGGGATGATCTGCTTCACGGCGTTTTTCGGCATCGCCATCGGGCTCGGCGCCTGGCTGCCGAACATCATGAACGCCAAGGGCTTCAGCATCACCAAGTCCCTGCAATACCTGCTGGCGATGAACTTCGCCGTGCCGTGCGCCAGCCTCTGCATGATGTACACGCTCGACAAGTACGGCCGCAAAATCACGGCGATCGTCACGTTCATCGGCGCGGGCATCATGGCGATCGCGTTTGCCAATGCCGTAACCGCGATCGAACTCATGGTGGCCGGCTTCATCATGACGTTCTTCGTACAGGTTGCCGGCAATGCGATGCAGATCTTCGCGTCGGAAGTGTTCCCGACCAATGCACGCGCGTCCGGTTTCGGCTGGGCCTCGGGCGTCGGCCGGTTCGCGACGGCGTTCATCATGCCGACGATCCTGTGGATCCAGACCGGATTCGGCCTGATGACCGTGTTCGCCTGCCTCGCTGCGCTGCTGTTCATCGCCGCGATTGCGGTGACGCAGCTCGGTCCGGAGGCGCGCCAGAAGAGCCTCGACGAGATCGCGCCGCCGACGGGGTAAAGCAAAAGTCGTGGATGACCGGGTCAAGCCCGGCCATGACGATAATGAAGCGGCCGCCGTTAAGGCGGCCGCTTTCGTCTTTACTTACTGCAAATTGCCGCAGAAGCGCTGGATGCGCGTGCAGGCTTCCTCCAGCGCCGACGTCGCCGTCGCGTAGGAGATGCGGAACGCAGGCCCGACGCCAAACGGCATGCCCTGCACCACCGCGACGCCTTCCGCTTCGAGAAGCTCGGTGACGAAATCCTCGTCGGTGGCGAGCTTCTTGCCGGTCGGCGCGATTTTGCCCATCGTGCCGGCGCAGGACGGATAGACGTAGAATGCGCCTTCCGGCTTCGGGCACTGGATGCCATTGGCTTGGTTGAGCATCGACACGCAGAGGTCGCGGCGCTCCTTGAAGATCTTGTTGTGTTTGGGGATGAAGTCCTGCGGCCCGTCGAGCGCCTCGAGCGCAGCATATTGCGCCACCGCGGTCGGATTTGACGTCGACTGCGACTGGATCATCGCCATGGTCTTGATCAGCTTCTCCGGGCCGCCGGCATAGCCGATGCGCCAGCCGGTCATGCAATAGGCTTTCGAGCAGCCGTTCACGGTGAGCGTGCGCTCATAGAGCCGCGGCTCAAGCTGGGCCGGCGAATAGAAAACGAAGTCGTCATAAACCAGGTGCTCGTACATGTCGTCGGCCATGACGTGGACGTGCGGATGGCGCACCAGCACGTCGGTGATCGCCTTGAGCTCGGCCTTGGTATAGGCCGCGCCGGTCGGGTTCGACGGCGAATTGAAGATGATCCACTTGGTCTTCGGCGTGATCGCCTTTTCCAGGTCCTGCGGCTTCATCTTGTAGCCCGACGCCATGGTGGTGACGACCTCGACCGGCGTACCGCCGGCCAAGAGCACCATGTCCGGATAGCTCACCCAATAGGGCGCCGGGATGATCACCTCGTCGCCAGGATTAAGGGTGGCCACCAGCGCGTTGTACAGCACCTGCTTGCCGCCGGTGCCGACGATGATCTGCGACGGCTTATAGTCGAGCTCGTTCTCGCGCTTGAACTTGCGCGCCACCGCGGCCTTCAATTCGGCCATGCCGTCGACCGCGGTATATTTCGACGTCTTGCCCTCGCTGATGGCGCGGATCGCCGCCAGCTTGATGTTATCGGGCGTATCGAAATCCGGCTCTCCGGCGCCGAGCCCGATGACGTCGCGGCCCGCCGCTTTCAGCGCACGCGCTTTATCCGTGACGGCCATGGTCGCCGACGGCTTGATGCGCATGATCTGGTCCGCGATGAAGGCCATATCCGATTCTCCTCCTGAGTGTTCGGGCTTAGGGCGCGTGCTTGGTAAAGCCGCGCCGTCGGTCAGGCAAGCGCGAAATCCGCACCCGACACTCACAGTTTCGGCATGGGCCACCAGACGGACTTGCCCCCCGGATGCCCGCGCCTTGCAGCGCAACGGCTCAAGGTGTCTACTATCTGGGGTAGAGGTGGCTAAGTGAGCCAACCGCTCAACGGGGAGGGGGCCATGTTTTCCAACGCCATTCTCGATATCGCGAGCGGACTGGTTTTTCTCTATCTCGTGCTCAGCCTGCTATGCACCGTGGTGAACGAATACATCGCCACCAACCTGCTTGGCCTGCGTGCAGCCAATCTGGCCGCCGGGGCTTCGCGAAATCCTGGACGATCCTCGGGTGCGATCGAACTTCTACGCTCATGGCATCATCGCGGGGACGGCCAATGCTCTGACCCGCAGCGAAAATCTGTTGGGAAGCCTTATCAAAAATCGCGGACGGCTCGTTGAGGCCATGCAGGACGCGGCAGGCCCCCAAACGCCGTTAAGGGCCTTTATCAATGTACCCCCCGCGCCGGCCGTCGCAGCACCGGCCGCTGCTCAACAAGCCGCCGCTCAACAAGCCGGTGCTCAACAAGCTGCGGTGCAAACGCCTCAACGCCAACCGGGGATAGCGGACAGCCATCTTTCCTACATCGCGAGTTCCGACTTTGCGTTGGCCCTTCTGGGAAGCCTCGATCCACACAATCCGGTTCCCGGAATGGACGAGGTCACGACATCCGTTCGAGACCTGCCGGACAGCAATCTAAAGACGGCGCTCCTGGTCGCCTTGTCCACGGCGGGCACGGATGTGGATAAGCTGCGGAGCAATATCGCGAACTGGTTCGACAATTCGATGGACCGGCTGAGTGGCGCCTATAAGCGCAATCTGAAATTCATTTCCATCATCATCGGATTGGCGGTGGCTGTCATTTTCAATGCCGATACATTGAAGGTCGGCACCACACTGTGGACCGATAACGCCTTGCGCACCCAAATCGTCCAGGCGGCGCAAGGCATGATCCAAAAGACCCCGCAGCCCGCCGCCAGCACGGATCAAACGCAATCGTTGAAGTCCCTAGAAGACGCCTTCACGGAGGCGAATAACCACGCACTGCCGTTGCCGATCGGCTGGAAATGCACCACAGCGGAGTTCCCGGCCTGTCTGGAGACCGGCATAGGCTGGTGGACGCCAGTCGGCTGGTTCATCACCGGTCTCGCGTTTTCGCTCGGTGCGCCGTTCTGGTTCGACCTTTTGTCGATGTTCATGAATCTGCGGGGTGCCGGCGTGAAGCCGAAGCGCGAAGACGCAAATTAGGTCCTATTCCCAGGACAGCCGGGCCGACCTCGGATCAACCACGCGGCCGGCCCCGCGCAACACTCCATTAAGCCCGAACTGGCCTAATGCGGCGATTAAGGCCATCTGGGAACCGCGAATGCACCGGGCGCGCGAGATTTTGCGGAGCGGCGACTGGCTCACGCGCGAGCGCGTCCGCTTCGTCGCCGCGGCGCTGCTGATCGCCTCGGCCGCGGGCTTTCTGTTTCTGGTCGCGACCGCGCACGGCAGCGTCGATCTGCAGGGCCGGCCGCTGGGCACCGATTTCTCCAATGTCTATGCCGCCGGCAGCTATGTGCTTGGCGGCGACACCAATGCGGCTTTCGACCCGCCGCAGCAATTCGCCCGCGAGCAGGCGATCTTCGGCGCATCGACGCAATTCTATGGCTGGCATTACCCGCCCTATTTCCTGTTCGTCGCGGCACCGCTGGCGCTCCTGCCCTACGGCTTGGCGCTCGCGGTCTGGCAAGCGGTGACGCTCGGGCTTTATTTGGTGATGATGGGGGGAATTGCCACTTCTCCTTCTCCCCGCGTGCCGAGAGAAGGCCGGAATGAGGGGGTCCCTCCGCTGGGCTCAGATTTTAAGGGCTCAGACTCGCTGAGAGGCCCGCTCACCCTCGCTTCGCTCGACCTCTCCCCGCGCGCGGGTACAGGTGACCAATTTATGTGGCTTCTTCTCGCCCTCGCCTTTCCGGCCGTACTGATCAATATCGGCCACGGCCAGAATGGATTTCTCACCGCGGCGCTGCTTGGGGGCACCCTCGTGCTGCTCGACCGCCGTCCGCTCGTTGCCGGTATCCTGCTCGGTCTCCTGGTCTACAAACCGCAATACGGGCTGCTGCTGCCGCTCGTGCTCGCCGTCAGCGGCCGCTGGAAATGCTTTGCCGCCGCGGCGGCAACGGTCGCGGTGCTGACCTTCGTAACGACGCTGACATTCGGCCCGTCGGTGTGGGGCGCGTTTCTCAACTCGACGCATTTCACCCGCACCGTCGTGCTCGAAGCGGGCAATACCGGCTGGTACAAGATCCAGAGCGTCTTTGCCTGGGCGCGGATGTGGGGTGCGCCGATTCCGCTGGCCTATGCGCTGCAGGGTGCCGTGACCGTGGCGCTCGCCGTGGCGCTAGCCCGGCTTTGGCGCAGCGCCGCGCCTTATCCGTGCAAAGCGGCGGCGCTTTGCCTCGCCACAATCCTCGCCACGCCTTACAGCTTCGATTACGACATGATGGTGCTGGCGCCGGCCATCGCGTTTTTGGCCGTAGACGGTTTCGTTCGTGGTTTTAGTCCGTGGGAGAGAACTTTACTGGCAGCGCTGTGGCTGATGCCATTGATCGTCCGCAGCGTCGCGCTTGTGAGCCTGATTCCGCTCGGTGTGCCGGTCATGCTCGCGTTATTTGTCTTGATATTGCGGCGCAGCGAACTTTTTGGTGCGCCGATGACGTTCTCCACCGCCGCGGCTAAAATGTCCGGCGAGCGCCATGACATCGCCGCGTTGAAGTCGTAAGACCGCAATACTGGCGCGCTACTGCCGCACGGCAATTGGGAAGCGGCAATGTTTACGCTCTATTCGATGCAACGCTCCGGCAACAGCTACAAGACGCGGCTCGCGTTGGCGCAGCTGCGCATTCCCTATCGGCTGATCGAGATCGACATTCTCAAGGGCGAGAGTCATACGCCCGAGTTCCTCGCCAAGAATCCGAATGGGCAGGTGCCGCTTCTGGAAGTCGCGCCGGACCGCTACCTCGCCGAGTCGAACGCCATTCTCTGGTACATCGCCGGCGGCACGCCGATGGCGCCCGAGGATCGCATCGATCGCGCCGAGATCCTGCAGTGGATGTTCTTCGAGCAGCACAGTCTCGAACCCAATCTGGGCGCGGCCTATTTCTGGCTCGCTTTGGTCAAAGGCGGCCGCGATCTGCAGCAGCACGCACTCGAAGACTGGATGGAAGAAGGCTACCGCGCGTTCGGCGTGATGGAAAAGCATCTCGCGCTGCATGACTTCTTCGCCGCGGACCGCTACACCATCGCCGACATCGCGCTCTACGCCTACACCCACGTCGCCGAGCAGTGCGATTTCGATCTCGCGACGTTTCCGGCGATCCGCGCCTGGCTCGATCGCGTCGCCCATGAGCCGGGCCATGTGCCGATGGAAGTGCAGCTTACCGCCCCGATGCCGGCATAGTCAGATGGCGTTTCTGCAAAGACACACGTGCGGTTTATCGTCTGGCAGGGTTGCGGAATTAACCAAGCATTAACCAAAAAACACCGAATCGCCTTTATTCCTCAATGGCATCGCCCAAGTCTGCCGCGATTTTAGCAGCAACGCAGATCTGATTCGCGAAGGATGACGACCATGACCGAGCTGACCAGGATGGCCGGCTTCACTTCCCCGATTGCCGGCAAGACGTTTGCCAACCGGCGGCGCGCCGGCGTCGAATTATTTGCAATCCTGGCGCTCGCCAGCTCGCTCTTGGTAGCCGCAACCGCCGTGTCGATCGGCATGGCGCACGCGCACGTGCTGCATCACATGACATTGTCCTGAGCGAACAATCATTCGGCCTTGATGCCGGCCGCCTTGATGATCGGCCACCACTTCTTGATTTCGGCATTCTCGTAGGCCGCCAATGCCGCGGGGTTCTGTTGGTCGCGCCGGAAAATAACCTGACCGAGAGCTCTCAGCCGCTGCTGCACGACGGGGTCGGCAAGCGTCGTCACAACGGCGTTGTCGAGCCGGCCGATGATATCCCTGGGCGTGCCCGCGGGAGCCCAAAGTCCATGCCAGAACGGAAGACTCACACCCGGCGCACCCGCTTCACTCAGCGTCGGCGTATTGGCCGAATTTGGCCAGCGCTCATCGCTGACCATTGCGTAACCTTTCATCTTGCCGGCCTGCACGTAAGGTAACGTCGAGGACGCTTCGAGGCAGGAGAGATCGATCTGACCGCCGAGCAAATCCTGGATCGCCGGTCCTGCGCCGCGGTAGGGCACGTATTGAAATTTCACGCCGATCGCATTGGAGAAAGAAACCGCCGCAAGTTGAGCGGCGCTGCCGGTGCCGACGGTTCCCATGGTCGTCTGCTCTTTTCGCGCCTTCAGCCACGTAATGAGCTCGCTCGCGGTCTTCGGCGGTAGTGCGCTCTTGCCGAGTATCCACAGCGGCGAATACGCCAGTAGCGAGATCGGCTGGAGGTCCTTTTGCACGTCGTAATCGAGTGCGTAGACCGCGGGCGAACCGACATGGCTGGTCCAGTTGCCGATGCCGATCGTATAGCCGTCGGCACTCGCGTGCACGACGCGCCCAGTGGCAATCGTGCCGCTGGCGCCACTGATGGTCTCGACGACGACGGTCTGGCTGAGCACGCGTCCCATGCCATCGGCCATCAGCCGCGCCAGCGCGTCGGTCGGACCGCCGGGCGGGAAGCCGACCAGCAAGGTGATCGGATGCGAAGGATAGCTCTGCGCTTGGGCCGCGACAGTGCCTGCCGACAACGCAACGAGCGCGATGAGCGCGCCGACAAAACGGGCTCGTGTCATGAAAATTCCCCTTGTGTTTCCCCGCGGTCACGATGCCATGCAGGCATTAGTGCGAAAAGGTCAGCAACCCTGTCATGACCGGGTTTCGAGGCCCGGACGTGGCTTGTTCGGCGCGGCGATTGACGTCATCACCGGCAGCCCTGTAACCATCCGGAAATGTTCGCAGTTTTTGAACGATTCTTGTCGCCGACGGCGACGCCGGAAAACCCGGAACCACCGGCCAACCTGAGCGCCTTCCTGTGGCA
The DNA here is from genome assembly GCA_963822935.1 of uncultured Alphaproteobacteria bacterium. Classification (GTDB taxonomy): domain Bacteria; phylum Pseudomonadota; class Alphaproteobacteria; order Rhizobiales; family Xanthobacteraceae; genus BOG-931. The sequence goes on from CAWGJP010000007.1 coordinate 30,692, forward strand.
TTTCGCCCGGCAGGCGAAATGGCTGTTCGCGGCTTTGTTCGTGGCGCAACTGTTCATCGCGCTCGGCGACAGCGCGGTGCCGTGGTTCATCGGCCGCATCGTGACGCTGGTGACCAAAACGCCGCGGGATCAATTCCTGACCGTGGCGTGGCCTTGGCTCATCGACATGGCGGCCGTCGTCCTCGTTGCGCGGCCGCTGTCGACGATGATGCGCTACCTCGTCAACAATCAGGGCATCGCGGCGCCGTTCACCGGCCTCGTCCGCTGGCAATCGCACTGGCACGTGGTGCGGCAGAGCTGGGCGTTCTTCCAGAATGATTTCGCCGGCCGCATTGCCAACCGGGTGATGCAGACCGCACCATCGCTGCGCTCGACGATCACCGCGACCATCAATACGGTCTGGTACATCTTTGTGTACGGCATATCCGCCATCGTGCTGAGCGCGACGGCCGATCGCTGGCTGGCGCTGCCCGTGGTCCTGTGGTTTGCGGGCTATACCGCAATGCTGCTCTTTTTCGTGCCGCGCATGCGGGAGCGCTCGAAGCAGAGTTCGCTGGCGCGCTCGGAACTGACCGGCCGGATCGTCGACAGCTACACCAACATCCTCACGGTGAAATTGTTCGCGCGCCCACGCGATGAAGACGAATATGTGCGCGACGCGGTCGAGCACTATGTCGACAAATTCAGCTCCTCGCAGCAGCTTCTCACTGTCTTCGCCACACTGCTCGACACCCTCAACGCTTTGCTGATTGCGGCATCCGGTGCCCTGGCATTGATGTTGTGGCGCTACGGCGTGCTCGACGTCGGCGCCATCGCCATGGTGCTGCCGCTGTCGTTGCAGCTTACCAACATGTCGCGGCAGATCGCCATGAACATCACCGAGATATTCGAGGATGTCGGCGTGGTGCAGGAAGGCATGCTTAGCATCGCCCGGCCGCTGCAATTACCCGATAAGGCGGCCGCCGAACCTCTTACGGTGGGGGCCGGCCGCATCGAATTCAAGACTCTAAGCTTCGGCTACGGCCGCGACGCCGGCGTACTGAAGAATCTGAATCTGGTAATCGAGCCGGGTGAGAAAGTCGGGCTCGTCGGCCGGTCCGGCGCCGGCAAATCCACCGTCGTCAGCCTGCTGCTCCGCTTTTTCGCCATCGAGCACGGGGCCATCCTGATCGACGGGCAGGATATAGCGAACCTGACGCAGGAATCGCTGCGGTCGCAGATTTCCGTGGTCACGCAGGACACGTCGCTGCTGCATCGCTCGATCCGCGACAATATTCGCTATGGCCGGCCGGGCGCGAGCGACAATGAAGTCGAGCGCGCGGCAAGGCTCGCGCACGCGGACGAATTCATCCCCGCGCTCGAGGATATGCACGGCCGTCGCGGCTTCGACGCTCATGTCGGCGAGCGCGGCGTAAAGCTCTCCGGCGGGCAGCGCCAGCGCATAGCGATTGCGCGGGTTATCCTCAAAGACGCACCGATCCTGGTGTTCGACGAAGCCACGTCCGCGCTCGACAGCGAAGTCGAGGCCGCGATCCAATCGAGCCTCGGCACGCTGATGGCCGGCAAGACCGTGATCGCCATCGCCCACCGCCTCTCCACCATCGCGCAAATGGACCGTTTGGTGGTGCTCGAACACGGCCGTATCATCGAGCAAGGTTCGCACCGGGAGCTCCTCGCCCAAGACGGCCACTACGCCGCACTATGGCGGCACCAGGCCGGAGGCTTTATCGACGCGGAGGGGATGGAGGCGGCGGAATAAGCGACCCCGATTTCGCTCCCGCTCAATCCGCGCTAGGCTGGCTTATCGACGGGACGGCAGCCTCGATTTCTGACGACGATTGTAGGAGGCGGCAATGAGCGAAGCCGACGAATTGCGGCAGCGGGCCGAGAATCTGCTGGCCTTGGCCATCAAGGCGCGCGAGCAAGGTCAGCTCGCAACCTCCGACAGCCTGCTCGCCGAAGCGGCCCAGTTCAGCAACGCGGCGGAAGCGCTGGAGACGGCGCAGCCCCGCTCCGACCCGAGATTTTGGGGCACCGGCGTGCCGGCGCGGCCGCAACAGCCCGAGAAATCCAAGAAGAAAGAATAGAGCGCGTCCGGAGTAACCGCCATCGACTTCGCTTCCACAGAGCTACAGCAATCGGTGCGCGCCGCAGTCGAGAAGATCTGCGCGCGCTTTGACGACGATTATTGGCTTAAGCGCGACAGCGACGGCGAATTTCCCGAAGAATTTTATCGCGCGATCGCCCACGGTGGCTGGCTCGGCATCTGCATCCCGCAGGAGTTCGGCGGCTCGGGACTCGGCGTCTCCGAAGCCGCCGTCATGATGCACACCATCACCTCTTCGGGCGCCGGGCTGTCCGGTGCGTCCGCAGTGCACATGAATATTTTCGGCCTCAATCCGGTGGTCGTTTACGGCAGCGAAGAGCAGCGGCGCCGCATGTTGCCGCCGATCGTCGCCGGTGAGGAAAAGGCGTGTTTCGCGGTGACCGAGGCCGACGCGGGCCTTGAAACCGCAAAGCTCAAAACCACCGCGAAACGTCACGGCGACAGCTACGTCGTCAGCGGCGCCAAGATCTGGATTTCAACGGCGCAGGTCGCCGACCGCATGCTCATTTTGGCGCGCACGGCGCCGTTTGGCGAAGGCCGCCGGCCGACCGACGGCCTCAGTCTGTTTTATACAGCGCTCGACCGCCGCTTTGTCGAAGTCCGCGAGATCGAAAAGATGGGCCGCAAGGCCGTCGATTCGAACGCCCTGTTCATCGACGGCTTGGAAGTACCGGCCGCCGACCGCATCGGCGAAGAGGGCCGCGGCTTCGAATACATTCTGCACGGGCTCAATCCGGAGCGCGTGCTGGTCGCTGCCGAGGCGATCGGTCTCGGCAGCGCCGCGCTCGCTCGCGCCACGGCCTATGCCAAAGAGCGGGTGGTGTTCGGCAGGCCGATCGGACAGAACCAGGCGATCCAGCATCCGTTGGCGCAAAGCTGGATGGAGCTGGAAGCCGCCGATTTGATGATGCTTAAGGCGGCCTGGCAATACGATCACGGGATACCGTGCGCGCCCGCCGCCAACGCGGCAAAATATCTTGCCGCCGAAGCCGGTTTCAAAGCCTGCCAGACCGCCATCGCGACCCATGGCGGCTACGGCTACGCCAAGGAATATCACGTCGAGCGCTATTTCCGCGAAATGATGATTCCCAAGCTGGCGCCGGTATCGCCGCAGCTCATCCTCTGCTTCATCGCCGAACGCGTGCTTGGGCTGCCGAAATCATATTGACGGCAACTGTAACGCGTTACCCCTGCTCTGTCGGACAGACGACGCATCGTTTCTGTGAACAATTTCGGAACGAATCTTCGCTATGTCATTTGACGTATCCAGGGGCGCGCGGGTGGGCCAGCAATGGCAGTCGTATTGATCGTCGAGGACGAGGAGCAGGTCCGCGTCCTTGCGGAGTCTTACCTCCAAGAGCAGGGTCATCAGACCTTCTCGGCAGCGACAGCCGACGAAGCCTTGGCCGCGCTTGCCGTCACCGCATACGTCGACCTTTTATTTACGGATATCGGCCTGCACGGCGATCTCGCCGCAGGTCTCGAATTGGCGAAGCTGGCGGTCGACCGCTGCCCCGGGCTCAAAGTTCTTTACACCACCGGCCAAGGCGTAACCGACGGCATGACGGCGATGTTCGTCAAAGCTTCCGCCGTACTGCCGAAGCCTTACACGGTCGATCAACTGCAACGCAGCCTGGCGGACAATTTCAACATTCACTCCACGCCGTCCTAGTCCGTGCGCCACGCTGGCTTGACGGCCGCCCAAAATCATGGCGGGTGCGGCAGACCGCCGCGGCGCTGTCGTAATTCGCCGTTATTGACGGCCTGTCGCGCCGATCCCGAACGGAGATTTTTCGATGCGCCGTCCGCTTCTTGCCGCCGGATTGAGTGTCGCCGCCCTCATGATCATGGCGCCGGCAGCGGCGCCCGTCTTCGCACAGCAGGGTCTGAACCTGCCCGGCGGCGGTCTGAAGCCGCCACCGCCTGAGCCGATCAAGCCCTACCAAGCTGTCGCGGTGATGCCACCGGCCGCATACAACGATCCGGGTTTTGTCGCCTTCCGCAAAGAGCTTGCCGACGTCGCCGCCAAGAAAGATCGCGCCGCGCTCGCCGGCATGATCGTGGCGCAGAATTTTTTCTGGGTGCAGGACCACGACCTCGCCGACAAGCATAAAGCCGGTATCGATAATCTCGCCAAGGCGATCAGTCTCGACGCCAAGGATGGTTCGGGCTGGGACGTGCTCAATGGCTATGCCAACGAGCCGACGGCAGCCGAACTGCCGGAACAGAAAAGTATCCTCTGCGCGCCGGCCGCACCGACCATCGACACCAAATCTTTCCAGGCGCTGGTCGAGGCGACAGGCACCGATCCGGCGGAGTGGGGCTACCCGATCAATGGCGGCATCGACGTGCACGCGCAGGCGCAATCCAGCGCGCCGGTCATCGACAAGCTCGGCATGATCCTGATCCGGGTGCTGCCCGACTCGAACCAGCCGACCAATCCCGATCAGCCGTTCCTGCTGCATGTGGCGACGCCATCCGGCAAATCCGGCTATGTGGATGCCCAGCAAGTGTCACCGCTCGGCGGCGACGAGATGTGCTATACGAAGGATGCCGGCGGCTGGAAGATTGCCGGTTATATCGGTGGCGTCTCGCAATAAGCGAGCTTGCGGGCGCGCAAATCCGGGCCTTGAACCGGCGCATCGCCAGGACGACAATAGCGTTATGACGAGGCTGGGACGAACACGCCATTGGGGCAGTTGGACGGCCGGAACCGCCGCGGCGATCCTGTGCGCGATTTCGGCGCTGCTGCCGGCACAGCAATCGTTCGCGCAAAACCGGCCTGCCGTTTTCCAATATCCGGTCACAGCGCCGGATGTCGATCCGGGCGTCGACCACGGCAATTCCGATGCCGGCCTGCCGGAAGAATTCAAGAAGCAGATGGTATTCTACCGATCGCTGGAGCCGCCCGGCACCATCATTATCGATACCCAGGAGCGGCATCTTTATCTGATCCAGGATTCGACACATGCGATCCGCTACGGCATCGGCGTCGGCCGCGACGGTTTCACCTGGCAGGGACTGTTGCGTGTCAGCAAAAAGGCCGAGTGGCCGGACTGGCGGCCGCCGCCGGAAATGATCCAGCGCCAGCCCTATCTGCCGCGTTTCATGGCCGGCGGCCCCGGCAATCCGCTTGGCGCCCGCGCCATGTATCTCGGCAATACCGTGTACCGCATCCACGGCACCAACGCGCCGGAGACGATCGGACAGGCTGTGTCCTCCGGCTGCTTCCGGCTGGTCAATGACGACGTCTCGGATCTCTACGACCGCGTGGCTGTCGGCACCAAGGTCATCGTCCGTCAGGATTAGCAATCGTCATTGCGAGCGAAGCGAAGCAATCCAGCACAGGGCCTCCGCCTGGATTGCTTCGTCGCTTCGCTCCTCGCAATGACAGCTAGCGCTTTCCCGCCGCGGCCGTGACCGATTGCGCAGTCTGACCAAACAAGATTGCGCGCTCTTCGGCGGTGCGGATGCCGCCTTGGCCGGGATTGATCTTTGGCGTCCACGCGTAGGCTTTGACCACGGCCGGACGCGCTTTGATCGCCTCGAACCAGCGTTTGAGATGCGGGAAGTCGGCGATGTTCTGGCCTTGGCGCTCCCACGGCACGACCCAGGGATAGCAGGCCATGTCGGCGATCGAATAGTCGCCGGCGAGGTATGGATGGCCGGCGAGTCGTTTGTTCATGACGCCGTAGAGCCGGTTGACCTCATTGCGGTAGCGATCCATCGCATACTGGATCTTGTCCGCCGCGTAGTTGCTGAAATGATTGTTCTGGCCCGACATCGGGCCAAGCCCGCCCATCTGCCAGAATAGCCATTCCAGCGCCGCAGTGCGCGCGCGCAAATCCTTGGCGATGAATTTGCCGGTCTTGTCGGCGAGGTAGAGCAGGATGGCGCCCGACTCGAACACCGAGAGCGGCTTGCCGCCGTCGGCCGGCGCGTGATCGACGATGGCGGGGATGCGGTTGTTCGGCGACACCGCCAGAAAATCCGCCTCGAATTGCTCGCCTTTGCCGATATTGACGGGAATGATCTTGTACTCAAGTCCGGTTTCTTCAAGGAAAATCGTGATTTTGTGGCCGTTCGGCGTGGTCCAATAAAGTACGTCGATCATGACAAGCCTTTGCATCGCTATAGGGATATCGGGACGGGCAGTTTAGCCCATTACCTAGCGAATATTTAACCCCTCTCGGCGCATGTCTCTCCCCCGTGGCGAGCACCGGTTCATATGTCCAATCGGGCGCTGCGGCGGCACGGGCGCCGGGCAATACCGTCGTCGCCGCGGTCATCCTCGGCCTGTTTGTTCTCGCCGCCATTGTGAGCGCGGCGCGAAAGGACATCACCCAGGGTTTTGACGAAGTGGCGCACGTCTCCTACGTCGCGCAAATCCAGCACGACGGCGAAGCGGCGCCGGCCTTGCCGACGATGCGGCTTCTTGATCCGCGCACGTTTCAATTCACCGGCGCGGCCAATTATCTCAACCATCCGCCGATGTTCTACGCGTTGTTGGCACGGCTCGGGCCGCGGCTTGAAGGCGATCCGGGCGCGCTGTTCGCCTACCGCCTGATCGACATCGCGATCGCGGCTATCGGCTTCGCCGCTTTGCTCGGTATTGGCCTTGCCGCGCGCTGGCCTCGGCTCGAGTTTTACGCTTATGCCGTGCCGCTCGGCTGCACCCCCATCCTGGTGCCGCTCGCCGCCGCCGTGAATAACGACAATCTCGCCTTCTGCGGCGGCGCCGTCGCCCTGCTTGGCGTCTGGCAGCTGCTTGCGACCGGCCGCGAAAGCTTCCTGGCGCTGGCGCTTGGCGGCGTCGTTGTCGCCGGCTTCGCCAAGCTGACCGGGCTTTTGTTGAGTGCCGGCCTCGTCGGTGGCGTCGTCGCTTATATGGTTTGGCGACGGCAATTGCCGTGGACGCGCACCTTCAGCTGCATCATCGCCGTGGCGCTGGTCTTCGCACTCGCCGCGACGCCGTACATCGCGTTCATTCTCCGCTACGGCAGCCCGACCCCGGAGACGCCGGCGCAGATCGCGCTGCTCACCGACGGCGCGCGCGCCGCCGGCTGGGCCGATCTGCCGCGGCAATCGTTCCCGCATTATCTCGTCTATTTCGCCGGCGCATTCGTGGCCGACTGGATGCCGACGCTCGGCGCGCGCAGCGATTTGAACTACGCGGCGCTCGTCATCCCGGTGGAAGCGCTGGGCTGCGCGCTGGCCGGCCTCGCGGTATCGCTGCACCGCCTGTGGCGGCGGCAGGAGAGCGAGCTCGACGTCGTGGTGATGGCGGGCGCGCTGGCGATCGGCGCCACCTTCGCGATTCACGTCACTTACAGTTACGGCCGTTACGCCGCGACCGGATGGCTGATGGACGCCTATCCGCGCTATTACCTGCCGCTGATCGCGATCGTGCCGCTCGCTTGCCTGTCATTGCTGGCGGGCCTGCAAACGCCGCGCTGGCGCAACGCATTGCTGGCTCTTCTGATCTCGGGGCCCGTGCTGTTCCGCGTCTTCGGCGCGCCATTGGGTTAGGACCGAAGCCCATCCGCTGCCACTGCACGGCCTGATCATTCATGCTACGGTACGGTATTCATTGCCGTAGTCAGCCGGGAGCTAACATGATCACCGAAATCGCCCAAATCGAAGTCAAGCCCGGCATGGAGTCGGAATTCGAGGCCGGCGTCAAAAGCGCCTCGCCGATCTTCAAGCGCGCCAAGGGTTGCCGCGCCATGGAACTGCGGCGCTCACTCGAAAAGCCGTCGCGCTATCGGCTGTTCGTAGCGTGGGAGACGGTCGAGAACCACACCGACGACTTCCGCGGCTCGCCCGACTTTCAGGAATGGCGCAAGCTCGTCGCTCATTGCTTCGCCTCGCCGCCGGAAGTCGAGCACGTGGCGCAGGTGCTGCGGGGCTTCTAGCTACCGCGCAAGTGCCTGCCGGAACGCTGCGGCATTCCAATAACCCTCCGCGCGGACGATCAAGCCTTCTGCATCCACTTGTAGCACGTCAATGCCCTCGGCTTTGACTTCATGCCCCGCTTTGCTTCGAGCGTTCATGATCCAGTGCGCGGCAATGCAATTACCGCTCGGCAACGCCGCGACCACGTTGATTTCTACATCGGACGCCAATAGCGCTACCCCCGAAGCGAAGAGCGCCGCCACAGCATCGCGTCCTTGGCGAACCGGAGTGCCGACAGGGTCTTCAATCTCACCGCACTCGGCAAACAGCAAGCCGATGCGCTGAGGATCGCGCGCGGCAATCGCGTCAAAGTAGGCGTCAAGGGTGTTTCTCAGCACCGTTCCACTCGCTGCAGTTTCCCCTGACATGTTGAACTAGTCCTCTCCGGCAGCGGCCATCGAACGCATTATGCCCGCGCCTTTTCCACATTCGCGCTACGCAGCGGTACGCCGAATTCGCGGCGGCAGACTTCGGCAAGCGTCGCGATGCCCTCGCGTATTTCGGCATGTGTTGGGCTGGCGAAGCACAGCCGGGTGCGGCTTTTGCTGTAGCTCTTGTCGACCGACCATTCCGGGCCCGGATTGATGGTGACGCCGGCGGCGAGCGCCGATTGGTAGAGCTTGAGCGTGTCGACCTGATCGGGCAGCTTGACCCACAGAAAGATGCCCCCTTTCGGCTCGTCGAACTCGGCCGCGGTGCCGAAATGCTCGTTGAGCGCATCCATCATGGTGTCGAGCTTGGCGCGCAGCCCGCGCGTCAGCTTCGGCACATGAACGTCGAAATGCGCCGGGCAATATTCGCCGAGCACCATCTGCTCGAGCGCGCCCGAGCCGGCGTCGGTTTTGATCGCCAGCATGCGCGAGATGAGCTCCCACGGCGCGACGATGTAGCCGACGCGCAACGCCGGCGCGATCGATTTTGAGAACGAGCCGATATGGACGACGCCCACTTCATTCCCCATGACGTCTTTGCTCATGGCGTAGAGCGCGGGCGGCCGTTTGCCGTCCCAGATCAGATCCGCATAGCAGTCGTCCTCGAAGATCGGCACGCCGTATTCGCCAGCCAAACGCAACAAGTCGTGCCGGCGCGCCTCGCTCAAAATCGTGCCGGTTGGATTTTGCACGGTGGGGATGGTGTAGATGTATTTCGGCCGCACGCCGCGGCGCTTGAGATCGGACAGCACCGCGGCAAGCCCATCCATGCGCATGCCGTCGCGGTCGAGTGGAATGCCGACGGCATTGACGCCGAGTCGCGTCAGCCGGTTGATCGAGCCCTGATAGCATTCCTGCTCAATGATCACGGTATCGCCGCGCCCCAGAAAGACGCCGTTGACGAGATCGAGCGCCTGCAGCGAGCCGGAGGTGATGAGGATATCGTCGGCAGTGCAGAAAATGCCGGCGCTACGCTTGAGCTTCTGCGCCAGAAATTCGCGCAACGGACAATAGCCTTGCGGGCCGCTGGCGAGACCATAAGTCGCAAGGTCCTTGCCCTCGCGCGTCAGCACGTCGCTCATCGCCTTGATGAGCGAGGCGATCGGAACCTGGTCCGGGTCGTTGTTGCCGCCGACAAAGCTGTATTTGGCAAGCCCGTTCCATTTTGCCGCCGGCGGCGGCAGTCCGGGCGCCAAGAACGGCGTGAAATCGAATGCGGACATAAGCGCTTTCTCCCAGCCCGCGAGACTAATACACTTCGCGAACACGCCGCAAACGCGGCAGCGGGGACCCTGATGATGCCGCGTTTCTTTCTCATCGTCGCGTTCGTCTTGTGCGCCTTCGCTACGCCAGCCGCGGCGCAATATCCCGACCGGCCGATCCATCTCATCGTGCCGCAGGCCGCCGGCAGCGCTACCGATACCGGGGCGCGCATTCTCGCCGCGCCACTGACGCAGGAGATCGGCCGGCAAATCATCGTCGACGATCGCCCGGGTGGCGCGCTCACCGTCGGCCTCGATCTCACGGCGAAAGCGGCGCCGGACGGCTACACCCTGTGCATGGGGCCGATCGGCGCGCTCGCCATCAGCCCGCACCTGGTAAAGAACCTGCCCTACGACATCGCGCGCGATTTTCAGCCAATCGCGCTGGTGACGCGCGGCCAGCTTCTCCTCGCCGTGTCGCCGACGACGCCGTTTCAGTCGGTTAAGGAGCTGATCGCCTATGCCAAGCAAAATCCGGGCAAGCTTTCCAACGCATCGTCGAGCAATGGCTCGCCCGGCCATGTCGGCGGCGAATTGTTCAAATTCATGACCGGAACCGACATCGTGCACGTGCCCTATAAAGGTGGCGCGCCGGCCATCAACGATCTCATCGCCGGGCGCGTGCAGCTGATGTTCGAGAGCCTCAACTCGATCGCGCCGTTCGCGCGCTCGGGCGCGGTGCGCGCGCTGGCGGTGACCGGCGATCACCGCTCGCCGGCATTTCCGTTGCTGCCGACAGTGGCCGAGGCCGGCGTGCCCGGCTATGCGGCGCCGACCTGGAGCGGCGTCATCGCGCCGGCAGGCGTGCCGAAGCCGATCGTCGACAAGCTCAATGCCGCGATCAACCGCGCCATCCACTCGGGCGAGTTCCGGGCGCGCTTCGCCGCCATCGGCGACGAGCCGGCCGGCGGTACGCCCGAGGAATTTGCCGGCGTGATCGCGTCGGATTCCAAGAAATGGGGCGACGTGATCGAGCGGGCGGGGATCAAGTTCGAGTGAAGTCGTCACTTTTCTCGTCGCGGGACTCGCCCCATATTGTGCCGATGGCGAAAGGCCCGAACCAGCGCGATCCCGTCAAGCATTCGAAAAAGGACCCGGCCAAGCCGACCCGCGCCAAGGCGGCGCGGCCGGATGCGCCGGTGCTCGACGATTCGCTGGCGGATTTGCTCAACCCCGGCATCGGTCAGGGCACCGCCGGTCTGGGCTCGCAGACCGGGCTGCAGCAGCCGTCCGACAATTCCTTCGACCGCCGCGCCGATTTTGCCAATGCGCATCGGGCGCGCGCCTCCGTCGCCCGCGGTTTCGGCGAAGCGCCGCAGCAAGGTTACACCGGCAAGACACCGGTGGCGCCGGGCGAACTCGATCCCGATCTGGCGAAAGCGCTGGGCATAGACGCAGAGACCGATGCGGCCGAGCGCGGCGGCGTCATCAAATATGGCGAGGAAAATAGCCGCAAGCGCATGCGGCCGATGCCCGAAGGCGGCATCGGCGCGTTCGGTAGCGCGGCGAGTCAGCAATCGCTCGACCGGCTGCTGCGCGAGGGCCGCGACGAATTCCGCGCCCAGCCGTTATGGACGCCGCACCGGCCGCCGCGGCCGGACAAATCCGAAGGCGGCCGCAAGCTCGTCATCAAATCCGACTTCGACCCCAAGGGCGATCAGCCGACGGCGATCAAGGACCTTGTCGAAGGCGTGCGGCGCAACGACCGTACCCAGGTGCTGCTCGGCGTCACCGGCTCCGGCAAGACCTTCACCATGGCCAAGGTGATCGAGGAGACGCAGCGCCCGGCGCTGATCCTGGCGCCGAACAAAACGCTGGCGGCGCAGCTATACGGCGAGTTCCGCAGTTTCTTTCCCGACAACGCCGTCGAATATTTCGTCAGCTATTACGACTACTACCAGCCGGAAGCCTATATCCCGCGCACCGACACCTATATCGAGAAGGATTCCTCGATTAACGAGCAGATCGACCGCATGCGTCACTCCGCGACGCGTGCGCTGTTGGAGCGCGACGACGTCATCATCGTCGCCTCGGTGTCGTGCATCTACGGTATCGGCTCGGTCGAAACCTATTCGGCGATGACCTTCACCATCAAGCGCGGCGAGAAGCTCAATCAGCGCCAACTGCTCGCCGATCTGGTGGCGCTGCAATACAAGCGCTCCGGCGGCGATTTCTTTCGCGGCTCGTTCCGCGTGCGCGGCGATGTCATCGAAATTTTCCCGGCGCACTATGAGGATCGCGCCTGGCGGGTGTCGCTGTTCGGCGACGAGGTGGAATCGATCCACGAATTCGATCCGCTTACCGGGCAAAAGACCGACGAGCTGGAATTCGTCAAAATCTACGCCAATTCGCACTACGTGACCCCACGGCCGACGCTGCTGCAGGCGATCGCCGGCATCAAATTCGAATTGAAACAGCGGCTCGACCAGCTTAACGCCGCGGGCCGGCTCCTCGAAGCGCAGCGGCTCGAGCAGCGCACGCTATACGATCTGGAAATGATGGAGGCGACCGGTGCCTGCGCCGGTATCGAGAACTATTCACGCTATCTCACCGGCCGCAAGCCGGGCGAGCCGCCGCCGACGTTGTTCGAATATGTGCCCGACAACGCCCTGGTGTTCGTCGACGAGAGCCATGTCACCGTACCGCAGCTTGGCGGCATGTATCGCGGCGATTTTAGGCGCAAGGCGACGCTCGCCGAATACGGCTTCCGGCTGCCGTCCTGCATGGACAACCGGCCGCTGCGTTTCGAGGAATGGGATGCGATGCGGCCGCAGTCGCTGGCCGTGTCGGCGACGCCCGGACCGTGGGAGATCAACGAATCCGGCGGCGTGTTTACCGAGCAGGTGATCCGCCCGACCGGCCTGATCGATCCGCCGGTCGATGTGCGCCCGGCGCGGACCCAGGTCGACGATCTGGTCGGCGAAGTGCGTCAGGTGGCGCAGGCCGGCTACCGCGCGCTGGTCACGGTACTGACCAAGCGCATGGCCGAGGATTTGACCGAATATCTGCACGAGCAGGGCATTCGCGTCCGCTACATGCATTCCGACATCGACACCATAGAGCGTATCGAGATCATCCGCGACCTGCGCCTCGGCGCTTTCGACGCGCTGGTCGGCATCAATCTGCTGCGTGAGGGCCTCGACATTCCGGAATGCGCGCTGGTCGCCATTCTCGACGCCGACAAGGAAGGCTTTCTGCGCAGCGAAACCTCGCTCGTGCAGACCATCGGCCGCGCCGCGCGCAATATCGACGGCCGCGTCATTCTCTATGCCGACCACATCACCGGGTCGATGGAGCGCGCCATGGCGGAAACCAGCCGCCGCCGCGAGAAGCAGGAGCAATTCAACACCGAAAACGGCATCACGCCGGAAAGCGTGCGCAAGGGCATCGGCGACATTCTCAACAGCGTCTATGAGCGCGACCACGTGCTGATCGCCGCCGGCGCAGGCGAAGCCGGTGAATTCGAGGAGGCCGCCACCATCGGCCACAATTTCCAGGCGGTGATCGGCGACCTGGAAACCCGCATGCGCGCCGCCGCCGCCGATCTCGACTTCGAGGAAGCCGCCCGGCTGCGCGACGAGATCAAGCGCCTGCGCGCGACCGAGCTTGCGGTGACCGACGATCCGACGGCGAAATTCCTTTCCCCCTCCTCTGCAGGGGGAGGGTCGTCCCGCCGTAGCGCGCAGCGCGGAGGCGCCGCAAAGGGTGTCATCAGCCGCGCCCACAAACCGGCGCTCGATGAAATGGGTATCGCGCTCTTTCACGAAGTGGCGCCGCATCGGCCCGGCGGCCGCAACGCGCCGCGCCAGCCCAATCTCGACGAGATGGGACCGGGCGTTGAATCAATTCCCGGAAAGAGTTCCGGCCCACGCTCGACGCTGGGCCGTCCCGGTATGCGCGGAGGCTTCAAACCGCGCGGGCGGTAAAGCAGCCTCCTGGTACGAGCCCTTGCCTTTTGTATCGTTGACTGATACATTGCCTTATGATCCGGGGCTTCAAGGATCGCGTGACCGAGGCGGTGTTCTGCGGCGCAAGCCCGAAAGGCTTCCCGCCCGATCTGGTCAAGATAGCGCGCCGCAAGCTCGGCTATCTTGACGCCGCCGCCGAACTGCGCGACTTGCGGCAGCCGCCTGGCAATCGTCTCGAGGCGCTCAAGGGTGATCGCCAAAGTCAGCATTCGATCCGGATCAACGACCAGTTCCGAATTTGCTTCCGATGGACCCCGCAAGGTGCCACCGACGTCGAAGTGACCGACTCTCATTAGGAGACTGCGCCATGCCGAAAAGGCTTCCGCCGCTGCATCCAGGCGAGGTGCTGCGCGAGGAATTCCTGGTGCCGCTCAGTCTCTCGGCAGGGGCGTTGGCCAAGGCCATGGGCGTGCCGCGCACGCGCATCGAGCGCATTGCCGCCGAATCGATTGGCATCACCGCAGACACGGCGCTGCGGCTTGGCAGGGCGCTCGGTACGTCGGCGCGGCTCTGGCTCAATCTGCAAAACCGCTTCGACATGGAGACCACGGAGCGGGCCATCGGGAAGCAGCTTGCGCGCATCTCCCGGGTGAAGGCGGCGCAGGCGGTTCGCCATCGCCAAGCGCCGCAGCCACGCTAGGCCGTGCTGCGGGAAAATTTCGATCTCGTCATTGCCGCGCCGATATCGCCAGACCAGGCGAATGGGCTAGGCTGGTACCGTTCACCGCGAATCACCACCCGACACCCCGGAGGCCGCCATGGCGAAAGGTCAGATGCGAAGCAACAAGGAAAAGAAGAAGCCGAAACAGGACAAGAACAAGAAGAAAGGCGGCGCCGCACCCTCGCCGTTCGCCAACATGCACAGTCAATCGCAGCCTGCCAACGCGTACGGCAAAAAGAACTAGCGGCGCCGCTCAGTCCGCTAGCCGCTGATCACTTCGGCGATCATCATGTCGTGTGGATTGACGATCAGAAGCTTGCCGTCGACCTTGGCATAGTCGTAGGAGCGCAACGCCGGAACGGCGGTGGCCGTCTTCGACGGCACGGCGTGCACCGTCACCGTGCTCGGCAGCGCCGAACTGGTCGACGGCTGGAAGCTCGACGGCGCGTTCGACGCGGCGGCGCTGTTGAGGTCGTTCCACGCCGTCTTCTGCTGCTGGCTCGACAGCGTCAGGCTGTCGCCGGCCCTGGCATGCGACGACGAGAACAATGCCGCGGCAGCCGGCGCCGACGCCAAGCGTCCTACGAACTGCGTCTTGCTCGCGCCAAGGACTGGCCGAAGATCGAGCGGCGGGCGCGGATATTGGCGGCGGAGTAGGCGTAATCTGACGGTACGTGAGATGGTCCGTTTTCTGGACCGTTTGCGATTAAAGTATCGTCCCGGGGTCCTATCGATATGAAACTCGGTTTCGAAGAAGCACAGACCTCGTATTCAAGCGGTTCACAGAATGCGCGAGCATGGACGGAGCAATGGGTCCGCACCCAGGTGTATTGTCCGAATTGCGGCACCGAGCGCATGAGACAGCTTCCGAACAACAGTCCAGTGGCAGACTTTCATTGCCTCGCGTGTAATGAGGAATACGAGCTGAAAAGCCAAAGAAATGGCTTCGGCCTTAAGGTCCTCGATGGAGAATTCAAGAAGAAATGCGAGCGCCTTGCCGCAGATAACAATCCAAATTTGTTTCTGATGAACTATGACCTAAAGCAGTTAAGCGTCCTTAATCTTTTTGTCGTACCAAGGCATTTCTTCGTGCGGGAGATAATTGAGGAGAGAAAACCGCTTGCGGCCACTGCGCGGCGCGCTGGGTGGATCGGCTCCAAAATACTCCTGAATCAAATTCCACAGTCCGGCAAGATTTACATTGTACGCGACGGGCAAATCGAGCCAAAGGGCTCGGTTCTTGCGCAGTGGAACAAGACGCTTTTCTTGCGGGACCAAGGGCAAGAAGCAAGAGGTTGGCTCGTTGAAGTTATGAAATGCGTAGAAGACTTGGGAAAAGCAGAGTTTAAAATCGAGGATGCGTACACGTTTGAGGATCGACTAAGCCGGCTCTATCCTGACAACAAAAATGTCAGGCCAAAAATTCGTCAGCAATTGCAGTTTCTAAGAGATCGCGGCTATCTCGATTTCGTGTCGCGAGGGTATTACCGTTTGCGTTCGGGAACTTGATTCGCCGAACGGCTAGCATCCATGGCTTGGTATCGCAGTTACTACGAATGCGATCGCTGCGGTTACGAATGGCAGGACGAATGGTCCTGCATGTGCGACGACGATTGCCCCGAATGCGGAGCACGTCACATGTCGCCCCATCATGGCGACGAACTAACGGAGATCATCGCGGAGGAGGACGGCGAATTTGTTGTCTTGTGGTCGCCGGAAACGGCCGAACACGACGCCGACTACCGCGAGCTTGGGCGTTTCACAACGCGCACGGAGGCTGAAGCCTTTCTCGCCACCGGATAGCGCCTTCACTTCCTCTTCAGCTTCGCCGTGAACGAAAACCCGCCCGTGCCGCAGCACGGGCAGCTCATGGCGATGAGGATGGATTGCTTCTGCTCTTCGGAGAGGTCGGCGCGCTCCAGCATGACCGAAGTCTGCTTCTGAAAAAGCTCGTGCAGCGTTAGATTGCTGGCGAGGATTTGGTCATCGGGCGCAAGCGCGGCGGCCGGATCGGAGGGCAATGCATCGCCTTTGATCTTGGCCATAATGACACTACCGCCTCGTCATACGCGGGCTTGGCCCGCGTATCCATGCGAAAGGTCGGCATCCGCGGACCTCATCGCAAGGGCTCGGAAATGCAGCATGGATGGCCGCGTCGAGCCCGGCAATGACGATCTACAGCCCCGGCTTGGCCAGCGCGGCGGCGCCGGCTCTGGCGACCTGCTCGTCCTGCGCGGACAGCGCGCCGGACACGCCGACGGCGCCGATGATCTTGCCGTCGACCAGGACCAGCACGCCGCCCTGCAGCGGGGTGATGTCCTTGAGCGCCAGAAGCCGCATGCCGGCGCCGCCATTGGCGATGGCGTCGTCGAGCGCCTTTGACGGCAGCTTGAATTCGAGCGCGGTGCGCGCCTTGCCCTCGGACGTGGTGATGGCCGAAAGCTGCGCATTATCGATCTTGTGGAACATCACCAGGTTGCCGCCGGAATCGAGGATGGTGATGCCGACCTGCCAGGTATTCTTGGCGGCTTCGAGCTCGGCGGCGGCCATCACGCGCTTGGCCTGATCGAGCGTGATCGCCGGCCCATAGGGGGGCGTGGCTCCGGTCGGCACCACTTGCTGTTGCGCCAAAGCCGGCACGGCCGCCGGACCGGCGGCCAGGGCTAAGCCCGCGGCGACCGCGCAGGCGAATGCGAATAAGCGAAACATCTCGAAGGCCTCCCACCGGCAATGGACTGATCGTGCCGAATCTGGCCGCACAATAAGGGGCAAAAGCGGCAGACGAAAGCCGGGCCGATCCCCTTCCCCCAGCCCGAAATCGGCTCGCTTCGGCTTTGTGATCGCCGCGCCCCGTGCGGGGGCTTGGCGCGCGGATTATATTTGCCTCGGTGTTGCCAATATCCAGTCGGGAGCCCCGCCATGTTTTCATTCCGCAAAAAGCTCGAAATGCCCACCGCCGCCGACGCCTTGCCGGGACGTTCGACGCCGCTCCCGACCGCGCAGCGGCATTTCGTCAACGGCCGCGCGCTCAAGGGGCCTTATCCCGAAGGCCTGGAAACGGCGATGTTCGGGTTCGGCTGCTTCTGGGGCGCCGAGCGCAAATTCTGGGAGCTGGGCGACGGCGTCTATGTCACAGCGGTGGGCTATGCCGGTGGGCCGACGCCGAATCCGACCTACGAGGAAGTCTGCTCCGGCCGCACCGGCCACAACGAGGTCGTGCGAGTGGTCTACGACCCGAAGAAAATCTCCTATGAGCAACTGCTCAAGACCTTCTGGGAGAGCCACGATCCGACCCAGGGCATGCGCCAGGGCAACGACGTCGGCACCCAATACCGCTCCGGCATCTATGTGTTCTCGCTGGCGCAGCGCGCCGCGGCGGAAGCCTCGAAGGCGGCCTATGCCAAGGCGCTCGACGCGCAGCGCATGGGCCCGATCACCACCGAAATCGTCGACGCGCCGCCGTTCTATTTTGCCGAGGATTATCATCAGCAATATCTCGCCAAGAATCCACATGGCTATTGCGGCCTTGGCGGCACCGGCGTGAGCTGCCCGATCGGCACGGGAGTGGCGGCGTAGCATCGCGCCGCGTATGCTGGCGGCCGGTGTGACCAGCATCGCGGAGATACAGCATGTCCTGGCCCGACGGGCGCTACATCCAGGTGTCGGTATTTTTCAGCCGCTGGCTATTGGCGCCGTTCCTGCTCGGCCTGCTGCTCTGCCTGTTGTTGCTGATCTACCGTTTCTTCGCCGACCTGATCGAGCTCACGCTGCAAGTGTCGGGCATGAACTGGCACGACCTCGTCACCAACGTGCTCAATCTGGTCGATCTGGCGCTGACGGCCAATCTGGTGATCATTGTCATTTTCTCCAGCTACGAGAACTTCATCCGCCGCATCGACGCGTCCGCACATCCGGACTGGCCGCACGGGCTCACCCAAGTCGACTTCGGCGCGCTCAAGCAGAAGCTCCTCGGCTCGATCGTCGGCATCGCCGCGGTCGACGCGCTGGCCTGGTATTTCGACCTGGAAAAAGAGCCTGACACCTCGAAGCTGATCTGGGTGCTCGGCTTCCCGGTGACCTTCGCCGTCATCATGCTGCTGTTGGCCGTTGCCGACTGGCTGACCTCGGCCCGCAAGAAAGAGGTGGAGTGAGTTAAGGCGCGCTCCCCGGTTACCGCGCGGTGAGGGTTTGTTAACCATAACCGGCGTTAATCAGGCCTCGGCTCTGGCTCGAAACGAGGTCGGATTGTGCCTATGCGGGTCGCCCGCCCTCTTCTGGTGTTGTTTGCCCTGGCAATTGCGGTCGGTGGGTGCGCGCGGCAGCCCGTAATGCGCTACCAAATGGCAGCTGCGCCGGCGCCCTATGGCATCGACAATGTCGTCTATGGTGCGACGCCAGCGGCTTATGCGGCCGCCGCGCCTTCGCCCTATCGCGCCGCACCCGCTTATGCCGCAACCGCTCCGGCCTATCCGACCGCGGCGACGGCGACCTACGCAGCACCGAGTCCAACCTACGCCGCGATCACCGGGCAGACCTACCCCGCGCCGGCTTATGCGGCGCCGGCCTATGCCACGACGGCCGCGCCGTCCTACGGCGGCGGCTATCCCATGGCAGCAGCCGCGCCGGCCGCCTATGCGCCGCCTCCGCAGCAACCCACCTACAGGCTCGACTCGGGCGACCGGCTGCGCGTCGTGGTATTTGGCCAGGACGGGCTGACCAACTCCTATGTCGTCGACGCCAGCGGCGACATCGCCATGCCGCTGATCGGCTCGGTCGAGGCGCGCGGCCTGACCACCGACCAGCTTTCGGCCGGCATCGCCGACCTGTTGCGGCGTGGTTATGTGCGCGACCCGCATGTGGCGGTCGAGGTCGAAGCCTACCGGCCGTTCTTCATCCTCGGCGAGGTGACGCAGCCCGGCCAATATCCTTACGTCGCCAATATGACGGTGGAGACCGCGGTGGCGATCGCCGGCGGCTTCGGGCCGCGCGGCTACAAGCAATACGTCGTCATCAGCCGCAATTACGGCGGCCAGGCCTACCGCTTCAAGACGCCCATTACCGCGCAGATCCAGCCCGGCGATACCATCCAGGTGCAGGAGCGGTGGTTCTAACCACGCTTACCGATCGCTGAAATAACGGCCGCGATAGCTGTGTTCGTCGACGCCCGACGCCAGCGCCCAGTCGGCGAGCTCCGCGTGGCGCGCGAACCACACATCGGGCGACTTGGCGATGTAGCGCAAAATTTCCTGCAGCACGGCAGTCATCAAGGGCCGCCCGCCGAACTGGCAGTGGATGACCAGAACCATCAGCGCCATCGGTTCGTTCTCCGACAGATAGTCGAACGTCCCCTTGTAAGCGTCGAACAGATCGCGCGGGCTCGCGCGCATCACGCGATTGTCGGAGAAGTCGGTGGTCGGCACGCCGGCGATGATGCCGTGCGGGGTGTGAATACGGATCGGCAGATCGGCATAGGTCACGTCGCAGGTCCATTTCAATCCGGCCTGCGCCAGGAACCCCGCGGTTTCCGGCGTGAATGCTATCACCGGGCTGCCCCAGCCCGTGACCTTCTTGCCGCCGCACGTTTCCAACAGGTCGATGCTCTGGCGGATCGTCTTTTGCTGATCCTCAAGCGACATATAGGCGAGCAATTTGTCCTGGACATAGGCGTGGCCGCCGATGTCGTGGGCCGATTTCACGATCTGCTTGACGGCGTCGGGATATTCCTCGGCGCAGCGCCCGTTGGTGAAAAATGTGGCGGGAATCTGCAAGCGGTCGAGCATGCGGATCAGGCGCCACACGCCGACGCGGCCGCCATAGGTCGACCACGCCTTGCTGGCGTGATCGACGGTGCCGGATTTCAGATGCGTGGTCTGCACCGAATAATTCGGCGCCGCGTTTTCCGACCAGGTTTCAAACATCACGGTGACCGACACGGCAATTTTCTTGCCGTTCGGCCAAGCAGGCGCGGTCGCCATTTCAAATTACTCCTTCACTCGATCTGCGGAATGCCCAAAGCGGGAATGAGCTTTTGCCATTTCTTCAAGTCGGCGGCGATGTAGGCGGCAAATTGATCGTGCGGCAGATAGGCGGGCGCACAGCCGATCTTGTCCAGCGCATCGCGAAAGCCTTGTTGCTGTTCGAGCGCGGCGGCAGCGCGCTCGAGCCGGGCGACGATCGCGGGCGGCGTCTTCGGCGGCGCGACCAAGCCGAACCATGTATCCATGCGCACGTCGGCAAGCCCATATTCGGCCGTGGTCGGCACATCGGGAAACAGCGGATGCCGGGTCGGGCCGGTCTGCGCCAGGACACGCAGCTTGCCGCCTTGAGCCACGCGGGCGCTGGCAAGGCCCATCGACACCATCTCGATCTGCCCGGCCATGGCGTCGGTCGCGGCCTGTTCGCCGCCGCGATAGGGGACGTGGACGATATCGATCCCAGTCTTGAGCTTGAGCATTTCGACGGCCAGATGCAGCGCGCCGCCGACGCCGTTGGTGCCGTAATGCAGCTTGCCCGGGTTCGCTTTGGCATAAGCGATAAACTCCGGCAGCGTCTGCGGCGGCAATTTCGGGTAAATGGCGAACATCGTCCACGACGTAGTCATCAAGGCAATCGGCGTGATGTCCTTGGTCGGATCGTACGGATAGCCCTTCTTTTCGAATGGCAGTATCGCCAGCTCGGACGGGCCGATCATCAGCGTGTAACCGTCCGGGTCGGCGTGGACGAGCACGTCGGTGCCGAGCTGCGTCATGGCGCCGGGGCGGTTGTCGACCACGACCGGCTGCCCCAGCCGTTCGCCCAGGCCCTGGGCGACCAGACGGCCGATCACGTCGACCAGCGAACCCGCAGGCGAGGTGACGATCAGGTGGATCGGGCGCGATGGATAATCGTCGGCGCGTCCACGGCTGGGCGCGACGACAAAGAGAGCGACAAGGCAAAGCTGCACGATGAGAATGCGGCGCAACATTGGATACACCAAATGAACGCCTCCCCCCGCGGCGCAGGGAGAGGCCGTGAGCGAAACGAGGCGGGGCTATTTCAGATGCTTCGCCAGGAAGTCGAATGCGCGCTTGCGCGCGGTCATGGCTGCCGCTTCGTTGTAGCTGCCGCGCTCTTCGCAGTTAAAGCCATGCTGCGCGTCGGGGTAAACATAGATCTCGCAGTCGCCGCCACGCTTCTGCTTGATCATTTCGACGTCGCTCATCGGGATCGAGGCATCTTTTTCGCCGAAATGCATCTGCGTCGGAATCTTCGGCTTTTCGTCGGCATTCTTGGCAATGTTGCCGCCGTAGAACGCCACGGCGCAGGACAAACCGTTGAGCTTGCAGGCGGCCAGAAAGGCAATGCTGCCGCCCATGCAGAAACCGACAATGGCGACCGGCCCTTCCTTCTTGAGTTCGTCGATCGAGGCCTGCACGTCACGCATCATCGCGCCCCAATCGGGATTGGCGACGAATTTGCGGGCATTGGCGATTTCGTCGGGCGTGTAGCCGGATTCAAAATCCGGCTGCTGGCGATCGAACACCGCCGGCGCCACCGCGCTATAGCCTTGCGCGGCGAGCCGGTCGCAGATCGCGCGAATATGATGATTGACGCCGAAGATTTCCTGAATGACGACGATGCCGCCCTTGGCCTTGCCGGCGGGATCGGCGCGATAGGCGCCGAGCTTGAAATTATCCGATGACGTCAATGTGAAGTGCTTCCCCAAGGTGATCCTCCTGTGCGATTGACGGCCGGTTCGCCCCTGCCGGCCAAGTCTAAGCCGGAGCCAGCCTAGCGGCGCAATCTGCCGCGCTCAACCCACTTGTAAAGCGAGCAAATTCGCCGCACGCGGCTGCGCCGGCGCCACGGTCTTGGGTTCTTCAGCGCGTAACGACGATGAAATTCGTGCCTTCGCCGGTCTCCTCGCCGAGACCGTGGTCGGACACGATCAGCGTCGAGCCCGGAACGATCAGTGCGGAAATGTCATCGATCGTCGCCCGGGGGATCGTGATGCGCGCGAGCGCCTCGGCCGGCGTCGCCGGCGGCGGTAGCTCGGTGAGCTTTTCGGATTGCTCGCGGTCGCGCCTGTCGCCGGCATATCTGTCGTAGCGCGTTTCGCGCTCGGCCCTGCGCTTCGGCTGTGGCGGCGGCTCGCCCGGCAGAGAGACGACATCCCAGCGCAATGTGCCGTGGTCGTCGCCGGCAAATCCAAGCGCCGTGAACTCATGGGTGCCGAGCGGCTTGTCGGGATCGGTGATGGTGACCGGCGCCTGGAACAGCGGCGCAAAATCCTGACGCACGTAGATCTTCTTTTCCTTGCGGCTGACGAAAATGGCGATGGGCGCTTTGCTGACCGGAGCGGCCTTGATGAGGTTCGACGGCTCGGCCGGCGGCATCGGCGCACCGGGATTTAGTGCGGCAGGTGCAGGCACAGGTGGATCCGGCACGATTGCAGACACGGAGGAAGCGGGTAGATCGGTCTTGCGATCCGGCGATGCCGCGCCGTTGGCATCGATCGTCAGCTTCGCAGGCGACGCCGCCGGCTGCGGCGCATCGCTGACGGAGGAACTAGATTTCGCGGCATCCGCCATGGCAGTAGACGCTGCGGCGGGACTGTCAGTGCCGACACGCAGCCCGAGCGCGGCGGGGTTCGCGGCGGCCGGCACGACCGGCGTCGCATTGACGGGCGCTGCGGCTGGCGCCGCATCCGAAACGGCCGGCGCGGCCGCCGGGGCCGGTGCCGGCGGCTTGTCCCGATGCATGAAGAGATGGGCGTCGGCAAAAGCAACCGGCCTCAACTCCTGCCGCGCGACAATCACCGGCACGCCTAGCTTGGTCAGATGATAAAGCCGCACCGCAAATTCGTGGGGCATGCGGATGCAGCCGTGCGAGGCGCGATGACCGATGCCTTCCCCCTCGTGCATCGCCACCCCGGACCAGGTGATGCGCTGCATGAACGGCATCGGCGCGTTGCTGTAGATGTTGGAGCGGTGGAAGACCTGCTTTTGGATGACGCTGAACACGCCCAACGGTGTTGGCAGGCTCGGCACGCCGGTGGCGACCGAGGTATCGGCGACATGCGTGCCGTCGCTGTAGAGATGCAGCTTCTGCTGATCGATGGATATGAAGATTTGCAGCGGGCCCTTCGGCATATTTCCGAATGGGTCCTGGCTGACTTTGCCGGCGTCCTTGCTGGTGTGCTTGAGGGCCCGGTGCGGGGGCCGGTGCCAAGGTCGGTAGCCAAACCCATAATATTGGGCAGATGCAGGCGCCGGATAGAACGCCGCGCTCAGGACGGTGCACAGCCCCAATGTGCAAATGCCGCCAAATCCCCTTCCGGCCGGAAATTGTGCCCTGCGCTGCACGCCTGGAATGCTCACTTCCGCCCTCGTCCCAGCGGGAATTCGGTTTGCAGCGTAAATCCTAGCGACCACGGTCAACCCCCGCCACATCGCGGAATAATGGCGGCCAATTCATGACGCAAAGAGGTTAAAGGCTCATGCAAATGGCATCATGACACGGCTGCGCTGGCAACGACGAACATTTTTTCTTGATCGAATGTTTGCGGTCCGACTTACGACGCCGGGGTCAACGCGAAGGCCCGCGCCAATAATTCGTAGGAACGGCGGCGCGCCGCATGATCGTAGACCATCGTGGTGATCATAACCTCATCGGCGCGGTTGGCTTCGATCAAAGCGCGCAACCGTTCCGTCACGCGATCGATCCCGCCAACGACGAGCCGCGCGCGATGCCGGGCGATGCGGTCGCGGTCGGCGGGCGTATAGGGGTAAGCGGCGGCTTCCTCGGGCGATGCGAGCGGCAGATATTCGCCTTTGGCGCGGCGCGCATAATGCAGATCGGCGCTTGACGCGAGGCGCTCAGCTTCGGCCTCGCTATCGGCCGCGATCACGGCAGTCCCGAGAATGGCATAGGGCTGTGCCATCGTTGCCGACGGCTTGAAATGATCGCGGTAGGCGAGCATGGCGCTTGCCGCGTCGTAATCGGCGAAATGATGCGCGAAAGCGAAGCCCATGCCGACTGCGGCGGCGAGCTCGGCGCTGTAGCCGCTCGAGCCCAAAAGCCAGATCGGCGGCAGCGCCACGTCGGCAGGAACGGCATGTACGTTGCGAAACGGATGACCTTCCGGAAAACCGCCGCGCTCGAGCAGCAGAAGCTCCTGGAAACGCTCAAGAAAGTCGTCGCCTTGGCGCGGGTCCTGCCGCGCGCGCAAAGCATAAGACGTGACTTGGTCGGTACCCGGCGCACGACCGAGGCCGAGATCGATGCGGCCGGGAAACAGCGCCTCCAGCACCTTGAAGCGTTCGGCCACCATCAGCGGCGCATGGTTCGGCAACATGACGCCGCCCGAGCCAACGCGCAGATGCGAGGTTACCGCCGCAATTTGCCCGATCATGATTTCCGGCGCGGAACTGGCGATATTTGCCAGGTTGTGATGCTCGGCGACCCAATAGCGCTTGTAACCGATCCGGTCGGCCAGCCGCGCCAGATCGAGCGAATTGTGCAAAGCCGCCGAGCCCGGCGTCGCGGTGGTCACGGGCGACAGATCGAGGACGGAGAGCGGGATCACGCGGAATGGACTCTTTGGCATCAAGGCAAGGACAAAGGTCCACGCCCCACCGATCTATGAGCCCAGCGCCGGCGCCGCCGTCAATCCCGCCGGCAGCGCGGTTATCGCGTCGACCAATAAAAATAGCCGGCGCCTTGGCGCCGGCTACGCAAATCTCCCGGTCGAACCGCTAGCGCGTCAGTGGAGCCGGTGGAATGGGCGGACCGCCTGCAGCTTGCGGGCCTGCCGAATATTGCTGGCCCGACGAATACGGCGCCTGCGGGGCGTCGGATAGCGCCGTCGGCATGGTGGCCGGCAACACCACGACACGGGTGCCGATATTGACCCGGCTGTAAAGATCCTCGACGTCCTCGTTGGTCAGATGGATACAGCCGGACGAGGTGTATTTGCCGATGCTCGTCGGGTCGTTGGTGCCGTGGATCCGGTACAGCGTGTTGCCAAGATACATGGCGCGGGCGCCGAGCGGATTGCTTTCGCCGCCGGCCATGAAGCGCGGCAGATACGGCTGCCGGTCGATCATCTCTTTCGGCGGAAACCAGTCCGGCCATTCCTTCATCCGGGTGATGCGCTCGGTTCCCGACCAGGTGAAGCCGTCGCGGCCGACGCCGATGCCGTAGCGCATGGCCTTGCCGTGGCCGAGCACGAAATAAAGATAGGTGTTCGGCGTATCGATGATGATGGTGCCGGCCGGTTCCGGGGTGGGGAAGTTGACCACCTGCCGCTGGAACCGCGACGGCAATTGCGCGTCCGCATTCTGGGCCGGCTGCGATTGCGTCGGCAGCGACGCCACCACAGTCGGGGACGACGGCTGCGGCGCTGCCGCCTCCCGTGCTGGAACCGGCGGGCTATTGATGGAGCCCGTCACGTCGCCCGATGCGCCGGCGACATAGGCGGGCGGGCGATCATCGGGGCTGGGCAGCGGCTGCGGCGGGAAATAGGAGGCGCGGACCGGACCACCCGAATAGCCGTCTTCATTCGGTGCAGGCTGGACATAACGCGGATCGATCGGCGCACCATTCGGAGCGCGATATACCGGCGGCGGGACCGCGTAACCCGGCGCCACCGGCTGCGGCGGATAGTCTTGCGCGCTCGCAGTGCCGAGCCAACCGGCAAGAGCAAACGCCAACACGACAACACTGATGCTACGCAAAATAGACCCCCGGCGACCCCTAACATCCAGCGTGGTTTTGCCGACAAGATTTGGCGGGAACAAGGCACAAAAATGCTGATCCGGCCGTAGTTTGACACATCGGCGGCAGTTCCATCGGGATGGTGAATAATTGGTAAGGGCTGTAGCGCGGGCGGCCGTGTGTGTTACTGGTGGTGTGGGGATCTTTTGGGACCGCCGGACATTTCATTGGGGGGATGAGATCATGGCGCGAATAATCGTGTGTGCTGTCCGGGGCGGCGGCTTCGCGCTGGCCTTGATTGCAGCCGGCCTTGCCGTGCCGGCGCGCGCCCAAAACGCCGCCATCGACGACCTCAAGGGCAAAATCTTCGATGCCGGGATGGCGCAGAAAACTTTCGCCGGCGGACTGCGGCATTGCAGCGAGTTGAACGGCAAAAATTTTTATTTCCAGCCGCGCGATCGCGTTCTTAATCTCGATGAATATCATCGCTCGTTGGACAATCTGGCGCTGCAGGGGGTTTTCAATCCGGAAACCCACAAGCCGTGGAATCAGCAAGACGCCGATAAGCGCTGGGCGCAAGTCCAAGAAGAAGCCGTTACGGATCAGGCCAATTGTGCGCTGGTGGCGAGCCTGCCCGACCTGCAGAAGAAACTTCAATCGCTGCAGCAACAAGCGGGGGCACCAAACCCGCAAAAGTAATAATGAGCGGCAGCTCGGCCGCGGCGGCGCCAACTCTATTTTCGCGATTTCGCGTTGCCGCCCTTGGCCGCATAGCGCCACCCCGGTCATTGGCGTTTGCCCGCGGTAGACCGAGGCGGTCGATTATCAGCGCAGCGAGATCAGAGGGGTTACAGCATGGATTGGACCGGGCGACGCGAGCGGCTGCGCGCCATCATCGCGGGACCGCGTTGTATTTATCCAGGATCGGTGTTTGATCCGATCTCGGCCCGCATTGCCGACGACCTCGGTTTCGAAGCCGGAATGTTCGCAGGCTCGATTGCCTCATTCACCGTGCTTGGCGCGCCGGACATCATCGTGCTGACGCTGACCGAATTTGCGCAGCAGGCCTATCGCATCAACCGCGCCGGCAAGCTGCCGCTTCTGGTCGACGCCGATCACGGCTACGGCAACGCGCTCAACGTCAAACGCACGGTGGAAGAATTGGAGACCGCCGGCGTCGCGGCGCTGACGATCGAGGATACCACGCTGCCGACGCCTTACGGCGCGACCGGAGCAACGCTCATTCCCATCGCCGAAGGCGTCGGCAAGATGAAGGCGGCCCTCGCCGGCCGGCAGGACAAGCGGCTGGTCATCGTCGGACGCACCAGCGCCATGGCGATGACCGGCGTCGAGGACACCATCGCGCGGCTGCAGGCCTATGAAGCGGCCGGCGTCGACATGCTGTTTCTCGTCGGCGTGAAAACGCGGGCGCAACTCGACGCAGTCGCCGCCGCGGTAAAGCTGCCGTTGTTTCTCGGCAATCCCGGCGCCGAGCTTTACGATCTCGATTATCTTTCCGCGCGTAACGTCCGCGTCTGTCTGCAAGGCCATATGCCGTTCATGGCGGCGGTGAACGCAGTGTATGAAACGCTCAAGGCGCTGCGGGCGGGCACGCCGCCCGGCGAGCTCAAGGGCATAGCGTCGTCAGAATTGATGAAACAGCTCACGCGCCAGGCCGATTTCGCAAAGTGGTCGAAGGAATTCCTCAACGCCGGGCTGTCGTAATCATAGCCGCCGCGGCCAGCCGAGGGCTTGATCCGCGGCTCTACAGTGGACAAATTGCTTATAACGATGCGACCGCGACGATCGGATTTGTCCGGATGTTGCTGACGCCCTAACTCGGCTACAAGCATCCGCAGGCGAACGCTGCGAGCGAAGGAACATGCGATGCCATCCGTGAGCGATTGGAGGGTGCCATCCTCCGCGCAACCGAAAGCGGGAGACTATGGCTACGATCTCGAGCGGGCGCTGTCGTGCGTGGTCGGCTTGCGCACCATCGTGCCGCCGGACGCATTCACCGCGGAGACGCTGGGCACCGAACGCGCCGGCAATGGCGTGTTTATTCGCGGCAACGAACTCGTTCTCACGGTCGGGTATTTGATTACCGAGGCGGAGACGCTGTGGATCACGCTTAACGACGGCCGCTCGGTCCCGGGGCACGTGCTCGGCTACGATCAAGAGACCGGTTTCGGCCTGGTGCAGCCGCTCGCCAAGCTCGACGTGCCCGCGCTCGACATCGGCGACTCGACCGCCGCGTCAATGGGCGAACGCGTCGTCATCGGCGGCTTCGGCGGCCGGCACCGCTCGGTCGCCGCGCGCATCGTCGCCAAGCAGGAATTCGCCGGTTACTGGGAATATGTACTCGACGAAGCGATCTTCACCGGACCGGCGCATCCGAATTGGGGCGGCACCGCGCTGATCGGTCCAGCCGGTGAACTCCTCGGCATCGGCTCGCTCCAGCTGCAGCATGCCGCCGAGAAAGGCCAAACGCAAAACATCAACATGATGATTCCGATCGACCTGTTGAAGCCGATCGCCGACGACCTGATGAAATTTGGCCGCCGCAATGCGCCGCCGCGGCCGTGGCTCGGTCTTTACGCGACCGAAGTCGAGAACCGTCTCGTCGTGGTCGGGCTCGCCGATCGCGGACCGGCGAAGAAAGCGGATTTGCGGACCGGCGACATCATTTTGTCGGTTGCCGGCAAGGACGTGCGCGACCTCGCCAGCTTCTTCCGCCGCATTTGGGCGCAAGGCCCGGCCGGCGTCGAAGTGCCGATCTCGATCTACCGCGACGGCGAGACCATGGAATTGCGCGTCAAATCGAGCGAGCGCAATCGGTTTCTTAAAGGGCCAAGTCTGCATTGAAACGTAGGGTGGGTGAAATCGCCTGACCCCGGGTTCCCGCGTGGGCACCGCGACGAGCGGTTTCGCCCACGCGTCTTGACTTCGATTGCGCGGTGCCCACCCTACGAATTTTCCGCGAACAACCCCCGTAACCCCTCCCGAAAAGTCGGATAGCGCAGCGCAACGCCAAGCGCGCGCTTAAGCCTGTCGTTCTTCACGCGCCGGCATTCCTGCCAAAAGCTCAGCGCCAGCGGCGACATCGACGGGGCGGCTTCGGCGAAGGGGATTTCCGGTGGCGGCGCGACGCCTAACAGCTGCGCCGCAAAGACGAGTGGATCGCCGGGCGGCGATGGCTCGTCGTCGGCGATGTTGAAAATTCCCGACTCCTTGCGCGTAAACGCGGCATCGATCGCTTGCGCGATGTCGGCGACATGAATGCGGTTGAAAATTTGCCCGGGCTTGACGATGCAACGCGCATCGCCGCGTGCAACCTGCAACAGCGCGTTGCGTCCCGGCCCGTAAATGCCGGCGAGGCGCAGGACGACAATGGCGATGCCGTGGCGCGCGCCGAAATCCTGCCAGGCCCGCTCGGCCGCCAACCGTTCGCGGCCGCGCGCCGATTCCGGGCTTGGCGGCGTTTTCTCGTCAACCCAATCGCCGCCGCGATCGCCATAGACGCCGATCGTGGACAGATAGATGATCGAGCGCAGATTCTTCGCCTGTGCAATGGCGTCGCCGCAGGCGCGCAGCACCGGATCGCCGCCGGCGTCTTGCGGGATCGAGATCAGCGCCGCGTCAGCCGCGACAATGGCCTGGTGCAGTTCGCGCGGCGTCGATTGGCCGTCGAAAACGAGCGCGCGCAGCCTGTCGCCGTCGTAGGCATTCAGCACGGCGGCGCGTTCCTTGCTGCGCATCGTCCCGATGATGCGGTCGAATGTCTGGCCAAACGCGGCGACATAATGCTCTGCCGAATAGCCGAGACCGAGACAAATGAGCTGGGACATTAAGCTTGGTGGCCTCGCATCGCCGTCCATTCCGCGATCACGTCCGGATCGGTCTCCGCTTTGTGTTGCTGCGCACTGCGTCGGAGCCTTTCGCCGTCGAGCCGGCCGAGCGCCCAGACCGCGGCGCCGCGCACCAGCGGCGCTTCATCGTCGAGCAGCCGCTCGGCCTCGTTCGCAAGCGACACTTCGCCCGAATTGCCGATCGCGATCAGCACGTTGCGGACAAAGCGTACGCGGCCGATGCGCTTGATCGGGCTTTTTGCAAACAATGCGCGGAACGCGGCGTCGCCCAGCCGGACGAGGTCGGCGAGGTGCGGCGCGCGCAGCGTCTCGCGCGCGGCAAGTTTTGCTTCACGGCCGGCGATGGCAAATTTGTTCCACGGACAAACCGCGAGACAATCGTCGCAGCCGTAGATGCGGTTGCCCATCGGCTCCCGGAATTCGCGCGGGATCGGTCCCTTGTGCTCGATGGTCAGGTAGGAGATGCAGCGTCGCGCATCGAGCCGGTACGGCGCCGGAAAAGCCGCCGTCGGGCAGATATCGAGGCAGGCGCGGCAGTTGCCGCAATGGTCGGTCTCGGACGGATCGGGCGGCAGATCGACCGTGGTGAAGATGGCGCCGAGAAACAGCCACGAGCCGAATTGCCGCGACACCAGATTGGTGTGTTTGCCCTGCCAGCCAAGTCCGGCCGCCGCGGCGAGCGGCTTTTCCATTACCGGCGCGGTGTCGACAAAGACTTTGATGTCGCCGCCGGCATGATCGATCAGCCAGCGTCCCAGCGTTTTCAGCCGCCGCTTGATCAGCTCGTGATAGTCGTCGCCGCGGGCGTAGACCGAAATGTCGCCGCGGGTCCGGACTTTCAAGACTGCCAGGGGATCATCAGTTGGTCCGTAATTGAGCCCGAGCATGACGATCGAGCGCGCCTGCGGCCACAGCGCGCGGGGATCGGCGCGCCGATCGGCCGTGGTCGCCATCCAATCCATGTCGCCATGAACGCCGAGGCTTAAGAATTCGCGCAACCGCTCCGCCGCGAGTGGTATCGCATCCGGCCGTGTGACGCCGATCGCGTCAAATCCTTGCACGTGCGCGGCGTCGATCAGCGCCGCCTTTAGCGCCGCGCCGGTCAAAAATCGAGGTTGCCGTAGTTCGCTGACGGCGGCACGCCGGGCAGCGTCTCGTCGAGCAGCGCGCGGAACGACGGCCGCGATTTGATCCGCGCATACCAGTTCTTGGCGGTCTCGTCTTCGTCCCACGGCACATCGCCCAGATAATCGGCGGCGGACAAATGCGCCGCCGCGGCCAGATCGGCGTAGGTCAAGGTAGCGCCGGCGAGCCAATCGCGGGTGCGCACGAGCCAGCCGATATAGGCTAAATGGTATCTGATGTTGCTCTTTGCCGCACGCAGCGTCTCCATGTCGGGCGAGCCGCCGCCGCTCGCGGCCGGGATGTAGCGCTTATAGACGCGCTCCCGCGCCAGGGCCCCGGAAACTTCCTCAAAGAACTTGTCGTTGAACCAGCTCATCAGGCGGCGCACCTCGATACGGCCGCCGAGATCCGCCGGCAACAGCCGGAACTCGCCCAGCGTGAGCCCGCGCGTCTCGTCGAGATATTCGGCGATCACCGCAGCGCCGGTCACCGGCGGCACGCCTTCTTCGATCAGGACCGGCGTTGCTGCGGCGGGATTAAGCTGCAGGAATTCCTCGCGCCGTTCCCATGCCCGTTCCTCGACCAGCCGCGGCGGCAACCCGTATTCTTCGAGGGCCAGCCGGATAAAGCGGGAATGCGGACAAATCGGATGATGGAACAGCGTCAGCATGGGCTTATGAGCTTTGTTCGATTGTTACCTTGCCGCAAAAAGTTGACGAAATTGGCAGCCGGTGAATGTCTCATCGAAAGGCGGCGCAGCCTTCGAATTGTCAGGCCAGCCATCCCATCGCCACGCCGGCGAGGATCACAACGCCAAGCAAGAACCGATAGATGACGAACGGCCAGCTCGAAAAATTCTCCAGTATTTTCATCAGGCCCCATATCGCAAAAAACGCCGAGATAGCGGCTACCCCAATACCGAGGACCAGCACCGACCAGGCGTACCAATCGAGATGAATCTTGTGGAGTTCCCACAACTCCTTGAACCCGGCCAAGGCGATTGCCGGCAGGCCGAGCAGGAAGGACAGGCGCGCCGCCTCGTCGCGCTTGAAGCCCAGCATCAGCGCGGCGGTCAAGGTTGAGCCCGAGCGGGACACGCCGGGGATAAGCGCTCCGGTCTGCGCCAATCCCACGACAAGCGCATCGACGATGGTCGCCTTGTCGATGGTGCGCCGATGCCGCGCCCAGAGCTCGGCAATGGCCAGAAGCGCCGCCATAACGATGCAGGCCCAGCCGATGACGCTGACAGCGCGCAGCGGCGAATTGCAGGTGTTGAGGAGCTTGGCGAGCGCGAGCCCGGCAATGCCGATCGGAATGGTTGCGAGCACGATCCACAGCGCAAATTGGAACGAGCGGTCGCGGAAGTTCCCACGAATGGCGGCGGAGATTGAATTGACCGTCAAGTCGCGCACGTCCGTCCAGAAATAGCTCACCACCGCGCCCAGTGCGGCAAGCTGCATGGCGGCGGAGAAGGCCGATCCCGGGTCCGGCCAGCCGAGCACCGCGGGCACGAGCCGCATGTGCGCAGTCGATGAGATCGGCAGCAATTCGGTGATGCCCTGCACCACACCGAGAACGGCGACCTTGGCATAACCCAACGCCACAAAACCGGTGTCGATGCCATTGGTGCAAGCGTCGGACATGGTCACATCGTCTTTGCAAATTGCGCGGTGCGCGCGGGTCGAATCGACGCGCCTAGTCTAGCGGGACGGCCCCGAAACGCAGACATCATTTGACGGTTTATGCCGTGTGCGGGCTGAACTGGCCGGTCTTGCGAAAGCGCCAGAGATAAGTCGGCACGATCGCCTCGATCGATTCCGGGATGATGCCGAGCCCTTCCAGGGTGCGGCCATCGTGCTTGGCCGCGTCGGACACCACGTTGTCGGCCTTGAGTAATTCGACCTGATCGGGCGTGATCGGCGGCTTCGGCAGGAATTGCAGGACCATCGCCTGCAATTTCAACAGCCCAACCGGCACCGGCACCAGCAGGCGGCGGCGCTGCGTCGTGGCGAGCACAAATTCCATCAATTCCTTGAAGCTGCGCAGACCCGGGCCGCCAAGCTCGTAGATCGCGCCGGGCCGCAGGTCGCCGTCGACCGCCTTGGCGACGGCTTCGCCGACGTCGCCGGCAAACACCGGCTGCATGCGGGTGTGGCCGCCGCCGGGCAGCGGCAGTGCCGGAGACAGCCGCGCCAGCGCGGCGAAACGGTTGAAAAAGTCGTCCTCGGGGCCGAACACGATCGACGGCCGCATAACGATCGCTCGGCTTTGCGCGGCCAGCACGCGCTGCTCGCCTTGGCCCTTGGCCCGCGCGTAACGCGAGGCCGCCGAGGGGTCGGCGCCAATGGCCGAAACATGAACGAGCGGCGCTCCGACGTCGTTGGCGGCAAGCGCCACCGCCTCGGCGCCCACGGCCATCACGGTGTTGAAACGCTGGTTGCCGCGCTCGAACAGGATGCCGACCAGATTGACCACGGCATCGGCGTCACGCACCGCGGCCGCAACCGAATCCGGATAACGCAGATTGGCCTGCACCGCGTGGATCTGGCCGACCCGGCCCATCGGCCGCAAATGGCCGCAAAGCTCCGGGCGCCGCACCGCGACACGGATGCGATAGCCGCGCCCGGCCAGTGCCCGCACCACATGGCGGCCGAGAAACCCCGAGCCACCGAACACGGTGACCAGCGTTTCAGCCTTGCTCTTGATCGCCATATCTATCCGCCATTCGCCGCGAAATACATGATCGGTTTCCCGCTGTATAGGGGATTACGCAGTCGTCCGCATGACCGGCCGGCGATGACCCCTTCGATTGACAAGGGGACGACCGCTTTCGTACCTATCGCGGCACGGCCATTGCCCAGGTGGCGGAATTGGTAGACGCACTAGTTTCAGGTACTAGCGCCGCGAGGCGTGGAGGTTCGAGTCCTCTCCTGGGCACCATTGTACAGTAGAATCGACGCCGACGGTCTGGCTGCGTCGTGCATCGGCCGATGTAAGTGCCGTTCGGCGATCCCACGGACTTCATCTCAGTAGCAACACATGAGCCTGCACACCCGGCTGAACGATCTGCTCGGCATCGAGCATCCGGTCATTTCCGCGCCGATGGCGTTCGCCGCCGGCGGCGCGCTTGCCGCGGCGGTCAGCGGCGCCGGCGGGCTTGGGCTGATCGGTGGCGGCTATGGTGACGCGCAATGGCTGGAACGCGAATTCGCCGCCGCGGGAAACGCGCGTGTCGGCTGCGGTTTCATTACCTGGTCGCTGGCGAAGCGCTCCGCGCTGCTTGACCAGGTTCTTGCCCACGCCCCGGCAGCGGTGATGCTCTCGTTCGGATCGCCGTTGCCTTTTGCGCCTCGCATCAAAGACGCCGGCGCCACATTGATCTGCCAGATCCAATCGATGGAGCATGTCCGCCAAGCCGTCGAAGCCGGTGCCGACGTCATCGTGGCGCAAGGCGCCGAAGCCGGCGGCCATGGCCACGCGCGCGCGACTTTCACGCTGGTTCCGGAGGTCGCCGATTATCTCGCCAAGACCGCACCGAAAACGGTGCTGGTGGCCGCCGGCGGCATCGCCGACGGCCGCGGGCTCGCCGCCGCGCTGATGCTCGGCGCCGAAGGGGTGCTGATCGGTTCGCGGTTCTGGGCGAGCGCCGAAGCGCTGGTTCATCCGGCCTTTCACCAAGCGGCGCTGGCCGCCGACGGCGATGCGTCCGTCAGAACGACGGTGGTGGACCTTGCCCGCAAAATCGACTGGCCCGCACCCTTCACCGCACGCGTTCTCAACACGCGGTTCGTCCAAGACTGGCACGGCCGCGAAGACGAACTGGCCGCGCCCGAGGTTGCCGATCGTGAAATGCGGCGCTACGTGCAAGCGATGCAGGACGGCGATCCCGACAACACGGGCGTCTGGGTCGGCGAAGCCGCCGGTCTCATCGACAGCGTCCGCTCCGCGCGCGACCTGCTGCATGGCATAGTACGAGATGCTGAAGCTCTGCTTGGCGACAAAGCGCGTCGTCTGGCCGACGGGGCGTAGAGCGCGTGCAGCTCAATGGACGTGAACCTCTCCGATCTCGTCGCTCAATCGCTGGTGATCAGCCGCTCCGACGCGATCATCGCAGCGGACCGGAACGGCATCATCCGTTTGTGGAATCCCGGGGCGGAGCGCATTTTCGGCCATCCCAGCGCCGAGGCGATCGGCTGCAGCCTCGATTTGATCATTCCCGACCGATTGCGCGAACGTCATTGGGACGGCTACCGCAAAACCGTGACGACCGGAACGAGCCGATATGGCGACGGCGATCTGCTGTCGGTGCCGGCGCTTCATAAGAATGGAACGACCATCTCGGTCGAGTTCACCATCGTGCCGCTAAAGGACGACGCCGGCGCCATGATCGGCATGGCCGCGATCATGCGCGACGTGACCAAACGATTCGAAGAGATCCGCGCGCTCAAGCGAAAGCTGGCGGACGCAACCAAGCCGGCGCAATGATTGCCGGCGCTGTTTCGCTCTAGTAACTCAGGGATTCGGCATTGCGCGTTTGCAAATGCTGATCGAGCCCCCAGCGTTCGACCTGGGCGAACACCTGGTCGAACTCCTCGGGCGGCAGCGGCGCGTTGACGAAGCGTTCGCCGCGGCCGAACGCCATGAAATCCCACGGATGGAAATTCTCGAATTCCGCGGGCACGGCGAGCTTCCATAACGGCAGATATTTCGGCAGGTTCGCCGACAATGCTTGTTCGGCGCGATTGAGCGCGCGCATGTAACCGTGCACGACTTCGGGCGTCGCGGCAGCGGGCACCCACCATAGCGTCTTGAAACGATCCTCGATGATCTTGCGCAGGCCAAGCTGCTCGGCCATCGCGATCTGCGGCGGCAACAGGCTTGCCGCCTCGACCTCGCCATCGAGCAAGGCTTTCAGCCGCGCACCGAAGCCGCCGGTATTGACGGTCTTGATGCGATCGAGCGGCAGATATTTTTCCAGCCGATAAGGTACATTGAAGTGGCTGCCGGCGCGCATGCCGACGGCCACCGGCACGTCGGCGAGGTCCCGCGGTTGCCGGATCTTCGAATCCGTCCGCACGAAGATCGCCCACGGCGAAACGCCATAGCCCTCGGTGACGACGCGCCCCATGCCGGCGCTGGCATTGCAGATCGTGCCCCACAGGCAGGCGCCCTGCACGACGTCCTCTTTGTCGTCGGTGTAGGGTCGGTCCTGCGGCCGATGGAAATAATCGACGTCCTTCCAGCTCGACTGGGTGCCGCGGAACGTCTTCCAGTCGAAGGTGACGTCGAGGCCTTCCGCGGCGAATAAGCCATCTTGCATGGCGACGAAATCATTCAGTCCCATGCCCTTCGGCGCGACCTTCACCGGTGCCAGGCTTTTACCCACGACAAATTCCTCCGTTGATTCGCTTGATCTTCTTCTCACCCGATCAGCGACAGCGTCGCCTGCTCGTAGCGTGCCGAGCCCATTTCGCCCGCGGGGAAGATGTGGTGGTCGGCGATCCACTCGAAGGATTCCTCGTAGGCTTCCTTAGTGTAAGGCTCGAACACCAGCCGCTCGCCGGGACCCCAACGCCGGGTATCCATCTGCGCGTGGAAACGGTCGGGGAATTCGTTCTTGTAATAATGCGTGTAGAGCTCGGGCCGCAGGTCGATGTCGCGCTGCGCCTTGCGCAAGGCGCGAAAAAATTTGCGCAAGTCTTCCGGATCGGGATCGCCGTGAATCATGGTCGCGATCATGAAAGTCGTGTCGATCACTTTGCGGAAGCCGAGCTGCTCGGCGAAATAATACGGGCCGCTGAACAGATTGACGGCCGGCGCCGTGCCGTCGATCAGTTTCTCCATGCGGGCGAACAACATGCCGTCGGCGTAGGTGAGATTGATCTCGTTCGGCTTGAGATAGGTTTCGAGCGCCTGCACGGTGGCGTAATGGCTGCCGGACTGATAGCCAACCGAGATCGGCACACCGGCAAGATCCGCGGGCGTCTTAACCGGCGAATCGGCGGCGACGAAAATTCCCGCCGGCGACACC
This sequence comes from uncultured Alphaproteobacteria bacterium, assembly GCA_963822935.1. Taxonomy (GTDB): domain Bacteria; phylum Pseudomonadota; class Alphaproteobacteria; order Rhizobiales; family Xanthobacteraceae; genus BOG-931. Next base: position 67,798 of record CAWGJP010000007.1, read on the forward strand.
GAATAGACATCGGTATACATGCGACCGTGGCCTTTCGAGGCGGCGACATTGACGGTCCAGTGGCAGGCGCAGCTCACGTTCGACTTGCGGCCTTCCTCGATCGATTGGAAGGCGCCGACCTTGTCGCCCTTGTCGTGAATCTTGCCGCCGCTGGCGCGGACCAGTTCGCGGAATTCGTAGTCGAGGCCCTCGGCGCGGAAATAGCCTTTCTCCTCGGCCACCCATTCCTGCAGGCGGAAATGCGGTTCGATCAGAAACTTTGCCATTGGTCGTCCTCCGGTATTGGCATGGCGTTCAGCAGCTGAAGTGTCCGTTGGTAGCACTGCGGCCGCGCTCGGCGACGCGGCGGGCGCGGATCATCTTGACGTGATCGTCCATCAGTGAGCGCGCGCCGCTTGGGTCGCGCAGCTCGATCAGATCGGCGAGCTTGGTATGGATGTCGAGAATGTGCCGCGCCAATTTCGCCGTCGCGGTGACGTTGCGGCGCGGCCACGACACGTGCTCCAGTGAAATGAGCTGCACGAGAATGACGCGGTTATGCGAGGCCTCGGCAACGGCGAGGTGAAAGTCGCGCGATAGCCGGGTGAATTCGTCGAGATCACCGATCGCCGATTCCGCTTCGGTGAGCAGGCGGCGCAGTTTCGCGACGTCGGCCGCGGTCGCGTTCTCGGCGGCAAGCTCGGCGCCGAGCGTCTCGATCGCCCGCTGCGCATCCATGATCTCGGCGGCGGTCACGCCGGTGAGATCGAGCTGAACCGCGAGCGCCTCGGCGAACAAACGCGGATTGCCGCGCGCGATGCGGGCGCCGCCGCCCTTGCCCATGCGGATCTCGACGATGCCGAGCGCCTCCAGCGTGCGCAGCGCATCGCGGGCGACGATGCGGCTCGCCTTGAAGCGGGCCGCCAAATCCTTCTCGGTGCCGAGAAAATCGCCAGGTTTGAGCTTTTTGGCGAACAGGGCGTCGCGCACCTCCGCGACAACTTGCGCCGACAGCGACGAGGAGCGGCCGGCAAACATGATGCGCGCGGTGGAATCGCCGCTTCTTTGCGTAAGGGGTTGCCTGGCTCGCGGGTGGCTCATCGGCGGCCAGATTAAGGGATGGCGTTAAAATAGTAAAGATAGTATCTTTTGGGATATATGATATTTGAGCCCATCCAGGCAGTGCTAAATAAGACCGGCGAAAAGCATCGGAGGACCAACATGGCCAAGCAGCGCATCAGCTACGTCCCGCTCGAGAAAATGGATGCGCGGATGCGCGCCGAGATGGAGCGCTGTCAGCGCGAGGGCACGCCGCGGCCGGAAAGCTCGGCCATTCGCGCCCACGTGCCGGCCTGCTTCTGGTTCTTCGCCGAGTCCTGGCACAATATCTACCGCACCGGCGTGCTCGATCACGCGATCAAAGAACTATGCCGGCTCTACGTGTCGCGCTCGGTCACTTGCGAGTATTGCGGCAATCAGCGCTCGATGAAAGCGGCGCGAAGCGGCGCGCTGATCGAGGATCAGGTGCTGGATCTGCTGAACTTCGAGAGCTCGAGCAAATATAATCCGCGCCAAAAGGCAGCGCTTGCTTATGCCGAAGCCATTGTGTGGCGCGCCGACACCGACGACGCGTTCTGGGACCGCATGCATGCGCATTTCAGCGAGCCCGAACTCGTCGAGCTTGGCTGCATGATCGGGCTGACGCTGGGCCAGCAGAGCTGGCTGCGGCTTCTCAATATCGAGCACCATGAAGTGATGGCCGGCACTACTGCATCGATGGCGCCAGGCTTCGAGAACGCCAATCGTCTCAAGGCGACAAAATCGCAGGCCGACTATTGGGCGAAGGCAAAGCCGGCCGACGCCCAACTACGCTGAGCGAAATCATGCAGACGCAGCCGGAAATCCAGTTCCAAGGCCTGACCGCAACTCCCGCGATCCGCGATACTATCAACCGGCACCTAGCCGAGCTGGAACAGCTCTCGGGCCGCATCACGGCGTGCCGGGTGGCGGTCAAAGCGCCCAGCCAGCATCATCGCAAGGGCGGACTGTACGAAGTCCATGTGCGGCTGGAACTCCCTGACGGCCGCGAAGTGAACGTGGAACGGACGCCGACAGCTGACGAGCGCAACGCCGACCTGACCTTCGCCATCGACGATGCCTTCAAGCATGCGCGCCGGCAGTTGCAGGATCAGGTCGCCGCGCTTCGGGGCGAACGAAAGTGACCGGCGCAAATTTCGCGTTGCGAGTCACGTTCGCCGCAAGTCTCATTCGTCGCAAGCCTGCCGAAGCTTCGTGCCGGCATTGGCCGAAGGGAAATAACAAGGCCTGGATCAGCGTCGTTGCCTCAGCCCCACCCATCCGCAGCCATGACATCATCGTTAGGAACCAAGGGCGGGGCGGAGCGGCGTGACGCCTCACTTAAAACCGGGACAGCGTTGCAGCGGTTGGAGGACTTGAGCCGCACGAGGCGCACGCGCTGCTTTTCGAACTCGGCCATCAGTACTTCAAGTTCTTGGCCGCGTTGCGTCATGCCGATGCGGATTTTTCTCGCTTCGCGGCGCGCGAAGTCGAGGATTTGTTGCGGAACTTGCTCGTCGAATACGATGACGTCGGCCGCATGAAGCGCACGAATCGCGTGCAGCGTCAGCGAATCGGGATCGCTGCTGTCGACTTCAACCGTGGTCACCGAGCCACAGGCTACCGCGCTATGGTCGATGCCGCCGATGAAGCACTCGAAATGGTCCTGACTGGGCTCGTCGTCGGCATGCGCCATGGCGTGCGCGGTAAATAGCTCCCAAAACCTGCGCCGGCGCGCGAAAGACAGTCCCGACGTTTGCACTGCGGCCCGCCAAGCCGCGGCGGCGGCCGTCCAGCGCGCGAATCCTCTCGACAGCAACGCCTCAAGCTTGCCGCGAATCGCCCGCGCAAAGACCGGCGCCGCGCCGTCGGTTGAAATGCCGATCACCAGCGGCGAGCGGTTGACGATCGCGCCGAAGGAAAAATCGCAATAGGCCGGCTGGTCGATGACATTGACCGGAACGCCGGCTCTGCGCGCGGCGGCGGCGAAGGCAGCTGCCTCGCCGTCTTTGCGGCAATCGCCGACAGCAAGGGCTGCACCCGGCAAATCCACCGCCGTCCAGGCGCGCCGATGCAATATGATAGTGCCGACAGGAAGGTCGGCTGCAAGTTGCAGGAGTTCGCTGCAAGGATCGGCGGCGTAAATATCGACGCGCGCTCCAGCCGCCGACAACAGCTCGGCCTTCCACGCCGCCGCCGGGTTGCCGCCGGCGATCACCGCGCGCTTGCCATGCAGCGCAAAGAACAGCGGCAGCCGCGCCAATGCGCCAAACCGTTCCGGCCGGCGTTGCGTCCCAGTGCGCTCGCCGCTCATGCCGCGCGTCGCGCCCCGCTGTTGGCGTGAAAATCGGGCCCGTTACGCGTCGGGGCGACGAAACCGGCGCGAATGACGAAAGCGCTGAACCGCTCTCCGGCTTGCCGCTCGTGGGCATAGGCCGCGAACAGCACATCGAGCGCGGCAACGATGCCGGCGTGATCGAGGTCTTCGCGATAAAGCTTGTTGAGGCGCGAGCCGTCGAAGGCGCCGCCGAGATAAAGATTGTAGCGGCCGGGCCCTTTGCCGACCAAGCCGATTTCGGCGAGATAGGGCCGAGCACAGCCGTTCGGGCATCCGGTCATGCGAATGACGATGTCATCGGCTGACAGACCGTGCACTGCGAGCCGGTCGTCGAGCGCCGCCAAAAGCTCGGGCAGATAGCGCTCGCTCTCGGCCAGCGCCAGGCCGCAGGTCGGCAGCGCCACGCAGGCCATGGCGTTGCGGCGGAGCCCCGACCACGGCGCAAGCAATTGCGCTTCGCGCGCAATTGTCTCGATCTGCGCTTGTCTTGCCGTCGGCACATTGGCGACGATAAGATTCTGATTTGGAGTAATACGAAGCTCGCCGTCGTGGATTTCCGCAATGCCGCGCAACGCCGAGAGCTGCGCCACGGCGCCGTGATCAGCAAGCCTCCCGTTTTGCACGAAAAGAGTGAGATGCGCTTTGCCGCCACCCGCATCGCTCCAGCCATAGCGGTCGCCGGTGGTGGAAAAGTGAAACGGCCGCGGCGTCTCAAATTTTACTTTCGCGCGCCGCTCGACCTCGGTACGGAATACATTGAGGCCGCGATCCTCGATGGTATATTTCAGCCGGGCGTGCTTGCGGTTTTTGCGATCGCCCCAGTCGCGCTGCACGGTGACCACCGCTTCGGCGATCCTCACGGCGTCCTTGGTTTCGCAAAAACCCAAAAGCTCGGCAGCGCAAGGATAAGTGTCCGGCTCGCCGTGCGTCATGCCCATGCCGCCGCCGACCGTGACATTCCAGCCCGCGACCTCGCCGCCCGCATCGACGATAGCGATGAAGCCGAGATCGTGGGCAAAGACGTCGACGTCGTTCGACGGCGGCACAGCGACGACGACCTTGAACTTGCGCGGCAGGTAAGTCTTGCCGTAGATCGGCTCGACTACGTCCTCCTCGCCGCCGGCGATCTTTTCGCCGTCGAGCCAGATTTCGCGATAGGCCGGCGTGTGTGGCATGAGATCATCGGTAATCGCCCGCGCCAGTGCCAATGCGCCGGCATGCGCCCGCGATTGCTCCGGCGTCACACAGCACATGACGTTACGGTTGACGTCGCCGCAGGCGGCGATGGAATTGAGGACCGCGGCGTCGATGGCACGCAGCGTCGATTTCAGATTCGATTTGATCACGCCGTGCAGTTGGACGGTCTGCCGGGTAGTCAGTCGCATGGTGCCGTTGCCGTAATCACGCGCCACGCGATCGAGCGCCAGCCATTGCTGCGGCGAGACGACGCCGCCGGGAATGCGGACCCGGATCATGAAGGCGAAGGCCTTCTCCATCTTCTTTCGCCCGCGCTCGGGCCGCAGGTCGCGGTCGTCCTGCAGATACATGCCGTGGAATTTGACCAGCTGCTGGTCGTCCTCGGTGATGGCCCCGGTGATTTCTTCGGTAAGGCCCTGCGCCAGCGTGCCGCGCAGATAGTCGCTCGCTTCCTTGATGCGCTCATTGCGCGAAACGTCGTCAGCCATGATTTTCAAATCCGATCAGAAATCGGCAGGGCCGCTCAGTACACGTCCTGCAGATAGCGCTTCTCGCGCTCCAACCCCGCAACCGCCGCGGTGGCCGCTTCCGGCGACAAGGCTTTCACATCGGCATAGGCGCGCGTCAAAGTCGTCCGCACGTCCTTCGCCATCGCCTTGGCGTCGCCGCAGACATAGAAGTGCGCGCCAGTGTCGAGCCAATCGATCAGCTCGCGGCGGCGGTCCCACATTTTGTGTTGCACATAGGTTTTCTCCGGCCGGTCGCGCGAAAACGCGACGTCCATTCGGGCGAGCGAGCCGTCCTGCAACGCGTCCTGCCATTCAAGCTGATAGAGAAAATCGTGGGTGGAGCGGCGGTCGCCGAAGAATAGCCAGTTCCTTCCCTTGGCTCCGACCGCGCGGCGCTCCTGGACGAAGGCGCGGAACGGCGCAACGCCGGTACCGGGGCCGATCATGATAATGTCGCGGCCGGGATCGGGCAGCGCAAAATGGCGATTGGACCTCAGCTTCACGCGCACCCGATCACCGCGCTTGAGTCGTTCGCCAACGTAGGTGGAGGCAACGCCTTTGCGTGACCGGTCGTGAGAATTGTAGCGCACCGGGGAAACGAGAAGATGCGCCTCGTCGGCGAATTCGCGGCGCGACGACGCGACGGAATAAGCGCGCGGGGCAAGCGGCCGCGTCAGCGCGCGCAATTGCTCGGCGCCGAGCGCCGTCGGAAAGCTTGCGATCAGATCGACGAGCTGCCGGCCGGCAACCCAATCGCGCGCTTGCCCGTCGGCGATGAGCGTCTTGACGCGCTCATGGCCGGTAAGCGCCGCATAGGATTCCAGCGTCTTGACGGAGAGCGTCGTCACGTCGCGATTGGTGAGAAGCTCCCCGCGTAACGCGTCGTCTTTCGCCAGTTGCGCCAGCGCCAGCAGTTCGTCGACATAGCCCGGGTCGTTCTCGGGATAGAGATCGAGCGAATCGCCCGGCTCATAGGCCGGCACGGCGCCGTCGAAACCGAGCGCGAGATGGATCGTCTCCTTGTCAGAGCGCGACGAATTCAGGTTCAGATGCTCGACGATCTCGGCCTCGATGATGCTGGGATTGGTTTTGGCCGCGGCATTGCCGCCGAAATCGACTTCGATGACGCGGCTGCGAGCGGTGTCCGGAGGCGTCAGGGTTTTCAGCGCGCCAGCAATCCAGTTACCGGCCGGTTCGGAAAAGTCGAGATCGCAATCGATGCGTTCGACCACGCGCTTGGCGCCGAGCTCGGCGAGCCGCTCGTCGATCCGCTTGCCGGCGGCGCAGAACTCCGCATAGGCGGTATCGCCAAGCGCCAAGACTGCGTATTCAACGCCGTCGAGCCGGGGCGCGCCGTCCTGCATCAATTCGGCATACACGCGCGCCGCCCGTCCGGGCGGTTCGCCTTCGCCCCAGGTGGCGGCGATAACGACAAGCCGCGGGGCGGTCTTGAGCGTTGCCAGATCGAGTTCGGCCATGTCGATCAGCGTCGGCTTGAAGCCGAGCTTGCGCGACTGCCGCGCCATATCGCCGGCGAGCTTTTCGGAATTTCCAGATTCGCTGGCGAAGACGATGGTGAGGGGCCCCGCAGCGGGTCCGGTCGCAGGCCGCGGCGTGCCCGCCGCCTGTTCGGCACCGGCGAGGAAGCCCGCCAGCCACGCCCGCTGCACCGCCATCGCCGGGCCGACCACGCGGTTGAGCAGCTCGACGTCCTCTTCCGAGAACGGCGCGGTATTGGGGATGGTGGCGACCGCACGCGACATGGAGGCTCCAGAACGTCTGACGAGCCCAGTAGATAGAAGTATATTCTATGGAAGCGCAATAACAGGCGGAAAATAAGAAGGAATTTTCATCCTTGAGGCGAAAGACGACGCAACAGTTTCTCCTTTTCGCTGTTTTTGAGAGGACGGCGTTTTCCTATTTGCAGGACTTTCCGGCTCGGAGGTTCCAAGCCCTTGGAATTGCCGGCAACGCGGGCGATAACAGCCACGCATGGCGACCATCCGTCTTCACCGCGGCGATCTGCCGGATATCTCGCGCTACCTGACTGCCAGCTCGCGCGCGGTCGCGATCGATACCGAAACCATGGGTCTCGATCTCGACCGCGACCGGTTGTGCGTGGTGCAGCTCTCGCCGGGGGACGGCTCGGCCGACGTGGTGCAGATTCCCCCCCACGCCAAGGACGCCCCAAATGCGGCGCCCAATCTGATACGGCTTCTCGCCGACAAGAATCTGCTGAAGATTTTTCATTTCGCGCGGTTCGATCTCGGCATGCTGTGCAAGGCTTTCGGCGTGATGCCGGAGCCGGTCTATTGCACCAAGATCGCGTCGCGGCTGGTGCGCACCTACACCGACAAGCACGGCCTAAAGGATTTGGTGCGCGAATTGCTGGGGCAGGATCTTTCCAAGCAGCAGCAATCCTCCGACTGGGGCGCCCCCGATCTCGCCGAAGCCCAGGTGGCTTATGCCGCCGCCGACGTCACCCACCTGCATGCGCTCAAAGACAGGCTCGATGCCATGCTGGCGCGCGAGGGCCGCGAAGAACTGGCCGCGGCCTGTTTCCGTTTTCTGCCGAATCGGGTGCGGCTCGATCTGGCCGGCTTTGCCGCCGACGATATTTTCGCGCATTCATAAACCGAGCGGCCGTTTTGCGCGCGGCAAAGTGGCTCAGTCCCGTGGCCCGGTCCCGTGGCCCGGTCCCGCGGCTCAGCCCGTTCGGGCCACATTCGCGGCAATTTTGCCGGTGATTTTCGCGAGACAAAGCCGCACAAACCATGGTTTAAGGTCGGATTCAAGGCGACGCGCAAAGGGATACTGTTTGACCATTGTCTATCCCGACAACGCGGCGAACGGACTTGCGGCCGGTTCCCGCGGCGATTTCGAACGGAATTACCGGGCGGCACTGCGGCACAGCCGCAGAGTGCGGCTGCTGCGCATCGGCGTACCGGTCGGCATCGCGGCGCTTCTACTGACTGTCGGCGTGATCGACTACATGCCGCCGATCGGCGGGTTTCGCCTGCCGGGCGATCTCGGCAAGCTCGTCATTCATGGCACCAGGATCACCATGGAACAGCCGCGGCTTACCGGCTTCACCCTGGATTCCCGTGCCTATGAATTCTCCGCGGAAGCCGCGGCGCAGGACATTACCAAGCCCAATCTCGTCGAACTCGAAAAGCTCCACGCCAAGATGGAAATGCAGGACAAGAGCAGCGTAGAGATGACGGCGGCTTCCGGCGTCTATGACGTGAAGACGGAAATATTGACGCTCAAGGACGACATTCACTTGGTGTCGTCGACCGGCTACGAGGGCCGGCTCAGCGAGGCGGTCATCGACGTGCGCAAAGGCAACGTGATCTCCGACAAGCCGGTCTCGGTGAAAATGCTCAACGGTTTTCTCAATGCCCAGCGGCTCGATATCGGCGACAACGGCAGCGTGGTCCGCTTCGATGGCGTGGCGATGACGCTGCAGCCCGGCAAGGAAGCCGGCGGCCCCGCCGCCGGCACCGCCAACCCAGCCCCGAGCAATCAATGATGCGCTGCCTTCGACCTTGCATCGCGCTGGCGGCACTGGCCATCGCAACATCGGCTGCGGCACAAGCGCAAGGGCCATCCGCCGCGCCAGGTGGGTTCCCCGGGCTGGCGCAAGATCACAACAAGGACCAGCCGGTCCAGATCGAGGCCGCCACGCTTGAAGTCCGCGACAAGGCAAAGACCGCGACCTTTTCCGGCAACGTCCAGGTGGTGCAAGGCGACACCACGATGAAATGCCAGAACCTCGTTGTCTTCTACGGTCAGGAAATCGGCATCGGCAACAACGGCACGCCGGTGACCACCACCAAATCGACACCCGGCATGCCCCAGGGCGCACAGAATATCCGCCGTATCGAGGCGCGCGGCGGCGTCACCGTGATCACCAAGGATCAGAACGCGAGCGGCGATCTCGGCGTCTATGACCTGAAATCCAAGACCATCACCTTGAGCGGTAATGTGGTGGTCAGCCAGGGCCAAAACGTCATCCACGGCGAGAAGGTCGTCGTCGACATGGTTACGGGAAATGCCCGAGTTCGAATCGGGCAGCAGCAATGGCGGTGCCGGCGCCGGCGCGCCCGGGCCGGGCCGTGTCCGCGCGCTGATCCAGCCGGGCAAGGGCCAGAACGGCGGTTCCACGAATTTCATGACCATTGGTCCGGGCCGGACCAATTAGCCGGCAAATTGCGGCAGCGGCCCCACCTTTCGTGAAAAAAATCGGCTACACTCGGTAAACCAGACAGAATTCAGCTTATTCAGGCGGGATCCCCGGCGTGCCAGACCTGTTCGCATATTTTCGTCGTCGCGCCCCCGCGCCCCGCCGCGCCCCGCCTCGTGACGCAGCAGCAATCGATCTCGAACGCATCGATCTGGAAACGATAGGCGCTGTCATCAGCAATATCTATGTCGACATCGCAAGCCTGCCGGCGTCAGCGGGGAAAGCGCGCGGCAAGACACCGCCGCCACAGCTCTTGCCGGAACCAATAGCGGCGCCGGTTCCCTCGCCAGTACCGTTGCAGGCGCGCCGTCAACCCAACCCACAGAACGGATCGCAAAACGGACAGCGTATCGCTCGGCCGCGGCGCCGCGCCGATGGCAATGGCGCCGCACTGGGCGAGCGCAAGGGCCTCCTTGCCGTCCACGGCGTGGAAAAAACCTTCGTCGGCCGCAAAGTGGTCAAGAGTGTCAGTCTCTACGTGCGCAAGGGCGAGGCGGTCGGCCTGCTTGGCCCCAACGGCGCCGGCAAAACTACGGTGTTCTACATGATCACCGGGCTGATCAAGGCCGACCAAGGGCGCATCGAGCTCGACGGCGCCGACGTCACGCAGTTGCCAATGTATCAGCGCGCACGGCTCGGCATCGGCTATTTGCCGCAGGAAGCCTCAATATTCCGCGGACTGTCCGTCGAAGACAATATCCGAGCCGTGCTCGAAGTGGTTGAGCCTAATGCGCGGCGACGCCAGCAAGACCTCGATTCGCTGCTCGAGGAGTTCAACATCGCCCGCTTGCGCAAAACGCCGGCGATCGCGCTGTCAGGCGGCGAACGCCGCCGCGTCGAGATCGCACGCGCGCTGGCGACGCGGCCGAATTACATGCTGCTCGATGAGCCGTTCGCCGGCATTGATCCGATCGCGGTAGGCGACATCCAGGCGCTGGTGCGGCATCTGACCAATCGCGGCATCGGCGTGCTGATCACCGATCACAATGTGCGCGAAACGCTCGGGCTTACCGATCGCGCCTACATCATTTATTCCGGCGAAGTGCTGATGGAGGGCCGGGCCGACGATATCGTCAATAACCCCGAGGTGCGCCGGCTTTATCTGGGCGAGGAATTCCGCCTTTAAGCGTGTTGGAAATAGGTTGACGACAGGGCGTCGGAACTGCTGTACAAGGAGAGACAAGCAAGAATCGGACCAGTTTAGGCCAAATGGCGCTTACACAGCAACTCCAGATCCGGCAGAGCCAAGGGCTGGTGATGACGCCGCAGCTGATGCAGGCCATCAAGCTGCTGCAGCTCTCAAATCTCGATCTGGTGGCCTATGTCGAGGCCGAGCTTGAGCGGAACCCCCTGCTTGACGGCGGCACTGAGACCGATGAGCCGGTCGCCGAACGCAACGCGGCGCAATCCGCCGATGGCGCTTCGGTCGGCGGCGGCGAGGTATTAAGCAGTGGCGACGGCGAAGCCGTTAATTTGAGCAGCAAGGAGCGGCACGAGAGCCCCCTCGACGACACCTCACCTGACGATAGCGGACCGATCCGTCCGCACAGTTCCGACATGCCGGCGGGCTATTCGGAATGGGCCGGCACCGGTACGGGCGGCCGCGATAATGGCGATTACAATCCGGAAGCCTTCGTGTCCGCCGAGACCACGCTGGCGGACTGGCTGCGCGAGCAAATGGCGCTGGCCATCGCCGATCCGGTGCGGCGCATGATCGGGCAATACCTCATCGATCTGGTCGACGAGTCCGGCTATCTCTCCGGCGATGTCGCCGCAGCGGCGGAAAAGCTCGGCACCTCCCCGGCCGAGGTTGAGGCCGTTCTCGCCATCCTGCAAAGCTTCGATCCGCCGGGCATCTGCGCGCGCGATCTCGCCGAATGCCTGGCGATCCAGCTCAAAGAGCGCGATCGTTTCGACCCGGCCATGGCGGCGCTGGTGGGGCGGCTCGATCTTCTGGCCCGGCGCGATTTTGCCGCCTTGAAGAAGATCTGCGGCATCGGCGATGAGGACCTGACCGAGATGATCGCCGAGATACGGGCGCTCAATCCGAAACCGGGGCTCGCGTTCGGTTCGGCGCCGGTGCAGCCGATCGTGCCGGATGTCTTCGTGCGCCCGGCGCCGAATGGCGCATGGCTCGTCGAGCTCAACACCGATACCTTGCCGAAGGTCCTGGTCAATCAACGCTACTTCGCCGAGGTCTCATCGACGGCGCGCCGCGACACCGAGAAATCCTATCTCGCCGAATGCCTGCAGAACGCCACATGGCTGGTCCGCGCGCTCGATCAGCGCGCCCGCACCATTCTCAAAGTGTCGAACGAGATCGTGCGCCAACAGGATGCGTTCTTCGCCCGCGGCGTCGAACATCTCCGCCCTCTCAACCTCAAGACCGTCGCCGAAGCAATCGGCATGCATAAATCGACCGTGTCGCGCGTAACCGCAAACAAATACATGGCGACGAGCCGCGGCATATTCGAGCTAAAATACTTTTTCACTTCGGCAATCGCGGCGGCCAATGGCGGCGAAGCGCATTCCGCGGAAGCGGTGCGGCACCGCATCAAGCAATTGATTGACGGCGAAAACGCGACCGACATCCTGTCCGACGACACCCTGGTCGAGAAACTGCGCGAAGCCGGTATCGACATCGCGCGGCGGACGGTCGCGAAATACCGCGAGGCAATGCGCATTCCCTCGTCGGTGCAGCGGCGGCGCGAAAAGCAACCCGCGATCGCAAGCTAGAGCGGCGTTGACGCGGCGCGTGGCGATGCCTAGCTCGGATTAGGCGGCCTCAGAAAACCTTTTCACCAACAGGCCGGCCTGAAGAGGGTGTGTCATGTCATTTCGCGTGTCAGGCAAGAACCTCGACATTGGCGATGCATTGCGCGACCGGATCAACGATCGGATCGCCGAAACCGTCGGTAAGTACTTTGACGGAGGCTATTCCGGCCACGCCACGCTGGCCAAAGACGGCTTCGGCTTCCGGACCGAATGCGCGATCCATCTCGATTCCAAGGTCACGCTGCACGCCGAAGGCATCGCGCCCGATGCCTATGCCAGTGCCGACCAGGCGGCATTGCGGATCGAAAAGCGGCTGCGGCGCTATCATCGCCGGCTCAAGGATCACCGCGCCGAGCGCAGCGATGAAGCGCCGATCGATGCGGCGAGCTACATCATCGCCGCACCCGAAGACGAGGACAAAATTGAAGACGGTGTTTTCACTCCCGTCATCATCGCCGAATCGACCACGGCCCTGAAACGGCTCTCGGTCAGCGATGCAGTGATGGAACTCGACATGACCGGCGCGCCGGTTGTTGTCTTTCGACATGCCGTGCACGGCGGGATCAACATCGTTTACCGCCGCGTCGACGGGCATTTCGGCTGGATCGATCCGCCGGCACTGGCCGCGGCGGATGCCCATTGACGCGGTTGCGGGGGCTCCTTATGGTCCGCCGCCCTTGAGCCTGATCCGGAAATGTGGGTTCCGGTTTTCGCATAGAGATCATGCTCAAAATCGATCATACCCCAATCGACAATAAGCGTTAGGCCACTAAGCCCGCAGCTTTAGGTTCCCGTTCCATGCCGCTTATCGACCTGGTCGCGCCCAACGCGATTCTCCCAGCGCTCAAAGTCAACAGCAAGAAACAGGCGCTGCACGAGCTTGCCGCGCGCGCCGCGCTGCTGAGCGGCCAGAACGAGCGCGCAATCTTCGATATTTTGATGCAGCGCGAAAAACTCGGCTCGACCGCCGTGGGTAACGGCATCGCCATTCCGCACGGCAAGATGCCGGGTCTCACCCGATTATTCGGACTGTTCGCCCGGCTCGACCGGCCCGTGGATTTCGAAGCGCTCGACAATCAGCCGGTCGACCTCGTGTTTCTTTTGCTCGCGCCCGAAGGTGCCGGCGCCGATCATCTCAAAGCGCTGGCCCGCATCGCGCGGCTGTTGCGCGACCCGACCGTCGCACACAAATTGCGCGGCTCGCACGATGCGGAATCGCTTTACGCCGTGCTGGCCATGCCGTCGGCTTCTGCTGCGTAGCAGCAATCAGGAATCAGTAATCAAAGCGTCAAATAAAACGGGCCGGCGAGAATATCGCCGGCCCGTTCCGATAACTGAAACCTACGACTGATTCCAGGTCAGTGGACGCTGACCGTCTCCAGTTCCTGACTCCAGGCATTGGCCACCGCCGCCTCACGGCTGTCGGTGAGCATGATCGGCGTGCCGTCGGCAGCGTGCAGCGCAAAAAGCGTGCGGCCGGGAGGCATTGGCGGCATTTCAGCCTGCGGGAACATTGCGCGGACGTCTTCGGAACGGATGGTTTTTACGTATGCGATGCGACCGTCGCCCAGATGGGCGAGCGCTTCGGCAGACATATCGATTTTAGGTTCGCTATCGTTCATGTCGTCACGGTTGATATCGTTCATGGCCCTCAACTCCTTTCCACGACTTTGGTCGAGTCCTTATGGTTTCCTTAATCGCACTCTTTGATTGAGATCGATTTAACGATGCGCTCCGGCTGCGGGCGCACCAGATCGATCGACAGTAATCCGTTCTTCAAGTCCGCCCCCAATACTTCCATGCCGTCCGCCAGCACGAACGTCCGCTGGAATTGGCGTGCGGCAATGCCGCGATGAATGTATTGGCGGCTTTTGTCGTCCTGCTGGCGACCACGAATGACGAGCTGGCTCTCCTCTACGGTGACATCAAGCTGATCGCGGGTGAAACCCGCCACCGCAAGGGTAATTCGCAAGCGCTCGGGACTGTTCCCGTCGCGCGGCACCCGCTCGATATTGTAGGGAGGATAACCGTCCGCGGCCTTACCAACCCGATCGAGCACGCGCTCGATCTCATCGAAGCCAAGCAGAAAGGGACTCGAAAGCGACGAAACCCTGGACATGGTCAAAGTCCTTTACAAAGCGACTTTGTGGGGCCCTTAACGGCGCCCCGCGGTCGCACGGAACGCTTCCGTGCGACCTGATGTTAATATGGCGACGCAAGATTGAGCGCGCAAGAAGCGTGCAAAAAGGCGGGAAGCGCGGCCATGTTTCATGCCTGCCGGCGTAGTGACGCACCACGCAGAGAGGCCCGCAATTGCTCGGTTGCGGTGAAATCCACCGCGAAGCTGTCCGGATCGAGCACGACGCCGTACAGCTCCTTGGCCGCCACAAGCGAGATATAACCCTGCTGCGCGTCCGCCGCGACCTCAGCTGCCGGCCGTTCGAGCGCCGAGCCATAGCCACCGCCGCCGCCCGAACGCAACCGAAAAGCGTCGCCGGTTTTCAACATTGCCACCAGCACCTTGGCGTTGGGAAAGTCGGTCTTCCAGCGGCCGTCGATCCGGAGCGCGACTTCATTGCCGGTTGCATCGCCGCCGCCGTCCAAGCCCCACGGTTTGCAATGCGCGCGTTCGACCTGGGTGTTGAAGGTCATCGGCCCGCGCGCGCGCACCACGCGCTCGACGCCGAGCCCGCCACGGTGGCGGCCGGCGCCGCCGGAATCCGGCATCAGCGCGTAGCGCTCGACCACGATCGGGAATTTGACCTCGGACTGCTCGCTCGGGCCGTTATGGGTATCGCCGTCATTGATGCAGACAGTCGCCGACACGCCGTCCTCGCTGCGCTTGGCGCCCCAGCCGCCGCCGAGCGGACCGAAATTGGCGAGGAAAAATTCCGACGTCTTGGTATTGATGCCGTGCAACGCCGCGATGAGAAGATCGGCGTGATGGCCGGCGATGACGCGATCCGGAATCACCGGCGCGAGCGCCTTGAACACGGTGTCGACGATGGTCATCGGATAGGTCATCCACCAGCGCATCGGCGCGGGCCGCACCGCGCTGATGATGCGTCCGGGCGGCACGATGGCTTTGAGGCTGCGGAATGAGCCGTCGTTGATCGGATAATCGGTCGGCGAAGTGAGACACTTGTAGGCCACCTGCGTACAGGCGTAGCCGGTGGTGACGCCGGAATTGTAGAAGCCGCGCACTTGGCGCGAGACTTCTGAGAGATCGACCGTCATCTCGTCGCCCTTGACGATGACGCGCACCTTGATCGGCACCTTCTTGCCGATGTCGATGCCGTCGTCGTCCATATAGGATTCCGCCTCATAGACGCCGTCCGGAATCGAACGCGTGCGCGCCCGCGCCATCGCCTCGGAATGATCCATGATGGCCTCGATGGCGTGCAGCACCTCGTCGCGGCCGTAGCGGTCGACCAGTTCAAGAAAGCGTCGCTCGCCGGTCTTCACCGCGGTGATTTGCGCGCGCAGATCGCCCATGGCGCGGCTCGGCAGCCGCATATTCTGCTTGATGACGTCGATCAGCGTTTCGTTGACCTTGCCGCGATCGTGCAGCTTCAAGATCGGGATTTGCAGGCCTTCGGAAAAAATATCGGTGGTCATGCCGCCGAGCGTGCCGCCGATGTCGAGCCAATGCGCCATGCAGCAGGAGAAGCCGACAAGAGCGCCTTTGTGGAAAATCGGCAGCGTCAGCGTGACGTGATTGAGGTGACTGCCGGTGAGATAGGAATCGTTGGTGACGTAAATGTCGCCCGGTTTGATGTTGCCGCGGCCGAAATGCTTGATCTTCGCCTTCACCGTCTCCGCCATGCCGCGGATGAACATCGGCAGCCCGATGCCGATGGAGACCGTCTCGCCTTCGGCGGTGAACAGCCCGGTGGTGAAATCCAGCGCCTCGTAGATGATGATGTTATAAGCGGTGCGCATGAGGTTGGTCTTCATTTCCTCGGTCACCGCGATGACGCCGTTGCGCACAATCTCGGTGATGACCGGATCGGCCTTAGTGCCGCGCATGCGCTTCGCCTTGGTCTTGCGCTTCATCTCAACTACCAACTCCTTTGGTTTCCGATCCGGCGCGGCTCATTCGGGCTTTGCACCCGAGAATTGGACCACCTCGGCCCATTTCTCCGTTTCGGAAGCGATAAATTGAGCGAATTCGCCGCGCGACATCGGCGTTGGGACGCCGCCGAGATCGACCAGCCGGCCCTTCAACTGCGGATCGGCAAGACCCGCGTTGATTTCGCGGTTCAGCTTGTCGACGATGTCGCTTGGCGTATTCTTCGGCGCACCGATCCCGAACCAGGCATAGCCTTCATAGCCCGGCACGAATTCGCTCACTGTCGGAACGCCCGGCAGCACATCCTGACGCGTCGTGCTGGTGACTGCCAAAGCACGCAGCTTGCCGGCTCGTATGAAATCGAGCGAGGATGGCGTCGGATTAAAGGTGACCTGCACCTGACCGGCGAGCAGATCGGGAAACTGGCTGCTGCGATAGGGGACGTGAACGAGCTTGACGCCGGTCATCATCATGAACAGCTCGCCAAGAATATGGTTCACGCTGCCGATGCCCGGCGATGACATATTGATCTTGCCGGGATTGGCCTTGGCGTAGGCAATGAATTCGGGGACCGACTTGGCCGGGACTGCCGGATTGACCATCATCACGGCCGGAACGCGGATGATGCATGCGACGGGTGCGATGTCGGTGCTGAAATTAAAATCGAGATTCTTGTAGAGGGTCGCGTTGATCGTATTGGTCTGCGTGACCCAAAGCAGCGAATAACCGTCGGGCGACGCGTGCACCACGGAGTCGGCGGCGACATTGGTGCCGGCGCCGGTTCGATTTTCCACGATGACTTGCTGGCCGAGCCGCGTCGACAGCCATTGCGCGATCAGCCTCGCGGTGAGGTCGGAGGAGGTGCCGGCAGGAAAGCCGACCACAAGGCGCACCGGCCGGGAGGGATAATTATCCGCTCCTGCGGCCCGCGATATGGCGATGAGCCCGGCGGCGGCACCCGTCGCCAGCGGCAGAAATTTGCGGCGAGAAAGTTTCATTGCGCCTACTCCGCTTTAATGCCGGCCTCGCGAATGACCCTTCCCCATTTGTCGGTTTCAGAGGAAATGACCTTGCCGAAATCGGCCGGCGAGCCGGTGAGCAGCATGCCGCCCATATCGGCCAGGCGTGCCTTGATCGTGGCGTCGGCGAGGCCGGCATTGATCTCGCGGTTGAGGCTTTCGACGATTGCATCGGGCGTCCCTTTTGGCGCCGCGATGCCGAACCACGAGCTTGCCTCGAAGCCCGGCACAAATTCGGCAACCGTGGGGACGTCCGGCAACGCGTCGGAGCGTTGCAGCGTGGTCACCGCCAGCGGCCGCAACCGGCCGGAGCGGATATGTCCGATCGATGCGGTCATGGTCGCGAATCCGACTTGGACTTGCCCGGCGATGAGATCGGCCATCGCCGGCCCATCGCCCCGATACGGCACATGCGTCAGATTGGCTCCCGTCATCTTGTTGAATAATTGGCCGGCAAGGTGGCTCGCAGTGCCGATCCCGGCCGAGGCGAAACTGAGCTTGCCCGGATTGGCCTTGGCATAGGCGATCAATTCCGGAATGGTTTTCACCGGAACGGCAGGATTGACTTCGACGACGTTGGGCACCCGCACGACGCCGGCGACCGGCGCGGTGTCGCGAATAAAATCGAAGCTGAGATGCGGATAAAGCGCGGCATTGGCGGCGACCGCCGGCGGCACCATCAGAAGCGTATAGCCATCGGGCGTCGACTTCACGACCGTTTCCGCGCCGAGATTGCCACCGGCGCCCGGCCGGTTCTCGATGATGAATTGCTGGCCGAGGTGTTGCGACAGCCACTGCCCCATCAAGCGCGCAAGAATGTCGGTCGTGCTGCCGGCGGCAAAGCCGACGATAATGCGCACTGGATGAGCCGGATAGTTTTCCGCCCAAGCGAGACGCGAGACGGCCGGCAGCGCGGCAGCGCTCGCGGCCAGATGAAGGAAACGGCGGCGGCGAATAGTCATGGCATGGTCCTCCCAGCGGGCGAATCATTCCGGCTTGACCTTGTGACCCGATCAGTCGTCGCGCCCGCCTCACGAAGCTAGTCTAGCCTTGCCGGCAACGTTGCGGGCAAGAAAGTCAGCGGCCTCCCGCCACTGCGATGACCAGATTGCCGAATTGATCCACGTCCAGCGCGTCACCCGGCATCAGCACCGTGGTCGAGGCATATTCCTCGATCAGCGCCGGTCCCTTGATGCGGTTGCCGGCGAGCAACGCGGCGCGCCGGTAAGTCGGCGTCGCATGGAAGCGCCCGGCGTAATAGACCCGCCGCTTGCCGCCGAATGCGGTTTTCGGCGGAATTTTCTGGCCGCGCGCGATCTTGCTCTGCGGCGGCTTGCGCATCAGCCCGGTCACGGTCGAGCGCAGGCTGACGATCTCGGCGCGCTCTTCCGGCGCCGAGGTGCCGTAACGCTGGGCATGCATCGCGTCGAAATGCCGTTTGATCGCTTTGCGGTCCTTGCGTGCGAAAACCGCCATCGGCAGGTCGACCGTCACCGCGTGCTCCTGACCGACATAGCGCATGTCGGCGGCGCGCTTGATTTCGATGCGCTGCGGTTTGACCGAGGTGCCGGCTATGGCGTCGCGGCCCTGGCGCTCCAGCGCGCGATAGACCTGTTCCATTTCCTCGAACGGCGCGTCGTCGAGTGAAGTGAACCAGGTGCGCACGAAATCGTAACGCAGATCGGAGAACAGCATCCCGAAGGCGGAAAATACGCCGGGCGCCGGCGGTACGATGACTTTGCGCATGCCGATCTCGCGGGCGACTTCCACCGCGTGCAAAGGCCCGGCGCCGCCATAGGCGAACATCACGAAATCGCCGGCGTCGAAGCCGCGCTCGGTGGTGACGCCTTTGACGGCGTAGGACATCGTCGTGGCGGCAATGCGCAAAATACCGTCGGCGGCCTCGACCGCGTTCAGCCCGAGCGGATCGCCGATCCTGCTTTTGAGCGCTTGCTCGGCGGCTGCCACGTCGAGCTTCATCTCGCCGCCGAGAAAGCGATCCGCGCCGAGCCGGCCAAGCATCAGATTGGCATCGGTCACCGTCGGCTCGGTGCCGCCGAGCCCGTAGCAGGCCGGCCCCGGCGAAGCGCCGGCACTTTGCGGGCCGAGCCGCAACGCGCCGTCGTCGACGCGGGCGATCGAGCCGCCGCCGGCGCTGACTTCGAAAATATCCATCATTGCGATCTGCACCGGCAGCGCGCGCTCATAACCGCCGATCAGCGCCGCGCCGGTCGTCAAGGCTTCGCCGCGGTAAATGACGCCGGCTTTCGCGGTGGTGCCGCCCATGTCGAAGGCGATCGCATTGTCGATCTTGAGCGCGCGGCACAGCGCCTGCGTGCCGATGACGCCGGCGGCGGGTCCGGATTCCAACATGCGCACGCAATGGCTCTGCGCCTGGCTGGCGTCGTAAAGGCCCCCGGTCGATTGCACCACCAAAAACGAGCCGGCAAAGCCCGCGGCGCGCATATGGGCGTCGATCTCGCCGATATAGCGGCGTACTTTCGGTCCGATATAGGCATTGGCGGCGACGGTGGCGCAACGCTCGAACTCACGATATTCCTGCGACAGTTCATGCGAGGCGGACACGAACAGCGCCGGATGATTCTTCTCAAGAATCGCCTTGGCGCGGCGTTCGTGGTCGGCATTGGCATAGCAATTGAGGAACAGAATGGCCGCGGCCTCGACGCCGCGGCGCTCGAGTTCCCGGCCGAGCGCCGCGATCTCGGCGTCGTCGAGCGCGGTGTCGATCTCGCCGTCGGCCAGCATGCGTTCCTTGACTTCGAACCGCAGCGCTCGCTCGATCAGCGGCACGTGTTTCTGAAAGAACAGGTTGTAGGCGTCCGGCCGGTTGATGCGGCCGATCTCGTAGATATCGCGGAAGCCTTCGGTGATCAGCAGAGCGGCTTTGGCGCCGGTGCGCTCCAGCATCGTGTTGATGGCGACGGTCGAGCCGTGCAGAAACAACGCCGCGGCGCGATAATCGCTGCCGGCCTTGGCGACGCCGGCGGAAATGCCCTCGACCAGATGCGCCGGCGTCGACAGCGCCTTGCCGAAGGTGAGCGCGCCGGTTTTCTCGTCGAACACCGCGATGTCGGTGAACGTGCCGCCGATATCCGCCGCGAGCCGCAACTGTGCCGCTACCATTCCGTGATCCTTCAACGACCGTGCACGGTTGCCATCAATGCCACGTCAACGGGCCCGGCATGGCGCGTTCGGCCTCCGCCGCGAGTTGCGCTTCGTGACGCTTTAAGAACACGCCGCCAAGGACGAAGCTGATCACGGCGATCAGCGCCAGGACAATCACGATGGGGCCTTCCAGACGTTCGAACTCGCGTCCCAATTCGTAAGCCGCCAAGCCGTAGGCCACCGCCCAGATGGCGGAGCCGGCAATATTGGCGATCATGAAATCGCGCCACGGCATGACGTTGGCGCCGGCAAATATGCCGGCGAAGGTCCGCAGCACCGGTATGAACTGTGCGATAAAGACGATCTTGCCGCCGTGGCGCAGGAACAAATATTGCCCGAGTTTGATCCTGCTCGGCGTCATGCCCAGATAATTACCGTAGCGCAGCAACAGCCGATAACCGAAGCGGTGGCCGATTCCATAACCGATCATGCGGCCGACAATCGCCGCCCCGGCGGCGGTCAAAATGACGGCGACGATATTGAGATCGTGTTTGGTTCCGGCATAAACCGCCGCGGCGAGGAGCGCGGTCTCTCCCGGCAACGGCACGCCGATACATTCCAAGCCCACAATAGTGGCGACCGTGGCGAGGCCATAGGTGTGGATGAGGTGGGCAATGAAGTGCATGAACGTCGTGTACCGGAACACCGCTCACTTATACATATTCAGATGCAAAGATAATGACTTGACTTTGCCGGACCAGCGCGTAACGCGAACATGATTGCATGTAGGGACAATTCTTGCCTGTATAAAGACCCGACGCATGTATAAAGACTGATACATGTATAAGGACTTGCGCGAATTCATTGCACGCGTCGACGAGCTTGGCGTGTTGCGGCGCATCATGGGCGCCGACCCGCAATTCGAGATTGGCGGCATTACCGAAGTCGCCGCCGGCCTGGCGGAATGTCCAGCGCTGTTGTTCGACGATATCAAAGGCCATCGGCGCGGCTTTCGCATCTTCACCAATGCGACGACCAATGTGCAACGCGCCGCGCTGGCCTTGGGGCTTGATCCGGCGCTGCGGCCGCTCGACGCGCTCAAGGCTTGGATGGAAAAGCGCAAGGCCTTGCGCGCACAGCCGCCGGTTACCGTCACGGCGGCGGCGTTTATGGAAAATTCCTCGACCGGCGCAGATGTCAATGTTGCGCTCTTTCCGGCGCCGGTCTGGCACCGTCACGATGGCGGACCGTTCATCGGCTCGGGCTCGCTCGTTGTCATGCGCGATCCCGATACCGGCTGGATCAACGCGTCGATCTACCGCGTCCAAGTCCACGGCGCCAACAGAGTCACGGTGCAGTTCGATCACGGCGGCCGCCACGGCGCGATTATCGCCGGGAAATATTGGGATCGCAGCGAATGCTGTCCGCTCGCGATCGTGCACGGCGAAGATCCGGCGTTGTTCATTGCCGGGTTCGAATATCTGCCCGGCGGCCACTCCGAATATGAGTTTGCCGGCGCCATCAAGGGCGAGCCGATCGAGGTCTTTGCCGGACCGCAGACCGGGCTGCCGATCCCCGCTCATGCCGAGATCGTTTTCGAAGGCCGGCTGTTGCCGATGAGTCAAATGAGCCTGCCGGAAGGGCCGTTTGGCGAATTCACCGGTTATTACGCCGCTGCGGCGCGTCCCGGCCCGGTGATGGAGGTCACCGCGATTCACCACCGTAATGACCCGATTCTGCTCGGCTCGCCGCCGATGAAACCGCCGCGCTTTCATTTCGGCCTGCCGTTTCGCGCCGCCACGATCTGGAGCAATCTCGAAGCCGGAGGCGTCACCGACGTCGCCGGCGTCTGGCAGCACGTGTCGCAACTGATGACGGTCGTGGCCCTGCGCCAGCGCTATGACGGTCATGCCAAGCGCGCCGCCTTGGTCGCGGCGGCGCACAGCTACATGGCGCGCATCATCGTGGTCGTCGATGAGGACGTGGACCCATCCAACCTCGCCGATGTGATGTGGGCGGTAGCGACGCGCTGCGAGCCGGCCGAGGGCATCGACATCGTGCGCAACGCCTGGAGCTCGGCGCTCGATCCGCGCATCCCGCCGGCCGATAAAGAACGCGGCGTCACCTCGCATTCCAAGGCGATCATCGAGGCCTGCCGGCCGTTTAGCTGGATCGATAAATTCCCGCCGACTTCGGCGCCATCGGCGGACGAGGCGCGGGAGATCGAGGCGAAATGGGGAAAATTCTTAGCTTAGTCTTTCACTCCACCGCATTCGCGGCATTGAGGCTGTCGATCAGCGACGAGCGATAGAGATAGGCCTTGTGCCGCGCCACGTCTTCGCTGATGCGCCGCAAGTCGTCCAAATGCTTGCGCCGGGTGGCCGGGTCCTTTTCCCCGAGCGTCTTTTTGTTCTGGATCGACTGCGCCTGCACGAAATCAATTTGCGCCTTGCGGCGCTGTCGCGTGTAACGGTCGAACACGCTCGCCTCGGCGCGGCCGAACCAGACGTCGGCGAGCTTGTCCGCCAGATTGACAGCATCATGAAGGCCGCCGTTCATGCCCATGCCACCGATCGGATTGTTGACATGGGCGGCGTCGCCGGCGAGCAGTACGCGGGCCTTGTTGAAGGTCGCGGCGACGCGCTGATGCACGGTGTAGAGCGCGAAATAAGGAATATCGAAATCGCCGCTCTTGTCGTAGATGCCATGCAGGCGGCGCTGGATGCTGTCCATGCTGATCGCCTGCTCGTCGGATTCATCGAACGGCACCGGCATGATGCCGCGCCAGTAGCCGGGCGGACCGTTGCCCTTGACCTTGAACAGATTGAGCCACTCGTCGGGATCGGAGAAATAATTGCGCGTGCAGTAACCCGTGCCGGCCGAGACGAAATCGAAGCTGGTGGCGATCTTGATGAAGCGCTCTTCCCAGGTGAAACCTTCGAACTCGATCTCAGCGAGCCGACGCACCGTGCTGCGGCCCCCGTCGGTGCCGATGACATAAGCGCCGCACAGCTTTTCGACCTCGCCCCTCGTCTCGACGGTGACGTCGACATAACCCGCGTGTTGCGTCAGGCCGATGAGTTTGGTGGCAAACCGCACCTCGGCGAGCCCATTCTCAGCGAGTAACGGCAGCGCGGCGCGAACGAGCTTGTATTGTTCCCATTGCAGCACGAACGGATACGGTACTTCGCCTTCGAGCAGGCGAATATCGAACGTGGCAACCAGTTCGCCGGTGGCGCGATCGCGAAATTGAAAAAGCGGCGCCTGAAAGCCACCCGAGGCATCATCGGCGAAGGCCTGCTGCCTAAGCCCCAGGTCGGCGAGCATTTCCAATGTCGGTGCATGGATTGTCGCGGCACGCTGATCCTCAACCGGCTCCGGCTCCGCTTCGATGAGCAATACCGGAATGCCTTTGCGCACCAGCGCCAGCGTCGCGATGACGCCGACCGGCCCGGCCCCGACCACGATGACGCGTTGCTTGTCTCCAGACATGATCCGATTCACACCTTGGCACCCGGAGCGAAGCTAGCGGCTTCCCTCACCGCTGTGAAGCGCGGGCCGCGCATGGCTGTCGCGGCCGTGCTTGTTGTTCTTCGGCACGCGCGATAGCCTTATCGCGAAGGGAGAGGGAGACAAAATGCCAAGCGCCTTGCCGTTGACCGAGCAGACCATTGCCGCGCGTCTTGAACGCCTGCCCAATTCGCGCTGGCACGTCACGGTGACGGTCATCCTCGGCGTCGCGATCTTCTTCGACTCGTTCGATTCGCTGGCGATCGCCTACGTGCTGCCTGCCATCGTGCCGGCCTGGCACATTCCGCCGTCGAGCATCGGCGGCTTGATCAGCGTCGCCAATTTCGGTCAAGCGCTCGGCGCACTGAGCTTCGGCTGGGCCGCGGAGCGCATCGGCCGCGTCGCCACCGCGCGTATCGCCATCGCGCTGTTCGCGGTGATGAGTTTGGCCTGCGCGTTTACGCAAAATTACGAGCAGCTTTTCGTGCTGCGTTTTCTCGAAGGCATCGGGCTTGGCGGCGAGATCCCGGTCGCCTCGACCTATATCAGCGAAATTCTCCGCGCCGAACGGCGCGGCGGCCGCTTCCTCGCCTATCAGATGATCTTTCCGGTCGGTCTCCTCGCTTCGGGAATCGTCGGCGCGGCTGTGGTGCCGAAATTCGGCTGGCAATGGATGTTCATCATCGGCGCGGTGCCGGCTTTTATCGCGCTGTTCCTGCAGCGCTACTGCCCAGAGTCGCCGCGCTGGCTGGCGTCGAAAGGACGCCTCGCCGAAGCCGACGCCATCGTCACCGACATCGAGCGCATCGTCTCGCGCAATGGCGCGAACCCGCTGCCGCCGGTACCTGACCTCATCATTGCACCGCTCGGCAATCAGACCCGCTGGCAGGAGCTGTTCCAGGGCCGATATTTGTCGCGCACCTTCCTGGTCTGGATATTGTGGGCGACGTCTTACATCATCACTTACGGCTTGGCGGGCTGGATTCCGACGCTCTACCGCGAAGTCTACCATCTGCCGCTGCAACAGGCGCTCAACTACTCGATTGCCGGCCCGGCCGGCAGTCTCGTCGGCTCGGCGATCTGCGCCTTGCTGATCGACTGGACGGGCCGGCGCATCTGGTTTGTCGTCGCGTTCTTTTTCACCGCCGCCGCGCTGATCGAACTATGGGCATTCGGCTCCGGCACGGCGTTCGGCATGCTGCTCGGTTACGGCTTCAGTCAGATTTGGCTCGGCTCCATGAATATGAGCATCTTCCTCTACACCGCGGAAATCTATCCGACGCGCATGCGCGCGCTGGGCGTGAGCTGGGCAAGTTTCTGGCTGAGGATGGCCGCCACCGTCGGGCCGCTGATCGTCGGCTTCACGCTGCCGCGCTACGGCATCGGCGGCGTGTTTCTCGCCTTCTCGATTTTTGCGATCGTTGGCTGTGGCGCCGCGACCTACATGATCGAGACGCGGCATCGCGTGCTCGAGGAGGTCTCGCCGTAACCGCGCGTTATTACCGGCAGTCCTGCAAGATCAGATCGGCCGCCTTTTCGCCGATCATCATCGCCGGCACACTGGTATTGCCCGACACCAGCGTCGGCATGATCGAACAATCGGCCACCCAGAGCCGATCGGTGCCGCGCACGCGCAAGTGCGGGTCGACGACCGCATCCTCGTCCGAGCCCATCCGGCAGGTCCCGGCCGGATGAAAGATGGTTGCACCGTTGGCCCGTGCGAACCCTAAAATGTCGTCGTCGCTGTGCACGCTCGGGCCGGGTGCGATTTCTTGGGCTACATAATCCGACAGCGGCGACGTTGCCGCGAGCTTGCGCGCGAAGGCGATGCTTTCGATGGCGAACCGGCGGTCGCTCTCCGCCGCAAGATAATTGGCGTGGATGCGCGGACGCTCGAACGGGTCGGCCGAGGCCAGCGCGATAAAGCCGCGGCTTTGCGGCCGCAATTGGCACACCGACAACGTCATGCCGGAAAAGTCGTGCACTTTGCCGCCAGCCATATCGGCGCTGAGCGTCGCCACGTGAAACTGGATATCCGGCGTCTTGGCTCCGTGTTGCAGCCGCGCGAACAAGCCGCCTTGATTGATGCCGACGGCAAGCGCGCCGCGCCGATGCAGCAGCCAGTCCCATCCGAGCTTGAAGCGTCCCCAAAGCGAATGCAGCGCGTCATTGGTGGTGATCGGTTTTGCGATTCGATAGATCACCCGGAATTGCAGGTGGTCCTGGAGATTCTGTCCGACCGCGGGCCGATCCAACATGACCGCGATGCCGTGACTCTGCAGCTCCTCGGCGGGGCCGATTCCCGACAGCATCAGGAGCTGCGGCGACTGGATCGCGCCGGCAGCGAGAACGACGCCGCGTTTGGCGGTGATGGTGCGGGTCACGCCGCCGCTGCGGCAGCTCACACCAACCGCGCGCCGGCCGGCAAACAGGATGTGGCCGACCTGGGTGTCGGTGAGAATGGACAGATTGCGGCGATTGGCGGCGGGGCGCAGATAAGCGTCGGCGGATGAATTGCGCCAGCCATTGCGCGTGGTCAGTTGGAAATAGCCGACGCCTTCTTGTTCGCGTCCGTTAAAATCCGCAGTGCGTGGAATGCCGTGGCGATTGGCGGCGGCGATAAACGCCTCAATCAGCTCGTCCCGCTCGGCAATGCTCGTGACCTGCAGCGGGCCGTTCGATCCGTGCAACTGGTCGGCGGCCAGATCGTCGTTATGCTCGAGCTTGACGAAATAAGGCAGCACGTCGCGCCACGACCAGCCGCGATTGCCGAGATCGGCCCAGTGGTCGTAATCCTGCGGCTGGCCGCGGATGACAATCAGCCCATTGATCGAACTCGAGCCGCCCAGCACGCGGCCGCGCGGCCAGTAGATCCGCCGACCGTCCATCTGCGGTTCGGGCTCGGTGTAGAATTTCCAGTTGACCTTGGGATCCCACATCGTGCGGCCGTAGCCGATGGGAAGATGAATCCAGAAATTGCGGTCGCGCGGACCGGCCTCGATGAGCGCGACGCTGTTGCGCGGGTCCGCGCTCAGCCGGTTGGCGAGAACGCATCCCGCCGATCCGGCGCCGACGACGATAAAGTCAAATTGTTCGACGCTCATTGCCGATCTTTCCACGATGAAAAAGACCTGCGGCTCGCGTCAAAACTAGTCAATGAGATTTGAGCGAAATGTCCCACCATGTGAGACTATCGGCGCATCATCGCTATGCTACGGTAAATAGCACGCGCTATGCGGGCTGTTCGTCCATCGTCACACACGCCGTAAGCGTCATGGAGCGGGACATGAAAAAACTCATTCTCGAAGCCACGGCGCCCGCCGGAACTCGGGGCTTACGACGTTAAGGAGGGCCTCGAAATCGCGCGGGTGGATCGTGAAGCCGGCGTCGAGAACAAGGTCGAGGCGCATGTGGCGGCGGAATAACCGGGCGAAGCCTTGGTAGCGCGCCGCGCGATTTGGGATTACACCGCGTTAGGAGCCGCCGGCGAGCGGGTAGATGCGATGAATGGCAAAGCGGCGCAGCGCGCAAGCCTCATTCTTGGCATTGCGCTTTGGCTTGGCGGCTGCAGCCACAATCCGCTCACGGCCAGCAGCGACGAGGATAGCGGCGTCAACGCCTATCCGGCGAATTACAAAGCCGACATTCTCGCCGCCATGCATGTCTATCTCAACGATCCAACCGGAATTCGCGACGCCGCGGTGTCGCCGCCGCTTCTGAAACAGGCGGGCGGCGTCACTCGCTACGTGGCCTGCGTCAGGTTCAATCCAAAGAAGAACCGTACCGACTATGCCGGCATCAAAGAGCTCGCGGCGGTTTTTTTGGTCGGCCGCTTCGATCACTTCATGGACGGACCAAAAGAGCAACCGGATGAGTCGAAAAATCTCTGCCTAGGGGTGACCTATGCGCCGTTCACGGAATTGCAAAATCTGCCGCCGTGACCCCGCCGCGAATGGTATTGAAAGTGAGCCGTTATAGGTCTTAGCTGTGGCGGGGCGCGGTTTCGGAGTGCAGAGCCTTGAAATACAATGCTTTGAACCGTGAAAGATTGCCAATGACACTGACGCAGCTTGCAGCCGGTAGCGCGATACTTGCCGTGCTCACGATGCAGGCCGCTTGGGCGCAGCCCGCGCCGCCACCGCCGGATCAGCCCGCCCCAGCCCAGTCCGCTCCGCCGCCTCCGCCGCCTGCGCCGGATCAACCGCCGCCGCCCCCTGCAGCGCAATCGATGCCGGATCAGCCTCCACCGCCACCGCCCGGCGGACCTCCCGGCCCGCCGCCGCAAGCCGGAGGACCGCCGCCAGCAGGCGGACCGCCGCCCGCCGCCGTCAATACCAACGTCAATCTGCGGCAGGGACCGGGAACCAATTATCCGATCGTCACCACGATTCCCGCAGGCGCTCCGGTCAATGTCAGCGGCTGCAATGCCGGCTGGTGTCAGGTCGCGTTCCAGGGACAAGGTGGCTACATCATCGCGACGAGCCTCGGGGCTCCGCCGCCCAGGACCTATCCGCCGGGCTATCCGCCACCACCGCCGCCCTTATATCCGCCGCCCTACTACGGGCCTTACCCCTATGGCTATGGTCCCGGCCCCTATTGGCGGCATCGCGGTTATTACGGCGGCTGGCACCGGCACTGGTAAAGCTGCGCCGGGGTCAACGGTCCTCCGCGCTGAAATGCACGGCCGCGCCTGAAACGGCGAGGCTGAGCGCGACGATCACGAAAATGCCGCCGACCCCGCTGGCCGCGGCGACAAGGCTCGCGGCAAACGGCACCGCCATCTGGCCGATGCGGTTGCCGGTATTGCGCAGCGACATCACCGTGCCCATCGACGCGCGCGAGGCAAGATCGACGACGTTGGTGAGGCTCAGCGTCGTCGCAATGCCGAGCGCGACACCGGTGAGCGTCATCGCGGCAAATAGCGCCGGAAGCTGGACCGGCAAAGCAAGACAGGCAAATCCGATGGCGGATCCTACCATGCTGGCAAGCGTCAGCGGGCGCCGGCCGACCAGCGCGATGATCCGCACATAGCCCATGCGGGAGAACAGCGCGGCGACGGAGCGCACCGTCAGCAGGCTGCCGATATCGCGCACATTGATGTTTTTTTCGGCACCAAGAAGCGGCAGATAGATCGTCACCAGATCTTGCGCCGCCATGGTGATGACGCTGGCGACCAGATACGCCATCAACCCGCGCTGGCGTAGCAATTCCCGCAGCGGCACGACGTGCTTGCTCTTCTCCCGCGTCAGGTGATCGGGCGCCGGGCGAATGGCGGCAGCGGTCACCAACGACGCAAACGAGACGATCAGTCCGATCATGAAAAGACGGTCGGTCGGCGGCAAGGTCGCCGATCCGCCGGCCCAGGCGATCAAATAGGGGCCGAGCCCCTGCCCGACCGCGCTGGCGATGACGTAATTGCCGAACGCGGCATCGCGGCCGCGCGGCCCGGTGCTGCGGACGCACAGCATCTGCTGGCTCGCCATGATCAGGATGTGCGAAATGCCGAGCAACGCCGTGAGCAGAAGCAGCGTCAGCAACGACCCAGCGGCGTAACGAAAGCCGGCGCAGGCGATGACCAATAGGCTGGCGCCGATCCAGGCGGCTTGGGCATCCTTGCCGCGATCCAGGTAGCGGCCCACCTGAACGGCAAAGATGATCGGCAGGATCGCAAACGTCGCCGAGATGATGCCGAGCCACACCACCGGCAGATTAAGCTCGATCGCGCGATAGGACGTCGTCACGCGGACGATGGCATAGACCGCCTGGATGATGGCGACGTTGAGAAGGAGCGGGATGAGCAGCCGATAATCGGCGTCGTTCGCCCGCGAGCCGGTCTTGCTGCGCGCTGCCGGCTGAAGTTTGTCCCAAAAGCTCGACACCGCGCCCCGCGCCCTTTTCGATCTCCCTTCCCTCTCTAACATCCTTGCGGCTTCGCCGACACGCCGAATTCGGTATAAGAGTCCCCATCACCCGGGAGATGAGAATGAAGGCATTTGCGCTGAGGTCAGCCGGCATTGCGCTGGCGGCCTGCCTGGCTGCCGGTCTCTGCGCGCTCGCCGCCGCCGATGATTATCCGACGCGGCCAGTGACGATCGTCGTGCCGTTTCCTCCGGGAGCCTCGAACGACCTCTTGGCGCGCTATGAAGCCGACGTGCTGCAACGCGCACTCCACGGAACTTTCGTTGTTGAGAACAAGACCGGCGCCGGCGGCGAGATCGGCATTTCCTTTGCCGCGAAAACCGAACCCGACGGCTACACGCTGCTGCATGCGCCGTCGGCGATCACGATACTGCCATTCGTCATGAAATCAGTTTCGTACGACCTCGGCAGGGACTTCGATCCCGTGGTGCTGGTCGGCCTGACCCAATTCTGTTTGGTGGTTTCGCCGTCGCTGCCGGTCAGCTCCGTCGCCGATCTCATCGCACTCGCCAAGGCGAAGCCAGGAGCCCTGACCTATGCGTCGGCCGGGGTCGCCACGCCGCATCAGATTTTCGCCGAGCAATTCAAGCTCGCGACCGGAGTCGATATCCGCCACATCCCCTACAAAGGCGCGATGCCGGGACTGACCGACGTCGCCAGCGGCAATGTCTCCATGGAGTTTTCGGATCTCACGCCGGCGCTGCCGTTGATCCAGGCGGGCAAGCTGAAGCTTCTCGCGGTGCTCTCCAGCAAGCGCGACCCGGACATGCCGAACGTCCCGGCACTGTCCGAGACCGTGCCGGGCTACGAGGGTGGCAGCTGGCAGGGCTTGTTTGCCCGCGCCGGAACGCCTCAGCCGATCGTCAGCAAACTCAACGCCGCTCTTGTCGCCGATCTCAAGCGGCCGGAAACGGCGGCGCGTTTCAAGGCGCTCGGTATCGTCGCGCAATGGGACACGCCTGCCGAATTTCGCGCTTTCATCGCCGCGCAGACGGCAAAATGGGTCGGGATCATCCGCGCCGCCCACATCGAGCTGCAATGAATACGTTGCCGCGCTAGTCCTTCGTCGTCTCGACGTGAAAGCGGTGCAAGACGCGGTGGAAGATCGGCGCCAGCACAAAGCCGGTGGCGATGATGATGATCAAGCCGGAGAAGATCGCGTAGAGCCCCGCAAAAACCTTGCCGCCGGTGGTTTTTAGCTCGCCCACCGGCCCCATGCCGGACAGGATCATCGCCGCATTGACGAAGGCATCGACGAACGACATGCCCTCAAAAAACGCATAGCCGGCAATACCGATGGCCATGCCGGCCGTCGTCAGAAACAGCCATAGGCCGATCGCGAGGCCCATGCGGACCAGGAATTTCCGGCGCGAGGCGACCGGTTGGCCGCGCCGCTCGAACCCGGTAACGCCGGGAGTTCTTGCCGCCATCTGTCCGATCCTCCTTGGCCGATTCTCGCTCAAGCGCGCAGACGGCAGTTGAGCCTTCGCCTGCTCGCGCCTAATATCCGTCCGGGAAGGATAACGCCATGCTGGAAAAACACTACGACCGCGCCGCCCAGGATATCGGCAACAGCGTCGGTATCGGCCACGTCAATGTCTGCATCGACGATCAGCACAAGGCGACGCATTTCTACATCACCGGACTGGGCTACACACGCGATCCGTTTCTCAACACCGGCGCCGGCAATATGTGGGTCAATGCCGGCATGAGCCAATTCCACCTGCCGATGGGCAAGCCTGAGGTGCTGCGCGGCACCACCGGCCTGGTGATGCCGGATCGCGAGGCATTGTTGAAGCGACTCAACAGGGTGAAGAAGGCCCTCGACGGCACCAAATTTCAGTTCCGCGAAAGCAACGATGGCGTCGAGACGGCATGTCCCTGGGGCAACCGCATCACCGTGCACGAGCCCGACCCCGCCCGCTTCGGCCGCGTTCAGCTCGGCATGCCCTATGTGCGTTTCGACGTGCGGCCGGCCACCGCCGAGCGCATCGCCCGCTTCTATCGCGACGTGCTGGAAGCGCCGGCCGAGGTGAAAAAGAACGGCGCCGGGCCGGAGGCGAAAGTCCAGGTCGGCGAGAACCAGTATTTTTATTTCCGCGAGACCGACGCGCCGCAACCGGACTACGACGGCCACCACGTGCAGATCTATCTCACCAATTTTTCCCGGCCGTATCGCAAGCTGATCGATCTCGGCCTGATCACCATCGAGGACAACGACTACCAGTACCGCTTCAAGGACGTGATCGACCTCGACAGCAAAGAAATTCTGTTCACCGTCGAGCACGAGACGCGCAGCGCCACTAATCCGATGTATGGCCGCCCGCTGGTCAACCGCAATCCGGCCGCCTCCAACATGGATTACAAGCCGGGACATGACAGCATGTCCTGGGCGCTGCCGTGAGAAATTGCCGCGCAGGTTAGAATAAAGTGCCCCGCGCTCTCGTGATCGGCGGCTCGCTCGGCGGGCTGATGGCCGCGCATCTGTTGCGTTCGATCGGCTGGGACGCCGCGATATTCGAGCGCAACGATGAGGAGCTGGCGAGCCGCGGCGTCGGTCTCGGTACCCATCCGCCGCTCATCGCCGTCCTCAAGCGCGCCGGAATCGATTTCGACGAGTCGATGGGAATCGCACCGCCGCGCGGCGTCTGTCTCGACGGCAATGGCCGGATCATCATGGAGCAGCCGATGGGGCGCACGCTCAGCGGCTGGTCGCGGCTCTACGACGCCTTGCTCGATGAGCTGCCGGCGCGGACCTATCGGTTCGGCAAGAGGCTCGCGCGGATCGAGCAGGACGCGGACGGCGTCACGGCGATGTTCGCCGACGGTTCCAGCGAGCGCGGCGACCTCCTGATCGGCGCCGACGGCATCCGCTCCACGGTGCGCGCGCAATTTCTGCCCGACGTGCAACCGGTCTATGCCGGCTATGTCGCCTGGCGCGCCGTGCTCGACGAAGCCGACGTGCCGCCGGACTTATGGCGCGAAATGGTCGAGCTCTACGCGTTCTGTCTGCCCGAAGGCGAGCAGCTCATCAGTTACGCGGTGCCGGGGCGGGACAACGATACGGCCGTCGGCCGCCGCGCCTATAACATCATCTGGTACCGGCCGACCGATCCCGTCACGCTCGCCGACATTTGCACCGACGCGAGCGGCCGGCATCACGCCGCCGGCATTCCGCCGCCGCTGATCCGATCCGACATCATCGCCCGCGTCAAAGCCGAGGCCAAAGCGTTGATCGCACCGCAGATCGCCGAGATCTTTGCGCGGACCACGCCGTTCTTTCAGCCGATCTACGATCTGGTTTCGCCGCGGATGGTGTTTGGACGGGTTGCTCTCGCCGGCGACGCCGCCTTCGTCGCGCGGCCGCATGCCGGCGCCGGCACCACCAAAGCCGCGCTCGATGCGGCCAGCCTTTCCGACAGTATCCGCGACGCCGGTGCAGACCTCGCCGCCGGCTTGCGGAATTACGAGCGCATGCAGATGCCGTTCGGCCGGGCCCTGGTCGAAGTGAACCAGCAGGAGGGCGCTTATCTCAGCGCGCAAATCAAGCCAAAGGCCGAACGCAACGGCGCGGAACTGCACCGCGACATTGCGGCGGTACTGCACGCCCACATCGCGCGCAGCGAGCAGATGGGCGAGATCGTCGCCGGCCACGGCTTGACCGGGCTTTATTGAGCGGGCTTGCGGACCGTCGCGATCGTCCCGTCGCGATCACCTCTCCATGTCATGGCCGGGCTTGTCCCGGCCATCCACGCCTTCAATCTTTTCCGCTCGAAGGACTTGGACGTGAGGTCTTGACCTCATGGCCCGGAATATCTCTGCGCAGCGCGCGAGAAACGCATAAAAATTGCGAGATAAAGACCATAAAGAAGTGCGCCGACTGCGAGCTGCCAGCCCGCCCTTTATTTGGCACGGACGCTGACATTTACCCCTGGCCCGTACGATATTCGCTGTATTCGCCATACCGGACCCTCCGCCGCCTATTGAATCGCCGCCAAAGAATCATTCCGGAGTGAACCCCGTCCAGCGCGCCACGCCATCGCCGGCCGCCGTCATTTTGGTGCGGCGCGCCGAGAAAAACATGCGCGCGCCAAGGACTTGGAAAAATCGGATTCGCAATTTGATTTGCCCTTGACACCCGCCATCGAGCGGCGCCTTAGCCGATCATCTCGCTCTCCTACAAGACGCCGGATGCGAACAGCGACCCGGCGGAGCGGGTGCGGTCCTTAGAGCTTACGGCGGTCGACAGCCGGGGCGGCGGATCGCGGTGGAGCGCCGGGAGGCGCAGCGCGCCCGAAGCAGGCGATTCCCGCAAGGGGACGTTCTGTGGCGCGCGCCGCGCCCGGAGCGCGAGCGGATGGCAACGTCCGTTCGCGTGGCGCGGCCACACTTTGGCGCCTCCCGGCGCTTCATTTCCGTGCTTGGCTTGGTTGGAATGGCTTGGCGTAGCGTGGCGTAGACGATGTCTGGTGCCTGGACGATGACTCGGATGCCCATGCATCGCGAGAACGCGAGTGCTTGCGTCTTTTGCCCTCCTGCCCGCCCCTCGCCTAACGACCGCGACGTTGTATAGTGCAGGCAAAGCAAAGGAATATCCGGAGGAGCCCCCATGAACCCCATGAGTGCCGCCCAAAAGACCCTGGTGATCCGCAACGGCACGCTGATCGACGGTTCCGGCAAGCCGTCGAGCCGCAATGACGCCATCGTCATCGAGGGCAACAAGGTCAAAAGCGTAGGTGCCTTGCCCCCCGACATTCACCTCGAAGACCGCAAGACCGTCGACGTCATCGACGCCGCCGGCAAATGGGTGATGCCGGGCCTGATCGACGCGCATTGCCACATGTCCTACGGCTATCCGCTGATCAAGGGCGAGGGCAAAGGCAAGGGCACCACCCGGCCGGAATTCTCGACGCTGAAATCGGCGCGCAGCGCGCAGAAGGTGTTGCGTTCGGGCGTCACCAGCATTTCGGTGCCCGGCGGCACCTGGTTCACCGATGTCGGCGTGCGCGACGCCATCAAGCTCGGCCTGATGGAAGGCCCGCGCATGTTCGTCGCCGGCCGCATGATCGTCACCTATGGCTGCATCGAGGACGACGAGCCGTCCTGGGAAGGCACGCCCGACCACTCGATCGGCAAACTGTGCAACAGCAAGGACGAGATGGTCACGGAAGTGCGCCGCCAAGGCAAGCACGGCGTCAACTTCATCAAGATGGCCGACAGCCGCTCCGGCAAATCGCAGATGCTGGCGAGAGAAGAAATCGCCGCCGTGGTCGGCGAGGCGCATCGGCGCAACTTGAAAGTCGCGATCCATTCGCGCGGCGCCGGCTCGACCCGCGCCGCCGCGGAAGCCGGCGTCGACTGGATCGTGCATGCCGATCTCGCTACCGACCGCGACCTCGATGCGGTCGCCAAAGCCGGTATGCCGATCCTGCCGACCGCGACTTTCCTCGCCGTTGTCTGCGAACTCGGCAAGCAGCAAAAGGTCGGCGCCGAACAGGTGCAGCTCGACTTCAATCGCATGCAGCGCCATTACGATCTGCTCGGCGAATTGATGCACAAGGCGCGCAAGCTCGGCATCCGGCTTCTGGTCGGCACCGACACCGGCAACAATTCGTTCACGCGCCACGGCGAACTGCACGCCAAGGAACTCGAGATCTTCGTCAAGCACGGCGGCTATTCGCCGATGGAGGCAATCGTCGCGGCGACCCGCGACAATGCGCTTGCCGTGGGGCTCGACGGTAAGGTCGGCCAGATCGCGCCGGATCAGCTCGCCGATGTCGCGGTGTGGAACAAAGACCCGGTCGCCGATATCGCCATACTGCAAGATGCCAAGAACCTTGCCTGGGTCATCAAGGACGGCAGGGTCGTCGATCTCTACCCGCGCGACGAAATGCTGAGCTTCCAACAGGCCGCGGAATGACGGCGGCGGCGCCGGCAACAAACGAGATCGCGCGGCTTAGCGTCGAAATCGACGACGTAACGCCGCGCGTTGCGCGCTGTATCGAGGTGCCGGTCGATATCCGCCTCGACGATCTGCACTTCGTGTTGCAAATCGCCATTGGCTGGCAGAACGGCCATCCGTTCGAATTTCGTGCCGGCGACCGGATTTGGGGCTCGCGCGATCGCGATCTTGAGACAAACCCGCTGCCCGCCGAAGAGGCGACGCTTGCCGACATTTTGGCGCAAGGCGGCACGTTCAGATACGACTATGTGCTCGGCGAGGACTGGGAGCACACCGTCACTTTGCTGGCACGCTCAACCGCGCAAGCTGGCCTGCGCTATCCGCAACTCGTCAACGCCGAAGGCCGCTGCCCGCCGGCCGATATTGGCGGCCCCATCGGGTACGAGACTTATTTGCGCAGCATCGCCGATCCGTCGAGCGTCAATCACGCCAACATGCTGGATTTCGATGCGCCCGACTTCGACCCCAATGTCGTCGACGAAGTGCAATTGCGCGCGAATCTGGCGAGTCTTACCCGCCATATCGGCCGCAAACCGCCCGCGCACGCGGCGGGGCGGAGCTAAAGCCACATGCAGTTCGGCGTTCAGTTCTTCCCCGCCGTCGCGCCCGAGGATAAGAGCGCGAGCGATTATTTCGAGGAGTGCCTAGCGATCGCCGCGGAGGCCGAGACGCTCGGCTACAGCCATGCCCGTACGGTCGAGCACTATTTCCGCCGTTATGGCGGCTATAGTCCGAACCCGCTGTTGTTTCTTGCCGCCGCATCGCAACGCACCAAGACGATGCGCCTGATCACCGGCGCGGTGGTGCCGGCGTTCAATAATCCGCTGAAGCTTGCCGGCGAAATTGCGATGCTCGACGCCATCTCGCAGGGCCGCCTCGACATCGGCTTTGCCCGCGCCTTCCTGCCGCATGAATTCCGGCGCTTTAAGATTTCGCCGGACGAATCGGTCGCCCGCTTCCGCGAAGGGGTCGAGCAGATCGGGCTGTTGCTGACAACGGAGCACGCGACCCATCAGGGCCAATTTCACTCCTTCGAAGACCTGACCTCGCTGCCGCGGCCGACGCAAAAGCCGCGGCCGAAATTTTACATCGCCTCGACGCGGACGCCGGAGTCCTTCGCGTTTGCCGGGCGCGCCGGCCATGCGCTGATGGCGATCCCGATCGGGCCGCTCAAGCCGCTGCTCGACCTCTATCGCAACGCCTGGCGCGAGGCCGGCCATCCCGGCGACGGCGAGGTGATGATCGCCTTCCACATGTTCTGCCACCAGGACGCCCGCTCCGCCCGCGACATCCCGCGCCGCGCCTTCGATCTTTATTTCGAGGCGCTGGTCGAATCCGCCGGCGAATGGACGCAAGGCACGACGTCTAAGGATTATCAGGGCTACGACAAGTCGATCGGCCGCATGAAGGGCTTTTCGCTGGAAGGCCAGATCGAAGCCGGCAATGCCTTTATCGGCACGCCCGCCGAGATCAAGGACATCATCCGGCGCTTCCAGGAGACAATGGGCACATTCGAGCATGCTTCGCTGCAGATCAATTTCGGCACGCTGGATTTTGCCGAAGCGCAAAAATCGATGCGGCTGTTCGCGCGCGAGGTGATGCCGGAGTTTTGTTAGTCTTGTTGGGGGAAGTTGATGCCGGACGGAATTCCAACGCATCCTGAAGTCTTGCTCCTCGGCAGCGTCGGCCTGCACTCAGCCGAAGATGTTTTCCGCACCGTGAGCGCCAAACTCGGCGATCGGATCAAGCGGATACCCGACGGCGAGACCGGACCTCGTAGCCTCTGGGTGTTCTGGCCGCGTCGCGTTTTGGAACGCAATGCCGCGGTCGAAATCGATCCTGAAGAGGGCGCGCGCGGCATGCGCGCCACGTCCGAGGTTGAGGGCGTGCGCCGCGAGTTTCATCAAGCAGGATCACGAGCGCTTTCGCAGCGTCGTGCAGGAGTTAAAACTTCAAATCAGGTGAAGCGATAATGCGCTCTCTTGCGACGCGAGTAATTATCAAATGACTGGACCGTTATCGGGCATCCGCATTCTCGATCTTACTTCCGTGGTCGCCGGACCGTTCGCCACGCAGATGCTCGGCGACATGGGCGCCGACGTCATCAAGATCGAGGCGCCCGAAGGCGATGCGCCGCGCCATACCGGCCCAGGGCGCTCGCCCGGCATGGCGGCGCTGTTCATGGGATTGAACCGCAGCAAGCGCTCGCTTGTGCTCGACCTCAAACAGCCCGCCGCCGCAGATGCGCTGTGGCGCTTGATCGCCGGCGCCGACGTTTTTGTTCACTCGATGCGTCCGCAGAAGATCGACAAGCTCGGTTTCGGCCATAAGGCGGCGTGTGCAAGAAATCCCCGCCTCGTCTACGCGGCGTTGCACGGCTACCGCGACGGCGGACCGTATAGCGGCCAGCCGGCCTATGACGATGTGATCCAGGGCCAGTCCGGCATCGCCGCGTTGATGGCGAAAGTCGCCGACGAACCGCGTTATGCGCCGATGATCATTGCCGACAAGACCTGCGCGCTGGCCATCGTCGGCGCCGTCTCGGCCGCGCTGTTCGCGCGCGAACGCACCGGACGCGGCCAATTCGTGGAAATTCCGATGTTCGAGCAGATGGTGTCCTTCGTTCTCGGCGAGCATCTGTTCGGCCACGGTTTCGTGCCGCCGCTCGGCGAGCTCGGCTACACGCGCGTACTCGCGAGCTGGCGCCGGCCCTACAAGACCAAAGACGGTTATCTTTGCATGATGGCCTATACGCAAGCGCACTGGCGCAAATTCTGGGCCTTGGTCGGCAAGCCCGATGTGCACGGCGACCCGCGCTTCGATTCGATCGCTTCGCGCGCCCGCAACATCGTCGCGCTTTACGAGTTGGCCGGTAGCTGCATTGCCGGCAAGACCACGGATGAATGGCTGGCGTTGTTGCGCGAGCTCGAAATTCCGGCGGCGCGCATGGCGAGCCTCGACGAGGTCTTGGTCGATCCCCAGCTAGCGGCGTCGGGCTTCTTCAAGCGCGCCACCCACCCGAGCGAAGGCGAGATCCTCTATACGGACTTGCCGGTGCGCTTTAGCGACACTTCGATATCTCCGGAACGCCTGCAGCCGCGGCTCGGCGAGCATAGTCTCGAAGTATTGCGCGAGGCCGGCCTAGCCGAGAACGAGATACAGGGCCTGCTTGCTTCTGGCGCCACCGTTGCCGGATCGCCGAAAGAGCAGGCGGCGGAGTGACGGGGCCTGGTTTTGCCTGTTATTGTAATGGACCGGGTCCGCTACCATCTGAAGCCAAAGGACCGCCGCCATGTCAGACGATCAACGCTCAGATGACCAAAATGATGATGAAGAACGGCCGTGCTTGCATTGCCTGATGGTCGAACTGATCGACAATTTTTTTGCCGAATATCCGGTTTCCGACGAGGAGCCTGACGCGCTCGATACCGACGAAGTCATCAACGCCGTGGCCAAGACGGTCGCGGAACTGACTTTCAGCCAGAACGCCGACGAACGGCAAAAACTGGTCGAACAACTGATGCGCGAGATCATGAAATTCGACGCCGAATATCGGCAGCAAGAGGCCATGGGAACGGCGGGCTCAGACGCGCGCCACTAGAGCAAGACCTCGCCGCTCTCGCGCCACGGCTCTCAGGCGTGCGAGCCTCGTGAGCGCGGCGACCTGGCATCGGCATAATCGCCCGCGGCTGACACCTCGTCGCTCAACTGGCATTCGAGCACGTTGCGCTCATAGGCTTCGGTGTCGCTCTTGATGCGGTAGCGCAGATCGAACGCCTGCTCCTCCAGCGGCATTTGCCGCACGACCCTATAGAGGCCGGCTTTCTTCTCGCCCAGCGGCGTGTATTCGACCGCTTGGCCAACTGCGAACTTGAATGCCATTTTATTCCTGCCGTGTTGCACAACTCTTAGCACACAACTGACGGAAAGGCGACGCGCCGTCGCCGACCCGCTGGCGCTAACGGGAGGGCTTATACCTACAATCCCAATCGTTGTTGTTGGCCGATCAGAAGCGCGGCGGACGCGGCGGACCGCTGCGTCCGGGAGCGGCGCCGGGCACGACCCTGGGCTTCATCGGCAGCAACCCTTCGCGCTGCAGCTTTTTGCGGGCAAGCTTGCGGGCGCGGCGGATGGCTTCCGCGCGTTCGCGGACTTTCCTCTCGGAGGGCTTCTCGTAATGGCCGCGGAGCTTCATCTCGCGGAACACGCCCTCGCGCTGCATCTTCTTCTTCAGCACCTTGAGGGCTTGATCGACATTGTTGTCACGGACGAGAACCTGCACGCGGCATACCTCTTCGCTCGAGCGGTTGGATGGCCCGATGGCCAAGGCGCCCGGGCCACTGGCTAACGGATGGGCACCGTTGCGGTGCCGACGCTACCCGGAGGCAGAGACTCTCGCGTCGTTATTGCCACCGTCGATATCTGGATTACCCGCTTATGTGGCAGGCCTGGGCGAAAAGCACAATAGGCGCAGCGAAATAAGCCCAGCCGGGATTAACCGGATTGACCGCCGCCACGGCCCGCTTTTCTGGCCGGTTCGGCCCATTCCGCCACGACCCGCCCGAGATCGCTGAAGTTGTTGTGCATCTGCTCAAGCGCAAAACCCACCGCGAAAAAGCGTTCTGCGGCGTCATCGGTCAGGCCTCGTGTCACCCCGTCGCGACGCAGCGCGGCGACCTCGGCGCCATAGGTCTCCAAAGCGGATTCCACGGGCCCGAGCGAGGGCGGACCCCGGCCGGACCGAAGCGCGGCCGCGCTCGCCCGCAGGTATTCGACAAAGGCCTCACCGACACGCGCCAGCGGCGCCTCGAGCCGCGTCCGCACGGCGTCGGGCAACGGACTGGCGGCTGCCCTTCCGGTCATCACCAGATCGTGCCGCAAGCGCAGCAGCGTGCGCAGCAACGGCCCGGTATCGGGGCCGACGGCGAGACGCGCCGAGCGCTCGCGCTCGGCCTCGCCTCCCACCACGTTCAATTGCTCCAAAGCCTGTCCGATGCCGTCCTGAATGTGATGCAGCGCTTCGACGTCGAGCCCGCCTCGCAAGCCCGCCAGCAGCTCGCCGAAGGCCCGCGCCATCTGTTCGAGCGCGCGGGCGGCCGCCGCGGCGACCAACGGATGGGCGTTTGCCGGCAACAGCAGAAATGAAACAAAGAAGCCGGTGAAACCGCCCAGCGCCACCTCGATGACGCGGTCGACCGCCGACGAAATCGCCGTCGCATGCGTCATCGTCGGGATCAAGACTACGATGATGGCGGTAATCGGCGCCACGGAAAAGCGCGGATTGACCGCAGCGACAAGTGCAAGTGGCGCGATGGCGAGAGCGAGACCGGCGA
Source organism: uncultured Alphaproteobacteria bacterium (assembly GCA_963822935.1). Lineage (GTDB taxonomy): Bacteria > Pseudomonadota > Alphaproteobacteria > Rhizobiales > Xanthobacteraceae > BOG-931. Next base: position 108,860 of record CAWGJP010000007.1, read on the forward strand.
GCACCGCCATTTCATTCGTATAGGAAATAAGCACGCCGATGGCGCCACCGTAGATCGCGCCGCCGAGAGTGCCCACCAAATAGTCGAACGTCGTCTTCAGCGACCGCCCGACGCTCATCTGCGTGACAATGACTGCCGTCAATACCGCCCACAACGGCAGCGGAAGCTGCAGCAATTGCGCCAGCAGGAAAGACGCCAGCGCGGCGATCGTCATCCTGATCGACAGCGCCACCTGCACGCGGGGGTGAGGGACCAGAGCGCGGAGCCACTGCCAAAGGCCGGTAATGCGCGTCATGCCGACCATCTCCGGTACGACGACATCAGAAGTCATACAGCCTGACGTCGGCCGGACGAAGGGGGTCACAAGCGCGAGGCGCCATCACGTCTCCAGTGCGCTCGGAGCGTAAAGCTCCTCGATCTTGACAAGCCGCGGGGTCAGCGCCTGCTCCAGCGAATATTGCGCGATGGTTTCCATCACCTTGCGGTTGGCTTTGACGCCGTGGTGGATTACCGACGTCTTGGCGTCTCCGGACAGAAGCCCGGCGGCGAGATGATCGGCGACATGCTCGATGCGCCGTTCATTGGCGACATCGTTGGCCCTGTTAAACGCCTTGATCAGGTTGAGCACGACCCAGGGTTCTTTCTCGAACACGTCGCGGCGCACCACCGCCTGGTGATTGATCGGCAGCAGGCCGGTCTTCTTGTAGTAGCGGACGCCTTCGGCGATCGGGTCGGAGAATAGATATTTGAAATCGGGATTGTTGGTGAGATCGGCGCGGCTCCTGTCGACCAGGTTGCGGCCGGACAGATAATGCAGCACCGCGTCGAGCTCGCCGGCAAGCATCATCGAGCCGATGCTCTTGTCGGCGGGAATTTGGTTGACGACGACGCCGGGCGGCGGCTTGAAGCCGGTGGCGCCGCCGTGGCTCTTGTCCGGCGTGCGCTCCATCCAGAATTCCATGTCTTTGGCGGCGACGCCGAATTCATGCTGCAGCACGCCGCGCGCCCACAGCGCCGCGGTCTGCTGATATTCCGGCACGCCGACGCGCTTGCCCTTGAGGTCGGCGGGCATCTCGATGCCCGACTTGCGGCTGACCAATATGCTGGTGTGGAAAAATCGCCGCGTGGTAAAAATCGGCAGGCCGACAAAGCGCGTATCACCATGGGCGGTCACGATCAGAAACGACGAGCAGGACATTTCCGACACGGCGAATTCGGCGAAATGCAGCTGCCGCCAGAACAATTCCGACGGATGCAGCACCGTCGGAATGAGATCGATGCCGTCGACCTTCACCGTGCCGTCGAGGATCGGCCAGGTGCGCGGATTGGAGGTGATGCCGATGCTGAGCGGAAGGTTCATGGGCTTGAATCCAAATCGTCAGTTCAAATGTCATTGCGAGCGAAAGCGAAGCAATCCAGTTTGACGCGATGAACCTGGATTGCTTCGTCGCGGAGCCTGTCATCGGGCCGGCCACTTCGGGCCGGTCCCGTTGGCTCCTCGCAGTGACGAGGATCAATACCGATACGGCGCGTGCTCCCAGAGCGGGAAGGCCGAGAACACATGCGGCGCGTTGGCCGGCGCGGCGGCGGCCAGATAGGACCGATCGAGCTTGCCGAAACTGGTGGCGCCGAGGAGACCGAGCGCCCGCGTCACCTCGTCCTCCAGAATTTCCAGCATGCGCACGATGCCGGCCTGCCCCGCCGCCGCCAGCCCGTAGCATTGCATACGCCCCAACCCGACCAGAGTCGCGCCGAGCGCAAGCGCTTTGACGATGTCGGTGCCGCGGTAATAGCCGCCATCAACGATGATGGTGGCGCGACCGCCGACCGCTTCGACCACTTCCGGCAGCACATCGGTCGAGCCGCGGCCGTGATCGAGCTGGCGGCCGCCGTGATTGGAGACGTAGATTATCTCGACGCCGTGATCGAGCGCGATCTTGGCGTCCTCCCCGGTGCCGATACCTTTGATCGCGAACGGTATCTTGAACTTCGCTTTCATCCGCTCGACGGTCTTCCAATCCAGCGCCATCTGAAAATCGCGGCCCTGCACGCGCCGCCGCCCGGCGGTGACGTGACGCTTGGCGAGATCGCGCTCGCGCCGGCTGTAATGCGCGGTGTCGACGGTGACGCAGAATGCGGAATAGCCATTGGCGATAGCGCGTGCGACGTGATCGTCCGCCCAGGCGGCGTCGCCGCGGACGTAGAGCTGAAACATGCGCAGTGCATTCGGCGCCACCTTGGCGACGTCTTCCAAGCCGGGGTCGCACACCGAAGACAGCATATGGGCGACGCCGAATTCGCCGGCCGCCTTGACCACCGGCGCGGCGCCCTCGGGATGGAAACTCTCCAGCGAGCCCACCGGGCACAGCACGATCGGCAAGCGCAGCTTGTGGCCGAGCACTTCGACCGACGCATCGACCTTGCTGACGTCACGCAACACCCGCGGCCGGAAGGCGATTGCGTCGAGCGCCATGCGGTTGCGGCGCAGCGTCGTCTCGGTCTCGGTGCCGCCGACGATATAGTCCCAATCGTTTTGATTGAGATTGGCGCGCGCCTTGGCGATGATCTCGTGCAGGTTCACAAATTGCGGCGTGTCCGCCGCCTGGCGCGACGCGCCGGCTTCGTCGATGACCGGGACTGGTTTGTTCATGTCAAATGGTTCTGTCTTGTTGCGACCGGCGATCTCGGCATCGGGATCGCCTCCTTGGGCGGAAGAGTTCCAAGGGCAGACTATAGGGTGGAATATGCCAATTCAAGAATGGCAATGGCGCGTTGATCGCGGGTGGCAAAAGCTTCCGACATTCGGCAATGGCCGTCACCGAATGTAATAAAACGGATTTGGCAATTTGAAGGTTTTTTCCGCGTAGCCGCCGCTAAGGTCGCTTTCCTGATCGCCGACATTGGCGATGATATCATAACCGCTGTTTTCGATCTTGGCGCGCTGCGGCGCTTTGAAGTCCGCGGCTGAAGCCGGCTTCTCGCCGTTTCGCTCCATCCGAAGATCGATCCAGCCGTTGCGGCCGTGCGCGTCGACATAGCCGGCGCGGAGAAGATTGCGAGCCGTGGCGGCGCGCTCGATCTCGTGACGGCCGGTAATGAAAAACACCGACACGCCGATAGAGCGTGCGAACTTGAACAGCTCAAGCGTCGGCCCGATCGCCTTGGCTTGCGCCGTGCGGTCCCAGGCGAGCGCACCGCACGGCCCTTTCGGCGGGCGGCATGGCCCGTCGGCAATGTAGCCGAAATCATTGGCCTTGATCTCCGGCCAATTCGACAGCGAGGTTTCGTCGATGTCGAGTACCAGCGCCGGCTTAGTCACTTGCGGCGCGCGCCACTTGATCCACCACTGTGCAGTCGCACCGACGGCCGCCAGGTCTTGCTGGTAACCGTCGTCGTAATAGGCCTGGGCCTGTTGCTTGACGAAATCGAGATTGATCGGCTCGGCAACGGCAATGCCGAACGGCATTGCCGCAACCGCGATCGCGGCAATCCATGAGCGCCAGCGGCCAGCCGATCCAAAATTGTAATCCATGCGAGCCATTGGCGAACGGCTGCCTTTTTGAGCCGCTGCGGGAAGACGAATTGAGAAACCGCGACCACAGAGACACGCCCAATAAATGTACCCTTGCATCCTGCCTGTCACAAGTTGGCGGCCTTGAATGGCGGTCCCGGGAAGACTCGAACTTTCGACCTTCGGTTTAGGAAGGGCGAATGTCCTATTTGATTCGATTGAGAGACTCGGGAAATTTGCTCCGATTTTGCTCCGGAATCGGAGTCATTGCGAATATCAATGACTTAGAACCCCTGCGCGACCCCGGCATGATTCGAACATGCGACCTATGGTTTAGGAAACCATCGCTCTATCCAACTGAGCTACGGGGCCTTCGCGCAAGCAGAGGAATAAATACAACCGTTTTGGCGTCCGCGCGAGAGGACAAGGTCGAACTTGTCGGCACCCCGCCATGTCTAGCCAAGCCGTGAGCAGGAGGGAAGCCGAGCACGCTTTCTGCGCCAAACGAGGTGCGAATGACCCATCTCGGAAGTCCGGCAAGTCAGTAGTAACCGCCGGCGCACAGAAGTCGGCTCCGGCGGTGATTATTCGCAAGCGCTATCATGCAGCATCCGCGATCGGATCGAGACCGAGAGCAATTCGGCCCGTAAATCGGTGCTGCCGTTTCCCTCCGAGGGGATGGAATTGCGCTCCGTGTGCGTCCCGCAATAACCGCTCAAGTCCGGCCTTGCGGTAGAAGCCGGCGCCGCCTGCCGCCTCAAGCGCCTTTTCAACCGTCGACAGCACATGATCTGCCACGATTGTTTTGCGTACGAGGATAGCGTCGGCTACTTCAAAACTCATCGCGAAGTCGAGGTCGTTCGCCAAGCGAACCATGTCGCCAATGGCAAGCTGCACCATTGTCAGTTCGTTGGTCAGTTCGCCGAGCAGATAAGGGACTGCCGGGTCGCTTGGGCGCTTACTTGCCTGCTCCCGGCCGATCGCAGCAGCAGCCTCAGCCACACCGGCGTAGACGGACATGATCAGCGGCATCGCCACCGTCAGAATCACGTTCCACGCCGGATGGAAGCGACCGCGAAGTCGTCGCAGCGAGACGGCGTCGTCCGTCACGAAGACCTTGTTGAGAACGATAGTGTGCGAGCCGGTCGACCGCATGCCCAGCGCTCGCCAGTCGTCGGCAAGCGAGACACCCGGAGCAGTGAATGGAACGGCGAAGTGAAGTACCTGCCAGCCTTCCTTAGGATCCTCGAACGGAGCAGAAGTGACTAGCACGCCGCCTTTGGGCGAACCGCTGCCGAACGGCTTCCTGGCGCTGACGCGGAAGCCGCCGTCGGCGCGCTCCACCGCGCCGCTTGATTCCATCCAGTCATTGGCGCCGGTCGAAATAAGCACGGTCTCGTCGGCGGCGACCCGCTCCAATAGCTTTCTCCCCGGCCGGCCGTTGCGATGATTATACGCGGCCGCCGCCACGAGATGCTGATGCATCGACAGCGCGAGTGCGGTCGACGGACAATAATGAGCAAGTTGGCGCAGAAAGGCGCATATGACGCTGTGGCGCACTCCGCCGCCGCCGAGGTCGGCAGGGACCAGCGCCGAGAAGACTTTTTGGTCTTTTAGCACCTCATAGTGTTCAGCAACAAAAACATCGTCTTGATCGCGATCGGCGGCGCCCTCAGCAAACCGCGGACCGATGATCTGTACGAGCGCTTGCAGGTCGAGAAATCGGGTCATGGCAGACCTCCTTTCGAGCATTTGCCGAAGCTTCGCCTCGACAGCGCGCGACGACAACTTTAAAATCTGAAGTGGATTGCCGACGGGCTAATGTTAGGATTTGATATGGCTAAAAAGAAGGGATACGGGCAGTTCTGTCCCGTCTCGCTTGCCGCCGAGGTGCTGGCAGAGCGTTGGATGCCGCTGGTCATTCGCGAGCTGTTGTGCGGGAGTGTCCGCTTCAACGATTTGCAGCGCGGGGTGCCGCGCATGTCGTCGGCACTGCTGGCGCAGCGGCTCAAGCAATTGCAGTTCGCCGGCATCGTCGAGCGCCGGCGTGGCGCTGGCGGCTTCGAATATCACCTAACCCTGGCCGGGAAGGAGCTTTTCCCGGTCGTCGAGAAGATGGGCCTCTGGGCACAACGCTGGCTCCGTCACGATCTAGTCGAGACCGCGAATTTGGACCCCGACCTTTTGATGTGGGACATCCGCCGCAACGTCGTGGGTCACGCTCCGCCGCACGATGGCCGGTACGTCGCCGAGTTCCAGCTATCGGGCGTGCCAATCAGCCGGCGTCGCTATTGGCTGGTGTTCGAGCACGGCACGGTCGATCTTTGCTACCGGAATCCGGGTTTTGACGTCGACCTTTTCGTCGAAGCCAGCCTGCGCATGCTTACGCAGATCTGGCTCGGCCATATCCCGATCGACCAGGCAATTCGCGAGGGTCGGCTGCGTCTCGATGGATCGCGTGGCGACGTGGCTGCCTTCCGCTTGTGGTTCGCACTTAGCATGTTTGCTGCGGCGGGCCGGGAGCCAAACGGACAAACGGAGCTTGCAGCCGAGTAGAGACCGCGTCCGCCGCTAGCTTTCGGCGGAACCTCCCGTATGTCCGAGCATGGCCCGAAGCGTCGTTTCAAGCGACGCGCATTATAGGGTCGTTATCGGGAGCAAAGCGTACCAGAGATTGCTCTGACGCCAGTTCATACCAGACGTGATTGACCCGAAGCGGCCATCCCGGACTCGACAAGCAGCGGCAAATGCTGCGCTGCCGGAGGATGATCCATTTCACATCAACCCTGCTTTAGCTCAGCGGCGATGTTTGGATTACCAGCGGGGGCCACGAGGGCGCCGACTAGAAGCCGGCGCCCTCGTCTCACGCTTACGCACGCAGCGTACATTCCGTCATTGATTCAGGTTCTCGTCCATCTGAAACGTGTCTTGGTGGCCTGGTCCGACGCGTCAATAACCGCCTGTGACTGACTGTTATCGAGGTCGACCTATTGCGGAGGGTCAAAAAGCCAGGGCGAAGTGTCGTAAAGAGACGGCGCCGTGGCATCGGTGCCGCGGCCGGTCAGTCCCGTGAAGCTATAGCCGCGGCCCGCCATGCACTTCTTGAACGCCGCGCCATCCGGAAGGAAACGGCTCTGGCCGGTTTGCTGATAACAAAAATTGAGATCGGCTTCGTGGACCGCATCGCTGCGCATCTTCCCGTTCGGCCGAATGAGATCGTGGTAGGTGTCCGTCTGTCCGGCTTGCGCGGCGACTGTGCCGAGCAACACCGCGGCCTGGCCGGACGGCGGCATGACACCGTTCCGCGCCACTAAAGGCACGGTGTTCGAAGGCGGCTTCCGCGTGCCGTGCATCGCGCGCTGGCCGGGCAAGATCAAGCCGGGCACGGTGGAGAACGGCATCTTCTCCGGATTGGATTGGCTGCCGACGCTGGTCGCGGCGGCGGGAAATGGCGACATCGTCGCACAGCTCCTGCAGGGCGTGAAGATCGGGGATCGGACCTACAAGAACCATTTGGACGGTTACAACCAGGTGGATCTCTTGACGGGCAAGGGACCTTCGGCGCGTCACGAAATCTTCTACTTCGGCGAATCGGAACTCGGCGCCATCCGCATCGACGACTTCAAGTTCCAGTTCTATCAGCAGCCCTTCGGCTGGCCGGGCGAGAAGGTGACGACCGATATGCCGACGATCGTCAACCTGCGCCAGGATCCGTTCGAGCGAACACCGTCGATCCGTGGCGAGACGGCCAACGACATGGGCGGCGGGTACATGAACGAATTCTATGCCCGCGAATTCTGGCGCTTCGTCCAGGTCCAGCAGACCGTGGCGGCGGCGGCGCAATCGCTCATCGCCTATCCGCCGATGCAGCAGGCCGCGTCCTTCAACCTCTCCGCCATCAAGACCAAGGTCGAGGCGATGATAAAGGCGCACGAAGGACAGTAAGTAAAAATGACAGCCGTGCAAACTCAAAAACGAGGGAGAGAGACCATGTGGAAACCAAGTCGTACGGCCAAACTGGCTGCGGCGTTTGCAACGGCGGCAGCGATATCGTTCGGCGCGTCGACACCGTCACAGGCGGAAACCTGTTCGATCCGTCTTCATATTGTGAAGGCCGGCTTCATCGTCGGAGTCGGCGGCGGCGACGGGGTGCTGGTGTGCCGAGGCAGAACCGTGCGGCTGAGCGTCGGTGGGATCGGGATAGGCAGCCTTGGCATCGCCGCGGTCGATCTCAGGGGCACCGCTGCGAATGTACGCACGCCGGGCGACGTTGCCGGCACCTATGGCGCCGCCGGCGCCGGCGCCACTTTTGTCGGCGGCGGGCAGGCCGCGACCCTGCAAAACGGCAACGGCGTCGTGCTTTCGCTGCAAGGCCCTCAGGTCGGCTTTCAGGTCTCTCTTGGGCTCGGCGGCATGACGCTTGCGCTGAAATAACGGCTGTCAACCCAGCGGGCGCCGCCGAGGCCGCCCGCTGGAGTTCTTCACGGGGAGGCTGACGATGGTTGATAGCCGCCGGCGGTACGGCATGGATCGCCGCAGCTTGCTTGCGGCGCTGGCCCTGTCGCCGGTTTTTTCCGGTTTGCCGCTTTCCTCATCCACCCGGGCGCAACCGTCCGCCGGCGCAGCACTCGCTTCGTGGAACGACGGCCCGGCGAAGCAAGCCATTCTCGACTTCGTGCACGCGACCGTCGATCAGGCGAGCGCCAAATTCGTGCCGCCCGAAGAACGCATAGCCACCTTCGATCAAGACGGCACGCTCTGGGTCGAGCACCCGCTTTACTCACAGGTGGTGTACTGCCTGGACCGCGTTCCGGCGCTCGCGACGCAGAAACCGGAGCTCAAAAACATAGAGCCGTTCAAGACTGTGCTGTCGGGCGATCGTGCTGCGATGGCCAAGCTGTCGATGCACGACCTCGAAACAATTCTTGCCGCCACCCTGACCGGCATGCCGGTTGAGGAATTTGAATCCGACGTCAAGACATGGCTGGAGACCGCCAAACACCCGCGATGGAAACGTCCCTATACGGACTTGACCTATCAGCCGATGCTTGAGGTCCTGCAATATCTGCGCGACAACGGCTTCAAGACCTATATTGTGACCGGTGGGGGCCAGGATTTTGTGCGCGTCTATTCACAGCAGGTCTACGGCATCCCGCCCGAGCAGGTCGTTGGCACCGCCGGCGGCACCAAGTTTGGTTACGCCAAAGACGGCAAGCCGTTCCTGACCAAGGAGCCGAAGCTGCTTTTGAACGACGACAAAGCCGGCAAGCCGGAAGGCATCCACTTGATGATCGGCCGTCGGCCGCGCGCCGCTTTCGGTAATTCGACCGGCGACCGCGAAATGCTCGAATACACCGGCGCCGGGGCCGGCGCACGGCTGATGATGCTGGTGATGCACGACGATGCACAGCGCGAATACGCCTACGGGCCGGCGCAGAATCTTCCTGACAGCAAGATCGGCACGTTCACCCAGGCGCTCTATGACGAAGCCAAGAGCGACGGCTGGACGGTGATCAGCATGAAGACCGACTGGAAGCGAGTCTTCGCGTTTGGATAGGAATCTGGAATACGAGCGGCAGCAAACCGCTGTCAAACGCCGGCACTCGACTTCGGCGGCCAAATTGGGGGAGAAGCATTATGCCAGTTCTGCGAGTGATGATATGGAGCGCCGTAGCACTTTGCGCATCGCTGCCGGTGGCCCATGCCGCCTCGTGCTCGAACGACATCGACCGTATGCAGGCGCGCATCGATGCCAGGGTTGAGGCTATTGCGGCAGCCGGGCCATTTGTGCCGGCGGGCGTCAGTGCGGGTATAGGCGTTCAGCCGACGCCTTTCGGAATGGCGACCGTCGAAGAAAGAATGGGCGAGATACCGCGCAACAAAATCGATGCGATACACGACGCCATGGCGCGGGCGCGCGCCGCCAATAGCGTCGCCAATTACAGGGCCTGTGAGAAGGCGCTCGCCGAGGTGCGTCACCTCATGGCACGTTGATGGGTGGATCGCGCCGCTGTTGCACAGCCGTCATTTTCCGTCATTTTGGAAAGGTGAGTTAATGAAACCATGGTCCGCTATCGCTTGGTGAGTTGCTCTGTTTTTGCTCCTCCGGTTTGAGAGGCAAAGCGGGCCGTAAGTCCGCGAATGGCGTCCGCGTATCGCAAACTATGTTTTTGATTCTTGCCGACGGAAAGACTGGAAAGCAGCGCTATTCGGTCGTGGCATTTGGCGCGATTTTTCAGCCGCGACCCGACGATTGGATCAATAGCAGCGTAAATTTTTTGCTCCCCAATCACCTGTGTAGAGGCGAATATCCATGGAGCACTATGAGACGATGCAAGGACACAAGTCATTGGTTTGATTTGAAAAATGCAGCGCTATGATGCTCCATGCAAAAAGCACAATTCGCATTAGGAAACCGCTGCTCTATCCGGCTGAGCTACGGGACCGATCAACGAAATTTGGGACGTGGGCTATGAATCACGTCGGTGACGGGATCATCGTGGTTGCGCTGGCTTGCACGTTGGCAATGCCGTGCGGCGGCTTACCTGCAATGGCGCAACAGCAAGCGCCAGCCGCCGCGCCTGTCTGCGGCGGCGATGAGATCGCGCGCGCCACCGTGAGCCGGGTGACCGACGGCCGCACATTCACGCTGGCGGACGGCCGCGAGGTGCGGCTCGCAGCGATTGAAGTGCCGTTGATGCCGCCCGTGGAACAATCCGATCAGGCTTCATCTGCCGCGCCGGCCGCCGCGGCGGCAAAGAACGCGCTCGATGCACTGGCCGGCGGCGATGCCGTCGTGTTGCGGCAGGGGTCAATCGCGTCGGATCGTTACGGCCGCATCGTCGCCTATGCCTTTACGGAGCGGGACGGTGACGAGCTGTTCGTGCAGGGCGAAATGATCGCGGTTGGCTTTGCCCGGGTCGGGGACCAAGTCGAAACCGTAAGCTGCGCCAAGGCGCTCTTGGTCCGCGAAAATAGTGCCCGAAAGGCCAAGCTTGGCCTGTGGGCCGATCCGTATTATGACCTCATCGACGCCGAAACCCCGGCGGATGTGTTGGCGCATAAAGGCCAATTTGCGCTGGTCGAGGGCCGAGTGGTGTCCGTGCGTCAAAGCGGAGCTACGATTTACGTAAATTTCGGCCAGCATTGGTCCGAGGATTTTGCGGTTACGGTCCGGAAACGAAACGAGCGCAGCTTCGCCGCGGCGGGGCTCGATCTGCAGGGGCTGGCAGGGCATCGCGTCATCGTCCGCGGCTTTATCGAGGCACGCGGCAGGCGTGGCAGCCCGGCGATCGAGGCGGCGAGTCCGGAACAGATCGAGACCGCGGATCGGGACTGATCTGCACGATTGACGGGTGTCAAAGTGGGACGGCGACGTTCGGGAATGGCGAACTACCGGCTTTGCCAGGCGGCCGTCGTGCTCGCGACGATGTTGCTCGCCGCTTGCGCCACCACGCCGCCATCCGACAGCGTCTCCTTGGCGGGAAACGTGGCGCCGGCCAAGCAGGCCGATGCCACGATGTCGCCGGCGGTGCTGCGCGAGCATCAGCGCATCCTGGCAACTTATGGCGGCGTTTATAACGACCCGCGGCTGCAGACCATGATCGAGCAAATGGTCGAGCGTCTGGTGGCCGCGTCCGATAGGCCCGATCTGCATTACAGGGTCACCATCCTCAATTCGCAATCGATCAATGCTTTCGCGCTGCCGACCGGCCAGCTTTATGTGACGCGCGGATTGATCGCGCTTGCCGACGACGACTCCGAACTTGCCTCGGTGATCGCCCATGAGATGGGCCACGTCATCGCCCGGCACGCCGAGCTGCGCGAGAAGGAGGAACAGCAGGTCGATCTGGTCAGCCGCGTCGTCAACGACGTGGTCAGCGATCCGGAGGCCGGCGCGCTGGCGCTGGCCAAATCGAAGCTTGAGCTCGCAAGCTTCTCGCAAAAGCAGGAATTCGAAGCGGACGCGATCGGCATCGGCATCGCCGCCCACGCCGGTTACGATCCCTACGGCGCGGCACGCTTCCTCACCGCGCTGGAGCGCAATTCCGAGGTCAAGCCGGAGCAGAGCAATGCCATCAATCCGGCGGCTCCCGATTTTCTGTCCTCGCACCCCTCGACCCCGGAACGCGTCACCCAGGCGATTGCCAATGCGCGGCAGTACAAGCCGCCGGCCAGCGTCAGCCCGGCCGAGCGCGAACAGGCCAGAGACGCCTATTATGGCGACATCGACGGCGTCGTGTATGGCGAGGATCCCAGTGAAGGCTTTGTGCGCGGCCGGCGCTTCCTGCACCCGAAGCTCGGCTTCACGTTCACCGCGCCGGAAGGATTCGCGCTCGACAACACCGCGCAGGCCGTTCTCGGCGTCAAGCGCGGCGGCGGCGAGGCGCTTCGCCTCGACGTGGTGCGCGTGCCCGCCGAACAGACGCTCCCGCAATATCTCAGATCGGGCTGGATCGAGAACATCGATCCGGCGACCGTGGAAGAGGTCACGATCAACGGCTTCCCCGGCGCTACTGCGGTCGCCAGAGGCGATCAGTGGGATTTCCGGCTTTACGCCATCCGGTTCGGCAGCGATGTCTACCGCTTCATCTTTGCCGCCAAACATCGCACGCCCGATACCGACCGCGCCTTCCGCGAAGCCGTCAACACGTTCCGCCGCATGAGTCTCGCCGAGATCGAGCAGGCTAAGCCGCTGCGGATAAAGGTCGTCAAGGTGGCCCCCGGCGATACGGTGGAAAAACTCGCGGCCCGGATGGCCGTGGCCGACCGGGCGGCCGACCGCTTCCGGGTGCTCAACGGCCTGGAGGCGGGCGACCGGCTAAAGCCGGGCAGCGAGGTCAAGATCGTCGTCGAGTGACCTCGTCCGCCGCTTACTTCACCGCTTTTCGCCTATTTTCTCCATATCTTACCTCGGCTATGATGCCGGTAAGAAAGAGCCGAAAAGGCCACTGGGGAATCTATTGGGGGGAGTCATGCAGCTCGTGAAAGCGGCGCTGCCCGTCACCATAGCGTTGGCAGTCGTATCGGCCGTCACCGCGGTGCTGTGGTATTCCAAATTGACGGCGCTTGGACCGGATCACCCGGTCTTCTTCTATCTGCTGCCAATTGCGCTGGTGACAATCGCCTATGGCAGCTATCCGGCGTTGCTGTGTGTCTTCGCGGCGGCGGCCTGCGCCGATTATTTCCTTTACGACCCGATCTACAGCTTCGACATCACCACCCGAGTGGAAGCGGGCGACCTCGCCTGTTTCACATTTTTGGCGCTGATCGGCGTCAAATGCGCCAGCGCGCTCTTCTGGCGTTCGGCCGAAATGCCGGCGCCAAAGTCCCGCTTCGGCAGATCGTGAAAATCCGAGGCGCGGTCAAGGGGCGGAACGACGCTCAGAATTGCGCCGCGAGCTGATCGAGCCCCATGACGTGGGCGAGATCGCGGACCTCTTGCTTCTGTTCCTCGTCGAAACTCATGATCAGCGGAACGGCCGCCGATTTGAGGCCCGCCACGCTGTCGGGATCGATATCGGCAGCCTGCGTCGTCTCGCCGGAGACAGCGCGCCGGCGCGCTTGCTGCGCGCGCGTATAAGCGATGTTGCGCAGAGCCGCCTCGACCGCCGGCCACATCTGTTGCTGATCCGGCGTCAGATGCAGCCGTTCTTTGATGCTCGCGATCTGGGCGTCGTCGAACATGAAACCCGGCCGGTTCATGACACCGCGACGGGGAGCCACTGGCGCACGATTTGCGCGCGACGGCACGGCTGCGGCCGGCGCGGGTGCCGATATCCTGGGCGAGCGCGACAACTCGGCAGCGACGGTCGCCGGCGGCATTGAACCGGTTACGGAAGCCAACTGCACGGAGGCATGGGGAACCGGAGTTTGAACCGCCACGTCCGCCGCCGGATGAACCGGCTGCGGCACCATCGGCGTGGGGTTCAACAGCGCGAACTGCCCATCGTCCGTCCCGGCGGCAGCGGTGACCGGTGAAGTATTGAGTACCCCTGCTGCGGGCGAAATGTCGGCGTCGCCCGAGACCGGCGCGGCTGAGCCCCATTGTTGCGGAAACCGCAGTGCGACGGATTGGGCGGCGGAGAGTCCCTCGCTTCGCAATGCAGTGAGATGCCAGCCGCCGATCAGATAGCCGATCATGCCGGCGAGCAGGATCGGAAAAGCGTATCCGCGCGCAAGCCTTTTGTTTCGCCCCATTCCTCGCCCCCGCGATGTCACGCGCTGTGCCTTCTATCTCCTTTCAAATGAAGCTTAATTTATGACTAACCATAGGTGTTTTGCCGGCATCGTCCGGACATTTTGGTCATCATTGATGTGCGCAACAAAACAAAAGGCCCGGCATTTCTGCCGGGCCTTTGGAACCGAAAGTGTTGTTGCTGGCTTACGCCGCCTCTTCCTCGACGACGGCTTCCTCATCCGTCTCGGGCTTCGGGCCGCGCCGCGGCCCCTTGGCGAGCGCCGCCTCGATCTCTTTGATCGCCTCGGTCTCGGTGATCCGCTGCACCGCGGATACCTCGCGCGACAACCGATCGAGCGCGGCCTCGTAAAGCTGCCGCTCGGAATACGACTGTTCCGGCTGCGTCTCCGACCGGTAGAGGTCGCGAACGACCTCGGCGATCGCGACAATGTCGCCGGAATTGATCTTGGCCTCGTATTCCTGCGCACGCCGCGACCACATGGTCCGCTTGATCCGTGCACGCCCCTTCAGCGTCTCGAGCGCCCGCTTCACCATCGGGGTCTCGGCAAGCTTGCGCATACCGACGGACGCCACCTTCGAGGTCGGCACCCGCAAGGTCATCTTGTCCTTGACGAAATTGATGACGAACAGTTCCAGCCGCGCGCCGGCAACCTCCTGCTCCTCGATCGCCACGATCTGGCCTACGCCATGAGCCGGATAAACGATGAATTCCTGAGTTTTGAAGCCTTGTCGTTGAGTAGTCTTCTTCGCATTCATTCCCAAAGTTGCTCCTTCCGGCTCCGGCTTGCGCCGTGGCGCCGGCTTTGCCACGCTAACCCGGCTTCGGGCCGCAGCTCGCGTGGACTGTGAGGGCCTCCGGCTCGCGCGGGAGGAGGTTTTCGCTGCCTTCCGGCTCATGCCGGCCGCACTCTTTTTCGAACGACGAGTTTTCTCTGCCACTGCTCTCGCGTGGAACTTCACGCCTCTATTGACGGTTCCTCGGAAACGTCCCGAAAAAATATGCTCCCGGTGTGGGAGCAGCGTCTCGGGGTCTTTTCATTATGAAAGGCTATATATCACATTTTCAGCCAAAATCAAAGCCTTATGACATCGCCCACGGCCCATATCGGCGGCGGACGGGGGCAAATCGTTAATAAGGGTTAATTCAGGCAACAAGCTAAGTGTGCCTAGTCCCCGGTGCCTGGACTGGGCGAAAAATGCTCTTCGAACTTATTGGCGACCCCCTCCCACTCCTTGGCGTCCGCCGGCGGGGTCTTCTTGGCCGTAATATTCGGCCAGGTTTTTGCGTATTCGGCGTTGATCCCAAGCCATTTTTCAACTCCGGGCTCGGTGTCGGGCTTAATCGCCTCGACCGGGCATTCCGGCTCGCAGACGCCGCAATCGATGCATTCGTCCGGGTGGATGACCAGCATGTTCTCGCCCTCGTAAAAGCAATCCACGGGGCAGACTTCGACGCAGTCCATGTATTTACATTTGATGCAATTGTCGTTGACGATATAGGTCATTTGCACACTCTGAACGGGGCTTTTTCGCAGCTTTGCTCCTAACGCATGGGTCACATGGGCGCAAGGCTGACGGCCTTATCCGATATCCTCATATAGCGTCGCGGCGCTGGCGGCGGGACCCCGACGCTCGACAAAGCCCGTCACTTTGAGAACCCGCACACGGCGGTCGAGCGCGACCGTGATGACGTCACCGCTGCGCACCATGCGGCCCGGCGCATCAATGCGCGCGCCATTAACCCGGACATAGCCCGCACCGGTCAGCGCCGCCGCAGCGCCGCGCGTGCGCACCAGGCGGGCATGCCAGAGCCATCGATCGATGCGCTGGCGTTGAAGCCCGTCCGGCACTCAACGCCGCTCCTTGGCATCCGCCTCGAGTTGGGCCTTCAAGGCCGCGAGCTTGGCGAACGGCGAATTCGGATCGGGCGGCTTTTCGCGCCGCTCGAAGCGCTTGACCGGCGGACGGTCACGCTCACGTTGCGGCCGATCACGGTCGCGCGGCGGCCGGTCCTGGCGATGTTCCCCGGCGTGCCGGCGGCGATGATGCGGATGGCGTTCTTGCGTCGGGGCCACGGCGCCGGCTGGTTGAATCTGCTCGGTTGTTGGCAAGGGCGCCGCCTCACCGGCAGGAACGGCGGCCATCGGCTCCGCGACAGATTGCGGGGTTGCGGTGCGCGTGCGTCTTGGGCTCCGCCGATCGCGATGTTTCTGGCGCGCTCGATTGCCACCCTCGCTCCGCCCCGGCCGCCAAACATCGATCATGACCGGTTCGGCGGTGGTCGTGGACTGCGCCGACACCGCCTGAACAAAACCGGCATCGGCCGTGGCCGGCGAAGCGAGTTCAACAACCGCGCTCGGTTGGGATTCAGCGGAAAGCTCTTGGATCGGTGGCGTGACGATTTCGGCATCCACGAAAGGACTTTCGACGTCGATTGCCGCAGCTGTCTCGACTACCGTCTCGGCGTCCTCGATTGATGCGGCGGAAATCTCGATGGAGGCGGCGGGAGCCTCGACACTCGGCGCAGCGGCCTCGGCATCGCCAGCCGCAACGGCCTCTTGAAGCGGCGCCACAGGCGATGGTCCCGTTGCCACCTCGCCTGCCGCAGGTGCCGCAGGCTCCGGCGGCTTCGGCCGGCGTTCCATGCGATAGCCGAGCGAGCGCAGGATCGAGGCAAAGTCTTCACCGGAGGCGCCGATCAGCGAGGTCATGCCGCTGACGACAGTGAAGCCGCCGCCGGCGGTCGCCCCAGGCGGTTTCGGACTGATGCCTTCGCGCCACGACAGCGCGGGCCGGACCAGATCGGCCAACCGTTCCAAAATGTCGACGCGCACAGCGCGCTCGCCGCAAACGCGATATCCGGCCGTGCGGTATAGCACCGGGTCGATCTCGCGATTGACCGGCATCGAGGTGCGGCCGCTGCCGGCAAGATGCAGTAGCTCATCGAGCCCTTTGCTTTGCGGCCCGTCATGCCGCAGCGCCCACAGTTGCGCGGCGAGCGTGCGCGGCGCCGGTTTGAGCAGCAGCGGCAGATAAATGTGATAGGCGCCGAAGCGCACGCCGTATTTGCGCAAAGTGGCGCGCGCCGGCTGCTCCAGGCCCTTGACGTCCTCGGCGACGCGTTGCCGGTCGAGCACGCCGAGCGCCTCGACCAATTGGAAGGCGACGCCGCGGGCGATTCCGGTCACGTCCTCGGCCGCCGCCAATTGCGCCAGCGGCCCGAGCGATTTGTCGATATGGGATTTAAGCCACGCATTGAGCCGCGCCTCGACGGCGTCGCGCGGCGCGCCGGTCAGATGCTCGTCGGCGACGAGGCGCACGCGCGGATGCATGATCTCTTCGCCGGCCTGCAGCTTGCCGACCGCAGCGCCGGTCCAGCGCAAGGTGCCGTCTGCCGCCAGGACGAATTGCGCGTCCGGCGCCGCGGCAACCCGCGCCGCCCGCGCGGCGATCTCGCCGGCGAGCGCCTTTTGCGCGGCGTTTTGCAAGGCCTTCGCCTCGGAGCCGCCCGATGAGGCATCGGGCACGAAGACAAATCCGTCGAGCCGGCCGATGACATGGCCTTCGACCGCGACCTCGCCGGTCTTGTTGAATTCGGGCTCGAAGGTCGCGTTTTCGCGCAACCGCCGCATCAAGACGCTGGTGCGGCGATCGACGAAGCGCTCGGTAAGCCGCTCATGCAAAGCGTCCGAGAGCCGATCCTCGACGCCCCGCGTGACGGATTGCCAGTGCTCGGGATCGGCCAGCCAATTCGGCCGGTTGGCGGCAAAGGTCCAGGTGCGGATATGGGCGATGCGGTTGGACAGCGTATCGATATCGCCATCGCTGCGATCCGCCAGCGCCACTTGTTGGGCAAACCAGTCGGTGTTGATCGCACCGTCGCGCTGCAGAAAACCGTAAACCGTGACCACCAGCTCGGCGTGATTGGCGGGCGCGATCTTGCGGTAATCGGGGAGCTGGCAGACGTCCCACAGCCGTTCGACATCGGCGGCGGTTCTGGTCAGCGCGCGCACGCCGTCATCGCGCGCCGCATGATCGAGCACCAGAATATCCTCGGCCACCGGTGCGCGCGCCAGTGCGGCTTCCGTCGGCGGCGCTGCGAGGGTGGCTTGCAAGGCGCCGACCGACGAGAAATCGAGATCGGAGCTGCGCCATTGCACCAATTTCACCGGCTCGAAGGTGTGCGATTCGAGGGCCTGGACCAATTCCGTCTCGAACGGCGGGCAGCGGCCGCTGGTGCCGAAGGTGCCGTCGCGGGTGGCACGGCCGGCACGGCCGGCGATCTGGGCGAGTTCGGAAGGACTGAGCTTGCGAAACTGGTAGCCGTCGAACTTGCGGTCGGAAGCAAAGGCGATGTGATCGACGTCGAGATTGAGTCCCATGCCGATGGCGTCGGTCGCCACCAGATAGTCGACCTGCCCCGACTGATAGAGCTCGACCTGGGCATTGCGCGTGCGCGGCGACAGCGCGCCGAGCACCACCGCGGCGCCGCCGCGCTGGCGGCGGATCAACTCCGCGATGGCGTAAACTTCCTCGGCGGAAAACGCGACGATGGCGGAGCGGCGCGGCAGCCGCGTCAGTTTCTTCTCGCCGGAAAACGTGAGCTGCGACAGCCGCGGGCGGCTGACGATGCTGGCGCCCGGCAACAGCCGCTCCACGATCGGCTTCATGGTGGCGGCGCCGAGCACCAACGTTTCTTCGCGGCCGCGCCGATTGAGCATGCGATCGGTGAAGACATGACCGCGTTCGAAATCGGCGGCGAGCTGGATTTCGTCGATGGCGAGAAACGCAACGTCGAGATCGCGCGGCATCGCTTCGACGGTGGCGACCCAGAAGCGCGGATTCGGCGGCTTGATTTTCTCTTCGCCGGTGATCAGGGCCACCGCCTCGGCGCCGACCCGTTCGACCGCGCGGTTGTAAACTTCGCGCGCCAATAGCCGCAGCGGCAGCCCGATCAGGCCGGACGAATGCGCCAGCATCCGCTCGATGGCGAGATGCGTCTTTCCGGTATTGGTCGGCCCCAGCACGGCGGTAACGCCGGCGCCACGGGCACGCACATCACGGTCGGTTGGAGGCGAGAACGAAATCGGCATCAAAAGCCCGGCATTGACGCCCCCTCCCTGCCGCTCCCGCTGGCGCGGGAAGCAGGTGGGGATTGTCTTCTGTACCACAATGTAACGCGGGAAAGTCCTGTGCTTAACGTGTGGAACGAGTCTGGAACGAATCGCGGCCGAATCGGCGACTCGCAGCCTGTATGGATTCGTTCACTGCGATATATGGCGCGGCTGTCGGCGGTGAGTACCATATCGGGTGGAATCCGCGTTTTCGAGGGGCCGCGCCGAAGCCAACACTGTTAACGGATGCGACGATCAGAATTCCACGCCGAGTCAAGGGGCATCATCCTGTGAATAACGGGGACGCAGCAGGCGCCTCGAAAGGGCCGACCCGCGTCGGCAGCGATCATTCCGTCTTCGCTGCCGTGCGGGGTGGCGGCTGCGCGACCGAGACGAATTCGGTCGCCTGCAACAGACCCGTGCCAAGCGGCGTCGGCATCGAGAAGCGGAACGGCACCAGCACACGGGTGCCGGCGATCGGCGCCAGCCACACTTCGGCGTCGTGTAGCGTCACGAGATATTTGATTGCCGGGCGGTCCGGCACGTATCCGGAGATCGGCGTGAAAAACACGGCACAGACCACCGCCGGACCGGCATAGCCGCGATCCGCTTTGACGGTCTCCATGCGCCGATATTCGCTCCGCAAATCATAACGCACGCGGCCGTCGAACACCGCGACCTTGCGATTGCAGGCTTGCGGAGATACCGGATCGCCGGCGCCGGCGACGCGGTTGAGCATCGACGTCATCGGATCGAATACGCCGCGGCGATCCGCGTCCGTCACCGGGACGCGGTCCGGAGCGGGAGGCAACGGCGGATCGGCCGCGTAATTCGTCACGTTGCCGCCGACGAGTGCCATGCGCACATCGTCGACCCTGTGATCGTAGTTGATAGTCGCGCCATAGCTCGTCGGTGCCGGCTGGCCGGCGGCGATCGCGCCGTGTGCGGCGCTGGTGCCGTGGGCGCCGGTGAAGAACTTGATGAGGCCCGTCGTCGTACCGCTCGCCGCGGCGGTGTACTGATCGCCGGCAATGTCGATGATCCAGCTGCCGCGGCCGATCGGAATGCCGGCGATGCTGACCGTATATTGGGCCTCGAGGCGGCCCTGGGCGGCGACAGGATGGCCGGCATCGACTGCCATGACGGCGAACAGCGCTATCATGAAAAACGCCGCGGATGCGGCGCGGCATTTACGGCGGGCCTTTGACGGCGCTGTAACAGAGACGGGCAAGGGCTTCCCTCGAATTCCCTGGCTGGAGACCATTGTTTTGTCTGCGAATGCGTCGTTTCTGTGGTTCCACGCCGCTTGCGGCGAATACCTGATTCTGTCGGCGTTAGACCTACGATTCGCGCCCGCTTGACGCTCGGGACAGCCCCGCTTATAGGTCCCCGCCATCTCCCAAAATCGTCTCAGGCGGCCGCGGGAACGAGGTATTCGGGTTTTAAGGATAGTGCATCATGGCATGGCGTTGCGAACTCACCGGCAAGACGCGCCAGATCGGGCACCGGGTGAGCCATTCCAACCGCAAGACTAAGCGGCGGTTTCTGCCCAATCTGCTCAACGTCACTTTGATGTCGGACGCGCTCGGCCGCTCGGTTCGTTTGCGGATATGCGCCAATGCGCTCAAGAGCGTCGATCATCGCGGCGGCTTCGATGCGTTCCTGCTCAAAGCCAAAGACGGTGAGCTTTCGCCGCGCGTGCTTGAGCTCAAACGGCAGATCGTCAAGAAGCGTGCCGCCGTCGCGGCATAGCTCGATCGGCTAAAATTCCTCGAGAATTCGCCCAAAGCCAGCGACGCGGTCTTCGATGCCGCAGCGGCGCAGCGCGTCCCAGTAGGTTACCGCATTGATCGCCAGCACCGGCTTGCCGAGCCGGCGCTCGGCTTCCGCCGCGACCGCGACCGTCGGCAGCGCGGTGCCGACCTGAAGCAGCGCATCGACGTCGGGACCGTCGAGACCTTTGAGCGCATTACGGACATCGGCCGCCGATACCTGCGCGATGGCGCGCGGGGTGGCGCATTTCAATCCCACCAGGCGGACAATGTCGAAACCTGCCTCGCTCAGATAAAGCCGCACCATCTCGTCGCCGCGCGGCTGATGGGGCGTCAGCACGCCGATTTTTTTGGCGCCAAAGGCGTTCAACGCCGCGACAGCGGCGGTCGAACCCATCGATATGCCGACGCCGGCGCGCTGCGTCAGCTCGTCCTGCAGCTTGGCCGCCGCGGCGACGCCGCCCCAGAACGTCTCCAGCGAAATACCGACGATGAGATGATCCAGGCCCGCGGTCATGATCTGATCGATCGCGGTCGCGATGCCTTCGCGCATGTCGGTCATGTGCTCGAAGAAAGCCTGTTCGGTATTGAGCGGCCGCTCCTTGATGGTCGATCGTGCGGTATGATTGGTGACGCCGCGGGGCCGCAAGCCTTCGCATTCCGGCTGCACCGTGGTGTTGGTCGAGGGCACCACGACGCCGATGCGTTTGCGAAATCCCAAGGTGTCCGGCACTGCCATGTTCTCGCTGGTTGCAGCCGCCGCGGTGTAATGGGATCGCTTATCGTGTCGGAATGGTTTTCAGCACCGGCAGCCAGGTGTCCTGCTGCTTGTCGACAAAGGCCAGCGTTTGCTCAGGCGTCATGGCGTGCGCGTAGCTGCCGGTAGCAAGGAGCTTCTTCTTGACGTCGGGATCGTTGAGCGCCTTGGCGAGATCCGTGCTCACTTTGTCGACGATCGGCCTGGGCGTACCGACCGGGGCGGCCACGATGAGCCAGCCCGCCGCGGCAAATCCCGGAATCGTTTCCGCCACCGTCTGCAGATCGGGAAATTCCGGCAGCCGTTGCGGCGAAGCGACGGCGACAAGTTTCAATTGCCCGGCGTTGACCGCGCCGATGATGCCTGGATAGCCCTCAATGATCATGTTCACGCGCCCGGAAGCGACGTCGCTCAATGCGGCCGAAGGGCCGCCGTTATACGGCACCGGGATGAGCTTGATGCCTGCCTTTTGCTGCAACAACAAACCCGTCAGATGCGTCATGCGGCCGATGCCGGAAACCGCGATCGAAAGCGTTCCCGGCGCCTTCCTGGCGCGATCGATGAATTGCGGCAGCGTGGTGATGCCGCTCTTTGGATCGACGGAAATGAACATCGGCTGCTCGGCGATGAAGCCGATCGGCAAAAAATCATGCGGCAGCTTGACCGGCAAATTCGGCGCCACCGTCGGCAGCGCCAGGAAGGTCGATAACGCGGGCGAATAGAGCGTGTAACCGTCGGGAGCCGCCTCACTCGCAGCGCGCGCGGCGATACTGCCATTGGCGCCCGGGTGGTTGACCACCACGGCTTGTTGTCCCCACATGTCGCTGAGCTTGGCGGCGACGATGCGCATGGCGACGTCCGGGCTGGCGCCGGCGCCGGCATCCGAGATGATCGTTACCGTCTTGTCCGGGTAGTTCGCGCCTTGAGCGCGCGCCAGCGATGCGCCGGCCAACATCAGCAGACCAAGTGCGGCAAGCTTGAGCCAATTTCGGCGATGCGTCATGTCGTTCTCCCCATCCTTCTCTTCGCGCTTCTTTGGACTTGGCGCGCGTCGGTATAAGCAAAAGCGAATTTTTTCAGAAGCTACTGCGACCTCGCGCCTTATGCATGCAGCCGGCGCGGCGAACGCGTGGGCCGCAGCGGTTGCTCGACCGGGGTTTCTTCGAACAGCTCGGCAAGCTTTTCGGTCATCACGCCGCCGAGTTCCTCGGCATCGACGATGGTCACCGCGCGCCGATAGTAGCGCGTCACGTCGTGGCCGATGCCGATGGCGATCAGCTCGACCGGCGAACGGGTCTCGATGTCTTCGATCACCCAGCGCAAATGCCGTTCGAGATAATTGCCGGGATTGACCGACAGCGTCGAGTCGTCGACCGGCGCGCCGTCGGAAATCATCATCAGGATTTTTCGGCTCTCCGCACGCGCCAAGAGCCGCTTATGCGCCCAGTCCAGCGCCTCGCCGTCGATGTTTTCCTTAAGCAGGCCCTCGCGCATCATCAATCCGAGATTTTTGCGCGCGCGGCGCCACGGCGCGTCGGCGGACTTGTAGATGATGTGGCGCAGATCGTTGAGCCGTCCCGGATTGGGCGGCTTGCCTGCGGCGAGCCAAGTCTCGCGCGACTGGCCGCCCTTCCAGGCCCGGGTGGTGAAACCCAAAATCTCCACCTTGACGCCGCAGCGTTCCAGCGTGCGCGCCAGGATGTCGGCGCAAGTGGCTGCAACCGTGATCGGACGGCCGCGCATCGAGCCGGAATTGTCGAGAAGCAGCGTCACCACGGTATCGCGGAAGTCGGTGTCCTTTTCGCGCTTGAACGACAGCGGATGCATCGGATCGACGACGACGCGCGACAGCCGCGCCGGATCGAGCAGGCCTTCCTCCAGATCGAACTCCCAAGCGCGATTTTGTTGCGCCAAAAGCAGCCGCTGCAGACGATTGGCGAGCCGTGCGACGACGCCCTGTAAATGCGACAGCTGCTTGTCGAGATAGCTGCGCAGCCGGTCGAGCTCTTCCGGCTCACACAAATCCTCGGCGCCCACCGTCTCGTCGAATTTAGTGGTGAATGGCCGATAATCGGGGCCGCGCGGCTCGTTGCGCTGGTTTCGCGGCCGCCACGGCTCGGCGGCGGTTTCCGAATCACCCATCTCGGCGTCGTCGGCCATTTCGGCGGCGGGTGCATCGACTGCTTCGGAGGCGCTGTCCGGCAATTCGTCAGCCGACGCCTCGGCCTCCGCGCTCATCTGATCGCTTTCGGCGCTATCGGACGCTTCGCCGTCCTGGCCGGTCTCGTCTTTCTGGTTCTGCTCTTCGCCCTCTTCGCCGTCCTCCTCGTCGGATTCGCT
The DNA here is from genome assembly GCA_963822935.1 of uncultured Alphaproteobacteria bacterium. Taxonomy (GTDB): domain Bacteria; phylum Pseudomonadota; class Alphaproteobacteria; order Rhizobiales; family Xanthobacteraceae; genus BOG-931. Next base: position 132,555 of record CAWGJP010000007.1, read on the forward strand.
GGACCGGTCCTCGCCCATATCCAGGCAGTCGAGCAGATCGTGCACGACGTCGCCGAAACGGCGCTGATCGTTGACCACGCGTTCGAGGCGATCGAGATCGCGGCCGGCGCGCTCCTCGATCAGCGGCCGCCACAAATCGACAAGCTTGCGCGCCGCGGCCGGCGGCGGCTCGCCGGTCAGCCGCTCGCGCACGAGCATGGCCAACGCGTCTTCGATCGGCGCATCGGCGCGATCGGTGATCTCGTCGAATTTGCCGCGGTGGAACTTGTCGTCGAGCATGGCAGCGAGATTTTTGGCGACGCCGCCCATGCGGCGCGACCCGATCGACTCGACTCTGGCCTGCTCGACGGCTTCGAACACCGCGCGCGCCTGCTGGCCGCCGGGTGCCAGTTTGCGATGCACGGTGGGATCGTGGCAGGCGAGCCGGAGCGCGATGGAATCGGCATGGCCGCGTACTATCGCCGCCTCGCGCTCGTTGAGCCGGCGCGGCGGTTCTGGCAGCCGCACCTTGCCGCCGGCAAGGCCGGGACGCTCGGAGGCGAAACTGACCTCGAGGTCGTTTTTGCCCGCGATAGCGCGCAGGCAGACGCCGACCGCGCGCTTGAACGGCTCGGTCGGCGCCTCTTTTGCAGTGCTCTTTGGCTTGATGTTCGAGTTCATTGCGGCGCCTTCGACGCGGACGGCGTCAGCTCAGCGCCACATTGACCGCGGACTCCGGCAGTTCTTGGCCGAAGCAACGTTGATAGAACTCGGCCACCAGCGGCCGCTCCAGCTCGTCGCATTTGTTGACGAAGGTCAGCCGGAAGGCGAAGCCGATGTCGCCGAAGATCTCCGAATTCTCGGCCCAGGTGATCACCGTGCGCGGGCTCATCACCGTCGAGATATCGCCGTTCATGAAGGCGTTGCGGGTGAGATCGGCGACGCGCACCATCTTGGCGACGATGTCGCGGCCTTCCGCCGTACGGTAATGCTTGGCCTTGGCCAGCACGATATCGACTTCGTTGTCGTGCGGCAGGTAATTGAGCGTGGTGACAATGGACCAGCGGTCCATCTGGCCCTGGTTGATCTGCTGCGTGCCGTGATAGAGGCCCGAAGTATCGCCCAAGCCCACGGTGTTGGCGGTCGCGAACAAGCGGAACGCCGGATGCGGTTTGATGACCTTGTTCTGATCGAGCAGCGTCAGGCGGCCGGACGATTCCAGAACGCGCTGAATCACGAACATGACGTCGGGACGGCCGGCGTCGTATTCGTCAAAACAGATCGCGATGTTGTGCTGCAGCGCCCACGGCAGAATGCCGTCGCGGAATTCGGTGACCTGCATGCCCTCGCGGATCACGATGGCGTCCTTGCCGATCAGATCGACGCGGCTGATATGGCTGTCGAGATTGACGCGCACGCAGGGCCAATTGAGCCGCGCCGCAACCTGCTCGATATGGGTCGATTTACCGGTGCCGTGATAGCCGGTGACGATGACGCGGCGGTTCCTGGCGAAGCCGGCGAGAATGGCGAGCGTGGTCGGCTTGTCGAAGCGATAGTCGGTATCGATTTCGGGCACGTGCTCGTCGGGCTCGGAATAGGCCGGCACTTCTAAATCGCTGTCGATGCCGAACACCTGTCGGATCGAAACCTTCATATCCGGCAAGCCGGATTCACTGTCAGTTGCGAGGCTCATTGCTCCTCCGTGCCCTCGGTAAAATCCGAGGCGCGACTAGGCTTTCACCGGCGGTCGGATACGGCCGTACATCTAGCAGAAAGGCCCAAGCCGATAAAAGCCCCGCGCAAGGGCAGGGAAACTACCCACAGGATCAGCAAAAACCCGCTGTCTTCAGGTAGTTGTAGGCTTGGATGATCTCCCGCAGGCGCGCTTCTGACCCGCGATCGCCACCATTGGCGTCGGGATGGTGCCGCTTCACCAACGTCTTGAACCTGCTCTTGATATCGGCGCGCTTGGCGTCTGCTTCAAGGCCAAGCACGTCAAGGGCGCGGCGCTGGGCATTGAATATCTTGCGGCCCTCGGACGCAGCCCGCGCATGACCGGCGCCCTGGGCGCCGGCTTCACCGAACAGCGAAAACGGATCGTCGGCCGGGCCTTCGAAACCGCGAAATTCGCCGCGGCTGCGCTTCGCCGCGCGCTTACCGCCGATCGAGCCCATTTTCCAGGTCGGGCGATGCCCGGTGATTGCATCCTTTTGGTATTGCGCAACCGCGTCGTCGCTCATGCCGGCGAAGAAATTGTACGAGTTATTATATTCGCGCACGTGCTCAAGACAGAATTGCCAATACTCGGACGCGCGCAGCCGGCCTTTCGGCGCGCGATGGGTTGCCGGCTCGGTGCAGCGCGGCCATTGGCAGCCGGGCAGCTCCGCCCGCAGGCGGCGGTCCGCATCGGGCTTGACCCGGATCCGATCGAATAGCGGAGAGTTGGTGCTCATTGTTGCGATTATGCGGGTACGGCGCTGACAGCTTCAAGACTTGACAGAATCAAAACCGGACCTCGTGGACGTTGACCTTAATGTCCTGTTGTCGCTAACTAAGCCAGCCCCCATGGGAATGCAGGACATCATTACGACAAAACTGCTGGCGGCCTTCGCGCCGGAGAGCCTGCACGTCGAAGACGAGTCGCATTTGCATGAAGGACATGCCGGACATCGGCCGGGCGGCGAGAGCCATTACCGGCTCTATATCGTGTCGGAAGCCTTCCGGGGGAAGAGCCGGCTCGAACGCCACCGCATGATCAATGCGGCGCTGGCGAACGAGCTCAAGTCGCGCGTCCACGCGCTCGCCATCCATGCGCAGGCGCCGGGAGAAAGCTGACTTAAGAATCGCGATCGGACGGCGCACCGGCCATTTGCGGCCGCGGCGCATTCTCGGCTTCGCGCAACAGCCCCGCCAGATCGAGCCGGTGCGTGAACATCGCGAGCTTGCCATCGGCGTCGTGCGGCCACTGTTCCTTGGGCCGGTCCCAATAAAGCTCGACGCCATTGTCGTCGGGATCGCGCAGATAAAGCGCCTCGCTGACGCCGTGGTCCGAAGCGCCTTCGAGCGGAATCTTGGCTTCGATGAGCCGGCGCAGCGCGTCGGCGAGCTGCTCGCGGGTCGGATAAAGAATGGCGACGTGGTAAAGGCCGGTGCTGCCCAGCGGCGGCGGCGAGCCGCCGCCGCTCTCCCAGGTGTTGAGCCCGATGTGGTGATGATAGCCGCCGGCGGAAATGAACGCCGCGCCGCGCACCCGCTGCATCGGCTCGAAACCGAGCACGCCGCAATAGAAATTAAGCGCGCGATCGAGATCGGCGACCTTGAGATGGACGTGTCCGATGCGTACGCCGGGATCGATCGGAACGTTTGTCATACCGGCCCCTTCAACTCGCTCTGGCCGCTATCTTACGCGTCAGCGGCGCGACGCGCAGCGCGATGATGCGGTTGCGGTTCTTGCGCAGAACCTGGAAGCGGAAGCCGTGAAAGGTAAAACTCTGGCCCGGCTCCGGTATAGAGCGCGCTTCGTGGATGACCACGCCGGCGATGGTGGTCGCTTCGTGGTCGGGGATGTTCCAATCCATCGCCCGATTGAGATCGCGCACCGGCACCGCGCCGTCGACATTGACGGAACCGTCCGGCAGCGCCCGCACACCGGGCACCGCGACGTCGTGCTCGTCGCTGATGTCGCCGACGATCTCCTCGACGATGTCCTCCAGCGTCACCAGACCTTCGAGCTCGCCATACTCGTCGACGACGAGCGCGAACGGCGTCTTGCGATTGCGAAACGCCTTGAGCTGCTCGTAGAGCGGCGTGGTGTCGGGCACGAACCAGGCCGGCTTGAGCAACGCCGGGATGTCGATCTTTTCCGGATCGCCCTTGGCTGCGTGCAGCGCGCGCAAAAATTCCTTGGCGTGCAGCACGCCGATCACGTTATCCGGCGAGCCCCGCCACAACGGCAGGCGGGTGACGCCGGTCGACAGCACCGCCTCGACGATCTCGCGCGGCGGCTCGTCGGCGTCGAGCATGACCATTTTGGTGCGATGGACCATCACGTCCGACACCGTGAGCTCGCGCAGATCGAGCAGCCCGCCCATCATGTCGCGATCGAGCTTTTCCACCACGCCGGCGCGATGCATCAGGTCGACCGTGCCGCGCAGTTCCTCGCGCGGCGACAAGATCGACTGGATGCTGCCGATCGGCATGCCAAGCCCGCGCAGGATGATCCGCACCAGCCACTCGACGGCCCGCAAACCCGGGGCAAACAAGCGCACCGTGCTTTCGACCGGCTGCGCCACCAGCAACGCCATGCGATCCGGTGCATTGAACGCCGCGGTCTTCGGCAGCACCTCGGCGACAACGAAAATCAGAATAGTCATGACGAAAGTCGCGTAAATCTCGCCGGTCTTGCCGAAAAACGCGAGCATCAAACCAGTCGCCAAGGTCGAGGCGGCAATATTGGTGAAGTTGTTGGCGAACAAAATCGCTCCGAGCAGCCGTTCGCGCGTCGCCATCAGCCGATTGACGATGCTGGCGTCGTGGTTGCCCTGCTTTTCCAGCCGGTTCATGGCGGCACGCGACGATGCGGTCAGCGCCGTCTCGCTGGCCGAATAAAAGGCCGACACAACGAGGCAGATCGCGACTGCCACCACCGTGAGCCAATCTAAAAAAGTCATCGTTCGGCGAGCTTCTCACTGAGAAAGGTGCGGACCTCGCGCGCATCGACGCCAGCCTCGACGAAGGCTGAGCCAATGGCGCGCACGAGAATAAATGTAAGCATTCCGCGCTTCACTTTCTTGTCCTGCCCGATCAAATCCATCAATTGGTCAACGGACGGTAGCTGGCCCGGAATGGCCTGAATCCTCGTCGGCAGGCCGACTTCCGAGAGGTGACGGATGGCACGCGCGGCTTCGGGTTTCGACACCAACCCCTGCCGCCGCGCCGAAAATTCGAATGCCAGCGCCATGCCGATGGCGATCGCCTCGCCGTGCAGCAGCCGGTCGGAAAAGCCGCAGGCCGCCTCCAGGGCGTGGCCGAAGGTGTGACCGAGATTGAGCAATGCGCGATCGCCGGTCTCGCGCTCGTCGCGCGCGACGATCGCGGCCTTGGCGCGGCAGCACAGCGCGACGGCATGCTCACGCGCCGAACTCCCGGAAGCGCTACCGCCGGAGAAGATGCCGCGCCAATTGGCCTCGAGCCAGGCGAAGAAACCGGCATCGCCAAGGAGGCCGTATTTGGCGACCTCCGCGTAACCGGCGCGGAATTCTCGCTCCGGTAAGCTATCAAGAAGGGCGGTGTCGGCGAGCACCAGGATCGGCTGGTGGAAAGCGCCGATCAGATTCTTGCCGTGGGCGGAATCGATCGCGGTCTTGCCGCCAACCGAAGAATCGACCTGCGCCAACAGCGTGGTCGGGACCTGCACGTATTCGAGCCCGCGCCGCACCACCGCCGCGGCGAAGCCGGCGAGATCGCCGATGACGCCGCCGCCGAGCGCAATCACCAGATCGCCGCGCTCCATCCGTGCCGCGATGATCGCCTCGCAAACCTGCTCGAACACGGCATAGCTTTTCGAGGCTTCGCCGGCCGGCACGATGGCACGGTGCATCGTCACGCCGGCATCGGCCAGCGCCGTCTCGGCGCCCGCCAGCACATAGCGCGCCACGTTGCCGTCGGTGACGATAAAAACCTTGGCTCCCGGCCGCAACGCCGCGATCCGCGTGCCGAGCGCGGCAATAATGCCGCGCCCGATGACGATGTCGTAGCTGCGCGCGCCGAGCGAAACTTCGACGACCGTGGGATCTCGGCGAACGGTTGCCGTCATGGCTCGCTCTTTGCCGCCGGCAAATCCTGACCGGCCAGGAAGTCGGCGAGCCCGCGCATGATTTCGGCGACGATCGCGTCGTGCGGCACTTCGCGCGACTGCACGGTGATATCGGCTTGCGCATAGACCGGCTCGCGCTCGGCCAGCAGTTGGCGCAAGGTCGCGGCCGGATCGTCGGTCATCAACATCGGCCGGTCATTCTTGCGTTTGTTGATCCGCCGCATCAGCACGTCGAAGTCGGCCGACAGCCAGATCGAGACTCCCTTCGCCTTGATGGCGGCGCGGGTGTCGGCATTCATGACGGCGCCGCCGCCGGTCGCCAGCACCTGCGGCCCGCCATCAAGCAGACGCGCGATCACGCGCGCCTCGCCGCTGCGGAAATCGGCCTCGCCATGACGCGCAAAAATGTCCGCAATGCTCATGCCGGCGGCCTTTTCGATCTCGGCGTCGGCATCGACAAACGGCACACCAAGCCGGACGCCGAGCCGACGGCCGATGGAAGACTTGCCGACCCCCATCATGCCGACCAGCGCGACCGAGCGGCGACCCAGACGCGACAGGATCGCGCTTGCTGAGACGGTGCTATTGGCCTCGTTTTTTATCGCAATATCAGACATTTAACTCAGATCCCAACGCCCCATTGCCGACCCGCCCGCCATCTGTGCGTTATCCCGTCGGCGTTCCTAATCACCTCTCGATGTCACTTGCCAGTCCGGGCCGAACATGATCATACTCGGTCCCGTTCGCCGGCACCAATAGGATGAGCGCGGGCAGATGCCGAGCCTGCTGCGTTTACTTTCAGTCATCGCGTTGATCTGCGCGGCCGTCTATGGCGGCCTCTATGCGCTGGCGCATTTCGTGCAGCCGCACCCGCGCGATATGTCGGTGTCGATACCGCCTGACAGGTTTTTCAAAGACCGCTGAGGCCAACCGATGGCTCGTGCAACGGCTCGCGCGAAGGCTCGGACTAAAGCCGGCAGCGCACCGCACTCTGACCAGCGGCTTGCGGCGCTCTACCTCGATATGCTGGCTGCGGAACGCGGTGCGGGAAAAAATACGCTTGCGGCCTATGGCCGCGACCTTGAAGATTTTTCGATCTACCTCAAAGAAGTCGGCCGCTCCATCGCCAAGGCAAGCACAGCCGATCTGCGCGCCTATCTGGGCGAGCTTTCCAAGCGCGGACTACGCGCGGCGACAGTGGCGCGGCGGCTCTCCGCCATCCGCCAGCTCTACCGGTTTCTCTATGCGGAGGGCCAGCGGAGCGACGATCCCGCTGCCGTGCTTGAAGGTCCCAAGCGCGAGCGCGTTTTGCCCAAGACATTGACCCTCGCCGAAGTCGACCGCCTGCTCGCAGTCGCCGGCAAGAGCGACCCGGCAGCGCCGCTGCCGCCGCGGCTGCGTGCGGCACGGCTCGCTTGCCTGCTCGAAGTCCTTTACGCGACGGGGCTTCGCGTTTCCGAGCTCGTGGCGCTGCCGCTATCCGCAGCCCGCAAAGACGCGCGCCTCATCGTGGTGCGCGGCAAAGGCAATAAAGAACGGCTCGTGCCGCTGAACGATGCGGCCAAGCGAGCGATGCTCGCCTATCTCAATCTGTGTGCCGAAGCCGACAGCGCGGCTTCGTCGAAATGGCTGTTCCCCTCGTTCGGCGAAAGCGGTCATCTCACGCGCCAGCATTTTGCCCGCGACCTCAAAGCGCTGGCAGGCGCCGCGGGCTTACGTCCCGCCCAGCTCAGCCCGCACGTCCTGCGCCACGCCTTCGCCAGCCATCTGTTGCACAACGGCGCCGACTTGCGCGTGGTGCAGACGCTCCTTGGCCATGCCGACATTTCGACCACCCAGATTTACACCCATGTGCTGGAGGAGCGCCTCAAAAGCCTGGTGCGCGACCTTCATCCGCTGGCGGAGTAAGGTTTCGTAAAGTAGGATGATTAAACTCCGGCCTGATATGCACATGGACAAACGCGACGCCATCAAAGTTTTACGTCGACATCAGGCCGACCTTCGTGCGCGCGGCATTATTCATGCAGCGTTATTCGGCTCGGTCGCGCGCGGCGAGACCGGTCCAAAGAGCGATCTCGATATCTTGATCGAACTCGATTCGAAGCTGAAGCTCGACGTGTTCGCTTATGCCGGGCTGAAGCGATACGTGGCTGAACTGTTCAATGGCCCCGTTGACGTGGTAAACAAGGATGCGCTGAAGCCGTATCTTCGCCAACCGGTGTCGGCCGATGCCGTCTACGCATTCTAGACCGCCAGCCGAGGCGCTGACCGATATCCTGCATAACATCCATCTTGCGACCAATTTCACGTCAGGTATGACTTACAGAGACTTTTGCGCCGATATCCGCACGGTTTATGCCGTAACGCGATGTTTCGAAATCATTTCCGAAGCCTCCCGGCGATTGCCAAAGCAGATTAAGGCGCGTCACGCGGAAATCCCCTGGACCGATATTGCCGGCGCCGGCAGCGTCCACCGACACAGCTATGAGGACGTGCTCGAGCAAATTCTTTGGCACACGATCGAGACCGGCCTGAAACCGTTGCAGCCGTCGTCGAAGAGGAACTTGGCCGGCTTGAGGACAGCTAACATGGACGATGCCGTTGCTTCGTTGCGACCTTCCTTGACTTGAACACGCTCTACGGCGAGTTTGCCGCCTCTCTGGCAAGAACCGCTCAATTTTGCGGTTCATTCATTTGGTCAAGTTCCCGGCGCGATGCGTAGCTATCTCGATTTCGAAAAACCGGTGGCCGAGCTTGAGGCCAAGATCGACGAATTGCGCGCGCTCAGCAGCGACGGCGAGGCCATTGCCGACGAGATCACCCGCATCGAAGGCAAGGCGGCGCTGACGCTCAAGGAACTCTATGCCGGGCTGACGCCATGGCAGAAGACGCAAGTAGCGCGGCATCCACAGCGGCCGCACTGTCTCGACTATACCGCGGCGCTGATTTCGGATTTCGTGCCGCTCGCCGGCGACCGCAAGCACGGCGAGGACGCGGCGATCGTCGGCGGTTTCGGCCGCTTCCGCGGCGAAGCTGTCTGCCTGATCGGCCATGAAAAAGGCTCCGACACCGAAAGCCGGCTCAAGCACAATTTCGGCATGGCGCGGCCCGAAGGCTACCGCAAAGCGGCGCGGCTGATGGGCATGGCCGACCACTTCGATATCCCGGTGATCACATTGATTGACACCGCCGGCGCCTATCCCGGCATCGGCGCCGAGGAACGCGGCCAGGCCGAAGCCATCGCGCGATCCACCGCAGCCTGCCTCGAAATCGGCGTGCCCAATGTCGCGACGATCATCGGCGAAGGCGGATCCGGCGGCGCCATCGCGATCGCCACCGCCAATCGCGTGCTGATGCTGGAGCACGCCATCTACAGCGTGATCTCGCCCGAGGGCGCGGCGTCGATCCTGTGGCGCGACACCGCAAAAGCTCAGGAGGCCGCATCGAGCATGAAAATCACCGCGCAAGATCTGGTGCGGTTCGGCGTCGTCGACGTCATGGTTGGCGAGCCGACCGGCGGCGCGCATCGCGACCCCGGCGCCGCGGTCGCTGCGGCCGGTGAAGCCATCGCAGCGGCGCTTGGCGAATTGCGCGGGCTCGACCGCGCTACGATCGTGCGGCTGCGCCGGGAAAAATTCACCGCGATCGGGCGCACTCTCGCCTGATCGGCGGCCTACGCTCCCGCACCGGCAAGCCCCAAAAGTCCGTGCCACAATCCCGCCCAGATTGGTCCCCCGGCGGCGTGGGCGGTTAATTCCTTGGCTTCAAGCGTCAATTCGACGAAAATTTACCATTCATTGATCCGGCGCATGCTCCAGCCAGCACCTGCGCCCAGTTGCCTTGCGAAAGCCACTACTTATGGCTAACGATTAGCGAAGTGATGGCAAGGGGATGGCCGATCTGTCGGGGAACTTTACCTTGATCCGCGCCTGCATTGCCCGCGCGCTGACGTCGTGCGCCGTGAGCTTGCGTCTGCTTGCGACATCCGCGCTGCTCGGCACGGCGGCGCTGGCGCTTGCCGGCTGCTACGGCGAGGAAGGCTATCAGCTGCCGACCCGGGCGATGAAGGAACTGTCGCCGGAGATGCTGGCGCTGCTGCAGCAGAAGAATATGCCGAAGGATTCGCCGATCCTCATTCGCGTCTTCAAGGAGGAATCGGAACTCGAAGTCTGGAAACAAGACACCACCAGCCAGTATCAGTTGCTCAAGGTGTATCCGATCTGTCGCTGGTCGGGCGAACTCGGACCGAAGAAAACCGAAGGCGATCGCCAAGCGCCGGAAGGCTTCTACGCGATCACGCCCGGCTTGATGAATCCCAATTCCAACTATTATCTCGCCATCAACATCGGCTTCCCCAACGCTTACGACAAGGCAAACGGCTATAGCGGCGCGTTCCTGATGATCCACGGCGACTGCTCGTCGCGCGGCTGTTACGCGATGACCGACGAGCAGATCGGCGAAATCTATTCGCTGGCGCGGGACTCATTTCTCGGAGGACAGAAGGCGTTTCAGATCCAGGCTTATCCGTTCCGGCTGACGGCGGCGAACCTCGCCAAGCACCGCAACAACCCGAACATGCCGTTCTGGATGATGCTGAAAGAAGGCAACGACCATTTCGAGGTGACGCATCTCGAACCCAAGGTCGACGTCTGCGAACGCCATTACGTGTTCGACGCGCAGCCGCCGGAGGGATCGAACAAAGCGCTCGCCTTCACTCCCACCGGACGCTGCCCGGCCTATCAGGTACCGCAAGAGATCGCCGGGCCGGCGCTGGAGAAGCAACGCAACGACGAATATCAGTTCGCCCAGCTGGTCAAACAAAACGTGGCGACCGAACCGGTGGTCTGGGGCACCGACGGCGGCATGAACCGGGTCTTTGCCTCGAAGCTCGCGGAGACTCAGCCGGTGATGGACAACGAAGGCCGCCTGCATGCGCCGCCGATCCATCCCGGCATGCCGGCGCCGACACTGAGCGGTCCGCGCGAAAATCCACAGGATGGCTTTGCGCAAACGCAGGTGGCCAGCTCATCGGCCGGCATGTTCGGCGGCCTCTTCAACAGCACCGCGACTGCCCAAAGCCCGGCTCCGTCGCCCGCGGCCGATAGCGGCGCCGCGCCCGCCGCTGCTCCGCAGAGCCATTCGAACTTCTTCGCCAGCCTGTTCGAGCCGAAGAAGCCGCCAGCGCCGGCCGAGCCGCCGGGCGCTGTGCTGGCTGGTTTAAATCCCAATCCGCGCGGCGCCGAACCGCCGCGAAGCGAAGCCGCGCGGACCGAACCGCAAAGGGCTGCGCCGCAAATGGCGCAGGCGCCGAAACCGAAAGCCAAATCGCAGGACGCCACGCAACAGGACGCCAATGCCGCGCCGTCGACCGTCGGCAGCACCGGCCTGCTGCGCGGTGCGCAGCCGGTGGTTCCGGCGGGTTCGTTCGACGGCCGCTGGGCCGGCCTTCAGTAAATCGAAAAGGAAGTCAGGCATCGGCACTGACGACGGGTGACCGGCGTTTCATGATGCCCTTATACGTATCGACCGTGACAGTGCTTGAACTTCTTGCCTGAGCCGCAAGGGCACGCCTCGTTGCGGCCGACTTTGCCCCAGCTTTGCGGATCTTGCGGATTGCGCGCGGGCATTGCTCCCGCGAGCGCCGGTCCAGCCCCGCTTGCAACCGCGGGCGCCGCGCCGATGGACTGGCCGATGCCGTGGCGCGCCAGGGTTTCGGCGCCGGCCAAGGCAAGCGCCATCTCGTCCTCGCCGGTGTTCGGATCGATCTTGTGCGCCGCCATGACCGGCAGTGGCGCCAGCGGCTGCTCCGCCGGCGGCGCTGCCTGGATCTCGACGCGCATCAGCTGCGCCGTCACCGCTTCGCGCAGGCTCTGACTCATGGCTTCGAACAGGCTGAAAGATTCCGCCTTGTATTCGTTGAGCGGATCGCGTTGGCCGTAGCCGCGCAGCCCGATCACGTTGCGCAGATGGTCGAGCATAACGAGATGCTCGCGCCAGAGATGGTCGAGCGACTGCAGCAGGATCGACTTCTCAATGTAGCGAATGACGTCGGGGCCCCATTGCGCGACCTTCGCCGCCATGTGCTCGTCGGCGCGCCGCTCGACACGGCTGAAGATTTCCTCGTCGGCGATGCCTTCTTCCTTGGCCCATTCGTCGACCGGCAGATCGAGGCCGAGCACGCGCTTGAGCTCCTCGCGCAGGCCCGCGACGTCCCATTGTTCCGGATAGGCGTGCTCCGGCACGTGCTTGGCGACCAGATCGTCGATCACGGTATGCCGCATGTCGGCGACCACCTCGCCGCCGGTCTCGTCTTCCATCCATTCGACGCGCTGATCGAAGATGACCTTGCGCTGATCGTTCATCACGTTGTCGAATTTCAGGATGTTCTTGCGGATATCGAAATTGCGCGCCTCGACCTTCTGCTGCGCCTTCTCCAACGCCTTGTTGATCCAGGGATGGATGATCGCCTCGTTCTCGCGCAAGCCCAGCTTCTGCAGCATGCCGTCGAGCTTGTCGGTGCCGAAGATGCGCATCAGATCGTCTTCGAGCGACAAGAAAAACTTCGAGTGGCCGGGATCGCCTTGGCGGCCGGAGCGGCCGCGCAACTGGTTGTCGATGCGGCGGCTCTCGTGCCGTTCGGTGCCGAGCACGCATAGTCCGCCGGCACCAAGCGCTTTCTCCTTCAAGCGCGCGACCTGGGCGCGAATCTCCGCAGCCCGCGGGCCTTTTTCACGCTCATGCGGATCCTCGATATCGGTCAGTTCCTGGCGGATGCGCATATCGGCATTGCCGCCGAGCTGAATGTCGGTGCCGCGGCCGGCCATGTTGGTCGCGATCGTGATGGCGCCGGGTACGCCAGCTTGCGAGACGATATAGGCCTCCTGCTCGTGATAGCGGGCATTAAGGATGGCGAAGACCTTGGCTTTCGAGGCGCCCTCGTCGCCGGAATAAAGCGCGGCAAACGCGTTGGGATCGGAGAAATCGTGCTGCTCCCAGCCGTTCTGGCGCAGCATTTCGGCAAGCTGTTCCGACTTCTCGATCGAGGTGGTGCCGACCAGCACCGGCTGTCCGCGCGCCTTGCAGTCCTCGATCAGCGTCAGGATCGCCCGGAATTTCTCGATCGCGGTGCGATAGACCTCGTCGTCGTCGTCGAGGCGGACCATCGGCATGTTGGTCGGGATTTCCAGAACCTCGAGATTATAAATGTCCTGGAACTCATCGGCCTCGGTCGACGCGGTGCCGGTCATGCCGCCGAGCTTCTCATACATGCGAAAGTAATTCTGGAACGTAATCGAGGCGAGCGTCTGGTTCTCCGGTTGGATCGGCTGATGTTCCTTGGCCTCCAGCGCCTGGTGCAGCCCTTCCGAATAGCGGCGGCCCGGCATCATGCGGCCGGTGAACTCATCGATGATCACGACCTCGCCATTGCGCACGATGTAGTCCTTGTCGCGCTGGAACAGCTTATGCGCGCGCAACGCCTGATTCACGTGGTGCACGACCGAGACGTTCTCGACGTCGTAGAGCGAATCCGACTTGAGCTGGCCGGCGTCGCGCAGCCTGGTCTCCATCTTCTCCATGCCGGTTTCGGTGAGATTGACGGAGCGTTGCTTTTCGTCGAGCTCGTAGTCTTCCTTGGCGAGCCCGGGGATATAGGCGTCGATGGTGTTGTAGAACTCGGAGCGGTCGTCGAGCGGACCGGAAATGATCAGCGGCGTGCGTGCCTCGTCGATCAGGATCGAATCCACTTCGTCAACGATGGCGTAGACATGGCCGCGCTGCACCATGTCTTCGAGCCGATATTTCATGTTGTCGCGCAAATAATCGAAGCCAAGCTCGTTATTTGTGCCGTAGGTGACGTCGCAATCGTATTGGCTCTTGCGCTCGGTGTCGTCGAGCCCATGCACGATGACGCCGACGGTGAGGCCCAGGAATTTGTAGATCTGCCCCATCCATTCGGCGTCGCGCTTGGCCAAGTAGTCGTTCACGGTGACGACATGAACGCCGCGCCCGGCAAGGGCATTGAGATAGACCGGCAGGGTGGCGACGAGCGTCTTGCCCTCGCCGGTCTTCATCTCGGCGATCTTGCCTTCGTGGAGCACCATGCCGCCGATCAGCTGGACGTCGAAATGGCGCTGGCCGAGCGTGCGCTTGCCGGCTTCGCGGACGGTAGCGAAGGCCGGCTCCAGGATATCGTCGAGGCCCGCTCCATCGGCACATTGTTTCTTGAACTCATCGGTGCGCGCGCGCAGCGCCTCGTCGGACAGCGCTTCCAGCTCCTTTTCCAAGGCGTTTATCGCCTCGACACGAGGCCGATACGCGCGGATGCGCCGGTCGTTGGAGGAACCGAACAGCTTACGGGCGACAGCGCCGATCATCGCATCATCCTTCTAGATTTCGGGCTTGCCCGGCGATCGGCTTGATGGCGCATAATCGTGTCGGAAACCGGTTCCAATGATGTGATCATGCTTTCGTCTTTTCTGCCGGCGGCAGGACCCAACCGACGGAAAATGCGGGGTTATTCGGGCTTCCACAAGGCGACTGACCGCCGCCATGTCTGGTCGAGAGATAGGAGGGGGTCGAATTTTTGTCAATGCAATCAGGCTTATTCGACACACGCCGGTCCAGGCGCCGGATTCGGCCATTGCCAAGGCTATGGGTTTCGGCGAGTGTCCGCCGACCCCGGATCGCACACCGGATGCGTCCGATAAACCATCACCAGCCCGGCGAAGCGCAGCTTCGTCAAAGGATCGCGTTCATGGCTACCACCCGTCCGCTCGGCCGCACGCTCGGTGCATTCGCGCTCGCGGCGTTCCTCATCGCACCGGCCGTCGTCAAGGCGCAGGACTCCGATCCGGTCCTTGCCCGCGTCAATGGCGTCGAGATCCATCAAAGCGACCTCGCGCTGGCCGAGGATGAGGTCGGCGCCAGCATGCCGCAGCAAATGGCGCCCGAGCAGAAGCGCGAATACCTCATCACTTATCTCTCGGATGTCATTATTCTGGCGCAGGCGGCCGACAAGCAGAAGGTTGGCGATCGCGATGACGTCAAGCGGCACCTCGCCTTCGAGCACAACAAGGTGCTGATGGAAGCGCTGCTGCAGGATGTCGGCAAGGCGGCCTTGACCGACGACGCCATGCACAAGGTCTATGACCAAGCTGTCAAGCAGATGCCACCCGAGGAAGAGGTCCATGCGCGGCATATCCTGGTGCCGACCGAGGCGGAGGCCAAAGACATCGAAGACCAATTGAAGAAAGGCGCCGACTTCGCCACGCTCGCCAAGGAAAAGTCCAAGGACCCGGGCGCCGCCGACGGCGGCGATCTCGGCTATTTCACCAAGGACCAGATGGTGCCGGAATTTTCCGAAGTCGCGTTCAAGCTGGACAAGGGCCAGGTCTCCGATCCCGTCCACACGCAATTCGGCTGGCACATCATCAAGGTCGAGGATAAGCGCACGAAGCCGACGCCGACCTTCGATCAAGTCAAACCGCAGATCGAGAATTTCGTCGCCCATAAGGCGCAGGCCGAAGTGGTCGACAATTTGCGCAAGTCCGCGACCATCGAACGCCTCGGCCAGCCGCCGGCGGCGGCTGACCCCTCGCAGCTTAATCCCTCGGCGCCGGCGAAGAAGTGACCAATCGCAGATTGGTCGTGCCCGGGCTTGTCCCAGGCATCCACGTCTTTAAACATCGAGGCCGTAAGACGTGGATGGCTGGACGTAGGCGAGCGAAGCGACGCCGTTCTTCGAACGGCTACGTCCGGCCATGACGAAAGGACTGTGCCGGTGTCCACTCCCATCTCCCCGCTCGCCCCGAAATCGATCCCCAACATGCCGGCCATCGCCGGCGTGCGGCTGGCGACCGGGGCCGCCGGCATCCGCTACCGCGACCGCACCGATGTGATGCTGGCAATATTTGACGACGGCGCCAGCGTCGCCGGCGTGTTCACGCGCTCGAAATGCCCCTCAGCGCCGGTCGAATGGTGCCGCGCCAGGCTCAAGGGCGGTGGCGCTCGCGCGCTCGTCGTCAATTCCGGCAACGCCAATGCCTTCACCGGCAAAAGTGGACGCGAGGCTTGCGCTTTCACCGCCAAGCTCGCTGCGGCAGCGGCCGGCTGCAAGACCACCGAAGTATTTCTCGCTTCCACCGGAGTTATCGGTGAGCCGCTGCCGGCGCAGGCTTTCGACGGCGTGTTGGCGAAACTCGCCATCGAAGCCACCGCCAACGGCTATGCCGACGCCGCCGGCGCCATCATGACGACGGATACGTTTCCGAAGCTCGCCACCGCGCAAGCGCGGCTCGGCGGCGCGACCGTGACCATCAACGGCTTTGCCAAAGGCGCCGGCATGATCGCGCCCGATATGGGCACGATGCTCGCCTTTGTCTTCACCGATGCGCCGATTGCGCCGCCGGCGTTGCAGGCCCTGCTGCGCGAGGGTGTCATCGACACCTTCAACGCTGTCACCGTCGATGGCGACACTTCGACCTCGGACACGCTGTTGGCCTTCGCCACCGGCGCAGCCCCGGGCGCTCCGCGCATCGCCCGCGCTCACGATCCGCGGCTCGTGCCGTTCCGCAAGGCGTTCAACGCCGTACTCGCCAATCTCGCCGAGCAAGTGGCGCGCGATGGCGAGGGCGCGCGCAAACTGGTCGAGATCACGGTCGAAGGCGCGGTATCAAAACTTTCGGCGCGCCGCGTCGCACTGTCGATCGCCAATTCGCCGCTGGTGAAAACCGCGATTGCCGGCGAGGACGCCAATTGGGGTCGTGTGGTCATGGCCGTCGGCAAAGCAGGCGAGCCCGCCGACCGCGACCGGCTATCGATCTGGTTCAACGGCATTCGCGTTGCGCACAAGGGCGCGCGCGATCCGGTTTATGACGAGGCGATGGTTTCGGCGGCGATGAAAAAGCCGGAAATCGCGCTCAAAGTCGCGCTCGGCTTGGGCAAAGGCCGCGACCGCGTGCTGACTTGCGACCTGACCAAGGAATACGTCGCGATCAACGGCGATTATCGCAGCTAACGCAGCCAACCAAATGCCTGCTGCGATCAAACACACCCGCACAGCGACGCTCGACGTCGCCTATGAGGAAAGCGGCGCGGCGGATGGCGCGCCGGTCTTTCTCATGCATGGTTGGCCCTACGACCCACGCTGCTATGATGAAGTCGTTCCGCCGCTCATTGCCGCCGGCTGCCGCGTGATCGTGCCATATCTGCGCGGCTTTGGTCCGACACGTTTTCTGTCCGCGCAGACGCCGCGCTCGGGCCAGCAGGCCGCGCTCGGCAGCGATTTACGCGAACTGATGGACGCGCTCGCCATCGAACGTGCGGTGCTTGCCGGCTACGATTGGGGCGACCGCGCCGCCTGCATCGTCGCGGCGCTGTGGCCGGAACGCGTGCGCGGCCTCGTCACCGGCAATGGCTATAACCTGCAAAATATTCCGGCATCGGTGAAACCGCTCGATCCGGCGTCGGAGCATCGGCTCTGGTATCAATATTATTTTCACACCGAGCGCGGCCGCGCCGGGCTCGAAGCCAACCGCCGCGCCTTCGCCCGCCTGCTCTGGGAGTTGTGGTCGCCGCCCTGGCGCTTCGACGACGCGACCTTCGCCCGCACCGCGGTGTCCTTCGACAATCCGGATTTCGTCGCAGTGACCATTCAGTCCTACCGCCACCGCTTTGGCTACGCAGCCGGCGACCCGGCATTGGCGGACATCGAAGTCCGCCTTGCCGCGCAGCCCAGAATCGCGGTGCCGGCGATCGCGCTGCAGGGCGAGACCGACGGCGTGCAGCCGCCGGAGGCTTCGGCAAAGCACGGCGCTTATTTCACCGGAAGCTTCTCGCGCCGTGTGCTGCCCGGGGTCGGTCACAACCCGCCACAGGAAGCGCCGCAAGTTTTTGCCGACGCGGTCTTGGAATTGGTCCAGCGGCCGGAAACCTGATCGGGCTCCTACACCGTTCGTTAACCAGCGCGGAGAATGCGGCTATGGTGAAGCCTGGATTGAATATGCCTTTACCGTCCACTCCTTAGATTGGGAAGAACCGTGAGCGTCAAACTCGTTCTCGTCGCCGCTTGCGCGCTGATCGATCCCGACGGCCGTGTGCTCATCGCACAACGTCCGCCGGGCAAGTCGATGGCCGGGCTGTGGGAGTTTCCGGGCGGTAAGGTCGAGTCCGGCGAACGGCCTGAAGAGAGCCTGATTCGCGAGCTGAGGGAGGAATTGGGAATCGCCGTCAAGGAGGAGTGCCTCGCGCCACTGACTTTTGCGAGCCATCTCTATCCCGACTTCTGCCTCCTCATGCCGCTTTATGTTTGCAGGCGCTGGGAAGGGTTCGTCGAGGCGCGGGAAGGACAACAGCTCAAATGGGTGCGGCCACCCGAGCTGCGCAACTATCCGATGCCGCCCGCCGACGAACCGCTGATCTCGCATCTGACGACGCTAATATGATCCGAACGCCAGAAGGGCTAAAGACCATGTCGAAGCTCGAAAAACTCCCGGTCGCGGCTCTGGTGTTGCGCTTTACGCGCGACGAGCACGGCGCCACCGCGATCGAATACGCCATAATCGCTTCGGGCATCGCCGTCGCCATCGCCGCGACCATCGTGACGCTCGGCTCGAGCGTCACCAGCATGTATTCGAGCGTGCTGACGGCGATGAAGTAGGGCTATCCGTTTCCAGCCTTCTCCCCCGCAGAAACTTCACTCGTCCCCAATGCCTCGGCGAGCCGCGTCTGTGCCGAACCCGGCTTGAGCGGTTGCTGCTGACTCGGATGCGGCGCCCAGCCCGACAGCCAGATCATCTCGAACGTCGCGCGCACGCGTCCGTCGTGATCCGAAAAGCGCTCCGCGTATAGCTCGGCCATGCGCAACAGCGTTGCCCGCTTGAGCGGCGTGCGCCGGCGGGCGGCGAGCGCGTTGGTCGCGCCCATGCGCCGCAGATCGCGCATCAGGCCGAAGACAGAATCATAGCGCACAGTCAGCCGGTCGACATCGGTCACCGGCAAGGCAAAGCCGGCGCGCTGCAGCAATGCGCCAAGCTCGCGCAGATCGGCGAAAGGAGCGACGTGGGGCGAGGCGCCGCCCTCAACCTCGCTTTCTGCAGCAGCAAACGATTGGCGCAGCTCGGTCAGCGTTTCACCACCGATGAGCGCGGCAAGAAACAAGCCGTCGGGCTTGAGCGCACGGCGGATTTGCACGAGCGTGCCGGGCAGATCGTTGACGAACTGCAGCGCGAGCGCGGAGACCACGAGGTCAAGACTGGCCTCGCCAAAGGGCAACGCCTCCTCGTCGGCAACGACGAATTTATCGGCGCGCGCGGCGCCTGGAGCGATCGTGTCGGATCTTAAGATCGTGCCGACCGAGCCGAGACGCGACAGCGCCGCGCGCACCGCTTCGCCCGGTGTGCCGAGATCGAGCGCAAGATCGAAGCGGTGCAGCACCGCAGCCAGGCGGTCGGTGAGATCGTCGGCCGCGCGGTCGAGCAAAAACGTCGCCGGAGCCAACGTTGCTGCCCGGCGGCGGCGGTCGCGCAGGAGCGCGCGGTCGAAGATGACGGGGCTTTCGGTCATGACTTTCTTTTCGGCGATGACATTTTGATTATAGCGCGATAGCGTGGCGCCATGACGCCCTCGGCCGGCACGGCTTTGCCCGCGCATATCAGACGCGCCGCCGACGCCATGCGCGTGGTGCTGCGCACGGCGCTCGATCTCGCTCTGCCGCCGCTGTGCCCGGCCTGCCGCGAACCCGTCGAAGGCCAAGCGCTTTGTCCGGCGTGCTGGTCGAAGCTTTCCTTCATCACCCGCCCCTATTGCGAGCGCCTCGGCATTCCGTTCGTCTATGACCCCGGACCGGGCATCTTGTCCATGGAAGCGATTGCCGATCCGCCGGCCTATCAGCGCGCCCGCGCCGCGGTTCGTTTCGACGAGATATCGCGGGCGCTGGTGCATGCCCTCAAATATGGCGACCGGCTCGACTTGGCGCCGATGATGGGGCGGTGGATCGGCCATGCCGGGCGCGAGCTTCTGGCCGAGGCCGACGCGCTCGTCCCGGTGCCGCTGCATTGGCGCCGCCTATGGGCGCGGCGCTTTAACCAATCGGCCATGCTCGCAACCGCAATCTCGGCTGAAAGCGGCGTGCCGATTGCGGCGGGCGCACTCAAGCGCGTCAAGCCGACCGCACAGCAAGTCGGCCTGTCGCGGACCGCGCGGGCCGCCAACGTCCAGGGCGCATTCCGCGTGCCGCCGGAAGGCAAAGGTGCGGTCGCCGGCCGCCGCCTGGTTCTGGTCGATGACGTGCTCACGTCCGGCGCCACGGTCGACGGCTGTGCCAGAGCGCTCCTTCGCGCCGGGGCCGCCAATGTCGATGTGCTGATTTTTGCCAGGGTTGCCGACCCGGTGCGAACGTCCATATAACCAGCTTGGCGCAAAATAGGCAGCTTTACGCAGACACATACGTACAAACATGGCCGCAATCGATATCTATACCATTCGCTATTGCCCTTATTGCTTCGACGCCAAGGAACTGCTCTCCCGTAAGGGCGTAGACTTCAACGAGATCGACGTCAGCGCCAATCGGGACAAACGCAAAGAGATGATCGCGCGATCCAACGGACACAGCACCTTTCCGCAGATATTCGTCGGCACGACCCATGTCGGCGGCTGCGACGATCTCTATGCCCTTGAAGAAGCCGGCAAGCTCGATCCGCTGCTGGCACAGCTCAAGGAACAGACAGCAAAAGGACCGCCCGCATGAGCGGGGCAGCAGCATCGACGTTCAAGGTCGGCCTCGTGCAGATGCGCTCGGAACTCGAGCCGCGGGACAATCTTGTCGCGCTATTGGCGGCGGTCGACGAAGCCAAGCGCGGCGGCGCCGATTATGTATTGACGCCGGAGATGACCAATATTCTGGCGCTCAAGCGCGAGCAGCTGTTCGCCAAAATCGTCGACGAAGAGCATGATCCGGCACTGGCAGCGCTGCGGGAGCTCGCCCGCAAGCTCGGCATCTACATCCATATCGGCTCGCTCGCCATCAAGGCGTCGCCGGAGAAAGCCGCCAACCGGTCTTTTCTGATCGACCGCAAGGGCGACATCGCCGCACGCTATGACAAGATTTACACGTTCGACGTTGATCTTGCCGGCGGCGAGAGTTATCGCGAATCCAACAATTACCGCGCCGGCGAGCTTGCCGTCATCGCCGACCTGCCGTGGGGCCGGCTCGGTCTGACGGTCTGTTACGATCTGCGCTTCCCGGCGCTTTATCGCGCGCTGGCCGAAGCCGGCGCCTCGTTCCTGGCGATTCCGTCGGCGTTTACCCGGCAGACCGGCGAGGCGCATTGGCACGTCCTGATGCGCGCCCGCGCCATCGAAAACGGCAGCTTCGTGTTCGCCGCGGCGCAAGGCGGCAAGCACCAGAACGGGCGCGAGACTTTCGGCCATTCGCTGATCGTCGATCCGTGGGGCCGCATTGTTGCCGAGGGCGGCATCGAGCCCGCCGTGCTGATCGCGGAGATCGACCCTGCCGAAGTCGCGGCGGCACGGTCGCGGATTCCGTCGCTGCGTCACGGCCGGCGTTTCGAGCTGGTCGAGCCGATGGCCGAGCCAACTTACCTGCACGCCGTGCGGGAGTCGTCATGATCCGCTACGCGCTCATCTGCGACCAAGGCCACAGCTTCGACGGCTGGTTTGCCAACTCGGCTGCCTACGACAAGCAGCTCAAGCGGTCGCTGGTGACCTGTCCCGTCTGCGGTTCGGCAAAGGTCGAAAAAGCGATTATGGCGCCAAGTCTGGCGTCAGGCGCGATGCGCGAGGAGGCGGCCGCGCCGCAGCCGCCCGGCCCATCGCCGGCGCCGCCCAATCCGCCGCCGCTGCAGCCGGCGCCAATGCCCGCAATCCCGCCAAAAAGCCCGGTGGCGATGATGTCGCCGCCGGAGCGCGAGCTGCGGGCGAAGCTCAAAGAGCTGCGCGACCACATCACCAAGAACGCGAGTTATGTGGGACAGCGGTTTCCGGAAGAGGCGCGCAAGATCCATTACGGCGAGACCGAGCATCGCTCGATCTACGGCGAAGCATCGCCGGAGGAAGCCAAGGAATTGCACGAAGAAGGCATCGCGTTTCACCCGCTGCCGATTCTGCCTGACGACAAGAATTAGGCCGGGCACTTATAAAATAGACCAAACGTCTGCTCTACCTGAAAGCGGACATCCATGGCGATAATTGCCTTTGTCCGTAAAGGACCGATCGACCGATAGCAGACCTCGCGCCCCATTATGCTCGGGATGGTGTCGTTCGGCGCTGGCAGCGACGTCAGCGACTAGGACGAGCGCGTCGCAGCTTTCCGCACCGACTTATGCGCGGTGCCAGCCACGGCTTTCAGTTCGTCGATGAAAAGTTGGACCACCGGACTGAGGGTGCGTTTCTTCAACCGCAAAATTGCGTGCGGCCGCGGCTTTATCCGCAAGTCGATCGGTAGCGCTTTCACCGCCCACTGTTCGGCGTTGTAGTGCAGGACGGTGTTGGACGTGATTGTCAGAAAGCGCCCCGTTGCCAGCAAATGTCTTTGCAGATGCAGCGTGCCCGAGGTGACCCGTTCCCGCGGAAGCGATAGACCATGGGCGCGGAACGCGGCCGTAATGAGTTCGCGGACCACCTGAGCGTGCGGAAACACCCAAGGCTCGTCCACTAACTCCGCCAAAGTGACGTTGCGGCGGCGCGCCCAAGGGCTTTGCGCGCCCGCGACGACGGAGTGCGCATCCTCGTGAAAGATGTCGAAATCAATGTCCTCGTCGACGATGGCCTCCGGTACACGTGCCAACAAAATGTCGACGCGGCGTTCGCGCAATTCGCGAAATTCCAGCGTCGTCGTATCCGACACGACGGCGTGGATTAAAATCTGCGGATGGCGCCGCGACAGCCGCTCGATGACGTGTGGCACCAGTCCGCAAGCTAGGACTTCGGTTGTTGCCAAGCGCACTTCGCCTGCAGTCGGATTGGCCAGAAACGCGATCTCCTTGATGCCTTGCTGTAATTCATCGAACACGGCGTGCTCGCACTTGAGCAGCGCTGTAGCGTAGATCGTCGGCTCGACGCCACGCGCATTGCGGTCGAGGAGATTGACCTTGAGCGCTGCTTCGAGATTGGCAATGGCCTCGGACACCGCCGGCTGAGACATGGCGAGATGCGTCGCCGCCTTGGCCATGCTGCCCCACTGGACCACCGTGGACAGGATGTGGAGATCGCGCAGCTTAAGGCGGCCGCCGATCCGGCGTTCCCAATCGCGCTCCGCTCGGGGCATCGGATTTACCTATGTAGTTATAACAGAATTCACAGTTCTACTTATACGAAGTGCCTCTAGAGTACAACGCGCAGTATGGCTGACTGCCGGGAAACGTCCCGCTTTCACTATCGAGCGTCCTCGCGCCCACTGCGCAGCGATGCCGGGAGCCATCATGAAACTTCCCCGTCGGCGATTTCTGCATCTGGCAGCAGGCGCAGTCGCGTTTCCAGCCGTTTCCCGCGTGGCGCGGGCGCAAGCCTATCCGGCGCGGCCGGTCCGCATCGTCGTCGGCTTCCCTCCGGGCACCGGGCCTGACATTATCGCGCGCCTGGTCGGCCAACGATTGTCGGAGCGGTTGGGCCAACAGTTCGTCATTGAGAACCGGCCCGGCGCCGGCAGCAATATCGGCACCGAAGTCGTTGTGGAGGCGCCGCCGGACGGCTACACACTGCTTTGGACAGCGGCGGCAAACACCATCAATGCCACGCTCTACCCGGACCTCAATTTCAATTTTATTCGCGACATTGCGCCGGTCGCACCTGCGGCGCGCACCCTCTTTGTCATGGTTGTCAATCCATCGGTCCCCGCCAAAACCATTCCGGAGTTCATCGCCTACGCGAAAGCCAATCCGGGCAAGCTCAACATGGCCTCGCCGGGCGACGGGACGGCGCCCCACATCTTCGGCGAACTGTTCAAGATGATGGCCGGCGTCGATCTGGTTCACGTGCCGTATCGCGGCGATTACATGTCCGATCTGCTTGGTGGACGGGTGCAGGTCGGGTTTAATCCAGTGTCGTCAACAATCGGATTTATCAGGGCCGGCAAGCTGCAGGCGTTGGCGGCCATGACTGTGACGCGTCAGGAGGCGCTGCCGGACATCCCTCCGTTGGGGGATTTTTTGCCAGGCTATGAGGCGAGCGGCTGGCAGGGGGTCGGCGCTCCGAAGAATACTCCCGCTGAAATTATCGACAGGCTCAACAAAGAGATCAACGCTGTTGTTACCGATCCCCGGGTGAAGGCGCGCTTTGCAGAAATCGGCGTTGAGCCGATGTCGATGACGCCTGTTGAATTCGGAAAATTCATCGCCGACGAAACCGAGAAGTGGGCCAAGGTGATCAAGTTTGCGGGCATCAAGCCGTTGTAAGTCGCTCCGCCCGCGGCCGATATTCCAAGGCAGTATTCGGGTCGCCGTCTAATAAGCCAAAATCAGTAGCACGACGCCGGCGACGACCAGCACCATGCCGACGGCTTCGCGCACCGTGGTGCGCTGGCCGAAGGCGAAGCGCGCGACGAGCTGCGCAAACAAGACTTCCACCAAAGCCAGCGTCCGCACGCTCGCGGCGGTGGCAAGGGCGAAGGCGAGAAACCAGAATTGCGAGGCGAACGCGCCCATGAAGCCGGCGAACAGCGAACGCCGCCAAACGCGCATGATGGCGGGCATGACACTTGGCGCGCGGACCGCCAGATAGCTGGACAGCATCGCCGTGGTGACGACGAGGCCGACCGCCAGCGTGAACGTCGCCGACATTATGTAATTCGGCAGGCGCAGACTGAGGATGCCGCCGCGATAACCGATCGCGGAGAGCGCGAACATGCCGCCGGAGGCAAGTCCAAGGAGCGTCGGCTTGATGCCGCCGACCATGCCGCCGGGTTTGGTGGACATGATGACGACACCCGAGGTGGCAACGATGATCGCGATCATCATCGGCACGGTCACCACGTCACCGAGGAAAATCAGGCCGAACACCGCGACCTGGATCGGCTCGGTCTTGATGTAGGCAATCGTGACGACGAATGAGCGCTCGCCCATCGCCGCAAGCATCAGCGCGGTCGCGGCGATCTGCGCCGCGGAGCCGTCGAGCACCCAGAGCCAGAAAGCCCAACCGGTGTGCGGCAATGGGGCGCCGGTCCACAGCATCAGGACGGTGAGGAAAAGAAGCGCGAACGGAAAGCCGAACAGGAACCGCACATGCGTGGCGCCGAGCGTGCCGAGCGTCCCGGTCAACTCGCGCTGCATCGCGTTGCGCACGGTTTGCGCGGCGGCGGCGATGATCGTGAAGACGATCCAGAGCCAGGGATAAGCAGTCACCGCAGCGTCACGCCATCTTGTCTGCGACAATCATGTAGTTGACGTCCATGTCGGCGGAGAGCTGCCAGCGGTCGGCAAGCAAATTATAGATCACGCCGGTTTCTCCGGCGATTTGCATGCCACTTTGTTCAATGGCGATTTCGAGCTCGTTCGGCGTCACGAACTTGTCCCACTGATGGGTGCCGCGCGGCAGCCAGCGCAGAATATATTCGGCGCCGACGATCGCCAGCGCAAAGCTTTTCATGGTGCGATTGAGCGTCGCGACGAAGAGGAGCCCGCCGGGCTTGACCATCGCGGCCGCGACCTCGACGAACAAACCGACGTCGCTAACATGCTCGACCACTTCCATGGCGAGCACGACGTCGAAGGTTTCGCCGGCCTCGGCCAGCGCCTCGGCGCTGGTGTTGCGGTAATCGATCGCCAGTTCCGATTGCGCGGCGTGGTGCCTCGCCACCTCGATATTACGCTCGGAAGGGTCGGCGCCGACGACCGCCGCGCCAAGCCGCGCCAGCGGCTCGGCCAGGATGCCGCCGCCGCAGCCGACATCCAGCACGCGCAAGTTTGCGAGGCTGTCGAGCCGCTTCGGGTCGCGGCCGAAATGCGCGGCGGCGCGGTCGCGGATGTAGGCCAGGCGGACCGGGTTGAATTTATGCAGCGCCGCCATCGGGCCGCGCGGATTCCACCATTGCCCGGACAGACGCGAGAAACGCGCGACCTCGTCCGCATCGATGGTGCCGGCCGATATGGGTTGGCGATCCATGTGTCGATCTATCGCTTATTCCGCCGCTTACCGGCGGTATTCTGGACCATGCCCCATCGGCCTGTGCAAGGGGCCATTGGGGCCGCGTCCCACCGTCTCCGCACGAGCGGGGCCAAGCCAGATTGCACTCGCGCCGAGCCTGAATGAGGATAGGCTTCGGAAACAGGCTCATCGATGAGCAGGGGGAGGCAACAATGCGAAGAATCCTGATTGGACTTGCCGGCTTGATGGCGGCGACGACGTTCGGCGGCGCAGCCAGCGCGCAAGACTCGGTCAAGGTCGGCATCATCAACGAATATTCCGGCCAGTTCGCTGACACCGGCATGCAGATCGACAATGGCATCAAGCTTTACGTCAAGCAGCACGGCGACACCGTTGCCGGTAAGAAGATCGAGTTCATTCGCAAGGACACCGGCGGCATGGCGCCCGACGTCTCCAAGCGCCTGGCGCAGGAGGTCATCGTCCGCGACCACGCCGATATTTTGGCCGGCTTCTCGCTGACGCCGAACGCGCTGGCGGCGGCCGACGTTTCCGCCGAGGCCAAGAAATTCATGGTGGTCATGAACGCCGCGACGGCGATCATCACGACGAAGTCGCCTTACATCGCCCGTACCTCCTCGACGACGCCGCAGCTCAATTACACGCTCGGCGTCTGGGCGGCGAAGAACGGCATCAAGACGGTCTACACCATGGTGTCCGACTACGGTCCCGGCATCGACGCGGAAACCTGGTTCCAGACCGGCTTCAAGGAAGGCGGCGGCCAGATCATCGGCTCGGTGCGCTTTCCGGTAGGCAATCCGGATTTCTCCGCTTTCGTTCAGGCGGCGAAGGACGCCCACCCGGATGCGATTTACATCTGGATTCCCGGTGGCGCCCAACCCGGAGCGGTCGGCAAGGCGCTCGCCGAGCGCGGCATCGACGTGACCAAGACGAAAGTGCTGGGGCAGGACGCGCTTGGCGCCGAAACCGCGCTCAAGAGCATGGGCAACGCCGCGATCGGCATCATTACCGTCGCGGACTATGACTTCAATCACGACTCGCCGCTCAATCATGAGTTCGTCAAAGCCTTCAACGACGAATTCCATCGCAATCCGGATTTCTTCGCGGTGGGCGGCTATGACGGCACGCGCTTGATCTACGAGGCGCTGAAAAAGACCGGCGGCAAGGCCGACGGCGACTCGCTGATCGCCGCCGCCAAGGGCATGGGCTGGGAAAGCCCGCGCGGCCCGATCAGCATCGATCCGGAAACGCGTGATATCGTGCAGACCGTCTATATCCGCCGCGTCGAGAAGGTCGGCGACGAGCTGCGCAACGTCGAGTTTGACAGCGTTCCGAACGTCAAAGACCCGGCCAAGGCGCGCATGCCGCATTGACGCCGGCCTCGCCCAAAGCCGCGCCAAGAACGCCGCGTCAAAATGCGCGGCGCTTCGGGCGATCGGCGACGTGGTACAGTCATGACGTCAGCACGACAATGGGAGGATACCATGCAACGTATCTTGTTAGCTGGCATCGGCCTCCTCGCGGCAAGCCTGTTGCCGGCCGCCGGCCATGCTCAGGGGACAATCAAGATCGGCCTCATCCTGCCCTATTCGGGCCAGTTCGCCGACACCGCGACGCAGATGGATGACGGCATCAAGCTCTATCTCAAGCAGCACGGCAACAAGCTCGGCGGCATGAATGTCGAGATCGTCCGCAAGGACACCGGCGGCATCAATCCGCCGGTCGCCAAGCGGCTCGCCGAGGAGCTGATCACGCGCGATCATGTCGATATCCTGGCCGGCTTCGCGCTGACGCCGAACGCGCTCGCCGCAGCGGAAGTGTCGGCGCAAGCGAAAAAATTTATGGTGGTCATGAATGCGGCGACCGCCATCATCACCACCAAGTCGCCGTACATGGCGCGCACTTCGTTCACGGTGCCGCAGGTCAACGAGACGCTGGCGACCTGGGCGCAGAAGAACGGCGACCAAAGCGCCTACACCATGGTCACCGATTACGGTCCCGGCATCGATGCCGAAACCGCGTTCGAGAAGGCCTTCTCGGCCGCCGGCGGCAAGGTTCTCGGCTCGGTACGCATGGCGGTGCAAAATCCGGATTTCTCCGCCTATGTGCAGCGCGCCAAGGATCTTAACCCGCAGAGCATTTTCGTCATGATCCCGGGCGGCTCGCAGCCTGGCGCATTCGGCAAGGCGCTCGCCGAGCGTGGCATCGATCCGAAGAAAACCGAAGTGCTGGGCCAGGCGGAAATCGCCGACGAGCACGCGATTGCCAGCATGGGTGACGAGGCCGAAGGCATCATTACCTCGGGCAATTACGACTACAATCTCGACAATGCGACGAACAAGCAGTTCGTCAAGGACTACAACGCCGACTACAGCCGCAACCCCGACTTCTTCTCGGCAGGCGGTTACGACGGCACGCACCTGATCGACATTGCGCTGACCAAGGATGGCACCAAGACCGACGGCGATTCGCTGATTGCCGCGGCCAAGGGCGCGGCCTGGGACAGTCCGCGTGGCCCGATGTCGATCGATCCGGAAACCCGCGATGTCATCCAGACCGTCTATATCCGCAAGATCGAGAAGGTGAACGGCAAACTCGTCAACGTCACCATTGCGAGCTTTCCCAACGTCAAGGATCCGTTCAAGGCGGCGATGAACAAATAACGCGCCGCCGCGAGCGACCATGCTCAAGCTGAACCATAACGCGGCGGGCCAAAACGATTTGGCCCGCAGCGTCCCGATTCGATAGGCTCGCGAACTCTCCAGAGGAGCCGTCCGGCCATGCTTCCTCCGATTTTCGGCGTGCTGTTCGACGGCTTTGCTTATGGAATGCTGCTGTTTTTGCTCTCGGTCGGGCAGTCGGTGACGCTCGGCATGATGAACTTCATCAATCTCGCCCATTGCAGCTTTGCCATGCTGGGCGGCTACGTGACCGTCGCGCTGATGACCCGCTACGGCTGGCCGTTTTTCGCCACGCTGCCCTGCGCCTTTATCACCGCGGCTGTGGTCAGCGTCGGCTTCGAGCGCCTGTTCTATCGCCGGCTCTATCGGGCGACCGATCTCGATCAGGTGCTGCTGACCATCGGCATCGTCTTCATTTCGATCGCGGTGGCGGCCTATATCTTCGGCACCGAGCAGAAGCCGTTGCCGCTGCCGGAATATTTGCGCAGCTCGCTCACCTTCCTCGGCCTGCGCTTTGCCGTCTATCGCCTGATCATGATCGCGATTGCGCTGGCGATCACGGCGCTGTTGGTGCTGACCGTCGAATACACTCGCTTCGGCGCCAAGGTGCGAGCGGCGGTTGACAACGAACGCATGGCGCGCGGTCTCGGCATCGACGTCGACCGCACTTTTGCCGTCACCTTCGCGCTCGGCAGCGGGCTTGCCGGTCTCGGCGGCGCGCTCGCCATCGAGATCGTCGGGCTCGATCCGTCGTTTGCGCTGACCTACCTCGTCTATGTCCTGATCGTCGTATCGGTCGGCGGCCTCGGCTCGATTTCCGGGTCGTTCGTCGCCGCGGCGCTGCTCGGCATCAGTGACGTCGCCGGCAAATATTACGTGCCAGCCCTCGGCGCTTTTCTCATCTATCTGGTGATGATCGTGCTCCTGATGTGGCGGCCGCGCGGCCTGTTCGGGAGACGCTGAGCGATGGCGTTGATCCAGAGTTTTGATGCGCCAAAGCTTTACTTTGCCTCGCGTACGCGGTGGCGGCCGGTCGAGATCGTGTTCTGGCTGGCGACGCTGGCGCCGTTCGCGCTGTTCCCCGACTATCTGATCCTGGCGAGCCAGATCGCCATCACCGCCTTGTTCGCCTTGTCGCTCGATCTGATCCTCGGTTATGCCGGCATCGTCTCGCTCGGCCATGCCGCGTTTTTCGGGGTCGGCGCCTATGCGGCGGGCTTGCTCTCCAAATACGGCTGGGGCGAGCCGATCACCGGTCTCATCGTCGCCGCGATCGCAGCCGGGATCGTCGGCTATGCGACGAGCTTCGTCATTTGCCGGTTCCGCCATCTGGCGCTGATCATGCTGACGCTCGGCTTCGGTCTGATGCTGGAGGAGCTCGCCAACAGCGCCGGCTGGCTGACCGGCGGCTTCGACGGCCTGCAGGGCATAGAAACCTGGAAATTGCTCGGGCATTTCCAATTCGATCTCTATGGCTACGTCGCCTATGCCTATTCGCTCGTGGTGCTGTTCGTGCTGTTCGTGTTCGCGCGGCGGCTCATTCATTCGCCGTTCGGCCTGTCGCTGCGCGGCATCCGCGAAAATTATGTGCGCATGCCGGCGATCGGCGCGCCGAGCCGCGCCCATATCCGCACCATCTATACGATCTCCGCCGCCATGGCCGGGATCGCCGGCGCGCTGTTGGCGCAGACCACCGAGACACTGTCGCTCGATTCGCTCGGCTTCGAGCGCTCCGCCGAATTGCTGGTGATCCTCGTTCTCGGCGGCGCCGGCCGGCTTTATGGCGGGCTTGTCGGCGCCGTGATCTACATGATCGCGCGTGACCGTTTCTCCGGCATCGAACCGCAATACTGGTATTTCTGGATCGGCGTGCTGCTGGTGACGGTCGTCATGGTCCTGCCCAACGGCATCCTCGGCGGGCTTGCCAAACTCACGGCCCGCTGGAGCCACCCGTGACCGCGCCGGCGCTCTCCACGCGCGGCCTCGCCAAGCGGTTCGGCTCGCTGGTGGTCGCCGAGGATATCGCCATCGAGCTGCCGGCCGGCGTGCGCTACGCGCTGATCGGCCCCAACGGCGCCGGCAAGACCACGCTGATCAATCTGATCACCGGCATGCTGCGGCCCGATGCCGGCGCGATTTTTCTGGGCGACGGCGACATCACCGCGCTTCCGCCGGACGAGCGGGTGCGGCGCGGCCTGGTGCGCACCTATCAGATCAATTCACTGTTTCCGCATCTCACCGCGCTGGAATCGGTGACGCTCGTGGTCTGCGAGCGGCGCCGCGTGGCGCAGACCTGGTGGCGGCAGCTTGCCGCCTACAGCCACGAGATCGACGAGGCTTATGAGATTCTCAAGGCCTTGACGCTGGGGCCGGCCTGTCACCGCGTCACGCGCGAATTGCCTTACGGCCAGCAGCGGCTCCTCGAAATCGCGCTGGCGTTGGCGACCAAGCCGAAAGTGTTGCTGCTCGATGAGCCGGCGGCCGGCGTGCCGCGCGAGGAAAGCAAGGATTTGTTTGCCGCCATCGCCGGCCTGTCGCGCGATATCACGGTACTGTTCATCGAGCATGACATGGACCTCGTGTTTCGCTTCGCCTCGCGCGTCATCGTCATGGTCGGTGGCCGCGTGCTCACCGAAGGCACGCCGGCCGAGATCGCGTCCGATCCGCGGGTGCGCGCGGTCTATCTCGGCAAGGGCCATCATGACGGCGCCTTGCAAAGAAGCCGCTCGGGGATCGCGCCGTGACCGCGCCGCTGTTGTCGTTTGACGACGTCCGCGCCGGCTACGGCCCGGCCGTGGCGCTCGACGGCGTGTCGTTCGACCTGCCCGAGCGCGGTGGGCTTGCCGTGCTTGGGCGGAACGGCGTCGGCAAATCGACGCTCCTTCTCACCATCATGGGCTACACCCAAGTCAGCCGCGGCTGCGTCCTCTGGCGCGGCGCGGATATCACGGCACTGCCGCCGCATCGCCGCGCGCTCGCCGGCATCGGCTGGGTGGCGCAGGAGCGCGAGATCTTTCCCTCGCTGACTGTGGAAGAGAACCTCACCGTCGCCGCGCGCGCCGGACGCTGGAATTTGCCGGCGGTGTACGATCTGTTTCCCCGCCTTGCCGAGCGCCGGCGCAATTTCGGCAACCAGCTCTCCGGCGGCGAGCAGCAAATGCTCGCCATCGCCCGCGCGCTGATGACCAATCCGTCGCTGTTGTTGCTTGACGAGCCGCTCGAGGGCCTCGCTCCCATCGTCATCGACGAGCTCGCCGCGGCCATCGCCCGCATGACCCGAGAAGGCACCTGCGCCCTCATCCTGGTCGAGCAGCACGTCGAGATCGCGCTGCCGCTGACGCAGCACGCTGTGGTGCTGGAACGCGGCCAGATCGCCCACAGCGGCCCTTCGGCGGCACTCCTTTCCGACCACGCCACGCTCGACCGCCTGATTGGTCTGCGGCTGGCGGAGGGGTAGCTTTTCCCTCCCCGCGAACGCGGGGAGGGGGACCATCCGTAGCGCGCAGCGCGAAGGATGGTGGGCGGAGCGCGGGCCGCGACGATCGTTCTGCAACGGCAACGAAGTTTCATCTCAGACGCCCCCTCCACCGCGCAAGTGCGCGGTCCCCCTCCCCACTGTCGTGGGGGCGGATGAAATACGCTGTCGTTCTCGCGGTGCGCCTTGGCATCCGAGGTTTGCTGCACGCTTCAAGAAAGCCCGTCCAAACGCCCCAAATAAAAGAAGGGAGGCGGAGCGCCAAAAGGCGCGCACTCTTTTTGCCGTGCCCGGCGGGGCCCGGCGCGCGCCGCGCAAACGAATGTTGCCATTCGTCCGCGCTTCGGGCGCGCTCGCCTTTCGGCGCTCCACCGCGGCGCTTGCCACGCAAATGAATGCCGTGGCTCAGCCCAGGCCGTGTTTCCTGGGACGTGCCGCAAGCGGGCGTTACCCGCCGCGCGCTGTCCCAGTCCAGCGGCGCACCCCGCAGACCGGTCATGGTGCCGGCCAAAGCGATGCCTGAGCCGCCCGGGAACGGTTTGCGAGACCGCCCGCGGGAACCGCACTTGCTCCACCTTCTAGGTCGCACCCGGAATGTGCCCTTCGATGAGCAAGCTTTGACGGAGGCTATGTATCTATACCGGGGACGTTTGTCACATCACGTCTCTGTGATGGAGACGAAATCTCAATACTCATTTCCCGGGCGCAGCGCAGCACGAAGTGGTGCGCTGCAGACCCGGGATCGTAACGGTCCCGGATCAGCGGTGCACCGTTTCACGCTGCACCGCATCCGGGAAACGCAAATCCGCTTCCTCGCGCGAGCATGGACAATTGCTCAGCCAACGATAACCTTGCGCGCATAAAGACTGAAACGGGGAAGAGCGCCCATGAAACCGATCCTGCGACTTTTACTGGCGGCCGCGATCGGGCTCGGCCTTCCGGCCTTGAGCCAGGCCCAAACCTATCCGGCGCGGCCGATCAAGATGATCGTGCCGTCGCCGGCGGGCGCCACGACCGACTCGCTGGTGCGCATGGTGGCGCAGAAGCTGCAGGCGAAATGGGGGCAGCCGGTGATCGTCGACAACCGTCCCGGCGCCGGCGGCAATATCGGCGCCGAGGAAGCGGCCAAGGCCGCGCCGGACGGCTACACGCTCTTGTTCACCTATCCGGCGCCGCTCGCCGTCAACAAGACGCTATTCAAACAGCTTGCCTACGATCCCGACAGCTTCGTGCCGATCTCGCTGGTTGCCACCGTGCCGCTGGTGCTGGCGGTGCCGCCGAAGGAGGAAGCGACGAGCGTCAGCGCGCTGATCGCGTTCGCCAAGGCGCATCCGAACCAGCTCAATTTCGCGTCGCAGGGTTACGGCACCAGCGCGCATCTCGCCGGCGAGCTGTTCAAATCGATGGCGGGGATCGACATCGTCCATGTGCCGTATAAGGGCAGCGCGCCGGCGCTGACCGACCTCCTCGGCGGCCGCATCGACATGATGTTCATCGAGCTCTCGACGGTGCTGCCCCAGATCAGAGCGGGGAAGCTCCACGCGCTCGCCGTCGGCAGCGCCAAGCGCAATCCGTTTTTGCCCGATGTCCCGGCGCTGGCCGAAGTGCTGCCGGGCTATCAAGCCTCGACCTGGTTCGGCATGGTCGCACCGCCGGGTACGCCGCCCGAGCTCGCCGCCAAATTGTCGTCGGCCGTCGCCGCGGCGATCCACGAACCGGACATGGCCCAGCGGCTCGTCGACATGAGCGTCACCGCGGTCGGCGACACGCCGGCCGAGATGGCCGATTTTCTCCGCGATGAACGGCAACGCTGGGGCGGGGTGATCCGCGCTGCGGGCGTCAAGGCCGAATAGGCGGCGCGCGCCCTTTGCGCTAGTTTTCGCCTACGTAAAAAGCGGATCGAGATGCCCATGAAAATCGCGATCGCCGGCGGCGGCATTGGGGGGTTGGCGGCTGCCTTGTTTCTGCAGGCGGAGGGAATCGAGGCCGACGTCTACGAATCCGTTCCGCACATGGCGGAACTCGGTGTCGGCATCAATCTGCAGCCGCATGCGGTGCGCGAGCTCGAGCTTCTGGGTTTGCGCGACGAACTCGAGGCGGCCGGCAATTCCTGCGACGAATGGGCGATGTTCAACCGCCTCGGCCAGGACATCTGGCGCGAGCCGCGCGGCCGCGCCGCGGGACATGCCTGGCCGCAGATTTCGATCCACCGCGGGCGCCTGCAAGGCATCCTGCTCGCGGCGGCCAAGAAACGGCTGGGGCCGGAGCGGATACACACCGATCATCATCTGGTCGCGTTCGAGGATGCCGCGGATCGCATCGCCGCAAGTTTTGCGACCGGCCGCCGAACCGGGCCTTCGGTACAGGCCGAGGCGGACGCTTTGATCGGCGCCGACGGCATTCACTCGACCGTCCGCAAGCTGCTTTATCCCGCGGAAGGCGATCCGGTCTTTGCCGGCATGCTGCTGTGGCGCGGCATGACGCGGACCAAGCCGCTGTTCGGCGGACACACCATGGTGTTCGCCGGCTATCGCGAGCAGAAATTCATCGCCTATCCGATCGCGCCGCCCGACGCGGACGGCCGGCAAATCCTCAATTGGATCGCCGAAATCCACGCCGCCAAGATGCTGCGCCGCGAGGACTGGAATCGTGAGGGCAAGCTCGAGGAATTCCTGCCTGCTTATGCGGACTGGCGGTTCTCCTGGGCCGACGTGCCGCAGATTATCCGCGACGCCGACCGCGTCTATGAATATCCGATGATCGACCGCGATCCGCTGCCGCGCTGGTCGTTCGGCCGTATCACGCTGCTCGGCGACGCGGCGCATCCGATGTATCCGATCGGGGCGAACGGCGCATCGCAAGCCATTCGCGACGGACGTGCGCTGGCGGCGGCGCTCGCGGCGAGAGGCACGGCAGCGGAATGTCTGGCGAATTATGAGCAGGAGCGGCGCGAGGCCACCAACCAGATCGTGATCTCGAACCGGCAGCTCGGTCCGGAGCAAGTCATGCAGATGGCGCACGAGCGCGCGCCGAACGGCTTCGCGCACATCGAAGACGTGATCTCGCGCGAGGAGCTGACGACGATCGCGCAGCGCTATCGCGCCGTCACCTGGGTTACGCCGGCCGCGGGCGCGGTCGCCACGGCGCAATCCTGAGGTCGGACCGCGCCGGCCAAAAGAAACGGCCGGGATTTGCCCGGCCGTTTGGTTTTGCGCGTTGATACAAACCCTACGCCGCTTTGGCGTAGCTCGGCATGAGATCGAAGCGATCGGCGTTCATCACTTTGGTCCACGCCGCCACGAAGTCTTTGGCGAACTTCTCTTTCGAATCCGCGCTGCCGTAGACCTCCGCGAAGGCGCGCAATTGCGAATGCGAACCGAAGATCAAGTCGACGCGGGTCGCGGTCCACTTGAGCTCTTTACTCTTGCGGTCGCGGCCCTCGTAGACGCCATCGCCGGCCGGCGTCCACTCGGTGGCCATGTCGAGCAGGTTGAGGAAGAAGTCGTTCGAGAGCTTGCCGGGCTGTTTGGTCAGGACGCCGTGCTTCGACCCCTTGGCATTGGCGCCAAGGACGCGCAGGCCGCCGATGAGAACCGTCGTCTCCGGTCCGGTCAGCGTCAGTAACTGCGCGCGGTCGATCATCGCCTCCTCGGGCTGCATGAACTGCTGCTTGGGCCCGATATAGTTGCGGAAGGCGTCGGCCCGCGGTTCGAGCGGCGCGAAGGATTCGACGTCAGTCTGCTCGGCCGAGGTGTCCCCGCGGCCCGGCGCGAAGAGGACCTTCACGCTAAGGCCGGCGTCCTTGGCCGCTTTCTCGATCGCCGCGCCGCCGCCGAGAACGATTAGGTCGGCGAGCGATATCTTCTTGCCGCCGGCGCCCGAAGCGTTGAACGCCTTCTGGATCGCTTCGAGCTTTTGCAGCACGGTGGCGAGCTGTTTCGGCTCATTGACGTCCCAGTCCTTCTGCGGGCTAAGCCGAATGCGCGCGCCGTTGGCGCCGCCACGCTTGTCGGAGCGGCGGAAGGTCGAGGCCGAGGCCCAGGCGGCCGAGACGAGCTGCGATACCGTGAGACCGGAGGCGAGAATCTTCTCCTTCAAGGCGGCGATATCCTTGTCGTCGACCAGCGGATGATTCACCGACGGAATCGGGTCCTGCCAGATCAGCGCCTCCTTCGGCACCTGCGGGCCGAGATAGCGCGCGATCGGGCCCATGTCGCGGTGCGTGAGCTTGAACCAGGCGCGCGCGAACGCGTCGGCGAAGTGTTCGGGATGCTCGTAGAAGCGCCGCGAGATTTTCTCGTAGGCCGGGTCCATGCGCAGCGATAGATCCGTGGTCAGCATGGTCGGCACATGCTTTTTCGACTTGTCGAACGCATCCGGCACCGTTGCTTCGGCGTTTTTGGCTTGCCACTGCTGGGCGCCGGCGGGGCTCTTGGTCAGCTCCCATTCGTATTTGAACAGGTTGTCGAAGAAGCGGTTGCTCCACTTGGTCGGGGTTTGCGACCAGGTGACCTCCGGACCGCCGGTGATGGCGTCGGCGCCGACGCCGGTGCCAAACTTGCTCTTCCAGCCGAGGCCTTGATCCTCGATCGCCCCGCCTTCCGGCGCCGGGCCGAGCAGCGACGGATCGCCGGCGCCGTGGGTCTTACCGAAGGTGTGGCCGCCGGCAATCAGCGCGACGGTTTCTTCGTCGTTCATCGCCATGCGGAAGAATGTCTCGCGGATGTCTTTGGCGGCCGCCACCGGATCCGGCTTGCCGTTCGGCCCTTCCGGATTGACGTAGATGAGGCCCATCTGCACCGCGCCGAGCGGCTCGGCGAGCTGGCGCTCGCCGCTATAGCGCTCGTCGCCGAGCCAGGTGCCTTCGGGACCCCAGTACAGCTCTTCCGGTTCCCAGACGTCGGCGCGGCCGCCGGCAAAGCCAAAGGTCTTAAAGCCCATCGATTCGAGCGCGACATTGCCGGCGAGAACCATCAGGTCGGCCCAGGAGATTTTCCGGCCGTAATTCTGCTTGATCGGCCACAACAGCCGGCGCGCTTTGTCGAGGCTGGCGTTATCCGGCCAGCTGTTGAGCGGCGCGAATCGTTGCTGACCGGCGCCGGCGCCGCCGCGGCCGTCGGTGATGCGGTAGGTGCCGGCGGAGTGCCAGGCCATGCGGATCATCAAGCCGCCGTAATGACCGAAATCGGCCGGCCACCAACTTTGCGAATTCGTCATCAAGGCTTGGAGGTCCTTGATCACGGCGTTGAGGTCGAGGCTCTTGAATTCCTTGGCGTAGTCGAAATCCTTGCCCATCGGATCGGACAAGGATGAGTTGCGATGGAGCATTTCGATGTCGAGCGCCTCCGGCCACCAGTCGCGATTCTTCGGTCCGCGCGCGCCGGCGAACGGACACTTTGTGACGTCATCCATGGGGTTTCTCCATCGGCTGTGGGGGTGTGCTGTGGGGAGTTTAGCGCACCATATTCCATCAGGTAAAATTGACAATAGTGATTGCTGCGATAAGATATTCTTATGACAGACGTGACGCTCCGCCAGCTGCACTACTTCGACGCGCTCGCCACCCACAGCCATTTCGGCCGCGCCGCGGCAGCCTGCGCGATCTCGCAGCCGGCCTTGTCGATGCAGATCAAGGACCTGGAAGAGGCGCTCGGCGCCGTGCTGATCGAGCGCGGCGCGCGGCAGGTGCGCCTGACCAAATTCGGCGAGGATGCCGCGGCGCGTGTGCGCGAGATTTTGCGTTCGGTCGACGAATTAGGCGACTTCGCCCGCGCGTCGCGCGACCGGCTGGCGGGCCGGCTCCGCATCGGCATGATTCCGACCATCGCGCCCTATCTGTTGCCGACGGTGATCGAGACCCTCACGCGGCTGCACCCCGAACTCGACATTCACGTCCGCGAGGCGCTGACCTCGAAGCTGATCCAGGAGCTCGCCGACGGCCGGATCGATACCGCCATCGTCGCGCTGCCGGTGTCCGAGCCGTCGCTGACCGAGGTCGCGCTATTTGCGGAGAATTTTTTACTGGTGCGGCCCGGCGAGTACGCCGGAACGCCGGTGCCCAGCAGTAATGCCTTGCGCGAAATGCAACTCCTGCTCCTCGAAGAGGGGCACTGTTTTCGCGACCAGGCGCTGTCGTTCTGCAACGCGCAATCGGCGTTGCCGCGGGAGGTGCTGGACGCGAGCTCGCTGTCGACGCTGGTGCAAATGGTCAGCGCCGGCATGGGCGTCACTTTGATTCCGGAAATGGCCGTGCCGGTGGAGACGCGCTCGGCTTCGGTGTCGCTTGCCCGCTTCAAGAAACCGCAACCGTCGCGCACCATCGGCATGATTTGGCGCAAGACGTCACCGCTTCGGGAGCAGCTTTTGCAGATTTCGGAAGTGGTCTGCCGCGCGGCCGAAACCTTGCGCCAGCGGCAAAATCCGAAACCGCCGTCGCACAAGCCCGCCAGCTAGAGCGCCGGCACAAATTCCTCGAACTTAGTCCGTTCTCCAAGACCAAGCGTGGTCCATGCCGCGCAGATGTTCGCAATCGGCGCGCGGTATACAAAGATATTGGGCGGTGTAGCCATTGTAGCAATGCCCGCCTCGATCGACCTGACAGTGTGGGCGCGGATCCATTCTCACAACTTTCTTTTGGCGCAGTTGCTCCGCCGAGGGTTGAGCGCGGGCAACCCCAATAATTGCTATCCACGCGACCAGTGCGGCAAGAATAAATCGCATTTAACACCCCCTCCAATGTCAACTATGTAATCCTGATGGCTTTCCTGCCACGTCCCGTCTTATTTTGCGGGAACGGATAATCGATCCGGCAATGCAACTCGCTCCGCCTTGGCGATCGTTTCAAGCTCCGCCCAAAGCTTTGCCGGGATCGGGATGCCGGATTTTCGGCGCAACGCTTCGGTGCGGGCCGAGCGTTCGCCGGGCAGCGTGATCTCGTCGAAGCCCGCTTGCCGCGGCAGGCTTTTAAGAATGGCCGCGAGCCCATCGGCGTCGTGGGTGTAATCGGCGAGCGGCCGGAAGCTTGCGACGTCGATGACGAACATCGCGGTATTGCCGGTGTTGCGGTCGCGCTTTTCCGGGCCGAGCGCACGCGCCTGGATCGGCGCGCCAGCGAGCACGCTCGCCACGAGCTCGAACATCAGCGCGAGGCCTGAGCCTTTCGGGCCGCCGAGCGGCAACAGGATCTCTGCCTTGGCCGGATCGGTCGTGGGCTCGCCGTCGGCGGACAGCACCGTGTGCGGCGGCAGCGGCGTGCCGGTCGCACGCGATTGCAGAATCTTGCCGTTGGAGATGGTCGAGGTCGCCATGTCGAGCACGATCGGGCCGTTGCCGCTCGGCACCGCGATGGCGATCGGGCTCGTGCCCAAGCTCGCCACCCGCGCGCCGTGATAGGCCATCAAAGTCGGCCCGGCGCCCATCAGCACGGCGGCGCAGCCGCGCGCGGCGATCCATTGCGCATAGCGGCCGATGGCGCCGGTATGCGTCGTCTCGCGGATGAGCGCAAAGCAGATGCCGGACTGCTTGGCGCGCTCGACGGCGAGCGCCGCGGCCTGCATAACGGCTACCGGACCGAAGCCGTGGCCGCAGTCGAGCACGAAGCTCGCGCCGCGATCCTGAAGGAGCCGCGGCGCGGCCGTCATATCGATCTCGCCGCGCTCGATGAGCTTGAGATAGCGCGGCAGCCGCGACACGCCGTGGCCGTCGCCGCCGCGCAGATTGGCCCACACCAAGCCTTCGGCGACGGCGGCGGCGTCGCGCTCCCGCGCGCCCTTGGCGATGAGCACGTCGCGGATGAAGCGGCCGAGCGTGTCGGGGCCGACGAGGATTTTCTCGCTGCTCATTTCGCCGCCGGGAAATAGAGGTCGAGCCAGTTGCGCAACAGCGACCACACCCGCGTCGAGTTTCCCGCGAACAGGAAGTGATCGAGCCCGCTGAACAGATGCAGCTCCGCTGGCTGGCCGGCGTGCTTGAACATTTCGATCGACTGCTCGGTCGGCGTCACCGAATCGTTGGCGGCGTGGATCAGCAAAAGCGGCCGCGGCGCGATATTGCCGACCACCTCCTCGGCGCGGAAATCGAACATGCTCTGCGCCGTCTCGGCCGGAAACATCTCGACCGAATTCGGCGCCAGCATACCGACCTTCTGTTTCTCCAGGTTCTCGCGCACGTGATTGGGGATCGGCACGATGTCGTAGCGCGGCACCATCAGCGATTGGCCGGTGCGGGCGCGATGGGCGCGGCCCTCGTCGAGCATTTTTGTGAATTTCGTCCAGGCTTCCGGCGTCCGGTGCTGACCGCGGAATTTGCGCTCGCCGTGGCCCCAACCGCCGTTGGAGATCACCGCGGCGACCCGCGGATTGGTGCCGCCGCCATAGACTGCGACGGCGCCGCCAAAGCTCGAACCGATGGCGCCGATGCGATCCGGATCCACCGCGGGATGACGGCTGAGAAAATCGAGCGCGTTGCCGAGGTCCTCGACCTGCTCGAGGCAGATGACGCGGCCGAACTCGCCCTCGCTCTTGCCGCAACCGCGCATGTCGAAGCGCAGCGTGACATAGCCGAACTCGCTCAACACGCGCGTCGGCGCCAGCACGTTCGAGCTTTCGCTGTTCGAACCGAAGCCGTGCAGCACCAGAAACGCCGCGCGGCGCTCCGACGGCCGCAAGCCCTCGGGCAAGCCCAAGGTGCCATGCAGGCGCAAGCCCGCCGATTGAAAACTCACCACTTGTTCTTTCACGCGTTGCCTCCTCGCCTTCCGGCGAGCGCCAATGTACCGATTTAGTCGCGTGAAGGAAGCCGCAGGGTTAAGGCAGCTTGCGGGCTATGCAGGCGTCGCCGGGCTCGGCCAGCGCTCATGCGTGAGCGGCACGACGAGCTTCACCGCAAGCCCCTTGCGCGAGAAGGTGCGGGTCACTTCGCCGTTGAGCTGGCGCTCGATGACGAGATCGATGAGGCGGGAGCCGAAGCCGGTTTTGCGCGGCCGCCGCGCCGGTGGACCGTTCTTCTCCACCCAATCGAGCGTGAGCGTCATGCCGCGCTGGGTGCGGCTCACCGTCCAGCGCAGGTCGAGCTGGCCCCGGGAGCGCGACAAGCTGCCGTGTTTGATGGCATTGGCGGCGAGCTCGTGCAGCGCGGCGCTGAGATTGAACACCGGGTCCGGTTCGAGATCGATATTCGGTCCATCAAGCGAGGCGCGGTCGATGTAAGGTCCGAGCACCACATAGACCAGTTCGTTGATCGGGATCGATTGCCAGCCGCCTTCGGTAATCAGCCGGTGGGCGTTGGCCATGGCCAACACGCGCGCCTGATATTTGCTGGCGAGATCGGCGATGCTCTTGGAAGTCCGCGCCGTCTGCGAGAACAAGGCCAAGAGCTGCGAGAACAGATTGCCGGAGCGATGGCGCATGTCGCGGATCATCAGCTCGTGGCGCTGCTCGAGCTGGCGGCGCTGAATGGCGCCGGCGAGGAGATTACCGGCGGCGGCGAGGAACGCGGACTCCTGGGCGTTGAAATGTCGCTTTTTCATGGTGCAGACGCCGAGGATGCCATAAGCGCGGCCGTCGCGGCCGGCGATGGTCACGTTCATGCCGCTGGTGCAGGCGTGGTCCTTCACATAGCGCGGCACCTCGAACCGGCTCTCGTCGGCAAAATCGCCGATAACGACCGGCACGGCGGAATCCAAAGTGAAGCGCGTGTAGCTATTCGGCGCGCTCGTCGTCAAAATCGTGCCGACGAGATCGCCGTTCCAGCCGAAGCCGGCGCGCAGCAGCAGTTCGCCGCCGCCCGGCAGCAGTTCCAGTATCTTGACGAAATCGACCGCCAGCGTCAGCGCGACGGTGCTGGCCGCGTCGTTAAGCAGCCGTTCCAGATCGGGTTCGACCAGCGCGCGCTCGCCGAGCTGCGCCAGCGCTTCCTGCTGCTTGGCGCGGCTGCGCAGCTCATTTTCAAGATTGGCGATGTTCTCGGGCGCAGGCCGTTCGAACGCCAAAGGTTCCGGCGCAGTTTGGTCCGGAGCAATATACTCCGGAGCAATCGTTTCGGACTTGTTGTTATCAGGCATGTCCATGCCTTCGCACTTTTCACTTTATGGCCAATGCCTAAAGATCGTAATTGGTTGCAATAAAGGAAAGAGGCTGGCGCCCGAATGTACCGGGTTCCAGCCTCTGCATATTACGTCTTGGCTTGGCGGCGCGCTAGCTCAATAGACACCGGCCGCGCGAAAGCCGGGCGGCGATGCGCCGCGCGATATTTGCGAATCCTCGCTGGCGAGGCGGTCGTCGCCGCGGACCGTGGCCTGCCGCTGATCGTTCGGCAGCACGATGACCTTGGTACCGACGCCGACGCGGCTGTAGAGATCGATCACGTCGGCATTGAGCAGGCGAATGCAGCCGCTCGACATGTGCTTGCCGATCGAGGACGGATCGTTGGTGCCGTGGATGCGATAATCGGTGTGACCGAGATACATGGCGCGGGCGCCGAGCGGATTGCCGGGACCGCCGGCGACGAAGCGCGGCAGATAGGGCTGCCGGGCGACCATCTCGGCCGGCGGAAACCAGTCCGGCCATTCGGCCTTGCGCACGATGGTTTCGGTGCCCGACCAGGTGAAGCCCTGACGGCCGACGCCGATGCCGTAGCGCATCGCCTTGCCGCCGCCGAGCGTCAGATAGAGGAACGCATGGCTGGTATCGATGACGACAGTGCCCGCCGGTTCGTTGTTCGGATACGACACCACCTGCCGCTGCAGCGAGGCCGAAAGGCCGGCGTCGTCGCCGGATTGCTCGGTTTGCGGGGCATATTGCGGTGAAGCCGGGTATTGCGGCGATGCCGGGAAGAGCTGCGCCACGGCGGGCGCGACGGGGAGCACAAGCGCGCTGGCGATCAGCGCCGCAGAAAGGATTGCCGTTCGTTTATTTGCCCACATGGCACGCTCCCGTGGCGAAATGCCGTTCTCGATCGGAACAAGTGTCGGCGAAGTTGAAAGTTCCGTGATCCGCGCCCAACAGACACCAAACAAACAAAGGAACGCCTACAAAAGAACGCGTGCTTTCACGGCGTTGCGCAAAGCGG
The DNA here is from genome assembly GCA_963822935.1 of uncultured Alphaproteobacteria bacterium. Lineage (GTDB taxonomy): Bacteria > Pseudomonadota > Alphaproteobacteria > Rhizobiales > Xanthobacteraceae > BOG-931. The sequence continues at coordinate 175,687 of CAWGJP010000007.1, forward strand.
CGTTAACTTTGTTATGGCTGGGACGCGCCGCGCGCTGAAACGGTTCAAGGGGCGGGAAAGCTGCGCCGCAAGGCACCCGGCAGACACGCTGCCGATCTGCGCCGCGCCGAACTCTTGAGAATTAGGACAGGCAACGGCCGTAGACGAAGGCGAGCCGCGGCGACGCCACCGGCGAGAACGCGGGATCGCAGCCGACCGGAATGTCACGCGGCACGCTGGCACGCGCGACCGATCGGAATTCGGTTTGCCATGCCGACGCGTTGAGCGCTTCGTGCATTGGCAATCGATCGCCCTTGAGCGCGCGGTTCACGGTAAAGCCTGGCGTGCTTGGCACATCGCCCGCGCCGCCTGATGGCGCCGCGCTGAGCACTGGGATGAGACCGAGAAAACAGACCGCCAGCGTCGTCACGCCCAGCGCACCTGCGATGCGAACAAAAAGCTTGGCCACCGGACTTCTCCCCGTCGTCTTACCGGTCGCCACCGACCGATCGGACACGCGAAAAGCCCCCGAGCCATTCACCGGCACTTCAACGTGCGCTAGCGAACAGTGGTTCCGTCAGCCCTGTTCAGTCACTCAGTCGTGATGGAGCGGCCGATAGTTCATCGATGAGGAACTTTTGGCGCAACCGGCGGCGCGAGGGACAGACGGCGCGAGGGACAGACGTGGTGAGGAACAAACCTAATGCGACAAGCTTATTATGGCGGACGGCCATTCTTCCCCCTCCCCCCGTGCTTGGCCGGCCAACATTGGGCGCAGCCGATATGCCGATCGGCTGCGCCCTAATTTTTTGCGCACAGTTTTGACACGGCCGCGCCGCCTACGATCGCACCCAAAAACCGCGCTCGACAAAAAAATGGCCGGGGCGGGCCCGGCCATTTCATGGCATCTGTTGTTGCGACGATTACAACGTCGCCTGACGTTCGGCCGGCTTGCGCTCACGTTGCCGCGCCTTGCGCCCGAAGAATAGCGCCTGGCTCACGACCGCGGACACCACCGCGACTTGGAACGGCTTGGCAATTAAGAAGGCCGGTTCCGGCCGCTGCCCGGTCAGGAAGCGTTCCGGATAGGCGGTGATAAAGATGACCGGCACTTCGAAGCTACCGAGCAATTCGTTCACCGCATCGAGTCCGGAACTGCCGTCGGCGAGCTGAATGTCGGCGAGAATAAGTCCGGGCCGTTTCTGCTTGGCCAGCGCCAGCGCTTCGCTATGGGTGCGGGCGATGCCGATGACGTTATGACCGAGGCTCTCGACCAGCGCCTCAATGTCCATGGCGATGAAGGTCTCGTCCTCGATGATCAGCACGTCGGTGGCGATCTCGGCGGCGAGCTCGCGGCCGGATTCCTCGACCAAGGCACGCAATGTCTGCAGGTCGCAATCGAGCACCTCGGCGGCGTCTTCTTCCGAGAAACCCTCGAGCGCCACCAGGAGAAAGGCCTGGCGCGGCCGCGGCGTGATCTGCGTCAAATGCTGTTCCGGCGGGAGGATGACTTCGCCGACCTCAGCCTTGCCGTTCACCGGCACCGAGTTCCAGATCTTGGTGAACAGCCGATAGAGGGCAACTCGCGAATTGGAGGCCGATTCGAGGATTTTCGGACTGGCAATCAGTGACTCCACGGTGGCGACGACATAGGCGTCGCCGGAGGCCTGACTGCCGGTCAAAGCGCGCGCATAGCGGCGCAACGACGGCAGGTGCTGGAGTACGGCTTGCGAAGTGGACAATACACCCTCCCCTTCCATAGTGCTGAGGTTACTGGCAAAAACGCCGCAGCGCAAAAAAAGTTCCAATTCGATCTTCAGTGCGGAACTATGGGGCCTCTCAGTGCGTTAGCGCAAGTTGACGGGTTCCTCAGGCACGGGTTGGCAATGGGCGAACGGGCAAAAGACGACGCGATGAAGCACCGCACAACCAACCTTGAACCGTTGGAGCCGGTCGCTGAGAAGCCGGAGAATCAGGATCCGATGGCCAGGCCCGCTGCCACACCCCACAAGCCCGAAGCCCGACTGGGCCGGGAAGTCCAGGCGCGGATCGGCCAGCAGCTGCGCGCCATGTACAACGACGTGGTCAATCAGGGCGTGCCATCGCACCTCGCCGATTTGGTTCGCCGGCTAAGCGACCAAGACCAGGATTGACGGTGGACCAGTCAGCAATGAAGCTCGACCCCGCGATACGCGACCAAGTCCTCGCCACTGTGCCGAGCTTGCGCGCCTTTGCGATCTCGCTGTGCGGCAATATCGACCGCGCCGACGACCTGGTGCAGGAGACGCTGCTGCGGGCGCTGGCGCATATCGACTCGTTTCAGCCCGGCACCAACATGCCGGCATGGCTGTTCACCATTTTGCGCAACCTGTTCCGCTCCGAATACCGGAAACGCCGGCGCGAAGTGGAAGACGCCGACGGCCGCTACGCCGAAACGCTCAAATCGCATCCCGAGCAGACCGGGCGCGTCGAATTCGAGGAATTCCGTACAGCGCTGGCGAAATTGCCGTCCGATCAGCGCGAGGCGCTGATCCTGGTCGGCGCCTCCGGCTTCTCCTACGACGACGCCGCCGCGATCTGCGGCTGCGCAGTCGGCACCATCAAGAGCCGCGTCAATCGCGCGCGCACCCGGCTAGCCGACTTGCTGGCGATCGACAGCGTCGACGATTTCGGTCCCGACCGCGCCACGCGCGCGGTGCTCGCCGGCGGCGGACGGAATTAATTCCACGTCATTGCGAGGAGTGGAGCGACGAAGCAATCCAGGCTTCACCGCTCGCTCGATTGCTTCGCTTCGCTCGCAATGACGACAGTCACATATGTGACGGCAGCCACAGCGCCAAAATCGGAAACGCGATCAGGATCACCAGCCGGATGAGGTCGGTGACGATGAACGGCAATACGCCGATAAAGATCGTCGAGAAGCTCACGTCCTGCACCACGGTCTTGATCACGAAGACGTTCATGCCGACCGGCGGATGAATGAGGCCGAGTTCGACCGTCATGACGATGATGACGCCGAACCAGATCGGATCGAAGCCGAGCTGGGTGACCACCGGAAAGATGATCGGGATCGTCAGGATAATCATGGCAAGCGAGTCCATGAGGCAGCCGAGCACGATGTACATCAGCATGATCAGAGCCAGCACGCCGTAGCGGCCGAGCCCCAGGGACGTGAGGAATGCGGTCACGTTCTGCGGCGTCTGCGTCACGGTGAGGAAATAGCCGAACAACAGCGCGCCGATCAGGACGGTGAGCACGGCGGCCGCGGTGCGCACCGCCTGCAACAGCGAGCGGCGGATTTCCGCGCGCGACAGTTTTCCCCGTGCTACGCCGATGATCAGCGCGCCCGAAGCGCCGACGCCGCCGGCCTCCGTGGGGGTGAACAACCCGCCATAAAGGCCGCCGATGACGAGAACAAACAGGAGCAGCGTCGCCCAGATGTCGCGTAGCCCGGCCCGGCGCTCGGCCCAACTGTGCCGCGGCGCCGCCGGCAGGAAATTCGGCCGCAGCTTGCCGATCAGCACCACCGTCATCATGTCCATGGCCGCGGCGAGCAGCCCCGGAATGATGCCGGCGATGAACAGCTTGCCGATGTCCTGCTCGGTGATGATGCCGTAGACGGCCAGCACCGTCGACGGCGGCAGCATGGCGCCGAGCGTGCCGCCGGCGGCGATCACGCCGGTGGCGAAAGATTGCGGATATTTATAACGGCGCATTTCCGGATAGGCGACGGTGGCGAATGTCGCGGCGGTTGCGACCGACGAGCCGGAGATGGCGGCAAAACCGGCGCAGGCGGCGATGGTGGCGATGCCGAGGCCGCCCTTGAAATGACCGACGAACGAATTGGCGGCGCGGAATAATTCGCGGCTCATGCCGGAATTGGACACGAAGGCGCCCATGAGCAGGAACATCGGAATGACGCCGAACGTGTAGTCGGTCACCGTGCGCATCGAGGTCAGCCCGACGCTTTTCAGCGCCGCCGTGCCGCCGACCAAATAGGCAAAGCCGCTCACGCCGACGAGCCCCATGGCCATGCCGACCGGCACGCGCAACAGCATCAGCGCGAACAGGACGACAAAGCCGAGGACAGCGACGATTTCGGTGCTCACCCGCGTCTCATTCGACCGGCTTGATCTGGTACTGGCCGCCCAGAAGTTCGGGATGGAAAATCAGGCGATAGGTGCGCACCGCGATCAGCAGCACCGCGGAAACGTCGCCGATCCAGGCGACCAGGAAGAACGGCCATACCGGCAGCCGAAGATCGAAGGTCAGCACGTGGTCGCGATAGGTGTCGGTGACCTTGTCGAACAGCGTATAAGTCTGCACCGTCACCACGAACAGCAGCACCAGCGTCGCGAACACGTCGATGACGCGCCGCGCCCGCTCGCCGACGTTGGCATAGATCAGATCGACCGTGATGTGATTGCCGCGATATGACGTCGCGGCGATGCCCCAGAAGATCACGATACCGAGCAACAGCCGGCCAAAGTCGTAGGCGTCTGGAATTTGGTAGCTGAAAAAGTAGCGCAGCATCACCGAGACGAAGATATCGACCGCGACCAGGCCGATGAAGAAGGCGGCAATCAGCTCGATCGCATTGATGAAGCGATCCATCGTATTGAGCTTGCGCAGCGGTTCGGGCGCGGCTCCCCCGGCGACGGCAACGGCGGCTTCCGGCATCGGCACTGGTTCCGTATTCGGAACGGCGGCGAGAGGCTTGCCGCCGCTCCACGATCATGCCGCGCTCAGAAGCCGGCGTCGTATTGCTTGAGTGAGGCCTGCAACTCGCTCCAGATTTGGTCCGGATCGCCGCCTGCCTGCTTCACCGCGGCCGCCCATTTCTGCTTGAGCGGCTCAGCCGACTTCTTCCATTCGGCAAGCTGCTCATCGCTGATCTTGTAGACTTCATGGTCCGGCTCGGCCTTGATCTTTGCGAGGCCGGCATGCTCGAAGTCGACCCACGGATCTGCAAAGCGGGCCGCCCATTCGTTGGTGCAGTGATCGTCGATCACCTTCTTTTGCGCCGCCGACATGGCGTTGTAAGTCGCCGGGCTCATCAGCCACTGGAACATGGTCGAGCCGAGCGGCTCGTCCATGTCGTATTTGGTCACCTTGTCGATGCCGAACAGCAGCATCGAGCCCCACGGGAAGGTGATGGCATCGGCCACGCCCTTGGCCAGGATATCGCGCGCTTCGGGCGCGCTCGATTGCACGTTGGTGCCGCCGAGTTGCGTCACCCAGGCGGCGATGGTGCCCTGCGCCGGGCGGATCTTCATGCCCTTGATGTCGCTCGGCACCACGATCTTCTTGGTCGCCGAGTGCCAGGCCACCGGATCGAGCACGAAGGAAAAGCAGTAATGGGTGTCCTTCATCTCGGTCGCCGCGTATTTGCGGTACCAGGCGTCGATGGCGCGATTGCCGCCCTTGGCCTTGCCGACCACGAACGGCAGTTCGCCGGCCGCGATGATCGGGAAGCGTCCCGGCTGATAGCCCGGATTGACGTAGACGAAGTCGGCGATGCCGTCGCGCGCCATGTCGTAATGGTCGAAGGCCTTGCCGAGCTGCTGCGCCGGATAAATCTGGTATTTGATGGTGCCGTTCGAGGCCTTCTCGATGTCGTCGGCCCAGTCCTTGATCGCCGCCTGCAGCGGATGCGACGGCGGCACCCAATGCGACAATTTCAGCGTGAACGTCTTGTCCTGTGCGGAGGCGGCGCGAACGCCCAGACCGAGCGCGAGGCCAATCACAGCAAAGGCGCAGAGCTTTACGAGGCGCATCCGGACTTTCCCCCTGTGTCGCCGCCTTGCTCCGCGGCGTTAGTTTCAAAGCGAACCGTCGCATTTAATCGCAGAAACGGCCCACTGTAAAAGCATTTCCAACGCGATCGCTAAAATTGTTCGCAACCGCTTGGCGGTTGCTACACGCTGATTTCGTTCCGCCGTCGGCGCGGCCGCCGCTTTAACCGGACGGCAGCAGCGGCGGGGTTAAGGCGTTCCTCGAACAACAAGCCGGCAGAGAGCGCGATAGCGCCGCAGCCGATGTTCAGGGACGTCAAAATGTTGCCTCGCGTCGCGGCGTTGTGCTTGGCCGCATCGATCGTCGTCTGGCCGGCAGTCGCCGGCAGCGATACCGACACGTTCTGGAGCACGCCGTCGGCGGCGGTGCTCGCAGCCGTAGCGGTGCCCGTGCTCGATCCCGCGCAACAGCACGCTGCCCAGATCGCCAAAGTTGTGCCGAGCGAACAAGACGACGCGCCGCTGCAAAAGACGCCGCGCCCCGATGTGCCGGAGCGGACGGCAGCACGCGATCCGGTGGAAGTGAAAATCGACCCGTCGCCCGTTTTGCCGCCAGCGTTGCAACTCGCGCCCGCCCAACAGCACCTCGCCGGCGCCGTCGCCGAAGCCGGCCTCGCCGATAAATTCGACCGCAAAGATGACGCGCGGGGCGAAAGTGATAGGCACGCGGCTGGAGCTGCGCGGACCGCGGCACTCGATCCGGCACAACCGCAGACCCAGTCCTCCCCGCCGCCGGCGTCGGGGCCATTCGGCCTTACCGCAACACCGGTCTCGTTCGGGCAAGTTTTGACCAAGTGGTCCGGCGTCGAGTCCAGAATCCGCGCCGACAATAAAGTTTTCGCGCGGTGCGCCCAAAGCGAGCAGCGCTGCCCACAGGGAGCGCGGAATTTTCTTGCCATCGTTGCGCAGGGGCGCGCGCAGACCGGCCGGGCCCGCATCGGCACCATCAACCGCGCCGTTAATCTCGCGATCGAGCCGATGAGCGACATGGCGCAATGGGGCGTGCCCGACCGTTGGAGCCCGCCGCTCGAGACGTTCACCACCGGCCGCGGCGACTGCGAGGACTATGCCATCGCCAAATACGTCGCGCTGACGGCGGCCGGCATTGCCGCCGAAGACGTCAAGCTGATCATCGTGCGCAATATCGCCGCCAATGAGGATCACGCCGTCGTTGCCGTGCGCGACGGCGGCGATTGGATCATTCTCGACAATCGCTGGCTGACGCTGGTCAAGGACGCCGCGATGCCGAAGATCATTCCGGAGTTCGTGCTCGACGAGGGTGGCGTGCGCGAATTTGTGCCGCCGGTTATTGCGGTGGCGCAGCAGATGCCGGCGCCGGCTTCGGTTCGCCGCTAGCTATTTCGACTCGGCTTCGTAAACGCCGTCCCAATCCGGGCCGGGCGGCTCGGCGCGATAAGTGGCGATGCGCTCCTCATACATGTCGTAGAGGCCGGCCACATCGAACCCGTCGGCGGCCTTGCGGCAGTGCGCGAGCAGGCCGAGCGCCTCGTCCCATCGTTGCGTGCGGAAGGCGGCCAGCATTTGCCCGTTGAGCGCGCGCAATTCGCGGCAGCGCGGATCCTCTTCGACCGCGGCGCGGCCGAGCACTGCGAATACCGCCTCGGGCTGCGTCTTGCCTTTCACCTGGATCAGATCGATCTCCATGGTGGCGAATGTCCGCTTGGCGCCTTCGGCGGTGCGTGAGCCGATCACCAGTGGCAGGCGATAATCCTTGGTCCGCGCTTCGAGCCGCGAGGCAAAGTTCACGGTATCGCCGAGCACCGAATAATTGAAGCGAAAATCCGATCCCATATTGCCGACCACGCACGGGCCGGTATTAAGCCCGACGCCGATACGCAGCGGCATATAGCGCCCGCCATTGCCTTCGGCCTCGCGCTTGAGCTCGACATTGAGCGTGGTGGCGCGCGCCTGCATTTCCAGCGCCGCGTCGCAGGCATTGGCTTCCTGTTCCGGATCGTCGACCGGGGCGTTCCAGAACGCCATGATGGCGTCGCCGATATATTTGTCGATCGTGCCTTTGCGCTCGATGATGGCGTTGGTCAGCGGCGTCAGAAAGCGGTTCATCAGCCGGGTCAGTCCCTGCGGATCGTCCTTGTAGTGCTCCGAGATGGTGGTGAAGCCGCGCACGTCGCTGAACAGGATGGTCATGCGCCGCTCCTCGCCGCCGAGCACGAGCTTCTCGGGCGAGCGCGCCAGTTGCTCGACCATATGCGGCGAGAGGTAATAACCGAAGGCGGAGCGGATCTGCTGGCGCTGCTTCTGCTCGCGGAAATAATTCACGAACGTCAGCACCAGATAGATCAGCCAGCTCGAAATCAACGGGTAGGTGAAATCGATCAGCAGGTTATGTTCGACAAAGAGATAAAGCGACAGCGCGATCAGCCCGCCGAACAACAGTGCGCCGAGCAGCACGACGACGGTGGCCGAAAGCATCGGCGCGGCGACGATGATGGCAAGCCCCATCAGCACCGCGACGGTGAGTTCGGCGCCGATGGCGTAATTCGGATGGACCAGAAGCGATTTGGTCAGCACGCTTTCGAGGATCTGGGCGTGCACTTCGACGCCCGGCATCACCGCCTCGACCGGCGTCGTCTTGAGATCGAGAAGACCGATCGCCGAGGTGCCGACAAGGACGAGCTTGCCGCGAAAACGGTCCGGCGAGACGCTGCCCTGCAGCACGTCCTTGGCCGAGATGTAACGCGCCGGATCGGTCTTGTTGAAATGCACCCATAACTGACCGTGCTCGTCGGTCGGCACTTCGAGGCCGGGCACCGCTACTGCTTGCACGCCGGCATCATCGGCGCGAACCAGGATAGCGCCGGCATGGGTAACGACGCGCAGCATTTCCATGGTCAGCGACGGCACCAGCGCGCCCTGCGCCTCCATGATCACCGGCACCCGGCGGATGATGCCGTCGCGCTCGGGATTGATCGAGAACAGCCCGTGGCCGGCCGCCGCCTCTTCGATCGTCGGGACGTTGCGCAGGAGGCCCGGGAAGGTCACCAGGAACGGAGTCGGATCCGGCCCGCGGATGGCGAAGCCGGTTTGTAGCGTCGCCTCGCCCGGCACCTTTGGTTGCGGAAACGGACTGCCGACCTGGCCGACCACGACCCGGGAATTTTTGATCGCTTCGGCCAGCACCGTATCGTTGCTCGGCAGGCTATCGAGCTTGGCGCGAGTGTCGGCGTCGATGCCGCGAAAGCTTTGCTCCGCGACCGCAGGCGACATGCGGTCGGGCTCGGCAAAGATCACGTCGAAACCGATGGTGAGCGCGCCGAGTTGCGTGATGCGGTTGACGAGATCGGCCACGGTGGTGCGCGGCCACGGCCATTGCCCGATCGCCTTGAGGCTTGCTTCGTCGATGTCGACGATGACGACCGGATAGCCCTTTTGCAGCCGCGGACGCAGGACCTGGAAAAAGTCGAAAGTCCGCAGCCGCAGCTCCTCCAGCGGCCGCGGGTCGGCGAGCCGCAGCGGAATGAGCGCGAACAACAGCACGAGACAAACCGCGCGCGCCACCCCGAACCGGCGCGCCCAGCCGGCAATCCTGGTCATGGCTCTGAAGGTCCCCGCAACACGCGCCGCATTCTAGCCTACTCTGCCCGGCGCGGGAGGATGAAAAGACGCCTATTTTTCGCGGAACGACCGCATCAGCTGATCGTGCAGCGGCTTGAGCAGATAGGACAGCATCGTACGCTCGCCGGTCTGGATATAGGCTTCGACCGGCATGCCGGGCGTCAGTTTGACATCGCCGAGCCGCTGCAGCTGATCGCTGCTGAGCCCGATACGGATCGAATAATAGGTCCGGCCGGTGCGCTGATCGGTTGAGGTATCGGCGCCGATCCGCACCACTTTGGCGTCGATCTCGGGTGTGGTGCGCACGTTGAACGAGGTAAAGCGCAGCACCACCGGCTGATCGACCTGCACGTCGTCGATGTCCTTGGGGTCGACCTTGACCTCGACCTGCAGCTTGTCGTCCTCGGGCACGATCATCATGATCGGATCGCCGGCGGTAATGACGCCGCCGACGGTGTTGGCGGTCATCTGAAAGACGATGCCGTCTTGCGGCGCGCGGATGTCGGTGCGCCTGAGCTGGTCTTCAGCGGTGACTTTGCGTTCGACATATTCACCGATCTTGCTGTCGGTCTCGCGCAGCTCCTTGGCGACGTCGCTGGCGAGGTCCGCATCGACCTGGATGATTTGCAATTGCGTCTCGGCGATCTTGCCCTTGGCTTCCGCGGCTTGGGCAACGAGCTGGCCGCGCGAGCCCTCCAGCTGCGCTTCGTCGCGCTCGAGCGAGGTCAGCCGATTAAGCTGCACCAGGTTCTTCGCATAAAGATCGCGGACGCCCTTGAGTTCCTGCTCGATCAGCGCGACTTCCTTGTCCTTGGCGTCCTGTTGTGCGGTCAGCCCGACGATCTCCTGCTGCAATTGGGTGACGCGCTCCTGAAGCTGCTTCTTCTGACCGGCGCGGTCTTCCCGCCGCAACTCGAACAGCTTGCGCTCGCTGGCCATGGCCTCCGCGACGTCGGGATCATTGATATGAGCGGCAAGTTCCTTCGGCACCGCGACCGAGTTGGCGCCGTCGCGCTCGGCGGCAAGCCGCGCCTTGCGGGCATAAAGCTCGGTGAGGCCTTTGGTGACGATGGCCAGATTGGCTTGCGTCACCGTCTCATCGAGCTGGATGAGAGTCTGCCCCGCTTTGACGTGATCGCCGTCATGCACAAACAATTTACCGACCACGCCGCCGGTGGGGTGCTGCACTTTTTTGATGTTGGAATCGACGACCACGTCGCCCGGCGCGATCAGCGCGCCGGAGATCTCGGCGGTCGACGCCCAGCCGCCAAGCCCGAACGCCAGAAGTCCCACCAGCACGCTGCCGGCAATGATGTGCCGGCGGATCGATTCATTGGCGCTGTGCGCCGGCCCGACATCGCCAAACGCCCAGCGCAGCCCAGCTGCTGCCGTGGCGGCCCCCTTGCGGAACGGAGCGGTCAGCCAGGAGGGCCTACCGGCGCCCCTCATCACGCGCCTCCCTGCTCGGCAACTTTGAGCCGCGGCGGCGTATTCGGCGGCGTCAGGCGGGTCAGGATTTCCCCTTTCGGCCCGAACTGCTGCTGGCGGCCCTTGGCCATGATGAGAATATAGTCGACGCCGGCGATCGCGCTCGGGCGATGCGCCACCACGATGACGATAGCGCCGCGCGCGCGCAGGCCCAAAATGGCCCGGGTCAACGCTTCGTCGCCTTCGGCGTCAAGATTGGAATTGGGCTCATCGAGCACGACCAGGAATGGATCGCGGTAGAGCGCCCGCGCCAGCGCTATGCGCTGCGCTTGGCCCGCCGACAGCGCACTACCCTGTTCGCCGACCATCGTTTCGTAGCCGTCGGGGAGATTGATGATGAGATCGTGGACGCCGGCCGCGTGTGCCGCGGCAATGACGGCGTCGGCATCCGGCGGCTCCTCGAACCGGGCGATGTTTTGCGCCACCGTGCCGCTGAACAATTCGACGTCCTGCGGCACGTAGCCGATGTGCTGGCCGAGCGCCTCCGGCGACCATTGATCGAGGGTGGCGCCATCGAGCCGAACCGCGCCGCGGACCGGCGCCCAAACCCCGACCAGCATGCGCGCCAGCGAAGATTTGCCCGACGCCGTAGGGCCGATCACGCCAAGCGCCTTGCCCGCCGTGAGCGTGAAATTGACGTCCTGGCAGACAATCCGCTGATAACCGGGCGGCGCGACGGCCGCATTCTGCACCGCGAGCGTGCGCGCCGGCGGCTTGAGCGGCATCGGCTCGGTGATGGGAGGCAAATGGCCGAGCAATCGCGACAGCCGCTGCCAGCTTTGCCGCGCCCCGACAAAACCGCGCCAATTGGCGATCGCCAGATCGACCGGAGCAAGCGCGCGGGCGCCGAGAATGGACGCGGCGATCATGATGCCCGGCGTCGATTCCTGATTGATCACCAGCCAGGCGCCGACCGCCAGAATTGCGGATTGCAGCAGCATCCGCAGCACTTTGGAAAACGCGCCGAGCCCGCCGCCGACGTCGCTGGCCCGCCCGCTCGACGCCACGAAGTTGTGGTTGAGGTCGCGCCAGTGCTTGGAGATGCGGCCGGCCATGCCCATCGCCGTGATTGCCTCGGCGTTGCGGCGGCTCGTTTCGAGAAGCGCGTTGCGCGCCACCGCGAATTGGGCGGCGCTGCGGGTCGGACGGCGAGTCTTGATCTCGGTCGCCACCGTCAGCGTGATCAGGATGATGGCGCCAGCCAGCGCCGTCAGCCCGATCAGGTAATGAAACAGGAAGCAGATGGCGAGATAGACCGGCATCCACGGCAGATCGAAGAAGGCGACGGGCCCGCTCCCGGACAGGAAGCTGCGCACCGCGTCGAGGTCGCGGATCGGCTGGGTGCCGTCACCCTTGGCGCCGGCCTTGAGCGGCAGCCGCACGATCGCGTCATAAACCCGCAGACTTATGGTCTCGTCGAGGCTGTGCCCGACGCGCACCAGGATGCGGCTCCTGATCATATCGATCACGCCCTGCGCGGCGTAGAGCCCGGTCACCAGGATCAACAGCCCGACCAGCGTCGACACGCTGCGGCTGGGCAGCACCCGGTCATAGATTTCGAGCATGAACAGCGCGCCGGAGAGCATCAGGATATTGCTCATGCCGGAAAACAGCGCTGTGGCGACGAAAGCCCGCCGACAGGCGCTGAGCGCAGCGGCAAGTTCAGAACTCGCGGGCGGCTGCCGTAACGGGCCGAGACTTTGGCTCATGGAGCGTGCGTACCATCGTAACGGACGAAATTTGCCGTCCGCGCTTGCAAATGTCCGGCGGCCGCTAACCTATGCCGGAACTTGCGGATCCCCCGACCAAATCAGGAACAGTATACCCTTAGTTTCACGCGGTTACATCTACATTAGGGCGGGTTCACGGCCGTTAGTTAATTTCCCGGACCCCATATATCCGTCCTCCGTGGCGCGTCCGGCTCAACGCGACCCGCCGTCACCGGCGGTGATGCCGACCTACTCCGTTACCATAGCGGGGAATGTGACAGCCGACGGTGCCAGCGAGGCACCGTACCGCCTCGCCGCCAAGCAGAAATCCGCGCAACGGCAATCCGACCCCCGAAACTGAGGGCCGGCGCCGTTGCACGCTTGCAAAGCAGATGTGTTGCTGAAAATCAGGAACGAGAATCGAGCGAGAGCCCGATGCTGAAGGCCTTTTGGCGCGTGGCGCCCTCGGTCCTTTTCAGCTTTTTGGCGATCTGCGACGCCGAAGTTTTCTTGCGCGCCATCGATTTTAGATCACGAACTTCGCTCGAGGTCCACGAGCGCCGCTTCTTCTTCCGCTTAGCCATAATGCCTCCCTTTCAAGAAAGCCAGCTTGTATCTCTTACGGATGTAAAAGAAAAGCCGATAGTTGGATGGGGGATCACCTTAGTTGGACGGCTCACTTTTGCGAGCCGAGCATCTGCACATAGGCGATCATGGAACTCACGGCAATAGCGTTGATCGCTGATAGGGCAGCCGAGTTAACAAATGCTTTTGTTAGATCGTCTTTAGCGCGCCGGAGCGCAGAATGCAATTCGTACATTAGCAAATCTGCCGTCCGGGGGCGTTGACGTGAAATGGTCGTGGAGACGGACGTGGAGACGACATGGAGACGGACATGGAAACAGACACGGGCAAATACCCGCAGGTATTTTTGTTGTCGCTGCTTGGCGCCAGTCTTCTCTTGGCGCGGCCGCTCGCCGCCCAGACCTCGGCGCTGTCATGCAGCGGCACGCAGCGGCCTCAACAGGTCGCCGAGCTTCTGTTCGGCCGCGACATCGGGCGCCGCCGCGGCGTCGGCGACAGCGCCTTTGCGCATTTCGTCGTCCACGAACTCACTCCGCGCTTTCCCGATGGCTTGACCGTTACTGATGCAACGGGGCAATGGCGCGACCCCGGCGAGCGGCGGGCTCGTTCGTGAAGCGACCAAGCGGGTCGATATCGTGCTGCGCGGTCATGCCGACGACCAGGCCAAGCTCGATGCCGTCGTGACGGCCTACAAGCGCGAATTCCGCCAGCAGTCGGTCGGCGTCATCGTGCAATGGGCCTGCGTGTCGTTCTAGAACAAAGATGCGCTGGGGCTTGCGGCGTTCGTGCGGTCTTCCTAGCTTTGCGGAAGCGAAGGCAATGGAACTGACGGGGCGAACCATGAATTCGTGCACGGACGATCTCAAGCTCGTCGCGCTCGACAAGGATGACATCGAGGTCGTGTCGGCGCATGTGCAGGACGCGCTGGTCAAGGTCGGCGACATTTTCTGGCAGCAGCGCGAGCACCGCTTCATGATGGCGATCAACCGGTTCGACTGGATGAGCGCGGTCGACGGCAACGCGAATGCCGATTACCGGCGCTGCCGCACCGCGCTGCGTTTCGAGCGCGTCAAGGCCTGCAAGTGCCACAATCTCGACCAGACCGATAAAGGCGCGCTGCTCAATCTCCTCACCGTCGAGTTTGCCGAAAGCGACGCGCCGGCCGGCGTGGTGTCGCTGATTTTCTCCGGCGGCGGCGTCATTCGCCTCGACGTCGAATGCCTGGAAGCCGAACTGGCCGATCTCGGCGAAGTATCGGTCGCGGCGCTGTGCCCGGATCATTTCGCCCACGGTCCGGCGACCGCCTAGCGCTGTTTCGTCACGCCGGGTGCGGCTGCTGCGCCGGCGGCGCCGAAAATAGCTTCATCAGCACGGCGATGGTGCCGAGCGTGGCGAGATAAACCACGAGCTGCATGGCGGTCGGCTGATCGACGTAGCCGATCAGCGTGTGAAGGGCCCGGCCCAGCATGCTCGAATCGCTGAGCAGCCAGGATGTGTCCCAAACCGTCTGATCGAGAGCTGTGACGATATCGGCCTGTTCGAGGAATGCGATCGCCTGAGCCGCAAGGCCGGCGGCGAGGAAGGCGATGAGCGTGCTGGTGACGCCGAACAAATAGCGCGTCGGGATGGTGATCAATCCGAAATAAGTCAGAAAGCAGACGCACGAGCCGAGAATGAGTCCGACCGCCCCACCGCCGGCCATCGACCAGCTGGCGCCACCCTGCGCCGCGGCAACGCCGTAGAGGAACAGCACAACCTCGGAACCTTCGCGCAGCACCGCAATCGCCACCACGATGGCAAGCGCCAAGAGCGATTTTCTCCCGGCAACCACCGCTTCGCCTGCCGCACGCAATTCGGCGACAAGTTCCCGGCCGTGCCGCGCCATCCACACATTGTGCCAGGTCAGCATCAAGACGGCGAAAGCGAGAATGCCCGCGTTGAACACTTCCTGGCCGCTGCCGCCAAAAAGATCCGACAAGGCCGACGTGAACACCGCGACCAGGCAGGCCCCGAGCACGCCGGCAAGAACGCCGACCGATATCCATGTGGTGCGGCCGCGCACGCCTGCGGTCACGGCCATGACGATGCCGACGATCAAGCCAGCCTCGAAGACCTCACGAAATACGATGACAAGCGAAGCAAGCACGGAAACCTCGGCAGCTTATCTCTTCGGTGGTTGTACTTTCCGCGCGGCTGCTACTGATGTCATGGCACGATCAGATAGCCTTGCGTCGCGTGGTGGAAGTCGTCGTAGAAATTATACTTCCCGGGCTGCAGCGGACGGACATAGACGCTGGCCTGGCTGCCGGACGGCACGATCTTTTCGAAGTGCAGATCGGCGCTTTCGAATTCCGACACGATCGGATTGAGATTCTTGACCTCTATTTGGATGGTCTTGCCGGGCGGCGCGTGCAGCTCGGCGGGATCGAATTTCTGATCCTTGATCGTGATCGAAAGCTTTACGGCATCGTCGGCGCGGGCGGTGCCTGCCGTAAGCGCCAGCGCCGCGGCGACAGCAAGCGACGGCAGAAACCGCCAGCCGGGCCCTTGGAACACGCAAAGTTTCATCGCCGGCACAGCACCTTTCCCGCGCCGTGAATGGATCACGCAAGGAGTTGGGCAACCGAGGAGTTTTTGTCAATCTAAAAGCCGAATATTAGAATTGTTATAATGACAGAGGACTGCTACTTGAGCGCTGCAAAGCGGGCGAAATCGGCGGCGACGCAGCGTCCGGACAGTATTCGGTTCAGTGCTATGGCGATTCATCTCGACAGCCGCTCCGGCGATTTTGCCGAAAAATTTCGGGCCTTGCTCGATACCAAGCGCGAGGCGGCGGCCGACGTTGAAGCCATCGTGCGCGCCATCGTCGCCGATGTCGCCGCCCGCGGCGACCGCGCGCTCAACGACTATACGCTCAAATTCGACAGGCTCGACCTCGACCGCGTCGGTATCCGCGTGTCCGCGGCCGAGATTGCGGCGGCCGTCGCGGCCTGCGGCGGCGATACGCTCGACGCGCTTGAATTCGCCCGCGCCCGCATCGAGGCCTATCACCGCCGTCAAGTCCCGCAGGACGATCGCTTCACCGATGCGCTCGGCGTCGAGCTCGGCTCGCGCTGGAGCGCGATCGAGGCGGTTGGCCTTTATGTGCCGGGCGGCACCGCAGCGTATCCTTCCTCGGTGCTGATGAACGCGGTACCGGCCAAGGTTGCCGGCGTGCCGCGTGTTGCGATGGTGGTGCCGGCACCGGGCGGCACGCTCAATCCCCTGGTTCTCGCGGCGGCGAAGCTTGCCGGCGTCGATGAAATTTTTCGCATCGGCGGCGCCCAGGCCATTGCGGCATTGGCCTACGGCACCGCGACCATCACGCCGGTCGCCAAGATCGTCGGGCCGGGCAACGCTTACGTGGCGGCCGCCAAGCGCATCGTGTTCGGCAGGGTCGGCATCGACATGATCGCCGGTCCTTCCGAGGTGCTGATCATCGCCGACAAGACCGGCAACCCCGACTGGCTTGCCGCCGATCTGTTGGCGCAGGCCGAGCATGACGAGAGCGCGCAGTCGATCCTCATCACCGACGACGCAGCGCTCGCCGCCGCGACCGAGCGCGCGATCGAAGGCCAGCTCAAGGGGCTGCCGCGCGCCAAGATCGCCGGCGCGTCGTGGCGGGATTTTGGCGCCATTATCCTGGTGCGCCGTCTCGACGAGGCGTTACCGCTTATCGATGCCATCGCGCCCGAGCATCTGGAAATCGCCGCAGCGGATGCCGAGCGGCTGGCCGGGCGCATCCGCAATGCCGGCGCGATTTTCATCGGCGCACATACCCCGGAGGCGATCGGCGATTATGTGGCCGGCTCCAACCACGTGCTGCCGACGGCGCGGTCGGCGCGCTTCTCGTCGGGCCTCGGCGTGCTCGACTTCATGAAGCGCACTTCGATCCTCAAGTGCGGCCCTGAGCAACTGCGCGCGCTGGGCGGCGCCGCGATCGTGCTCGGCGAGGCGGAAGGGCTCGACGCTCACGCCCGCTCGGTCGCCATTCGGCTTAACGGATAATGGCGCGGAAGGGCGCAGCGCAGGACACGACCGGCCGCCTCAACGCGGTCACGCTCGACGAAGCTTCCCTCGGCAGCACCAACGACGACGTCGAGCACGAGCGCCGGGTCGCCATCTACGATCTCATCGAAGACAACAAATTCCGTCCGGTCGGCCACGACGGCGGACCCTACGCGCTGCAGCTCGGCATCAGCGGCACACGCCTGGTGTTCGACATCCGGCTGGCCGACGGCACGCCGCTGATCGCCCACATGCTGTCGCTGGCGCCGTTCCGCCGCATCGTCAAAGATTATTTCGTCGTCTGCGACAGCTACTACGCGGCGATCCGCACCGCGACCCCCGATCGCATCGAGGCGCTCGATATGGCGCGGCGCAGCTTGCACGACGATGGCTCGCGTCTGGTGATGGAGCGGCTCAAGCGCAAGATCGACATCGATTCCGATACCGCGCGGCGGCTATTCACGCTGATCGCTGTTTTGCACTGGAAGCGCTGAGGCCTCGATGCCGCTTGCAGCGAGGCCGCCTTTGGCCGTTTTGTTCGCCTGCCGGAGCAATGCGATCCGCTCGCCGATGGCGGCGGCGCTGTTCGGTCAGATTTTCGGACGCGCCGTCTATGTCGGATCGACCGGCGTCCGCAAGGGCGAGTTCGACCCGTTCGCGGTCGCCGCGATGGCCGAGGTCGGGCTCGACATTTCGCGGCACAAGCCGATCACCTTCGAGGAGCTCGACGAGTTGGAGGGCCTGAATTTCGATCTCATCGTCACGCTGGCGCCCGAGGCCCATCACCGTGCGCTCGAATTGACCCGCACCAGCGCCGTGGACGTGGAATACTGGCCGACCGCGGACCCCAGCGCCATTGAAGGCAGCCGCGAGCAACGGCTCGATGCCTATCGCGAGGTTCGCGACCAGCTGTTGGCGCACATCCGCGAACGCTTTGTGACCCGAAGCACGGGGAATGAATGACGCCGAGAGAGGGAGGGGCGGCTTTCAAACCCGCCGCTACGCCACCATGCACACCAGTTGTGAAGCGGCCCGTCATCCGCTAGGTTCCGCGCCAATTTTAGTCGAGACGCCGTCGAATGTCTTTGTAGAATGCGCCCAATGTTGCCGCGGCCAAGCGGCAACGCTCTCCGGGAATCGAATGACGAAGGAAGAACTTCTGGAGTTTCCCGGTGTCGTGACGGAATTGCTCCCGAACGCCACCTTTCGCGTCAAACTCGAGAACGAGCATGAGATTATCGCTCACACCGCGGGGCGCATGCGCAAGAACCGCATTCGGGTGCTGGCCGGCGACAAGGTGCTTGTGGAGATGACGCCCTACGATCTGACCAAGGGCCGGATCACCTACCGGTTCAAATGATTGGCCGCCAAAAATTGGTGCTCGCTTCCGGCTCGCCGCGCCGGCTCTCGCTCGTCAACCAGGTTGGCATCGAGCCGGATGCACTGCGCCCGACCGACATCGACGAGACGCCGAAGCGTGGCGAACTGCCGCGCGCCTGCGCGACGCGGCTCGCCCGTGAGAAGGCGGAAGCGGCGCTCGCCATGGTGCGCATCGACGACGACCTCAAAGGCGCCTACATCCTCGCCGCCGACACCATCGTCGCCGTCGGCCGCCGCATCCTGCCGAAGGCGGAATTGCTCGACGAGGCGGCGCAATGCTTGCGGCTTCTCTCCGGGCGCAATCACCGCGTCCACACCGCCGTGTGCCTGGTGACGCCGAAGGAGACGTTCCGGCAACGCTATGTCGAAACCCGCGTGCGTTTCAAACGGCTCTCGGACGAGGACATCGAGGCCTATCTGGCTTCCGGCGAATGGCGCGGCAAGGCCGGCGGCTATGCGGCGCAAGGCATCGCCGGCAGTTTTATGGTCAAGATCGTCGGCTCCTATTCCAACGTCGTCGGCCTGCCGCTCTACGAGACCACGACGCTGCTCCACGGCGAGGGCTATCCGATCCATTTCGGCTGGCTCAATACCATCTGACGTTGGCGCGTTGTGCCAGGCGCCCCCATATTGCCGTCATGCCCGACCTCAAAAATCGTGGAAAGTGCCCGATCTGCCGCAAGCCGGCCGACGAATTGTTCCGACCGTTCTGCTCCAAGCGCTGCGCCGATGTCGATCTGCACCACTGGCTTTCCGGCGTCTATGCGGTTGCGGTGACGGAAGACGAAGAAGACGACGAGAGGCGCGAGGAAGATGGCGATACACCGCGATGACGACATCAGACCCCGCGGGCCTATTCTGGACAGCGCGAAAACGAGCCTCTATAAGCGCGGCCCGTGGGCCCAGGTAGCTCAGTTGGTAGAGCACTGCACTGAAAATGCAGGTGTCGGTGGTTCAATTCCGCCCCTGGGCACCACTACTTTCCCAAGCAATTGATTTTAGCTGCCCGATTAGAATGGCTTACTCAGTGGCATGATATTTCTTATTACGGGGCGGCCACCTTTCCGCTCACTTTGCCGGTCATCAGTCGCTTTATCGGTCCCACCACGCGCAGGACGAATGAATTTCAGCCGCGTCATCTCAAATGTCGGTTCTATAAGAGCCGTGCGTCTGATTTTGACGCTGCTCGCCATTGCGGTCCATTCATCTGTTGCGCGGGCCCAAACGCTGAATGATCATCTGATCGTTCCGCGGGAACGAATTGGCCCGATGACCCTGGGCATGAGCGCCACAGAGCTCGCTCAAATGATGGGCAGCCCTTCGAGTCGACGGCCGGGTGAAGTCGACCTCTACAGTTGGCGCGATCTAACCGCAACGGTCACAAAAAACGGTCTGTGGGCCACGCAAATATGCACATTTAACTCGGCGTATCTGACCGTCCAAGGCCTGCACGTTGGCTCAACCGATGTTTCGGTCGTTGCCGCGCTGGGCAAACCAAGATATTCGAGGGTGTTCAGCGCCTGGTGGGGCCCCTCATATTCCAACCTCTATTGGCCCGGATTGATGATCAGCGTGCATCTCAAGGGCTACGACAATAATCATTCGGTCTGGAAAATTTGCGTGAACCATTTTGCGGCTATCGCGGAATAGCAGTTCCGATCCGCGATCAGCTCAGGTCGATTTCCGGCCCTCTTATAAGTCGCGATAGGCGAGGGGCAGCAGGCGCGCCAAGCGCAGCGCCCACTCACGCTGCCCGCTCTCGTCCGCGAGCAAATCCTGGCGGATTTCGATCAGCACGTGATGCAGACCGCGGCGTTCGGCATGCACCGGGATGGTGTAGTCGGTCGCATCGCTCACCGTGTAGGGCACGTTTTCACCCACGGTGAATTCTTTTTCCGCGTTGAGCAACGCCATCAAGCGGCGGGCAAAACGCGGATCGCGATTGTAGAGCACGGCAGCATGCCAAGGCCGCGCCTCGCCCTTGAACACCGGCGTAAAGCTGTGCAGCGAGATCAGCGCCGTGGCTCGGCCGTTCTGCCGCCGCTCGTCCAGCTCGGCTTCGATGCGGTCGTGATAGGGCCGGAAAATCTCGTTCGCGCGCGCTGCCTTGCTTGCTTCAGTCAAGCCCGCATTGCCGGGGATGTCCGCCAACTCGCTAATCGCCGGGATCGACGACGCCGCATCGAGTGGCCGGTTACAGTCGATCGCGAGACGCGAATAATTTTGCCGAATCAGCGTCGCATCGAGCGCATCCGCCAACAGGCGGCCGAGCCCGGCGATGCCGATGTCCCAGGCGATGTGGCGCTGCAACTCCGCCTCGATCAGACCGAGCCGGCCGAGCGCGCGCGGGATCAGCTTGCCGGCATGATCGGCGATCAAGAGGAACGGCGACGCCGCACCGGCGTTGTACACGGTCAACGGCCGCGCCTCGTCCACGGCCAAAAGCGTCTTCGTCAGTTCATTCATCGATATTCACGACCGCCCGGCCGCGCGATTTGGCCCGAGAAATGCATAAAAATGCATAGCATGTGCATAGACGTCGTAGCACAAGTCGGGACGTTCGCCTTGGTCATCAAACGGCAAGCCGCCGCCGCGAACCGAAGCAGCCGGCGATGAGGATTCACGCCGGCTATGAGATTGCCTACGACTGCCCGCAACCGACGCCGATGATCCTGACGCTCAGCGTGCATCCGTCGCGCTTTGCCGATCTCATCACGCTCGATCGCATGCGGCTCGATCCGCCGATCGTGCCCAACACCTATCACGACAGTTTTGGCAATTTCTGCCACGTGATCCATGCTCCCGCCGGCCGGCTGACGATGTCCGCCGACTTCGTGGTGAAGGACGATGGCATGCCGGACGAAATGGCCCCGCAAGCGGCGCAGCACGCACTCCAAGACCTGCCGGTCGGCGTTCTGATCTATTTGCTCGGCAGCCGCTACTGCGAGACCGACCGCTTGTCGAACACGGCATGGTCGCTGTTCGGCCAGGTTCCGAAAGGCCGGCCGCTGGTTCAGGCGATCTGCGATTACGTCCACGGTCACATCAAATTCGGCTACGAGCACGCCAGTCCGACCAAAAGCGCCTGGGAGGCGTTCGTCGAACAGCGCGGCGTCTGTCGCGACTTCGCCCACCTCGCGGTTACGCTGTGCCGCTGCATGAATGTGCCGGCGCGTTACTGCACCGGCTATCTCGGCGACATCGGCGTGCCGCCCGACGAATCGCCGATGGATTTTTCCGCCTGGTTCGAAGCCCATCTCGGCGGCCGCTGGTACACTTTCGACGCCCGCCATAACGCGCCGCGCATCGGCCGCATTCTGATGGCGCGCGGCCGCGACGCCACCGATGTCGCCATCGTCACCTCGTTCGGACCGTGTACGATGGTGGGCTTTAAGGTAATCACCGAGGAAGCGCTCAGCGCCTTGCCCGCTTCGATGTAAAAACCGCCAGTCGGATGCCCGCTATTTCGAGTTTAAGGCGCTAAATCGCCGGCAGCACCGCGCGCGACAAATAGAGAAACAGCGACGCGCCCAACAGGCCGATCAGGACGGCAAGCCCGATATCGAAGCGCTCGCCGGTCCCCGGCACCTCGTTGTCGCTGTCGATATCCTTGGCAGTGCGGACAAAGCGCCCGCCGGCAATGACGATCATGGCGACGCCGATGGCGATGAAAACAAGCCCGGCGACATTGGCGAAGATCTGGCCATGCGGGCTGACCTGCCCCTGCGCCGTCTGCGGCGCAATGACCTTGAGGAACAGATCGAACCGTTCGATGACGAAGCCGAAGGCCATGACCGCGATGGCGGTGCGAACCCAGGCGAGAAAGGTACGCTCGTTGGCGGCATGGTCGCTATAGCGCTTGATCATTGGACGGTCCCGATGCAGTGGCAGCCCACTATAGCGTGCGACAGCCCGTACGCTTGCCGGCTTCGCCGCAAACGGGCAAGTTGTGGTGATAAGTTGTGACGATAAGCCTGTCAAAAACGCACGAGTGGGGAGGGAAACCATGGCCGATACTGCATCCGCACAGCAGCCTAGTCGCGGGCGCTGGTATATCTTGCTGCTGATCAGCGTGATGTACCTCATCACCTATCTCGATCGCGTCAACATCTCGACCGCGGCGCCGCAGATCAGCAAGGAATTCGGCTTCGACAAGGTCACGATGGGCTTCATCTTCAGCTCCTTCGTCTGGGCCTATGCGCTGTTCCAGGTTCCCGGCGGTTGGCTGTCGGACCGTTTTGGCGCGCGCCGCGTGCTCACCGGCGTCGTCACCTATTGGTCGCTCATGACCGCGGCCACCGCCGCGGCTTTCAGCGGCGTCTCCTTCATTGCCGTGCGGTTCCTGTTCGGTGTCGGCGAGGCCGGCGCCTTTCCCGGCGCGACCCGCGCCATGCAACTGTGGTATCCGCGGCGCGAACGCGGCCTGGTGCAGGGCGTCACCCACAGCGCCAGCCGGCTCGGCGCCGCGCTCGCGCCGCCTATCGTGGTCGTGATCATGAGCCACTTCGGCTGGCGCCCGGTATTCTACATTTGCGGCGCGGTCGGGCTGTTATGGTCGCTGTGGTGGGCCTTAAGCTACCGCAACCTGCCCGAGGAACACGGCTTGGTGAACAAGGCCGAGCTCGAGCTCATCCGCGGCCGCGGCCCGAACGGCGAGATCAATCCGCCGCCGGTGGAAAAGCAGACCAACGTGCCCTGGAGCACGCTGATCGGCTCCGGCAACATGTGGGCGATCATGTTCGCCTATTTCACCTACGTCTATTGTCTGTGGATTTTTCTGAGCTGGCTGCCCTCCTACCTGATCGAGGTCCGCCATTTCACGCTGATCAAGGTCGGCATCTTTGCGTCCCTGCCGCTGCTGGCCGGCGTCGTCGGCGACACCGTCGGCGGATTGGCGACCGATTGGCTGCTGAAGGCCACCGGCAGCGCCAGGATCGGCCGCCGGGCGGTGGCGATCGTCGGCCTGCTCGGCTGCGCGGCCTGCATCGTGCCGGCGGCGCTGACGGAAGACGCCTATGTCGCGGTCTACGGTCTGACGGCGTCGATGTTCTTTCTCGAATTCACCATCGGGCCGTCTTGGGCGGTGCCGATGGACACCGGCGGCAAATATTCCGGCACGGTGTCCGGCATGATGAATATGGCCGGTAATTTCGGCGGCGCGCTCTCGCCGATCGTGTTCGGCTATCTGGCCCAGAGCGGCAACTGGCAGGCGCCGTTCATCGTTGCCGCGGCGCTCCTGGTCATCGGTTCCGCGGTGTGGGCGTTCTGGCTGGATCCGGACAAGCAAATCCTCGCGGCGTGATTGCACTGTCGCAGTTATCCGCAACGCCAATGGCCTTCGTTCGAGGCGGTTGGCGTTTCGGCATTTTTACCACTGCAAATTTGGTTCATTAACGAAACGTAAATGGCTGTTGGCTAGGTAAGAGTCACGGTGGACAATCGCAGGGCGGAAACGCGCGATGCTTGTTGTCGTGGCCGCGTGCCTCGTCATCCTGCTTGCAGGGGCGATCGTCCTGCTTTACCGGCGAGGTAACAGCAAGGCCTATTTGGCGACCTTGGCTCTGAACAACATGAGCCAGGGCGTGATCATGTTCGACGCCGCCGGGCGCGTCGCGGTCTGCAATGATCGCTACCTCGAAATCTACGGGCTGTCGTCGGACATCGTAAAGCCGGGCGCCACGCTCATCGATATCGTTCGCCACCGCTTTTCGAGCGGCAGCCTCGACCGCGATCCCGAGCAATATTGCGCCGAGCTGATGGAGCTCATGGCGTCCGGGAAGACCTTGAGCTTTGTGTCGGAAATGTCCGACGGCCGCTTCGTCTCGGTCGTCAACCGCGCCATCCCCGGCGGCGCCTATTGGCTGGGAACGCATCACGACATCACCGCGCGGCGTGCCGCCGAGCGCAAGAGCGCGCTGCTGAGCGCGCAGGAATCGCGCCGCGCCATCATCGAAGAGGCCATCGCCTGGTTCCGCGGCAGCGTCGAGGGCGTGCTGCAAACCGTCACCGACAGCGTCACCGCGATGAAATCGACGGCGGCAGCGCTGTCGACGACGTCGAGCGATACGACGGCGCACACCGCCGGCGCCGTACGCACGTCGAACGACGCGTTCGGCGGCGTCGAGAGCGCGGCGGCGGCCGCCGACCAATTGTCGAAATCGATCGCCGAGATCAACCGCCAGGTCGTCAGCGCCGGCGAGGTGGTGCGCGCGGCCACGGCCGAAGCGCAATCGACCAACGAGACCATCGCCGGCCTGGCGCGCGCGGCGCAGAAGATCGACGACGTGGTCAAGCTTATCCAGAGCGTGGCCGGGCAGACCAATCTGCTGGCGCTCAACGCCACGATCGAGGCGGCGCGCGCCGGCACCGCCGGCAGGGGCTTTGCCGTGGTCGCCTCCGAAGTGAAGGCGCTCGCGGTGCAGACGGCGAAGGCGACCGACGACATCGCGGCGCAGATCGCGGCGGTGCAATCCTCGACGCAAAGCGCGGTGCGCGCCATCGGCAGCATCACCGGGCGCATGGAAGAGATCCGCCTGTTCACCGCCGCGATCGCGAGCTCGATCGAGCAGCAGAACGCGGCCACCGGCGAAATCTCGAACAACGTCGCCGCGGCGGCGGTGGGGACGCGCTCGGTCGTGGCGGTGCTGGAACGCGTCTCCGGGGCCATTGCCGACATGCAGAGCTCGGCGGATACGGTGCTCACCGCGTCGGCCGCGGTCGAAAACGCCGCCGAGAGTCTGCGCGGCAGCGTCGACGGTTTTTTGCGCAAGGTGGCGATGTAGCGGCGCTAAGAGGCACGCTGCCGCAGCGGCTCCAGCGCCACGCGCGCGAAGGTCGAGATGATTTTCAGACCCGCATTGAGCGTGCCGCGCAACGAGCCCGCGACTTTCGACTCACCGCCGAGGCGGCGGCGATAGGCGACCGGCAGTTCGACGACGCGAAGGCCGCCGCGCGCCACCCGCATCTGCATTTCGAGATTCCAGCCATAGGTCATTTCGCGCATGCCGAGCGCCAGCAAAGTGTCGCGGCGGATGGCGCGGAACGCGCACATGTCGGTGTAGCGCACGCCGTAGAGGCGTTGCGTCAGCCAGCCGGCCAGGAACCCGGCGAGGAGCTGATGTGACGCCATGCTGCCGGCTTCGCGGTCGCCGCGGGCGCGCGAGGCGATGACGAAATCGGCGGTGCGGGCGCGCAGCGGCGCCAACAATGCGGCGATGGCGGAAGGATCGTCGGCGCCGTCGCCGTCCATGAAAACGACGATGTCGGCGTCGTGCGCCGCCTGCGCGCCGGCGAGACAGGCGCGGCCGTAGCCGCGGCCGACCTCGATCACTTCGGCGCCGGCGCCCCGCGCGCGGTCCTGCGTGCCGTCGCCGCTGCCGCCGTCGGCCACAATCACACGACCGACGCTGTCGCGCGGTAATTCGCCAATCACCGCGGCGATGGAGTCCGCTTCGTTGAAGGTCGGGATGACTATGGCCACGCGCGCGGCCTGAGCCGGCATCGCTATAGGCTCCAGCGCAAGCCGCAGCTGGCGCAAGCCTCCGGCGGCGTGTTCGATTTGAGCGCCTTGCGGAAATCGGCATAGGCCGGCCCGGTCCAGATTTCGCGCAAGCTCTGCTGGGTGGCGTCGCCGAGGGTGTAATTCTCGTAGCCGCGCTGCGAGAACGGCGCGATGCAGCACGGCAAGGCGCGGCCGTTGGCGGTGAAATACATCACCGTCCACGGCCGCCGGCACAGCGACCAGGGCGAGCCCGTTCCCGAGCCGTTATCGCTGCGTTTGAGACTGACGCCGGGTTCCGAAGCGCCGCCGGAGGCGCTGAATTCGATGCCGAGCGTGCGGGCGAGCGCAGCGGCGCGATCGATGTAGACCGCATCCTCGCCGGACAACCGCTCGTACAGCGCCTGGTCGGGCCGGGCGAGACCGATGGCCTTGTCGGTGAAAAAAACCAGCCGCTGCAGATGTACTTCCTTGACGCCGGTTTCCGCCGCGACGCGCACGAAATCCGGCAACTCCTCGATAGTTTCGCGCAGGCCGGTGAGCCAGGCCGAAACCCGCGGCTTGAGGTGGCCCTCGCGCTCCTGCAGCTCGCGAAAAGCACGCACGTTTTTCAGGATACGGTTGAAATAATTCTTGCCGCGAATGGCGAGATAGGATTTGGCATTCGCCGCGTCGAAGGAGACGCGCAGTTCGTCGAGCCCGGCGGCGATCAGCGCGCGGCCGTTTTTCTCGTTGAGCACCGTGCCGTTGGTGTTGAACAGCACATAGGTATCGCGATCCTTCAGATAGCGCACCATGCGAGGCAAATGCTTGACCAGCATCGGTTCGCCGACACCGTGGAGCACGGCGCGCTGCAGGTGCGGGATCTGATCGACGATCGAGGTGAACAGCTCCCAGCTCATATCGGCCGGCGGCTCGAGCTCCTCATAAGTGCGCGGGCAGGTCGTGCACAACAGATTGCAGCGGTTGGTCGTCTCCAGATAAAGGCAAACCGGCTCGTGCCCGGGAATCTCGCTGTCCGCCGTGACGCTCTCGAAATAACGCTGTTGATCGATAGCGTGTCTCGTCGCCGTGTTTTGCATCAGCGTTTCGCCCTTCGACACTTGTTAAGCGCGCAGCTCGTCGACCTGCACCGCGCGATCGAACTGGCCGGCGAAATCGTGCTGCCGCCGCAGCCGGTCGAACAGCTTTGCCGTCTGCGCGGCATGGTGCGGGGCGTAAGCGTCGCGCCGACCATCGCCACTGCCGTACAGTTCGGCATGCAAACGGCGCAGGCCGTCGACGTCGTCGACGTCGTACCAGACCGGCAAAGTATGGACTTCGAGACCAATCTCGCCGGCGCGCGCCAGCGTCTGCGCGGCGACGCGGGAGGTGCTCCAATCGATATCGTCGAACATGCGGCGGTGCGCGGCCTTCAGTCCTAGCAGATAATAGCCGCCGTCGCTCGACGGACCGAGCACGGCGCGATCGCCCGGCTTGGCAAGCGCCGCCGCGGTTTCGATCAATAGCGCGGTCGGCAATGTGGGGCTGTCGGAATTGAGCACGACGGCCGACCTGTGCCCACGGGCGAAGATTTCGCGGACGGCGTGAAACAGGCAATCGCCGAAATTCGGCAGCCACGCGGCGATCAAGCCGATCGCGCCGGGCAGGATACGGCGGAAGAAGTCTTCGCTGCCGGTCGGGCCGAAGGCTGCATAGCCGGCAATGCCGCCATGGGGCGCGGCGTGACGCGCGGCAAGCAGCACGTTGTCGGCCACGTCGCATAGAAAGGCGGTGTTGAGCGCTGCCGCTTCATCGAACGTCAGCGGCGGGACGAGACGCGTCTTGGCCCGCCCCGGCGTTGAGGCTTTCGCCATGAAAGCAATGCCGCAGGACGCCACCGTGGCACCGCCGCCCATCGAATCGGAATTGCCGTCAAATCGGCGTACGCCTTCCATGCGATGCCCCCTGAATCAATCCGCAACGCAATATGACTGGCTTGCCAAAGCGGCCGGCCAAGCGCCAATCACTTCCGCCTCAAAGCTACCAAGTGTCGAAACACCAAAAAGTTATCGCCCTCACAAAGTCGTGATCGCACGGGTGAGCTTCGATCAGCGGCGGGCGAGCGCCACGCGCACGCTGTCGTCGTTTGGAACGACCCTATCACCTGCTTCCTGCCACGTCGGCGCTTGGGCGTATTCCTTCCGTGGCATATCGAGGGAAGCGAGTTGCCGTCCGAATATTCCCACAACTTCGATCGGCACCGCGATCAGTCGCCTGCCGAAGCCGAGGAAGCCGCCACAGGCCACGATCAGTTTGACCTTGCCTTGCGGTGTGCGTACCACCTGCCGCACATGGCCGAGTGTACGACTGTCGTCGTCCAGCACCGGCAAACCGATGAGATCGCCGACGCGCACGGCTTGCGGAAATCGCCGTTGCATGCGCTCGGTTTCCGCCATGTCGTGCGCCGCCATGGCCTTGTCCTCGGGACCAATGCCGGTCGGCGGGATCATCGCCTGCGCTATGACGAATGTTCCGTCGAGAACAGCCGCGCGTGCGTACTTTGCCGTCATAACAAGCCCGCTCGCACAGACGATTGCCAATGCCAGCATATTCGTTCGCAATCGCATCCGTATTCCTCCGATCAAACAGTCCACGCGACTTTGTGAAGCGGCGCGCCTTGCCTGCCAAATACCGCGACCGTAGTGTCGGAATGTCGTCAGCGCGGGATTCCCAATGCCAACACCATCCGTCAGACCAGCCCCGTCGCCGGCACGCCTTCACCCGCTGCCGCTGCGCATCATGCACTGGATCAATGCGGTTGCCATTTTCATCATGATCGGTAGCGGATGGAAGATCTATAACGACGATGTGATCTTCGGCTTTTTGCATTTCCCGGACTTGCTCGTCATCGGCAAGTGGGCGCAGTACGGCTTGCAGTGGCACTTCTTCGGCATGTGGATTTTCGTCATCAATGGGCTCGCTTATCTAAGTTACGGGATCGCGACCGGCCGCTTCCGGCGAAAATTGTTTCCCATCTCTGTCCGCGAGATTTTCGCGACTGTCGGCGACGCGCTGCGCTTTCGTCTGCGCCATGACGATTTGATCCACTACAACGCCGTGCAGAAGGTGCTCTATCTCGGCATCATGCTGGTTGGCATTCTGATCGTGATTTCCGGCTTGGCGCTGTGGAAGCCGATCCAGTTTTCCGCGCTGGCCGGCCTGTTCGGCAGCTTCCAGACCATCCGGCTAATTCACTTTCTCTGCATGTCCGCCATCGTTGCCTTTATTCTCGTTCACGTGACGCTGGCGTTGCTGGTGCCGCAAAGCCTCGTTGCCATGGCGACCGGCGGCCCCGCCGTCGATGACGGCAAGCGGCACGCGGCCCCACTCGTGCCCGAAATCGAAGCCACGCCGTGACGCGGTGAGCCGAATGCCCCGTCGATTTCCCACTCCATGGATTTTTCGCTCCCGCATGCCGGGCGGGCGGAACGCGCTGACAACTGACCTGCAGCAGGTCGACATTGGCCGCCGCGGGCTTATTCGCGGCGCGGCCAGCCTCGGGGCGCTCGGCTTGCTGACCAGCTGCGACGTCAGCGAGGAGCCCCCGGTGCAATCGTTCCTGCGCGCGGTGTCGGCGTGGAACGACGGCGTGCAAGAGACGATATTGCGGCCGAACCATCTGGCGCCGACCTTTTCGCCGTCGCAGGTGGTCAAGCCGCCGCGCTTTAACGCCTATTACGACATCGAGGACGTCAAACCGGTCGACGGCGGCAACTGGAAACTGGAGCTGGTCGGTCGCATCGACAACAAAACGCCGTGGACGGCGCAACAGATTTATCAGTTGCCGGAGCAGGAGGTCATTATCCGGCATATCTGCGTCGAAGGGTGGGATTACATCGGGCAATGGTCGGGCCCCAACCTGCGCGATTTTCTCCATCGCGTCGGCGCCGATCTGACCGCCAAATATGTCTATTTCATCTGCGCCGACGACTATACCGAAAGCATCGATATGGCGTCGGCGCTGCATCCGCAGACTATCCTCGCCACCAAATACGCCGGCGACGTCATCACCGACCCGTTCGGCTATCCGTTGCGGCTGCGCACCTCGATCAAGCTCGGCTACAAGAACGCAAAGTGGATCAAGGCGATCGAGGTCAGCAACG
Source organism: uncultured Alphaproteobacteria bacterium (assembly GCA_963822935.1). Taxonomy (GTDB): domain Bacteria; phylum Pseudomonadota; class Alphaproteobacteria; order Rhizobiales; family Xanthobacteraceae; genus BOG-931. The sequence continues at coordinate 205,910 of CAWGJP010000007.1, forward strand.
ATTTTCGCGAGACGTTCTGGAGCAAGCAGGGTTTTAATTGGTTTGCCGGGATTTAGTGAGTGACTTTTATATAGATGCGCCACTTGTCGGCGCGCGTTTCGGCCAGGCGATAGTCGGAGCTCGCGGCGAACGGATCCTTGGTCCAGGCGCCGTCCTGCGGCACGACGACCACCACGTCGCAGCCATATTGCGTCGCCATGGCGTCGACATCGCTGGCGCTGCCTTGCCCGGCGAAGACGCGAATGAATTGAGCGTTGATCGCCTCGCGGCGATCCGGCGGCAAGGGCGCAAAGGCGAGCGCCATTTCGCGCCCGGCGAAACATGAGCTGCGATCGGCGAGCAGCGCCCAGGACATGTTCGCCGGCCACGGCGTCAGGTCCTGCAGATAAAGCGGATCATTGGCGACGCGCGCGGTCGGCGCCGCATAGCGGCGCACCGCGGCCCATAATTCGGGCGCCTGCGCGAAGGTTTGGGCGTCCGCCGCCGGCGATCCGATAATATTGTCACGGATCATCGCCACGGTGTCGAGCAGGCTGAACACGAGCCCGCCCAACGCCGCGGCGGCAATCAGCATGCGCCACGGTGCGCGCATCATCCCCGCCGCCGCGCCGATGATCAGGACCATGGCGGCCGGCAGCACCGCGCGCAGGCTGAGATCGTTGTTGTCGCCCACGGTGCTGGCCAGAAGCCAGGACACGACGAGGCCGGCGCCGGCCAGCGCGATAAAGATCGCGACGACGGTTTTTTCCAGCCCCGGCGGCAATGTCCGCTGCGTGACGACGAGCGCGATCAATCCGGCGATGTAAGTGGCCGGAAACTCGAGCGGCAGCAGAATGAGCCAATAGGCCGGCAGATCGAGCACACGGCGCAGCGTTTGCGGAAACAAATCGCCGAGCACCGCGACATGATTGAGAACGATCGGGGCGCCGCCGCCGCGAGCGGCGACCGTGGCGAATTGGTCGCGCAGAAACGGCGCCGCGATCAACAAGGCGAGCGCGGCGGCGGCGCCCAAGCCGCCGGCAATCGTCATGCGCCGGACCGGCTGCACGGCGGTGAACAAGAGCGGCGCCGCAAGCAAAGCGGCGACGGCAAACGTTATCCCGCCGACAAAGGCCGAGCTTTCGAATCCGGCGACAACGACCAGGACCAAGGTCAGGAATCGCGCCGGACTAGGCCGCTGGGCAAAATGGACGATCAGCACCAGGGCCGCGACCACGCAGGACGCCGACATCAAATGCTGCGGCGCCCAGGCGGATTGAAACAGCCAGCCGGCGAAGCCGTTGGGCGAGGCCATGAACGGTTCGAGCGAAAAGCTGCCGAAGAAAAAACTCAGCAATGTACGCAGCGACGCCCCCGCGGCGAGAGCAACAACCAGGATTGCGGCGGCGGATCGTTCGCTGAGCCAGACGGCCACAGCCATCATCAAGGTGAGCGAGGCGAAGGCGGTGAACCAGGTCAGGCCAATATCGGCCTCCCATCCGCTGATGCGCAGCGGCAGCGCCAGCTCGGCCGCGCTGAAGTGCAAGAGGTAATAGTAGGCCAGCCGCGCCGGCGCAGCGCCGAACATGGCGACGGCGCCGAACACCGGATCGACCGGCGGCAAACCCTGGCGCGTCATCGCGTCGATGATGGCAATCTTGGCGTGATCGAATATCGGGTTCGCGAGATGTACGCCGGTGACGGAGATTTTCGGAACGATCGCGCTTGCCGGCACCACAGCAAGGAGGGCGGCAGCGGGATAACTCCATAACGGAACGCCGGGCTTTTGCGCCGCATCGGCATTGCCGCTTTGTGTCAGCACCGCACCGCCGCCGATGATGAGAAAAAGCGCGGCCATGGCCGCGACGGTGGATGCTGAAAACCCGGCCAAAGTGAGGACCGGCAGCGTGACGGCACTGAACATGGCCCAGCCGACGACCGGCGCCGCGCCGAGTGCCAGCGGGCGCGGCAGGATGTGGCGGCCAACCGCAAACCCGAAGGCCATGAAGAACGCAGTCGCCACCAGCGCACAAAAGGCGGCATTGACAGCCGATGCCATGGGAGAACCAAACCCCGACGCTGATGAGTGAGACCGCGCCGCACCCGCCCGCAGTGCTTAGGCCGCCTGCAGCAGTTTTTCCACTTTCGGCCACGGATCGGGCGCCAAATTGCGAAACGGCGCCCAGTCGGATTCGGTCATGCGATCGAAAATCGCGACTTTGACCGAAGTCCGCTCGCGCATCCGCGCCCACCAATCGCCGATCGCCGCGTGACGATCCCACATGCCCGCGAGCTTGAGGAGTTCGAGGCGGAGGATGTAAGGGATGACGGCGCAATCGGCGTTGGAAAAGTTCGTGCCCGCAAGATAGGGGCCGCTTTGCAGCGACTCGCTCATCCAGGCCAGCAGTTTCTTATGCTGATTGATCGCGTCGACCACGAATTCGGAATCAAGCCCATGCTCGATGACGCTGCGCTTGTATTCGGCACGCCGCTTGAGCGGCGATTTATTGACCTCGGCAAGCCAGGCCTCGCGCGGCAGCTTGAGAAAATTCGGCCGGAACGCCGTGGCAAAAGTGAGGATCATGCATGAGTTATGCAGATATTCGTCGATCAGCTTGTTGAACAGTCGCACGCGATGACGAAGCGGCGGCTGTTCCGGCATCAGCGGCGGAGCGGGAAACGCCTCATCGAGGTAATACAGGATCAGCGACAATTCGATGATCGCCTTGCTATCGTGCACCAGCGTCGGCACCACGCCGTTCGGATTAAGCTTCAGATAGGCGGCATCGAACTGATCGCCGCGCAAAGTAAGAACATGCTCCTTGGTGTCGAGGCCCTTCTCGTTGAGCGCGATGCGCACCTTCTGAGCGCAGACCGAATTGACATTGTGATAATGCTCGAGCATCCATCCTCCCGCCGCTTTCTCGACCGGATGGATCATGGTCTCGTTGGGGACTGAAGTCTAGGCGACACGCGGCCGCGCGATTCTCAAGCCTAGCCGCCGCCGAACTTGTTGACGATGTGGGCCCATTGCTCGACGGCTTGCCGCGCATCGCGAACGGCGTCGGCGAAGGCCTCTTCCTTTTTGTAGTATTGCCGCCACTGACCGCTGTCGTACATCTCGACGAGGTGAGTCAATGCCCGGCGGGCAGTGAACAGCTGCCGTTCGGCGTGTTGGCGCTGCACTTCCGCGGTCGCGCTTTTGGTCATGGACGGGATTTTGCCGACAAGACGTAAAAATAAGATCAAAAAGCGTCGAATTGTCGAAAAATATGTATTTTGCCCACGAAGTCCCCTTCCGTCCGGGCGCCGCAAAGATGAACGAGCGGTAAATTCCTAAGTTCGGACGATATGGCCGAAATGCGGGGCAAATCAACCACGGATCTGGAACCGGTCTGGAGCCTTGAACGCGAACTGGAATATCCTGCGGGCGAGCCTGATCGGTTTTGATGGATCATGCTCTCGGAGGCCGCAATGAAGAGTTCCGTCCAGTGGTCGCGCAGATTGCGCGGCGACGCTGCCACGGGCGGACTGCTGTTCGCCACCGTGGCCGCGGCATTGCTCGTCAGCGCCGGCGTCGCCCATAGCGGTCCGTGCACGGCGCAGATCGCCGCACTCGACCAGCAAGTCCACGCCAGCCCACCCGGCCCGAAGAGCGGCCCGACCTTTTCGCAAACGCTCGGCGCACAGTTGCATCACCAGCCGACGCCGGAGGACGTGGAGCAGGCGCAACAGACCGGCCGCAAACAAGCCGACGCTGCGCTCGACGCTGCCCGCCAGGCGGACGCCGCCGGCAACGCGTCGGCTTGCGGCGCCGCGCTCACCGAGGCCAGGCGGCTCTACGATCTCGATCATTGACGACTTTACGAGCGAAGCGAAGGGGCCAGACGAGACGTTATGGATTGCTTCGTCGCTTCGCTCCTCGCAATGACGACTCAATACGCCTCTTCGGTGTAGATCGGATCGACCGACCCGCCCCAGGGGCCGTAGAATTTATCCAATAGTTCCTGCGCCGGCGTCGTGCCGCGCGCCAAACGATCGTCCAGGACCTCAAGGTAATGCGTCTCGTCCTGGCCCGTGGCATCGAGACATTTCCGGCGCGCGAGCCCGGCCCGCGCCAGCTTGAGGACGTCGCTGGCGATCTCGAACACGGTGCGGCCGCGAACCGTCGCCGCTAGACCTTGCTTCGGTACGTCGTCGCGGAGCTTCTGCCGCTCCTGCGCGCTCCAGTCTTTGACCAGGTCCCACGCCGCATCGAGGCTGACATCGTCATAGAGAATGCCGACCCAGAAGGCCGGCAGCGCCAGCAAGTTCGGCAGCGAGCCGGAATCGGCGCCGCGCATTTCCAGGTAACGCTTGAGCCGCACCTCCGGGAAGATCGTGCTCAGGTGGTTCGCCCAATCCGACAGCGTCGCCCGCGCGCCCGGCATCGCCGGCAGCTTGCCCGCCAACAAATCGCGGAACGATTGACCCGCCGCGTTCACATACGCGTCTCCGTGCTTGACGAAATACATCGGAACGTCGAGCGCATAATCGACCCAGCGCTCGAAACTCATGCCCGGCTCGAACGCCCAAGGCAGCATTCCGGCGCGGGCGTTGTCGGTGTCACGCCAGATCTCCGCGCGGAACGAGAGGTAGCCGTTCGGCTTGCCTTCGGTGAATGGCGAGTTGGCAAACAGCGCCGTCGCCACCGGCTGCAGCGCGACCGAGACGCGCAGCTTCTTGACCATGTCGGCTTCGGAAGAGAAATCGAGATTGGTCTGCACCGTGCAGGTCCGATACATCATGTCGAGGCCGAGCGTGCCGACCTTCGGCATATATTCGGTCATGATCTTGTAGCGGCCCTTTGGCATTTTCGGAATTTCCGCGCGCGTCCAGCTCGGCGCAAAGCCGATGCCGAGAAATCCGATCTGCAATGGCTGCGCCACTTCGCGCACCTGCGCCAGATGCGCCATCAGTTCGCTCGAGGTCTGGTGCACGCATTCGACCTGCGCGCCGGACAGCTCGAACTGGCCGCCGGGTTCGAGCGAGATGGCGCCGCCGCCGGTGACGTCGAACAGGCCGATGATGTTCGGCCCCTCCATGATCGGCTGCCAGCCGAGGAGGTACTGCATGCCTTCGAGCAGCGTGCGAATGCCGCGGCGGCCCTCGTAGGGCACCGGCCGATGGCCCTCCAGCGTGAAGACGAACTTCTCGTGCTCGGTGCCGATACGGAATTGCGACTTGGGTTTAACGCCCTCTGCAAGCCAATTCACGAGATCGTCGCGCCGCTCGATCGGCGTTAGGTCGACTTGATCACGCGCCATGCAGGGTCCCGGAAAAAAATCGGCCGCGACCTTATACGCGGTAAACGTTGGAGGGCAATGTAACGCTCATGACGCCTTAGCGACCGCCGCGCGCTGCGGCGGCGGGAAACGGCGGTAAAACGTGTCGCCCTTTTTCGCCATGTCGGTGAGCAGCTTACCAGGCTTGAAGCGCTCGCCGTAATCCTTGGCGAGGCGGTTGCAGAGATCGACAAAGGCTTGGACGCCCATGCCGTCGATATAGGAAATCGTGCCGCCGGTGAAAGGGGCGAAGCCGAAGCCGAGGATGGAGCCGACGTCGGCTTCGCGCACGTCGGTGACGACGTGCTCTTCGATGCAGCGGGCGGACTCAAGCGCCTGGATGGCCAACAGCCGGTGTTCCAGAACGGCAATATCGATATCGTCCGGATCGAGCCTTTGCGGCTGCAGTTCGGCAAGCTCCGGCCACAGCCGCTTCGGGCCGTTTGGCGGATAATCGTAAAAGCCTTTGCCATTCTTGCGGCCGTAGCGTCCGCGCTTTTCCACCATCGTCTCGAGCAGCGTCTTCTGCTTGAGATCGATCATCTTGGCGCCGAGATCGGCTTCGGTGGCTTTGAGGATTTTCCAGGCCAGGTCGACGGCGACCTCGTCGGTCAGCGCCAGCGGGCCGACCGGCATGCCGGCCATGCGCCCGACATTCTCGATCATCGCCGCCGGAACGCCTTCGGTCAGCATCAGATGACCTTCGCGGATATAGGTGCCGACCACGCGTGACGTGTAGAAGCCGCGCGAATCGTTGACGACGATCGGCGTCTTGCGGATGGCGCGCACGTAATCGAGCGCGACCGCGAGCGCCGCCTCGCCGGTCTCCTTGCCCATGATGATCTCGACCAGCATCATGCGCTCGACCGGCGAGAAAAAATGGACGCCGATAAAGCGCTTGCGATCCTTGAACGCGGCCGCCAGCGAAGAGATCGGCAGCGTCGACGTGTTGGAGCCGAAGACCGCCTGGTCGCCGAGCACGTTCTGCGCGCGCGAAATCACCTCTTCCTTGATCTTGCGATCCTCAAACACGGCCTCGACGACGAGATCGCAATCCTTAAGCTCGACGTAATCGGCGGTCGGATGGATACGCGCCAGCACCGCGTCGCGGTCGGCCGTGGTGGCGCGGCCGCGATTGACCTGATCGGTCATCAGCTTCTGCGAATGCGCCTTGCCCTTTTCCGCGGTTTCCGGATCGCGGTCGATCAGCACGACGTCGAGCCCGGCGAGCGCGGTGACATATGCGATGCCGCCGCCCATGAACCCGGCGCCGATCACGCCGATCTTTTTCAGCGGCTTCGCCGGCACCGCGGGGCGCCGCGCTCCCTTGTTGAGCTCCTGCAGCGAGACGAACAGCGAGCGGATCATTGCCGCCGCCTCCGGCGAATGGAGGATTTTGGCGAACCAGCGCGACTCGACCCGCAGCGCCTGGTCCATCGGCAACTGCAGGCCCTCATAGACGACCTGCATGATGGCGCGCGCGGCCGGGTAATTGTCGTAGGTCTCGCGGCGATAGATCGCGTTGGCCGGCGGAAACACCATCATACCGGCCTTGGAATAGACCGGGCCGCCCGGCAGCTTAAAGCCGTCGACGTCCCAAGGCGCTTTGGCGGCGCCGCCAGATTTGATCCAGTCTTTCGCCGCCTTGATCAGATCGCCTTGCGGCACCACGGCATCGATGAGCTTCATGGCCTTGGCGCGATTGAGCTGCAGCTGATCGCCCTTGAGCAAGAATTGCAACGCGTCGGAAGGCGGCAGCATCCGCGCGACGCGTTGGGTGCCGCCGGCGCCCGGAAACAGACCGATCTTGATCTCCGGCAGACCGAGCCGCGTTCGCCCGTTGTCGGCGGCGATGCGGTGATGGCAGGCCAACGTCAGTTCGAAACCGCCGCCGACCGCGGTACCGTTGATCGCCGCAACCCACGGCTTGCCGCAAGTCTCGATGCGGCGATACAGCAGCGACAGCTTGCGGCTCTCCTCGAACAGCGTGGCATTGGCCGCTTCGGCGCCTTGCGACGCCGCGAGTTCCGCGAAGGTGCGGCTCAAGGCTTCCAGCATCGTGAGATCGGCGCCGGCGCAGAACGTTTCCTTGCCCGAGGTGATGACGACGCCCTTGACGGCGCCGTCGGTCGCCAGTTCCTCGACGATGGCCGACAGTTCCTCGATCACTTTCGCGTCGATGACGTTCATCGTGCGTCCCGGCTCGTTCCAGGTGACGAGCGCGATGCCGTCGCCGTCGATGTCGAGCGTGAAATTGGTGTAGGTCGGATTGCTCTCAGCCATACGGTTCGCCGTTCTTGTGAGTGTATCGCCTGCCGTTGTCGTCGCGCACGACCATCAGGTCGACGCCGGGATAGTCGACGCGTTCATGCTTGGAGCGCGTGCCGATCTCGAGATAGACCGCGTCGCGGCTGCCGCGATTGACGAGTTGATGGCCATTGCGGCTGTTCGCCTTGAAGCCCGCGGCATCGCCGGGCTTGAGCACGCACTCGACACCGTCCTCGACCAGCGCCACTTCGCCTTCCAAAATATAGACGAACTCATCTTCTCTCTCGTGCCAGTGCCGCAGCGCGGAAGCCGCGCCGGGCTTCAGCGTCGTCAGATTGACGCCAAACTGGTCGAGGCCGACGGCGTTGCCGAGCCGCCTGCGTTCGCGTCCGACCACCACGCGATCGTAAGGCTTCGGATAACCCGTGCGCGTGTCGACCGGAATTTTGGCGATGTCGATCTTCGGCATGGCCGCTCAATCCCCGATCGGCGCGCCGGATTTGCGGAAGAAGCGGCGTCCCTTGTCATCGCGTTCCATGACAAAGTCCGGCTGCGCCGGCACTTGGGCGATATCGATCTTGGGCATTCGCTCAAACCCGCTCGATGATGGTAGCGGTGCCCATGCCGGCGCCGATGCAGAGCGTGACCAGCCCGGTCGTGACGTTGCGCCGCTCCATCTCGTCGACCAGCGTGCCGAGGATCATCGCGCCGGTGGCGCCGAGCGGATGGCCGAGCGCGATAGCGCCGCCATTGACATTGACCTTGGCCGCATCGAGGTCGAAGGCTTGCAGATAGCGCAACACCACCGAGGCGAAGGCCTCGTTGATCTCGAAAAGATCGATGTCGGCGAGCGTCATGCCGGCCGTCTTGAGCACTTTCTTGGTGACGTCGATCGGACCGGTCAGCATCAGCGCCGGATCGGAGCCGATATTGGCGAAGGCGCGCACGCGCGCGCGCGGCTTTAGACCCGCCTTCTGTCCGGCTTCTTTGTTGCCGACCAGCACCGCCGCGGCGCCGTCGACGATGCCCGAGGAATTGCCGGCGTGATGGACGTGATTGACATATTCCACCTCGGGGTGGGCCTGGATGGCGACCGCATCGAAGCCGCCCAGTTCGCCCATCTGCACGAAGGCGGGCTTGAGCGCGGCGAGCGATTGCATGGTCGTGTCAGGCCGCATGTGCTCGTCCTTCGCCAGAATGGTCAGACCGTTGACGTCTTTCACCGCCACGACCGAATGGTTGAAGCGGCCCTCGTCCCACGCCGCCGCCGCACGCTTCTGGCTCTCGACCGCATAGGCGTCGACGTCGTCCCGCGAAAATCCGTATTTGGTGGCGATGAGATCCGCGGAGATGCCCTGCGGCAGAAAGTAGTGCGCAACCGCGATCGACGGATCGACCGCCCAGGCGCCGCCGGCGGCGCCGATGCCGACCCGGCTCATCGATTCGACGCCGCCGCCAACGGCCATGTTCTGCTGGCCCGACATGATCTGTGCCGCGGCGAAATTCACCGCATCGAGACCCGAGGCGCAGAACCGGTTGATCTGCACGCCGGGCACCTCGTTGCCGAAGCCGGCCACCAGCGCTGCGGTGCGGGCGATGTCGGCCGCCGCCTCGCCGACCGGATCGACCACGCCCATGACCACGTCATCGACCAGAGCGGTATCGAGATTGTTGCGGCTCTTGATGGCGCCGAGAGCCTGGCTGGCGAGATTGAGCGCGGTCACCTCGTGCAGGGAACCGTCGACCTTGCCGCGGCCGCGCGGGGTGCGCACGTGATCGTAGATGAAGGCGTCGGGCATGAATTCCTCTCAAACTTCAGTGCAGACGCAATGAGCACGCCATCGAATAGATAGCTAGAACGCCTCGGCCGGCAATTCCATGGTCGAGGCGGCGCCGGCCTTGATGCGCGCCAGATGCGTCGCCGTCGCCGGCAGCATCCGTTCCATGAAAAAGCGGGCGGTCGTCAGTCGCTCCGTCATCCGTCCCGCCGCGCCGTCCCCTTCACTCGCCTTGGCTTCGGTTTTGGCCTCGGTTTTGGCTTTGGCCGCCTCGGCGATCAGGCACCACATATAGCCGAGTACGACCAAGCCGAAGAGGTGCATATAGTCGGTCGCGCCGGCGCCGGCATTATCGGGATTGCCGAGCGCGTTTTGCAAGAACCACATGGTGGCCTGCTGCAATTCTCCGAGCGCCTGATTGAGCGGCGTGACAAAAGGCGCCATGGCGGCATCCGCGCCGCGCTCCTTGATGTAGGCGGTCACCTCGGTAAAGAAAGCCTGCAAGGCGCGGCCGCCGTCCTTCGGCAGCTTGCGGCCGACCAGGTCGAGTGCCTGAATGCCGTTGGCGCCTTCATACAGCATGGCGATGCGCGCATCGCGCACGAACTGTTCCATGCCGTGCTCGGCGATGTAACCGTGGCCGCCGAAGACCTGTTGCGCCGAAACCGTATTGGCAAAACCCTGATCGGTGAGCACGCCCTTGACCACCGGCGTCATCAGGCCCAGGCGATCGTCCGCCGCCTGCCGCTCTTTGGCGTCCTCGGAGCGGCTCGCGACGTCGCTTTTGAGCGCGACCCACAGCACCAGCGCGCGCGCCGCCTCGTTGAAGGCGCGCATCGACATCAGCATGCGGCGCACGTCCGGGTGTACGATGATCGGGTCGGCCGGCTGTTGCGGAAATTTCGCGCCGGTCAAGGCGCGGCCGGCGAGCCGCTCCTTGGCGTAAGCGGCGGCATTCTGATAGGCGACCTCCGACAGCGCCAAGCCCTGCACGCCGACGCCGAGCCGCGCCTCGTTCATCATCGTGAACATCGCCTGCAGGCCGCGATTGGCTTCGCCGATCAGCCAGCCGGTGGCACCGTCGTAATTCATCACGCAGGTGGAGTTGCCGTGGATGCCCATCTTCTCTTCGATCGAGCCGCACGACACCGCGTTGCGCGCGCCGACAGCGCCGCCGGCATCGGGGAGGAATTTCGGCACGATGAAGAGCGAAATGCCGCGCGTGCCGGCCGGCGCGCCGTCGATGCGCGCGAGCACGAGATGAATGATGTTCTCGACCAGATCGTGCTCGCCGGCGGAGATGAAGATCTTGGTGCCGGAAATCTTGTAGCTGCCGTCGGCCTGCGGCGTCGCGCGGGTGCGCACGAGGCCGAGATCGGTGCCGCATTGCGGCTCGGTCAGGTTCATGGTGCCGGACCACTGCCCGGCAATCAGCTTCGGCAGATAAAGCGCTTTCTGCTCCGGCGAGGCGTGGGTGTGCAGCGCCGCGATCGCGCCCTCAGTGAGGCCGGGATACATGGCAAAGGCCATATTCGCCGAGCAGAGAAACTCGTTGAGCGCCTGCGCCAGCACCATCGGCAGGCCCTGGCCGCCGAATTCGGCGGGCGCGGCGATGCCGAGCCAGCCGCCGGCGGTCAGCTTCCGATAGGCGTCCTTGAATCCGGTCGGCGTCGTGACCGAGCCGTCATCGTGGCGGCGGCAGCCTTCCTTGTCGCCGACGCGGTTGAGCGGCGTGAGCACCTGTTCGGCGAATTTTGCCGCTTCCGCGAGCACCGCCTCGATGAGATCGGGGGTGGCGTCGGCGAAGCCTGGCAGGTTGTTGTAGCGATCGACATGGAACACGTCGCTCAACAGGAACATCACGTCGTCGACGGGAGCCTTGTAGCTCGGCATCGCGTCCCTCCCCGGCGTCCGCCCGCGGCGGATCAACCCATAAACTAGCCGATTCACGACACTATCACGACGGCCATTTACAGAATTCTGCGTTGCGGAGAGTACGGCTGGAACCCGCGCTAAATGCCTGCCGCCACGGCATTAACGACTTGTTTACGCTAATCCGGAAGAGTCTGCGCCGAGGACACCAGACTGCGCCCTCCGCTTCGTCTGTTAACGAGCCCAAGCTCAAAACAGGGTCATCTCGTTCCTCCCGGAGTAGCTTGGCGCGCAAATGAAATCCGGCGGTCCGTGGAACCTGAGAGGTCTTCGTCTAGAGGCTCGCGAAGCTGCCCGTGACGCAGCGCGCCGCTCCGGCGTGTCGGTCGGAGAATGGCTGAACAGCGTCATCCGCCAGGACGACGAGGACGACGACAATTACGGCGAGCCAATGCGGTCCGCGGATTATGATGATGACGGCGACGAAGACTGGCGCAACGACAAGCGCCGCGAGTCACGCAATGACGATCGCCGCTCCCGCCGCCGGTCCCGCCAAGCAGAAGCCGAGCGGCCGCCGCAGCGCCGTAGTGCCCGCTCTGGGCATGTCGACGATGAGCTGGCGCCACGCCGCCGCGACGAACGCGAAGCTGAGATCGAACGCGAAGTCACGCTAGCCCGCGAGGAATTTGGCGAAGTTCACGCCCGCTTGGACCGGCTGACGCAGCAGCTTGACCGCATGGCGCGGACAGACGCGCCGCGGCTGACCGGCGCTCCGGCGCCGCAGCCGCAGCCGGAGGTTTTTCAGCCGCCTCAGCGCCCGCGTCACGTCAATCACGCACCGAGACATCGATCACTGGCGTCGGTCGACAACGCCGTCGCCGAGATCGCCCAGCGCCAACGCCAGCTTTACGGCGACGATGTCGCCGCTCGAACGGCTGCCGTCGCTCCCACCACTTCTGCCGCCCCCTTGGCGTCCGGCGCTGCAGCCGCGCCAATTCCACCTATGGCGCCTGCCGTCTCGCCGGAACCGCCGAAGCCACCGGCGCCTCCGCCGCTGCCACCCCGCGCGTCGCAGCCGATGGCAGAGGCGGCCGTCGACATCAATAATATCGAGCAGCAGCTGCGCGAGATCACGGCACGGATCGAAGCGCTGCGGCCGTCGAGCGAGCTCGAAAACGTCGTCAAATCGTTCCGCACCGATCTTGCGGAAATCCGGGAGCAGCTTACGAAAGCGCTGCCGCGGCAGGCCGTAGAACCGCTCGAAGCCGAGGTGCAGGCGTTGGGCAAGCGGCTTGATCAGTCCCGCGCATCCGGCATTGATCTGGGCGTGCTCGCTGGAATCGAGGGCGGCCTCAAGGAAGTCCGCGACGCCCTGCGCAATTTGACGCCGGCCGAGAAGCTGGTCGGCTTCGACGACACCGTCAAAGCGCTGTCGCAAAAGGTCGATCTCATCATCGCCAAAGAAGATCCGGCGGCGCTGCAGCAGCTGGAGACGGCCATCGGGGCGCTGCGCGGCATCGTCTCTCATGTTGCCTCCGACGACACCTTGACCAAAGTGGCGGAGGACGTGCGTTTGCTCGCCGCCAAGGTAGACGTCGTTGCCAATAGTGCGGCCAGCGGTCAGGCGGTCTCCGCGCTGGAGAGCCGCATTGATAAGCTTGCCACCGCGCTCAACGATTCGAACGAGGCCGGCCGCACCGTACCGCGCGAACTGGAGAAGCTTCTCTCCGGACTGATCGAAAAGCTCGAATGGGTGCAGCTCACCCATACCGATCACGCCGCGCTCGGCGCGCTGGAGGACCGCATCGCCCAGCTGATCAAGCGGCTCGACGCGTCCGACTCCCGGCTCGGCAATCTTGAGGCGGTCGAGCGCGGAATGGCCGATTTGCTGGTGCATATCGAACAGATCCGCGGCGGCAACGGCGTCGCGGCTGCCACCATCCCGCGCAAGCCGGTCGAGATCATCGAGCGCGACGTCGCCGAGATCAAACGCAGCGAGCGGCGCACGCAGGATTCGCTCGAAGCCGTGCACGGCACCGTCGAGCAGGTGGTCGATCGCTTGGCCATGATCGAAAGCGGCATCCATGACGGAGCGGGTCGGACGGGTGCTTCCAGCGAGACGCAAACGGCGCAAGCCGATTCACGCGCATCCGCACCGCAACCTCCGCAAGCCGCCACACGCGAGGCTGCGCCCGAGCGCACCACCAAGCCAGCGCCGACGACCGAGGCCAAGTCTGCAACGACGTCTGCAACGACGTCTGCAACGACGTCTGCGACAAAGTCTGCAGCAACGTCCGTAGCGGCGCCCGCCGCCATGCCCGTCGCCGCGCCGATCGCTACAGCGGCGACATCGGCATCGGCATTTGCTGAAACCGCGGCGCGGCGCGGCAGCACGGCCCGGACGCCGATCGACCCGAATTTACCGCCGGACCATCCGCTGGAACCGGGCTCCGCCGCCGGCTCGCGCACGACGCCGTCGGCCGCCGAACGTATTGCGGCGTCCGAAGCCGCCGTCGACTTCGCCAAAGCCCCGGTCATTGCGGAGCAGGGCGCCAAGCCGAATTTCATCGCCGCGGCCCGGCGCGCCGCGCAGGCGGCCGCTGCGGCGCCGCCCGAACGCCACGCACGCGGCGAAAGCGCGGCGGCGCACGCGCCGCAAGCGGAGAAACCATCGCGTCTGCGCAAGCTGATCGTTGCCGGAGCCGCGGTGCTGATTGCCGGCGTCTTCCTGCATGTCGCGTTGCGCATGTTCCAGGATCGGGCGACACAGAATATCAGTCCGTCGCAGCAAGCGGCCTCGCCAAAGGTTGTACCGGAAGCGGATTCGAAGGTGGAATCGGGACCGCTGGTCCTGCCCGTGCCCAGCGCTCCGGTTCAATCGACGCCGGCCACGCCGCCCAACACGCCACCCTCCTCACCGAACGCATCATCCGGCGCGGCGGCAATCGCGCCGCCGAGCATGACACCGGCTGCGCCTACGGCAGCGCCGCCCGTCATGCAACGGCAATCGTCGCTTCCGTATTCCGCGGACATCACCGGCTCGTTGCCGCGTCGCGTTCCGCCGCCCCAGTTACAGCAGCCGGCAAGCATCGCGGCGGAGCAGGCTCCGGCGGCGGCGCCGGCGATGGTCACCGGCAAGCTGCCGGCTACGATCGGCGGACCGAAATTACGCGCGGCGGCTATTGCCGGCAATGCCGCCGCGGAATTTGAAGTCGCCAACCGCTTTGCCGAAGGCCACGTCATTCCCCAAAGCGACGCCGAGGCGGTGCGCTGGCTGGAGCTCGCCGCCAAGCAAGGGCTGGCGCCGGCGCAATTCCGGCTCGGCGGGTTTTACGAAAAAGGCATCGCGGTGAAGCGAGACCTCGCTGTGGCGCGCGACCTCTACGCCGCCGCCGCCGCAAAGGGCAACGGCAAGGCGATGCACAATCTGGCGGTGCTCTATGCCGAGGGCATTAACGGCCCGGCCGACTATCGCACCGCCGCCCAATGGTTCCGCAGGGCCGCCGACCGCGGCATCACCGACAGCCAATTCAATCTCGCCATCCTCTATGCCCGCGGCATCGGCGTGGAGCAAAACTACGCGGAGTCCTACAAGTGGTTCGCGCTGGCGGCCGGCAAGGGTGACAACGACGCGATCAAAAAGCGCGACGAAGTCGCCGCCCATCTCGACGCCCAAGCGCTCGCCGCAGCGAAATTATTAGTGGAGAAATGGGCGGCCGAGCCACAGCCGGAAGACGCCGTGAACGTCAAGACGCCGTCCGGCGGCTGGGATGCGCCGGAGCATGTCGAGAAGTCGCGGCCACGCCCAATGGCCGGCAAACCGCTGGCGCTCGAATCCAAGCTGGACTGAATCTCAGTCGGCAAGACAGCGGGTGGCGGGTACGGCGTAAAGCCGGCCAGTGCCCAGCATATGCACGGTAAACGACAGCGCGCCAAACACAGAGACAATGGCGCGGTCGCGGATGTTGAGGCCGCCGGCATAGGCGCCGAAGGCCGGCATGACGAGCCGCCGTGCATCGCCGGCAAAGCAGCGCCGGCTCACCGCGCGGCCGCGTCGGGCGACGCGCGCTACCGGATGCAGATGACCGGCGATTTCGCCGTCGCTCGGCTGCGGCAGCGGTTGGTGGCGAAACGTCAGCGGCCCGAGCGCCAAAATATCGGCAAACCTGCCACCGATGGCGTCGTACCTGTCGGGGTCGTGGTTGCCGGCGATCCAGAGCCAGTCGCGGCCGCGCTGCAAGGCCTTGAGCGCCACACGGCTGATGTCGTGCATTCGCGCCGGGCCGCCGCCGTCGTGAAAGCTGTCACCGAGCGCGATGACAAGACGCGGCGCGTAACGCTCGGTGAGCCGACCGAGCCGGGCTAATGTCGCCGCCGTGTCATAAGGCGGCAGCAGCACGCCGCGCGCGGCGAAAGCCGAGCCTTTTTCCAGATGCAGATCGGCGACCGCGAGAAGTTTTTCATCCGGCCAAAACAGCGCGCCCGCAGGATCGGCGACGAACGATACGCCGGCGAGAGCGATGACGTGACCATCCGCGTGGCCTGGCGAAAGTGAGGAGCCAGCCGCCGGATTCGCGCTTGGGCGGGAATGAGCGGGCATAACACTGTCCCTCACTGCATCGCCTCCTTCACCAGTTCGGCCTCGGTCTCGGCGAGCAGCGTGTCGGCCGCTTCGCCATAAACCGCCTCGCGGCCGATCTCCAGCATGACCGGCACCGCCAGCGGCGAGACGTGATCCAGCGTCTTATGAACGATTCGCCCCTTGATGCGCGAGAGCATTTCGCCGAGCCGGCGCACGTCGAGAAGCCCGGTGGCGGCATCGGCCCGCGCGGCCCGCAACAGCACGTGGTCGGGCTGATGGTTGCGCAGCACGTCATAGACGAGGTCGGTCGAGATGGTGATCTGCCGGCGCGACTTTTCCTGGCCGGGAAAACGCCGCTCGATCAACCCGGCGATGATCGCGCAAGTGCGAAACGTGCGCTTCATCAAGGCCAATTCGGCGAGCCAAGCTTCAAGATCGTCGCCGAGCATATCTTCGTCGAACAAGGCGGCAAGCGAGAATTCGCCGCGCGCGACGTGCGACGCGACATCGCCGATGCCCCAGATCGCCAGCGCATATTCGTTGGCGACAAAACCCAGGGGCTTTAGGCGCCCGCGCTCAAGGCGACGCGTCAACAACATGCCGAGCGTCTGATGGGCGAGCCGGCCCTCGAACGGATAGCAGACCAGATAATGCTTGTTGGCGCGCGGAAAGGTTTCCACCAAAAGCTCGCGGCGGCCCGGCATTTGCGAGCGCCATTGTTGGATCTCGAGCCATTCGCACACTTGCGTCGGCAACGCCCGCCAGGCGCGCGGATCGGAAATAATGCCGCGCACACGATCGGCGAGATAGGTCGAGAGCGGGAATTTGCCGCCCTCATAAGCCGGCACTTTGGGATCCTCCGACGTCGAGCGCGAGACGTAAACCTCGTCTTCGACAATCGCCTCGTATTTGAGGATTTCGCCCGCGAACACGAAGGTATCGCCCGGCACCATGGTCTCGACGAAATACTCCTCGACCTGGCCTAGGAGTCGGCCGCCGCGCGGAACGATCCTTGAGGCGCGCGAGCGCACGAGGCGCACCTTGAGCATGTCGGCTTCGACGATGGTGCCGACATTGAGCCGGTAGCGCTGCGCTACATTGCGGTTGGCGATGCGCCAGCGGCCGTCCTTGCCCTGCCTGATCCGGGCAAAGCGCTCATAGGCCATGAGCGCGTAGCCGCCGGTGGCGACGAAATCGACCACGGCGTCGAAATTCGCCCGGGTCAGGGTCGCGTAGGGTGAGGCGAGTATCACCTCGGCATAAAGATCGTCGCTCAGGAACGGCTCACCGCAGGCGCAGCCAAGGACGTGCTGGGCGAGCACGTCGAGCGCACCGGTCCGCGGCGCCGGTGTGTCCTGCGCATTGTCGGCGATGGCGTCGAGCGCCGCACGGCATTCAAGCACCTCGAAGCGATTGGCCGGGATGAGGACGCCTTTCGACGGCTCGTCCATGCGGTGATTGGCACGGCCGATGCGCTGCAACAGCCGCGACGCGCCCTTCGGGGCGCCGACATTGACGACGAGATCGACGTCACCCCAGTCGACGCCAAGATCGAGCGAGGAGGTGCACACCACGGCGCGTAGCCGTCCGCTCGTCATCGCGCCTTCGACCTTGCGCCGTTGCGCCACGTCGAGCGAGCCGTGATGCAGCGCAATGGCGAGATTGTCCTCGTTGAGATGCCAGAGGTCCTGGAAAATGCCCTCGGCCTGGCTGCGCGTATTGACGAAAACCAAGGTGGTGCGGTGCGCCTTGATCAGCGCGTAAAGCTCGCCGAGCGCGTAGCGCGCGGAATGGCCGGCCCAGGGCAGCCGTTCGGTGCTGTCGAGCATGGTGACGTCGGGCGCGGCGCCGGCTTCGGCCACAATAAGATCGGCGCGCGCGGCGCCGGCGCGCTGCGGCACCATCAAACGGCAAAGATCGTCGGCTTCGGCGACGGTTGCCGAAAGGCCGATGCTGGTCAGGCCGGGCGCGATTCGGAACAGTCTCGCCAGATCGAGCGAGAGCAGATCGCCGCGCTTCGACGTCACCAGCGCGTGCAGCTCGTCGAGAATGACCCGCTTGAGCGGGCCGAACAGATAAGGCGCATCGGCGGACGCGAGCAGCAGCGCCAACTGTTCCGGGGTCGTCAGCAGAACGTCCGGCGGATCGCGGCGCTGACGCTGCCGTTTCGACGTCGGCGTATCGCCGGTGCGGGTCTCGATGCGGATCGCCAGGCCCATTTCCGCGACCGGCGCTTCGAGGTTACGCGCAATGTCGACGGCGAGCGCCTTCAGCGGCGAAATGTAAAGCGTGTGCAGCCCGCCGGTGCGGCGCACGTCGCGACCCATTGAGATAAGTCTCTTCCCTCCCTCAGCGCGGGAAGCCGCAGTGGAAATCGCGTTGAGGCCACTCAATTCTACTAGGCTTGGCAGAAAGCCAGCCAAAGTCTTGCCGCCACCGGTCGGCGCGATCAGCAGGACCGAGCGGCCCGCCTGCGCCCTAGCTAGAAGTTCCAACTGGTGGGCGCGCGGCGTCCAGCCGCGGCCTGCGAACCAGCGCGCGAATTGATCCGGCAGTGGTGTTGTTTTCTCAAGCAAATCCACGTCCCGCCTGATGCATTGCCACGACCACGATGCCGTCGACCGGAATGCTGTTCTCGGTGCGAATTGCGGCCGCAGCGAGAGAACGCAGTGTCAGACCTGCCGCCGCGATGACCGCTCGCAGGTACTCCGCGCCATAGGCAAAGCGCAGCGTCGGCAACAGCTTCACGCCGTCACCGGAATGGGTCTCCACCGTGAAGGCCAAAATGCCATCCGGCGTCAGAACGCTTGCAACAGCGCTGACGATTGGCGCGAGATCGTTGACGTAAACGAAAACATCGGCGGCGATGGCGAGGTCATATTGTCGGGCCGCGGCGCTTTCCGCGGCGAGAAAACGAGCGAGATCGCCCGCCATCAGGCGATCGTACAGCCCCTTGCTCTCGGCCTGCGCGATCATCGCGGGCGACAGATCGACGCCGATCAGCCGATCGGCGACGGCTCGAAAGGCGGCACCGGCGAGCCCGGTGCCGCAGCCGAGGTCGAGCATGGCGCGAAAGTGCATCGGCCGCTTAGCGGCGCGCATCGCCGCTTCGACCGCGTCGCGCAGCAGCGCCGGACCGCGATAATGCAGATGCTCCGTGAGCGCGGCGTCGTAGCGGCCGGCATATTGGTCGAACAGCCGGCGCACATAGGTCTCGGTCATGGCCGGCGCGGCCTCGCCGCCGCCGAGCCGCGCCAGCTGCAGCCGCGCGCCGTGATAATCCTCGGGATCCGCATCGCGGGTCCGCTCAAAGGCGGCGACGGCGCCAGCGCGGTCGCCGAGCCGGTCGCGGATGGCGCCGAGCGCGAACCATGCCGTGGCGAAGGTCGGCGTCAGCTCGACGGTCTGCGATAAAACATCGGCGGCAGCAGAAAAATCGCCGCGCGATGCCAACTCGATCGCCGCCTTGTAGCGGCGGTCGGCGAGCAGGTCGCCGGAGGTGACGAAGAGCGGGCCAGTATCGGTCATGCGCGGCTTCCAGAATGGCGTGCAGGGTTTATCTAATGGAAATGCGTCCCGAAGACATCCTGTTGCCGACGCCAGCTGGCGTATGCTGCAAGCGCGGCGGTTTTCATATCGACCCGACGCGCCCGGTCGAGCGCGCGCTGATCACGCACGCGCATTCCGACCATGCCCGCGCCGGCCATGGCGCCGTGCTGGCGACGCAGGAGACGCTCGACCTGATGCGGCTGCGCTACGGCGAGAATTTTGCCGGCACGACGCAGGCGGTTCGCTATAGCGAGAGCGTCGCGCTCGACGGCGCCACGGTGACGTTCCACCCCGCCGGCCATGTGCTTGGCTCGGCGCAGATCGCGGTCGCGGCGGACGGGCTGCGCATTGTTGCCTCCGGCGACTACAAGAACGTCAGCGATCCGACCTGCACGCCGTTCGAGCTTGTCCCCTGCGACGTCTTCATCACCGAGGCGACATTCGCGCTGCCGGTGTTCCGTCACGGCGATGCCGACGACGAGATCGCCAAGCTTCTGCGTTCGGTCGCGCTGTTTCCGGAGCGGGCACATCTTACCGGCGCCTATTCGCTCGGCAAGGCGCAGCGCGTGATCGCGTTGCTGCGCCAGGCCGGTTACTACGCGCCGATTTATCTGCACGGCGCGATGGAGAGCATCACATCCTATTACGCAAGCCGCGGCATCGCGCTCGGTGAGCTGCGCCCGGTGCGCGGTGCCGGTAAGGCGGAACTTGCCGGGACCATCACGCTCTGCCCGCCTTCCGCGCTCAAGGATGTCTGGACGCGGCGCTTTCCCGAACCGCTCACTGCCTTCGCTTCCGGCTGGATGCGGGTGCGCGCCCGCGCCCGGCAATACGGTGTCGAACTGCCGCTGGTCATTTCCGACCACGCTGACTGGGATGGCTTGACTGCAACCATCGCCGCGACCGGCGCCGGCGAAATCTGGGTGACGCACGGCCAGGAGGACGCGCTGGTGCACTGGTGCGGCACGCATGGACTGAAAGCGCGGCCGCTCGACATCGTCGGCTATGGCGATGAAGACGAAGGCGGTGGCGCGGATGACAACGGCGAAGAGCAATGAACCGCTTCGCCGAGCTGCTCGATCGTCTGGCTTATGAGCCCGGCCGCAACAACAAGCTGCGGCTGATGACGGATTATTTCCGCACCACGCCCGACCCGGAGCGCGGCTGGGCGCTTGCCGCGCTCACCGGTAGCTTGAGTTTTCCGCACGCCAAAGCGGGCCTGATTCGCAGCCTGATTGCCGAGCGCACTGATCCGGTGTTGTTCGAGCTGTCTTACGATTATGTCGGCGACCTGTCTGAAACCGTCGCGCTGATGTGGCCCACTTCATCCTCCCCCGCTTGCGCGGGAGGGGAAAGCGAGAGAAGAGAGCTCTCCCTTACCGCCGTGATTGAAACCGTCGCCACCCTCGGCAAAGCGCAACTGCCGCGACAGCTGGCGCGCTGGCTCGATGCGCTCGACGAGACCGGCCGCTGGGCGCTGCTAAAACTTGTCACCGGCGGCTTGCGCATCGGCGTTTCGGCCCGGCTCGCCAAGGCCGCCGTCGGCACGCTGGCCGGCAAGGAGGCGCAAGAAATCGAACTGATCTGGCCCGGCCTCACGCCGCCCTATCGCGAGCTTTTTGCCTGGCTCGAAGGCCGGACCGAGAAGCCGGCCAGCAGCGATCCGGCGCCGTTCCGGCCGCCAATGCTCGCGCACGCGCTCGACGATGCCGATCTGCAAAGCCTCGACGCATCAGCGTTCACGGCGGAATGGAAATGGGACGGCATCCGCGTGCAAGCCGTCGCGGGGCATGCGGTCAACAAGCACGGCGGTCATCTCGTCGCGCGGCTTTATTCGCGCACCGGCGAAGATATTTCCAGAAGCTTTCCCGACCTCCTCGACGCGCTTCACCTGCCCGGCGCCGTCGACGGCGAACTCCTGATCATGCGCGATCGCCGCGTGCAGTCATTCAACGTGCTGCAGCAGCGGCTCAATCGCAAAACCGTCACGCCAAAACTCCTCGCCGAATTTCCCGCCCATTTGCGCGCCTACGATCTCCTTGCCGACGGCAACGAAGATTTGCGTGGAATGCGCTTTGTCGAGCGCCGGGCGCGGCTGGAAGAGTTTGTCGCGCGGCTTGGCGACGCGCGGGTCGACCTGTCGCCGATGATCAGCTTCGCAAATTGGGACGAGCTGGCGGCGGCGCGAAAAAATCCGGCGGCGGCGGGCGCCGGCGACGATGCCGCCGCGGTCGAAGGCGTCATGCTCAAGCGCCGCGACGCGCTTTATCTGCCCGGCCGGCCGAAGGGGCCGTGGTGGAAGTGGAAGCGCGATCCGTTCATCATTGACGCGGTGTTGATGTATGCGCAGCGTGGCCACGGCAAGCGCTCGTCGTTTTATTCCGACTATACGTTCGGCGTCTGGAAGACCGGCGAAGCCGGGGACGAACTGGTGCCGGTAGGAAAGGCCTATTTCGGTTTCACCGACGAGGAGCTCTTGCAGATCGATCGCTTCGTCCGCCGCAACACCACCGAGCGCTTCGGCCCGGTACGTAAGGTCGTGCATGACGTTGGCCACGGGCTGGTGCTCGAGGTCTCTTTCGAGGGACTGCAACGCTCCACGCGCCACAAATCCGGTCTCGCGATGCGGTTTCCCCGCATCAACCGGCTGCGCTGGGATAAGCCACCGGGCGAAGCCGACCGCCTGGAGCGGCTGGAAACGATGGTCGCGCGGATCGAACAGGGACAGGGGCGCGCACCGTGAAGAAACCGTCGCGCCCGCCGGCTGCAAAACTTCGCCGCGGCCGGATGAGCGATCTCGATGCGCTCCTCGCCATCGAGGAGGCGGTTTTTGCCACCGATGTCCTGTCGCGCCGCAGCTTGCGCCGTTTTCTCGCTACCACAGGCGCAACGCTTATCGTCGCGGAAGCCGCCGGCAAGCTCGCCGGCTATGCGCTCGTGCTCTATCCGCCGCGCTCGATGTTCGCCAGGCTTTATTCGATCGCGGTCGCCCCGCATATCGGCCGGCGCGGCGTCGGCCCGCTCCTCCTCGCCGCCGCAGAGCGGGCGGCGCGGCGCCGCGGCAGGCGGGCGATGCGGCTGGAAGTCCACGAACATAATGGCCGCGCTATCGCCCGCTACGAGAAATCCGGCTACGGGCTGTTCGGCCGGCACCACCGCTATTATGACGATCGCAGCGATGCGCTCCGTTTCGAAAAACCGCTGGTTCCCCAATCCCGCCGCAGACCCGCCTGACTCCAGTCCGCGAATCGGTTTTCATGGTGGACATCGTGGCCGGCGCAGTCGCTTCCCGTTTGAATTCCGGCTATGACGAATCGCGCCGCCTGACTCCGAAAGCATGATCGGCCGAGCCTTACATAGTGGCATCGACTGGAAAGGGACCCGCCCATGACCGGCTGGGTCATCCTGGTCGATCAGCCGCGCGACCTGCCCAACGCGGAAACCCCGCACAAGGTCATCACCACCAGCGAATATCTGGCGCGGCCCCGCCTGTTCGACGCGCGCCCCAAGCTCGTCAATCTTGCCCGCTCCTACGCCTACCAGTCGAAGGGCTATTACGCCTCGCTGTTGGCGGAGGCCCGTGGCCACCGCGTGGTGCCGACCGTCGAGACTATGCTGGAGCTGCGCGAGCAGAAGCTCTACGAACATGCATTGCCGGAGCTCGAGGAAGAGCTCAACCGCTGCGCCCGGCGCGCCGACTTCCAACCCGACGGCGAATTCAAGCTCCTGGTCTGTTTCGGGCTGGCGCGCGACGAGCGCTTCGAGCCGTTCGGAAGGCTTCTGTTCGATTGGTTCCGCTGCCCGGCGCTGGAAATCATCGTCGACACCGGCGGCACCTGGCTATCGATCGATCGCATTCGCCCCCGCACCATCACGCGGCTTGCCAACGGCGAAGCCCAGTTCTTCCGCGAATCGCTGCATAACCACACCAAACGGGAATGGCGCGATCCCAAAGCGCGCTCGATCGCCAAATACGACCTCGCGGTACTCTACGATCCGAACGAGAAAACCGCGCCGTCATCGCCGGATTCAATCAAGCATTTCGCCCGTATCGCGGAGAAAATGTCGGTCGACGTCGAGCGCATCACCAAGCGTCAGCTGGCCGAGCTTGCCGAATTCGACGGCCTTTTCATCCGCGAAACCACATCGATCGACAATCACACCTACCGCTTCGCACGGCGCGCCTGGCAGGAAGGCATGCCGGTTATCGACGACCCGATCTCGATGATCCGCTGCACCAACAAGGTGTTCTTGGTCGAGCTCTTGCAGCAGAACCAGGTGCCGACGCCGCCGACGATCATCATCAGCGAGGATACCGAGCCAGCCAAGGTGATCGACGAGCTCGGTCTGCCGCTGGTGGTGAAGATTCCCGACGGATCGTTTTCGCGCGGCGTCCACAAAATTGAATCGGCCACTGAATTCAAACGCGTTTGCGACGAGCTGTTCGAAGAGACCGACCTGGTGTTGGCGCAAAAATTCCTGCCCACCGATTTCGACTGGCGCGTCGGCGTGCTCGCCGGCGAGCCACTGTTCGTCTGCCAATACCGCATGGCGCGCGGCCACTGGCAGGTGGTGAAATACCGGCCCGACGGCTCCTCGCACGAGGGCGGTTTCCGCGCCTTCGGCCTCGACCAGGCCCCACCCGAGGTCATCGACATCGCGGTGCGCGCAGCACGGCCGATCGGCGACGGCTTTTACGGCGTCGATCTCAAGCAAACCGACCACGGCATCGTGGTCATGGAAGTCAACGACAATCCCAGCCTTGAGCACGGCATCGAGGATACCGTCGGCAAGGACGAGATCTGGACGCGGCTGTTGCGCTGGTTCATCGACCGCTTCGAGCAGTAGCCGCCACCTCATCCAGCGGCCAGCGCGCCCGGGGTGCAAAGCCGAGCGGATCGGTCAGGCCCAGCGCCAGCCGTTCGGCGCCGGCCCAGGCGATCATGGCGCCGTTGTCGGTGCATAGCGCCGGCGGCGGCGCCACCAGCTCGGCGCCGATTTCGAAGGCGACCCGGTGCAGCACCTTGCGGATCGCTTGATTGGCGGCGACGCCGCCGGCGCAAACCAGCGCGGTCGGCGTGCCGACGCGCAGCCGGAACATGCGCAAGCCCGAGCGCAGCCGGTCTTTGACGACGTCGACCACCGCCTGCTGGAACGACGCGCACAAATCCGCAACGTCCTGATCGCTCAACGGCGCGATTTTCTGCGCCTCGAGCCGCAACGCGGTCTTGAGCCCTGACAACGAGAAATCGGCATCGCGGCGGCCGGCCATCGGCCGCGGCAGCGCAAAGCGCGCGGCGTCGCCGCGCGTCGCTTCCTTCTCGACCAGCGGTCCGCCGGGATACCCGAGCCCGAGCAATTTCGCCGTCTTGTCGAAAGCCTCGCCGATCGCATCGTCGAGTGTGCCGCCAAGCCGCAGGTAGTCGCCGACGCCGCGCACCCCGAGAATCTGGGTATGGCCGCCTGAGGCGAGAAACAGGCAATAGGGGAACGGCGTGCCGTCGGTGAGTCGTGCGGTCAGCGCATGCGCCTCGAGATGATTGACCGCGATCAGTGGCTTGTCGTGGGCGAGCGCGATGGCCTTCGCCGTCGTCAGCCCGACAATGACGCCGCCGATCAGTCCCGGCCCTGCCGCCCCGGCGACGCCGTCGAGGTCTTCGAAGGAAACCTTCGCCTCGGCCATCGCCTTGGCGATGATGTGGTCGAGCGCCTCGACATGGGCGCGGGCGGCGATCTCCGGCACCACGCCGCCGAATTCGGCATGCTCGCTGATTTGCGACAGGATCACGTTCGACAGAATCTGGCCGCGGCCGTCGTTGGTCCGGCTGACCACGGCGGCAGCAGTTTCGTCGCAGGTTGTCTCGATGCCGAGAATGATCATCGCTATATTATAAGCCTCTTATGGCAGATTCCCCGACCGCATCGTCCATTCTGCGCATCGGCTCGCGCGGCTCGCCGCTGGCGTTGGTCCAGGCGCGCGAGGTCGCGGATCGCCTTACCATGGCCTGCGGCCTCGCACCGGAACGCATCGAAATCAAGACATTCCGCACCACCGGCGACGTGATTGTGGACCGGCCGCTGGCCGAGGCCGGCGGCAAGGGCCTCTTCACCAAGGAAATCGAGGAGGCGCTGCTGGCCGGCGCCATCGATCTTGCCGTGCATTCGTCGAAGGATATGCCGACGTTCTTGCCGGCCGGCCTTGAGCTAGCGGCATTTCTGCCGCGCGAGGACGCGCGCGATGCCTTTATCAGCCGCAAGGGGAAAAGTCTGCGCGATCTGCCGCATGGTGCCACTGTCGGCACCGCGTCGCCTCGGCGGCAGGCCTTGGTCAAGCGCTTGCGGCCGGATCTCGCCATCGTGCCGTTGCGCGGCAATGTCGAGACCCGGCTGCGCAAGATCGAAAACGGCGATGCCGACGCCACCGTGCTGGCGCTGGCCGGATTGAAGCGGCTCGGACTTGTTGCCGCGGCAACCGCTGTATTCGACCTCGACGAATTCCTGCCGGCGGTCGGCCAAGGCGCGATCGGCATCGAGACGCGCGCCGACGACACCAAGACCCGCGCGTTGGTCGAGGCGATCAACAATGCCGATACGGCAACCGCGCTCGCGGCCGAACGCGCCTTCCTCGCCGTGCTCGACGGCTCCTGCCGCACGCCGATTGCCGGCCACGCCCGCGTCATCGACGGAAGGTTGCGCTTTCGCGGCCTGATCGCCAAAACCGACGGTAGCGAAGCACTGGAGATTTCGCGCCAGGGCGCGAGTGCCGATGCCGCGGCGCTCGGCGCCGATGCCGGCCGCGAGCTTAAAACGCGCGCCGGTCCCGGCTTTTTCGAACGGACTTGACCGTGCGCCTTCTCGTCACGCGCCCTGCAGCCGACGCCGCGCGCACCGCAGCCGCACTGAAGGCCCGCGGTCACGAGGTCATCGTCGCGCCGCTTCTGACGATCGAATACTTACCTGAGACGGCGCTTGGCGACGGGCCGTGGTCGACGATATTGGTGACCAGCGGCAACGCGGCGCATGCGATCGCCGGGCACAAGCGCCGCGACGGCCTTCGCCGTATCCCGGTATTCGCAGTCGGCAAGCAAACCGCACAGGAACTGCGCGCGCAGGGTTTCACCGATGTGACCTCGGCTGATGGCGACGTCAACGATCTCGCCGATCTGGTGGCCGCGCGCCGGAAGCCGCCGGCCCTTCTGCTGTATTTGGCCGGAGAGGAACGCTCCGGCGACCTTGCCGGTGCATTGCGAGCGAAGAATTTCGTCGTGGATACCGTCGTGGTCTATCGCACGGTAGCCGCGCAGACACTTCCCGAGGAAGCCACCGCGGCGCTTGCTGCTGGAATCGACGGCGTCTTGCACTACTCGCGCCGCAGCGCCGGGGCGTTTGTCGCCGCCGCGCGCAAGTCAGGCCTGCTCGAAGCCGCGCTCAGCAAGCCGGTGCACTATTGCCTCTCGGCCCGCGTTGCCGAGCCGCTCGCGGCGGCGGGCGCGGCGGATGTGCGTATCGCGACCCGGCCTGACGAAGCCGCATTAATGTCATTATGCGGCTGAACCAACGCGATTATGCCGACTTGTTAGGGTTTATTGCGCATGTTGCCGCTGCCGCCGCCTCGTATTATGCCGTCGCCGGGGACCGGCCGGGGGAGCATCGATTCGGTGAAAGCGTCGAACTCGCTTTGAGGACAGCATGACGAGCGAGCCTGACAGCAAGCCGGGCCGGCGGCCGCCGACCATCGAACTAAAGGCGACGGAAGTCGAACAGCCGGCGGCGACCGCACCGTCCGGCGAAACCGCTGCGGCCGCCACGCCTCCACCGGATTCCCCAAGCTCGGCATCGCCGAGCCCACGGTCAAACGCGGGATCCGCCCGCGGCCTGAAATCCTATGCCGTGGGAGCGATCCTCGGAGCCGTGGCTATA
This sequence comes from uncultured Alphaproteobacteria bacterium, assembly GCA_963822935.1. Lineage (GTDB taxonomy): Bacteria > Pseudomonadota > Alphaproteobacteria > Rhizobiales > Xanthobacteraceae > BOG-931. The sequence continues at coordinate 233,182 of CAWGJP010000007.1, forward strand.
GCCGTCATCGCCGCCGTGCTCTGGTTCACGGGCGTCATACCGTCCCGTCAGGTTGCGGCGCCTTTGCTTCCCGCGGTGCCGGAAACATCGGCGGCGATGCACCCCGCGTCCACTAACGAGGCCGCCATCTCGGCGCGGCTCGACAGGCTCAAACGCGCAATCCAGCTCCAACGAACGCCGCCGGCTCAGAACAATGGCGCCGCGGCGGCGGAAGCGCAGAGCAAAGTGCCTTCCGATTCAGTGGCGGCGTTGACCCGCCGCCTCAATGACATCGCCGCCGCGAGTCAAAGCGCGACAAAGACTGCCGACGCCGCGAAAGCTGCGGCCGAAGCAGCAAAAACCGCAAGCGCGAATGCCAGCCAGAGCGCCACTCAGGCCGCGAACGACGCCGTCAGCAAAGCAGCAAGTGAAGCCGCGAGCCAAGCCGCCAGCCAAGTCGCCAGCCAAGTCGCAAATCAGGTCGCTAGCCAGACAGCCGGACAGAAGAGCGATCTCGACGCACTGGCGAACCGGGTTGCGGCGGTGGAAAGCGCCGTGAAGGCGCTCTCCGAAAATGCCGCGCATCCGGCCGAAGGCGCCAACGATCAGGCGGCGCGTTTGACCATTGCCGCCGAGGAGTTGCGCGCGGCGGTCGAGCGCGGCGCGCCGTATCGGGCCGAGCTTGCGGCGGTGCAAGCGCTTGGCGTCACGCAAGACGCCACTGCGCCACTCGAACCGTTCGCCGCAGCCGGCGTACCGACTCCAGCCGCGCTCGCGCACCAATTGGCGGCTCTGACACCGGAGTTGCGGCGCGCCTCCGAACCGTCGTCCGGCGGATCGACATTTCTTGAACGCCTGGAAGCCCACGCGCAGCATCTCGTTAGCATCACACCGGTCGACGCGCCGGCCGGCAATGAGCCTTCAGCCGTCATGGCGCGGATCGAAGCCGACGCCGAACGCGCCGATATCGCGGCGGCGCTGACCGACATCGCCGCATTGCCCGAGACGGCAAAACCGCGCGCCGCCGATTGGGCCCGCAAAGCCAAAGCGCGCGAGGCGGCGATTGCGGCGAGCCGGCAGATCGCCGCCGCCGCGCTGGCGAACTTAAGCAAGCCGGCATCGCAATGATCCGCATCGTTCTCTTTCTCATCATTATCGGCGCGCTCTCGCTCGGCGTGGCGTGGCTCGCCGACCGCCCGGGCGACGTCGTCATCGTCTGGCAGGGCTTGCGCATCAAAACCTCGGTGATGGTGCTCGGCGCCGGCTTGGTCGCGGCGCTGGCGGTGCTGCTGCTGCTATGGAGCGTGATCCGACTGATCGTGCGCTCGCCCGGTCTATTGTCGCGGCACCTGCAGCACCGCCGCGGCGTGCAGGCCTATGAGGCGATTTCCAACGGGCTGATTGCGGTCGGCGCCGGCGATATCCAGGCGGCGCAAAAACAAGCCGCCGCGGTCAACCGGCTCACGCCCGCCGAGCCGCTTGCGCTTCTGTTGAACGCCCAATCGGCGCAACTCTCAGGCAACCGCGAAGGCGCCGAACGCACTTTCCGCGCCATGGCAAGCCGCGCCGACACCAAGCCGCTCGGCCTGCACGGCTTGTTCGTCGAAGCGCATCGCCGCAACGATCTGGAGAGCGCGCGGGCCTATGCGGAGGAAGCCGCGCGCACCGCGCCGTCGCTCGGCTGGGCGAGCCGCGCCGTGCTGGAAGCACGCTGCAAGGATGGCGATTGGGTCGGCGCGCTCACTCTGCTCGAGGCCAATGCGAAGACGCTCGCCAAAGACATTTATCGCCGGCAACGCGCGGTGCTGCTCACCGCGCATGCCCGCGCCCTGGAAAACACCGATCGCGACCGCGCCAAGGCGCTGGCACTCGAAGCGCAGAAACTGGCGCCGACTTTCGTGCCGGCGGCGTCGCTCGCCGCGCGGCTCCTCGCCGAAGGCGGCCAGTTGCGCAAAGCGTCCCGCGTCATCGACAAGGCCTGGCGCGCCAATCCGCATCCCGAATTGGCGCAGGCGTATAGCGAATTGCGCTCCGGCAAATCCGCGCGCGACAAGCTCAAACGGATCGAAGGGCTGGCGGCAAAAATGCCCGGCCATATCGAAGGCGCGCTGGCCACCGCGCGCGCCGCGCTTGACGCGCAGGAATTCGCCAAGGCGCGCGCCGCGCTCGAACCTTATCTCGCCGCGCCGACCCGGCGCGTTGCGTTGGCGATGGCGGAACTCGAACGCGCCGAGCGCAACGACGTCGGCCGCGCCCGCGAATGGCTGGCGCGCGCGGTGCACGCGCCGCCCGATCCGGCCTGGACCGCCGACGGCCATGTTTCCGAACACTGGCTGCCGGCTTCGCCAGTGACCGGACGGCTCGATGCGCTGGAATGGCGCGTGCCGGTGACTGGAATAGCAAGCTTATCGGTGATCGAGCCGGAGCCGGCGACGCCGGCGCCCGTGCAAATCGAAAGCGAGACGCCGGCCAAAACCGATGAGCCGCCGTCCGATCAAACTCCGCCGGCAACGGCCGCAGAGACCGCTTCCTCTCGGTCTGCGGATGGACCAAGGCCACAGACTCCGGGGGCCAAGTTGGAGGCCAAGCTAGAGATCAAGCCCGAGCCGATCATCCCGCTCATCCTCGTGCCCGACGATCCCGGACCCGAGGCCGTCGAGGAGAACGAGCCGCGCACCGAACAAGACGGCGGCGGCTGGCGGAAGATTTTTGGGTAAAGGGTCCGCCTTCGCGGGTGTATAGGTGCGTTCCACAAGATGAGTGCCAGCAATCGGAGCAAATCTAGACATTTTCGGAAGGGCTATTGGCGGATGCTGACGACATTTCGTTGATCCCAAATAGTCTCATGGTCCGCTGTTGCTACTCTAAAAATCTGATCAATCCTGTAGGTGTCTTGGCCTCGTGTGATGGCGATACGAGCCACATAATGGCCCGGCGCGATCGGTATAATTCTTTCAGGGCGAGCGTCGACGATTGACGCGCTTCCCTCACGGGTACTGATCACAACCAATCCGACGCTGAAGTTAGGCAGCGCACGCGCTGTCATTCCTGATTGTGAGCAACGGCGCGCAGTTCAAAAGCCCTGTGACCGACCGCGTCAAGATTCTTCCCGTTCCCAATTCTTGGATATCAAAAAACGCCATTAGATCGCCGGCTTCCCGTTCAACTCCTAAAAGGCGAAGGAAACGGTTTTTCACAGGTTGATTCTTAATGGCGATGGTCAAAATTCTCCCTTCTGGCCCGGTGAAATCGTCCGCCTCGAACGTCAGATAAGGACGCCCAAAAAGACATTTGCAAAATGGTGGGTATGGCCATTATGCCCACCACCAGCGCGATAATACCGACGACGAGGCTCGCGATCTCCATCTCAGATACCTTCCCAGGAGTGGTTGGATCCCAAAGAGACTAGCGGGCCGCTAGCAATAGCCTTTATCGGTAGACCTGCATTATAGTGCAGTAGCAGCGATTTCCCCTTATACCGAGTAGCGGATAATCGCCGCTACACTGCATGAGACTCCCCGCACCGTGTCGACAGCAAAGCCTAAGACTCGCCAAAAGCCTGCTACGGCCGCACCGAGCAACGCGGCTGGCGTCGCCGCCTTCCTCGCCACGATCGGGCGCGAGGTGCGCCGTCATCGCGCCAAGCGCGGCATGACGCGCCGGCAATTGGCGCAAGCGTCCGAAACCTCCGAGCGCTATCTGGCGCAGATCGAAAGCGGCGCCGGTAATCCGTCGGCGAGCGTCATCCGCGCCATCGCGCAGGCGCTCGATCTGCCGGCCGCCGCGTTGCTGCCGCCGACCGGCATGCGTCAGGCGGCGCTCGACGCCGTGCTCGATCTTCTCGCGCAAGTGCCCGAAGGCGAACTGCCGGAGCTCGCCAAGCTGATCGAGGCGCGGGTGGTGCGCGCCGCCGGCGCCGACCGGGCGCGGCGCATCGCGCTCGTCGGCCTGCGCGGCGCCGGCAAGTCGACGCTCGGCCGCATGCTGGCGCAGCATCTCGGCTGGCCATTCATCGAGCTCGACCGCGTCGTCGAGGAGGATTACGGCGCGCGCATTCCCGACTTGATCGAGATGGCCGGCACCGCCACGTTCCGCCGCCACGAGCGCAGCGCGCTCGAGCGCGTCGTCGCCACGCACGAGGCCGCGGTCATCACCACCGCGGGCGGCATCGTTTCCGATCCGGAGACTTACGCGCTCCTGCTTCGCCGCAGCCACACGGTCTGGATCAAGGCGCGGCCGGAAGATCACATGAGCCGGGTGATGGCGCAGGGCGATTTCCGCCCGATGGCGGCGAACCGCGCGGCCATGGCGGACCTCCTCGCCATCCTCGAAGCGCGCCGCGCCGACTATGCCCGCGCCGAAGCCGAGGTCGACACGTCGGGCGCGGCGCTGGAGCAGAGTTTTGCCGCGCTGCTGCGGGTTGTGACCGCGCTGCTCGGGCCGCAAGCGCGAGCGTCATGATCCTTGCCGACCAGATGCTCGCCGATTCGGGCTTTCTCGATCTGCCGCCGCTGCGGCTCGAATACCGCATGATCGGGCCGCGGCCCGATGCGGCTCCGACCATCGTGATGTTGCATGAAGGCCTCGGCAGCGCAGCGGCGTGGGGCTCGTTTCCCGATCAAATTGCCGCCGCGACCGGCGCCGGCGTGTTCGTCTATTCGCGCGCCGGCTACGGCCAGTCGTCTCCCGGCGCAATGCCGCGCTCGACATCGTTCATGGAGGAAGAGGCGATTGAAGTGCTGCCGCGCATCCTCGGCGCTATCGGATTCCAGCGCGGGCTGTTGCTCGGCCACAGCGACGGCGCCTCGATCGCCGCGATCTATGCCGGGGGCGTACAGGACCATCGCGTGCGCGGCCTAGTTTTGATTGCGCCGCATTTCTTCACCGAGGAGATCGGGATTGCGGAAATCCGCCGCGCGCGCAAGTCCTTCGAGTCCGGGGCTTTGCGCGAACGGCTCAAGGCTTGGCACGCCGATGTCGATTGCGCCTTCCGCTCGTGGAACGAGCCGTGGCTGCATCCCGACATGAGAAAGTGGGATATCACCGAAGCGCTCGGCTATATCCGCGTGCCGATGCTGATCGTGCAGGGCGAGGACGACAAGTTCGGCACGCTCAAGCAGGTCGAGGCGGCGCAGCGCGAATGCTACTGCCCGGTCGAAACTTTGGTGCTGCCCGGCATCCGCCACGTGCCGCAGCGCGAAGCCCCGGAGCTGACGCTCAATGCTGTGACCGGCTTCATCAACCGGCTGCTGCGCGACCACCGCGAAGGCGAGCGGCAGGCCGATTCCGGGGTTGCCGCCTTATGAATTATAGTGCACATTGAGGGCCGCCGCATTGCAGGCATGCACTATAATACACTATCGCGACTAGGACCGGGACGACCGTTATGGGCGATGCCGAGCTTGCCACGCTGCATCCTTTGGCGAACGGCCAAACGCGGATCGACTTCCAGACCGAGCCGTCGCGCTATCGGCACTGGCAGCTCGCCGTCGACGGCAACACAGCGACGCTCATCATGGATGTCGACGAAAAGGCCGGGCTGTTCGAAGGCTACGAGTTGAAACTCAATTCCTACGATCTCGGCGTCGACATCGAACTCGCCGACGCCATCGATCGGCTGCGTTTCGAATATCCGCAAGTGCGCGTCGTGGTGCTGCGTTCGGGAAAGCCCCGGGTGTTCTGCGCCGGCGCCAATATCCGCATGCTGGCCGGCGCCAGCCACGCCCACAAGGTCAACTTCTGCAAGTTCACCAACGAGACGCGCAACGGCATCGAGGACTTGAGCGAGCACTCCGGCGTCAAATCGATCTGCGCCATCAACGGCACGGCCGCGGGCGGCGGCTATGAATTAGCGCTTGCCACCGACCGCATCATGCTGATCGAAGACGGCACCGCAGCGGTGTCGCTGCCGGAATTGCCGCTGCTCGCGGTGTTGCCCGGCACCGGCGGGCTCACCCGCGTGGCCGACAAGCGCCAAGTGCGCCGCGACCACGCCGACGTGTTCTGCACCACCGAGGAAGGCGTCAAAGGCAAGCGCGCGGCCGAGTGGCGGCTGGTCGACGACGTGGTGCCCGGCTCGAAATTCGATGAGGCGGTCGCGGCGCGCGCCAAAGAATTGGCCGCCACGTCCTCGCGCAACGGCGCGAGCGACGGAATCAAACTGACGCCGCTGGCGCGGAAATTCGCAGCCGACAGCGTCGACTACGGCTCGCTGTCGGTCGCGTTTCAGCGCAGCGAACGGATCGCGACGGTGACTTTGCGCGGCCCCGCTGCGCCGCCACCGGCTTCGGCCGACGCGATGACAGCGCTCGGCGCGGCTTTCTGGCCGCTCCAACTGGCGCGCGAGCTCGACGACGCGATCCTCCACATCCGTCTCAACGAGCTCGAGGTCGCGGCGATCGTCTTTAAGTCGTCCGGCGATCCGGCCCAGGTGCTGGCCTACGACCACTTCCTCGACGCCAACCAATCGCACTGGCTGGCGCGCGAAATCCGGCTGCTGTGGAAGCGGATGCTCAAGCGCGTCGATCTCACCTCGCGCTCACTGGTGACACTGATCGAGCCCGGCTCATGCTTCGCCGGCACGCTGGCCGAGCTGCCGTTGGCGTCCGACCGCTCCTACATGCTGGTCGGACGACGCGACGGCGATAATAAGCCGCCGGCCACGATTGCGCTCAGCGACGCGAACTTCGGCGCCTATCCGATGGCAAACGGGCTGACGCGGCTGGACTCTCGTTTTCTCGCAAATCCCGCCGATGTCGAAGCGGCGAATGCTGAGCGCGGCAAGATGCTCGACGCAGAGGCCGCACAAAAACTCGGCCTCGTCACTTTCGCGCCCGACGACATCGACTGGGACGACGAGGTGCGCGTGTTCCTCGAAGAGCGCGCAAGCTTCTCGCCGGACGCGCTCACCGGGCTCGAAGCCAATCTGCGCTTTGCCGGGCCGGAGACGATGGAATCGAAAATCTTCGCGCGGTTGACCGCGTGGCAGAACTGGATCTTCCAGCGCCCCAACGCCATCGGCGAGGACGGCGCGCTCAAACGCTACGGCACCGGCCAGAAGCCGGTGTTCGATACCAGGAGGGTGTGAATCACCTCTCCCCGCACGCGGGGAGAGGGAGAAGCGCTACGGAGCGCAAGCGAGGAGTCGGTCATGGACATTCAGAACGTCGATTACACGACCAAAATTCCGAACAACGTCAACCTCGCCGAAGACCGCCAGGTGTTGCGCGCGCTGGAGAGCTGGCATCCCGGCTATATTGACTGGTGGAAGGACATGGGGCCGGAGGGATTCCAGGAGGCGCTGGTCTATCTGCGCACCGCTGTCTCGGTCGATCCTAAGGGCTGGGCGAAATTCGATTACGTCAAAATGCCCGATTACCGCTGGGGCATTCTGCTCGCGCCGCATGAGGAGGACCGCAAAATTCCGTTCGGTCGCCATTATGGCGAGTCGGCCTGGCAGGATATTCCCGGCGAATATCGCGCCATGCTGCGCCGCCTGATCGTCATTCAGGGCGATACCGAGCCGGCGTCGGTCGAGCAGCAGCGCCATCTCGGCAAGACCGCGCCGTCGCTCTACGACCTGCGCAACGTGTTTCAGGTCAATGTCGAAGAAGGCCGCCACCTCTGGGCGATGGTTTATCTGCTGCAGAAATATTTCGGCCGCGACGGCCGCGAGGAAGCCGCCGAACTCTTACAGCGCCGCTCCGGCGATGCCGACAAGCCGCGCATGCTCGGCGCCTTTAACGAGGCGACGCCGGATTGGCTGTCGTTCCACATGTTCACCTTCTTCACCGATCGCGACGGCAAGATGCAGCTTGAGAGTCTGGCGCAATCCGGCTTCGATCCGCTGTCGCGCACCTGCCGCTTCATGCTGACCGAGGAAGCGCACCACATGTTCGTCGGCGAGACCGGCGTCGGCCGCACCATCCAGCGCACCTGCGAGGCGATGAAGGCCGCCGGCATCGACGATCCGAACGCCATCGACAAAGTACGCGCGCTCGGCGTCATCGACCTGCCGACGATGCAGAAGAAGCTCAATCTGCACTACACGCTGTCACTCGATCTGTTCGGCTCCGAGGTCTCCACCAACGCCGCCAATTGTTTCACCGCCGGAATCAAAGGCCGTTTCCAGGAGACCAAGATCGACGACGATCACCGGCTCGAGCACGACACCTATCCGGTGCTCAAATTCGTCGACGGCGAAATCAAGCGCATCGACGAGCCGGCGCTGACCGCGATCAATATGCGGCTGCGCGACGATTACACCGCCGACTGCCAGCGCGGGCTCGACCGCTGGAACAAGATCATCGACAAGACCGGCGTCGCCTTCAAATTCGAGCTGCCGCATGTCGGCTTCCACCGCCAGATCGGCGAGTTCAAGGACGTGCACGTGTCGCCGGCGGGACTGATCGTCGACGAGGCGACCTGGAACCGCGAGAAGGCACACTGGCTGCCGTCCAACGACGACGGCGACTTCGTCGGCAGCTTGATGAAGCCGGTCACCGAGCCCGGCCAATTCGCCGGCTGGATCGCCCCGCCCCGCATCGGCATCGATAATAAGCCGGGTGATTTCGAATATGTGAAAATCGCGGCATAGCATTATTCCGGGGCGGCCCCGGGCCAAGCCCTGAATCCTTAAACCCGCAGGACGATGGTTAATCGGGTCTTAACCTCGCCGTACCTATGCTATTGCACCGGTAATGCGGCGGGCGGTCCCGCTGTTGACTGATGTACAGGATGACCCGCGAGTCTGCCTTCATTTCTCTTGGCGCCGAGCCCGGGGCCGCGTCGGTTCGCGCGCCCAATGGGCGGTCGCCCTTCGTGCGCTCGCGCGAATTGCTCGGCGATACGCCACCCGGCAAGCCGCCGATCAGTCTCGCCGTCGGCGAGCCACAGCATCCGATTCCGGCCTTCGTCGGCCCGATCATTAATGCGCACGTGGCGGAATTCGGCCGTTATCCGGCGAACAAGGGCCTCGATGAATTCGGTGTTGCCGTCGCCGGCTGGCTCGGCCGCCGCTACGAGCTCGCGCGGCCGGTCGATCCCGCGAGCGAAGTGCTGGTGCTCAACGGCACCCGCGAAGGTTTGTTTCTCGCCGCCCTTGCCGCCAAGAATTGGGTGACGCCGCGCCAAGGGCGGCCGGCGATGCTTATCCCCAATCCGTTCTATGCCGCCTATGCCGCCGGCGCGACCGGCGCGGGTTGTGAGCCGGTGTATTTGCCGACCACGCGCGAGACCGGCTTCCTGCCGGACCTCGATGCGCTCGACGAAGCGCTGCTGGCGCGCACCGTCGCGTTCTACATCGCCTCGCCGTCGAACCCGCAGGGCGCGGTGGCCGACCGCGCTTACTTCGAAAAGCTCACCGCACTGGCGCGCCGTTTCGGCTTTTTGATCTTCTCCGACGAGTGCTATTGCGAGATCTACAGCGAGCGAGCACCGCACGGCATGCTCGAAGCGGCGGGGCCAGACTTCGCCAACGTCGCCATTTTTCATTCGCTGTCGAAGCGGTCGAGCCTGCCGGGCCTGCGCATCGGCTTCGCCGCGGGTGACAAAAGCTTCATGCGGGCCTTTCTCGAGCTGCGCAATGTCGCCGCGCCGATGGTGCCGACGCCGATGCAGCACGTCGCCATCGCCGCCTATAAGGACGAGAAACACGTCGAGGAAAACCGGCGGCTCTATCGCGAAAAATTCGATCTCGCCGACCAGATCGTCGGCGACCGTTACAGCTATCGCCGTCCGGCCGGCGGCTTTTTCCTCTGGCTCGACGTGGCGGCGCAAGGCGGCAGCGAAGCGGCGACGCTGCGGCTATGGCGCGAAGCCGGCTTGCGCGTGGTGCCGGGGCGCTATCTGGCGCGCGAGCAGGCCGACGGCAGCAATCCCGGCGCCGACTATATCCGCGTCGCCATGGTGCATAACAACGAGATCACCGCCGAGGCAATGCATCGCCTCGTCGAGGTGCTGGGCTAGCAAATGACGCCACCGAATATTTCATCGTCGTTGCGAGCCGCAGGCGAAGCAATCCAGGGGCCGTTGGCGCCGACTCTGGATTGCTTCGTCGCTGGCGCTCCTCGCAATGACGGCATTAATTCTGTGTGCCCCGGGCGAAGCCAATGTCGATGATCGATCGCAGCCTCGACGGCATGGCCCATTTGTCCGGCCAGCTCGGCGCTATCTTGCAGCGCCGGCTGCGCGAATTGGGCGGCGTGGCGCTGATCAGCCTCACCATGATGGCGGCGCTCGCGCTCGCCACTTGGTCGGTGCAGGATCCGTCGCTGAGCCACGCCACCGACGCGCCGGTGCGCAATCTGCTCGGCATGCCGGGCGCGATCGCCGCCGATCTGATGATGCAACTCCTCGGGCTCGGCTCGCTGGCGCTGTTGCTGCCGATCGCGGTGTGGGGCTATCGGCTGCTCGGCCACCGCCCGCTCAACCATGAGCGGCTCCGCGTGCTGCTGTGGCTCGCGGGCGCGGTGCTGACCGCGGCGTTCGCCTCCTGCCTGCCAAAGAGCCCGCGCTGGCCGCTGCCCTCCGGCTTGGGCGGCGTCATCGGCGACGCGGCGCTGCGCCTGCCGACCTATCTGCTGCACGCGCCGCTTGCCGGGACGTACCTCCTGGGCGCCGCCGTCGTGCTCGGCGCCGCCACGCTCGTCACATTCGCCGGCGCCGCCGGCATTCTCTGGCGCGACGCCATCGATGAGGACGAAGAGAACGAAGAGGACGACGAAGAGCCGGCGGAGGACGCCGACGACAGCGGCTGGATCTCGCTCGGCTTCTTGGCGCATTCGCTTCTGAGTTTCCGGGCGCGATTGGCGCTGTTGTTCCGCGGCCGGCAACGCTCCCCGCTGCCGCGGGATGACGTCGCGATGCCGCGCCGCCGCGTCGAGCCGCGCTTCGCGTCAAACGGCGAGCCCGATCTCGAAGATGATGAGAGCGAAGACGACGAGGCTGAAGCCGCGCCGCGTGTGCGAAAGCCGCGGCCGCCAAAACCGCGCCGCTCCGGCAGCGGTTATATTCTGCCGCCGCTCGAATTGCTGACGCCGGCGAGCAAGAGCGGCCGCGCCACCGTCAGCTCCGAGATGTTGCAGAATAACGCCACCGCGCTCGAAGGCGTGCTCGGCGATTTCGGCGTGCGCGGCGAGATCATCAATGCGCGGCCGGGCCCGGTGGTGACGCTCTATGAGCTCGAGCCGGCGCCGGGCATTAAGTCTTCGCGCGTCATCAGTCTCGCCGACGACATCGCCCGATCGATGAGCGCGCTGTCGGCTCGCGTCGCCGTGGTCTCGGGCCGCAACGCCATCGGCATCGAGCTGCCCAACCCGACGCGCGAGAAAGTCTATTTGCGCGAGATGCTCGCCTCGGACGATTATGCGGAGAGCGCAGCGCGGCTGCCGCTCTGCCTCGGCAAGGCGATCGGCGGCGAACCGGTGCTGGTCGATCTGGCGCGCATGCCGCATCTGTTGATCGCCGGCACCACCGGCTCCGGCAAATCCGTCGCAATCAACACCATGATCCTCAGCCTCTTGTATCGGCTGCAGCCGGAGCAGTGCCGGCTGATCATGGTCGATCCGAAGATGCTCGAGCTTTCCGTCTATGACGGCATCCCGCATCTGCTCACGCCCGTGGTCACCGATCCGAAAAAGGCGGTGGTGGCGCTGAAATGGGCGGTGCGCGAGATGGAGGAGCGCTACAAGAAAATGTCAAAGCTCGGCGTGCGCAATATCGACGGCTACAATGCGCGTGTCGCCGAGGCGAACAAAAAGGGCGAGAAGCTCAGCCGCACCGTCCACACCGGCTACAATCGCGAGACCGGCCAAGCGATCTACGAGAACGAGGAGCTCGATCTCGAGCCGCTGCCCTATATCGTCGTCATCGTCGACGAGATGGCCGACCTGATGATGGTCGCCGGCAAGGACATCGAGGGCGCGGTGCAGCGGCTGGCGCAAATGGCGCGCGCCGCCGGCCTCCACGTCATCCTGGCGACACAGCGGCCCTCGGTCGACGTCATCACCGGCACCATCAAGGCCAACTTCCCGACCCGCATCTCGTTTCAGGTCACCTCAAAGATCGACAGCCGCACGATCCTGGGCGAGCAAGGCGCCGAGCAGCTCCTGGGCCAAGGCGACATGCTTTACATGGCGGGCGGCGGCCGCATCAGCCGCGTGCACGGGCCGTTCGTCTCCGACGAGGAGGTCGAGAAGGTGGTGCGCCACCTTAAATCGCAGGGTCAGCCGGAATATCTCGAAGCGGTCACCGCCGAAGAGCCGCAGGACGAGGACGGCAATCCGATCTTCGATTCGACCGCGATGGGCGGTGCCGAGGGCGGCGACCTCTATCAGCAGGCGGTGGCAATCGTCACCCGCGACCGCAAGGCTTCGACGAGCTACATTCAGCGCCGGCTGCAGATCGGCTATAATCGCGCCGCTTCGCTGATGGAGCGCATGGAGCAGGAAGGCGTCGTCGGCCAGCCCAACCACGCCGGCAAGCGCGAAATCCTGGTCGAGGGCGCCGACGAGGATCGCTATTGAGAATCGGGTGCCGGCGTCTTAAGCGTGACGAGTAGCCGCGAATTCGCCATATCGGGCGCTTAGCGGACTGTATTCAGCGTCGTGCGTGCTTTCCGATGCATCACTTGGGGTGCGTCAATATGACGGCGCATCGGCGGAGAGGGATATGGCGGAACGGCGCTTAGCAAGACTTGGCCCGGCGATCGTGATCGTGGCGCTGCTGGCCGGGCTGGCTATGGTCCGGCCCGTGAGCGTTTTCGCCGAGAACGTGCCGCTGCCGACGCCGGCGCCATTGCCGAAAACCGGACTATCTCGGGCGCCCGCGGCAACCGACAGCATTCCGGTTCCACCCGCATCGATACCGCAGGCAGCACCGGCACCGCATGCGGCGGCGACGCCGCAGTCGCCTCCGGCACCGCAAGCCTCTTCGCAGCCGAACCATGGTCCAAGTTTCTTCCCGTTTTCCGACAAGGGTGGCCTTTTCTCCAATCAGGCGACCGCTTTCGACAACAAGCAGCGCGCGCTGCTCGACCGCATCAGCATGTATCTGTCGAGCATCCAGACCATGGTCGGCAATTTCGTGCAGATCGGTCCGGACGGCGGCCGCACCGAAGGCACGTTCTATCTGCAGAAACCCGGCCGCGTGCGTTTCGAATATAATCCGCCGAGCCCGATCGACATCATTGCCGACGGCTCCTCGGTCGTGGTCCGCGACCGCAAGCTCGCGACGCAAGATCTTTATCCGCTCTCCGAGACGCCGCTGCGCTATCTGCTCGCCGAGCGCCTCGATCTGTTGCGCGACACCGACGTCGTCAGCGTCACGTCCGACGATACTTTTGACAGCGTCACCATCGAGCAGAAGCAAGTGATGATCGGCACCGACAAGCTAATGATCATGTTCGACGCCAAGGATCTGACGCTCAAGCAGTGGACCGTCACCGATCCGCAAGGCTTCGACACCACGGTCGCGGTCTATAATCTCGATACCACCAAAAAGCCCGATCCGAACCTGTTCGTGATCAATTATCAGGGCAACCAGGGCAGCATCAGCAACCAGTAGCCTCGTCGCGCGCCGCTCGGGCGGCGCATCGCGGGAACGCCGGGCTGCGGATAAATACGAATCGCCTGTGGATACTGGATCATCCGCCGGAGCTTGTCATCGGGCCGGCCACTTCGGGCCGGACCCGTTGGCGGATGATGACACGTTGCAGAATGCTGGTTTAATCGGCTGCTGACCCCCACATTCCCGACCATGCAAATCAAGCTCACAACCTGGAACATCAATTCGGTGCGGCTGCGCATCAATCTGGTCGCCAAATTCATCAAGGCGGTGCGGCCCGACATTCTCTGCCTGCAAGAGACCAAGTGCCCGGACGACGCTTTTCCGCGCAAGCGCTTCAAGCGGCTTGGCTACGAGCACATCGCGCTCAACGGCCAGAAGGGCTATCACGGCGTCGTCGTTATCTCGCGATTGCCGTTCGAAAGCTTCAACATCCAAAGTTTTTGCGGCAAGACCGATTGCCGCCACGTCTCCGCGGTGTTCGGCGAGCGCGCCGGGCTGCGCGATCCGATCACGGTACATAATTTCTACGTGCCTGCCGGCGGCGACATTCCCGATCCGGCGGTCAATCCGAAATTCGCCCACAAGCTCGCCTTTCTCGACGAGATGCGCGACGCGCCGGCCTTGCGGCCGGCGCGAGCGGAGGGTGCTATCCTGGTCGGCGATCTCAACGTCGCACCGCGCGAGCACGACGTCTGGAGCCATAAGCAGATGCTGCGCGTGGTGTCGCACACGCCGATCGAATGCGAGAAATTCACCGCAGCGCTCGGCGCCGGCGGCTGGATCGACAGCATGCGGCGGCTGACGCCCGAGCCGGAGAAGCTCTACACCTGGTGGAGTTATCGCGCCGCCGATTGGCGCGCCGCCGACCGCGGTCGCCGTCTCGATCACGTCTGGAGCTCGGATGCGCTCGCCGACCACGTCTCCGAGATCGCTATCGCCAAGAATTATCGTGGTGCCGAGCGGCCGTCGGACCACGTGCCGGTGACGGCGACGATCGAGGTGTAGCGGCGCGGCTGGTCAGCTTGGAATCGAGCACCACCGGCACAGCGAGAGCTGAAAAGCTAGAGCGTGACTGTTTTATTTTGAAGCATATCCTGCGTTGGCGAAGTAGTTTGCGCACTCGGCTGGGCTGAAGGCCTGGAGCAGTGCACCGATGCGGCGCCAAGTGGCTTCGACTGTGCGCTCGGCGGCTTTGCGCAGCAGGGTTTTGAGTTTGGCGAAGACCTGCTCGATCGGATTGAGGTCGGGGCTGTAGGGCGGCAGGAAGAACAGCTTGGCGCCGGCGGCCCGGATGGCGCGCCGCACCGCTTTTCCCTTGTGGCTGCCGAGATTGTCGATGATGACGATGTCGCCGGGCTTGAGCGCCGGGATCAGCAGCTGCTCGACATAGGCCAGGAAGCTTTCGCCGTTGATCGGCCCGTCGATGACGCAGGGAGCCTCGATGCGATCGCGACGTAGTGCGGCGAGGAAGGTCAGCGTCCGCCAGCGACCGTGCGGCGCCTTGGCGACCAGCCGCTGGCCTCGCGGCGCGCGGCCATGGCTTCGCGTCATATTGGTCTTGGCCCAGGTCCCGTCGATGAACACCAGACGGGAAGGATCAAGCCGCCCTTGATACTTTCGCCATTGCGCTCGCCGCCGCGCCACGTCCGGACGATCCTGCTCGCTGGCGTGCAGGCTTTTTTTTGAAGGTGATGCCCTCGTGCACGAAGAAGTGCCAGACCGCGAAGTGGCTCACCTTGACGCCACGCGCCGCGAGCTCCGCGCCGATCGCCCGCAACGTCAGGTCGGGCTGCTCAGCCAGGCGGGCCAAAAGCCACTCGCGCTCGCCGGCCAACGCATAGGGCCGCCGGCCACCCACCTTGTCAGCCGCTGCGCTGCCGGTCGCGCGAAACCGCTGCGACCACTTCACCACGCTCGCCACGCTGACCTTAAAAGTCGCCGCCACCGCGCGGCAGCTCTCGCCGCCTGCCACCGCCGCAACCACCCGCTCGCGCAGATCAAGAGAATAGGCTCGGGCCATCCGATGCTGGCCTCCAATCCAGCCAGCATCTTGAATCATATTCGCGATGAACCGGGAATCCCCGCCGATTTCAGAAAAAATCAGCCACGCTCTAAGAGCGCGGGCCGGTATTGCGGGCGAGCACCGTGCGCACGTTCTCCATCTCACGCGCCCATTGGTCGGCGCGCGCCGCGATCAGCTCGCGCAGCCGCTGCGCGGCTTCCGGATAGCTGTCGAGCATGCGCAGAAACATCGCGCGCGAGATGCGCAGCACGATGGAATCCTCGCGCGCGATTGCCGTGGCGGGCCGCGGCGACTGCACCAGCAATGCGCCTTCGCCGAGCAACGCGCCCGTTTCGGCGACGAGGTCGGTATCGGCGGCGCGTTCCGGCGTGATCTGAAAAGAGCCCTGCTGCACGACATAAGCGCAGTCGGCGGCGTCGCCGGCGGCGAACAGCGTTTGGCCGGCTTCGACTGAATAGGCTTCAGCGCCGATGGCGAGGATGCGCAAAGCCGGAGCGCCGAGCCGGCGCAGCACCGGCACCTGGCTCAGAAACGCGATGTCATCCTCGATGGTCATGACAATTCGCGATCATCTGCGAAGTCACGGTGCCATTTCATGGCACCAGCTTATAGCCGCCGGCTTCGGTCACCAGGATGGCGGGCGCGGCGGCGTCCTTCTCGATCTTCTGCCGCAAGCGATAGATATGCGTCTCCAACGTATGGGTGGTGACGCCGGAATTGTAACCCCAGACCTCCTGCAGCAGCGTCTCGCGCGACACCGGCCGCTGCCCGGCGCGAAACAGGTAGCGCAGGATCGAGGTCTCCTTCTCGGTCAGCCGCACTTTGTTGCCCTTGGGATTGAGCAACAGTTTTGAGCTCGGCCGAAACGTGTAGGGGCCGATGGTGAACACCGCGTCCTCGCTCGCCTCGTGCTGGCGGAGCTGGGCGCGGATGCGCGCCAACAGCACCGCGAAGCGAAACGGCTTGGTCACGTAATCGTTGGCGCCGGATTCAAGCCCGAGAATGGTGTCGGAATCGGTATCGTGGCCGGTCAACATGATGATCGGCGCCTTGAAGCCGTTCTTGCGCAGAATGCGCACGGCTTCGCGGCCGTCGATGTCGGGCAGGCCGACATCCATGAGGACGAGGTCGATCTGTCCGGCCTTGGACGCCTGCACGCCTTTGCTGCCGGTCTCGACGGCTTCGGCTTCGAATTCCTCGTGCAGCGACAGCTGTTCGGTCAGCGCCTCGCGCAGTTCGGCGTCGTCGTCGACAATGAGAATTTTCCGCGTATTCGGCATGAAATCCGGCCCCGCCGCCGCTTTGCCGCGCTCCCAGGCGCGAAGTAGAGTTCCTCAGGATACAAGAGCCGACAAGCGTTGGGAATCCAAGGGGCCGGGATGCGCCGAACCTCGTTTCGCTTCATCCGCATAAGGGCCCGGCCGGGTCGGCGCTCGCAAGGCTGGTTATCCGCTCCCGGACTATTCCAGCCTATGCAGGTGGCGTTGGGCCGGGGCGGGATCAAGGCGTCCAAGCGCGAGGGCGACGGCGGTACGCCGGCGGGCCGGTTCCACCCGGTGCGGCTGTGGTGGCGGCGGGATCGGCTGCCACGGCCGCGGACGTTGCTGCCGGTGCGCGGGATCGGCGGCAACGATGCCTGGTGCGAGGATCCGGCGGACCGCCGCTATAACCGGCAATTCCGGCGGTCGGCCAATGAACCAGGCGACCGCCTGCGCCGCGAGGACGGGCTCTACGATCTCATCGTCGAGATCGACCACAACACCCGGCCGCGCGTGGCCGGCCGCGGCAGCGCCGTGTTTATCCATGTTGCGCGCGACGGATTTGCGCCCACCGCCGGCTGCGTCGGCTTGCGGCGGAACGGACTGTTGCAATTGGTTCGATCCTTGTCGCCAAAGACAAGAATCATCATTCATTCTTAAGTGGGGGACGCGTCCCGAAAATTGCGGTGCCGACACGAACGTGGGTGGCGCCAAAAGCGATAGCAATCGGAAAGTCGGCACTCATGCCCATCGAGAGAAGTTTCAAGCCGTTGCGGCCGGCGATCTTGGCGGTAAGCGCAAAATGCGGCGCCGGCGCCTCATCATGCGGCGGAATGCACATCAGGCCGGAAATGATGAGGCCGTAACGATCGCAACAGGCGGCGAGAAACGCATCGGCGTCCCGCGGCAGCACGCCGGACTTTTGCGCTTCGGCGCCGGTGTTGATCTCCACGAACAGCAACGGCTGACGGCCCTGCCTGGCGATCTCCTTGGCCAATGCCTCGGCGAGGCTTGCGCGATCGACCGAATGGATGGCGTCGAATAAAGCGACCGCCTCCTTGGCCTTGTTTGATTGCAGCGCGCCGATCAGATGCAAGGCGATGTCCGGGTGGCGTGCGATCAGCGCCGGCCATTTGGCTTTGGCCTCCTGCACTCGGTTCTCGCCGAACACCCGCTCGCCGGCGGCTATCACCGGCTCGATTGCTTCGGCGGCGAACGTCTTCGACACCGCCACCAGCGTGACGCTCGCGGGATCGCGACCGGCGTCGCGGCAGGCTTTGGCGATTTCCGCGCGCACGTCCGCAGCGGCGTCCTGCCGGTCTATGGTTTTCGTCATGTTTTTCGTCTCGGCTTCCATCATGGTTTCCATGCGGTCAACGGCGGCGCGAACAGTTTAGCGATGACGCGAGGCCCATTTTTACGCGCCCCCGCTAGGTTATGAAACCGGGGCGGGCATGGGCACGATGGCGAACGATCAAGCAGCATCGCAGACCTCGTCGCGGCGTCACAAGCCGTTTCTAAGCATCCGCGCCCGGCTGCTGGTGCTGGCGCTTTTGGCCATCGCGCCGTTGATGCTCGAGCGCGTCCACGGCCTCGAAGCGGCCCGCGCGGCGCGCACCCAACGCGCCAACGCCGATGTCGTCGACCTCGCCCGGCGCGGCGTCGAGGCGCAACGCGACATCATCTCATCGACGCGGGCGATCTTGCAGATCGTCACCCGCGTGTTCGCCAAGGTCCCAATCGACCGCTCCAATTGCAGTCAATACATGGCGGGCCTGACCGCCAATATTCCCTGGATTCGCGATATCTCGGTGGCCTCGACCGACGGGCGCATCATGTGCTCGACCGACCCGATGGCGATCGGACTGAACGTCTCCGATCGTCCGCATTTTGTGAACGCGATGCATTCACGCGAATTCGCGTTGAGCGATTATCTGATCAACCATGTCAATCAGGTGCCGAGCCTGGTCGCCACCTTCCCCGTCATCGCCGACGATTCATCCATCAAGGGCGTCGCGCTCGCCGTCATCAATCTGCAATGGATCGGCGATCTGGCGGCGACTGCCGCGGAGCGCCAAGGCGCCTCGGTCGCGCTGCTCGACGGCAACGGCACGCTCGTTGCCGGCTCCGCCGATCAGCAGCGTTTTGTCGGAAAGCGGTTCGCCGGCGACGGTTTGGCACGGGAGATGCTCGCCAAAGACGAGGGCACGATCACGACGACCGGCTTCGACGGCATCCGTCGCATCTTCGCCTATGTCCGCGTGCCCTGGACCAATGCGCGGCTGGCGGCCGGACTCGATGAAAACGCGGTGCATGGCGGCATCGACAGCAAGATCAATTCCGCCTACCTGCAGCTTTTTCTGTTCGGCATGTTCGTCGTGCTGTTGGCCTGGTTCGGCGGCGAGCAGCTGGTGGTGAAGCCGATCCGGTCGCTGGTGCGCACCGCGGCGCGTTTCGGGCGCGGCGACCTGCACGCGCGCGCCTCGCAGGAACCCTGGGTCGCCGAGTTCGCGCCGCTGGCGGCCGCGCTCGACGACATGGCGGCCAAGCTCGCCACCCGCGAAGAAGAACTGCAGATCGCCAACCAGCATCTCGACGAGTTGGCGAGCCTCGACGGTTTGAGTGGGCTCGCCAACCGGCGCGGCTTCGATCGCGAGCTGAACCGCGAATGGCAGCGCGCCGGCGAGAAATGCGGACCGCTGGCGCTGATGATGGTCGACATCGATCATTTCAAGCTGTTCAACGACCGTTATGGCCATGTTGCCGGCGATACTTGCCTGCGTGCGGTCGGCGAGACGCTGTCACTGGTAACGCTGGACGAGGCAGTGCTGGTCGCCCGCTATGGCGGCGAAGAGTTCGCGCTGCTGCTGCCCGGCCTCGAGCTTGAACGGGCCAAGGCAATTGCCGAGGAGGCGCGCAAGGCGATCGAAGACCTGCAAATCAATCACGCTGAATCGCCATGCGGCTATGTCACCATCAGCATCGGCGTCGAATCCGTCATCCCCGACAGGTTCGAAACCGCTGCCGATCTCATCGAAGCGGCCGACACCGCGCTCTATGCCGCCAAGCGCCGTGGCCGCAATAACGTAGTTGCCCACGTTCGCCCGCTGCTGCGCGTGGCGTCCTGACGATCTGGCGGCTGCCAATCAGGATTTGCGCGTCTTTTTTCGTGGCTCGCGGCGCGTTGCGGGCGATCCCTTCGTGGCGGGTTTCTTGACCGGCTTCTTCTCCGGCGGCGCCCAGATCATGCCTTCGAGCTTCATGCCGTCGGGATCGGTGAAATAGACGGCGTAATAATTGCGACCGTAATACTCACCCGGCGGATCGACCACGGTCATGCCGTTCGATTCGAGAAAGGCGCCGAGCGCGTCGACGTCCTTGCGGCTCGAAAGCTCGAACGCGTAGTGATGAAAGCCGATGTCACCTTTGCGATATTTATGCTTCCTGCCTTGCGCATCCGCAGCCGCGATCCACAACAGCGTCTTGCCGTTGCTCCAGCCGGCCATGTCCCCGTATTCGTGCTTCAGCTTGAAGCCGAGGAATTTTAGCAGCTTGTCGTAGAATTCCTTGGAGCGAGCGAAGTCGCCGACGCTCAACACCAGATGGTCGATTCCGACGACACGCGGCATGGGTATCCTCCTCCTTGGCGGGTTGCTCTAGCCAGGCGTGCGGCGGTAGATATCGACCGCCATGCCAACTGCCATCCAAACCACCCTGCCCCGGACTTTGTTCGACAAGGTCTGGGACTTTCATTGCGTCGGCCAGCGCGCCGACGGCCGCGATCTCATCTATATCGACCGCCACGTGCTGCACGAATTGCACGCCCATCATGCCTTCGCGCAGTTGCGAAAGCAGCAGCGAACGGTGCACCGGCCCAACCTGACCTTCGCGGTGCAGGATCACACGGTGGCGACCCGGCCCGGCCGAGACGACGACACCAATCCGACCGGTACCGCCTTTATCAAGGCCATGCGCGAGGGCTGCCGCACCAACGGCATCCGGCTGTTCGATATTGACGATCCCGAGCAGGGCATTTCGCACGTGGTGGCGCCGGAACTCGGCATCGTGCTGCCGGGCGCGACGCATGCGGTTCCCGACAGCCACGCCTCGACCGTCGGCGGGCTCGGGGCGCTTGCTTTCGGCTGCGGCACCAGCGAGCTCGCCCATATCCTGGTCACGCAAGTGATGGCGCTCAAGCGGCCGAAGCGTATGCGGGTGCGGCTCGACGGCGCGCTGGGACCTCACGTCAATGCGAAAGATATCGCGTTGCGGCTCATCGCCGAGCTCGGCGTGTCAGGTGCGCGCGGCTATGTCGTCGAATATGCCGGCGCGGCAGCGCGCGCCATGCCGGTCGAACAGCGCATGACGCTGTGCAATCTCAATATCGAAATGGGCGGCCGCTCCGGCCTCGTCGCGCCCGACGCGGCGACCTTTGCCTGGATCGCGGGCCGTCCCTATGCGCCGCAGGGCGCCGCCTGGGATCGCGCGCTCGCGGCTTGGCGCGCGCTGCAATCCGACGACCACGCCGTATTCGACCGCGAGATCGTGCTCGATTGCGCGGGCCTCGAGCCGCAGATCACATGGGGCACCGATCCGAGCCAGGTCGTCGGAATTTCGGGCCGCGTGCCCCAGCCGGCGGCGGTCGATCCTAGCCGTCGTGCCGCGGCGGAAAGCGCGTTTGCCTATATGGGGCTAAAGCCGGGAACGCCGCTTGCCGGCCTGCCGGTCAATCGTGTCTTCATCGGCTCCTGCACCAATAGCCGGCTGCCCGATTTGCAGACCGCCGCCGCGGTGGTGCGCGGCCGCCGCGTCGCCGAGGGCGTGGTGGCGATGGTCGTCCCCGGCTCATCCAGCGTGAAGCGCGAGGCCGAAGCGGCCGGCCTTGACCGGGTGTTTCGCGATGCCGGCTTCTTCTGGGGCGAATCAGGCTGCTCCATGTGCGCGGGAGGCAACGGCGATCGCGGGGAGCCCGGCGAGCGCTGCGTGTCGACCACCAACCGCAATTTCGAAAACCGGCAGGGGCCGAAAGTGCGCACCCATCTCGCCAGCCCGGCAACCGCGGCGGCCACCGCTATCGCCGGCCGCATTACCGATGTCCGGCAAATGCTGGCGGGAGCGGCGTGATGCAGCCGTTCACCGTGCATAGCGGCATCGCCGCGCCGCTCCTCAAAGACGACATGAACACCGACCAGATCGCGCCGGTCATGCATTCGCGCAGCCTCAAAGAGGACTACAAGGCGATGCTGTTTCATCGCGCCCGGCACCGCGAGGACGGCAGCGAGGATCCGGATTTTGTCCTCAACAAATCGCAGTTTCGTGACACCGGCATCCTGGTGACCGGCCAGAATTTCGGCGCCGGCTCGTCGCGCGAATCCGCAGTGTGGAGCATGGTGGCGAACGGCATCCGCGTCATCGTGGCCAAGAGCTTTGCCGACATCTACCGCGAGAACTGCCTGCAGAATGGCGTGCTGCCGGTGGTGCTCGGCCCGCGAGACGCCGATGCCTTCATCGCCCGCGTCGTCGCCGCCGACGGCACGGCGCCGTTTACGGTCGATTTGGTGACGCAGCGCATCAGCGGCCCCGGCGGCCCTGATATCGCTTTCGAAATAGCGGCAGCGGATCGCACGCGGCTCCTCGAAGGGCTCGACGATATCGGCATGACGCTCAAGCACATGGACGAAATCATCGACTGGGAGCGTCGCGCCGCGGCGGCGCAGCCATGGCTGCAAACTGCACAGGACAGCCGGTAATCGGCACAGCACAAAAGGGAGGCAGCGTGATGAGCGTGCGCAAGAAGTTCCGCGCGATCATGGCGGGCAAGCGGCTGGTGCTGATGCCCGGCGCCTATGACGCGTTGTCGGCGCGCATCATGGAAGCCGAAGGTTTCGAGGCGCTGTGCGCCGGCGGCTATGCCGCCATCGGCTCAATGCTGGCACAGCCCGACACCGGCCAGTCCAATATGCGCGATTATGCCGATCACTACGGGCGCATCGCCGCCGCCGTCGACGTGCCGGTCTATGTCGACGCCGATACCGGATTCGGCGGCGTCAACAATGTGCGGCAGCTGGTGCGCGCCTTCGAGGCCGCCGGCGTCGCCGGCATCTTCATCAGCGATCAGGTGTTTCCCAACCGCTGCGGTTATCTGCCCGGCAAGCAGGTCGTCCCGGTCGAGCAGATGCTGGCCAAGATCAAGGCCGCGCTCGACGCCCGGCGCGACGCCGACTTCTTCATCGCCGGCCGCACCGACGCCGCCGGCGTCGACGGCCTCAACGCCGCGGTCGAGCGCTGTCAGCTGTTCATGGATGCCGGCGCCGACATGGCAAAACCCATGGGCGTCGACAGCATCGACGACATCAAGCGCGTCATGCGCGAAGTCGGCGGCCCGCATATGGCGACGCTGTCGCAAGCGGCGGGACTGAAGCAGCGCAGCCTAGCGGATCTCGAAGCGGCCGGCGTCGTGGCGGCGACGTTCCCGTCGCTGGCCTTGTTCGCCGCGGCGCAGGCGGTGCGCAATGTGTTGCGCATCCTCAAGCGCGAGAACTCGCTCACCCCCACTTTCGAGCATCTGCTGCCGCTCGACGATTACTATGGCTTGGTCGGGCTGAAGGAACAGCTGGGGCGCGAGGAAAGCTATGATCTGGCTGCCGCGGCGCTCGTCCGCAAGCGGGCTGCCGAATAGCCGCCTGGCGGGCGTTCAAATGGCCGAGCAGGAAGCCCCAAAAAGAAAGGGGCCGGCACGAAGCCGGCCCTTCCCCCATACAATGCCGTTAGGCATTACCCCTTGGTAACTACCGGCGGCGGGGCTTTGCCCTTGCCGGTCTGAGCGCAGCCCGCGATGCTCAGGAGAGCAAACACCGCGGCCGTTGCAATAGCGATCTTCTTCATAGGGAACTCCCCCTTGTCATGACAGGGTTAACCATACAGAGGGGACCCCCGGATCTCTAGTGCTCAAAAGACACAGTCATGATCTGATTGCACCGCATTTACGGTTCCAATCTCGCTGATTTCACCGTCGGGTGTGAACGCCGTCCGGACACGGCTATTGGCCGATAAAATCCGGCGGAATCGGCGAAAAATCGACAGCCAGCGGCCGACCTTCCCCACATTGCTCCGGTCGACGCGCCACCGTTGCAAATATGGCGCAGTGGAAAAAATCCACAAAAGCTGCCGAACATTTGCCACCGGGCCAGGGCCAATTCTTGTTACCATTGCGAGACTGGACGCGGCGAACCGAAGCCGAATCGCCTTAAGCGCGTGCGATTGCAGAAGTTCGACGGAATAAGCCGGTTTCCTCGATGGCTGGTCACGGTTAAGTGTGGCCAGACTAACGGAGGGCATCATGCGCGATAGATCGAGCGACCGTTTTCGCCCCCTTTGGCGCGGGGCCGCATTGGTTTTGACGGCGCTCCTCGGTCTCGGGCTGACGGTCGCAAACGCGCAAAGCTCAAGGACGATCCTGCGCACCGGTAATCCAACGACCTCGGTCGTGACCACCGGTTCGGGCGACTACTACATCGAGTTTCGCGCGCGCTACGCTTGGGACTACGGCCACACCTATCTCGTTCACGGCCGCGTCGGCGTGCCGCCCACGAAAGCCGATGTCGCGGGCCTATCTCCGGTCGGCGACGACCCGACGGCCTGGGTGGTCGGCCATTACGTCCCCGTGCCCGCAGAAACCGGATGGACCGACGGCGATCTCGAGAACAAATACGTGACCGCGCGCTATCGCGTGCTGATGAATAAAGACCAATACGACCGCGTCCTGACCTACATCAAAGGATTGCAGGAGCGCTCGCATGTGTGGAGCGCTGAGCTTTATAACTGCAACGCTTTCGTCGGCGACGTTGCGACGTTCATGGGGCTCAAGGTGCCGGCGTCGTCGCTAATCTATCCGAAGGTGTTCGTGACGCATCTTCGCCTGATAAATACCGGCCATCCGAATGCGGCAGAGACGCTGGTCAGCGATAACGTCAAGGAAATGAGCAACCCGACGCGCGACGGTCGGGCGATGATCAATAATCATGTCTATACGATCGGCGCGAATGGCGAGCCTGAGTCGAAAGTGGTGCGTGCTGCGCCCACGTCGGCCCCGCACGTCACCATCGGCCAAGTCCGGATATCGAGCCGCGCCGGAAACTAGGCCGCCGCATCCAGCCCTCCTTTAATGACGGACGAAACGTGCAAGTAACGAGATTCAGCGTGATAGCCGCATTGGCGGTCGGCCTTCTTTCCAGCCTTGGGCTTTGCGGCTGCGCCACCACCGGGACTCAAGGAACCGCGGCGGCATCCGGCGGCAGCAATGTTGCCGATGCGGCCGCCAGCGCCCCTGCCAACGTCGCCATGCGTGACCTGACCCCGGCGGAGAAGAAGGCCATTATGGACGCGGTTGGGACGTCGCTCCGCAATCCGGCGTCAGCGAAATACCGGTGGGTCAAGTTTCCGACGATCGTGAACGATCAATCCGTCAATTATTGCGGCATGGTCGACGCCCAAAGCCCGTACCCCGCCTATAACGGCGAGCAGTTCTATATCGTCGAAGCGCAGATGGCGAACAACAAAGTCAAATCTGCCGTCATGGGTCTGATCGCCGGCGGCAAGGACAAGTCCATCGTGGCGACGATGTGCGCCAAATACGGTCTCGACCCCAGCAAGTCGAGTTGACGAAGGCAACTGCCGAGACGAGGCCGCTCGCGGCGAGTTACGCCTGCACCGTCCATTCCTCGGCGCTGGCGCCTGCGAGCGAGCGCACCCGTTCTTCATCCTTGGCGAACTCGGCAGCCGGGCCGGAATAAACGACGTGACCGTCATCGAGCACGTAAGCGCGGTCGGCGACTTCGACCGCGGCGCGCACGTTTTGCTCAACGAGCAGCACCGAAATGCCTTGCCCGCGCGCCGACGTGACGGCCTCGAATACGTCCTGCATGAGCGGCGGCGCGAGACGTTGGCTCCGCTCATCGAGCAACAGGATTTGGGATCGAGCAAAAGGGCTCGACGGCGTTCACCCCAACTTGCAGGAAGATGATGACGTCCGGGTCCGGCCGCTTGTCTTTGATCGGATAGGACGACCTCGCGGCACCAGCGTGTTTCGGAAAACAACATGCTGATCAGAAGTTTAGCCGGCGAGTTGTTGATCCGTCACGTCGACTTGACCGCGATCGCCGGCATCCAACGGCATGCGACGGCGGCGTGGCGCCATGCGCCGTTGACACTCGCAGTTAGCTGGGCTTAATGAAATTGAGGCCGTCATGCGCGGTATTCGGTCGATGCGCGTCGTGTACTGAAGCGACCGAATTCGTGGGCGGCGAGTGGGACGCAAGTTCGGTTTTCGACAGCAGGGCCGCCGCAAGAGCGTGCCATGGTGAAATTTAACAGGAGGGAAAGCGACGGGCTCTGCTGAAATATTCGGCATTGTCGGCCCTGTCCCCCCACAAATCGCCCATGGAGGGAGAAACGCATGCAACGAGTACCTGTAACGCTGCCTCTGCAACGCCGCACACTCATCAAAGCTGGCTTGGCCCTGGGTGCGACCCAGGTGATGAGCCCTTTCGTCATCAAAGCTCTGGGAGAAACGCCGGTTAAGATAGGTTGGGTGGATCCGTTCTCGGGAACCTATGCCGCGCTCGGCACCAGTCAACTCAACGGCGGCAAGCTGGCGCTCGCCGAGATCAACGCCAAAGGCGGCATCCTCGGTCGCCAAGTTCAGATCCTTGCTGAAGACGGCGCTGCCAACGTTGGCCAGTCCACGGTCAAGGTCAACAAGCTTGTCGACCAGGACAACGTGGACTTCGTGGCCGGTTCGGTGTCGTCGGCCGTGGCGCTGGCGGAAAGCCATGCCGCTAACCTTAAGGGCAAGCTATACATCGCTGTCGGCGGGCACGTTGATACGGTGACCGGCAAGGAATGCCACTGGAACACGTTCAAGCTGTGTTCCGATACCTGGATGCTGGCCCAGTCGCTCAGCAAAACGTTGCTCAGCAAATTTGGCAAGAAGTGGTACTTCATCACGCCCGACTATGCTTGGGGCCACTTTCTGTACGCTGGCTTCTCCGAAATTTTGAACAAAGCCGGCGGCACCGTTCTCGGTAACGAACTGATGCCGCTCGGCTCGACCGACTTCTCGTCGGCGCTGATCAAAGTGCAGCAGGCGAAGCCGGATGTCGTCATCGTCCTCCAGGGTGGCGACGACTACGTAAACGTCATGAAGCAGGCCGCCCAGTTCGGCCTCACCAAGAATTTTCCGTTCGGAATCGGCTTGGCGGAGCTGGAGCCGCTGGCGGCGCTTCCCGAAGAGGCGCGCCTCGGTTGGGGCGTTATGGAGTGGTGGTGGGAACAACCCAACCAGCCGCACGTGCAGGCATTCGTCGACAAATACCGCAAGGCTTACGCCGGGTCGCAAAGCACGCCGAGCGCCCGCAGTTGGCTTGGCTATGTCGCCATGCACAGTTTCGCCCTGGCGGCGGAGAAGGCCAAGAGCATCGACTCGATCAAATGCGCGCATGCCATGGAAGGCTTGGTGCTACCGCCGGAAGTGGCCTTGGAGCCCGATAATCCCTCCTATCGGGCGGGCGATCACCAGTGCATGATCACGCAATTCGTCGGCGAGGTGAACCAGAAGGGCTCGTACCCGAATCTGTTCACCGTGCACGACGTGATCGGGGGCGCCGGTCTAGCCCGAACTCCGGAAGAGAAGGAGTGCAAGCTCAGCTATCCGGCATGACGCTGACTGGCACGCGCGAGACGCTGACGATCTGATTGTCAAATTGAGCGCGTGACGTGGCAAAATTTATCGGCATCCTGAACGGGCGATAACCCTTCGGGGTGCCGATATTTGTTTCCCCAAGGAGCTTGCGAAATCAAGCGTGGGGCATGTCGCGGATGGTTTGATCTCGCGCGAGCTGTCAAGGGTCGTTGGATGGCCGAAATTCCCGGTCATGATTGATTGACCGCAGCACGACGGGTTCTGTCGTCCGCGGCAGGGTGGGGAAACCATGCAACTGTTGTTGTTCGATGGATTCAACGGCCTCATCCAGGGCGCCTTCTACGCGCTTCTGGCGCTTGGTCTGTCTTTGATCATCAGTCTGAACTCGGTGATCAATTTCGCCCACGGCGGGTTCATGGTCATCGGCGCCTATCTCGCTTTCGCCTTGGTGCCATATATCGGTTTCTGGGGCGCCTTGGTGGTTGGCCCGCTGCTGACCGGAGCGCTGGGCATTCTCGTCGAACGCTTTCTTATTCGCTTCATGTACGGGCGATCCGACCCGGTCTACAGCCTACTGCTTACGTTTGGGCTTGCCTTGATCATCGAGAACGCGTTGCGCTCCATTTGGGGCGCGCAGGGCCTGCCCTCCGCCATTCCCTCGTGGCTCGGAACTCCGGTGAGCAGCACCTACTTCTTCGTCACCGGATATCGGCTGTTCGTCATGGCGGCCATCGCGCTGGCCGCCGGCGCTCTGTTTGTTTTTCTCCGATACTCCAACTTCGGCGTCCGCATCCGCGCCGGCATCCTGGATCTGGAAACCGTTTCGACGCTCGGCGTGAACGTCTACATGCTGCGTGCCGTCAATTTCGCAATCGGCATTCTGCTCGCCGGCTTTGCCGGCGTTCTTGCTTCAGGCATCCTGGAACTCTCGCCGACCATGGGTAACGACGTCATCATGACGACCTTTGTGGCGATCGTCGTCGGGGGTATCGGCAGTTTGCTGGGGAGCGTGCTGGGCGCCTTGCTCATCGGCATCGCCGCCGGCCTCACCAGCGCCTATTTCCCCGTTGCAAGCGATGTCGTCATCTACGTCATCATGGCCGTGGTGCTCATCGTGCGTCCGCGCGGACTACTCGGACAAGTGGGGCTTTTCGAATGAGCAGGCGCGTTTACATCAACGTCGCGGTCTGGGTCGTGCTGCTCACCGTACCAATGTGGTTTCCGTGGATCGGCGGCTATCCCGCGCTGGCGTCACGCGTTCTGATTTACGCCCTCGGCGCCATGGCGCTGAACCTGCTACTCGGCTTCACCGGCAGCATGTCGTTCGGCCAAGCCGCCTATTTCGGTCTCGGCGGATATGGCACCGGTCTGGCGCTGGTGTATGTGACCAACAGCACCGTGGCCGCGGTTATTCTCGGCACCGCGCTCGGCGGCGCAGCAGCCTTCATCGTCGGCCCGCTGATCATGCATCGACGCGGCATCTATTTTGCGATGATCACCGTCGCGGTCGGCCAGATTTTCTATTTCGTCGCCGAACGCTGGAACGGTCTCACCGGCGGGGAAGACGGGCTCACCGGCTTCTCGCGCCAGCCGATCCATTTCGGCTCCGTCGTCGTATCGCTGACCGCGGTGCCGTTCTATTACTTCGTGCTGTTCTTTTTTGCGATCGGCGCGGCCGTCATGGGCATTCTGCTGAACGCTCCGCTCGGCCATACCTGGGTCGCAATACGCGAAAACCGCCGGCGCGCCAGCTTTCTCGGCATCCACGTCGAGCGTTACGTCTGGGCGTCCTTTGCCATCGCCGGGCTGTTCGCCGGCCTGGCGGGCGCGCTCAACGCGCTGCAAAACAACTTTATCTCGCCCGCGAACCTGTACTGGGTCGAGTTCAGGCAATTTCGTCATCATGGCCGTCCTTGGCGGCATGCGCAGCTTCTGGGGACCGCTGATCGGTTCGATCATCCTGTTCGGCATTCAGGACTACGTGAGCACCTATTTCCCGAACAATTGGGAAATATTCATCGGCGTCCTGTTCATCATCGTCGTCATATTCTTCCCCAACGGCGTCCTTGGAATCATTCGTCAACGGACGAAATCAGCATGAGCCTGTTGCGTCTAAAAAACGTGTCGCGCGTTTTCGGCAAGCTCGTCGCCCTGCAGGACATCGACCTGGAGATGGAAGAGGGCAAGGTCTACGCCATGATCGGGCCGAACGGCGCCGGCAAGACGACGCTGTTCAATCTGATAAGCGGCTTCTTTCAGGCGACGACCGGCCAAATTTGGTTTGACGACAAACTGATCAACGACTTCACCGCCGAAAAGCGCGTCGCCGCGGGTCTCGTGCGCACCTTCCAGATCACGGAGGTGTTTCCGGAACTTTCGGTGGCCGAGAACATTCGCATCGGCGTCGAGGCGCAGGAGAATCACAGCGCGCATGTGTGGCCGAGTGCGCAGCTAATGCGCCAGGTCAATGGCAGGGTCGACGAGCTGCTTCAGACCGCCGGTCTCACGCAGCAGGCCGACCACATCGTGAGTGAACTGGCACATGGAGATCAGCGGGTTGTCGAGGTGGCAATGGCCCTGAGCATGAAGCCCAAGCTGCTGTTGCTGGATGAACCGACGGCGGGCATGGGCCGCGCGGAAGCCGGCCGCATGGTCGATTTGATCCGGACCCTGCACGACAAAGAGCATCTCAGTATTCTCTTTGTCGAGCACGACATGGACATTGTGTTCGGCGTCGCCGACCGCATTGTCGTTCTCAACTTCGGGAAAACTCTTGCCATGGGCACGCCAAAGGAAATCGCCCAGAATCCCGCGGTACAAGCCGCTTACCTGGGGGATCCGGCGTGAATACCGTGCTCAAGGCCTCGAACCTGGAAACCTATTACGGCAAGAGTCACATCCTGCATGACGTTTCGCTTGAGGTCGCGGAAGGCGAGATTGTCACGTTGCTTGGACGAAATGGCGCCGGCAAGACAACGACATTGCGGAGCCTGGTCGGCCTGACCGCGCCGCGACAGGGCAAGGTCGAGATTTTCGGTCAGGACACGACGCATTGGGCCGCGTACAAGATCTCGCGCCTCGGCGTCGGCTACGTGCCCGAGGGACGGAAGATTTTTCCCAATCTCACGGTCATGGAAAATCTCGCGGTTCCGGTGGCACGGCCCGGACCATGGACCCTTGAGCGAATCTTCGAGCTGTTCCCGAACCTCGGCGAGCGGCGCGAGAGCTGGGGCCGGCAACTCTCGGGTGGCGAGCAGGAGATGCTGTCGATTGCGCGGGCGCTGCTGCTCAATCCGAAGCTCCTGTTGATGGACGAGCCCTCGCAGGGCTTGGCGCCCCTGCTCGTGCGGGACGTGTTCCGAGTCGTTGCCTCGATGCGGAAGGAAGGAATTTCCATCCTGCTGGTCGAGCAGAATGCGCGCTTTGGCCTGGAAGTGGCGGACCGCGTCTATGTTCTCAATAACGGCGAGGTGATCCACTCGGGATCCGCGAGCGATCTCGCAAAGGACGAGGCGCGTGTGCGCGCTCTCGCCGGCGTAGGCGGCGGCAAGGAAGCGGAAATGGCGGGCGGCCGGCAGGAACGGACGACGGCGCCGCGGTAGGGATTTGACGGCCGCCGTCAGGGCTGGACGTACATCGTGCGGGCATCGGCGGTGAAAGCCCGGCGCGAGTCCGGATCGAGATAAAACATGTGGCCACCGCGGTAGAGTTTGAGCGCGGTGCGATCTTCGCCCTGGAATCGCGGCAGATGCTGCAGCAGATAGCGTGTCACCGCATAGGGCGTGACCATGTCGCTGTAGCCATGCGCGATCATCAGCCGGAACGACGGGGTCAAGGCGAGCAGTACGCGTAAATCGTCGGTGGCGCTCGGCTGGCCGTGATCGCGCTCCCAGTCCCATTTTCGCGATATGCCGCCGTCGAGCAGGTTGTAGGTCATCTCGGTCTTGAAGCCGAGTTCGTCGCGCGCGTAGCCGACAAAGGCGCTGCCATAGGCGCGGATCATGCCATCGAGGATCGGATCGGGACCGCGCTCGACCGGCGTTTCCGGATAGGGATCGTCCGAAGCGAAGGTCGCGTCATAATGACTGACGATCTTGTGGTCGCCGGCGAGATTCTTGATGTAATCGTCGCGAATGAAGCCGCGCGATTGCGTGATCGCGTCCACCGGCAGACCGGTGATCTTGGCGACGCGCGCGTAGAAACTCTTCTCGGCGTCTCCCTGCGGCGGCGGACCGGCGAGCGTGGTCAGATAATCGGTCAGCGCAAAATGCTCGGCCTGCGCCAGCGCCTCCTGGGTGAACGCGTGTTTGCGCTCGAGTTCGGCGGCGGCCAGCGACGGCAGCTGCAGCGCGGCGCCCAGCGCAAAGCGGTCGCCGCCGAACTGGAAATTGCTGTCGAGCATCGGCGACAGCATCAGGATGCCGGAGACGACGATGCCTTGATCGTTCTGCAGCACGCGCGCAACTTTGGCGGCGCGAAAGCCGCCGTAGCTTTCGCCGAGGATGAATTTCGGCGAACTGGTGCGGCTGTTTTTTGCGACATAGAGCGCAATGACCTTGGCCATCAACTCGGCGTCACCGTGCACGCCCCAGAAGAAATGGCCGTCGTCGGGCTTGGCCGCTCGGCTCCAGCCGGTGCCGACCGGATCGATCAGCACCAGATCGGTGAAGGCGAGCCAGGTATCGGGATTATCGACGAGGCGGACATGGGAGCCGTCCCGTCCGTCCGCGCCGAATTCGGCGATGCGCGGCCCGACTAGCCCGAGATTGAGGAACGCCGACGCCGCGCCCGGGCCGCCATTGAAGACGAATGTCACCGGCCGCGCCGCCGGGTTGTCTGTCTTGTTGTCTGTCTTGGCAATGTAAGCGGTGTAAAAAATCTGCGCCGATCGTGAGCCCGACTGATCGAACAGCGGGAAGGTTCCGGCAGTCGCCGTATAGGCAAGCTTGCCGGATTTGACGTCGATCGAGTGCTCGGTGACGGAGTCGGCCGGCAACAGCGCCAGAACGCCGGGGCCGCTCTGGTGCCCGCCAGCCGTCTGACTTTCCTGCTGCGCTTCGCCTTGGCGGTCGGAGCGCACGGCGCCGCCGTGGCCTGGATGATCCTGGGCCAGCGCCGTTGTCGCGGCGGCGACCAGCATCAGCGCAATGAACGGGCGGCGCAACTCTAACATGGCAACTCAATCATGATTGTTGTCCCGGAATTTCGTGTAACGGGCGCAGCCTCATTCAAGCTCGACGGCGCCCTCGATCTCGACCGACAGGCCGAGGCCGTCGACGGTAAGGAGCACCTTGGCCGGCAATGCCTCATTGCCCTTGAGCCGGCCGCCGGCGATCGCCGTGCGTATCGCCTGCTCGATCTCGCGTTGCGAGGTGATTCCGACTTTTTTCAAAAACTTGCGCATGCTGACATTGAGAGCTTCTTCGTTCATGTTCGCCTCTCGAAAGTGCCGGAAAGCTGGCCATTGGCGCCGCCACTCTATCGCCTCTGCGGGGCGGGAACGACCGGCTGCCCGACGCGGGCAGCCGGTGATCGAGCCGGTGGACAACGCCGGTAAGATCGGGGAAGTTCTGCCCCTTTCCGGCCGGGCCCAATATGGGATTTGCACCCGGCAAAATGAAGCCGGCTGAGACCGGCAGCGGAGACGCCAGTAATGCCCTTTCCCCGCGCTTCAAAGGCTCTTGCCCGCTTCACGGTGCTCGATCTCACCCGGGTGCGGTCGGGACCGACCTGCGTGCGCCAGCTCGCCGATTGGGGCGCCAATGTCATCAAAATCGAATCGCCGCCCGGACCGGAAGAACCGATGGGCGGGCCGCGCGAAGGCCCAGACTTTCAGAATCTGCACCGCAACAAGCGCGGCATGACGCTGAATCTAAAATCGCCCGCCGGGCTTGCCGCGTTCAAGCGCATGGCCAAGAAGGCCGACGTCGTGGTGGAGAATTTCCGCCCCGACGTGAAGAGACGGCTCGGCATCGACTACAGGACGCTGGCCAAGATCAATCCGCGCCTGGTCTATGCCAGCATTTCCGGTTTCGGCCAGGACGGACCTTATGCCAGCCGGCCCGGCTTCGATCAGATCGCGCAAGGCATGGGCGGCCTGATGTCGATCACCGGCCTGCCGGGGCAAGGACCGGTGCGGGTCGGCATACCGATTGCCGATCTTTCCGCCGGACTGTTCGCGGCGCTCGGCATTATGGTCGCCTTGCTCGAACGCGAGAAGTCGCACAAAGGCCAGCATATCGAGACCTCGCTGCTGCAGGCGCAAATATTCATGCTCGACTTCCAGGCCGCGCGTTATCTGGTCAGCGGCGAAGTGGCCAAGCAAGCCGGCAACAATCATCCGACCAGCATCCCGACCGGCGTGTTCAAGACCAAGGACGGCCACATCAACATCGCCGCCACCGGGCAGAAAATCTGGGAGCGGTTTTGCGAGGCCGCCGAGGCGCCGGCGCTTCTGCAAAACCCGAATTATCAGAGCGGCGCGGCACGCTCGAAAAACCGCGATGCGCTCAATGCCGACATCGACTCTTACATGGCCGGCCGCAGCAGTGCCGAGTGGATCGAGCGCTTGAACAAGGCCGGCGTGCCGTGCGGGCCGATCTATTCGATCGACCAGGTGTTTGCCGACCCGCAGGTCGAGCATCTCGGCATGGCGCGGAGCGTCACCATGAAGGACAAGAGCAAGATGCGGCTCGTCGCCCAGCCGATGAAGCTGTCACGCACGCCGTCGCGCCTCGTGGTGCGGCCGCCGGAGATGAGCGAACATACCGATGCGGTGCTCAAGGAGTTCGGCTTTAGGCCAAAAGAGATCGCGGCGTTGCACAAGGCGGGAGCAGTGTAATGATAGCTTATCGTTGTCTTGCCCCGCGCAGGCGGGGCATCCAGTAAGCCCCGCGCATGCCGTTGATCGTTTAGCAAAGTGATTACTGGATCATCCGCTTTCGCGGATGATGACAGAACAAAAAATGATGACAGAACAAGGAATGAGGAGTTCAGCCATGACCGACAAGATGCTCTCGCGCAGGGAAGGCGGCGTCGGCATCGTGACCTTCAACAATCCGGAACGGCACAACGCGGTGTCGCTGGAAATGTGGGAGGCGACGACCGAAATCCTCAACGGCTTCGCCGCCGACAGCGACATCCGTGTCGTCGTGCTCACCGGCGCCGGCGGCAAGGCCTTCGTGTCCGGCGCCGATATCTCGAAATTCGGCAGCGAGCGCTCAACCATCGAAGCGGTGCGGTCCTATAACAAGAAAACAGATGCGACCTATGCCAGCATCGCCGATTTTCCGAAGCCGACCATCGCCATGATCCGCGGTTATTGCATCGGCGGCGGCCTGGGGCTCGCCACCTGCTGCGACCTGCGCATCGCTTCCGACAATTCGCGCTTCGCGGTGCCGGCGGCGAAGCTCGGTCTCGGCTACGGCTACAGCGGGCTCAAGCGGCTCGTCGATATCGTCGGCCCTTCCTTCGCCAAGGAGATCTTTTACACCGCGCGCCAGTTCGACGCCGAGGAAGCGCGGATCATGGGGCTGGTGAACCGCGTGGTGCCGTCGGCCGAGCTCGAGAGCTACGTCAAAAGCATCACCGACATGATCAGCGCCAACGCACCGCTCACCATCAAGGCGGTGAAGGTCACAGTCGCCGAGGTCGTCAAGGAAGATTCCAAGCGCGACCTAGCACGCTCGGCCGAGCTGGTCGAGCAGTGTTTTGCCAGCAAGGATTATACCGAAGGCCGCACCGCGTTCATGGAGAAGCGCAAGCCGGTGTTCACCGGCAGCTGAGGGCGTTGCCCACTCTTGCCCATCCTATGATCTGAGTGTGGGCGAGCCGTCGATGACCGCCATGGCCGGGCTTGTCCTGGCCATCCACGTCTTTAATGTTCATCGCCGAAGACGTTGATGCCCGGCACAGGCGAGTAAAGCGACGCCGTTCTTCGAACGCCTACGGCCGCGCATGGCAAAGCAATATCGGGGAGGCATTCGAAAATGTACCGGGGCACCAAGGACATCAAATTGCCGACCACCATCACCGGCTCGCTGCCGCGGCCGAGCTGGTACACGGAGAATCTCGGCACCCGTCATTTCCTCGAAGCCATGGTCAGCCGCCGCTTCCGCGAGCAGTACGAAGACGCGCTGACCTGTTACTTGCGCGACCAGGAGCTTGCCGGCCTCGATATCGTCACCGACGGCGACTGCCGTTTCGACGACGACGTCGGCGGCCAGAGCTGGACCGCCTACCCGCCGAACCATATGAGCGGGCTCGACGTGCAGCATCCCGTGCCGACGCCTGCGGGGCGCGGCGGGATCATGTTTCCGCGCGGCCACATCCTGCACGATTACCTGGAATCGCGCGTCATGCCGGTCATTACCGGCCCGGTCGGCCGCGGCAATCTGCAATACACCGCGATGTGGAAGGCGGCGCAGCGCTTCACCAGCAAGCCGGTGAAATTCGGCGCGGTGTCGGCGGAGATCGTCGCCTTCGCGCTGCAGGACCGGCACTATAAAAGCGTGCCCGACCGCATGTTCGCGATCGCCGACGCCTTCAACGAGGAATATCACGAATTGGCCGACGCCGGCTGTCCGGTGATCCAGATCGAGGAGCCGCAGATCCATCTGATCGCGGTGCGCAAGATCCAGGACAAGGTGATCACGCCGCAATTGATGGTCGAGGTGTTCAATCGCACCGTGAAGGGCTTGCGCGCCAAGACCGAAGTGTGGGCGCATTCCTGCTGGGGCAACCCCTCACAGCAGCGCATGTTCGCGGCCGTGCAGAGCTACAAGCCGGCGCTCGAGACCTACAATACGGTCGATGCCGACGTCATCACCTTCGAATCGTCAAGCTCCGGCGGCATCGACCTCGAAGCGATCGGCAAGACCATCACCGACAAGAAAATCGCCATCGGCGTGATCGACCACCACGTGCTCCAGGTCGAAAGCCCGGACGAAGTGGCGGAGAAAATCCGCGCGGCGCTCAAATATATTCCGCCGGAACGGCTGGTGATTTCGACCGATTGCGGCATGGGTCGTGAAGGCATGAGCCGTCGCCACGCTTTCTATAAGGCCGTTTCGCTGGTGCTCGGCACCAACATCGTGCGCCAGGAGCTGGGCTTGCCGCTGGCCAATTGCCCGGCGGCGGACGAGCGCTATTCGCTGGTGATGGCGCCGAAATAATCCGCTACGTTTGACAGCACGCCCGGTCTACGCCGCAAATCGGCGCCGGATCGGGAACGACAGAGAGGACACATGGCCGAACCTCAACCCAAACTGCTGCTGCCGTTCCTGCAGCCGTTCTATGACGTCGTCATTCCGCTGTCCTGGCCGCTCATCCGCGTCACCGTCGGCGGAACGCTACTGGCTCACGGCTATAACAGGCTCGTGGGACCGTCGATGGCCACGGCCGCCGAGGAGTTTGCCAAGAACGGCATGGAGCCCGCATTGCTGGTCGCCTATATCGTCTTCATCAATGAAACCATCGGCGCCATCTGCGTCATGCTCGGCCTGTTCACGCGCTTCTTCGCCGCCTCGATCGCGATTGAGCTTGCGGTCATTAGCCTGCTCTTTGCTCACAACGGCTGGGCCTGGGCTCATCACGGCTGGGAATATACCTTCCTGTGGGGGCTGATCTTCTTTGCCATCGCACTGCGCGGCGGCGGCCCCTACTCGCTCGATCGCAAGATCGGCTGGGAGCTCTGACACCACCGCCGCCCTTGTTTCGCCGACGCGCCGCCGCTACACAGTGCGTCGCGACGCTCAGGCTTTAGCCTTCTGGAGAGGTGGCAGAGTGGTCGAATGCACCGCACTCGAAATGCGGCATACGGGCAACCGTATCGGGGGTTCGAATCCCTCCCTCTCCGCCAGTCTATTTTTGCAAAGTCTCTCTCACTCGCTTCGGCCGCGCTAAAATTTCACCATGTTTCGGGCATCGCGAGCGAACCTCCGCACTTTGGCGAGCCGCCCCGGGTGTCAAATTCTCTCTCTGCGGCCGTTTCTCTCCAAACCTCCTGACTTCGCCAATTTAGTACGGTTCTTGTAATCCATTGAAATTGCAGAATTTCTGCTCGTACTCACCTCCGCACTATTTGCAAGAGCTTTTGGGAAAGGAGGTTAGAGAGGGCAAAACGCGTTGCTTGATATTCCTTCGTTTTTTCGGTGCTTCAATAGGCGCGTTGCAGGGCAATAGGACGATCGAGTGACTTGCAACCATCGAGGCGACCACCATGGCTAGCATTCCGGCGTGGAGCACAATGGGATCATTTGCGCCCGGGTCCCGGAATCCGGGACAATCAATGCCAGAATTTCCGGTGGCAAAGGACACCTGCATCATGACCCAGGCCCATCCGCGAACTATCGTCGGCTTTCGCATTGATAAGAGTCCGGGTTCTGCGTTGTGACACAGAGCTTAGGGAGCAGTGTCATGACCCGCGAATGGAATTTGGCCAAGGCGGCCTGCCTCATCGCGGCGATCTTTGTCGGCGCGGACCCGCTTGCGGCGCTCGCACAATCGCAGTTCCCTAGCCACACAATAACCATCGTCGTGCCCGTGCCTCCCGGCGGCTTTGCCGATACCCTGCCGCGCCTTGTCGCCGAAAAGCTCAGCCAACGCTGGGGCCAGCCAGTTGTGATCCTCAACAAACCCGGTGCCGCTCTCAATATCGGCGCGGAAATGGTTTCGCATGCGGCACCGGACGGATATACGCTGCTCTCAACACCGGCGGGGCCATTGGCCACCAACCGTTTTGTGTTCAAAAACCTACCGTTCGATCCCGATGCCTTTGTTCCGGTGACGGTGCTTGCGCGGGGGCCATTCATACTGGTCGCGCGTCCTGATCTTCAGGTGTCAAGCCTGAAACAGCTCATCGCTTACGCCAAAGCCAATCCGGGCAAGGTGACCTATGCCTCCTCCGGGAGCGGCAGCCCACCGCAATTGACAATGGAACTGCTCGCGCAGCAGGCCGGCATTCGCATGCTGCATGTTCCTTTCAAGGGTCTGGCACCGGCACTCAACTCGGTTTTGGCAGGACAGGTCGATCTCATCTTTCACGATTTTCCGAGCACGATGCCCCAGATCGAGGCCGGTACCGTAAAGGCACTGGGCGTCGGCAGTGAAACACGCCTGCCGGAACTGCCGCAGGTACCGGCCATCACCGAAATCTTGCCCGGCTTTTCGTCCGGATTTTGGTATGCGGTGGTCGCGCCGCCGGGGACGCCGTCCGCCATCGCCGCCAAGCTGTCGGCCGCGATGGCCGAGGCGGTCCGCTCGCCGGATGTTGTCGCGATGTTGAAGAAAAATGCGATCTCCGCTGGTGGTGACACGCCTGCCGCCACGGCCGCTTTTCTAAAAAAGGAGGTTGAGCACTGGCACGCCGCCGTGATTGCCGCCGGCATCGAGACCGTCGGCCACTGAGTATTCCTGAGAGACCAGAGGCCGCCTAGCTTTTTCCGACGCGCGCGCTAGGATTGGACGTGCAGTCCAAGCCCTACGACGAATGTCGCATCGCGAACAGCAGCGGATTGGTTTTTGCAAGAGCCGCGACGGAACGCGTATCGCTTACGCGACCTGCGGCAACGGGCCGCCCATGGTCTGGCTGGGGCACTACGTGCGCCATCTCGATCTGGATTGGCAGAGTCCGATCTGGCGGCCTTGGCTCTCCTTTCTCTCTCGCCGACACACGCTGATCCGCTACGATTTCCGCGGCTGCGGGCTTTCGGATCGCGACGATGTGGAGTTTTCACTCAATCGCCACGCCGAAGACCTCGAAGCGGTCGTCGAGGCTGCCGGACTTGACCGATTTGTCCTCTTTGCAATGCAAGGTGGCGGACCCAAGGCATCGCTCTTTGCCGTCAATCATCGTCACCGTGTCACTCATCTCATTCTCTACGGGGTGTCGACGCGCGGACGGCTGGCCGACACGCCGACGCCACAACAAATTGAAGAGGCGAAGACCAGATTGAAGGCGATCGAGCTGGGCTGGAGCGATAATTTGCCGGCTTATGGTCAGTTCTATCTGTCGCTCCAGATACCGAATGCGTCGGCCGAACAACAGCGTTCGTTCAACGCGCTGTTGCGTGAAACGCTGTCGCCAAAGCAGGCCGTGGCTTTGCTGCGATCGTATTGGGAAGCCGACGTGCGGACGATTTTGCCGCAAATAGAATGTCCGACCCTCGTGATGCATGCGCGCGGCGATCCGACCATCCCGTTCGAGGAGGGACGGAGGGTCGCCGCGCTCGTGCCGGGAGCACGCTTCGTGCCGCTCGAATCGCGCAATCACATCCTGCTTGAGGGCGAGCCATCCTGGTCGCAGTTCACGCAGGCCGTCGATGAATTCCTCCCGACTTTCCGAAATGGAAAGGTCGATTGCCTGGCCGAGCTCACACCGCGGGAGCGCGATCTGCTCGAATTCGTCGCGCAAGGCTCGGATAACAAGGAGATCGCGACAACACTGAATATCAGTGTCAAGACCGTTCGGAATCATCTGTCCACGATCTTCAGCAAGCTTGGAGCCAGCAGCCGCGCACAGGTCATCGTGCAGGCCCGCGATGCAGGGTTCGGGCGAAGGCGGTGACGTCCGCTGCCGGTCGGTCAGAAGCGGAATAGCGGGATGGTCGCCGCACATCTGACCAACGCCAGGGAGCCGACGTGCTCCCCTGAAACCTCCGCACTTGATTCGCACCGCAGCGGCGTTGGGTTCGGTCAAACGAGGCGAGCATTCTCCGGCCGGCACGAATTCATCCGGCGTAAGTCGTTGAAATTACACGAGTTCGAACTCGAAACCGTACCGGGAGTTCGAATCTCATCTCGGCCGCCAATTTGTGCATGACAAAAATTCTCCGCCGTTTTCAAGCGCACACAAGACTGCACTGAACACGAGACTTGGCGGCAAGACCTCTGCACTACGCCACAGCGGTCAACTCCCCAGACGGTCTCTCTCCGGCGTTATGTCTCCAAACCTCCTGACTGCGGGGATTAGAGCCGACTCAAGATCGGATAGCGCTCCGAAGAAGCGATAGTTGTCAAACCATCCCTTGGCTTCCTCGAGAGTCTCAGATTGCCCAGGAAGAAAAATCTTCACAGTCTTTCCCCTCCCC
This sequence comes from uncultured Alphaproteobacteria bacterium, assembly GCA_963822935.1. Lineage (GTDB taxonomy): Bacteria > Pseudomonadota > Alphaproteobacteria > Rhizobiales > Xanthobacteraceae > BOG-931. Next base: position 273,796 of record CAWGJP010000007.1, read on the forward strand.
ATGAGGCCGCTCCTCATGGTATCAACCGGAGGGAGGAAGGGCCATCTCGTCCCGATGGCGCGGCAACCACGCTGCGCAAATATCCGGCTTTGGATGATGTATCTCAGCCGCCCTCCCTCAAGCGGCGATCAAAAAACGTCTCTCCGGTACGGTTTCGTATCCGCCTAAAAGCACGAGAGAATTGCAGAGACCATTGAATCCCGGTTCCTCTCCCTCCGCCATCCTTCGCCCTTACGGGCTTCCCGAGCCGCATGCGCGCCAGCTCGAACGATATTTCAAATCAGGCTCGGGCAAGGCGTTCGCTCTGAAGCGTCTGATCAAACCCGGCGAAACGTGATCAAATCGCCAATTTGTCCTGATCCTGAGGCAGGAAAAGAAGCGCTCGTATCCGAGCGCTTCGGGCTCAAATCCCTTACTCCCTGCCATCCTGCTTTGCCCGCCGACCCTTCCATAAGCGAGCGGCATCGGACCCATTTGCGTACATCCCGACGCCAACGGATCATACCGCCCCGTCGCGCGTTATCTGCGCGGTGAGGTTTATCCTTGGATCTTCGATGCGAGCTTTGGGTCACGGACCTGCCCGCAAACACAGCCGGACCCCTGCATTGCCGCTTTGGGCCGGCCGTTTGATCGCAGCTAGTCTTGCCCTAACCGCGGCCGGTGCAACAGCCGCCGCGGCCGCGGCGAACAACGGCGCGTTGCCCGGTTCTTCCGAGGCACTGTTCATCGCCGAAGTCGGGCTCCTCCTCTTGGTCGGCCGGCTGATGGGCGAGGCGGCGCAGCGCCTCGGGCAGCCGCCGGTGATGGGCCAGCTCATTGCCGGAGTGATGCTGGGGCCGTCGCTGTTCGGCCTTGTCTGGCCGTCGGCGCAGCATGCGCTATTTCCGGCCGACGCCGCGCAACGCAGCATGCTCGATGCCGTCTCCCAGCTCGGCATTCTGATGCTGCTGTTGCTGACCGGAATGGAAACCGACCTGCCGCTGGTGCGCCGCGTCGGCCGCGCCGCCGTGACCGTCGCCATCGCCGGCGTGACGCTGCCTTTTGTCTGCGGTTTCACGCTCGGCGAATTCCTGCCGGCGGAGCTGTTGCCAAACCCGGACGCGCGGCTGGTCACCGCGATCTTTCTCGGCACGGCGCTATCGATCTCCTCGGTGAAAATCGTCGCCATGGTGGTGCGCGACATGAATTTCATGCGGCGCGATCTCGGCCAGATCATCGTCGCCTCGGCCATTCTCGAGGACACCATCGGCTGGGTCATCATCGCCGTCGCGCTGGGCCTGGCGTCGGCCGGCAGCATCGGCTTGTGGACGGTCGGCCGCGCCGTGGTCGGCACGGCGCTTTTCATGGTCGCGAGCCTCACTGTCGGGCGGCGCATCGTCTTTAATCTGATCCGCTGGAGCAACGACAATTTCGCCAGCGACTTTCCGGTCATCACCATGATCCTCCTGATCATGATCGGGATGGCGCTGATAACGCAACTGATCGGCGTCAGTACGGTGCTGGGCGCTTTCGTTGCCGGCATCCTGATCGGCGAATCGCCGATCCTGACCCGTCACATCGACGAACAGCTGCGGGGGCTGATCGTCGCTTTGTTCATGCCGGTGTTTTTCGGGTTGTCGGGATTGCACGCCGATCTCACGGTGCTGCGCCACGGCGATCTGGCGCTACTCACGGTCGCCCTCATCCTCATTGCCAGCGTCGGAAAATTCCTCGGCGCTTTTCTCGGCGGCAAGGCTGGCGGGCTCACCCGCGCCGAATCGCTGGCGCTCGGCTGTGGCATGAACGCCCGCGGCTCGACCGAGGTGATCGTCGCCTCGATCGGGCTGTCGATGGGCGTGCTCAATCAAAATCTTTTCACGCCGATCGTCACCATGGCGGTGGTCACGACACTGGCCATGCCGCCGATGTTGCGCTGGGCGCTCAATCGCTTGCCGATGCGAAAAAGGGAGCGGCTGCGGCTCGAACGTGAGGCGCTCGATGCCAAGGGTTTTGTCACCCATCTGGAACGTCTCCTGCTCGCCGCCGATGACAGCGCCAACGGCAAATTGGCGGCGCGGCTGGTCGGCGCCATCGCCGGCTCCGGCGGCAAGCCAACCACAATTCTCGATCTGAGCGAGGGCGGCCGCGACAAGAAAGTGGGCAAGCGCAATTCGGAGAAGGAAAAGCCCGCGGCCAAGTCCGAGAAAGGGTCTTCCGATAAGAATGCTGACGCCGAAGAATCGAATGATGATGATTCCAAACAGCACGTCGAGAGGGCCGCCGAAGCTGCGACGACGCTCGAAGCGCATCCCGACGAAGAGAAGCCGGGCAGCGTCGAGGTCACCACCCGGCAGCAGCAATCGAGCGATCCCGAAGCGATCGCCAGCGAAGCGCGCAAGGGCTACGATCTTCTGGTCATCGGCGTCGCCAAGACGCGCAATCCCAAGGGCGGATTCAGCAAGGACGTCTCCCGCATCGCCGACGAATTCGATGGCCCGCTCGCCATTGTTGATTCGCACCACGACACCAATCGTCCGAAGAACCGGCTTGGCCGGGTCCTGATTCCGGTCAACGGCACCGAAGTGTCGCGCCGCGCGGTGGAGGTCGGGTTAGCCTTGGCGCGCGCCACCGGCGCGAACGTGACGGTGCTCTATGTCACGCGCGCGAACGCCGGGTACGGAAAGGCCGGGCCGCGCCGGCGGGCCATCCGGCGCAATGAACGGGCGGTCTTTAAGGATATCCGTGCCTTGGCCGAGCGCTATGAGGTCGACTTACGCATGAAGACCCGCGCCAATGTGGCGCCCGACAAGGCTATCTTCGATAAATCCAAGCACGGCTACGAGCTCATTGTGCTTGGCGTCAGCCGGCGGCCCGGTGATACGCTGCATTTCGGCAACACCGCGGCGGCGGTGCTGGACCGCTCGAATGTCTCCAATCTCTTCCTCGCCAGTTGATAGAATGAATTGCAAACACGGAACCGTGTCATGTCGATAATTCCCCTTTTGGCGCAATCGGCGTTCGAGCCGGAAACGGTTGAATTCCTGGTCTCGGTCTATGAGGCTGCCTGGCAGAGGATCGAGCAGTCGGGCAGTACGCTCGCCTCGCCCGCCTATCAGCGCGCGGCGCAGGAACTCCTCGCCAAACGCATCATCGAGAACGCGCAACGCGGCGAACGCGACGCGAAAGTTCTCGCCGACGATGCGGTGAGTTTTTGGAACGATCTTACGCGTGACGGAATGGGCGTGATTGGTTGGCGCCGCTCGGTGCGCCGGCCGTATCAATCGTCGAAGTGCAGGAACCGGCTCTCGAAGCTTGAGTGCTCCCGATAGGCCAATTGCCTGGCGCGCTGCTTCTGCGCGATCCGATGCAGATGGGCTTGCGAGATCAGCGTGTATTTGCTGGGCGTCGAAGGCGACCGGCGGAACGGCCGCCGGCGTTGCAGATGCGGCGGCGATTTGCTTGCTGGATCGGTCGGCTTTGGCAACGGTCTTGACCGCCGAGACCGGCGCCGCAGCGGCTTTGGCTCGGTTGTCTTGCCGCCCATCGCAATGGCTTGAGCCGGCGGCCGCGAGAATTCACGGGGGCGGAAAAGAAAACCACAAACGACATCACCAGCCCGGCGACGATCCCGGCGAGGCAACCGATGTAGGCGAACATGGCGGCGAGAATGTCCATCGGACAACCGGCATTTCCCCTCCCCCGCCACGGCTCTACAATCACCGCCCTCGCTATTCGTTCCTGATG
>CAWGJP010000008.1:0-16364 GCA_963822935.1 uncultured Alphaproteobacteria bacterium
TCGGCGTGACAATGACCCTTGCCTCGGACGATCCCGAGGCGCAAGGCCCGCCTCACGGCGTTTCGGCAGACGCTGAAGGATTTGGGCTGGACCGTGGGCCCTAATTTGCAAATTGACTACCGCTGCGGCGCAGGGGATGTCAGGCTCAATAGCAAAAATGCAGCCGAACTGGTCGCACTTCATCCGGACGTCATTCTGGCCACTGGGAGCCCGACTTTGGAGCCATTGCTGCAAACGACGCGGACCGTGCCGGATAGCGTTTGGTGCAGACGGCCGATCCCGCCGGCGCCGGTTTGGTCGAGAGCCTGGCGCGACCAGGCGGCAACGCTACCGGATTTACCACTATGGAATACGCCAACAGTGGAAAATGGTTGGAACTACTCAAGGAGATTGCGCCCAACGTAAAGCAAGTGGCCGTCCTTCGGGACGCCACAGAAACCGGCATCGGCCAGTTTGGGGCGATCCAGGCGGTTGCTCCGTCATTTGGCGTTGAATTGCGTCCCGTTGGAGTATCGGACGTCGCTGAGATCCAGCGAGTGATTGGTGCTTTCGCCGACGAGCCGAATGGCGGCATGATTGTAACGGAGAGTGGGCCATCGATCGTTCATCGCGAGCTGATCATTGAATTGGCAGCCCGCTATCATTTGCCCGCTGTCTATGCCCAGCAACTCTTTGTCATTGGCGGCGGTCTGATCTCTTACGGAAATGACACCATAGAGCCGTATCGCCACGCAGCTGGATACGTCGATCGTATCCTTAAAGGCGAGAAGCCGGCCGACCTTCCAGTTCAGGCCCCGACCAAATATGAGCTGGTGATCAACCTCAAGACTGCCAAGCCGCTCGGAATTAAGGTGCCGGCGAATTTAATTGCGCGCGCCGATCAGGTTATCGAGTGAGAAGGCGGCATTTCCGCTGGAGGGTGGACCCATGCCTATCAACATCGCGAGACGAAAATTCGTCGCTGCACTGGCGAGCGCCGTGTTCCCTTGGTCGCTTCCCGCACGCGCGCAACAAGAGCCCGATCCGCGTGTTTCCGATCTCGTCCGTAATGGGAAATTTCGGGTTGGACTCGGATTGGCGAATCGTGGTTCGGCCATCAAAGACCCGGCAACCGGCGAATTGTTAGGAGTGGCAGCGGACCTCGCGCGTGCGCTCGCGGCGCAAATTGGCATTAAACTCCAACCTGTAGAATACCCAAGGCCCGGCGCGGTACTTGACGGCGCACCAACCAACGCATGGGATGTGGCCTTTCTAGTGATCGACCCGGCTCGCAGTACAGTTGCCGATTGTTCACCCCCGTACATGCAAAGTGATTTCACCTTTTTGGTCCCAAGCGCCTCTTCAATTCGCAAGGTTGCAGATGCTGACCAGCCCGGGATTCGCATCGGGGTTCCGCGCGGGGATGCGGTGGACCTGGTTTTAAGCCGCATTCTGAAACACGCCGTATTGGTGCGCGTCGAAAATCAAGCCGCCGGTGCTGACCTACTGCGCACCGGACAGACCAACGCATATGCAGCGCCACGCCCAGTGCTGCTCGCGCTATCAGCCCAGCTGCCTGGCACACATGTTATTGAAGAGGCCTTTGCTAACATCTCCTTTGCCGCGTTCGTGCCAAAGGGTCATGTCGCTCGTTTGACCTACATCAGCGAGTTTCTGGAAGAAGCCAAATCGTCAGGATTGATCAAACAATTTGTTGACCAGAATGGTTTGCGCGGCCTCAAAGTGGCACCGCCAGCAAAGTCTAACTAAACAATTTTGTAGCATCTTAAGCCACCCTCAGCTTGGTCGCCTTCGGGCCAATCGCGCCATTTTCCGCACCGCGGAAAGACAACATGCTTTTTCGCGGTCAGCCATCGTGAAGTCAGCCACAGACCTGCCTGTTAGGGCGTGATAGTCTATCATTGCAGCGTGCATGATGCCGGTGGGGACGAGGCAAATGGCAATAGGCATAAGAAGGCGGCAATTCATATCGGCGCTCGGCGGCGCGGCGGCAGTCTGGCCGCTCGGCGCTCTTGGGCAATCCGAGCAAATGCGGCGCATCGGCGTGACTACATCTCTGGCTTCGGGCGATCAGGAAGATCAGGCCCGCGACGCTGCTTTCCTGCAGGAACTGAAGACATTAGGCTGGACCGTAGGTCGCAATTTGCAGATCGACTATCGCTGGGGTGCCGGCGACGCCAACCGCAATCGCAAAGATGCGACCGAATTGGTCGCGCTTGCCCCGGACGTCATTTTAGCGACTGGCAACCCGACTTTGGAGCCGTTGCTTAAGGCGACGCACGTCGTGCCGATCGTGTTCCTGCAAATCACCGATCCGGTCGGTGCCGGGTTGGTCGAAAGCCTGGCACGGCCGGGCGGCAACGCCACCGGTTTTACCACTGACGATCCTGGGATTAGCGGAAAGTGGCTGGAGTTGCTCAAAGAGGTAGCGCCTAACGTGAAACGGGTGGCGGTTCTTCGAGATGAGACCACGACCGCCGGGATCGGCCAGTTTGCCGCGATCCAGGCCGTGGCGCCGACATTTGGGGTGGAATTGCGCCCCATCGGCTTATCCGACATCGCGGAGATAGACCGCATGATCGAGGCTTTCGCCAGCAACTCGAATGGCGGCTTGATCGTAACGAACAGCGGGCCCGCGGTTGTTCATCGCCAAGAGATTATCGCACTGGCCGCTCGCTACCGCTTGCCCGCGGTGTACAGCGTGCGTTTTTTCATCACCGAAGGCGGCCTTATCTCCTACGGCCACAATTCGATCAATTCGTACCGTCGCGCGGCTGGCTACGTCGATCGCATCCTCAAGGGGGAGAAGCCAGCTGATCTTCCAGTGCAGGCGCCGACCAAATATGAGCTTGTCATCAACTTAAAGACCGCTAAGGGACTCGGCCTCACCGTACCGCCATCGCTGCTTGCGACCGCCGATACCGTAATCCAATGACGGCTCACACCACTTCCAATGCGGGTCAGGAGCGACGCAATGCACTGCGGAAAAACACCGAGGCTACTTACTGTCGTCTCACCGTGAAGTACTCGCAGATCCCGGTGTCGAAGCCTGCTATCGATCCAGTGGGGCGACGCCCGCGACCCTCAATTTGGGGAGGGGTCATTGGCAATTGAAATCGGAAGGCGGCGATTTATCGGCGCTGTCGGCGGCGCGACGATTGCTTGGCCACTCTCGGCACGCGCGCAACAGTCTACGCTGCCGATAATCGGGTTCCTCCTCGCTGCATCACCAAACGGGTTTGCGGCGTTTCTGGCCAGCTTCCTCGAAGAACTCAAGGAAGCCGGCTATGTGGACGGTAAGAATGTCACCGTGGAATACCGCTGGACGGAGGGTCAGAATGATCGGCTGCCCGCGTTGGCGGACGATCTGGTTCGCCGCCAAGTCGCCGTTATCATTGCGAGCGGTGGTGATTCTCCTGCGCTCGCGGCCAAGAAGGCAACCGACAAGATACCGATTGTCTTCATCAGTGGGGGCGCGCCGGTCAAGGCAGGGCTGGTCGCAAGCCTAAATCGACCTGGTGGTAATATCACGGGGGTGAGCTTTATCGTGACCGAGCTGATACCAAAGCGAGTGGAGCTTCTGCACGAGCTTGTTCCCAAAGCCGTAACGATCGGTGCACTCATGAACCCGGGCTATGCGGACGCCGAGCTCCAGTTGAAAGAATTGCAGGAAGCTTCAAAAACCACCGGGCTAAAAACTCACATCGTAAACGCAGGCACACGACCCGACATCGATGCGGCATTCACAACTCTTGTCCAGCAAGGGATCGATACGCTGCTCGTCGCCAATGATCCATTCTTCCAGAGCCGTCGCGAGCAAATCGTTGCGCTGGCAGCGCAGCATGCGATCGCCGCCTCCTACTCCGGGCGCGAGTTCGTCGATGCCGGCGGGTTGATTAGCTATGGGCCGAGCCTCACCGACGCCTATCGTCTGGCGGGCAGCTATACGGGAAAGGTGCTCAAGGGCACCAAGCCAGCCGATCTACCGGTCCAGCAGCCGACGAAATTTGATTTCGCCGTCAATCTGAAGACCGCCAAGGCACTCGGCTTGACAGTGCCCCCAACGCTACTGGCGACCGCCGACGAGGTGATCGAATGAAGCTTCCCCGTCGAAATTTCCTGTGTCTGGCAGCGGGCGCTGCCACGCTCCCCGCCGTCTTCCGGGTCGCAAGAGCGGATACTATCCCTCGCGCCCGGTGCACGTCATCGTGGGATTTCCGCCTGCCGGCGTGGGCGACATCATCGCGCGATTGATGGGGCAATGCCTGTCGGAGCGGCTCGGCCAGCCGTTTATCATTGAGAACCGGCCTGGCGCGGGCAGCACTTTGGCAGTCGAGTCCGTCGTGAAGGCAACCCCGGACGGCTACACGCTGCTTTGGATCAGTTCGGCGAATCCAATCAGCACCACTCTCTACAACAGTCTTAGTTTCAACTTCATTCGGGATATCAGGCTGATCACGAGTATCGCCGAAGTGCCACTGGTGATGGAAGTTCATCCATCTGTTCCAACCAAGACCGTCCCCGAATTCATCACCTATGCCAAGGCCAATCCGGGCAAGATCAATTGGGCGTCGGGCCGCAACGGAATCATAAATCAGCTGCCCGGCGAGCTGTTCAAGACGTTAACCGGGGTCAACATGTTGCAGGTTCTCTATCGCGGTACTTCTCTCGCTTTGACAGACCTGATCAGCGGACGGATGCAGGTGTTGTTTGATAACCTTCCATCGTCGATCGTCTCCGCGTCCTCGCCTTCATTCGAATACGTCGTCAGCCATGGAGAACAACGTCTGCGGAACGCTGAGACCGAGCAGCTGGGCGGTCTTGAGGTTTACGGCCAGCTCAAACTTGGTGGGCTGTTCGACCGGGATGTCGCCGGGCTTCGCCCCACGCAGAATCTTGTCGACCATTTCACCGGCGCGCCGGAATAGGTCCGGGATATTTGGTCCGTAGGACATCAGAGCCCCAGCCTGGGGAAATTCGCGGGTTACGAAGCTCGTCGGCATTCGCGCCCCAAGCGCAAGCATCACGAACCGGTCGCGGTTGGCGGCAACCAGAGCATCCTGCACGACGTAAAGTGCGTCGGCTTGGGCCTTGAGCGCCTCGAAGGCGGGCGCAATGTCCTCCGCTTTCCGGATTTCGAATGGCGTAACTTCGATCCCGAGCGTGCGCGCCGCGGTCTGGACGTCACCGATCTCTCTCACGGCTGCGGAATAGCCGACGTTCCCTATGACTGCCAATCGCCGGAGCCGGGGGACGAACTCACGCAACAGTTCGAGCCGCTTACCTGCAAGATCGGTTGTGAGGAGCGCCATGCCGGTGACGTTACCGCCCGGTCTCGCCAGACTTTCGACCAGGCCAATGCCGACCGGATCGTTCGCAATTGCAAAGACGATGGGGATGACGGAAGTCGCTTTCTTTAGTGTGGCAACGGCTGTTCCGGTCGCGGCAATGACGTCGACCCTGAGACGAACGAACTCGGCTGCAATCTCAGCTTCTCTCTCGGGGCGTCCTTCCGACCACCGATACTCAATTGCGACGGTCCGACCCTCGATCCAGCCGAGTTCATCCAGCCGTGCCACAAATGCCGCAGTCCATGGACCAAAGACCGAAGCGTTCGCGCCGAGGTATCCAACCGTCGGCAGCTTTCCGGCTTGCTGGGCGCGCGCCGCGAGCGGCCACCCTGCCGCAACGCCGGCGGACATGATGAATTCCCGTCGCCTCATAGGTCACCCCTCGGATAAAGGAGCCTACCATTTGACAACGACGTTGTGCAGTAGGGCAAAGCTGAGCCGCTGATGACCGTAGTGGGTCATTCGCGACCGGCGCGGACCGGCATCAAGCTCGGCCATTCCGGTACGGCCCGAAAGCGACGGCCAGCCGTTTTGTGGCGACATCGCTATGGCCCGGAAGCGGTCCCTGTCCGCGACAGCCGGTTTCGTTCACCCGCGAAACCGACTATAAGCCCCCGGCGGGCGTAACATTCGGACCGAAGGGAAGCGGTCCAAGAGGAAGCAGCGATGTATCAAGGCCCTGGAGTGAAGACGAGCCCGGATTTTCCGGTTCCCGAAACGATGAAGGCCTGGGTGCTCGGCAATCCCAACGAGCTGAAACTAACCGAAAAGCCGGTGCCGGTACCCAAGCGCGCCGAGGTGCTGGTGCGCATCGATGCGGTCGCGATCTGCGCCACCGATCTGGAGATCATCGAATTCGGCTCGCCGGCGCTGTTCCTCGGCGGCAAGCCGTTCAACAAGAATTTCACGCCGGGCCACGAATATATGGGCACCGTGGTGGCGCTCGGTCCCGGCGTCGACGAATTGCCGATCGGCCAGCGCGTCACCGTCGAGATCCATGCCGGCTGCGGCCAATGCAAGCGCTGCCGCGAGGGCATGTACACCTCGTGCCACAACTATGGGCTTAATTACGGCGACGTCGACAAGGGCCATCGCGCCAACGGCTTCACCACCGACGGCGGCTTTTGCGAATATCAGGTCAACAATATCAACACCGTCATCCCGATTCCCGAAGCGATGTCGGACGAGGAGGCGACGCTCGTCGTCACCGCCGGCACCGCGATGTACGGACTGACCGAGCTCGGCGGTCTGGTCGCCGGCGAAAGCGTGGTCGTCACCGGGCCGGGCCCGATCGGCCTCCTCGGCGTCGCGGTGGCCAAGGCGATGGGCGCGCAGCCCGTCATCCTCACCGGCACCCGCGACAACCGCCTCAAGATCGGGCTCGAGCTCGGCGCCGACCACGTCATCAATGTCCGCAACGACAAGGATGTCGTCGCGGCGGTCAAGCGCCTCAACGGCGGCAAGGGCGTCGACTATGTGGTGGAATGCTCCGGCGCGTCCAATGCGGTGACCGAAGCGGTGCGCATGGTCAATCGCGGCGGCAAGGTCTGCTTGGCGGCCTTCCCGCACGAGGAGACGCCGGTCGACGTCGCCCACATCGTACGCAACAACATTTATCTCTACGGCATCCGCGGCGAGGGCAAGAGCGCCACCCATCGCGCCGAAGCCTTCATGTCGCAAAAGCGCTTCGACGCCACCAAGATTCACACCCACACCTTTGCGCTCGACGACCTGCCGACCGCAATCCGCTACGCCAAGGACCGCGTCGACGACGCCATAAAGGTAGTGGTGAAAGCCAAGGGTGTGGCGGCGCATCGGGTTGCCGCGGAGTAGGGGCGGTAGATCGCCCGGCGCGTGGACAAAGCGAAGCGTGCCCCTACGGCTGACTTGCGGTTCGCGTTGACGCTGACGTGGGCACGGCGCGAGCCCGTTTCGGGCCGCGCTCTGCGCGGACCCGTTGGCGCCTCTGCCCGCCCTACGCTTGCCAGTGCCGCCATAATATTGAATAGCTCCGCTGAGAAACAAAATGTCTTACGTCGGAATGATATAATGTTGGGGCTTGAAAAGAGGTATGTCGAACGCACGGCACGGACCAGATCAACGTCATTCGTGAATCAGTTGATCTTTGGCAACTTTGCGGCCGCGCTCTTTTCCCTGTTCGGCGCGTTCGTGATTTTGAATAACTCAAAGTCGACGGCGGATATTTTTGGTGCCCTATTGTTCTTTGTTGGCTTCCCGGCTGGGCTGCGGTTTTCCTATCTAGGGTGGCGGGCCGCTCAACGGCAAAAGGAGCTCAACATTCGTTGATGGCGTCGCCTTCGTGACCGCCGACCGGTGGCGCGTAGGGCGGTTGAGCCGATGGCGCAATACGCTGCCTGTGAGCAGCGGATCGGAACGGGCCGCTGGCACTCACGGCGTAATCAGCTTGCCGACTGTGGCCATGGGTAAGACGAGTCGGAGCAAATCCGGCAACCGGACAAAGCCGTTCGCCGCGTAGAAGGCAGCGGCCTGCTCGTTGATGGCATCGACCACCACCATCGATGAGCCGACCGAGCTTGAGCTGGCATAAGCCCGCTGCACGCCGTCGGCGAGCAACAATGCGCCGAGACCCTGGCCTTGCGACGCCGTAGCGATTGCCAGCCGGCCGATGAGCGTCGTGCTCACCAGCGGGTAGCGCGGCACATGCTTGCGCGCCGGGATGGGCACGTCGCCTGGCGCGAGCGCAGTCGCACAGAGCGTGTAATAGCCGAGGATGTCGTTCGGCCGGCGCGGATCGACAAGGATAAAGACGCTGTTGGCTCTTCGCCGCACGTCCTGGCCGGCCTGCGTCCGCGAGTATTGATCGAGACTTTCAACGCCGGAGGTAAATCCGACGCGGTCGTGATGCGATGCCAAAGGCTCGATCTTCAGGTCGGGCGAGGGCGCCATGGCCATAGGCTAACCGATCGAGACTAGCGCGCGATCCGCCGATTATGTTCCGCCACCGCCCGAGCAAGCCTTTCGTTAGGCTTGGGCGGATTGATCAGCGCATCGAAGAAGGCCTGTCGGTCCCGCTCGGAGAGCGTGAGTGTCTCATGGTCGGCGATGGTCCGGCGCGCTGCGCCGGCGAGTGCCGCCACGCAGAAATCGGTCAGCTTCCGCCGCTCGAGATGCGCGGCGCGTTCGATCAGGTGCTTGGTCTCCCGATCCAGCCGGAAGCCGAGCCGCTCCGCGCGGACGGCCGCGTCGCGGAGGGGTTTGGATTGCTTGCGGGCCACGGGTGCATCTCGAATTAAGTGGTCATTTGGACAACAATGTACGTCATTTTGACGTCATGTTCAAGCCGCGTTCGTTGTGTCAAAATATTTGTCTCATTTCCATTGACAATTGTCGCTAGTATAGATACATGAGGCGGCGAATCATCTCGCCCCGAAGAGACGCCGGCCGGCTGGAATGCCGGGCGGTCGGGGGGAGGGCGGTGCCTTGCCGTGGCGGTCCGGACCGCCGTGGTTCGGAACCGCAGGTGGAGCGCCGGGAGGCGCAGCGCGCCCGAAGCAGGCGGTTCTCGCAAGGGAATTGTCCTGTGGCGCGCGCCGCGCCCGAAGCGCGAGCGAGTGGCAACATTCGCCCGCGTGGCGCGGCCCACGACCTGGCGCCTCCCGGCGTTGCATCGTCTTGCGCGTGGCTAAAGGCAAAGCTCGGACGCCAAGGCGCGTCGCGAGAACGCTGCCGTTATGCCTTCCTGATCCGAAACGTCAGGAGCCTCTTGTCCCTGCGCGTGTCTTCCAGCGCATCGCCGGTCTGATTGAGGAGGTTCGGGATGTCGATGCCGGCGAGCGGATCGGTGCATTCGACGATCAATATGTCGCCGGACTGCGCCTGGCCGAGCGCTTTCCTGGTGCGCAGCGCCGGCAGCGGGCATTTGAGGCCGCGCAGATTAAGCGTCTTTTCGGTCATTGCATGCGAGGGTCGTAGAACTACCAAAACATCCTTATCATAATGGCGATGGCCCAAGACTTCAGCAATCAGCATTCCAGCGACCGGCATTCTGGCATTCAGCGCATTTCGCGGTTGACGCCGCTGCGCGCCATCCTCGCCCTTATTGAATCGCGCGTTAATCCCGTCAAAGCGCGAAAATGCGCGACCGCGGCGGCCGCGGGTTTGACGCTCGCTGCCGACATCGTCACGGCGGCGCGTCCCGCGAGTTCGATCGCGCTGTCTGATGGATTTGCGGTGGATGCGGCGGCGGTCGCCGATGCGGGCCCGTATGCGCCGGCGCTCCTGCCGGCGCTGCCGCAGTGGATCGAAGCCGGCCAATCTTTGCCGAGTGGAACCGACGCGGTAGCGCCGCTCGATGCCATTACCCAGCGCGGCGAGCGGGTCGAGGTTATGGCGCCGGTCGTCACCGGGCAGGGCGTCTTGCCGGCCGGCGGCGACGCCGCGGCACGGACGGTGTTGCGCCGCTCAGGCGAGCGTTTGCGCGACATCGATTGTGCCGTTGCTGCGTCGGTGGGTTTTGCCGAATTGAGCGTGCGCGAGCCGCGCATCTGGATCGCGCGCGGCCGCGGCGCAACGACGCCGCTGATCGATGCCGGGCTTTCGTTGCTGGCGCGGCTCGTCGGCAAAGCCGGTGCGGTCATTCACGGCGAACTGACTGACTTGCATGAAGCGCTGGCGCGTGACGAAGCCGACGCGGTGATTGCGCTCGGCGGCACCGGCGGCGGGCGCGACGATGAAAGCGTGAAAACCTTGGCGCGGCTCGGCCGTGTCGAGGCCCACGGCATCGCCGTTTCGCCCGGCGAGACGGCGGCCTTCGGCTTTGCCGGCGAGCGGCCGGTGCTGCTCATCCCCGGCCGGATCGATGCCGCGCTCGCGCTTTGGCTACTGATCGGCCGCCATCTGGTGGCGAAATTGGCCGGCGGCAGCGTCGGCGATGCGCCGGCGCTTCCGCCACTCAAGCGCAAGGCGACCTCGACCATCGGCATGACGGAACTGATCCCGGTGCGTTGCGCCGACGGCATGGCGGAGCCGCTCGCCTCCGGTCATTTGTCCCTTGGAACGCTGGCGCAGAGCGACGGTTGGATTGTTGTTCCAGCCGACAGCGAGGGATTTCCAGCAGGCGCGCAAGTCGCCGTGATGTCATGGCCCTAAAACCCGAAGAGCGCAGGCCCAACGCGGCAATCCTCGATGCGGTGCGTCGCGCTGCGCGGCAGGAGCAATTCCTCGAAGTCGTCTCGGCTGCCGAAGCGCGACGGCGTTTCGAGACCCGCACCGAACGTTCGCCGCTGTCGGCCGAGACCGTACTGCTCGCCACGGCGCTCGGCCGCGTGTTGGCGACAGACGTGATCGCGCCGGTCGACGCGCCGCCGTTCGACCGCTCCAATGTCGACGGCTTTGCCGTGCGCGCCGCCGACACCGGGGGCGCCAGCGACGGCGCGCCGAAGCGGCTTGCGCTCAATGCCGAAGTGATCGCCTGCGGTGTCGCGCCAGCGATCGAGGTGCGGCCCGGCAGCGCGACCGCGATCGCCACCGGCGGCGTCATCCCGCGCGGCGCCGACGCCGTGGTCATGATCGAGCAAACCGAATTGATCGAGCATGAGACGGCGCCGGCGATCGATCTGCGCCGTGCAGCGGCGAGCGGGCAGTTCATTTCCTATGCGGGCTCCGACATCGCGCGCGGCGAGATGCTGCTGCGCCGCGGCACCCAGATCGGCTCCCGCGAGATCGGCATGCTCGCGGCCTGCGGTCTTGCCGAAGCCGAGGTGGTGCGCCGCCCGCGCGTCGCGGTGCTGTCGACCGGGGACGAGCTGGTCGAGCCGGGCCAGCCGTTGCGGCCCGGCGGCGTCTATGACAGCAACGGCGCCATCCTCGCCGCCGCGATTGTCGAAGCCGGCGGCGAGCCGGTGCCGTTCGGCGCATTCCCGGACGAGGAAGCCGCGCTTGAAGTCGCCATGCGCGAGGCGCTCGGGGGCTGCGACATCGTGGTGCTGTCGGGCGGCACCTCAAAGGGCGCGGGCGATCTGTCGCATCGCATCGTGTCGCGGCTTGGTCCGCCCGGCATTTTGGTCCATGGCGTAGCGCTCAAACCCGGCAAGCCGCTGTGCCTCGCGGTGATTGGCGACAAGCCGCTGATCGTGCTGCCAGGCTTTCCAACCTCGGCGATTTTCACTTTCCACACTTTCGTCGCGCCGCTTATTCGCGCTCGCGCCGGGCTGCCGCCGGAAGCGGCGAAGACCATCAGCGCGCACGTGCCGGTGCGGATTGCGTCCGAGCTCGGCCGCGAGGAATTCGTGCTGGTCTCGCTGGTCGCCGGCAGTGGCGGCCCGATCGCATTTCCCACCGGCAAAGGCTCCGGCGCGGTCACCGCGTTTTCGCAGGCTGATGGCTTTTTGGCGATCGATGCACTGGCCTCGGCGCTCGACGCCGATGCCGACGCCGAGGTAACGCTGATCGGCGACAGCGAACGTGCGCCAGATCTCGTCATCATGGGCAGCCACGATGTCGCGCTCGACGTCGTGGTCGGCGCACTCGCGCAGCGCGGTTTCAGCGCCCGCACCATCGCCGTCGGCAGCCTCGGCGGCGTCAATGCCGCGAGCCGCGGCGAATGCGATGTGGCGCCGGTGCATCTCGTCGATCCGGCGACCGGCACCTACAACAAGCATCTGCTGTCGCCTGGTCTGACGCTGGTACCGGGCTGGCGGCGGATGCAGGGTTTTGTGTTTCGTCCCGGCGACGCGCGCTTTGCCGGCGGCACCGCCGACGCTGCGCTGAATACCGCGCTCGCGGATCCCGCGATCCTGATGGTCAACCGCAATGCCGGCTCCGGCACGCGCGTGCTCGTCGACAGCCTGCTGCGCGGCGCACGGCCGGCAGGCTACGCCAATCAGCCGCGCTCGCACAACGCCGTCGCCGCTGCGGTTGGGCAACATCGCGCCGATTGGGGCGTGGCGATCGAGCCGGTGGCGCGCATGTATGGGCTCGCCTTCCTGCCGATCGCGCCGGAGCATTACGATTTTTTGCTTGTGGAAGCGCGCCGCGACCGGGCGGCGGTGCAGGCCTTCCTCGCCGCGTTGCGCGATGAGGCAACCCGCGCCCGCATCCGCGCGCTGGGCATGGAACCGGCCTAGTCATGAGCCATATATAATGACAGCCATGCGCATCATCGGTCTCGCGGGCTGGAGCGGTTCCGGCAAAACCACGCTGGTCACCAAGGTGATTCCGGTGCTGGTCGGCCGCGGCCTCAAAATCGCGACCGTCAAGCATGCGCATCATGATTTCGACACAGACCAACCCAGCAAGGATTCCTGGCTGCACCGGGCGGCCGGCGCCAGCGAAGTCGCCATCGTCTCGAGCCGGCGCTGGGCCATCGTCCACGAACTCGGCGGCGATGCCGAACCGCCGCTGACCGACATGCTTGAGAAGCTGAGCCCGGTGGATCTCGTCATCGTCGAGGGTTTTAAGCGGCACGCACATCCGAAGCTCGAAGTCTATCGCGCTGCCGTCGGCAAGCCGATGCTGTACCCCGATGACGATTGCATTGTCGCCATCGCCACCGACGCGCCGCTGCCGCAGGCGCACGTTCCCGTCGTGATGCTCGACGACATCGAATCGATCGCCAATGTCTTACAGGCCGAGGCACTGCCGCGCGAGCAGATCGAGCTGTCACGGAGCAAGGCGTGATGGCACAGCTCAGCGACGATTGTTTCGCCTTCAATGGTCCGCTGCTTCCGGTCGACGAAGTCGAGCGTCTGATTGCCGCGCGGGTCGCACCGGTCGACGGCCGCGAGACCGTGTCGCTGCGCGACGCCTTGGGCCGTGTGCTCGCCGACGAGGTTGTCGCGCCGGTCAATGTCCCGCCGTTCGACAATTCCGCGGTCGATGGCTACGCGGTGCGCGGCGACGATCTGGCCGCCGACGGCGAGAAGCGCCTGACCGTCGTCGATCGTGTCGCCGCCGGCCATGCCGCAACGCACGCCGTCAATGCCGGTGAGGCGATCCGCATCTTTACCGGCGCACCAATGCCGGCGGGCGCCGACACCGTCTTCATGCAGGAGGACTGCCGCGTCGACGGCGGCAGCGTCGTTGTGCCGCCGGGCTTGAAACGTGGCGCTAACCGGCGGCTCGCCGGCGAGGATTTGCTGGCAGGGGCGATCGCCTTGCCCGCCGGCCGGAGGCTCGCCGTGCAGCATGTGGCGCTCGCCGCCGCGCTCGGTCTCACCCAGCTTGCCGTGCGCCGCCGGGTGCGCATCGCACTGTTCTCCACCGGCGACGAAATCGTCGAGCCCGGTGTCGCTTTGCCGCGCGCCGCGCTTTACAACTCCAATCGCTATCTGCTGTTGGGATTGCTGGCACGCTTTAACGCCGAGATCACCGATCTTGGCATTCTGAGCGACGATCCGGACGAGCTTAAGCGCGCGCTTGCGGCCGCTGCCGCCGATCATGACCTGGTGCTCACCTCGGGCGGCGTTTCCGCCGGCGAATCCGACCATGTGCGCGCCGCGGTCGAGAGCATCGGCCGGCTGGTGTTCTGGCGCGTTGCCATTAAACCCGGCCGGCCGGTCGCCATGGCGGTGATCCCGAGCGCCAAGGACAGTCACAGTGCCGCCTTCGTCGGCCTGCCGGGCAATCCGGTCGCGGTGTTCGTCACGTTCGTACGCGTGGTGCGGCCGTTGCTGCTGCGGCTGTCCGGCGCCTTGCCCGAGCCGCTCCTCGCCATGCCAGCGCGTGCGACATTTTCCTACAAGAAACGCAGGGGCCGGAGCGAATACGTTCGCGTCGCTTTGCGCGCCGAAGTCGACGGCGTGGTCGAAGCGGTCAAATACGAACAGGACGGCGCCGGTGTGCTCACTTCGCTGACGGAAACCGACGAACTCGCCGAACTTGGCGAGGACGTCATCGCGATCGAGCCCGGCGCGATGGTGGGCTTTCTCTCTTACGCGTCGCTGGTCGGTTAGGCGTCGGGATGTTGCGCGGCGATATCCGTGGCGCGGGCGGCGTCTTCGGGTGTGTTGACGTTGAAGAACGGGTCGACCGGCTCGGCGGGCCAATCGGCGATGGCGACGCCATGCCGCGCCGTCCAGATTTCGATCTTGCGCAAGCCGTCATCGATCAGCGCGCGGCGCAGATCCTCGCGCAGCGCGACCGGCCAAAGCGCGACGACGGGATGGCGCCATTCGCCCGAGCGCGCGCAGGCCAAGGGTGTCCCGGCCGCGACGCGCGCTTCATGCAGCCGCGCGGTCAAATTTTTCGGCAGGAACGGGCAATCGCCCGACACGCTCAACAGCCATTGGCAATTTTGCGCATGCGCAGCGGCCCAATCGAGGCCGGCAAAAATGCCGGCGAGCGGGCCGGCAAAATCCGGCACGCTGTCGGCGACCACCGGCAGGCCCGTATCGGCAAAGCGCGCCGGATCGCCGTTGGCATTGATGATGACGCCATGGCATTGCGGGCCGATGCAGGCGAGCACGCGTTGCAGGATGGTGGCGCCGCCGATGCTCAGCCGCGCCTTGTCGCCGCCGCCCATGCGGCGTGCCAAGCCGCCGGCAAGCACCAGACCGAGAGTAGGGGGCGTGCTCACGCGTGTTTCGGTTTATTCGTCGTGTACCGCGGCTTTGCGGCGGTTCTTGGCGCTTTCGTCCTCGACATAAGCGAGGTCCTGATCGAACACGATGCGCTCCGCGCCGGAAAGCGCGATGAAGCGCTTGCCGCGGGCGCGGCCGATCAGCGTCAGGTTTGCCTTGCGCGCCAATTCGACGCCCCAGGCCGTAAAGCCGGAACGCGAGATCAGGATCGGAATGCCCATGCGCACTGTCTTGATCACCATCTCCGAGGTCAGCCGGCCGGTCGTGTAAAAAATCTTGTCGGGCGCGCCGACGCGGTTCTTGAACATCCAGCCGGCGATCTTGTCGACGGCGTTGTGGCGACCGACGTCTTCCATATAGACGAGCGGGCGATCCTTGACGGCCAGCACGCAGCCGTGGATGGCGCCGGCCTCGAGATAAAGCGACGGCGTGGTGTTGATCTTGTGGGTGAGCGTATAGAGCCACGACGTGCGCAATTTCGCCTTCGGCACCGTGACGTTCTCCAGCGCTTCCATCAGGTCGCCGAATACGGTGCCTTGCGCGCAGCCGGAGGTCTGCACCTTCTTCTTGAGCTTCTTCTCGTAATTGGTCTTGCGCTTGGTTCGCACCACGACGACCGACAGCTCTTCGTCATAATCGACGCCGGTCACGGTGTCGTCGGGCAACAGCATGTTCTGGTTGAGCAGATAGCCGAGCGCCAGATATTCGGGATGATCGCCGATCGTCATCGCGGTGACGATTTCCTGTGCGTTGAGGAAGATCGTCAGCGCGCGCTCGACCACCACCGCGGTTTCGATCGCGGCGCCGGTCTGGTCGATGCCTTTGACCCGTTCGGTCAGGCGCGGATCGAGCGGATCGGGGCGAACGAGATAACCATCGGGAAGCGGACTCATGCCCTTAATGTAAGGCAACGCGGGCGTCGGCGAAAGCGATGGAGCATATAGCAAGAGGCCCGGCTCGCGCCGGGCCTCCGCACACTCACTTACGTCGCCTGTCCTTGGCCTGGCAATATCAGCCGTGAAGGCCGCCAAGCACCCAAATCAGAAGAATGATCGGCAGTGGAATGCCGAGGAGCCATAACAATAACCCGCGTCCCATGACTTCCTCCTGTGTCGCCTCGTCAGGACTGGCGGGATAACCGGGAGGCTAGGGGAAAGTTCCGCTGCAAGATTTGTCGCGGATTCCATGTAATGACCGCCATTTGTAATGACCGCCATTTGCGCCCCGGGCGATAGTCTTTTTCGCACGGGTTGTAACCCAAGACCCGGCCGCTATATTGCGCTCGCTTCCGTGATCGGAGGGGTGGCCGAGTGGCTGAAGGCGCTCGCTTGGAAAGCGTGTATACGGGAAACCGTATCGTGGGTTCCAATCCCACTCCCTCCGCCAAACCGTCTCAGCAACCCATTCTCCGGTTGCCGCTAACGCGATTATAAGCGCGTATTTTGGCTTCTCG
>CAWGJP010000009.1:0-50999 GCA_963822935.1 uncultured Alphaproteobacteria bacterium
CGCTACCAATATTCAAATTGTCCGGACGCTGTCCGGCGACGTGGGCTTGGCCGTCCCGGTTCTCGCCCGCAACGCCGCGGCCAATGCGGAGATTTCCGAATGAAGTCTTTTATTACGGCCGTCCTGGTCGCGCTGTCGCTTGGTTCCCTTCTTGGCTCCGCACATGCCACGGATTTGGGCTGCGTGAGCACCACGTTTAATGTGCTGTCTCCCAACGACAAAGTCTGCGTTAGCGCGTTCGACGATCCGCAAGTGCCCGGCATCGTTTGCCATATCTCGCAGGCGAGAAAAGGTGGCTGGGGCCAGCCGCTGGGGCTGAACGAAGACCCGTCGAATTTTTCCGTCTCGTGCCGGCAGATCGGTCCGATCGACGTCGACCTCTCGAAGCTGCATCAAAACGAAGAAGTCTTCGCCCAGAAAACCAGCATCTTCTTCAAGACGACACGCATCTATCGCATGGTGGACGAGCCGCACCACACCATCGTCTACCTCGCCATCAGCACCAAGATCGTCAACGGCTCGCCGGCGAACGCGATCAGCACCGTGCCGATCATGCCGTGGCCGCACTGATAGCCGCATTGATGGCCGTACTAGCGTGACGCGGGGCGGACCGCGCAATCGCGCAAGATTTCCGGCTTGAACGCGAGCCCATGGCCGGGCCGTTCCGGCGCGGTGATCATGCCTTTCACGACCGGCACCGGATCGACGAACAAGTCCTCCGCCAGCCCCATATCCTCGATCCACAGTGCGTTGGGGATTGACGCCAACAACTGTACGTTCAATTCCGGAAACAGATGCGGCGCCATCGTCATGTTCCAAGTGTCGGCGACGGTCGCGATCTTGCGCAGTTCGGTTAAGCCCCCGCGCATCGGGTCGGGCTGCAGGATCGGCAGCTTCGGATTTTCGAAAAACGGCTTGAGATCGAAGCGGGTGAAATGCGTCTCGCCGCCGACAATGCGCAGATCGAGCGCGTCGGCGATGCGGAAGTAGCCGGCGTAGTCGTCCGGCACCACCGGCTCTTCGAGCCAGTAGACGTCATAGTCCTGAAACTTGCGGCCCATCTGGATGGCGACGTCGGCGGTCCAGCCCATATTCACGTCGATCATGATGGCGATGTCGGGACCTAAGGCCTCGCGCATGCGCCGCACATTGTCGAGATCGGTGGCGAGGCTCGCGGTGTGCCCCACCTGCATCTTGATCGCCTTGTAGCCGCGCTCCTTATAGTGCAGCGCCTTGGCGATCATGCCGTCGCCGCCGGAGCCGCGGAAGCAGCCCGAGCCGTAAGCCGGCAGCTCGGCGCAATAATGCCCCCACAGCCGGTGCAGCGGCAGCTTGGCCGCCTTGCCGAGCGCGTCCCACAGCGCGATGTCGAGCGCCGACTGCGCCATGGTGGCGATGCCGCCGCGGCCGTAAGTGACGGTTGTCTTCCACAGATCCTGCCAGATCGCCTCGACCGCGCTGGCGTCTTTGCCGATGACGCGCGGGATGATGACCTCGTCGAGGCAGGCGACGATCGACTTGATGCCCGGGCGGAACAGGAACAAGTAACCCATGCCGGTGATGCCGCCTTTGGTCTCGACATCGACCACCAGAAAATTGC
This sequence comes from uncultured Alphaproteobacteria bacterium, assembly GCA_963822935.1. Lineage (GTDB taxonomy): Bacteria > Pseudomonadota > Alphaproteobacteria > Rhizobiales > Xanthobacteraceae > BOG-931. The sequence goes on from CAWGJP010000009.1 coordinate 1,601, forward strand.
GGGTGTCGCCGAAGGCATGGCCCTTGAGCCAGGGCGTATCCGGCCACGGCACGCGCAGCATGGTGGTGCGGACGGCGGTGATCATGAGATCGGAAATATCGGGCATGGGAACGCTACGCTCCGGCCCGGCGGTGTTGCCGGTGGAACGTAGAGTATCAATAACGATTAGATCGTCGAGAGCCCGGCAGGCTCACCACGCGTAGCGCAGCGTTCCGGTGCCGGCATAAGTCTGCGATCCATCGGCGAATTCGCCGTCGAACTTGGCGTCGAACGACCAGGCCGGCGTGATGTAGAATTTGGCGCCGGCCGAGGCGAGCGCGGAATTCGGCGGCGGCGCCGCGCCGTTGACCGTGAAGCCCGCGCCGGGCAGCGACTGGAACGTGGCGCCGAGCGCGGGATTGCTGACCCAGTCGTGCGCCCAGGCGACACGACCGTGTCAGATCACCGGCATATTGTTCACGACCTGAAGAGTGTCGAAGCGCGCGCCCAGTTCGCCGCGCGTATCGGTGGCGTTCATGGCGCCATAGCTCAACGCGAAGCCGCCGCCGGAGAGGTCGGTTTCGCTGTAACCTGGCGTATGGAAGGCCTGCGCCTGCACCGCCGCATAAGGCGTGACGCCGCTCGCCGACGCCACGGCGAAGCGATAGCCGGTCTCGAACGGCCGCCATAGCTCTGGCCCTGGAAGCTGGCGCTGAGCTGGTCGCCGGCGAAGGCCGTTCGGTCGGTGTTGAACCAGTGATTGGCGAAAGCGAAGGCGGCGGCGAGATAGGCCGGTCCGAAATTGGTCTTGCCATAGACACTGGCCTGGAAGGCCGTGCTGCGGCCGCCGCCGAGGTTTTGCGTTACGGTTGCAAAGATGCTCGGCATCACGCCGCGCTATGTGCACCTGCTGCTCGAAGAGACCGGCAAGAGCTTCACGCATCACGTGCTGGAGTGGCGGCTCGAACGGGCGGCTGCGCTGTTGGGTGACCCGCGATGGCATTACCGCAAGATCGCCGAGATCGCCGCCGAGGCCGGCTTCACCGATCTGTCGTATTTCAACCGCGCCTTCCGGCGGCGCTTCGGCGCGACGCCGTCGGCCATGCGCGAAGAAAGTTAAGCCGCATGATGCCCACCGACCGAGCCTGACCGGCGGCGGTAAATCGGGCCGTTCCGGCCCTTAAATTCGCCTTTAAACCTACGTCTTTCGTCGTATTGCGGCAAAATTTCGCAGGTTTGGACGCCTTATTTGCCGCCGATCCGCAGCGCAAGGCGGGGCAAACTTGTAGTCTGAACCCATGACGGTGAGGGCGACACCGAATGGCGGTCGCATTGCGCGACCGCGGTTTCTGCAGCAAAGCTTAAGACAACGGGAGGAAGACATGACGAACAAGAACGGAACAATTGCGGCACCGCTTTCGCGGCGCCATCTGCTGCGCACCGCCGCCGCAACCGGCGCCGGGCTCGGCGCCCTTTCGGTCGGCGGTTTCACATTCGTGCCGGCGTTCGCCGAAGATCAGCCGGCAATGGGGACCTGGCCGGATGGCTCGTCCGGCAGCACGGTCAACATCGGCGCCACCGTGCCGCGCACCGGCACCTACGCGGTGCAGGGCGAAGATGAGCTCAAGGGCATGCAGCTTGCCGTCGAGCACATCAACAACGGCGACCCGTTGCTGAAGAAGATCGCGCCCAAAGTGAGCAAGGGCGTGCTGGGCAAGCAGGTCAATCTGGTGGTTGCCGATAGCGGCGCCAAGCCGAACGACGCGGTGCAGGAACAGCAGACCTTCATCAACAACAACAAGATCGTCGCCATGACCGGATCGACCTCGTCGGCGGTCGCGGTGGCGCTCAACAAGTTCGCCGAGCGCGAGAAGATCCTCTATCTGGTGGCGATTTCCGGCTCCAACGACACCACCGGCAAGGATTGCGCGCGCTACTCGTTCCGCCAGTGCTTCTACGGCGAGACCGCAGCGAACGCGATCGGGCCGGTGCTGCTTAAGGCCTACGGCAAGGGCAAGAAGGCGGCGTTCATGACGCCGGACTATACCTACGGCCACACCGTGACCAAGTCGATGAACGACTATCTGACCCAGAATGGCGGCTGGACCATGGTGACGAACCAGGTTTCGCCGCTCGGCACCCAGGACTTCAGCCAGTATCTGACCAACATCGCCAACTCGGGCGCCGAGTTCATCGTCAACGTCAACTGGGGCCGTGACGCGGTGTTGTCGATCCAGCAGGCCAAGCAGTTCGGCCTGACGCCGAAGATGACGATGGTGGTGCCGTATCAAATCCCCTTCCTCGCCAAGGAAGTGGGCCCGGAGCTCACCGAAGGCGTCTATGCGGCGACCGATTTCTGGTGGACGCTGGAAGACAAATATCCGTTGGCCAAGCAGTTCGTCGAGGCGTTCGACAAGAAATACGGTTACAAGCCCGAATGGGGCGCCAATAACGGCTACATGCAATTCGCCGTCTGGGCGCGCATGGTCTCCGAGGCCGGTACCTTCTACCCGCCCGCCGTCATCAAGCAGTACGAGAAGGGTGAAACCTTCCCCTCGACGGTCGGCGACGTGCATTTCCGTCCCGAGGACCATCAGCTCGTCCGTCCGGTCATCATCGTCCGCGGCAAGGCGCCGAAGGACATGAAGAACAAAGAGGACTACTGGGAAGTCATGCAGGTCGTGCCCGGCGCGCCGTTGATGCAGAAGCCGGATGCGTTCGGTTGCAATCTCGGCGACTATACCTGAAGGTCCAAAAGCCGCCTCGTCCGCACCGCGGACGAGGCATCGCTTACTCATGGCTGGGCGAAAGGGGTCGGCGCTTGTCGTTGCTCCCTTTCGGGCCGTCTATTCGCCAGTTGCCAGACGACGGAAATGCCCGGCATAAAGCTGGAAAGGGGATGGGCGGGACCGGCAAAATGCAGCCCGCAAGCTCGCGGATGGCAGCGTGATCAACTGGCCCACTTTTATCTCGCAATGCTTCAATGGGCTCGTCCTCGGCGCGCTTTTGGCGCTGATCTCATCCGGCCTGACGATCATCTATGGCACGCTCGGCGTGCTCAACCTCGCGCACGGCGCGATGTTCATGCTCGGCGGCTATGCCGGCTGGGTCGCCTACACCTATACGGGTTCCTTTATTGTCGCCATTGTCGCCGGGTCGCTCTTCGTCATGCTGGTCGGCGTGGTGATGGAACGCGTGGTCATCAGCCATTTTTATGCTCGGCCGCACGAAGACCAACTGCTTGTCACCTTCGGCCTGGGCATCGTTTTTGTTGAAACCGTGCGGTTTTTCTTCGGCAGTCTTTCGAAGGCGGTGCCGCCGCCGCCTCTGCTGGCGGGGATCACGCCGATCGGCTTCATGTTCTATCCAACCTATCGCCTCGCGCTCCTTGGTATTGTCGCCGTGGCGTTGCTTGCGCTGTACCTCGTGCTTTACCGCACCCGCGTCGGCATGATCGTGCGGGCCGGCATCGAGGACTCGGTGATGGTCGATTCGCTCGGCATCGACGTCTACAAGGTATTCATGCTGGTCTTCGGCATCGGCGCCATGGCGGCGGGCTTCGCCGGGATCATCAACGCACCGGTTGTCTCGATCGCGCCGGATGTCGGCGAATCGATCCTGGTGCAGACATTTGTCGTCGTCGTCATCGGCGGCGTCGGTTCGTTCCCTGGCGCGGTGCTCGGCGGCCTGATCGCCGGCGAGATCATCAGCATCACGTCGATGTTCAACCCCGGCTATGCCTATGTGATGCTGTTCGTGGCGATGACGCTGGTGCTGGTGCTGCGCCCCTACGGGCTCCTCGGCACTGCCGGCCGCGAGTGAGCGCGGTCATCGCATGCTCAAACAACGGCCTCTCCTCATCGAAGTGCTGACCGCGGCCGCGCTGATCGCGGCGCCGTTCGTGCTGCCTTATCTCGGCTTCACGCCCACCACCGTGAACCGCATCCTGGTCTGGGGCCTATTCGGCATCGGCTTCGACATCTTGTTCGGCTTTACCGGGCTGTTGTCGTTCGGCCAGTCGGCGTTCTACGGCACCGGAGGCATGGTCGCCGCCTATCTACTCACCGTAACGAATTTTCCCTACGTCATGACGGCGGTGTTCATCGGGGCCATCGCAGCGGCGGCCGTCGGTTACTTGGTCGGGCTGATCGCGCTGCGCCGCACCGGCATCTATTTCGCCATGATCACGGTGGCGATCGCCGAAGTGTTTCACTTCGTCGAATTCAATCCGCTGTCGGACTATACCGGGGGCGAGAACGGACTGCCGGGCGTGCCTACGCCGACGTACCATCTCGGCTTTACCACCATCCACTTCGATAGCGACTCCAGGCTCTATGTCTTCCTGGCATTCTGGTATTTCGTCGGCTTGGTGATCGCGCTGCGCATCGTCCGCTCGCCGGTCGGCGCGATCCTGCGCGCGATCCGCGATAATCCGCTGCGTGCGGCCGCCGTCGGTCATAACATCCACGGCTACAAACTGACCGCCTTCGTCGTCGCGGCGGCGTATGCCGGTTTCGCCGGCGGGCTCCTGGGCATCATGCAGGGCTTTATGCCGCCCGACGCTTTCCTGTTCGATACGTCGGGACAGCTGGTGATGCAGACGGCGATTGGCGGCGCCGGCACGCTGTTCGGTCCGCTGGTCGGAGCCACGGTCTGGCTCTACCTAAACGATTTCTTGCAGACTACGCTTCATCTCGGCGCCGCCTGGAAACTTGTGCTTGGCATCGTCTTCGTGCTGCTGGTCTGCTTCCTGCGCCATGGCTTGATTGGCGCCATTTCCGATCTGTATGCGCTGGTCGGGCCGGAGCGCACCAAGACCATCGAGGCGAAACCGGCGATGCCGGTCATGATGGCTGCTGACGAGCAAAAAGCCGCAAAAATCGCCTTGGCGAATGAGCCGGCGCCGCCGCCGATGCCGTCGGCACGCCGTGGAACCCATCGAACCTCCGGACCAATCCTGCACGCAACCGGTCTGACCAAGCGTTATGGCGGTCTCCTCGCCAACAGTGACATCGATTTCACCGTGAAACACGGCGAGCGGCGCGGCGTCATCGGTCCCAACGGCGCCGGCAAGAGCACTTTCTTCAAGATGCTGACCTGCGAGATTCCACCGACCTCCGGCAAGATCGTATTCGAAGACCGCGATATCACCGGCATGAGCGTCACCGACGTATGTCAGCTCGGACTGACCAAGAGCTATCAGGTCAATCAGCTATTTACCCGCCTGACCGTGCGCGAGAATCTGACGATCTCCGCGCTCGCCCTGCTGCGCGGCAAATTCCGCCTCGATATGTTCCGCGGCGTCTCGGGCATCGCGGGATTGGCCGGGCAGGTCGAGCGTACGCTTGAACTCGTCAATCTGACCGCACGGCCCGACACGCCGGTCGCAGAGCTCGCCTATGGCGAAAAACGGCGGCTCGAGGTCGGCCTTGCCCTGGCGAGTTCACCCAGCCTGCTTTTGCTCGACGAGCCGCTCGCCGGCATGAGCCCGCTGGAGCGCGTCGAGATGGTGCGGCTCCTTAAATCCATCGGCCAAGGCCGCACCATGATCATCATCGATCACGATATGGATTCGATGTTTGAGCTGGTGGAGAGCGTCACCGTGTTGCAAGAAGGCCGCGTTCTGGTCGAAGGCACGCCGGCCGAGATCAAAGGCAGCAAGGCCGTTCAAGAAGCCTATCTGGGCGGAGTGCACGCGCCATGAGCCTGCTCGAAGTCAGCGGATTGAACAGTTATTATGGGGATTCGCATATCCTCTTCGACGTTGCGTTGCACGTCGATCGCAACGAGGTGGTGGCGCTGCTCGGCCGCAACGGCGCGGGCAAGAGTACGACCTTGAAAAGCCTGATGGGCGTGGTGACGCCGCGCGCGGGCTCGATCGTCTTCGACGGCGCCGAAATCGCCGGCAAACGGAGCCACACCATCGCCCAGGCCGGCATGCAGCTCGTCCACGAGGATCGCCGCATCTTCGGCAGCCTCAACGTCGAGGAAAATCTCGTCCTTGCCGGGCTGACCGCGCAAAACCGCTGGACGCTCGATCGCGTCTACGCGATGTTCCCGCGCCTCAAGGAGCGGCGCGGCAGCCGCGGCACCGATCTTTCCGGCGGCGAGCAGCAGATGCTGGCGATCGCGCGTGCGCTCATCCGCGAGCCGAAAATCTTGCTGCTGGACGAGCCGTTCGAAGGCTTGGCGCCGATCATCGTGCGCGACCTTCTGGCCGCTTGCCGGGCGCTTGCCGAAGCCGGGCAGACCATCCTGATCGTGGAGCAGAATATCTCCGCCGTCATGACGCTCGCCGACCGCATCTATGTCATGCACAACGGCCACATTGTGGACGCGCTATCGGCGCAAACCGTGCGAAACGAACCGGAAATGCTGCATCGTCATCTCGGCGTCTAGTGCATTGTCCCGATTCCAAGCTTCATAGACTCGGCGTAGTCTGCGGCCAACAGCGCGCGCATTTCACCTGGTGCGCCGGAGACACGTGTGGCCTCGACAATCAATATTGCCGCCTATAGCGACGCGCTGGTCGTGCTCGGCACCGCGGGCATCGTGGTGCCGATCGTCAGCCGGCTCGGCTTTTCTCCGGTGCTCGGTTATCTCGGCGCCGGCGCGCTGCTCGGGCCGCTCGGCCTTGGCTCGCTGATCGGCTCGTTTCGGGCGCTGTACTGGTTCACCGTCGGCGACGCCAAGGACGTCGCCGGCATCGCCGAACTCGGTGTCGTATTCCTGCTGTTTCTCATCGGACTAGAACTGTCGCTGCAGCGGCTCCTCACCATGCGGCGGCTGGTGTTCGGGCTGGGCGGGCTGCAGGTGCTGATCACCACGGTGCTTTTTGCCGGCATCGCCGCCTACGCCGGCAGCGGTCCTTCCGAGGCCATTATTCTCGGCTCAAGCCTGTCACTGTCCTCGACCGCGATCGTGCTCGAACTATTGTCGAGCCAGGGCCGCCTGAAGGCGACCGTCGGCCGCTCGAGCTTTGCCGTGTTGCTGTTGCAGGACCTCGCGGTCATCCCGATCCTGATGTTCGTTTCGCTGCTTGCGGCGGGATCAGGCGGCTCGGTGCTCGCCAGCCTCGGCCGGGCGCTGGCGCAGGCCGCGATCGCGCTTGCCGTGATCGTCCTGTTCGGCCGCGTCCTGCTGCAGCCGCTGTTTCACATGGTGGTGGCGACGCGGTCGCGCGACCTGTTCATCGCCACTGCTTTGTTCGTGATCATCGCCGCCGGCGTGGTAGCCAGCCAGGCCGGGCTGTCGATGGCGCTCGGCGCCTTCGTCGCCGGCCTTTTGCTGGCCGAGACCGAATACCGCAAGGCGATCGAAGCCACCATCGCGCCGTTCAAGGGACTGCTGCTCGGCATTTTCTTCTTCACCGTCGGCATGGACATCGACGTTCGCGAACTGCTGCGCGATCCGCTGCTGCTGGCCGCCGGCGTCGCCGCGCTGATCGCCATCAAATCGCTGGTCATCGTCGGCTTGGCCAAGCTGTTCCGCCTGTCGTGGCCGGTCGCAGTGGAAATGGGCCTCCTGCTCGGTGCGGGCGGCGAATTCGCCTTCGTCGGCATCGGCATGGCGCGGGATTTCAGTCTGGTCGACCCGCGGCATGCGAGTCTCGCGCTGATCGTGACGTCGGTGACGATGGCGCTGACGCCGTTGTTGTCGTATGCGGGGCGCCGCGTCGCCGCCCGACTGCGGCCGGCGGGCACGGTGCCGTCGGAACTGACCGCGCGGCCCAGCGCCGGCCAGAGACACGCGATCGTGGTCGGTTACGGCCGCGTCGGCAAAGTGGTGTGTGCGCTCCTCAAGGAACATGGCATTTTCTACATCGCGGTCGATTTGAATCCTGCCACCGTGACACACGACCGCCGCGAAGGTCAGGACGTCTATTATGGCGACGCCGCGGACGACAAGTTTCTCGAAGCCTGCGGCTTGGCCGATGCCGCCGGCGTGATCATTACCATCCACGACCACAGGCTGATCGACGACATCGTCGCCCATGTGCGCGCTTTGCGCCCCGACGTACTCATCGTCTCGCGCGCCCGGGACGCCGATCATGCGCGCCATCTTTACCGGCTCGGCGCCACCGATGCGGTGCCGGAAACCGTCGAGGCCAGCCTGCAGCTCTCGGAAGCCGCCTTGGTGGGCTTGGGCATTCCGGCCGGCCCGGCGATCGCCTCGATCCATGAAAGGCGCGACGCGATAAGGCATGCCTTGCAGAACGCTGCCCGCGCCGCCGGATTGGAACGCTCTCATGCAGTGAAGCGAAAGCGGCTACGGCGCGGGACCTCTTAGGTTTTGCTTCAATACATCTGCATCGGCAGTGCGCCGCCGGGTCCGATGAGCAGACCCTAGGTCTCGCCGGCGCCGATGTCCACAGTGTCGGGACGTGCAGCCTGGCCGGGCATCTTGATCGAATATGGATATTTGCCGGGAGCGAGATCACCGCGGTCGATCCTGACTGCGCTTATTTCATTATACAGAAATCGCGAGGGGCGGATACGGGCTTTTCGGCCGCTATCCGGCGAGCCCGGCGGGGACGCTGGAGAATCGCGTCTGTGTGACGGTCAGCCGGCGATGCCGGGCCGCAGTGCCGGGAAAGCGGTTTTGGTCGGCGTCGCAACTCTTGGAGCGGCGATCTTCGGTGTCGGCGATTGCCTTCGCGTTTCCTTGGGCAATTCCCTAGGCATTTCTTTGGGCGTTTCGGGCCGCGCCACGACCTGGCCGGCGCCTGCGGGACGGCACGCCTCGTCATGCGCGGTTTCCAGCACGTAGCGCATCGCCTCGGCCTGCACCCGCGGCGATTTGTCGATCGTGAGATGATCGATGCCGGGATCGCCGGAGAAATCGACATTGTCGAGCACGCCGTGGAAACCGGCGCCGGGCCGCATATAGGCGTAGCGCCGCTGCGTCAGGTTGATCACACAGGCGACATTGCGCGGCGCGAGCGCGGAGCCGGTACCGTCGACCGGAATGACCAGCGCAACCGGCACGCTCTGCGCGTTGAGCTCCTGCGCCATGCCCATCACCGCGTCCGCGCCGAGCGAATGGCCAACCAGCATATAAGGCCCGTGATCGCCGGCGCGGTACATCTGCACGATGCGGGCGACGATGCCGTCGGCGAAGGTGTGATTATAGACGCTGGCGTCGATGCCGTGGCTCTGGATTTGCGTGGCGAGCTGATCCATGCCGAGCGAAAAAATATTCAGCAATCCGCGCATCAGATAAACATGCGGTCGCGATGCGGCCTGATGCGCTGAAATCTGATGGGCTATAGTCCGACGTGCGGCCGCCGCCCGATGCGGCGCGGTCCGCGTCGCGCTTTGCGCGCCAGCCGGCAACAGCATGAGTCCAACGAGGAGCAATACGCCGGCGCTGTAGCGGCCCGGCAACGACGATATTGGCCCGGACTTGTGAGTGCCCGACATCGCACCGCTCCACCCTACGCCACACGAACTATGGCGGCGACTATGGCGAAATGGGGTAAAAATTTCCTTGTGATCAGCGACTATTGGCCGCTTTACGGTTGGCGAGCTCAAGCACGATCGGCCGCGTCGCCGCCCGCAGCGGCGTACGCCGCACGCCGGTCAGGGTGTGCAGGAAATCGGCGAACCAGTTCTGCACCGAGGCTGCCTTGAGCTTGCGCACCATGGACTGCCAGCGCTCGCGCCGCTCCTCGAGACTCATTGACAGCGCCGCTGCAATTTGCCGCGCCATGGCGTCGATGTCGTGCGGATTGATGAGCAGCGCCGCGTCTAGCTCCTTGGCCGCGCCGGCGAACGAGGACAACACCAGCACGCCCGGGTCGAACGGATTTTGCGCGGCGACATATTCCTTGGCGACGAGGTTCATGCCGTCATGTAGCGGCGTCACCAGACCGACGCGGGCCAGCCGATAGAACCCCGCCAGCGTCAGTTGCGAAAAGCCCTTGTTAAGATAGCGGATCGGCATCCAATCGACCTCGCCGTGCCGGCCGTTCACCTCGCCGACCAGCGCCGCCAGTTCGGCTTTGAGCTCGCGATAGGCCTTGATATTGCCGCGCGACGGCACCGCGACCTGCAGCAGCGTGACTTCGCGTTTCAAGCTCGGCTCGATCTCCAGCATGCGGTCGAAGGCGCGAACGCGATTGGCAAGACCTTTGGAATAATCCAGCCGGTCGACGCCGAGCACGAGCTTGGCGCCGTTGAGGCTGTCGCGCAGTCGCGTTACTTCGAGGCGGCCGACCGCCTTGTTGGCGCGTGCCGAAAAATCGTCGACATCGATGCCGATCGGGAAGGTGGCGAGTTGGGTCAGACCCCAATCCGACGCCACCGTGCCATCGACGATATTCATGCCAAGCTCCGCCTGCAGATAATCCTCGAAATTCTGCCGATCTTCGACGGTCTGGAAGCCGATCAGATCGTAGGCCAGCATGGCCTCCGTGAGTTCGGCGTGATGCGGCACCGCCGCCATGGTGCGGCGATCCGCCCACGGGGTGTGCAGGAAGAAGCCAAGCGGGCGCTCGATGCCGAGTCGGCGCATCTCCGCGCCAAGGCTCAGGAAATGATAATCCTGGATCCAGAACGCCGCATCGGGCGTGTTGAAGCGAACCAGGGCGCGCGCCATGAAGGCGTTGATCTCGCGATATGACGCGTAATCGTCGGCGGTGACGTGAATGAGGTCGGGCCGCGAATGCAGCGCCGGCCACAGTGCCGAATTGGCGAAGCCCTCGTAATAGCCGCGGTAATGTTTCGCCGGCATGTCGACGGTGGCGAGAGCGCCGGTGCCGAGCGGCTCGATGCGCGCGAACGAATCGCGCGTCGCCTCACTGGCTTGTCCGCTGGAGCCGACCCAGATCGCGCCGGAATCCCGTACCATCGGCAATAACGCCGCCGCGAGACCTCCCGCCAAAGGCTCATCAGGTTTTACCCGCGCCACGCGGTTGGAAACGACGACGACGGTCACGAAACCACCTCCAGGACAGTGCTTCATTAACTTGTATGTAAGTGCTTGGTTCCGTATTTGTGATGCGCCGCAGCGAAGCTACTCAATAATAAGGCGATTTCTCTGCGCGGGCTTTAAATTTCGCCGCGCTTTTTACACAAGGCCGGACTTACGGGCTCAACCGGCGCCAAACCGGCTTACGCCTCTGCATAAGCGACGGTCGAGAGCAGGCTCACTTCGGCGCGCCGCGAGTTGAGCCTTGTGTGCTGCACAATAATCGGCACATCGGATTCGAACACGGACGAATAGGCAGTGTCGCGTGGGATCGGCGCGGGCTCATTGAGGTCGTTGAAGCGCAAATGCAGCGTGCGCCGCGGCGGCACTTTCACGACATAAGGCCCGGTCGGCTCGCGATCCTCGAAGAAAATGGTGATGCGAACCTGCGCGGTCTCGTCGCCGGCATTGAGAATGCACGCCGTCTCATGCGACATCAGCGCCGGATCGGCGAACGAGCCTTGCGACGGTATCCAGCCTTCGGCAATGGCCCAGCGTTTGCGGCCGAGAGGGTCCATGAGAATTGTGCCTGACGTCTCAATACATTGACAGCGTGACTGGGGTAACGGCGCTCATATTCCCCCGGTTCCACAATGGAACTTTACTCTTTTAGCGCCGTTGTGCCCATGGTGGAGGCGTGCGCCGGCGCTTCGCATTGCGCAATACATTATCTCGATCTCGTGGATTTTAGCCCATGCGCGCCATGACCGTTGCGCCCGGTGTCGCCCATTCCGCCAAAGTTGAAGATGTCCCAGAGCCGCCGGCGTCGGATGGCGCCGTGCTGGTGCGCGCGCTGGCGCTGGGCGTGTGCGGCACCGACCGTGAGATTGTGTCCGGCGCTTATGGCTGGGCGCCGCCCGGGCAGAAGCGTCTGGTCATCGGACACGAGTCGCTAGGCAAAGTGCAAGAAGCGCCGGCCGATAGCGGCTTCAAAGCCGGCGATCTCGTCGTCGGCATCGTACGCCGGCCCGATCCGGTGCCGTGCCCCTATTGCGCCGTCGGCGAATGGGACATGTGCCAGAATGGCCGCTACACCGAGCGCGGCATCAAGGAGCGCAATGGCTACGGCTCGGATCTTTTTCGCATCGAGCCGCCGTTTCTGATCAAGCTCGATCCGGCGCTCGGCATACACGGCGTCCTGGTCGAGCCGACCAGCGTCGTCGCCAAGGCCTGGGATCAAACGGAACGCATCGGCGCGCGCGCGCGCGGCTTCGCGCCGAAGCGGCTTCTGGTTACCGGCGCCGGGCCGATCGGTCTTCTCGCGGCAATGATCGGCGCGCAGCGTGGATTCGACGTGCACGTGCTCGATCATAACGACCGCGGCCGCAAGCGTGAACTGGTCCACGAGCTCGGTGGCACTTTCCATCTCGGCAGTCTTGCCGACCTCGACGCGCTCAAGCCGGATATCTTGATGGAATGCACCGGTGCGCCGAGCGTGGTCGGCGATGCTTTCGGCCGCACCGCGGCAGGAGGTATCGTCTGCCTGCTTGGCGTGTCGGCGCCCGGCCACCATGTCGACCTCGACATCGGCGCGGTCAATCGCACTATGGTACTCGACAACGATACCGTGTTCGGCAGCGTCAACGCCAATCGCAAACATTATCAGGATGCCGTCGACGCCCTGCAGCGCGCCGACAAGAACTGGCTTGCTAAGCTGATTACGCGGCGCGTGCCGGTCGAGCAGTGGACGCAAGCGATTGCGCACCAGGCCGGCGACATCAAAGTCGTGGTCGATTTCTCGTAACAGGCCAGCACCCGCCATGGCATCCCCCATCGAAGACTATGCGCTGATCGGCGACTGCGAGAGCGCCGCGCTGGTTTCGCGCGACGGCTCGATCGATTGGCTGTGCTGGCCGCGCTTCGATTCGGAAGCTTGTTTTGCCGCGCTGCTCGGTGCGCCGGAGAACGGCCGCTGGCTGATCGCGCCGTGCGCAGCAGCCAAGATCAAGCGCCGCTATCGGCCAGACACGATGGTTCTCGAAACCCATTTCGAGACCGCAGAGGGCGGGGCCACCGTGGTCGATTTCATGCCGGTGCACGCCGGCAATTCGACCATCGTGCGCATGGTCATCGGCAAGCGCGGCACACTCACGATGCGCACCGAACTCATTCTGCGCTTCGGTTATGGCGGCATCGTGCCGTGGGTGACACGTAGCGACAGCGGATCGCTCCGCGCCATCGCCGGCCCGGACATGGTGCTCTTGCACAGTCCGGTTCATGTCTACGGGAAGGACATGACCACTGTCGGCGAGTTTACCATCGCCGACGGCGAGACTACGCCGTTCCTCTTGACCTATTCGCCGTCGCATCTGCCAGCGCCGTCGCCCGTCGATCCGACCGAGGCGCTGGCTGAAACCGAAACCTATTGGCGCGAATGGTCGGCCAAATGCCGGCCGGCCGGGCGTTGGACGGAGGCGGTCAAGCGCTCGGTGATGACGCTCAAGGCGCTCACTTACGCGCCGACCGGCGGTATCGTCGCCGCACCGACCACATCGCTGCCGGAGCGCATCGGCGGCCAGCGCAATTGGGACTATCGCTATTGTTGGCTGCGCGACGCCACCCTCACGCTGCTCGGTGCCATGCATGCCGGCTATTACGAAGAGGCGCGGGCTTGGCGCGAATGGCTGTTGCGCGCGATCGCCGGAACCCCCGATCAGTTGCAGATCATGTATGGCATCGGCGGCGAGCGACGGCTCGACGAATGGGAGGCCGATTGGCTGCCCGGCTACGAGAAATCCGCGCCGGTGCGTATCGGCAATGCCGCGCATACGCAACTGCAGCTCGATGTGTTCGGCGAAATCATGGATACCTATCATCAGGCGCGGCGCGGCGGGCTTACCTCCGACGAATCCGGGTGGGCGATCCAGATCGAGTTTCTCAAGCATCTCAAGAATATCTGGCACCAGCCGGACCAAGGCATTTGGGAAATGCGAGGACCGCCGCAGCAGTTTACCTATTCCAAGGTCATGGCCTGGGTGGCGTTCGATCGCGCCATCAAGAGCGCAGAAGCCTTCGGGCTGGAAGGGCCGCTCGACGACTGGCGCAAGCTGCGCGATGAGATTTACGGCGAGGTCTGCGCGCGCGGCTTCGACAAGAATCTCGGCAGCTTCGTGCAGGCCTACGATTCCGACCAGCTTGACGCCAGCCTGCTGCTCATTCCCTGCGTCGGCTTTCTGCCGGCGACGGATCCGCGCGTGGCGGCCACCATCACGGCGATCGAGAAGCGGCTCGTCCGTGACGGCTTCGTCTTGCGTTATTCGACCGAGGAGGTCGAGGACGCGCTGCCGCCGGGGGAGGGCGCGTTCCTCGCCTGCAGCTTCTGGCTGGTCGATGCCTACATCCTGCAGGAGCGGCTTGACGACGCCGAGCGGCTGTTTCGGCGCCTCGTGGCGCTGCGCAACGACGTCGGGCTGCTAAGCGAGCAATACGATCCGCAGCAAAAACGCCTGGTCGGCAATTTCCCGCAGGCTTTCTCGCATCTCGCGCTGATCAACAGCGCCTATAATCTGACGCAGGCGAAAAAGCCGGTGCACCAGCGGGCCCATGCCGGGCACGCGCCATCGGTGACCGCCGATGCGCCGGCCGAGTGAGGCGCGATTGCATCAGCTCAAAAGTGCCACCTTACCGGAATTAAGTTTGTAAACGCCACCGACGACGCGGATCTTCTTGTCGTCTACCGCCGCTTTGAGAATCGGTCCCGCGGAACTGAGCGCCTGAACATTGAGCGCGACGTTGCGCTGGATCGCGTTGGCCAGCATATCACCCGGCTTTCCCTGCACGGCGTCGACCGCCGGCTTGATGGCGGCGACCAGCGACGGCAAATGTCCGGGCAGGGTGGTGCCGTCCTTGACCGATTTGATGGTCGCGTCGACTGCGCCGCAGGCCTCATGGCCGAGCACCAGGATTAGCGGCGTATTCAGCACGGCCACCGCATATTCGAGGCTGGCCGTCATCTCATCGCTGGCAAAATTGCCGGCGATACGGCAGACGAACAGGTCGCCGCGCGCGGTATCGAAGCAATATTCCGGGGCGATGCGGGAATCGGCGCAGCTCAAGACCGCGGCGAATGGATTTTGCCCCTTGCTGAGCGCTTCGCGCTCGTGGCGGAAATCGTGCCGACGGCTGACACCCTCGACATAGCGGGCATTGCCTTCCATCAGCCGGTGCAGCGCGGCATCGGGCGAGACGACGTTTTCCGGCTTCGGCGGCGCCTTGGGAGGCGCGGCAAAAGCCCGGGGCGCCATCGCAAGACCTGCGGCAGCACCGGCGGCGAGCTTGAAAATGCTGCGCCGCGGAACGCGCATATGCTGGACGGCGGTATTGGTACAGAGTTCACACATTTTCACCTCCTGAGATTGGGCTTGTTGCCGAGAGGCGTGAATCAAGCTTTGCTTCAATGCGTCAAATGGATTGCCCCACGCTAGGAATTATCGGATGCGTTGTAAATCGGCACTAGCGGCCATGGTGACCGCAATCTTGCTCGCCGCAAGCGCTGCCAAGGCCGACAGTTGGCTGACCTATCAAAACGACCGTTACGGCACGACCATCGACTATCCGGACGTTTTCAAAATGCAGCCGCCGCCGGATGCCGACGACGGCCGCAGGTTCAAAAGTGCGGACGGCGCGGATTTTGCGGTGTGGGCTTCCTACTTCGCGCTCGATTTGACGCTCGCGAAATACCGCGACTACACCGTTAAGAATCTCGATCCCAGCTCCACGGTCACTTACGAGACGCGCGGCAAGAACTGGTTCGTCATTTCAGGAACAAAGACCGGCAACATATTTTATGAAAAGCATTTGCTGTCGCACGGCATGAACGAGGACTTCGTTATGTCCTATCCGGCGTCGGCGAAGCAGGTCTACGATCCGATCGTGGCGCGCATGGCAAAGTCGTTCCGATCGGGCAAGGGCTTTCAGTCGCCGTAATTCGTCCCGGCCCGCTCAGCCGCGCCAGTAGCGATCTTCCCAGCTTCGCGACAGCCGCATTGCCGAGAGGATGAGCCCGGCCATCGAGTAGGTCTGCGGGAAATTGCCCCACAGCGCGCCGGTCTGCGGATCGACATCTTCGGACAATAGCCCGTAGCGGTTGCGGTGCTGCAGCGCGTCGGTGAAGAGATCGCGCGCCGCTTCGCGCCGGCCCAGCGACCACAGCGCATCGATCAGCCAGAACCGGCAGATCAGAAACGCCGTCACCGGCATGCCGAAATCGTCCTCGCTGGCGTAGCGCATCACATGTTTCTCGCGCACCAATTCGCGCTCCATGGCGGCGACGGTGGACACGAAACGCGGATCGTCGACCTCGACGACGCCAAGATCGGGAAGCAGCAGCACGCTGGCGTCGAGATCGTCGGAGCCGAATGCCGCGGTGAACGCGCCGCGTTTCTGGTTCCAGGCGCCGTCGAGGAGCGCCGCATGCATCGGCTCGGCCAACCCGTTCCAGTATTTGGCGCGGCCGTCGAGTCCGATCCGCGTGGCGATGGCGGCGAGCCGCTGGCAACCGGCCCAGCACATCGCCGCTGAATGAGTGTGAATGCGCTGCCGGCCGCGATATTCCCAGATGCCCGCGTCCGGTTCGAACGCCTTCGCCGCCGCGCGGTGGCCGAGCGATTCCAGCAAATGAAACAGACCTTCGTCGCCCGGCCGTGGCAGCCGGCGATCGAAAAACATCGGCATGGCGGCCAGGATGACGCTGCCATAGGTATCGTTCTGCACCTGCTCGGCCGCGGCATTGCCGATGCGCACCGGGCCGTCGCCGCGATAGCCTTCGAGCTCGGGCGCGATGCGCTCGTCGATGATCGTGGTCGGCACCACGCTGTAGAGCGGGCGCAGCTCCTGGTCGGGCTTCGCCGCGATCGACAGCGTGAACGAGATGAACTCTTCCATCGTGCGCGTGGCGCCGATGCGGTTGAGCGCCTGGACGACGAAATAAGCGTCGCGCAGCCAGCAATAGCGGTAGTCCCAGGTGCGGCCAGAGTGCGGCGCTTCCGGAATCGACGTGGTGTGCGCGGCGATGATGCCGCCGGTCTCGTCGAAATTGGACAGCTTCAGCGTAATGGCGGCGCGGATGATCGCCTCCTGCCAATCGTAGGAGATCGACAGCCGGCGTACCCATTCCATCCAGTAGTCATGCGTGCGCTCGAGAAAATCGCGGCAGGTTTTCTGCAGGTCGCCGGTGAACGGCTCGTCGGGACCGAACACCATGTGCAGCGGCCGGGTCAGCACGAACGGCGCTTCGCCGTCGATCATCGACAGCGGCGCGTCGGTGGTGAGACGGATCGCGGTGCTGTCGCCGGCATAGCGGATGTGATTGCTGCCGAGCGAACGGTGCGGAATCGGCTTGCCGTAGTCGTAAGTCGGCCGCATCCGCACGGTGATCCGCGGCAGGCCGGCCAGCGGCTCGACGACGCGAAACAATTGCGGCGGCCGGAACACGCGGCCGAACTGGCGAAAGCGCGGCGCGAAATCGGTGATCTTGACCCTGGCGCCGTGCCGGTCGGTGAGCACGGTGGAGATGATCGCGCTGTTGCGAATATATTCGGACTGATAATCCACCATGTCTTCGAGCACGACGTCGGAGAAGCCCTTCTCCTGTCGTCCCGCCACCAGCCGGCAGAAAATCGGATCGCCGTCAAAGCGCGGATAGCACCACCATACGATCCGCGAACACGGATCGATCAACGCCGCCATCCGGCCGTTGCCGATGATGCCGAGATCGAGGCCATGATCGATGGCGCCGCGCGGCTCCGGCTTGGCGTCGCGTGGCGCGGCGCTGGCGTAGCCATCGCCGAGGACCGCGACATCGACCCTATGTTCGTTCATTGCGCCGTGCTCTGGCTCTGATTGGCGATGCGCGCAAGCCACGCGCGAACCGATTCCGGCTTGCCGAAATGGCCGTTGACGTCCGGCACCACCCGGCCGACGGAGAAGCCCAAGCCACCGAATTTCGCGATGACGCCGAACACCGGTTCGTCGGTGGTGTCGTCGCCGATGAAGATCGGATTGCGGTCGGCGAACGGCGCGCGCTTCATCAGTTCGCAGACTGCATTGGCCTTGTTGATGCCGGCTGGCTTGATTTCGACGACGAGCTTGCCGGGTAATATCTCCACCTCGCCCGGCGGCTGCGCAGCGCAAACCATTTCGACCGCAGCGCGCACCGCGCCTTCCTTCTCGGGCGTCAGCCGATAGTGCAGCGCCAGCGAATAGCCTTTGTCCTCGGCCAGGATGCCGGGGCCGAGTTCGGCAATGCTGGCGAGTTGCCGTTTCAAGGCGGCGCCAAGTGGCTTTGCCCGCAGCACCGGTTCGGCATTCGGCAGCGCGCGCAGTTCCGCGCCGTGGCCGCCGATGGCGGCAAGCTGCAACGGCGAGAAAATTAAGTCGATGTCATGAAGCGGACGGCCGGAGACCAGCGCCAAGGCGCCGCCGGTGAGCGCGTCGAGCCGCGCCAGCGTCTGCCGCAGCCCGGTCGGCACCCAGACCTGCTGCGGCGAGGGCGCGAGATCGAGAATCGTGCCGTCGATATCGAGCAGGATCGCGCATTGACGCAAGTCGGGAACGAGCGTCGTGTCGGTGAGCTCCATGTCGAGATCGGAGATGTCCAAGTTTGTCTGTCCAAAGCCCATCTGTCTAAAGCCCATCTGCCCAAAGCCTATCTGTGCAATAGCCCATCGCTGCCGGGTCCGCGGCCAAGTCCGATATCAGTTTCTTACTCGACGAATGCAAGCGGCTTGGCCACCGCTTCCAGCGATTTGCGTTCGGCCGCCACGCCCCACAACGCTTCGACTGCCGCGGCGCCGATCATCAGGGCCGAGCCCACGACGTAGCCGGCGGCGACGCTGCCGCGCGAGCCTGTCGCGATCAGCATGCCGAACAGGATCGGTCCGGCAATGCCGCCGGCGGCGGTGCCGATGGCGTAAAAGAACGCGATCGCCAGCGCCCGAATCTCCAGCGGGAAAATCTCGCTCACCGTCAGATAGGCGGAGCTCGCCGCCGCGGAAGCGAAGAAGAACACGGTCATCCAGGCGATCGTCAACGTCTGCGCGGTCAAGAGATCGCGACTGAACAGATCGGCGGTGACGGCGAGCAGAATGCCGGACAGCGCGTAGGTCGTAGCGATCATCGTCCTGCGTCCGACCGTATCGAATAGATGGCCGAGCAGGATTGGGCCGAGCACGTTGCCTGCCGCGAACGGCAGGATGTACCAGCCGACGCGATCCGCCGGCGTGTTATAGAAGTCGGTCAGGATCAGCGCGTAGGTAAAGAAGATCGCATTATAGAAGAAGGCCTGCGCTGCCATCAGGCTTAAGCCCACCAGCGTGCGTTGGCGATAGGTGACAAACAGCGCGCGCGCGACTTCGGGTAGCGGCGTGCGGTCGCGCATGCGCAACCGGATTTTTCGCTGCGGCGTCGCAGTGGCGTTGCCGCCAAATTGCGCCTCGATGCCGCGCACCACGTCGTCGGCGGCGTGCGGCATACCGTGCGTCACCAGCCAGCGCGGGCTTTCCGGAATCCAAAGTCTCATCACGAGAATCACGAGTCCGATTATAGCCCCAATCAGGAAAGCAAGCCGCCAGCCGATCGCAGGATTGATGAGCGCGGGGTCGAGCAATACCAGGGAACCGCCCGCACCGATGGCTGCGCCGACCCAGAAACTGCCGTTGATTAAAAGGTCGATCCAGCCGCGGAACCGGGCCGGGATAAGCTCCTGGATTGTCGAATTGATGGCAGTGTATTCGCCGCCGATGCCGGCACCGGTGAGGATACGGAATACCACGAAGCTGGAGGCATCCCAGGAGAAACCCGTAGCCGCGGTCGCCAGCAGATAAACCGCGAGCGTGATGGTGAACAGTTTTTTGCGGCCTAGGCGGTCGGTCAGCCAGCCGAAAAAGAAGGCACCGGCGACCGCACCACACAGATAACAGCTGCCGGCAAGCCCAACCTGGGCATTGCTCAGGCCTAAGGCGGCCGGTTCCTTGAGTTCGCCGGCAAGCGCTCCGGCAAGCGTCACTTCGAGGCCGTCGAGGATCCAGGTGATGCCGAGCGCCACGATCACGAGAAGATGAAATCGCCCGAACGGCAAGGCGTCGAGCCGCGCCGGGATGTCGGTTTCGACAATTGCCCCCGGTGCGGCGGCCGGTTTGGCGCCCCCCCGCTCGATTGTCCCCGATGGCGGGCGGCGAGCCGAAGGGATCTGAAGATTGAAAACGCGCGGTGGAAATACGTCGCCAGCGTATGAAATCATATCGCAATGCCGCCAGCCCCTGCTCTTGGGGACCAACGCATTGATCGGTCGGCTGTTCCGGTCCGCGGTTCCGGTTTGGAACTTTACCGGCTTGGCCCGGCCTTGTCGGCGGTTTTGCCGGTATACGAGATTCTCCAGACCGTGCCGCTCGCATCCTCGGAGATCAAGAGCGCGCCATCCTTGGCGACCGTCACGCCGACCGGCCGGCCCCAGACTTCCGAATCGTTAATCACGAAGCCGGTCGCGAAGTCATCGTATTCGCCGGTGGGGACACCGTTTCTCACGATGACGCGGATGATCTTGTAGCCGGTGCGCTTCGACCGGTTCCACGAACCGTGCTCGGCGGCGAAAGCGTCGCCGCGATAGTCGGCCGGAAACTGCATGCCATCATAAAATGTCATGCCGAGCGATGCCGAATGCGGCTGCAGCAGCACGTCGGGGATCGTGACTTTGTTCTTGAGGTCCGGGCGTTCGCCGCGATGTCGCGGGTCCTCGTTGGCGCCGATATAGTACCACGGCCAGCCGAAGAATGCGCCCTGGCGCACGCGCGTGATGTAGTCGGGCGGCACGTTGTCGCCGAGTCCGTCGCGCTCATTGGTCGCGCACCACACCGTATCGGTCCCCGGCGCGATGGCCATGCCGACGCAGTTGCGGATGCCGGTTGCAAAAATGCGCTCGTTCTTGCCGTCGGGGTCGAAGGCGAGAACGTCGGCGCGGCCAGCCTCGCGTCCCCAGGTGGCGCCGAGCGGATGACTGGCAACGACATGTTGCAGTTCGTTGCCACTGAGTTTGTCCATGTCCTCGGCGACATTGGAGCCCGAGCCGACCGACACGTACATTGTTTTCCCATCGGGCGAGAATACGACATCGCGGGTGTGGTGACCGCCGATCGGCAAATGAGGAACGATGGTCTCGGCGGCGCTGCGCGCAGTCGTGTCGCCGTTGCGGTAGGGAAAGCGGACGACCGCATCGGTGTCGCCGACATAGACCCATTGCGGATCGGATCCGGGCGGATAAAACGCGATGCCGAACGGATAAGTCAGGCCGGACGCGAATACCGATGGCCGCGCCGCCGCGGCGCCATCGGCCCGCAACACGCTGATACGGCCCGCCCCGCTCTCGGCGACGAACACGTCGCCGTTCGGCGCAGCGCGGATGATGCGCGGCCCCGACAATCCGGAAGCAAACAGGTTGACTTGGAAGCCGTTTGGGACGATTGGCTTTTGGTCGGTCCGCTGCACTGTTCGAACGGCATTGCGCGCGGATTTGGCAAGATCAGGAGCTGGCAAGTCTTGCGGCCTGATCAACCGTCGCGTCCCCGGGCGGTCGGCGTGCCAATCGCCAAACGCGGCCGCACCTTCGAGCAGGCCGGCGTCCGTTTGCGCAAGCAACGGGACGGCGGCGAGTAACCCTATTGCTGCGACGGAAATTGCGATGATTGCAGAACGCGGGCGGCGCATGGGGTGCTCCTGGCAAAGCCCGAACTATGAACAAGCCGCGACGGCTCCAGCTCCAGAAACAATCGATCTGGCGACGGCCAAGCACGGCGGCAAGACCCCCAGGCGCGGGGCGGGCGCGGCGGACGCTGCGATGGGACACACCGTCTCGGCTGCCACCCGCGCGGAAATTAACCCTGCCGTTCGACTGTTCTCATCCGGCGTCCCGCTCATTCTAAATTCCATCCCTTCTGCCGGTGAGCATCTTGATCGCTAGACTCGCGACACGACTCGAAATTCCACGGCGGCTGCGCGCCATCGTCCGGGCCCGGGAATCGAGTCTGGTGGCGCTGGCGGCCCTGGTCGGCGTGATCGCCGGCATTGTGGTCGCCGGCATGGGCACGTCGGTCGAATTGCTGCACGAATTGTTTTTCAATCTTCAGCATGGCGAGCGGCTGTCGGCGCGGCTCGTGCTCAATCCCTATCTTGCCGTCTGCGTGCCGCTGGTCGGCGGCATGATCATGGGCGCGGCAAGCGAGATCATCAGGTATTGGCGGCCGGAGCGGGAAATCGATCCGATCGAAGCCAATGCGCTGCATGGCGGCCGCATGTCGCTGCTTGGCAGCATCATCGTCGCGGCGCAAACGGTGTGGTCGAGCGGGGTCGGCGCATCGGTCGGCCTTGAGGCCGGCTACACCCAGTTTGCCAGCGGCATCGCCTCGCGCATCGGCAATGCGTTTCGGCTGCGCCGCGGCGACCTGCGCATCCTGGTCGGCTGCGGCGCCGCAGCCGGTATTGCCGGCGCCTTCGGCGCGCCGCTCGCCGGCGCCTTTTACGGCTTCGAGCTGATCATCGGCAGCTATTCGCCGAACGGATTGGCGCCGGTCGGGATCGCCTCGCTGATGGGCTATCTCGTCGCGCGGCAGCTCGAGCCGCCGGAGCTCGGCGTCGTCGGTCCCGAGAAGATGACCATCGTCGGTCACGATCTCGTGCTCGCCGCGACGCTCGGCCTGCTCGCGTCGATATTGGGCATCATTCTGATGCGGGGCGTGGCGATCAGCGAGAACATGTTCGCGCGGATCAAGCTGCGACCGTTCTTGCGCACCATGATCGGCGGTCTGTGCGTCGGGCTGATGGCGATGATATCGCCGCAGATCATGTCGTCCGGCCACGGCGCGTTGCGCGTCGCCGGCATGCTCGATCTGTCGCTGCGCGCCGTCGCCGCCATATTCGTCCTCAAGATTTTGGCGTCGATCGCCTCGCTGGGCTCGGGCTTTCGCGGCGGTCTGTTCTTTTCTTCGCTGCTCATTGGCGCGCTCGGCGGGCATCTGCTCGCCGTCGGCCTGACCATGATCTGGCCGACGGTCTATTTCGATCCCAACGCCTATTCGGTGATCGGTATGAGTGCGCTGTCGGCGTCGGTGATCGGCGGCCCGCTGACCATGACGTTTATCGCGCTGGAAACCACCGGCGACCTTTGGCTGACGACGGCGGTGCTCATCGCGGTGATCATTGCCGCGCAATTGACCCGCGAAGTGTTCGGTTATTCGTTCGCCACCTGGCGCTTCCATCTACGCGGCGAGACCATCCGCAGCGCCGCCGACATCGGTTGGATGCGCGAGCTTACCGTCGATAAGATGATGCGCCAGGACGTGCAGACGGTGAATGCGTCGTCGACCGTCGCTGCGTTTCGCGAAACCTTCCCGCTGAGCTCGACCGCCTATGTGATCGCCGTCGATGACGCCGATCGCTATGTCGGGCTGGTTCTGGTGGCGGACGCCCATGCCGCCGAATCCGCCGACAAGGTGATCAAGGAGCTGCTGCAGCACCCCGACGACATGCTGCTGCCCGGCATGGCGGTGAAGGAGGCCGTGCTCGCCTTCGACCGCGCTGAATCCGAGGCGCTCGCGGTGGTCGATTCCTATCTCGATCGGCGCGTCGTCGGCATCCTCACCGAGGCCTATGTGCTGCGCCGCTACTCCGCCGCCCTCGAAGGCCGCCGCCGCGACCTTGTCGGCGAGGAGTAGGGCCAAAAACCACGGCCCCCGACCTGTGCAATTGCCAAGAATGGTATAGATTAGAACCGCGCTGGGGGCCGGGGCGACCAAGGGACGGTAGGGGAGGCGTGAATGGCTAGGATTACTGGACGACAAGCATCCGTCTTATTGGCTCTGTCGCTATTGCTTGGCGGCATCGGCACCGCGGCGGCGCAAACCATGAGCTATGCCGACGCCGTCGATCAATTGGCGTCCGCCTGCCGCGGCGATCTGGCGAAATATTGCAGGAACGTCGAGCTTGGTAACGGCCGGCTGCGCGCTTGCCTCGATGCGCACCAGAACGTGGTCTCGCCGGGCTGCCAGCAGACCCGTGCCATGGTCTACGCGTCGATCTCCCGGCGTGCCGCGGCGCAGCGCGACATCGGCCGCATCTGCGACGCCGATATCGAGCGCTTGTGCGGCACCTCGCATGCCGACGCGCACCTCGTGGAATGCCTGCTCAGCGTTGCGCCGTCCGCGATGAGCCCGGCCTGCAACCAGACCTTCACCGATACCGGTTGGCGCACGGAAAGGGCACAGCAATGATCAGACATCAGATCTACGCCGTTGCCGCGCTGATTCTCGCGGTCGCGGCGACGGTGGCTGCGGCCGATACCCGGCTTAATTCAGGCCAGATCGCCACCAGCCTGGCGGCCGTCAGCAACAACGGTGGGCTCGACCTCACAGCCGCCCAGATGAAGCAGGCGGTGCTCGACAATATTCGCAACTATCCGGGGGCGCTGCCGCCGCGCCCGTTGAATTTTCCGCAACTCGCCAATCTGGCGCAGTTCACCGTCGAGATTAACTTCAATTTCAATTCCGCGGTGATCCGGCCGGAATCCTACCGCAACGTCGGCGCTATCGCCGATGCGCTGCATAATCCGATTTTGCTCGGCTACGGCTTTCTGGTCATGGGCCACACCGACTCGGTTGGCGGGCGCATGTATAATGTCGGCTTGAGCCAACGCCGCGCCGAGGCTATCGTCGCCGCACTGGTCAATCCGTTCGGCGTCAATCCCGCCATTCTGCAGCCGGTCGGCATGGGCGAAGAGCAGTTGCGCGATCCGGCGCACCCGACCTCGGGGGTCAACCGCCGCGTTCAGCTCATCAATGTCGGCAAGAAATTCTGCTTCGGCCGCTCCGGCGAGCAATTCCTTTGCCAATGAGACGCGGCTAACTCCACCCAAATTTACGGCCGCAGATACGCGTAACCTTGCGCCTGCAATTCCGCAAGCTTCACCACGCCGCCCTTTTCGGCGACGACAAAGCCGGGCAGCAAATCCTTCAGCGTGACGTGCTGGCCTTCCATGGTGTGGATGCAGGCATTCAGCCCGAGACCGGCTTTTTGCAATTCTTCGACATCGTGAGCGGTCGCGGGTGCGGCTCCGTCAATGTGAAATGCCCTGAGCGCCGGGCCGTGAATCACGAGCGCGATCGTCACGTGCTGCGGCCCGCCCATGCCGTCAAAATGGTTGCGGATATTGCCGAGCACGAAACCGACTTTGTCGAGATCGGCCAGGTGATAGACTACTTTTGATCCGTCCGGTGTCGCCGCCCGGGCCGGCTGGATGAAGGCCGCCATCGGCATGATGGCCGCGGCGAGCTGAAGCAGATTGCGTCGGCGCATTGGGTTCTCCATGGCAGCCCGGTCGCTTCTAACGCTTTCGGCGAAGCGCCGCCAATTCCTTGCGATCGGCGACCAGCGAAGCGCATTCGTTCAGGCCGGTGCGGTCGAGCCGGAACACTTTGTCGTCGGTGCCGGCCTGCAATGCGCCGGCCGCCTCCGCATCGGGGGCGTTGCTTTTCCAGATGCGGATGTGGTCGAGCTTGAGGATGATCGCATTGTCGCTGTTGGCGAGCGTGACATTGACTCCGCCGCCGTCGCAATCGACATCGCATTCGAAATCGATTCCCACAGGCCGGGTCACCCGGTCCTCCGGCGGGATATCGGAATTGTCCGGATCCTTGATGGTCGGCGCATGGCCGCAATTGCCGCTGGAATCGAAATTACCCCGCCGGTCGCGAAAAGCGACGCCGAGCCGGAATGCATATTGGAAATTTGGCATATCCGGATCCTTCTCGGTGCTGATCAGGAGGTTCATCACGCTGACCTTCTGCAATGGATGTTCCGCCATATGCTCGGCATCGTAATGCCGCGCGAAACACGCATAGGCTTTCGGGTTCGGTACGCTGCCGGCGAACATGCGCCGGGCGAAATCCGCGTCGAGTTTCTGGTCGTCGGCCAAGGCGCGCAGCGGCGTTAAAGCCGCGGCCGCGGCGATGAGCCCAGTGAGTATTGCAGTGGTGCGCAGCCAAGCCATCTCACCCTCACCCGACAGCGATACATTATATTCAGCCGCTGTGATTAGTCGCCGCCGCTACCGCCGGCGTTCAACCCCCGCCTGCTGGACCGGAACCCCGATGGACCGCATCGGCTGCCGCGATACAATGGGCGCCAAGCCGGCGGGAGTGAATCACCATGGACGAGCGGACAACGGTAGATTGCGTCGCCAATGCGCGCGCGCTCGCGCCCGTCCTTGCGGCGGCGGCGCCGCGGATCGAGTCGGGGCGCGAATTGCCGCCGGACCTGGTCGGCGCGCTGCATGACGCGCGCATGTTCCGCATGCTGGTGCCGCGTTCGCTTGGCGGCGAAGAAATTTCTCCGGTCGCCTTCGTGCAGGCGATCGAAGAGCTCGCCAAGGTCGATGCCTCGACAGCGTGGTGCATCGCGCAAACCTCGGTTTGTTCGACGATCTCCAAGAGCATGCCGCGGCAAACCGCCGAGGACATTTTTACCAAAAACCCGCGCGGCGTTCTGGCTTGGGGCGCTTCCACTCACAACAACGCCAAGGCCGTTGCCGAAAAGGGCGGTTTCCGTGTCACCGGCGTCTGGCCGTTTGCCAGCGGCAGCCGGCACGCAAGCTTCCTCGCCGCCCACTGCTTCATCGTCGAGCCGGACGGCACACCGCGCCGCGACGCCGCCGGCAATCCGGTGCAAAAAACCCTGGTGGTGCCGCGCGAGCGCGCGGCCATCAGCGATGTCTGGCACGTCATCGGCCTCAATGGCACCGGCAGCGACAGCTATGCTTTCACCGATGAGTTCGTGCCGGAGGGTCGGGCCATCGCCTACCATGCGATGGATCCCGCCGAATGGCGCGAACACGGTCCGCTTTATTCTTTCAGCATCTATCAGCTGTTCGGCTCGACCTTTCCCGCCATCGCGCTTGGCATTGCGCGTGCCATGCTCGATGCCTTCATCGAATTGGCGCGGACCAAAGTCGCCGGCAGTGGCTCGGCGCCATTGCGCGACAATGCGGTGGTGCAATCGCAGGTCGGCGTCGCGCAGTGCCAGCTCGCCGCGGCGCGGACGTTTTTCCTCGCCGCCTGGGAGGACATTTGGCAGGCGGCGCAGAGCGGAACGGTATCGCTCGATCATCGCGTGCGGCTGCGCATGGCCTCGATCCACGCCACCCAGCAGGCCCGGCAGGTGGCCGAGACCGCCTATCTCGCCGCCGGCGCCACCGCCGTTTTCGCTAGCAATCCGTTCGAGCGCCGCTTCCGCGACATGCATGCGGTGTCGCAGCAAGCGCAATCGCAATTTGCGATTTTCGATGCGATCGGCCGTCATTTCCTCGGGCTGGGTGCAAACCCGAGGTTGTTTTGATTGCGCCGTGAGGCCGCTAGCGGGCGCTGCCGCGCTCCTTTATGAACTTGGAAACCCAGAAGAAGGCCCAGGACCCGGTCATGTTTTTTGAAGAGCGTGTTGCCGAATTGATGCGCAAGATGCTGCGCAAGAAGCTCTATGTGGTGATTTCGACGCCGGTGGTGCCGCCGGAAAAGCTCAAGCCATTCTTGATGGCGCATCTGGAATACATGATCGGGCTTGAGCAACGCGGTGTCGTCTTCGCCTCCGGGCCGCTGGCCGACGGCGCCGGGCCGCCGAGCGGGCATGGCCTGACGGTGCTGCGGGCGAAGAGCGCCGCCGAGGCTCGCGCCATCGCCGAAGGCGACCCGTTCTTTATCAACGGGCTGCGCACTTTTGAGTTGAAGGAATGGACGATCATGGAGGGCACGCTCGGCCTCTCCGTCAATCTTTCCGATCAATCGATCGAGGTGACATGACAATCCCGGCGATGGTGCGCTAACATACCAAGAACCACAGAAAAAGAGTTGAGGACGCGTCCATGGAAACCATAGGTTTTGTCGGTGTCGGCAAGATCGGCATGCCGATCTCGCAGAACCTGATCGCGAGCGGCTATCGCGTCGTCGGCTATCGCCGCCACTCGCTTGCCGAATTCGAGAAGATCGGCGGCGTGCCGGCGCACTCGGCGGCCGACGTCGGCGCCCAGGCCGAAATCGTGCTGTCGTGTCTGCCGTCGACTGAGGCGCTCGACGACGTCGTGCACGGCCCCCGCGGTCTCATCCAATCGGCGCGACCGGGACAGATCATAGTCGAGCTCGGCTCGCACCCGGTGCCGGACAAGCAGCGCCAGGTCGCGCCGCTGAAGGAAAAGGGCGCCGCCTTCATCGACGGCGAAGTCTCCGGCACGCCGGGCATGGTTTCGGCGCGCAAAGGCGTCATCTATCTCGCCGGCGACGCCGCGGCCTGCAAGAAAGTCGAGCCGGTGGTCGCGGGATTTGCCGATTCCTGCCTCTATTTCGGCGAGTTCGGCGCCGCGAGCCGCGTCAAGCTCGTCAACAATCTCTTGGTCGCGATCAACATCGCCGCCACGGCGGAGGCAATGACGCTCGGACTCAAAGCGGGTGTCGACGTGCCGCTGATGATCAAGGCGATTGCCACCGGCTCAGGTGGCTCGACCCAATTCGGCATCCGCGCGCCGTGGATGGCAGAGCGCCGCTTTCAGCCGGTGCAGGGCGACGTTCCGACGCTGCAGCATTATTTCGGCATGATCGACGACTTCGCCAAAAGCGTCGGCGCGGCGACGCCGCTGCTCGATTGCGTCGTGCCGCTTTATCAGCGTTTCGTAGACATGGGCCTCGGCAATAACGACGTCGCCGCAATGATCGACGTTCTCGGCTCGCTGCCGCGCGCCAAAACAAACCAATAACAGGAGAGTTCGTCATGATCCGCGTCAGCAAGATTGCGCATGCCAGCTACGAGACGCCCGATCTCGACCAGCAGGCCGAATATTACACCGAGATTCTGGGATTGACGCTCGCTGCCAAGGAGAAGGACGCGGTCTTTCTCGCTTCGACGGTCGACCACCATTCGGTGGTGTTGCGCAAAGGCGCGCAAGCGCAATGCGCGCGCGTCGGCTTTCAGATCGCGCCCGATGGCGATCTTAACGAGTTTGAAAAGCAGATCGCAAGCCAGGGCATCAAGACCGAGCGCCGCAAGGATCCGGAGCCGTCGATTTCAGACATGCTGGTGTTCGCCGATCCCAAGGGCACGGTGATGGAGGTGTTCAAGCGCGACGCCTTCGCGCACCAGAAGTTCCAGCAGAAGGGCATCGTGCCGTTCAAGCTCGGCCATGTCGCTTTTCACGTCACCGACGTCAAGAACGTCACCAAGTTCTATTGCGACGTGCTCGGCTTTCGCGAATCCGACTGGATGGGCGACTTCTTCTCGTTCCTGCGCTGCGGGCCCGACCACCACACCATCAACCTAATGCAGACCGGCTCGAACCGGCATTTCCACACTGCATTCGAGCTGCGCGACTGGGGCCACATGCAGACGGCCTGCGATTTCCTGTCGCTCAAGGGCTATAAATTGCTCTGGGGTCCGGGCCGCCACGGCATCGGCCACAATCTGTTCGCCTATCATCGCGCGCCGAACGGCCTGATCACCGAGACTTTCGCCGAGCTCGACCGCATGAACGAGGAGCTCGGCTATTTCGAGCCGCGGCCCTGGCACCGCGACAATCCGCAGCGGCCGAAAGTGTGGGCCAAGGACCCGTCAGCCTCCAATCTGTGGGGTATTATGCCGACCGACGAGATGCATCACTGACGCCGAACGGCGTAGTCCCCGGGGAGGAAAGAAGAATGAAAATCTGGTTCCAAGGGGCGGCGGCAGCCGCCTGCCTTGCCGGGGCGCTGACGGCAAACGGCGCCGCGCACGCGGACAATTATCCGTCGCGCACCATCACCATCATCGTCCCGGCCTCGCCCGGCGGCGTCACCGACATGCTCGGGCGTATCCTGGCGCAGCACTTGATTACCGACTGGGGTGCGCAGGTAGCGGTCGAGAACAAGCCCGGCGCCAACAATCAGATCGCGGCGGAATATGTCACCCACCAGCCCGGCGACGGCTATACGCTGTTCATCGGTCCGGAGACCACGTTCGTCGTCAATCCCGCGCTTTATCCGCATCTGGCCTACGATCCGGTGAAGGGTTTCACGCCGATCACCGGGCTCGTTCAGATCAACCATGCGCTGATCCTCAATCCGGTGGTGCCCGCCAACAGTGTCAAGGAATTGATCGCGCTCGATAAGGCCAAGCCGGGTCAGCTCAACTACGGCACCTTCGGCGTTGGATCGAGCGGTCATCTCAACATGGAAATGTTCAAATCCATGACCGGCACGAAATTCGTCGCCGTGCATTACAAAGGCGCGGCGCCGGCCATGCAGGATGTACTCGCCGATCATATCCAGCTGATGTTCGTGTCTGTCGGCAGCGCGCTGCCGCAGGTCAAATCCGGCGGCGTGAAATTGATCGGCATTGGCGCGCCCAAGCGGATGGCGCTATTGCCGGATGTTCCGGCGGTCGCCGAGACGGTGCCAGGCTTTACCGCGGTATCCTGGTTCGCGCTCTACGGCCCGCCGAACATGCCGAGCGACGTGGTCGCCAAGATCAACGGCGAGGTGCGCAAGACTTTCGCCGACCCGAACGTGCAGAAGAACTTCCTCGACAAGCAATATTTCGAATCGATCGCCGGTTCGCCGCAAGAGCTGAGCGAGCGGCTGCGCACCGAAGAGCCGAAATGGCACAAGCTCATCACCGAGGCGCACATCACGGTGGAATGAAAGGCGCGCGCCATTCGGCGCATTGACTTGCCGGGGGTTTGAAAAGACGCCAATATCGTTTTTCAGGTCCCGGCAAATCGCAAGCCTCTGCCGTGACCAAACCGCCGCCCGGCGCTTCGCGCGGCATTCCGGCAGCCGATCGATGTCGCTCAGGCGTTTAATGGATTTTCCGTGGGTGCAGCGCACGCTTGGCGTGGCGGCCGCCGAATATTTGCGCTTCGTCTGGAACACCTGCGAGTTCGGCATCGATCCCCCGGACATATACACGCGGGCGCGCCCGGAGCTGCCGGCAATCGTCGCCATGTGGCACGGCCAGCATTTCATGATGCCGTTCTTCAAGCGCCAGGAACATCTGGTCAAGGTGCTGATATCGCGCCACCGTGACGGCGAGATCAACGCGGTGGCCGCGAGCCGGCTTGGTGTCGAGCCGATCCGCGGCTCCGGAACGACCGGCCGCGACTTTCTGCGCAAGGGCGGCGTCGCCGGCTTTCGGCAGATGCTCGACGCCCTGGCGCAAGGCTATAACGTTGCGCTCACCGCCGATATTCCGAAGATCGCACGCGTCGCGGGTCGCGGCATCGTGGAGCTGGCGCGGGTGTCGGGGC
Organism: uncultured Alphaproteobacteria bacterium; assembly: GCA_963822935.1. GTDB lineage: Bacteria > Pseudomonadota > Alphaproteobacteria > Rhizobiales > Xanthobacteraceae > BOG-931. The sequence goes on from CAWGJP010000009.1 coordinate 32,850, forward strand.
GGCCGATCTATCCGGTCGCGGTGGCGACCAGCCGCTACATCGAGCTTAAATCCTGGGACCGCTCGGTGCTCAATCTGCCGTTCGGCCGTTTCGCCATCGCCGTCGGCGAGCCGATCCGCGTCGCGGCGGCCGCCGGCGATGCGGCGCTCGAAGAGGCGCGGCGCCTTGTCGAAACGCGCCTTAACGCCGCCACCGAGCGCGCCTATGCCATCGTCGAAGGCCGCGCCAAGGATTTTGTCTGGGGCCGCAGGCATATCGGCAGCACGCAGGTGGCGTGAAATCACGCTATCATCCAGCGTAATGGATGGTATATTTGGCCCAGCTATCGAAGGAATAGGTCGTGGACCAAAAGCGAACCTTTGCGGTGGTGCTCGAACCGGAGGAAGAGGGCGGGTTCACGGTCCGCGTCCCCGCATTCCCCGAGATCGTCACCTATGGCGAGGACGAGCGCGAGGCATTGGCGATGGCGGAAGATGCCATTCGGCTGGTGATCGCCGACTGCGCCGCGCGTAGCGAGCCGATCCCACTCGGTGAGCCGCCGCGCATCCGAGAAATCACCGTCACGCTCGCGGCATGAACGAACGACTTCCCGCGCTGACGGCGCGTGACGTCATGCGCGCTCTTGCACGCGCGGGGTTCGCAGTATCAAGAACTTCGGGTAGCCACTGCCGGCTCATCCATCGGATCGATCCGGCGCGGAAGGTGACGGTGCCGGTACAAGCGGCGATCTCAAGCGTGGCACTCTACGTACCATCATCGCGCAGGCTGGAATGACTGTCGCAGAATTTCTAGCTCTCCTATAATCTGCAAATTCGAACGCAACAAAACGGCCCATACAATGCCGGTCGGAGGAAACTGCAACGATGCGCATCATCACCCTTGAAGAACACTTCGCCACGCCGAGCTTTCTCGATGGCCCCGGCCAGGACCTGAAAAACGCCGCGCTGAAATTCGAGGGTCGCGCCACGAGGCTGATCGAGCAGCTCACCGACATCGCCGACAAGCGCATCGCGGCGATGGACTCAGCCGGCATCGACATGCAGGTGCTGTCGCTCACGTCACCGGGCACCGAGCAGCTCGACGCCGGCGACGCCGTCGCGCTCAGCCGCGAGGTCAACGACTTCCTCGCCGCGGGGGTGAAGAAGAATCCGAAGCGCTTCGCCGGCTTTGCCACGCTGCCGACCGCGGCGCCGGACAAGGCCGCCGCCGAGCTCGAAAGCCGCATGAAATCCGACGGCTTCGTCGGCGCCGTTATCAACGGCCACAATCGCGGCCGCTATCTCGACGACAAGTTCTTCTGGCCGATCCTGGAAGCCGCCGAGGCGCTCAACGCGCCGATCCACATCCATCCGACCCGGCCGCCGCAGCCGGTGGTCGACGCCTATTACTCCGGCTTCTCGCCGCTGTTGGTCGACATGTTCGCGAGCCCGGGCTGGGGCTGGCACATCGAGACCGCGGTGCACGTCATCCGCGTCATCCTCGGCGGCACTTTCGACCGCTTTCCGAAATTGCAGCTCGTCATCGGCCATCTGGGCGAGGGCCTGATGTCGATGTTCCAGCGGCTCGAGGTCATGACACCGGCGATGACGAAGCTGAAAAAGCCGGTCACCTCGTATCTGCGCGAGAACGTGCATTACACGTTCTCGGGCTTTAATTTCCCGGCGACCTTTCTCGATCTCCTGCTCGAAGTCGGCGTCGACCGCATCATGTTCTCGGCCGATCATCCCTATCAGCTGATGGCGCCGGCCGTCGCCTTTCTGCAGCAGACCCCGGTGTCCGTCGCCGACCGCGAACGCATCGCCCACGGCAACGCCGAGAAGCTTCTCGGGCTGTAGCCCGGATGGAGCACAGCGAAATCCGGGATGGCAGTGCGGGCGGTTCGCTGAATCCCGGATTGCGCTTCGCTCCATCCGGGCTACACATTTAACCAACAACTGGGAAAATACCGCCATGCGCACCATCACGCTCGAAGAGCATTTCACCACGCCGAAATTTCTCGAAGGCCCCGGCCGTGCCCGCCAGCAGAAGGCGCAGCAGCAGGGCGGCCGTTTCATAAAAATATTCGAACAGCTGGCCGACGTCGGGCCTGGCCGCTTGGCCGACATGGATGCCGCCGGCATCGATATGCAGGTGCTGTCGCTGACCTCGCCCGGCACCGAGCAATTGGAGGCGGCCGAGGCGCTGGCGCTCACGCGCGAGGCCAACGATTTCCTCGCCGAGGTGGTGAAAGGAAATCCGAAGCGTTATGCCGGCCTTGCGGTGCTGCCGACCGCGGCGCCCGACAAGGCGGCCGCCGAACTCGAGCTGCGGGTGCGCCAGCAGAAATTCGTCGGTGCCGTGATCCACGGCCACAACCGCGGCCGCTATCTCGACAACAAATTCTTCTGGCCGATCCTGGAGGCCGCCGAAAAGCTCAACGCGCCGATCTATCTGCATCCGACGCCGCCGCCGCAAGGCGTCATCGACATCTCCTACGGCGGCTTCGCGCCGGCGGTCACCGAAATGTTCGCCGCGTCGGGTTGGGGCTGGCACATCGAGACCGCCGTCCACATCGTCCGTATCGTGCTCGGCGGCGTGTTCGATCGGTTTCCGAAATTGCAATTCGTCATCGGCCATCTCGGCGAGGCGCTGCCGTTCATGCTGCCGCGGCTCGACAGCATGGCGCCGGCGGTGACCAAGCTGAAAGCGCCGATCAGTTCCTATCTGCGCAACAACGTGCACTACACCATTTCCGGCTTCAATTTTCCCGCCGGCTTTCTCGATCTGTTGCTCGAAGTCGGCGTCGACCGCATCATGTTCTCGGCCGATCACCCTTACGCTTCGATGGCGGCGGCGCGCGCCTTTCTCGAGCAGATCCCAGTGTCGGCCGCCGACCGCGAACGTATCGCCCACGGCAATGCCGAGACGCTGTTCGGGTTGTAGTTTGTAGCCCGGATGGAGCGGAGCGACATCCGGGGGCCCTGGACGCGCAACGATCGTTTCCCGGATTTCGCTCCGCTCAATCCGGCTACCTTTTTCTCGCGCACGCCGCGCAACGGCAGCCGAGCGGCTTGATGTAGAGCTCGAAATACTCCTCGCCGTAATCGAGCGTGATTTCTTCGCCCGGCGCGATGGCGCGCAGCGCCACGAACACGAGCTGGCCGGCGCGCAGCACGGCTTCCGCGTTCGGATCGCAGGAATGATTGAGATAGCGCCCGAGATTGCGCCGCGACGCGCCGTCGATGGTCCAGCGGCGGTCGATCTCGAACATGTATTTGGCGCCAAAGCGCCGCTCGCGCCGCTGCGCCTCCGCAGTCGTGATCCGCCTGCCGCGATAGGTGACGATATAATCTTTCTTCGCGATCGGCTTCGCCGCGAACAGGCCGAGCCCGGTCGCCGCACGGCCGACGCGCACGCTGCGTGCCGCCATAAAGGGCGCATTAGCAGATTCGGCGGCCCTGTGCAGCGCGGCACAGCCGATATCCGCTACGCATCCGGCGCAATGGATGCTAATGTCGTTCTGTAGAATCCTGTACGGGCGAGCCCGCAGGCAACCAACGGATCAGCGGCATGAATGGCGCGAGCGAAAATTGCAAAGACGGCGACGACGACGTCTTCAACCGTGACGTATCCGACACGGCGCTGGAAGCCGCGGCGAGCGCACTCATTCCCGGCGCGGCGATGTCGTTTCCCAACTCGCCGACGGTGAGCATCGTATTTCAGTGCTGCGGCAACGAGTGAGCGACCGCGGCGGCTTGCGTCTTACGGCTGCAGCGCTGCCCGGCCGTGCTTTTTCTTCACCGTGGCGATTTTGCCCAGCATGTCGTTGAGCGCGTCGATGGCGTTCTTCTCGTCGGCGGACAGCGGCGCCGGCGGATTGAAATGCTTGAGCAGCACGATCAAGGCGTCGCCGATGCGGCCGAGTTGCTTGCCGTAAGTGGCGACGTCGGAGAGCACCTCGCCCTCGACGTCGGGCGCGCTCGATTGGCCGAGATTGATGTTGACCAGGCCGAACTGGCCGCCGGTCATGAACGCCGTGAACGGATTGATCGACTGCACGACGTCGCCGGACAATGGCAGCTTGAAGGTGGGCATGTGCGGCTCCTCTTTCGTGTGAAAACACGCTTTAGCGAGGCCCCAGCATCGGGATTGTAGCCGTGGCGCCGTGTGCCGGGGAGGGGCGGCATGCGAGGGTTTTCTCGGCTCGTCATGGCCGGACTTGTTCCGCCTGTGGACCGAAGTCATCAATCGGCAATCCGCGCATGAGTACTCCCTTCGGCGGAAGAAGGTCCGGCCATCCACGTCTTCTTCCGAGGCAAAAAAGACGAAGATGCCCCAAGCGGGCACTGTCGGCGGACTTGATCGAGGTTAGAGGCGCGCCGCCGGAAATTGCGCCATTCGCTAAAATTGTAATGGTTTCTCCAAGCTGCCCTTATCCGCATGGGCTTACCCCGTGCGTCATGAACTCGATTTTATCGATTGCCGCCTCGGGCATGGCCGCCGCCGCGACGCGCCTGCAGATCTCGGCCGAGAATGTCGCCAACGCCAAGTCCGACGGCCCGTTGCCGACGGCCGGCGCCGCGGTCCAGGCGCAATATCCCGCCGCTTATACCGCGCAGCAGGTCGATCAGGTGGCGGCGCCGGGCGGCGGCACCAGCGCCGCCGTCGTCGCCGTGCAGCCGGCCACGATAGCCGCCTATGCGCCGGCCGCGCTTTATGCCGACAAGAATGGCGAGGTGGCGGCGCCGAACGTCGACCCCGCGAACGAGGCGATGCAGCAGGCGACCGCCTCCTACACCTTCGCCATGAACGTCGAAGTGATGCGCGTCTATTCGCAGATGATGAAGACGCTGCTCGACGTCCAGGCCTGACCTCCGGGCGTCGCGCTCGACGCGACGGCCTCTATAGCGCCCACTCCGCATAATGCCCACGCGTCATGGCCGGACATAGCTGTTCGAAGAACGGCGTCGCTTCGCTCGCCTATGTTCCGGCCATCCAAGTCTTCTTTTTTGCAAGCGAAAATGACGTGGATGCCCGCGACAAGCGCGGGCATGACGGCTGTAGAATAGGTGGGGCGATACCAACCCATCGACAAGCCTGGAGGGCACCGTGACCAATCCAAACAGCGAAGCGCCGATTCTTTGCGAGGTCGACGGCCGCGGCGTGGCCCAGGTCGCCCTCAACCGCCCGGAGCGCAACAATGCCTATGACGGCGCGCTGATCCAGGCGTTGCTGGCGACGCTCGACGCGCTAGAGAAGACGGGCGGGCTGCGCGCCGTCGTCATCAGCGGCCGCGGTAAGCATTTTCAGGCCGGCGCCGATCTGAAATGGATCGATGCGGTGCGCGCCGCCTCGCGCGAGGAGAATATCGCGCTCTCGCGCGCCACCGCGCAGGCGATCTGGCGGCTCAACGCCGCACCGATGCCAACCGTGGCGCTGGTGCACGGCGCCTGCTTCGGCGGCGGCACCGGGCTCATCGCCGCTTGCGATGTGGTGATTGCCGCCGACGACGCTAATTTCTCCATCGCCGAAGTGCGCTGGGGCCTGACCGCGGCCATCATCATCCCGCAGCTCAACGACGCTATCGGCATGCGCCACGTGCGGCGCTATGCGCTGACCGGCGAGCGCTTTTCCGCCGCCGAAGCCCGCCGCATCGGCCTCGTCCACGAGATCGTTCCAGCCGCCGAGCTCGAAGCCGCCGGCGCGCGTATGATCGATCAGATTTTGCAGAACGGCCCGCAGGCGGTGGCCGAGACCAAGGCGTTGGCGCTGCAATCGGCTTGGAGCAATCTCGGCGAGGCGGCTGCAAGCCGCCTGATCGAATCCCACGCCGACAAGCGCCGTTCCGCCGAAGCCGCCGAAGGCCTCGCCTCCTTCGCCGAAAAACGTCCGGCGCGGTGGAGCTAGGCCCGCAAGAAGCGGCTCCGATCGGTCCCCGTCGTGGCCGGGCATAGCCGTTCGAAGAACGGCGTCGCTTCGCTCGCCTATGTCCCGGCCATCCACGTCTTTGCAGCGTTCGTAACGAGAAAGACGTGGATGCCCGCAACAAATGCGGGCAATGACGGGTTAAAGGGTTGTGTCTCATTCACGGAGACATAATGTGACATTGGTCACTGTTTCAATTACATCTCAAATCATCTTGCCCGCAGAGGACGCCGCCGGGTCCGGCGGACAGGGGCGAGGCGGTTCCCGCGGGCGGGGTTGTCAGCCCCGCGCCCGGGCGGCTCCGGGCCCAAACGCCCGGCCGGCACGATGACCGGTCTGCGGGCTCATAACGCCCGCTGCACTGGGACGGCAGGGGACGGATAACACCCGTCCCTCAGTAGTCCCGTCCCAGGAAGTGCGTGAACTGGAGCTGAGCGGTGGCGTTCGGTCGCTGCCGCAAGTGCCGTGGTGGAACGCCGGCAGGCGAGCGCGCCCGAGAGCGGAAGGGCGGCGCAAGCCGCCTTTCCGTGGCGCGCCCTGTGCGCCGCTTGCGTACAGGCCGTGGACTACCGCGCCTGCCGGCGTTCCGCTTCCTTTTATTTGCTGGAAGCGAGCCGTAAAGAGTTTCGTAGCCTGGGTTGAACGACCTGTCCGCCGAAGCTCGCAGAGCGAAGGCGGAAGTGAAACCCGGGATGGGCAGTGAAGCTGATAGTTCGTACCCGGATTTCGCTCCGCTCCGTCCGGGCTACGGTGCAAAGATGGGCTGTTTGACATTGTGAGCACGCGGCACGCGCGCCCGTCGCGCCGCGAGAACGGGATCGCTTTTCCCCCTCTCCCCGCCGCGCGGGGAGAGGTCGACCCCCGACTTGATCGGGGGGAGGGTGAGGGGGCCTCTCCGCGATTCTGAGCGGCGCGGAGCATGCGACGGCGTTGCAGACATCGCCGCTTTTTTTCACCCAGCGGAGAGGCCCCCTCATCCCAACCTTCTCCCCGCACGCGGGGGAGAAGGAGCGCGCCTGCGATGGCGTTAATGGCCCCATACCTCGGCAGAAGGGCTATAATTAAATCAATAGGGGAACGCCGCACCATGGATGCGCTGACCGCAAGCCTTATCGTCGTCGGTATCCCCGCGGCCGCTCTGATCCTGGCCGCACTGCTGACGGCCCGCTCGCGGATCGGCGTGCTGCCAGCGACGACGGATCCATCGTCACCCTGGGCCGGCCTGCCGGAACAGGCCAAGCAATTTCGCCTCTTCGGCTGGGTCCTCGTGGTGCTGCTTTATCTCGCCGCCGTGTTCTGTCTGCTGCAAGGTTTGAACGCTCTACGCATCGTCCACCATTGGGAAGAGTGGCAAGCCACATTCGGCAGCGTCCTGACGGCGCAAGCTGAAATCGCGCTCTATGCGGAATTCTGGAACGCGATGGCGATCGTGCTTTGTCTTATCGGCTATTGGGCGCAGCGGCGTTTGAGGCGGCGTTCCTGAGATCTGCCACGCAAGGCTTGTAGGGTGAGCTGAGCGGAGCGAAGCCCACGCGAAATGAAATGGCGATAATGTAACGCGTGGGCACGCTTCGCTTTGCCACCCTTCTTAAGGCTGCGTGCCTCGATTATCTTCTCCATCAGATAAAGAGATATTTCGCTGATCGCATCAGCATCTGAGTCCATTATTCCTGCAACCAATTGAGGGTCGATCCCAAATCGTCGTAGCTCAGTTTCCATGTAGAAAAGTGGCTCTATTCCCCCGAGAATAGAGACCTCGATTCCGGCTTTTGGGTTCTCCCTCCGCAACTTCACATAGCTTTCAATGGAGGGGGCTGCCTTGTACGCCTTCGTGAGCTCATTGAAGCCGCCGCCGGCTTTCGAACCAAAGCTCATTGTCACCCTCCTCAGTGCTTCCAATCCAATCGTAATATACCTAGAACCAATCTAGATTCCGTCCGATCCTGAGGCCGCCATGAACGCCCCCCTCTCCACCCATCCAACGCCCCCCTACAAGCACACCCCACTCTTCCCACTCGGTAAGGACTCCGCGCCCTACCGCAAAATTTCCGCAGACGGTCTGCGCATCGAAAAGGTCCTGGGCGAAGAGGTGCTGGTGGTGCCGCGCGAGGCGCTGCGGGCGCTGGCGGAAGCCGCTTTCACCGACATCAATCATCTTCTGCGTCCCGCGCATCTGGCTTCGCTCAAATCCATCGTCGAGGACCCGGAAGCGTCGGATAACGACAAGTTCGTCGCCTTCGATTTTCTCAAGAATGCCAATATCGCCGCCGGCGGCGTGTTGCCGATGTGCCAGGACACCGGCACCGCGATCATCATGGGCAAGAAGGGCCGGCTGATCTGGACGCAAGGCGACGACGAGGCGGCGCTCGCCGAGGGCGCGCGCGATGCGTACCTCAAGCGCAATTTGCGCTATTCGCAGCTCGCGCCGATCTCCATGTTTGAGGAGAAGAATACGCGCTCCAACATGCCGGCGCAGGTCGAGCTTTACGCCGAGAGCCATAGTGCCGGTAATGGTGACGCCGACACGGCCTACAAGTTTCTGTTCATCGCCAAGGGCGGCGGCTCGGCCAACAAGGCGTTTCTGTTCCAGGCGACGCCCTCGATCCTGACCCGCGAACGGATGCTGGCGTTCCTGAAAGAAAAAGTGCTCACGCTCGGCACCGCGGCCTGCCCGCCGTATCATCTCGCCATCGTCATCGGCGGCACCTCGGCCGAGCTGACGATGAAGACCGTCAAGCTCGCCTCCACCAAATATTACGACACGCTGCCCGACCACGGCTCCGAGGACGGCCACGCCTTCCGCGACAAGGAGATGGAGCGCGAGATTTTGCAGATGACGCAGTCGCTCGGCGTCGGCGCGCAATTCGGCGGCAAATATTTCTGCCATGACGTGCGGGTGATCCGGCTGCCGCGCCACGGCGCCTCGCTGCCGATCGGGCTCGGCGTGTCGTGCTCGGCGGACAGGCAGGCGCTCGGCAAGATCACCAAGCAGGGCGTGTTCCTCGAAGAGCTCGAGCACAATCCGGCGAAATATCTGCCCGACGTCGACGAGACCAAGCTCGGCGGCGCGGTGGTCAAGATCGATCTCAACAAGCCGATGAAGGAGATTTTGGCGCAGCTTACCCAATATCCGATCAAGACGCGGCTGTCGCTTTCCGGCCCGATGATCGTGGCGCGCGATTTGGCGCATGCCAAGCTGCGCGAGCGCTTGGAGCAAGGGCAGGGCCTCCCCGACTACATCAAGAACCATCCGGTCTATTACGCGGGCCCTGCAAAGACGCCGCAGGGCTATGCCTCGGGCGCCTTCGGCCCGACCACGGCCGGCCGCATGGATTCCTTCGTCGAGGATTTCCAGGCCGCCGGCGGCTCCATGGTGATGCTGGCGAAAGGCAATCGCTCGGGCGCGGTGCGCGAGGCCTGCAAGAAGCACGGCGGCTTCTATCTCGCCTCGATCGGCGGCGCCGCAGCCAACCTCGCCGAACATTGCATCAAGAAGGTCGAGACTTTGGAATATCCCGAGCTCGGCATGGAAGCGATCTGTCGCATCGAAGTGGTCGACTTCCCTGCCTTCATCGTCGTCGACGACAAGGGCAACGACTTCTTCAAGGAATTAAATCTCGGCTAACGATATTTTCGTTTTGCCCGTCCGAACCATAAAAAAAGCCCCGGCGCGAGGCCGAGGCTTTGCAGGTGCCGTCGCCGGGCGCTTACTTGAGTGCGCTGGAAACCGACGAGAAGGTCGTATTCAGATTGGTGCCGAGGGTCTGCACCGCCACAATGATCGCAACGGAAATACCCGCTGCAATCAGGCCGTATTCGATCGCGGTTGCCCCGGAATCGTCTCGCAGAAAGTGCCGAATGAGCGTCGTCATGAATGGTCCTCCGTGTGCCGACCGCCGTAGTTCTACGGAGCGCCCGTTGTTTATCCTTTAAGCAGGTCATTCGAAATTTCAGTAAAAAAGCCGGCGGTTTCTGTGACAAAGCCACGACAGGGATGCCGCGCCGGCTTTCCGGGCTGTGCCTGACATTACGCATCGGCACGACCGCTTGACTCTGCGTAACCACACGGTTACATTTAATGTAACCACATGGTTACGCTACGATGACGGCATTAAGCAGACGGCAGCGCGAGGCGGTATTCCGCGCCATCGCCGATCCGACCCGGCGCGAAATCCTCAACTTGCTGCGTCGGCGCCGCGCCAGCGTCGGCGAGATCGCCGGCAATTTCCGCGTCAGCCGGCCGGCGATATCGAAGCACATCCGGCTGTTGCGCCGCGCCGGCCTGGTGCTCAGCGAAAACCAAGGCACCAGGCGAATCTGCCGCTTGAACGCGGCGCCGCTCCGCGCCGTCGACGATTGGCTGCGCGAGTATCAGGAGCTGTGGCGCGAGAGCCTGCACAATCTCAAACGTCTGGTCGAGGAGGATCGATGAACGCGCCAAACCCGATCGACGCCATCGTCGAGGAGATCGCGATCAAGGCGCCGGCAGAACGCATTTTCAACGCACTGACCGATCCGGCAGCGCGCGTGAAATGGTGGGGACGCAAAGACCGTTTCGAAACGACGGCGATGGACTCCGACCTGCGCCCCGGCGGCCCCTGGACGATGCGCGGCATCGGCATGGGCGGCAAGCCTTTCACCATCACCGGCGTCTATCGCATCGTCGACCGGCCGCGCGCGATCGCCTTTACCTGGCTGCCTGATTGGGACGAGGAAGCCACCGAGACGCTGGTGCGGTTCGACCTCGACGAACGCGACGGCGTCACTACGGTGCGCGTGACGCATTCCGGCTTCGCCTCGGCCGGTTCGCGGGCGCGCCATCAAGGCTGGCCGCAAATCCTGTCCTGGCTGCAGGGCTATGCCGAAGGCTAACCGCGCCGTTTTGCGCTAAGCTTCGCCCCAGACCAAACCAGGCAAGCGGGATCGGCATCGACGTGGCGTTTTCACCTGTGTCCAGCAAAGCAATCATCGACTGGCTCATCGACGGCGCCCGCGGCGCACCCTTGGCGCACGAGGTGCTGACCGAACTGTGCGAGCGGCTCACCGCCATCGGCCTGCCGCTGTGGCGCGCCATGGTGTTCGTGCGCACGCTGCACCCGGAAGTCGTCGGCCGCCGCTTCATCTGGCGCCCCGATACCGGAACGATCGTCACCGACGGCGGCTTCGATTTGCTGGAACGCGATGCCTTTCGCAACAGCCCGATGGTCTATGTCACTGAGACCGGAAAAGCGCTGCGCCGCCGCCTTGCGGATCCCGATTGTCCGATGGATTTCCCGGTGTTGTACGACCTGCGCGACGAGGGCGTGACCGATTACGTCGTCTCGCCGCTGCATTTCACCGATGGCGAGTTTCACAGCGCCACGTGGGCGGCGCGGCAACCGGGCGGCTTTTCGCAAGCCGACATCGCGCTGATCGATGCCATCATCGCGCCGCTGACGCGGGTCGCGGAAATTCGCGCCTATTATCGCGTCGCCGGCAATCTGCTGACGACTTACGTCGGCAAGAATGCCGGCGAGCGCGTGCTTGCGGGCCGCATCCGCCGCGGCGATACCGAAGACATCCACGCCGCGATTTGGCTATCCGACATGCGCGGCTTCACCAAGCTTGCCGATCGACTGCCGCCGCAAGCTTTGGTCGACCTTCTTAACCGCTATTTCGACTGTCAGGTGCCGGCGATCGTCCAACAAGGCGGTGAGGTCCTCAAATTCATGGGCGATGGGCTGTTGGCGATATTTCCGATCGGCCAAAGCGCGGACGCCGCGGCCGTGTGCGCCGCCGCGCTGAAGGCCGCGCACGTAACGCGCGCGGAAGTCGCAGCTTTACGTGCGGCAGGCGGCGACGGCGCGGCAGTGCGCTTCGGCTTGGCGCTTCATTTGGGCGATGTGCTCTACGGCAATATCGGCAGCGGCAATCGCCTCGACTTTACCTGCATCGGGCCCGCGGTCAATTTGGCGGCGCGCCTTGAGAAACTCGCCGGCCGCTTGGGACGCACCGTTCTGGCATCGCAGGAATTCGCCAAATATTGTCCGGACCATCTGCGGCCGATCGGCAAGTTTGCTGTCGCCGGCTTTGCCGAGAAGCAGGCCGCGTTTGGGCTTGGCGACGAAGATTTGGCTGACGAAAGGAAGACCTACGCATGACTACCGTGACGGCGGCCGCCGCTCCTGCCAAGGCCAAGGGCCCGAACGTCTGGCTCGATATGGACCAAGCGGCGCTCGACGATGCCTACGATCAGTTAGTCTATGCGCCAAACCGCGATCGGGTCGTCGCCCGCCGTGTCGCCGCGAGCGAGCGGGCGCGCGCGATCCTCGGCGCGCCGCAGCGCGTCGCTTATGGCGAAAGCGAGTACGAACAGCTCGACATATTCCGTAGCGCCACGCCGAACGCTCCCATCAATCTGTTCGTCCATGGCGGCGCCTGGCGCCGCAACAAGGCAGCCGATTACGCGCTCCAAGCCGAGCCGCTTGTTCGCGCAGGCGCCCATGCGGTCTTCATCGATTTCATCAATGTCGATCAGGCCGGCGGCGACCTGTTGCCGCTGTACGAGCAGGTCTGCCGGGCCATCGCCTGGACCTGGCGCAATGCGGAAAGTTTCGGCGGCGACCGCGAGCGGTTTTACATTTCCGCGCATTCGTCGGGCTCGCACCTTGCCGGCTGCGCGCTCACCACGGGCTGGCGCGAGCAAGGTCTGCCGGAAAGTTTCTGCCAAGGCGCGCTGCTGACAAGCGGCATGTACGATCTCGTGCCGGTGCGGCTGTCGAAGCGCTCGGCCTATGTCAAATTCACCGACGCCATGGTCGACAAGCTCAGTGCGCGCCGGCATCTCGATGGTTTGCATACGCCGCTCGTCGTCGCGCATGGCACATACGAGACGCCGGAGTTTCAGCGGCAGACCCGCGATTTCGCCGCCGCGGTGAAAGCCGCCGGTAAGCCGGTCGAGCTCCTCGTCGGCGAGGGCTACAACCATTTCGAAATGCTGGAGACGCTGGCCAACCCTTATGGCGTTCTCGGCCGTGCGATGCTGACGCAGATGGGATTGCGTTGAAGCGTTACGCCGCTTCGGACGTCTTGTCGGTGTCGGGCCTCGTTGACCTGCGCATCCCGGTGCGGATCTGCTCGGCGCCGCAGCGGCGGCAGGCATACACGGTGTCTTCGACGTCGACGGAGATCGGGTGGCGGGCGGTGAAGACCATGCGTCCCGCGCACACCGGGCAGGGCATCATCAGCGAAGGCAGACTTGACGCGGTTTGAACCGCTTGATGGCGCATCCGCTCACCGAGTTTCGGCCGTTTCGAAGGTGACCGATTTGTGAATTACTCGTGGCTTTTGCCGCAGAGTCAAGGAAATTTGTGCGTTGCACACATGAACGCTGCGCTGCGGTATCTATGTGAATAGATAAGCTATTATAAAATCGGGTGAATTTGGACGCGTGATGCGAGGCGGAATCAAGTGGGATCGAAGGCGAAATCGCCAAGCGTCCGGTCACCACCTGACGTCGGCCGACGAAATGCAGGAAATAAATATTGAGAGCCGCGAGGCTCGCGCGGGTGGCCCGACCGAGCCGTCGATAGCCACCGCGGCAAGCATCAGCCCGATCAGGTCGCGCCGCCGTGCTGGCGCAACCGGCCATCGACGCTGGCGGCGAGCTTCACCAGATCGTCGGCGACCTCGACCGGATAGGAAGCGCCCGGCGTCAAGCGGCGCAGATCTTCCGGCAGGCGCTTGAGTTCGCGTTTGGCGTGCCGCCTGATCTCGTCGAGCGACGGCGACGACGCGATGCGCTTACCGTTCTTCATGACCATGCCAATGAGCGGCTCACCTGCTTTGTCGTGGTTCTCCAGACTAAGCAGATCGCCCGTCATACGGCCGCTCGCATCGTAGCGCCGCCACACCTGCTTGCGGCCGGGCCAGGTCGCCTTGTGTTCCGAACGCTTGCGTCGCGGCAAGCCGGCATATTCCTGCATCTTGTATACGCAATCGGCGGAGGGTGCGTCCGACGAGGTCGTGAGGCTGGTGCCGATGCCGATGCCGTCGATCGGCGCCTTGGCCTTGGCGAATTCCAACAGCGAGTTCTCATCGAGGCCTCCGCTGGCAAAAATCGTTGTGTCGGTAAGCCCGCCCGCATCGAGAATCGCGCGCACGCCTTTCGACAGCGCGATGAGACCGCCGGAATCGAGGCGAACGCCGCGGATGGCGATGCCGGCCGCTTTTAGCCGCGGCGCCAGCGCCACGACTTTGTGAGCGGCGGCTTCGCTGTCGTAGGTGTCGAGCAGCAGGACAACGTTGTCCGGCCGCGACCGCGCGAAGCTCTCGAATGCCGCCGCCTCGTCGTCGAACGCCTCGATGAACGAATGCGCCATGGTGCCGTAGAGCGGGATGCCGAAGTCCTCGCCGGCAAGCACCGTTGCGGTGCCGGCGAAGCCCGCGATGTAGCTCGCCCGCGCCGCCATCAATCCCGCTTCGGCGCCGTGCGCGCGCCGCATACCGAAATCGACCAACAACTTGTCCGGCGCGGCAAGCACGCAGCGCGCCGCTTTGGCGGCGATCAGCGATTGAAAGTGCAGGATGTTGATCAGGCGCGATTCGACGAATTGCGCCTGCGGCAGGGGCGCGGTCACGCGCAGGATCGGCTCGTTGGCGAAAAATACTGTGCCCTCGGGCATTGCGTGGACGTCGCCGGTGAAACGGAGTCCGGCAAGGTAGTCGAGAAGCTTCTGGCTGAAACGGCCGCTACTTTTGAGCCACGACAGGTCGGCGTCGGAAAAACGCAGCGCCTCCAAGTAATCGAGCGCCTGCGCCAGACCCGCCGCCAGCAAAAATCCGCGGCTTGGCGGCAAAGTGCGGGCAAAGAATTCGAACACCGCCGTATCGGTATCGCCATGGTCCAGATAGGCCTGCACCATGGTGAGTTGATAGAGGTCAGTCAGCAACGGACTGGTTTCTTCCATCACGGTAATCCTTGGCTGCTGAGAACACGATATCTAGAACCGCCGAAGCTCCGGCCGAATGCTGTCTAGCGGCCGCCGCGTAAGCCAAAGGGTCTAGACGCTTTTTCGCCGTCCCACGCACTCACCTTTCTGCCTCGCGGGAATCAGGAAGCCGAGCACCCTACTGTAACGAAGGTCGTCCACCGGTGACACCTTTCGCTCGGCGGTAGCGTGTTACGAGCGAAACGAATGTGCTCGTCCCCATTATCACGGGACGCGTGTGATCGGTGCAGCGGCATTGTTGCAAGCAGCAGTGGTCGTTTTTCTTAATGCAAACGTGACACCACGCGGGGCTTCGTGCGTTACATGCTGTGCAAATCGAGGAACTTTAATGAAGCCCGTAACCAGTGAATTCGGCGTCTATAACAAGATCTATACCGGCAATGTGACGCGGTGTTGGAATAGCTCGGCAATTGACTTAAAAAAGCGATCCTTTTTAACAGTGAGCTTAAGTAATCAAAGCGAATTATTCGATATATAGGGGTTTCTAGCTAGACATTAATGGTGGATAGACAATGAAGCGGTTCTTCTTCGACTACAAAGCCAAGGACGCGTTGTTGCTCGATTACCGAGGCCAGGAGTTTACCAACCCAGCGGGCGCCTTCGACTTCGCACAGGAAATGGCTTTTGGGCTGAAGCACAGTATATCCGTCGACTGGAATGGCTGGTCAATCGAAGTGCGGGCTACCGATGGGGAAAAGTTTTTCTCACTACCAATCGAATGTGAAATGGCAGCATGAAGAACAAAATTTGAGACGGGTTAGCAGCTATAACAACGAGCAAAAGGTTGCGGTCCTTCAGGTTGACCACGCGTTAGTTCCAGCAGCCGGCCGAATCTATGAATTCATCAGGCTTCACTCCACCGACACACCACTCGCCTTGATCGGTCCCGCCCACTTTTTAATTTCGCTGGCCACGAAATTCTTTAGGTACACTGGAGTGGTACGATCGGGGGATACCAAATCGGTGCCGATTGCCTCCATTCGAGCACGTAGTGCGGGCGTCTTCATCGCCTCGACTGTCGCGTCACGAAGACGGTGAATAATCGGCTCCGGAGTATTGCGGGGGAAGAACAATGCGATCCAGTTATTGGCTTCAAAATTAACCAGCCCCTCCTGCTGTGCAGTTGGAATATTTGGCAGGACTGCTGAACGCTGGCGCGCCAAGACAGCAATCGGTTTGACGTTGGCGGCCTTAATTGGCGCAAGCTCTGTGGGTACAGCATCGCAAAGGTAATCGATTCGCCCAGCGATCAGGTCCTGCAAAGCCGGTGCCGAACCGCGATAGGGCACGTGCTGCACGTCAACCCCGATTGCGGAATTGAGTAGTAGGCAACCGAGGTGGGTCGCCGAACCACTGCCTCCCGAACCAAACGACAGTTTAGATGCGTTGGCCTTAACGTACGTGGCAAATTCCTTCAAACTTCTCGCCGGGAACTCGTTCCGCACGACCAAAACCAGCGGCTGCTCGGCCACCAGCGTCACCGGGGCGAAGTCAGTTACCGCGTTATAGAGCGGCTTCTTATAGAGAGTCTGACTGTATGCTTGAGTACCAACTGTCCCAAGCAGCACTTCATATCCGTCCGGCTTGGCCTGTTCAACACGTTGAGCGCCTGTCATCCCTCCCGCGCCGCCGACATTTTCTACGATGACCTGCTGTTTGAGAATCTCGCTGAGCCGCTGTGCGAGAATCCGACCAACCACATCCGTTGGGCCGCCGGCCGCGAACGGCACTATCATTGTCACTGGTCGGGTCGGCCATGTCTCCGCCTGCGCTTGCACAGTCCGTGCTTCGGTGGAGAGTAGGCACAGCAATAGCGCCGTGGTCAATTTCTTCAGCATAAACCCCTCTACAAGCCATCGAGGTAGTCGACCCCCATCATACACACGGACCGACCAAATTTACAAATCCGATTGCACAGGTGTAAAGCCACATGTCCGGTCAAAGCCAGAGTGACGCCATTGTGGGTCTAAAATGCGGCAGAGAAAGCTTCCTTTGTGGTTGGAAAGCATAGGTAAGCCATAGGTAAGCAACAATTGCACTGACCATGGGCCCGATCTAAAATGAAAACATCGCGACCCGTCAAAGTCCTAGGGTCATTATTGAAGTGCTGGACAGAATCTAGCGTGGGAGAGGTGGATGCGTGCTCGTGTTGTTGCTGTCTGTTTAATAACCTTGGCTCTTGCCCTCTTTAGTGCCGATCTTTCCGCGCAGGTGGTACCAAAATCCATTTCGACAGGTGGCTCCGATGCCGCGATGCGCGAACAGAAAAATGCCTGGACCGTCGGAATTGTCGGCGGCCTTTACACCGGTACGTACATGCGGCTTGTCGGCGACATGGCGTCGGCGCTGAATGATGGCGACAATCTACGCATTCTACCGATCGTATCCTACGGTGCTGCATCTAATCTGGACGATCTGCTCTATTTGCACGGTGTGGATGCTGCGATCACTCAATCCGACGTGTTTGACTATTTCCGTACGGTGCGCAAGACGCCAAATCTCGAGCAGCGAGTGCACTACATAATCCGGTTGCCAATCTCGGAACTGCACATCCTTGCCCGTGACAGTGTGCAAAGTCTGGAGGACCTGCGCGGTAAAAAAGTCAATTTTGGCCCGGCCGGGACGGGTGCCAGCCTCACCGGCACAATCGTATTTCAGCGGCTCGGTATCGATGTTAGTCAGGTCTTGATCGATCAATCGAGCGCCTTGCAGAAGCTGCAATCGGGCGAGATCGACGCTATCGCGCGTGTAATTCCCAAGCCAGTCGATTTCTTCACAAAAATTCCACCGAACTCTGGCCTGCACTTAGTGAGCATCCCCTTCACCAAGAGGTTCGAGGACCATTACACGCTGGGTGAATTCACCAAGCAGGATTATCCCAATTTGCTGGAGGGGAAGGATCATATCGACACCATAGCCGTTCCAGCGGTACTAGCGGTTTACAATTGGCCGCAGAATACGGAGCGGTACCGCAAAGTCCAGCGTTTCGTCCAATACCTATTCACCAATTTCGACAAATTGCAGCATCCTCCGTATCACCCCAAATGGCGTGACGTGAATTTGGCGGCGACGGTTCCCGGCTGGACCAGGTTCAGCGTCGCGCAGGATATGCTGGACAAGATCAACCAGCAGAAGGGCACGGAGGCACAGCAGCAGGTCGACTTTAACGCCTATTTGAGCCAGCAGTCACACATGCCTGCGACTGACGCGGACCGAGAGGATTTGTTTCGCGACTTTCTTCAATGGCGAGCCAATC
>CAWGJP010000010.1:0-500898 GCA_963822935.1 uncultured Alphaproteobacteria bacterium
TTCCCTGTATTTTTCCCTGTTATCAGGGAATTGGGTGCGGAGACTGGTTCGCGCTCCACTGGCTCGTCAGCCAGCCGGTCGTCCACAACGATGGCCGGATTCTGCATGATCTCACAAAATGTTTAGCAGCCGCTCCCCCTTTTCGGTTGACTGCTGGTCGCGACGAACATGTAATTATTGCGGGGCCAAAAGCGCACTTGCGTTCGGAGGTGGGCTTGATATTTGGCCGCGCTGGCTTCCTCGGGAATAGGGCAGCGGTAGCCATTCTCGTCGGTTCCGTTCCTTGCGGCGGCGCTATCGCGCAAGGCGCTCCGCCGATACCGGCGGTTACGGTCATCCCGGCAGCGACCCACCAAGTCACGGAAACGGGTGATTTCGTCGGCCGCGTCGTCGCGATCGATAAAGTCGATGTCGTTGCGCGGGTGCCCGGCTTCATCGAGCAGCGCAATTTCACCGAAGGACAAATGGTCAAGACCGGTGATCTGCTGTTTCGCATCGAACAGGACACCTACAAAGCAGCGTTCGATCAGCAGAACGCCAATCTCGCTAAGGCCAAAGCGACCGAGGTCAACGCGAATTTGCAATTGCAGCGCGCCCAGGCGCTGGTGAAAAATCAGAACGTGCCGCAAGCCACGGTTGATCAGCTTGCCGCCGCCGAGCAATCGGCGCAGGCGGACATCTTGCAAGCCGAAGCTTTGGTTGAACAGGCAAAAATAAATCTCGGCTACACCGAAATTCGTTCACCGATCGGCGGCCGGATCGGACTCGCCAATTTCACCGTCGGCAACCTTGTCGGGCCATCTTCGGGAATACTTGCCACCATCGTCAGTCAAGACCCGATTTATGTCACATTCCAGGCGAGCGAAGCCGATGTCATTGCCTACAAAAAAAGAGTGACCGCCTCGGCCGACAAGAATCCCCATGTAACGATTCACATCAAATTACCCGACGGCACCATCTACGCCTATCCGGGCACCACGAACTTTCTCGACGTGCAAGTGCAGACCAACACCGACACCGTCACAGCACGGGCGCAGGTCCCGAATCCGAATGGCGTTCTGACCCCTGGCGGAATTGTCGGCGTCATTGTCGAGCGAGGCAAGCCTCGGACCGCGCTTCTGGTGCCGCAGTCGGCGGTTTTGCTGGATCAAGCGGGCCATTACGTGATGCTCGTTGACGATGCAAAGAAAGTCGAGCAGCGGCGCATCACGACCGGTTCCGAACAAGGTCGGGACGTCGAGGTAAAGTCCGGCCTTCAGGCGGGAGAACTCGTTATCGTCGGCGGCATCCAGAAAGTGCGGCCTGGTCAAGTCGTGGCAACGACTGTCGCGCCGGAAAATTGAGCCGATGTTTTCCAGTATTTTCATCGATCGGCCACGGTTCGCCATCGTCATCGCAATCGTTATCACTCTGGCCGGCATCATTGCCATATCGGCAATACCGATCGCGCAATTCCCCGACATCGTGCCGCCGCAGGTCACGCTCACCGCGAATTACCCTGGGGCCGATGCCGAGACGGTCGAGACGACGGTGGCGCAGCCGATCGAAGAGCAAGTCAACGGCGTCGACAACGCGCTTTATTACCAGTCTGCGAGCGGTTCCGACGGCAGCTACACGCTGAATGTGACTTTCGCGCTGGGGACGGATCCGGATATCAACACGGTCAACGTTCAGAATCTCGCGAGCCTTGCCATACCGCAACTGCCGGCGGAGGTATCGCGATCGGGTCTCACTGTTCGTAAAAAATCTGCGGGTCTTCTGCAAGTCATCAACATCTATTCTCCAAAGAACACCTTCGACGCCGTTTATCTGAGCAATTATGCGACTATTAGTGTCATCGATACGCTGGCGCGGATCAAAGGCGTCGGTCAGGTCGTGTTATTCGGACCGCTCAACTATTCACTTCGGATCTGGCTCGATCCCGATCGGCTGACCGAGCTTAATCTGACGCCAAACGACGTCATCGCCGCGGTCCAGAGCCAAAACGTTCAGGCGGCGCTCGGCCGTATCGGCGCCGCACCGGTTGCGAACGAGCAGCAAGTTCAGATCAACGTCAAGACCAAGGGCCGCCTGACGCGTCCGGAAGAATTCGCCAACATTATCCTGCGCGCGAATCCCGACGGCTCGACAATTCGTGTGGGTGACGTCGCTCGGGTGGAAATGGGCGCCCAATCGCAAGATCGTTACAGCCGCTACAACGGCGCGCCAGCCGCGGCGATCGGGATCTATCAATCGCCCGGTTCCAACGCGGTGGACGTGGCGAAGCAGGTTAGCGATACCATGGCCATGTTGGCGACCCGTTTTCCCGCCGATCTGACCTACACCATGTTTTTCAATTCGACGGTGTTCGTGACTACGACGATCAGCGAGGTGGTGCGGACGCTTGTTATTGCGATTATTCTTGTGGCTATAGTGGTGTTTCTTTTTCTCGGAAAGTTGCGAACCACGCTCATTCCGCTTGTTGCCGTGCCGGTTTCGATTATCGGTACATTCGCAGTCTTGTTGCTTATTGGTTATTCGGCCAACACCGTCTCGTTGCTGGCTCTTGTCCTCGCCATTGGCATTGTGGTCGATGACGCGATCGTCGTGGTGGAGAATATCGAGCGGGTGATCGAGGAGGAGCCCAACCTTTCAATACCGGACGCATGTAAGAAGGCTATGGCCGAGATTACCGGTCCAATTCTCGCTATCACTTTCGTCTTGTTGTCGGTCTTCGTGCCCGTCGCCTTTATTCCTGGCATTAGCGGGCAACTCTTCCGCCAATTTGCCGTCGCCGTCTCGATCGCGATGCTGATATCGGCGCTCAACGCACTGACATTAAGTCCGGCGCTGTGCGGGGTGCTTTTAAAGCGTGGCCAGCGAAGCAGCGGCCCCATGCGCTATGTATTGGGAGCAATCGACAGCGTGCGCAACGGATATGTAGCCATAGTTCGTCGATTGGCGCGGGTGGCGCTCGTCGGTGTCGTTGTCGCCGCAGGGGCGCTGGCTGCAGCCGCATTTCTGTTCAGCAAGACGCCACAAAGCTTCTTGCCGGACGAAGATCAGGGCGCGATCTTTGCTGCATTGCGACTGCCTGAGGGCGCATCGGTCAATCGCACCGAAGCAGTAGTCAAACAAGTCGAGGACATCGTCAGGCCCATCCCCGGCGTTGAAGGCGTGCTGTCCGTGGTCGGGTTGAACTTCATCGATTATGTCGCGGCGTCGAACCAGGCATTCTTCGTCATCAGGCTCAAGCCTTATGAAGTGCGCACCGATCCCGCGCAGAGCGCCGGCGCGATCATCGCGCGTCTGCGACCGCAATTGGCGGCGATCCAGGGCGCCATTGCTTTTCCGTTCAACCTGCCGCCCATCCTCGGTTTAGGCAATACCGGCGGCTTTCAGTATGTCCTGGAGGCGCTGCAGGGGCAGTCACCGACCGACGTTGCGGCGGTCATGAACGGACTGCTGGTGGCCGCCAATCAGCAGCCGGAACTCGCGGGAGTCTTCAGCACTTACGCCGCCGACACGCCGCAAATCTATCTCGATATCGATCGTGACAAGGCCCAGGTATTGGGTGTGAAGATCAGCGACATTTTCAGTGCCCTCCAATCGACCTTGGGCAGTTTCTACATCAATGACTTCAATGTGTTCGGCCGCACTTGGCAAGTTAATGTCCAGGCAGAAACGGCGTTCCGAGGCCAGACAGACGACATCAATCGGATCTACGTGCGTAACGCCAAAGGCGGAATGGTCCCGATGCGCGCGCTGGCTGAGGTGAAACTTGTGCAGGGCCCGCAGACAGTCGTACGCTATAACGGCTTCCGCGCCGCGGTCATTAACGGTGCTCCAAAGCCTGGTTACAGCTCCGGGCAATCTCTTGACGCCATGGAGCGAATATCGAAAGCCACCTTGCCGCCTGGCTTCAGTTATGAGTGGACCGGGACTGCACTGCAGGAAGAGACCGCGAGCGGGCACACCGCTACTGTCCTCGGACTGGCCGTTTTGTTCGCCTATTTGTTTCTCGTTGCCCTCTACGAAAGCTGGAACATTCCGATTTCCGCCTTGCTATCGGTAAGCGTGGCAATACTCGGTGCTGTCGTCGCGGTTACGATTGCCGGATTAAGTTTCGATGTCTATGCCCAGATCGGGCTGGTGGTCCTCGTCGCGCTTGCCGCCAAGAACGGTATTCTGATCGTTGCATTTGCGGTGGAACAGCGCGCGCTCGGCAAAGATATTAACACAGCCGCCATTGAAGCCGCGGGTCTGAGATTCCGCCCGGTCATGATGACGAGCTTCGCCTTCATCTTCGGACTTATTCCGCTGGTGATTGCCCGCGGCGCCGGCGCACTGACGCGCCATGCCGTCGGGACGCCGGTGTTCGGCGGCATGATCGCCGCATCGATATTCGGAGTTTTCCTGGTTCCGCTTCTCTTCATCACCGCGGAACGTCTGCGGCGACGTAAGGCAGAGTGATGCGTTTCGCTTGCACCAAGGCATAACCCCGAGATCACAAGAGGTTCGACAAGGAACGTTTTTGTGGGGTATTTCCCGCGCCGCCCGCTATAAGGTTGTTTGCCGAATCTGCAGCCTTGATCACGATGGCTCCAATCCCCAAATCCGACGCGCCATGAACATACCCATCCGCGCTCCCGAGGCCGCCCCGCCTCAGTCGGCCCTTGCGACCGAGGTCGAGCGCCGCCGCACTTTTGCGATCATCTCCCACCCGGACGCCGGCAAGACCACGTTGACGGAGAAGCTCCTATTGTTCGGGGGCGCGATACAGCTTGCCGGGCAGGTCAAGGCCAAGCGCGACCGGCGTTCAACCCGCTCAGACTGGATGGCCATCGAGCGCGAGCGGGGCATTTCCGTCGTCACCTCGGTGATGACCTTCGAGTATGACGGCCGTGTCTTTAATCTGCTCGATACGCCGGGCCACGAGGATTTTTCGGAAGATACCTATCGGACACTCACCGCGGTCAACTCGGCGGTGATGGTGATCGATGCGGCCAAGGGCATCGAGCCGCGGACGCGCAAGCTCTTTGAAGTCTGCCGGTTGCGCGACATTCCGATCATCACTTTCATCAACAAGATGGATCGTGAAAGCCGCGACCCGTTCGAGCTCCTCGATGAGATCGAGAAGACACTGGCGCTCGACACCGCGCCGATCAACTGGCCGGTCGGGCGCGGCCGCGATTTCATGGGCACGATTGACGTCGCAACCGGGGGCGTGCGCTTGCTCGACGGCGATGCCGGGGCTGCCGGCCGGTTGCGCGAAATGACGATCGCCGAAATAGCCGCTTTGAACCCGCAGCTCGACGCCGCGGGCGTCGGTCATGAACTCGATCTCGTGCGCCATGCTTGCAAGCGCTTCGATCCGCGGGCTTTTGCCGAAGGCCATATGACGCCGATCTTCTTCGGCAGCGCGCTGAAAAATTTCGGCGTTGGCGATCTTCTCAATGCGCTTGCCGCAATGGCGCCGCCGCCGCGGGCGCAAGCCGCGGACAAACGAATCGTGACGGCGACCGAGCCGCGCATGTCCGCTTTCGTTTTCAAGATCCAAGCGAACATGGACCCCAATCACCGGGACCGGATCGCCTTCGTGCGCCTATGCTCCGGCAAGCTCAGCCGCGGCATGAAGGTCAAGCCGGTGCGAACGGGAAAACCCATCAGCCTCCATGCGCCGCAATTCTTCTTCGCCCAGGATCGCGCGCTCGCCGAGGAAGCTTACGCCGGCGACGTGGTCGGCATTCCCAATCACGGCACATTGCGGATCGGCGATACGCTGACGGAAGGTGAAGACCTCAACTTTATCGGCGTACCGAACTTCGCGCCGGAGATCCTCCGCCGCGTTCGTTTGTCCGATTCCATGAGGGCAAAGAAGCTCAAGCAGGCGCTCGAGCAACTGGCCGAGGAGGGCGTTGCCCAGGTGTTTCGGCCGGTCGACGGCTCGCCGGCTTTGGTCGGCGTTGTTGGGCCGCTGCAACTCGACGTGCTCAAGGCCCGGCTTGGCGATGAATATGGGATAGAAATGGATTGGAGCACGGCTGAGTTCCAGTTCGCCCGCTGGATGGCGGCGAAGGATTCTAAAATGCTCGATCGTTTCGCGGCGACCTACCGCTCCTCCATTGCCGAGGATTTCGATGGCGATCTCGTGTTTCTGGCGCGCAGTGCCTTCGACCTCGAATACACGGGGCAGCATAATCCCGCGATTTCCTTTACCGATGTAAAGGACATTCACCGGCGCGAGCTTGAGCCGAAGCCCGCGGGTTGATGCGACCGGCGCTACTCGCGCGCGTGGTCGATCGGCGATTACAACGCACTCACGCGCTCAACCCGCCGTCGACCATCAAACGGCAGCCGGTGGTGAAGCTGCTGGCGTCGGAAGCAAGATAAAGCACCGAACGGGCGACTTCGTCGGCCCGCACGTGACGCCCGAGCGGAATGATCTCGTTGAAGAAGGTGGTCGCGTCGCGGCCGAGTACGGTGCTCAAATTCTTCTCGACGTTCAGTTGAAAGTCGTTCTCCACCGGGCCGGGGTGGATCGTGTTGACGCGAATGTTGCGCGCCGCAGCTTCCTTGGCGAGCACGCGCATCAAGCCGACCTGGGCATGTTTGGCGGTGATATAGGCGCAAACGCCGGGATCGCCCTTCACGCCGACAATGCTCGAGGTGATGATGATCGAGCCGCCGTCGTTCATCTGCGGCAACGCATGTTTGGCGGCGAGAAAAGCGCCTTTGACATGGACGGCAAGCACCGAGTCGAAAACGTCTTCCGGATAGTCGGTGACCGGCGCGACCACGCCGAAATTGCCGGCATTACTGAACAGCACGTCGATCTTGCCCCACCGTTGCACGGTTTGGGCGACGCAGTTTTTTACCTGCTCGGACTTGGTCACGTCGGCCACGCACCAGGCGAGGTTCTTGCCGTCGGCCGCCTTGCCGATATCCGCCACGGCGCGGCTTAAGGCCGCCTCGGCGAGGTCGACCAGCATCACTTTGGCGCCCTCTGCAACGAGAAGTCGTGCCGCGGCCACGCCGATACTGCCGGCGCCGCCGGTGATCAGGCATATTTTGTTTTCCGTCTGCGTGGACATGGCGTGGTCCTTCCTTTGCTTTTGCCGTGCGGTTGCGCGCGAGACTTGATCTGGTTTGGCTTGAGGCGCAATCTTTTGTCAAATGGAGGAAACGCCCTTGAGCATCGCCGAATTGCGGCCGGCAACCATGCCGGAAAATGTTCCAAGCGCCGACGAACTTTTGGCACGGGCGCGCGCGCTGGCGCCGAAATTACGCGAACGCGCGGTGCGCGCCGAGCGCGATCGCAATATCCCGCGGGAATCGGTCGACGAATTCATCGCCGCCGGCCTTATCCACACGCTGCAGCCGAAACGCTGGGGCGGCTACGAGCACGACCACGAAGTGGCGTTCGATATCGCCGTCGAGCTCGGCAAATCGACCTGCGGCTCGTCCGCCTGGTGCCTAAACTATCTCGCCGACCACGCCTGCATGCTGGCGTTGTTCCCGGAAGAGGCGCAGCACGACGTCTGGAGCCGCAACAACGCCGCCTGCATCGCCACCTCGGCGGCGCCGACCGGAAAAGTGACGCCGGCGCCCGGCGGCTATCGCCTCGACGGCCGCTGGTCATGGTGCTCGGGCTTGCGCCATTCGCATTGGATCATGATCGGCGGCTTGGTGCAGCGGCCCGGCGAGGATCATCCCGACATGCGGCTCTATCTCGTGCCGGTACCGGAAGTGAAGCAGGACGACACCTGGTATTGCGCGGGGCTGCGCGCCAGCGGCTCCAACACCGTCGTGCTCGACAATGTGTTCGTGCCCGAGCATCGCAGCGTTTCCTTCTCGATGCTGCGCGAAGGCTGCTCGCCAGGATCGAAGGTCAACGCCAACCCGATGTACCGCGCGCCGTTCATCGCCCTGCATAGCTATGCGCTGCTCGGTCCGGTGCTCGGCGTCGCCCGCGGCGGCTATGCCGAATTCGTGCAATGGACGCGGCAGCGCTACTTGACCTACACCCAGCTCGGCATTGCCCAACATGTGCCGGTGCAGATCCGGATCGCCGAAATCTCCGCGCAGATCGATGCCGCCGAGCTCTTGGCGCGACGCGCATTCGCCACCGCGCGCGCCGATTATGCCGGCATGTCACTCGAAACCCGCACGCTGTTGCGGCGCGATTTCACCTACGCGGTGCGAAGCTTGCGCGAGGCGCTGGACGATCTGGTCAAGATCTCCGGCTCCAGCGGCTTGATGGAGAACAATCCGGTGCAGCGCTGCTGGCGCGACGCCCACGCCATTTCCTCCCACGTGGTGATGAACTGGGACGTGCCGGCGGAAAATTTCGGCCGCACCGAATTCGGATTGCCGCTCAACCCGGCCTATCCGATGTTCTGATCGGCAGAACGCGCCAGTGAAAATTCACTATATCACGACAGGCTATCAAAGCCATCGTCGTGCTGGATTGGATTACATCGACGCCCTCAAAGCACGGGGCGCGCATCTGGTCGACGTTCTGGACGAGGCCGACGTCGTCATCATTCACGATGAACCGGCGACACTGCCGTTCTATTTTGAAGCTTTGCCGATCCTGCGGCAGCGCTATGTGATCGCTTACGCCGTCTGCGAGACAAGCGTCATGGCGCCGGAGCGGCTTCGAGCGCTTGGCTGCGTCAATGAAATATGGACCTCTTCGACATATTGCCAAACCGCGCTAGCGGCCGCGCAGCGGCCGGTTACGGTGATTCCACATATTGTGGCACCCATCGAAGCCGATGATGCGGCCGCGGAGCGGCTGCGGTCGCGGCTCGGTCTCCCCGCGGACACATATGTCTTCTATACGATCGCCCAACTGGAAGAACGCAAGAATATTGAGGCCGGCATCCGCGCCTTCAGTGCGCTCGCCGCTCCAGATGTTCGCTATATCGTGAAATCGACGCTGCCGCTGTCGGACGAGATGCGCAGCATGACCGGCGTCATCAACCCGATGGATTACTTCGGCGATGATGACATCGCCGCGCTGCACCGCATTGGGCATTGCTATGTGAGCCCGCATTGCGGCGAAGGGTGGGGGCTTTGCATGTCCGACGCCATGGCGCTGGGTAAGCTGGTCGTAGCGACCGGCTACAGTGGCAATATGGATTACATGGACGCCGAGAGTGCCTTGCTGGCCCGCTACGGTGTCGAGACGATCCGGCTACCCAAGAGTCGAGAGCGCCTCGGCTTTGATCCGTCGTCAACGGCGCCGCAATGGGCCTATGCGGATGAAGGCGACCTCGGCAAGCTCATGCTGCGAGCGCGCTGGTTTTGGGAGGAGCTCGCGCCGATGCGCGAAGAGGCCAAGCGCCGCATGGCGAAATACACTCCCGCACGTGTCGGCGATTTGATGATGCGCCGGCTCGATGCCATCGGCGCCAGCCTGAAGTCGCCGACGGGAGTGCCGGGGTGACGCGCCGGTGGAAAATTTCGGGCGGATAGAGTTCGGACTGGCGCGCAACCCAGCATACTCGATGTGCTGGCCGTCAACATTGACTGCCCGATCAATGTTGCTAGGCTCTTGCGCGAACTCGGCACATTTTCGCGCGATCGGTTTGTCGTTCGGGTGACCGACAAAATTTAAGAACAAAAAATACTGACGCTTTCACGGGGAAGGAAAGCTCCAATGCAAATGGCGAGCGCTGCCAAGGATGACATCGAATCCGTCGTCATCGGCAAGGTGACGCGGCGGTTGTTTCCATTCATGATCATTCTGACCATGGTCAACTTCATCGACCGCGTGAATATCGGTTTTGCGGCGTTGACGATGAACAAGGACCTCGGCATCGATCCGGCGGTGTTCGGCTTGGCCGCCGGCATCTTTTTTCTCGGCTATGTCCTGTTCGAAGTGCCGAGCAATGTGCTTCTGCACCGCATCGGCGCCAACATTTGGCTGGCCCGCATCATGTTCACCTGGGGCGTGGTGGTGATCGGTCTGGCTTTCGTCAACGGAGCGACCGGCCTCTATATCATGCGGTTTCTCCTCGGTGTGGCGGAGGCCGGATTCATTCCCGGCATGACACTCTACATCTTGCTATGGGTGCCATTGCGGCACCGGGCACGCCTGACTGCCTATTGGATTTTGGCGACGCCGTTTGCCGGCATCGTCGGCGGACCACTCGCAGGGTTGCTGCTGCAGCTCGACGGGGTTCTCGGCTTCAAGGGCTGGCAGTGGTTGTTCATTGCCGAGGGAATTCCGGCCGTGCTGCTCGCGATCGTCACCTATTTTTATCTCACGCCCACGCCGGCAAAGGCACAATGGCTTTCCGACAATGAGCGGCAATGGCTGCAACGCACGCTCGCGGCGGAAGATGAGAAAATTCAGGCCGAGACACGGCAGAAATTCTCGCTCGGAACGGCGCTTCTTAATTGGCGGGTATTGGTGCTGGGATTGCTCTATATCGGCATGAACATGGGATTGTCCGGCATCAACAACTGGATGCCCACGATCATCAAATCGCTCGGTACGCTCAGCAACTTCGAGGTGACTTGCGTGTCGGCCATTCCGTGGATCTGCGCTGCGTTTGCCGCCATTCTTTGGGGCCGCCATTCGGATCGCCGCAACGAACGCTACGTCAATCTGGCGATACCGCTGATCATCGGCGCGCTCGGCTTTACCGCCAGCGCTTATGTCGGTTCGCCAGTGCTCGGCATCGTTTGCCTGTCGATTGCCGTGATGGGGGTAATCGCCGGCTACACGGTATTTTGGGTGGTGCCGGGAACGTTCCTCACCGGTGTTGCGGTGGCGGGCGGTATTGCCCTGGTGAACAGCATGGGCAATCTCGGCGGCTTTATCGCACCCTTTGCCATCGGCTGGATCAAGCAGGGTACCGGCTCGTTCACCGATGCTTTGCTCGTGCTGGCCGGGGCGATGGCGGCCTCGGGCGTGATTGCGTTCCTCATCCGGCCGACCCGCGACGAAGCGGTCCTGGCCGGAGAATCCAGTCAACCAGTATGAGTGGAAAATGAGCAAAGGCACCGGCGGCTACGTTATCTTGGTGCGGTTTCGAGCGAAGGCCGGTCAAGACCGGGAATTCGCGAAGCAGATGCTGTCGGTCGTTCCGGCGACGCGCTCGGAGCCTGGCAATCGGCAGTTCGAGTTCTATGTCGATCAGGACGACCCGTTGAACTTCATGCTCTATGAGGAGTTCATCGACGAGGCAGCGCTGCAGTCGCACCGCGAGCGACCAGAAATGGCGGCAAACCTCGCCACTATCAAGCCGATGCTCGATGGCGCGCCGGATGCGACGTTCTGGACGCAGACGCTGACAAATGCCGGCACGAAGGGCGACAGCCGCGGCGAGGTCGGTCATGTCACCCTGGTTCGTTTTCGCATGAAGCCCGATACCGTCGAGGCGACACTTGGCGCCATCGGCGGCGACCTCGACGGTATGCAAGGCAATATCCGCTTCGACCTCAATCGCGGCCGCGCCGACCCGCTCGACTGCATGATCTGCGCCCGCTGGCTCAGTCGCGCTGTCTGGGAGGCGCACAACGCGCGGCCGGAGTTCAAGGAATTCGCGGGGCGCATCGGACCGTTGCTCGATCAGCCGATGCGCCGGATGCTGTGGAAGCCGGCGGCGCCTTGAACGGCATTGGAGGAGCGTCGTGAAGATCGGCGACGCGTTGAGCATCGGCGATATCGAACGCTTGGCCAAGCGTCGTCTGCCGCGCGCCGTCTATGAGGGCATCGCCAGCGGCGTCGAAGACGAGCGCGGCCTCGTTCGCAACGAAGAGGAATTTCGACGCTACCGCCTGTTGCCGCGCCATTTGGTCGACGTGTCGCGGCGCGATCAATCGACCTCGCTCTTTGGCCGCATTTACTCAAGCCCGTTCGGCATCTCGCCCACCGGCGTCGCCGGGATTGTTCGCCGCGACGCCGAACTGATGCTGGCGCAGGCTGCATCCGACGCCAACGTGCCGTTCGTCATGTCGGGCGCCAGCATGGTCTCGATCGAACGCGTAGCGCGGATCAATCCGGCCAATACCTGGTTCCAGCTCTATGCCGCGCGCGATTCAAAAATCTCCGACGATTTTCTACGTCGCGCGCGCGATGCCGGTTTCGGTACGCTGATGCTCACCGTCGACAATCCGGTGCTGCCGAAGCGGGAGCGCGATATGCGCAACGGCTTCCGCCTGCCGCCGAAGCTTGCGCCCTTGGACTTGCTTGAGGCGGCGCTGTTGCATTTGCCGTGGGTAATCGATTATCTCAGCAAGGGCGGCATGCCGGTGATGGAGACGTGGGCGCCTTACGCCGCGCCCGGCGCCGATGCCGCCGAAGTCGCGCGGTTCTTCCGCACGCAGAGCCCGTCAGTCCAGACTTGGCGCGATCTCGACGGCTTCCGGCGCGCCTGGCCGGGCAAGCTCGTTGTCAAGGGCATCATGCGGCCTTCTGACGCGGTGCGTTGCGCCGAGCAGGGCGTCGACGGCATCGTCATTTCCAATCACGGCGGCAAGGCGTTCGATCGTGCTCCGGCATCCATCGAGGTTCTGCCGGCGATCAAGGCGGCGGTCGGCGACCGGCTCACGGTGATGCTCGATAGCGGCATCCGGCGCGGCTCCGATATCATTGTCGCGCGCTGCCTCGGCGCCGATTTCGTCTTTGTCGGGCGCGCGACGCTTTACGGCGTCGCTGCCGCCGGCTTGGCCGGCGCCACCCGGGCGCTCGATATTTTGCGCGACGAGATCGACATTAATCTCGGCTTGGTCGGTTGCCCGCGCTTCGCAGATCTGGGAGCGGACTTTCTCATGCGCGATGGCAGCGAAGCTGCAGCGCCGGCGAGCGTCCCGAGCATCGCCGAAGCTGTTTAATTCCACTACTGGGTGTCGGTTATTGCGGCCGATTGTGGCCGACGGTCTTGAGATAGTGCAGCGTTTCGTCGAGCGACACGACATCGGCGTATTTGGCGTCGAGGTCGAACAGGCTCTGCTCGTGCGCCGCGACCGAGCGGTCGCCGACTGCCTCGCGCACCACCATCGGGCGAAAGCCGTTTTGCACCGCATCGACTGCGGTTGCGCGCACGCAGCCGGAGGTCGTGCAGCCGGTGATGATGAGCGTGTCGACGCGCCGGCTCGTCAGCCGCGGCACGAGGTCGGTGCCAAAAAAGCACGAGGCATAGCGTTTGACCAGAAGACTATCGCTCTGGCGCCTGTCGAGACGGGGATCAACCTTCACGGCCTCCGAGTCGGCGGTGAGTGTGAGCGCGCCTCTTTGCTTGAGGCCCCAGATGCCGGCATCTCGGATGTCGGCCTCGTGGTACATCACCGTCGAGAAAATGACCGGCATGTTGCGCTCATGCGCGACCGCGAGCAGCGGCTTTTGCGCCTCGATCTGAGGGGCGAGGTTTGAGCCAAGCAACATGTCCGGGTCGGTGAAGCCCTTGAGCATGTCGATGACGATCAGCGCCGGCCGCTCGCCGAAGCCGATTTTCAATCCGAAGCCGCGCTGGCGGAAGAATTCCTCGTCATCTTTGCCGCTGGTCACAATCCATGCTCCTTCTCGCTTGCGCCTTTATATGCGAACAATTGCCCAGCGAAAACCAGAGAGAAGCCGATGACAAAAAAACTCGCGGGCAAGACGGCGGTGATATCAGGCGCGGCATCCGGCATCGGGCAAGCGACGGCGGTGCGGCTGGCCGAGGACGGAGCGCAGATCGTCATCGCCGACCGCGCCAAGGCGGACAAAACGCTGCAATTGATCGCCGCTATCGGCGGCAAGGCGAGCGCGATCGAGTGCGACGTCGGCAATCCGGTGAGCGTTACGGCCCTCAAGGAGCAGGTCGAAAAGGGCAACGGTTGCGACATCCTGGTCAACAATGCCGGCATCTATCCGATGCAGACGTTCGATGAGATCACCTTCGATGACTGGCGCCGCGTTCTGTCGGTCAATCTCAATTCAATGTTCCTGATGACCAAGGCGTTTGCCGGCAGCATGCGGCAGCAGGGTTGGGGCCGGATCGTCAATATTGCATCGGATACCGTGAGCCTCCTGGTGCCGAATTTGATCCACTACATCACCAGCAAGGCCGGCGTCATCGGCTTTACGCGCTCGCTTGCCACCGAGTTCGGCGAGCGCGGCGTCACCGTGAACGCCATCGCGCCGGGACTGACCCGCACCCCCGGCACGCTGGCGCAAAAGATCCCCGGCGGAATGTCCAACGACGCTCTGTTCGATCTGATGGCCCACATGCAATCGATCAAACGCGGCGAGGTCGCCACCGACCTGGCCGGTGTGATATCGTTTCTGGCGAGCGACGATGCCGCGTTCATCACCGGGCAGACGCTGTACGTCAATGGCGGTCTCACGCGCAGCACCTGAGCGGCATTTGAGCCGCTCAGTTCAAGCGCCAGACGCCGTAGGCGTGGCCGTTTTGCATTTGCGGGGCGATGTAGTTCGGCTTGCGGTTGCCGATCGCGCCCAGCATGGCGATCCAGTTCAACAGCTCGCCGCCGACATTGCCGGCTTTGAGGAGCTGATGCTCGGTGGATTCGGCGATCAATTTGTCGATCTGCTGTTGCTCGAGATACTTGATCACGCGCATCGCCCAGTCCGGATCGGGCACGCCGTCGGAGCGGCCGGGCGCCATGCGCGGTCCGCCGACTTCGAGGGAGAAGCTGCCGGAGCCCATGATGACGACGCGCAGCGGCTGCGGCCAGGTCTCGATGGCCCGGGCAACCGCTTTGCCGAGCCCGTGGCAGCGTTGCGCCGAGGGCAGCGGCGGCAGGTGGCCGCTGATGAAGAAGGGAATGACCGGCGCCTGCATGTCCGGCGTGAGAAAATGCAGCGGCACGGTGATGGAATGATCGACCGAGAAGTTCTGCGTCATGCCGACGTCATAGCCGGCACCGATCGCGGCGGCGCGAATATGCGCGGCAAGCGCGGCATGCGACTTTACCGTGTAACTGGGGACATCGCGCGGCTCGTCGTTGGGCGCCTTGAAACTGTTGTCGATACCGACCGCGAAAATCGGCAGATCATTGAGAAAGAAGGTGTTGAGGTGATCGGTGTCGAACATCACGATGAGGTCCGGTCGCGTGGCCGCCAGTTGCTCCTTTTGCGCGCCGAACAGCTTGGCGATCTCGCAATCCGGCCCGTCACGTTTGACGAAATGCGGGAATATCGGCGTGTGCGGCACCCCGAAACCGGCGACGATCTGCGCCATGCCTAAAAGCTCCTGTTGCCTGTTCGCTCGTTTGCGGTGGCTGTGGCAATATTAGCGGCTGCGTTGCAGACCCGCCAGACTGCGCCGCGATACAATAATCATGGGAGGATCGCTTGCCACGCAAGCCAGCCAGAAAACCAAAACAAGCGGCGGTCCCCGCCGAGCACGGCCGCTTCGACTATTCGGCGATCATCGACCGGCCCCGGTTGTCCTGGCCGAACGGCGCTCGCGTCGCGGTCTGGGTGATCCCCAACATCGAGCATTTCTATTTCGACCGCCCCGGAACGCCACTCGAGCACAGCGGGCTGAAACCGGACATCCTCAACTATTCGTGGCGCGATTACGGCGCGCGGGTCGGCGTCTGGCGGATGATGGAGGTGATGGAGAAATACGGCGTCAAAGGCACGGTGGCGCTCAATTCCGATGTCTGCAAGCACTTTCCGCGCATCATCGAAGAGGGCAGGAAACTTGGCTGGGAATGGATGGGGCATGGCAGCTCGAATTCCATCCTGATCAACAGCCAATCGGAGACGGAGGAGCGCGCGCTCATCAAGGAGGTGGTCGGCACGATTGCCAAGAGTGTCGGCAAGGCGCCGCGCGGCTGGCTCAGCCCGGCCATGAGCGAGACCGTGCGCACGCTCGACATTTTGGCCGAGAACGGCATCGACTATGTCGGCAATTGGGTCAACGACGAGCAGCCTTACCCGATGCGCGTGAAGAAGGGCTCGATGATCGCCATGCCCTATTCCGCCGAGATCAACGATATTCCGGCGCTGCTGCGGCTGCATCAGAGCCCGGAGCGTTTCGGCCGGATGATCTGCGACCAGTTCGATGTCCTTTACGAAGACGGCGCCAAGACTGGACGGGTGATGGCGATCTGCCTGCATCCTTTCCTGGTGGGTTACCCGCACCGCAGCAAATATTTCGCCAAGGCGCTCGCTCACGTCACCTCCCGCCAGGAGGCTTGGATCACGACCGGCAGCGAGATCGTCGACTGGTACAGGAAGAACTATCTCAACCGATGATCGCGCTTTACGCCACCGGCTGGCCGATCTCGTCGACCTTCACCGCGCGCATGCGCTCGTTGTAGGTCTGCACGTTCAGCCCGCAGACTTCGAAGCGGGCCAGGTAGCCCATCAGAAAGCCGTTGGCGCCCATGCGAAACAGTGTGCCGACGTCGCCGGCGATGAGCGCGCGCCGCTCGTCCTCGGTCAGATCGAGCGGCGCCAACGCCTTGGCCGGGTCGGCCTTCATGGCGGCGCGGAAGGCATGATCGCGCAATAACTCGCGACACAGATAGTTCACGGCAAAGATCGACATGACCGGCTCCCGTTGCGCTTAGAATATATCTTGCATGATCGTAGGGCGATTGCCACCGCTGCCCCGTAGTGGCTAAGCTTGCAGCCCTGTCCGGGAGGAATGCCATGGATGCTATTGTGAGCGCGCGGCAGGACCGCCGTGCCACCAATCCGGTCTTCAATGACCGCAAGCTTAAGCTCGGCACCTTCGGCACCAATCTCGACCGTGGCTGCGCGATATCGAGCATCGACGGCGTGCTCGAGATCAATTGGCCGAACACGTTGGAACTCGCCAAGACGTCCGAAGCCATGGAGTTCGAGGCGCTGGTTCCGATCGGGCGCTGGCACGGCTTTGGCGGAGTGACCAATTTCAACGGCCCCGGCTTCGAGTGCTTTTCCTGGGCCTCGGCGATCGGCGCCTCGACCCGCTATTCCGGCATCTTCGCCACCTCGCATGTGCCGACCATTCACCCGGTGATGGCGGCGAAGCAGGCTGCAACCATCGATCACGTCACCGGCGGCCGCTTCGCGCTCAATATCGTCACCGGCTGGAACCGGCCGGAGATCGAAATGTTCGGCTCGCCGCTGCTGGAGCACAACGACCGCTACGATTGCGCCGCCGAGTGGCTGCACGTCATGAAGGAGTTGTGGACCCGCGACGAGCCGTTCGATTTCGCGGGCCGGTTCTACAATATCAAGAAAGGCTATCTGGAGCCGAAGCCGATCCAGCGGCCGTTTCCGGCGGTGATGAATGCCGGTGGCTCCGAGAAGGGCCAGCACTTTGCAGCAAAATATTGCGACATGGTCTATGTGGTGTTCGGCTCGCACGACTTCGACGATTGCAAAGCCAAGGTCGATTCCTATCGCGAGTTGGCGCGCAAGGAATACGGCCGCGAAATTCAGGTCTGGAGCTATGCCTATGTCGTCCAAGGCGAGACCGAGCAAGAGGCCAAAGACTATTTCCGCAATTACGTTCAGGAGAAGGGCGATTGGGAGGCGGTCACCAATTTGGTCGATACCATGATCGCCAACGCCAAGACGCTGCCCTCGGCGGTACTTGCCGAAATGAAGAAGCACTTCATCGCCGGCTGGGGCGGCTATCCGCTGATCGGTACGCCGGAGCAGATCGTCGATGGGCTCGCACGAATGTCGAAAATGGGCCTCGACGGCACGCTGTTGAACTGGCCGCGCTACATCGAAGACCAGCACTGGTTCAAGGACCATGTGTACCCGCTGGTGGTGCAGGCGGGTCTCCGATAGGAAAAATCAAAAATACGGCCGGCTGGCTTCGCGGCCGAGTCCAAGCTCCATGCGCCCGTAATGGGTGAAATTGGTTTCGGTGTTCAGACTGATATGCATGGACATGAAATGAATGTCGCGCCAAGCCCGTTGCAGCGGATGCGAGGAGGCAAAACCCGCGGTGCCGGCGAGCGCGACAAGCGTGTCGACTGCTGCGACTGTCAATTCGGAGATGCGGGCGACGTCGCGCACCGTGCGCGCCAGTAGCGCCGGCGAATAGGCCTCAGGCGCGTCGCTAACGTGCACCGCGCGGCGCAGTAGCAGTTCGGCTGCGTCGATGTCGGCCGCGGCGCGGGCCATGCGCGCCTGAACCGATGATTTTTCGGCGAGCGGGCTGCCGTCCTGTGTCTTCCGCGTCTTGGTCGATTCGCGGAACATCTCATAGGCGCCTTGCACCGCGCCAAGCATCGGCGTCGCAAATGAAATCGGCGCGTAATAGAAAAACGGCGTATGAAAAATGACGCCGCCATAGAGGGCGCCACCCGGGGTCTTGCCGTCGCGCAAGGCGGTCAGCGCCACCACGCGGCTTTCCGGCACAAAAACGTTGTCGACGACAATGGTCTTGCTGCCGGTGCCGCGCATGCCGGCGGTGAACCAGGTGTCGCGGATAGTGTATTCGCCCGGCGGCACCAGAAAGAATTTCCATTCCGGGGCCGGGCCGTCTTGCGCCATGCCGCCGAGCATGACCCAGGAGCAATGATCGACGCCGCTGGCGAAGGGCGCGCCGGCGCTCGAGATGCGATAGCCGCCGTTCGCCGCAATGGCTTTCACGCTCGGCGCGAACGAGGCGGCAATCGGCTCGTCGAGGCTTTCGGCCCAGACCGATTTCTGGCCGGCCTGCGGATATTGCCCGATCAGGTGGGCGTGATGAATGATCAGGCTGGCGCACCAGCCGTGCGATGCATCGGCTTTGCAGAGTTCCCGCGTCACCTCGTACCAAGTGTCGAAGCCGAGGCCGTAGCCGCCGATTTCGCGCGGCAGCAGGATACGGGCGAAACCGGCGTCGAGCATGTCCTTTACCGACTCGGGCGGAATTCGTCGTGCTTCTTCCGCCGCCAGGGCGCGCTCGGCAAAGCGCGGCGCCAGCGCGCGCGCCCGTTCGACGATGTCTTGCGCGGTCGCATTCTTCGCGGGCGACGGGGAGGGCGGCATCTCGCATTCCTATCGCTTGGACGCGTCGTCCGTCGGCTCGAGCCTCAACCGGCGGCCGACGGGAAACAGTTGCAAGTCGAAGCGGTGAATGACCCAGCCCCAAATCCCCATCGGTGCCTTCAACATGATGACGATGGCAAGGAGGCCCAGCAGGATCAGGTAATACGTGCCGTAATCGGCCAGAAATTCGCGCAGCGCAATGTAAATCAGCATGCCGATGAACGGTCCCTCCAGCGTGCCGATGCCGCCGATCACGACCATGAAAATGACCACGACCGTCCAGTCGTTGATGCTGAATCCGGCCTCGGGTGAGATCCGCAACTTCTGCAAAAAGATCAGGGCGCCGATCAGGCCAGTGCACGCGGCGGTCACGACGTAGATAATGAATTTGGTGCGGAAGGTGTTGACGCCGAGGCTCGCGGACGCCGGTTCGGAATCGCGTATCGCGGTGAGCGCCAAGCCGTGACGCGAGCGCAGCAGCAGATAGACGATTGCGAACACGAACAGCGACATCGCCAGCGTCATCAAATAGAGCATCGTGTCGCGTACATCGCGGTCGGGAGAGATTTCGTACAAGATCGGAACGGTCAGCGACATTCCGGAGCCGGCGCCGAGCACCAGGATGAGGCTGGCGAACAAGGAAAAGACTTCGGACATCACCCAGGTGCCGATCGCGAAATAGGCGCCGCGCAGGCGAAACACCGCAAACGAAACGGGGATCGACATTAGCCCCGCAAACAGACCGGCGAGCAGCAAAGCAATGTAGACATTTACATTCCAGACGCCGGTCAAATAGAACAGCATGTAGCCGCCCAGCCCGACATAGGCCTGCTGGCCGACCGACACCAAGCCCGCATAGCCGGCGAGTAGATTCCACAGCTGCGCCAGCGCCACGTAATAGGCCATCTCGGAAATAAGGCGCATCCAGCCGGCGTCGCTCCACCACGGCAATGAGATCAGCGCCGCCAACACGGCCGCAGCAAAGACCGCGAATACACGACTCGCTTTGGTGGCGCGCTCGACTTGGACGGGCGCCCCATCGGCCACCGACGGACTGGTCACTTCCCCAGCCATATGATCGGCCATGTCAGTCCCTCGTCCGCGGAAACAGCCCGTTCGGGCGGAGGATCAGAATGGCCAGAAACGCCAAATGCCCGGCGAGGATTTGCCAGGTGGGATCGAGTGCGGCGCCGACGGATTGAGCGATGCCCAGCACCATGCCGCCGATCAGCGTGCCCCACATGCTGCCCAATCCGCCAATGATCACGGCCTCGAAGGCGAGGATAAGCCGGATCGGTCCCGCGGCCGGATCGAAGATGGTGCGGATACCAAAAAGAACCCCGGCGATCGCGGTGAAGATCATGGCGATGCCGAGCGCCAATGCGTAGAGCTTGCGATTGTCGATGCCCATCAGCTCAGCGGTGTCGGCATCG
This sequence comes from uncultured Alphaproteobacteria bacterium, assembly GCA_963822935.1. GTDB lineage: Bacteria > Pseudomonadota > Alphaproteobacteria > Rhizobiales > Xanthobacteraceae > BOG-931. The sequence continues at coordinate 20,365 of CAWGJP010000010.1, forward strand.
TCGGAAACCGCGCGGAAGGCGCGGCCGAGGCCGGTGCGATAGAACAGCAATTGCAGGCTGGCGATGGCGAAGACCGCAATCGCGAAAACCAGGAGCGGGTAGATGCCGACGTCGATGCCGCCGGGCAAATGCAGGCTTGCAGTTTCGATGTCGCCTTCCTGGAGCCGATGGTCGTAGGCGCCGAAACCTTGCAATAGCCCGTTCTGGATGATGATCGAAATGCCGAAAGTGACAAGGAGCGGCGGCAGCAGTCCGCCGCTCAACGTCTGATTCAACAGGCCGCGCTGCAGCGCATAGCCCAGCACAAACATCACCGGAACGACGATCGCCAGGCTTGCGAACGGGTCGAGGCCGGTACTCTGCGTGACGACCAGCGCCACATAGCCCGACAGCACGATGAAGTCGCCATGGGCGATGTTGACGAGCCGCATGATGCCGAACGACATCGACAAGCCGATGGCGAACAGCGCATAGATGCCGCCGAGCAAGCTGCCCTGAATAAGAATGTTGAGCCATTGCATGGCGGCGATCCGTCCTACAGGCCGAAATAAGCCGCGGTCAGCGCGGCGCGGTCGAAGTCTTTGGTCGGTGCGCTCAGCGCCAGACGGCCTTCCTGGAGACAGTAGAAGCGGGTCGAGGCGTCGAGCGCGCGATTGATGTCCTGTTCGACGAGCACGACCGTCGTGCCGTCGGCCATAATGGCGCCCAGGCATTGGTAGATGTCGCGGATGACCACCGGCGCCAGGCCCAATGACAGCTCGTCGCAGAGCAACAGTCGCGGATTGGACATCAAGGCGCGCCCCACCGCGGCCATTTGCTGCTGTCCGCCTGAGAGCGACGTCGCAGGCAGGTGGCGCAATTCCTTGAGCCGCGGGAACAGCCCGTAGACTCGTCCGAGATTCCAGGGTCCGGCGCGATTGCTGTGAGTGCCGAGCAGCAGGTTTTCTTCCACCGATAGGCTGGAGAACAGCCGCCGTCCTTCCGGGACCATGGCGATGCCCAGCCGCACGATTTCGTGCGGCGTCTTGTGCCCGATTGGCTCACCATCGAACAGTACCGTCTCCGGTGCAGTCGAAAGCGCGCCGGCAATTGCGCGCAGCAGGGTGGTCTTGCCGGCGCCATTGGCGCCGATAATCGCCACTGTCTCGCCTTGCTCGACCGTCACGTCGACGCCGAACAGCGCCTGGAAGTCGCCGTAGAAGGCGGAGAGGCTTTGCGTGCGCAACAGCGTCATGACACCGGAATGCCCATATAGACTTCGCGCACGCGCGGTTCCGCCATCACCTTGTGCGGATCGCCCTCGGCCAGAACTTGGCCGAAATCCATCACGATCAACCGGCTCGCCACCGAGACCAGCGCGTGCACGATATGCTCGATCCAGACGATCGTGGTGCCGCGCGCGTGAATGTCCTTGATGGTCTTGACCAGTTCGCCGCACTCGTACTCGGTCAGCCCGCCAGCGATCTCATCGAGCAGCAAGAGCTTGGGCTGCATGGCCAGCGCCCGCGCCATCTCCAGCCGCTTGCGCTGCAGTAGCGTCAGCGTGCGCGCCGGCATGTTGGCCTTATCGTAAAGTCCTGTGATTTTGAGCACTTCACTGCAACGCTTGTAGCTTTCCCGTTCGCCGGTGGCGCCGCCGAAAATGGCGCCGACCAGAAGGTTCTCGAATACGCTCATATTCGCGAAGGGGTGCGGAATTTGATAGGAGCGGCCGATGCCCAGGCGGGAACGATCATGGGGCGGCATCGCCGTCATGTCGGCGCCGTCGAACAGCACACGTCCCCCGCTCGGCGCAACATCGCCGCTGACAAGATTGAACAATGTGGTTTTACCGGCGCCGTTGGGGCCGATCACAGCAAGCGCCTCGCCGCGATCGACAGTAAGGCTTACGGTATCCACGGCTTTGAGGGCGCCGTAGGACTTGGAGACTCCCTTGAGCTCAAGGAGGATCGTCATGGGCAGCTTTTACGGGCGGCCGCCGCGCGTTGAGCGCGGCGGCCGTGTTTTACCAACATGTCTTACCAACGTGCCGATGTGTCAGGAATATTGAATCGCCGAGAACGGTTTATCGAGCGGGATTTCCGGGGCGGTCTTGTTAAAGACGATGTTCAAATCGTACTTCCACTTCGTGCCCTTTTCCCATTGTCCGCCGACCAGCGGTGTCGTGCATACGTTCGGCACCGGATTGGTCGGCCCGCCCTTCCACGTAATGGGACCGACGATCGATTTGTAATCGGTCTGGGCGACCGCGTCACGGATCGAGGCGGCGTCGAGTTTCTTGGCGCGCTTGAGGGCATCGATGGCGACCTCGAGATTGGCGTGCTTGAAGCCGAGCGGCTGGGTCCATTGCTTGCCGCTCGCCTTCTCATAGGCATCGCAGTATTGCTGCGCCGTTTCGCCGGTCAGGCTCGACTTGAACGGATGGTGGTGCGACCACCACACCTCGGTCGACGTGCCGGCGCCGCGGTCACCCAACGCCTCGACGGCCGTGGGGAACAACAGGGCCTTGGGCGGCGTCATGATTTTTGGCTTGAACCCCTGCTGCGCGCATTGCGTCCAGAAAATTGCGAACTGCGGCGGATTGAAAATGCCGCAGGCGATATCGGCGTTCATAGTCTTCAATTTGCCGATTTGCGCCGTGAAGTCGTCCGACAGCGGCGGATAGAGGCCAAGGTAATTCACGTCGAAACCATGGCCCTTTACCGTGGCCGGAAGCCCATGCTCCGGGTTGGACGCGGCGATACCGTCCGGATCATTCGTCAACATGATGCCGACCTTCTTGTTGGTCGGGATCGACAGCCACATATCGGCGTACATATTGGCGACTTGGTCGAAGCCCCAAAAGAAGTGGTAGGTCCACTGGAAACCCTTCTTCGGGTCGCCCTTGCGGCCGAAAAACCAGGACTGCCATGGATCGTCGGAGGTGATACAGGGCACGCCATTGAGTTCGCACTGGTCCGATACCGGATTGGTCGTGTCGCCGGTCGATGACGCGACCATGATGTCGACCTTGTCATTGTTGATCAGCTGTGCCGCCACTTCCGATGCGCGGTTCGGATTGGATTGGCTGTCACGGTTGAGGATCTGCACCGGGTGCTTTTCGCCGGCGACGACAATGCCGTCGCTCAGAAATTTGCCGATCCCCTCGGCCACCCATTTCGACGGTTCGCCGAACGCGGCAATCGGCCCGGTTTCCGGCGTAATCATGCCGATTTTGATTGTCTTGGCCGCCGCGCGCGACGATTGGAAAGTCCACGGCGACGTTATGAGGCCGGCGCCTCCGGCCGCGGCCATCTTTAAAAGCTTGCGGCGCTGGCTGTCGAATTTAGAAACGCCCCCGGATTTCGCTTCCCCTTTGGCGATCATGGTCGGATCCTCCCTATTCGCTGGGTCGTATTTGTTCTAGCCCTGTGGGCTTGGCCCCACAGAAGTCCAATAATGGCAGACAGCGTTGCGCTAGGCTACTGCGGCGAAGGGCCAGAATGTCGCTAGCGATAGGAATTTTGCATAGCGCCATCGGTAGTTTACCCGTGAGTGTGGATTTGCCGAGCACGCTCAACCAGTGTGTGAATCCGAGCTGAGACTTGGCCATCGAGCGCCGCCCACTCTTGCCATGTGACTCCGCCCCGCAGTGGACGTAAGCTCCACTTGGGCGTGCATTCAACTGCTTTCGGGAGGAAAGGCGATGAAAAAATTCTCCATTTGCATGGCATTGGGTATTGGTCTTCTCGGCATCGGCGCAGCGGACGCCGCCGGCATGAAGCTGACGAGCGCTGAAATAAAGAACGGCGCGACGATCGCCAACGATCAGGTTTTCAAAGGCTTCGGCTGCACCGGGAATAATATTTCGCCAAGCCTGAGCTGGAGCGGCGCCCCGAGCGGCGCCAAGAGCTTCGCCGTCACCATCTACGATCCGGATGCCCCGACCGGCAGTGGCTGGTGGCATTGGGTCGTATTCAATATTCCGGTGGCTACGACCTCTTTGGCCAAGGGAGCTGGCGACCCGGCCAAGAATTTGATGCCGGCGGGAGCCATTCAGAGCCGCACCGATTTCGGCAGTGACGGCTACGGTGGGCCGTGCCCGCCCAAAGGCGACAAGGCGCACCACTATCACATCACCGTTTTTGCCGTTGACGTCGATAAGCTTCCAGACGCCCAGAACGACGCCGCCTCGGCGGCGCTGGTTGGCTTTGACCTGCATTTCCATACTTTGGGCAAGGCAACTTTGACCGGCCTGTACGGCCGCTGAGATCGGCTTGCTGCGCTTTAAGGGGTCGAGCGCTATCCGTCATGAAAAAGCCCCGGCGAGAGCCGGGGCTTTTAAGTTAGTTCTTGCGATTGGATATCAATGCGATTTCGACACCATCGGTGCCGTGGCCGCCGGCTTCGGTGACGGGTCCTCGAGTTTGAATGACAGCCGGGTGAATACGCTGGCGCCGGAGAAGTCGTCCTTGGTGTAGACGCTGTCGGTGGCCCAGACTTCGAGTTCGGCGGGTCCGAAGTCGTAGCCAATTTCGCCGCCCAGAGCGATGTCTTCAGCGCGGCCGCAGCCGAGGCTTTGTCCGTAAGTCGCCGCGAGAGTAGCGCAGGTGTAGCCGCTGCCAGGGGAGTCAGCGGTCGTCTGGAATTTGAGATAACCGACAGGGCCAAATTCAAGCTTGCCGTAGCGATACAGCACGTTCCAATCAATGAAAAGCTGATCGCCAGTCGTGTAACCGCTGCCGGCGCACTGGAAGCCGACGCAGCCGTTAGGGGCGACAAACGCCGGAGCACCCGGGACGTTGAACGCTACGGCCGCGTAGGAACCGGTGTGACCTTTAGAAGCCGTATGGATGTCGTATTCGAAATTGATCGAGTTCTTCCAGTTTTTGTCGATGTAGGAAACGGCCGCCGTCGGCGAGAAGGTCCAATAATCCTGGTTCAGCGTGCCGTTATACTGGCTGCCGTCGGGACCTTGCAGGGCGAATCCGAGGCTGGTGAACCAGCCGTTCTTCCAGTTCCACGAGTTCGATCGCTTGCCAAACGGTATTGTGCACGTTTTCAAAAAAGGCACCTGCGCCTGCGCCAAAGGCGATGGGCGGAGAACCAACGCACCCGGCCACCGTGGCTGTGCAATTGGTCTGCAAGCCCGCAACAGTGAAGAAGGGTTGCACAACAACGAACCCGACATTGCCGCCGAACAAGTTCCAGCCGGTTGACCAGAGCAATGAGGGCGCGATCGCTTCGCCGAAGACGGTCAAACCATTCCCGCCGTTTGCTCCCTCGGCGGCGCTGTTTTGCCCTTTACCTACGCCGTTGGGGCCGACAAACGTCTCAAGGCCGCCGTACAGTCCTGGAGGCGGCAATGCGCCGGCCGGAATGCCGATCGTGGAGCCGCGCAACGTTGCCTGGAAGTCGCCAGGCTCTACCGCGAAGCTCGGTGCGGTCGCTGCAAAAAGTCCAGCTGCCGCGATCGCGCCGTAAAGAGTCGTTTTTGTCAGTGTTTTATGCATTTCCCCCTCCAACGTGGTCTCCGGCTTTCATGTGCTGCGAAGCCCCTAGTACCGGGTATCGTCCATGAGTTGCGGAGTTGCCCAATAACTAAAAGTCTATTTGGAGGGCGCGGCGGATGCCATTTGCAAAATGAACTTTCAACTGCAGAAAAGTTGTTTTTTATACGGATGATGCAAAAATAACACACTGAGCATATCCTATCGGGTTAGTTGGAAATCCTATCAAACAAATGACGGTGCGGGTGCCGCTGTTTGTTTGGTACCGGACATTGGTACGCTTCCGATTGGCCTCCCACGAATAGTTTATGCTACGGCCCCACCAAATGTTGGAAGTTCCATGCTCGCGCGCCGCAGATTTTAGAGCTTTGCCACTTAAACTCGAGAGGCGACAGATAAAGGGGCCGCGTGATATGAAGATTGAGAGCCCATAAGACGGTCGTTTCAATGTGTGGATTTGTTCGAATTGCGAACTTAGGATCAGAGAGCCTGAGCAGGGCAGGCGACCTTTCGCCTATTCGCCGTGGCCGAATGATGCGCCGCACAGCACGCCGCCTTCTCTTTTTGACGTTGCCTCTTCTATGGCCGGCATTGGTCGGGTGCTCCTTCAGTCCACAGCGCGATTCCGTTGCGGCGGCTTCCTCTCCGAGCCAGCCCGGTGCGCTGCCGCAGCCGGCGGTTGTCCCGGTGGCGATGCAAAACGCTGCGGCGCAAAGCAGGCCGGTCGCCGGTACGGTGCTTGCCGGTCTATCGCCGCCGCGTTCCGCGTCGTGGGCGGCGGCGATAGCGGCCGTTCCTCCTGCGCAAGCGACTTTGTCAGCGGCCTCCGGGCAGCCGACGTCTTTGGCGCCATCGGTTGCCGCCAACGGCGCCGCTGCAAAACCAGCAGCAACAGCGCCGTCCGACGATTTCGACGCCGCCGCCTCCGCTTATCCGTCAGTCGCGCTCTTCGATCTGTTCCGACAAAACTCCAACGCCCAGGCGCAACCGGTAAGCCCGCCGCTGGTATCAGACTCGGTCACGCATCAGCCGGCGACCAGTCAGTCAGCAGCCAGTCAGCCACGCGCACTACCGGCCAGCCAACCCGCGGCAATAGCAAGTGTGGCTGCGGCGCCACCGGCCGCCCAATCCGCGACGCCGACGACTGCGGCAGCGCCAGCGGCCACATCGTCCGATGACAATTTCGATGCCGCTGCGTCGGCCTATCCGTCAGTCGCGCTATTTGATCTGATCAGAAATGGCGGGAACAGCCAGTAGCGACATGGTCGTGTTCGATCAGGCAAAATTCTGCAGCATCGCCTCACGCACAAATTTCGGCAGTTCCGCAAGGTCCCCACTACCGTAACCGTCGGCAACGGCGGCCGAAAGAGAGACCAGGGCAGCCGCTGACAGCGGCATCGGCACGCCGGTGAGTGCGCCGGTTGCCACCGCCGACATTAAATCCTTGCGCAAGGTGCGGATATCGAGCGTCATCTCGGCGGGCGCGCCCTTGAGCACGTCGATCTTGCTCTTGAGCCAGCCGCTGGCATAGGGCGCTTCCTGCAACACCTCAAGCATCTGCTCGATCGTGAGGCCTTGTTTCAGACCGAGCGCCAGCGATTCCGACACCGCCTGGATATAAGCGCCAAGACCGAGATTGACGGCGAGCTTCATCGCGTAGCCGGCGCCGTTCGGTCCCATGTGCACGATACGGCGCGTCATCTTTTCCAGAACCGGGCGCGCCCGTTCCAGATCTTCGGGGTGGCCGCCCACCAGGGCGAGCAACTTGCCGTCGCGCACCTGCGGGATGGTGCCGAGCACCGGAGATTCGATGAGGCGAGCACCCTTGGCGTTGACCAGCGGCGCCAGCTCGCGCCCCGTCATCGGCTGCAGCGTGCTCATTTCGATGAACAGCTTGCCCTTGACGTCGCCGCCGAGAAAACCATCCGGCCCGTTGAAGATGCGCCGCACGCCGTGATCCTCGGTGATGATGGAAATCACGATCTCGGCGTGGGCGGCCACCTCGCCAGGATTTGTGGCGATACGCAATCCGCCTGCCGCGAGTGTGCGATTGACGTCGGCATTGTTGTCCCAGCCCACGACGTTGCAGTCTTGCAGGCGCAAGCGCTGCGATATCGCGCTGCCCATCCGGCCCAATCCGACGATGCCGATATTCATGACGTACTCCTTGATCCGTACAACGCGAGGTTATGGTGCGCGGCTGCACTTTTGTTGCACTATAATTGACAGCGCTTTGTGCTGGGATACTGTAGTCGCCGTCAACGCCACGTCCATTGCGCCGGCGGCGCGCATAAAAGAATAAGAATTTGGCGCGGAAAGTCACCGCGATTGGGGAGGCTCATATGCGACATCGCGTTCTGTTTGCTCTGTTGCCGTTTGCGCTGGGGCTGCCGCTTGCATTTGCGGTCGTGCCCAAAGCCGTTTCCGCGGCACAGTACGTGTTGAAATGGGGCATCGTGACGCGCGGCGACATGCAGGAGAAGTTCGGCCACAAGCTCGCCGAGGTGCTGCCGCAGGCGACCAATGGCCGCGTTGAAGTCCAGGTCTTCCCGGGCGGCCAGCTCGGCAGTCCGTCGGCGCTGATCGAAGGACTCCAGCTCGGCACCATTGAAGGTTACGAGAATCCCGCCGACTTTTTTACCGGCGTCGATCCGCGCTTCGGCATTTTCAGCATTCCGTTTTTGTTCAAGAGCACCGAGCAGGCCAACAAGGTTCTCGCCGATCCCGACTACAACGCCTATGTGCTGAATTTGGCGGAGAGCAAAGGCTTGGTCGGCGTCAACTTGGCGGTGGCGGCGGAGTCGCTCTATTTCGGAGTCAAGAGGCCGTTGCGGACACTGGACGATTTCAAGGGCATGAAGCTGCGCGTCAATGCCACTCCGGCTGAACGCGCGCGCATGGCAGCGCTCGGCGCCACCGCGGTGCCGATGGGCCTGCCGGAAATGATCACATCGCTGCAGAACGGCGTGATCGACGGCACCATGAGCGGAATGTCGATCTACACAAACTTCAATCTGCAGAATGTCGGCAAGGTCCTGCTTGAGACCCACGACACGCTCCTGGTCTCCTTTGGCGCCTTGAGCAAGCCGTGGCTCGACAAGCTGCCGCCGGATCTCAGCAAGATCGTCGTCGATGAAGCGCGCAAGCTGCAGCCGTGGGCGCGGCAGACCGCGACCGATGAGGTTGCGCAGTTGCGCCAGGTTTGGCTCAGCCGAGGCGGTGAGATCGTGCATCTGTCGGACGTCGATCAGGCAGAGCTCGAAAAGCGCCTCAAGCCGATCGGCGCCACGGTGACCAAGGACGATCCGGTGCTCAAGGCCTTCTACGACAAGACCGAAGCGCTGGCGGCGAAGTACCAATAAGCTTGCGATGCAAAGCGGCCGGAGCGTTGCGCAATCGCGGCGCGCTTCGGCCCAATCCGGCCGGGCGAGTGGCAGCGGCGCCATGGCGCGTGACGGATTGACGCTTCGCGCGCGGCGGCTGCGAGGGTGGTGAAATGTCGGACGCAAAGCCGCTGTCGCAACTACGGCAGATCGAAGAGTTCATTTTCGTCAAGATTCCGCATGTCTTGTCCGGCGTGTTGTTTCTGATCGCCGTCGTACTGAACATCGTCAACGTCATCGGGCGCTATGTGTTCGGCGTGCCGGTATTCTGGGCGGAAGAGGCGTTGACGTTCACCGTAATCTGGATCGTGTTCCTGGTGGTCGGCAGCATCACCTATCGCGGCGCACACCTGAATATGGATCTGCTCTATTCCCGGATGCCGGCCGCCCTTCAACTCATCATCAGGATCGCGATCGCGCTGGCGCTGATTGTCTGCGCCTTCTACACGGCAATGCAGTCATGGGCCGTGGTCAAGCTGCATTACCTGACCCATGGCGTCACGGCGGGCACCGATATTCCTCTTGTCATCCCGCACGCGGCGTTGCTGTTCGGCTTCAGCTTCATGGCCGCGGCGGCGATCGTGCGGCTGCCGTCGTACATTTCCGGCAAATTCGATTGAGCGGGGCGCGGCCATGTATTGGGTAATGGCGATCCTGCCGTTCGCGCTGCTGCTGCTCGGGTTTCCGATTTTTCTGCTGCTGCTGATCACTTCGCTCGTGGTCTTGCTCGGCTTTTACGATATTCCGATGACCGTGGTGGCGCAGGACATCTTCAACAGCCTGAACAAATATGCGCTGTTGGCGGTGCCGTTCTTCGTTTTTGCCGGCAGCCTGATGTCGCGCGGCGGCATTTCGGTGCGGCTGCTGCGCTTCGTCGGGTCGCTGATCGGCGGCTTTCGCGCCAGCGTTCCGTTCACCTCGCTCGGCTTTGCCGCTCTGTTCGGCGCGACTTCGGGCGTGACCACGGCGGCAACCGCCGCGATCGGCACGCTGACCTATCCGAAAATGCGCGAGGTGGGCTACAGCGAAGGCTTTGCGGCGGCGTTGATTACGTCCGAGGGCGCGCTCGACAATCTGATCCCGCCGTCGATCGCCATGATCATCTACGGCATCGCCGCGGATACCTCGATCGTTCAGCTTTGGACCGCCGGCATCGGCCCATGCATTCTGCTCGCCAGCTTCTTCGGCGCCTACATCTATTATTATTCGTTTAAAGCCGGCATCCCGGACACCGGGCGATTTTCAGTCAAGGAACTGGTGCATTCGACCCGCGACGGCATTTGGGCGCTGGGCGCGATTATCGTGATCATCGGCGGCATCTACTCCGGCGTGTTCTCGCCGACGGAAGCCGCCGGCGTCGCCAGCGTCTACGCCATCGTCGTCAGCTATTTCGTCTATCGTGAGGTCACGCTCGCCGACATATTCGAAACCGCGGCGCGCGCGATGTATCTCACCGGCCTGATTTTCATCATCGTCGCGGTGGCAGGCCTATATTCGTGGCTGTTGACGATCAGCGGCATCGCGCAGGCGCTGGTCACCGTGATCACCAGCATGCACTCCGAGCGCTGGATCGTGCTGCTGGTCATCAATCTGTTTCTCCTGTTCATCGGCTGCTTTCTCGATCCGGCCTCGGGCCTGATCATGCTGGCGCCGCTTTTGGCGCCGGTTGCCGCCTCGCTTGGCGTCGATCCGATCCATTTCGGCGTCATCGTGGTGATGAATTTGACGATCGGCACATTCCATCCGCCATTCGGATTGAACATTTTCGTCATTCAGGCGCTGTTCAAGACGCCATCGGAGACGCTCTATAAGGGCTTGGTGCCGTTTGTGATCCTGGCGATCATCGCGCTGCAGATCGTCACTTATGTACCGGCAGTCTCGCTGACCATCGAGCACCTGGTATTCCGCTAACGCGGAATTGACGTCACGGCGCCTCGATCATCCCGGCGACGTTCTTGAGCGCCGCACGCAGGTTATCGAACATGGCGATGCCTTCGGCGGCGGTCTTGCGCTTGACGGCGTGGCCGCGCGCGCCGGGTAACCGCGGCGGCTTGGCGCCTGCCATCGGTTTGGCCTTGCCGACCATGTCGGCGATATGCGCCATGCGCGCATCGTAAGCTTCGGTGCCGGCAAATCCTTGCGGATTGAGCACGAGGAAGAAGTGGCAGATGTTGCTCGGCCGCTTCACTACGTTTTCATAAGTGACCTGGAAGCCCGGCTCGCCGTCGGAGAGCGCGCTGCACAAGACTTCGACCATCAGCGACAGCGCGTAACCCTTCGGCCCGCCGATCGGCAGCACGGAGCCTTTCACTGCTTCGGCCGGATCGGTGGTCGGCCGGCCCTGCGGATCGAGCGCCCAGCCTTCTGGAATGCTCTTTTGACCGGCCGCCAGCATGTGCCGGATGCGCGAGCGCGCGACCATCGCGGTCGCCATGTCGGCAATAATCGGTTCGGCATTGTGCAGCGGAAGACCGACGCCGATCGGATTGGTGCCGAACAAGCCTTCGGTGCCGCCGGTCGGCGCGATCGCCGGGCTGGCATTGGTGAAGGCCAAGCCGATCAGACCCTGCGCCGCCGCGTAGTCGACGTAATAGCCTGCGGCGCCGAAATGACTGGAATTGCGCACCGTGACCGCGCCGATGCCGTGCGTTTTGGCGATCTCAATGGCCAGATCCATGGCGCGGCGGCTCGCCACCAGACCCAGAGCGTGATCGGCGTCCATCACGGCAGAGCAGGGCAGGGCCTGCGTAGTGGCGATTGCCGGGTTGCTCTTGATGGTGCCGTCCAGCAGACCCCGCGTATAAAGCGGCAAGTGCACGACGCCGTGCGAATCCGAGCCGTTGGTCTGTGCCCAGAGCGCGACTTCGGCGCCGATCTCGGCGTCCGCACGCGGCACGCCGCAATGGGTGAAAACGGCAACCACCATGGTCGCAAGGGCGGCCGGCGTCACCGTGTCGGTCTCGGCGATCTGCCGGAGCTTTGCCGCGAGCGCACTTGCGTCTTGCATGGATTTGCTCATTTTTATTTCGGTGCGGCGCCGGGAAAGAACGCCTCGGCGTTGCGATGGAAGACCTTCTCATAGACGTCTTCGGAATAGCCGAGCGAGCGCCAATCGTCGACCAGCCGCTCGTGCGTGAGGGTGGGCCAATCCCAGCCGAACAGAATGCGGTCCTGCAGCCGGCCGCCGATTTCCTTTTTCAAAGCCGGCGTAAAATATTTCGGCGACCAGCCGTGCAGCTCGTAGCGGACGTTTGATTTGTGCAGGAGGATGGCGATCATGTCGTCCTGCCATGGCCAAGCCGGCCGGCCGGCGAGGATTTTCAGCTCGGGAAATCGCGCGGCGACGAGATCGACATGGCGCGGATGGCCATCTTCAAGGACGACTCCCATGCCGCCGGGCATGCCCTGGCCGATGCCGGTAAGGCCGGTCATCAGCAGCACCGGAACGTCGGCCTCGATCGAGAGCTTGTAGAACGGGTCCCAGATCGGATCGCTCGGCGGAAGCCGTAAGCTGTTCTGGCTTTGGCAGAAGCCGAGGAAACCGCAATCGGTCGCGGCAAGCCGCGCGTATTCCTTCAGCCAAAAGTCCGCCATGGTGGGATTGGCGGCGAGCCAGTTGCCGTAGACGACGTTGCGGTTGTCGCGGGCGAAGGCGGTCGCGTAATCGTCGGAGGCGCGGATTTCGTCCTCGTCCGTCATCCGCCAGGTGCGGTAGATATCGAGAATGCTGCGGACATTGCGCTCGCGGAACCCCTCCGCCATTTCCGCCTCGGTCTGAAACGTGCGCTTGCGCTTGAATATGCGCTCGGCATTGGCGAGCTCTTCGGCGCTGCGATGATGCAGGCCGGCGCGGGTGGAGAAATGCGAATGGCAATCGAAATAGCGCACGGGATTCACTTCTTGTCGTAGCGGTGATCGAGAATCCGCTTCGGCTTGCCCTCGCGGCCGCGGTTCGACCATTCCATGAGGGCGTCCTCCGGCACCAGCTCGACATTGAGCTTTAAGCCCAGGTCGGAATGCAGCCGCTTCTCGATGTGCTCCTTCAAGCCGTCCCAGCCCGGCGCGTCATCGCGCACTTCGACTTTCACCGTCATCTCGTCGCGGATGACGCCGTCACGCACGTTGCGCTCGGCGATGCATAGCCACTCGCCGGTGGTGCGGTTGTCGCTTTTGATCGCCGGCAGGCAGGCCTGCGGCCAGATGCTCACGCCGCGAATGCGCACCATGGTGTCGCTGCGGCCGAGCATCTTCTGCATGCGGCGGAAGCAGCTTCCGCATTCGCAGCGGTCGGTGGCGACGATGCGGGTGAGGTCGCGCAGATTGAAACGGATCATCGGCTGCTGGCGGCGATGCAGGATGGTGCACACCATGTTGCCGATCTCGCCGTTCGGGACCGGCTTGTTGTCCTCGATGCCGACGATTTCGAAGAAGGTGGAATCTTCGTGGAAATGCATGCCGTTCTGGTACTGGCACTCGAAGGCGCCCATGCCCATTTCGTGCGTGCCGTACATGTCGTAAACTTTGCAGCCCCACAAGTCTTCGATCTGGTTGCGGAAGGTGTTCTCGGTGTCGGGCCCGAGCCCGCAGCCGAGGAATTTGGTTTTCAGGTCGCGCACGTCGAATTTGAGCTCGTCGCGCGCCACCTTGGCGAGCTGGGTGGCGTATTCGGGGCGCACGTACCAGACATTGGTGCCCCATTCCTGCGCGATTTCGATCTGCCGCCGCGACGATGTGACCGCGCCGGTGCCGGTGGTGAGCGGCAGCGCCCCGAGATAGTCGTGGCAGGCCTTGTAACAGCACCAACCGGCATTGCCGAGCGAGCAGGTGTGCGGAATTTGCACGCGGTCGCCCGGCCGCACGCCGCAGATGTATAGCACGCGCGCGTGTGTGAGGCCGTTGAGCTCCCATTCGAGCGGAGCATAGAGCGTCGGTCGCGGCTTGCCGGTGGTACCGCCGGAGGTCTGCAGCTTGAGCGGTTGGGTCTTGAGTATCTCATCGACGTTACCGTTGATCAGGCCGAACGGCGGATTTTCTTCCTGGTCCTTCTTGATGTCGGCGGAATCGAAAGTCGGCAGCTTGACGATGTCGTCGATGCTCTCGATATCGCCGGGTTCGAGACCGGCTGCCTTCCAGCGCCGCTTATAGAAGCCGTTCTGCCATCCGGTTTTCATCAGATCGATGAATTGCTCGTTCTGAAAGGCGCGAATTTCGCCGGCCGACCACTTCCAGCGGGTTTTGGCGAACACGTCCGGCACCGGGTAGCGCCGATAAAGCGCGTCCCAGTCGATCGAGCGGTGATAGATCGGCAGCGTCGTCTCGGCGACGCTGCGCTCCATGACGGACATTGTCGTCTCCATAGTCATTTCAGCGCGCCGCGGCGGGCCGCCGCGCGGCGCGAGGCATCCGCCGAGCGAGGATGCTCAGGTCTTGTAATCCGGCGCGTCGCGGTCGAGCTTGCGAAGGAGCGCGCGCCAGGTCATTTGATTGAAGGGCTGATTGCCGTCGGTGATGATCTTGGCTTGGCCGATTGTCGCGTCGAGCACGGTTTGCGGCGGTACGTAGGACTTTACCGCGCCGGCCGACGAGCGCACTTGCGTTTCGCAGGCGCGGATGACAAGGAACGCCAGCATATAGGCCTCGTGTACGCTGTGCCCCCACAGCACGAAGCCATGGCCGCGCTGCAGGACGATCTGCTTGTTGCTGAAATTTTTCGCCAGGCGCCGACCTTCCTCGTCGGTCGACAGCAGGCCCTCGTAATCATGATAGCCGACCGGGCCGAGCCACATCGCGTACTGATTGCCGGGGATGAGGCCATGTTCCTGCATCGCCACGGCGGTCGCGTATTTGGTGTGCAGATGCATCACGCATTGCGCCTGCGGAAACGCGTCGTAGACGCCCTTGTGAAACGGAAAGGCGAATTTGTGCGGCAGCTCGTCGCTTGGCTCGACGTGGTTGCAGTGCTCGTCGAGCTTATGCAGGTTCGAGGCGGTGACCTCCTCGAATAAAATGGCCGCCGGGTGCATCAAAAACTGGTTCGGGTGGTCGGGGACCCGGGCCGACAAATGGGCGAACAGCAATTCGTCCCAGTCCTGCATCGCGGCAAGCCGGAAAGCGGCGGCGAGATCGACGCGGGCCTTCCATTCGGCGGGATCTATGCCCGGCTTGAGCGCGCGGGCGGCACTGGTTGCGGCGTTCACGTCGTCTCTCCCCAA
The DNA here is from genome assembly GCA_963822935.1 of uncultured Alphaproteobacteria bacterium. Lineage (GTDB taxonomy): Bacteria > Pseudomonadota > Alphaproteobacteria > Rhizobiales > Xanthobacteraceae > BOG-931. The sequence goes on from CAWGJP010000010.1 coordinate 35,449, forward strand.
TCACGCCGTTCCGCGGCGCATCTATTGGCGGAAAGTATGTCCGTGTGCCGCCACCTTGTCCATTGCCGCGGTCGGTTGCGTGCGCCCGGCGCAATGCAGCCTATCTGATAGAGCAATGAGCAATTGCCCTGCAAAGTTGAGCGGGACCTTTAGCTGCCGTGCCAGCCGTGCTAAAAACCGTTCGATGAGAGACGCCACCGTGCTCGATCGACCATCGCGCCGCGCCCCGCCGCGGGTTGATGAAAGCACGCTTTCACAACCGCTGCAGGATTTGTTCGCGAGCTGGCGGGAGGCGCTCAAGCACGAGTTCAAGGGCCTCAGCGCCAACGGCGAGGTCGAGCCAAATCTGTTTCCGCTGCGCGCTCCCGGCACCTCGACGCGGCCGTTGCTCGCCGCGGTCACTGAATTTCTGGCTTCACTCGATGACAAGCGACGCGCCGCTGTGACCTTTCCCGTGGATAGTGCGGTGTGGCGGCACTGGAGCAATATTCACCGCAACGTGATGCGGCATGGCCTGTGTTTTGCGGAGCTAAGCGATCGCCAGCTTGAGCTGGCCGACAAAATCATGCGCATCGGGCTTGGCCCGCGGGCTTACCAAACCGCGCGCAATGCCATGCGGCTCAATGAGCATCTGGCCGAGCTCACCGGTCTCCCTGACGAATTCGGCGAGTTTTTCTATTGGATCAGCATTTTCGGGTCGCCATCCGCCGATAGCCCTTGGGGCTTCCAGATCGATGGCCACCACTGCAACATTAATTGCTTCGTGCTCGGCGACCAGATGGTCCTGACGCCGATGCTGCTCGGTTCCGAACCGGTTACGGCGGAGTCCGGAAAGTATAAAGGCACCACGGTGCTGCGCGAGGAGGAGGCGCAGGGCTTTGCCTTCATGAATGCTTTGACGCCGGAGCAGCGTGCCAAGGCGACGATCGGTTACGATCTGCCGTTCGACGGCTACGCGTCGGGCTTCAAGGATAATGTCATTATTCCTTACGACGGCCTGTGCGCCGCCGATATGACGCCGGCGCAACGCGCGATGCTGGTCGATCTGATCAAGCTCTACACCGATCGGCTGCCGCCCGCACACGCGCAACTGCGTCTCGAAGAGGTCATGCCGTACCGCGACAATACAGTCTTCGCCTGGATCGGGCAGTTCGATCCGGTGGCGCCGTTCTATTATCGGATTTACAGCCCGGTGGTTTTCATCGAGTTCTATCACCAGCCCGGCGTGGCGCTGCCCAATACCGGCTATAACCGCCGCCACGCCCATGCCTTGGTGCGCACGCCAAACGGCAATGACTACGGCCGCGCGTTGCTGCGGCAATTCGGAGTGCGTTAGCTTTTTCCCGCGGCATTGCCGCCCAAAACTTCGGCGATCCAATCGCAAATGAATTCGCGCGTCGGCGCTACGTTATCGACGCCGCAATGCTCGGCGCCGCCGTCGGCGAGCTTTTGCACGTGCAACTCCGCCTTGGGACTTGAGGTGCATTCGGCAATAAGCCGCTCCGCCTGGCTCAGCGAAATCTGGCGATCGTTCTCGCCGTGGATGCACAGAATTGGGCATTTGATCTGATGCAGGATGCCTTTGAGCGAAAGTTTCTCCGAAACGGCAACCACCTCCTCTACCGATGACTTCCCGAACACCCAGCCCACATGATCCCAGTAATGCGGCACCGGCAGGCGTTGATCTTTCGAACTCGTAACGCCGCCGTTGCGTCTCGCCCCAATCGTAATTGGCGCCCCACGCGACGGCGCATTTTACCCGCGCCTCAAACGCGGCAATGCGCGGTGCATGGTAGCCGCCGAGCGAGAGCGCCATGATGCCGATGCGGTTGCTATCGATGCCGGGCGTCGCCTGCAGGAAATCGATCGCGGCCTTGGCCGGAATTTCGGCCTCGGGACCGTTATGCAGCCCGCGCATGCGCAATGACTCGCCGACGCCGGGATTGTCGACGACGAGGGTGGCGATACCGCGCTCGGCCAGCGCGCCGGGCACGCCGACCAGATAGATGATCTCCTTGGTGACATCGAGGCCATCGAAATGCACCATGCAGGGCGTGTCGCCGCCCGCATTTTGCGGGGCGACCAGAAGAGCGGGCAGTGACGTATGGAGATACGGCACGTCGACGTGCCGGCAGTTCTGTTGGGTCAGCGTCAAGAAGCGGGAAAAGCAATCGAGCGCATCGCGGTAGGCGTCCTGGCGTGGGGCGAAATCCGGCCGCTGCATCCGCTCCGCCTGAATAAGAGCGATAAAGGCGCGGCGATATTTGGCCCCGGCGCTCAGCCGCCGCCCGCGCGCCTCGTCCGCTGCCGCCTGGCGCTTGATCTTGGCGCCGAGCGCGGTCCAATTTTCGAAGAACCTTTCGGCTGCGGCATCGTCGCGGTTCTTGGCTAACGGCCGCAGCGCCCGCGAGGCGTCATCGATATCACCGATGCTGCCGCCCATGCCGAGCGCGAGATTGACCGCCATGTTCCAGGTGTAGTTGTCGTCGAAATATTCGAACATTTTTCACTCCTGACGCGCGGCCAATGCGTCCCCGATTTCGTAAACCTGACCGCCATAACACGACTTAAATCCTGCATCATCGGCAAAAGCTAGTGAGTGATATTCCGAGTTTCCCATATGACATCCTCTGGGAGGAGTGCGCGCTCAAGTCGGTCGCCAACCTCACCCGCAAAGACGGCGCGGAGTTTTTTGCCATCGTGCCGCGGGTCGGCATCGTGACGCGGACCATGGCTTATCCGCTCGTTCGCGCCAACAAGGCGCTGGCCGACCTACGGAGCGGGCGGCTGCAGGGCGCCGCCGTGCCGGTGCCGTGGCAAGCTTTATTTCATTGTCATCGCCGCGCGCGCGTTGGCCAGCGTCTGCTCGGGCGAGCAGGACGCGTCGACGATCGTCCAGGTGACGGCGCCGATATCGAACCCGTCCTGTATGCGTGCGACATTGGCGTCGACATGGGATGCATCGGGACCGCGCGATCCAACCCGGTCAAGCCGCGTCGGCAGATCGGCGGCCAGAAACAGCCCCCGGAAGTCCGCGTGCGCCGCGGCGGCGGCGCGATCTTGCGGGGCAATCTGGTTATCGGCGTCACCACCGCGGCCACGCTCTGGTACGTCACCGTCATCGGGCTGTGTTTCGGCGGCGGTCAGGTTTTTCTCGGCTTGGCGACGGATGGCCGGTTGCGCGCTTACACCATCACTGTGCGCGAGCTGCGTGTCGCCCCCGACACTGCCGTTCCGCCTGCCGTCGAAGAGCTGAGCCGGCAGCCCAGCGTGGCGTCGCTCAAGTGGCGTCACTTCGAATAAATCTAGCCGTCCGCCGGGGAGTCCGGGTGCGCGTCGATTGCTGAGGATGACTGATTGGAGCCGGGAAAACCGTTTCGTTCCGCCTGGTCGGCCAGTTTGAGCCAGTTCCGCGCCATATTAAGCAGGAAGACCCTGCGATCCACGTCGGGAACGGATTCGGCAAGTTCGATGCAATTGGCGGCTTCGCTAGTCACCGACAGTCCCCCAAGGTCTCAAGCCCTGATGTGTCATTTGACGTAACCCGTTCTGCCGACGTTGGTTCCGCCCAACGCTCGATCCGGCCTTAAGCCCGCGGAGGGGGGGCCGAAGCCGCGCAACAATTTTTTCACCCTTGCGGCTTTTTGGCGGAACCATACCGGGGAGACCGCGTTTGGGCTCAAGGCATAGAAGGTGAGGCCCGACTGTGAGGGGGATTCCACGTCGGCTTAGGAACTGCACGCCGCGGGATTCGATGCTCGCGCGCGCGTTTTGTCGCGCCTATTCCACCGCTCGACGCGTCGCGACCCGCCTGCCCAGGACGGCTGGGCTTGGAGAGAATTATGCAGAGCGCTGAAGACGTTATCGGCCCCGCTTCCACCAATGGTTCCGCCCTTCCTGCCCCTGCGGCGACGGACCATCACGCCGGTGAAGCCGAGGTCGATGCCGGTGGCCTGACGGAACTCCTTCATGCGCTGCAAGCCATGCGGGTCGGCGACTTCTCGGTCCGCATGGCCGGCGACCGTGTCGGCATCCTCGGCAAGGTCGCCGATACTTTCAACGAAATCGTCACCACCAACCAGCGCATGGCCAAGCAATTGGAGCGGGTTGGCCAAGTGGTGGGCCGCGAGGGCCGCACCCGTCAGCGCGTCCGCCTTGGACTGTCCGATGGCGCCTGGGGCGAGATGGAGGCCAGCGTCAATTCGCTGATCGACGATCTGTTGTGGCCGACCACCGAGGTGACGCGCGCCATCGCCGCGGTGGCGCAAGGCGACCTTTTGCAAACCGTGCAGCTCGACGTCGACGGCCGGCCGCTCAAGGGTGAATTCCTGCGCTCCGCCGAGATTGTCAACACGATGATCAAGCAGCTCAACGTGTTCACCTCCGAAGTGACGCGCGTGGCGCGCGAAGTCGGCACCGAGGGCAAGCTCGGCGGCCAGGCGCAGGTCGGCGGCGTCACCGGCGTGTGGAAGGAACTCACCGAGAGCGTCAACTCGATGGCGTCGAACCTGACCGCGCAGGTCCGCAACATCGCCGAAGTGACGATCGCGGTTGCCAACGGCGACTTGTCCAAAAAGATCACGGTCGACGTGCGCGGCGAAATCTTGCAGCTCAAGGAAGCCATCAACACGATGGTCGATCAGCTGCGCTCGTTCGCCTCGGAAGTCACGCGCGTCGCCCGCGAAGTCGGCACCGACGGCAAGCTCGGCGGCCAGGCCATCGTGCCGGGCGTAGCCGGCACCTGGAAGGATTTGACCAACTCGGTGAACGCCATGTGCGGCAACCTCACCGACCAGGTGCGCAACATCGCGCATGTGACGACGGCGGTGGCGCGCGGCGACCTGTCGCGCAAGATTACGGTCGACGTGCGCGGCGAAATCCTCGAGCTCAAGGACACCATCAATACCATGGTGGACCAGCTCAATTCCTTTGCGTCGGAAGTCACCCGTGTGGCGCGCGAGGTCGGCACCGAAGGCAAGCTCGGCGGCCAGGCGCAGGTGCCGGGCGTCGCCGGCACCTGGAAAGATTTGACCGACAGCGTCAACTTCATGGCCGGTAACTTGACCGCGCAGGTGCGCAACATTGCCGACGTGGCGACGGCGATTGCCGGCGGCGACTTGTCGAAGAAGATCACGGTGAATGTCTCCGGCGAAATCCTGCAGCTCAAGGAAACCATCAATACGATGGTCGACCAGCTCAACGCCTTCGCCGGCGAGGTGACGCGCGTCGCCCGCGAAGTCGGTACCGACGGCCGTCTCGGCGGCCAGGCCAATGTGCTCGGCGTGGCCGGCACCTGGAAAGACTTGACCGATTCCGTGAACTCGATGGCGTCGAACCTGACCGCGCAGGTGCGTAACATCGCCGAAGTCTCCACGGCTATCGCCAACGGCGACTTGTCGAAAAAGATCACGGTCGACGTACGCGGCGAAATTCTCGAACTGAAAGACACCATCAATACCATGGTGGATCAGCTCAACGCCTTCGCCGGCGAAGTGACGCGCGTTGCGCGCGAAGTCGGCACCGAAGGCAAGCTCGGCGGTCAGGCGCTGGTGCGCGGCGTTGCCGGCACCTGGAAGGATTTGACCAACTCGGTCAACTCGATGGCGTCGAACTTGACCGGCCAAGTCCGCAACATCGCCGAGGTCGCCACCGCCGTGGCGCGCGGCGACTTGTCGCGCAAGATCACGGTCGACGTGCGTGGCGAAATTCTGGAGCTCAAAGATACGCTCAATACCATGGTGGACCAGCTCAACGCCTTCGCCGCGGAAGTCACCCGCGTTGCGCGCGAAGTGGGCACCGAAGGCAAGCTCGGCGGCCAGGCCAACGTGCCGGGCGTCGGCGGCACCTGGAAGGACTTGACCGACTCGGTCAATTCGATGGCGTCGAACCTCACCGGACAGGTCCGCAATATCGCCGAAGTGGCAACGGCCATCGCCGGCGGCGACTTGTCGCGCAAGATCACGGTCGACGTGCGAGGCGAGATCCTTCAGCTGAAGGAAACGCTCAACACCATGGTGGACCAGCTCAACCGCTTCGCCGGCGAGGTGACGCGCGTGGCACGCGAAGTCGGCACCGAAGGCCGGCTCGGCGGTCAGGCCAATGTGCCCGGCGTCGCCGGCACCTGGAAGGACTTGACCGACAGCGTGAACTCGATGGCCGGCAACCTGACGGCGCAGGTGCGCAACATCGCCGAGGTGACCACCGCGGTAGCGCGCGGCGATCTCGGCCGCAAGATCACCGTCGACGTGAAAGGCGAAATTCTGGAACTGAAGAACACCATCAACACGATGGTGGACCAGCTCAATGCCTTCGCCTCGGAAGTCACCCGCGTGGCGCGCGAGGTCGGTACCGAAGGCAAGCTCGGCGGTCAGGCCGGCGTGCCCGGTGTCGCCGGCACCTGGAAGGATTTGACCGACAACGTCAACTTCATGGCCTCGAACCTGACCGCGCAGGTGCGCAACATCGCCGAGGTGGCGACGGCGATCGCCGGCGGCGACTTGTCGAAGAAGATCACGGTCGACGTGCGCGGCGAAATGCTGCTGCTCAAAGATACCCTCAATACCATGGTCGAGCAGTTGCGCTCGTTCGCCGCAGAGGTGACGCGCGTCGCCCGCGAGGTCGGCACCGACGGCCGCCTCGGCGGTCAGGCGGTGGTGCCGGGTGTCGCCGGCACGTGGAAGGACCTCACCGACAACGTCAACCTTCTGGCCGCGAACCTCACCACCCAGGTCCGCAACATCGCCGAAGTCACCACCGCGGTGGCGCGCGGCGACTTGAGCCGCAAGATCACCGTCGACGTCAAGGGCGAGATTCTGGAACTGAAAAACACCATCAATACCATGGTGGACCAGCTCAACGGTTTCGCCTCGGAAGTCACCCGCGTGGCCCGCGAGGTCGGCACTGAAGGTCTGCTCGGTGGCCAGGCACAGGTGCCCGGCGTCGCCGGCACCTGGAAGGATTTGACCGACACTGTCAACGTCATGGCGGCCAACCTCACCGAGCAGGTGCGCGGCATCGTCAAAGTGGTGACTGCGGTCGCCAACGGCGATCTCAAGCAGAATCTTGCGGTCAAGTCGAAAGGCGAGGTGGCGGCGCTCGCCGAAACCATCAACAATATGACCGACACGCTCGCCACCTTTGCGGATCAGGTGACCACGGTGGCCCGCGAAGTGGGCGTTGAAGGCCGGCTTGGCGGCCAAGCCAACGTGCCCGGCGCCGCCGGCACCTGGAAAGACCTCACCGGCAACGTCAATTTGTTGGCCGCCAACCTGACCACGCAGGTGCGCGCCATCGCCGAGGTGGCGACTGCGGTGACCAAGGGCGACTTGACGCGTTCGATTCAGGTGGAAGCGCGTGGCGAGGTGGCCGAGCTCAAAGACAACATCAACACCATGATCGACAATTTGCGGCTCACCACCGACCGCAATACCGAGCAAGACTGGCTGAAGACCAACCTGGCGAAATTCACCAACATGCTGCAGGGCCAGCGCGACCTCACTACGGTCGGCCGGCTGCTGTTGTCCGAGCTAACCCCGCTGGTCAACGCCCACCAAGGCGTTATTTATCAGATGGAGGGCGAAGAGAAAAACAACACGCTCAATCTGCTGGCGGCCTATGCCGACGACGCCGCCAACGGGCATCGGCAATCGTTGAGCCTCGGCGACGGCCTGGTTGGCCAATGCGCCCTCGACAAGCGCCGCATGCTGATTACGGACATATCGGACAATACCGTGCCGATCTCTTCGGCGCTGCTCAAGGTCGCGCCGCGTAACAACATCGTGCTGCCGGTGCTGTTCGAAAATCAGGTCAAGGCGGTGATCGAGCTCGCCTCGATGCAGGAATTCACCGCACTGCAAACCATGTTCCTCGAACAGCTCACCACCTCGATCGGTATCGTGCTCAATTCGATCGAAGCGACGATGCAGACCGAAGGTCTGCTCAAGCAATCGCAGCAGCTCGCCGGCGAATTGCAGGCGCAGCAAAGGGAATTGCAGCAGACCAACGAGCAGCTTGAGCAGAAGGCGCAGCAGCTTGCCGAGCGCAACGTCGAAGTGGAACGCAAGAACCAGGAAATCGAGCAGGCCCGCCGCGCGCTTGAGGAAAAGGCAACCGAGCTCGCGCTGACGTCGAAGTACAAGTCGGAATTCCTGGCCAATATGTCGCACGAGCTGCGCACGCCGCTCAATTCGATCCTGATCCTCGGTCAGCAGCTTACCGACAATCCGGAGGGCAATCTGACGGCGAAACAGGTCGAATTCGCCAAGACGATCCATGGCGCGGGCACTGACCTGCTCAACCTAATCAGCGACATTCTCGACCTGTCGAAGATCGAGTCGGGCACGGTTACGGTTGACGCCGAGGAGGTGTTCTTCTCGAACCTGCTCGACATGGTGGCGCGGCCGTTCCGCCATGAGGCGGAAACCCGGCAGCTTTCGTTCGAAGTCCACGTCGATCCGAATCTCGGTCGCAACATCACGACCGACACCAAGCGTCTGCAGCAGGTGCTCAAGAACTTGCTATCGAACGCGTTTAAGTTCACCGCCCAGGGCGGCGTGCGGCTAAACGTCAATGCCGCGGTCGGCGGCTGGAGTGCCGATCATCCGGTGCTCAGCCAGGCGGTCGGCGTCGTCGCCTTCGAGGTCAGCGACACCGGCATCGGCATTCCACAGGAGAAGCAGAAGATCATCTTCGAAGCGTTCCAGCAGGCCGATGCCTCGACCAGCCGCAAATACGGCGGCACCGGCCTTGGCCTTGCCATTAGCCGCGAACTTGCAAGCCTGCTCGGCGGCGAAATTCATCTGCGCAGCGCGCCGGGCACTGGCTCGACCTTTACGCTCTATCTGCCGATCAAATATGTCGGCCCGAGCGCTTCGCTCCAGGCCGGAGCGGCGGCCGCCGCAACGACGCCGCTGCCGCGGCGTCAGGGGGGATTCCATATCGCTCCCGAGCGTACCGTCGAGCCGATCCCCGACGATCGCATGGACATCCGGGCCGGTGACGCGATCCTGCTGATCGTGGAAGACGATCCGCATTATGCTCGCATCCTGGTCGATCTTGCCCGCGACAAGGGGTTCAAGGCGCTGCTGGCGATGCGTGGCGACGATGCGCTCAATCTCGCCAAGCAATATCAACCGACGGCGGTGTCGCTCGACGTGTTCCTGCCCGACATGCTGGGCTGGAACGTGCTCAGCCAGCTCAAGCAGAACCCGCTCACCCGGCATATCCCGGTGCAGATCGTCTCGCTCGACGAGGATCGCCAGCATGGACTGGCGCGCGGGGCGTTTGCCTTCGTCAACAAGCCGACGAGCCGCGAAGGTATCGACGAGGCGCTGTCTCGCATCAAGGAGTTCGCCGAGCCGCGGAAGAAACGCCTGCTCATCGTCGAGGACAATCAGGTCGAGCAGATGAGTATCCGTGAACTGCTCGGCCACGACGACATCGAGATCGTCAACGCCACAACCGGCGCCGAAGCTCTAAACGCGCTCCAGCAGCGACCTGCCGACTGCGTGGTGCTCGACCTGCGGCTGCCCGATATGTCCGGCTTCGAGGTGCTCGAGCGCATGCGCGCGGATCGGGATCTGACCGACATTCCGGTGGTGGTCTTCACCGGCCGCGAATTGTCGGCGGAGGAAGATGCGCAGTTGCACACCATGGCGCGCAGCATCGTGGTCAAGGGCGTCGAGTCGCCCGAGCGGCTGCTCAACGAAACCGCGCTGTTCCTGCACCGGGTCATCACCGACCTGCCGCCGGAAAAGCAGCATATGCTGGAACGGCTCAACAGTTCCGACGAGGATCTGGTCGGCCGCACCGTGCTCCTGGTCGACGACGATCCACGCAACATCTTCGCGCTATCGAGTGCGCTGGAGCGGCGCGGCATGAGTGTGCTCACCGCCACGACCGGCGCGGAGGCGATCCAGATCATCGAGGAAACCCCCGCGCTCGCCATCGTGCTCATGGACATCATGATGCCGGAAATGGACGGCTATCAGACCATCGAGCGGATTCGCCAGAACAAGGAATATCGCCGCCTGCCGATCATCGCCTTGACGGCTAAGGCGATGAAAGGCGACCGCGAAAAATGCCTGCAAGCCGGTGCGTCGGATTACCTCGCCAAGCCGGTCAATACCGAACAGCTCTTGTCCGCGCTGCGGATGTGGCTGCACCGCTAGGCGGAACAACATGACCGAGCACATGGCCGGCCAAGTCGCGAGCGATAAAGTCAACGTCCTGCTGGTCGACGACCAGCCGGACAAGCTGCTCGCCTACGAAGTGATCCTCGGCGATCTCGGCGAAAACCTGGTCAAGACCTCGTCGGCGCGCGAGGCGCTGCAATTTCTCCTGAAAAACGACGTGGCTGTCGTTTTGATCGACGTCTGCATGCCGGAACTCGATGGCTTTCAACTGGCGGCGATGATCCGCGAGCATCCACGGTTCCGCAAGACGGCGATCATTTTTATCTCCGCCATTCATCTCACCGACGTCGATCGGCTGCGCGGCTATGAGATGGGGGCGGTCGATTACGTTCCCGTTCCAGTCGTCCCCGAAGTTCTGCGCGCCAAGGTACGGGTATTCGCCGAGCTGTTCCGGAAGACGCGCGAGCTTGAGCGGCTCAACTCGACGCTTGAACGTCACGTCGCCGATCGCACGGCGGAGCTTGAGGCCTCCAATGCGCGCCTGCTCGACAGCGAGCAGCAATTGCGGTTGGCCACCGAGGCCGCCGAAATCGGCTTGTGGGACGTCGACACCGTAACCGACACGCTGTTCTGGCCGCCGCGCGTCAAAGCCATGTTCGGGATTTCGCCGGACGTGCCGGTGAGTTTGGCGGATTTCTATGCCGGCCTGCATTTCGACGACAAAGAGGCGATCAGTGCGGCCTTCGCCGCCGCCTGCGACCCGCAAAAGCGCGCGCTCTACGATGTCGAGTACCGCAGCGTCGGCAAAGAAGACGGCGTCATTCGCTGGATCGCGGCGAAGGGCCGCGCGGTCTTCGACGCCGATGGAAAATGCGTGCGCGTGATCGGCACCGCCATCGACATTTCCAAGCGCAAGGAGGCTGAGGAACGGCAAGTTCTGTTGGCGCGCGAGGTCGATCACCGCGCTCGCAACGCGCTCGCGGTGATCCAGTCGATCATTCGGCTCACGCGCGCCAAAACCGTCGACGAATACGTGCAGGCAATCGAGGGCCGCATCAAGGCGCTGGCGCGCGCACACACACTGTTGTCGGACTCGCGCTGGCACGGCGCCGATCTGGCGACCTTGGTCACCGAGGAGCTCGCGCCTTATCGCGGCGGCGACAAGATTACCATCCGCGGGCCGGATATTTCGCTGCAGCCGGCGACCGCGCAAGGGCTGGCGCTGGCGCTGCACGAGCTTGCGACCAACGCCGCCAAGCATGGCGCGTTGTCGTCGCCGGGCGGCAAGATTACGCTCGACTGGCAATTGCAGGGCGACGCCTTGACGCTGAGTTGGGTCGAACTCGGCGGTCCTGCCATCGCCGAGCCGTCATCGCGTAGTTTCGGTCTCAAGGTCATCGCAGCGAGTATCCAGCAGCAGCTCGGCGGCAAGGCGTCGTTCGACTGGAATCCGAAAGGCCTGCGTTGCTCGCTTGCGATACCGCGCAGCGAGTTGACCAAGTCCCGGGCATTGCATGTATTGCGCGACAACGGCCAGGTGAACGGCGCCGTCATCGGCTTGAAACACAACAACAAACCGCGGGTCCTTCTGGTCGAGGACGAGGCTCTGGTCGCGATGATGATCCAGGACACGCTCGCCGAGTTCGGCTTCCAGGTGGTCGGTCCCATCAGCTCGGCGTCCGAAGCTTTGTCGGCCTCGCGCGACAGCCAGTTGGATGCCGCGGTGCTCGACATCAATCTCGGTGACGGCTTGGTCTACACCGTCGCCGAGATATTGAGCCAACGCGGCGTGCCATTCGTGTTTGTCACCGGCTACGACGCCGAAAGCGTCGACAGCCGCTTTGCCGGAGTGCCGATCCTGCAAAAACCGATCGAACGCAATATGCTGCAAAAGATTTTTCTGCTCGGGGCCGCGCATGCGGCCGCCGACGAACCGCGCTCGGCGGCGCACGCTTGACGCTTTTTTGTTCTATGCGTCCAATACCGCGCGCACCTTGGCGGCGAGCTGATCGAGCGTGAACGGCTTGGAGATGAAGTTGACGCCGGTGTCGAGCACGCCGCCGTGCACCACGGCGTTGGCGGTGTAGCCGGTTGTGAACAAAACCTTCAGCCCGGGCCGTCGGCGTACCGCCTCGTCTGCAAGCTTTTTGCCGTTGGTGTCCGGCATGACCACATCGGTAAAGAGCAGCTTGACGTCGGCGACGCGGTCGAGCGTGGCCAGCGCGTTCGCGGCGCCGTCGCAGTCGAACACGGTATAGCCGAGCTCGTGCAGCAATTCGGTCGCCAGCCGCCGCATCAGCGGGTCGTCCTCCACCACCAGGATGATTTCGTTGCGATTGCCGGTGCGCATCGGCACGGCAATGGCGCGCTTAATTTCCGTGGCATCGCCGACGAGCCGCGGCAGATAGATCTTCACCGTCGTACCGGCGCTGGGCTCGCTGTAGACCTTGATGTGCCCGCTCGATTGCTTGATGAATCCGTAGACTTGGCTTAAGCCCAGCCCGGTGCCCTTGCCCGTGGCTTTAGTGGTGAAGAACGGATCGAAGGCGCGTGCCGCGACCTCCGGAGGCATGCCGACTCCGTTGTCGGTAATCGCGATCATCGCGAATTGCCCCGGCTGTACTTCGGGATTATGGGCACAATAAGCATCATCGAGATGGGCGTTGGCGGTTTCGATCGTTAGCTTGCCGCCGTCCGGCATGGCGTCACGGCCGTTGAGCGCGATGTTGAGGATCGCGTTCTCGAGTTGCTGCGAATCGGCGTGCACCGTCCACAAACCGGCGGCGGTCACCGTTTCGATCTGGATATGCTCGCCAAGCGTCGACTGCAGCAGGTCCGACATGGCGGCGATCATTTTGTTGGCGTCAAGCGGCTGCGGCGACAATGGCTGCTGGCGCGCGAAAGCCAGCAGCCGCTGGGTGAGGGTGGCCGCGCGCTCGCTGGCGATGGTCGCGGCGTCGAGAAAACGCTCCACGCCATATTCACCCTTGGCGATGCGGCGCTTGACCAGATCGAGCGCCCCCATGATGACGCCCAGCATATTGTTGAAATCGTGGGCGATGCCGCCGGTGAGCTGACCGAGCGCTTCCATCTTTTGCGCTTGGCGCAGCTGGCTTTCAGCCGCTTCGCGGCGGGCCACTTGGTCGAGCAATTCACGATTGGCAAGTGTAAGCCGATCGCGCGCCGTGGTAAGCGCCGCGAAAGATCCACGGGTGAACCGGGCAATCAAAGTGCCGACGCCGCCGATCAGCAGAAAGGCGATGGCAACGCCGCCCTGCAGCAGCATGCCGGAGCGCGCCGCGGCCGCCTGGCGTGCCGTCAGGAGCCGGTCTTCCTCCGCCTGCATGGCGTCGACGCTCCGGCGGACTTCCTGCATGAGCCGAAAGCCGCTGTCGCCATTGACGATGGCCAGCGCAGCGTCGTTGTGGCCGGTTTTGTACGCATCGACCGTTGATCCCAGTTCGGCGAGCTTGTCCTTGATGAGTTGACGGAGCTGCAGCAGATTGTTGCGCTGCGCGGGATTGTCCCCGATCAGATCCTGCGTCCGCTCCAGCACTGGAGACAATTGCTCGAGCGCCAGCTGGTAGGGTTGCAGGTAAAGCTCCTGTCCCGTCAGCAGATAGCCGCGCTGTCCGGTTTCCGCGCTTTGCACGATGCTCAGGACACGCACCAGCTGCGCGCGCACTTCGAGCGAGTGCCGCACCCACTCGTCGTCGCTCTTGTTGCGCGCGCCCAACCAAAATGCCGCGGCCACGATCAGGGCCGCGAGCATCGTGGTGACCAAAAAACTCCGGTTCAGCAGAGCCAGCGGGTTTGGCTCGGGTTTCAACTCGGTCAAATTCGCGCCTGGGTAGGATTGGCTTTCATGCGAAGCATGGAAGCCAAAAAGGAAGTGGTGCCCCATGACCCCACGTCGGGCGCCCTGGCGGCTGATGCGCACTTTATCTCAGGCCCCTGGAATTCGGCTATGGCAAAAGACGCACCGGGTTGATCCCGCATGGAACTTCCACGGGTTTTTGCGCGTTTCCTTTATGGCATCTCTCTGTTCCCTCTAAGACCAATTTATCTGTTTCCTTCACCCAGTCGTACAATGTCAGGTATCGGACATTGTGGACGCATACCCTTTTGAGGAACGATGCAGCTCAGTTGCTACCAATGTGCATTGCGGGAATGTGGATCGTTCAAGCCGGTCACGCCGGAAGAACTGGCCACGATCGATGATTTGAAAGAGCGGCACATTGAGCTGTCCGCGGGCGCCGAGATCATTCGCGCCGGCGAGGAGAGTCCGCAGCTTTATACGCTCTATTCCGGCTGGGCGTTCCGCTTCAAGACATTGCCTGACGGCCGCCGGCAGATTCTGAACTTTTTGTTGCCCGGGGACCTGCTCGGTTTGCAGGCCGCCATGTTCGATGCGGCGCTGCACGGCATCGAGGCGCTCACCGATGTCCAGCTCTGCATGCTGCCGCGGCGCGATGTCTGGGCGCTGTTCGGGAAGATGCCGGGTCTTGCTTTCGACGTCACCTGGCTCGGCTCGCGCGAAGAAAGTATCGTCGATGAAAACCTCACCAGTGTCGGCCGGCGCAACGCCATCGAACGCGTCGCCGCACTGATCGCCGGGCTTTACAAGCGGGCCAGGCTCTTGGATCTTGTTGACGCCGCTGACGGCTTCGCTTTTCCGCTGACCCTGCAGCATATTGCCGACGCACTGGGCCTTTCGCTTGTTCACACCAATAAGACGCTGGCAAAGTTGCGGCGCATGGGCATGTTCGCCGTCAACAACGGCACGCTGACGCTGATGAACCCACGGGTCTTGGAGCGCGTCGCGCTGTATTTTGACGCGGAAATCCCGCTGCGGCCGTTGATTTGATTACGACGAAGAGCCCCGACTGATGCCGGGGCTCTCGCCAAGTGAGCAAGTTCGCTTTACTTGCTGGACGTGTCGGGCACCCAGGTCGTTTTGGTGCTGTCGTATTTGAAGCCTGGCGCCTTCTTCAGCGCGTCTTTGCTGGTATCCATCGTCAAATAGATCTTGTCGTTCTTCATTGTCTGTTTGATGGTGTTGAAGCTCACCGCGACGTCCTTCTCGCCGGCGCCGAGGAATCCGCCGACGCCGACGATCGCCGCCTGGACCTGTCCGTCTTTGCTGACCAGGACATCCATGACTTCACCGATCTTGTTGTTGTTCGGATCGTAGACGTCCTGCTTGTACCAGTCCGTTACGGTCACGCTCGATGACGGAACGCTGTTCATGAGCCCAGGGCCGCCGGCCGCCATCGGTTGAGCGAAAGCCGCGGTGGAAAGCAACAGCGCGCCGGTCGATAGAGTTACTAGCATTTTCATTTGGGTTAGCCTCCAAGAGTGGATTTGCAAGCGTGGACTTGCAAGAGTGGACTTGCAAGAGTGGAGTTGCGAATACCAAACAACGTTCGAGCGCGCGTTTTGCTCCGGCGCGCGTCAAAAATACGCTATGGAACGAAACGCCGTTGAGATGATTGGAGCGGCCGCCACTTATCGGAGAGAAAGCATCCGCATGTTGTTCGACTCAGCACATTCGGATATGTCGTCGGACCTTGCTCGCCCGCTCTTCAACATCTCTAAGGCATTGTAATCTATGGAAAATATCTTCGGTGCCAGCCGCTGTTTCATGCGCGCGCCGGCAGGCGGACGTTTCCCGCGCGTGGGCGCTGGGGCTTGCGCAAGAGGAGGAACGATTTGCGCGGGCCGACGTATTAAGATGGCACTGAGTTCCACGGCAGCGCGAACAGCGGAAAGCCCATGAAGCTTTTCAAGTGTCAGCATTGCGAGCAATTGCTGTATTTTGAGAACACCATATGCAAGCGATGTTCGCACCGGCTCGGCTTCATACCGGAAATCATGAATCTGTCGGCGCTGGAGCCGCAAGGCCAAGTATGGCGCGCGCTGGCGGTGGAAAAGAAACTATATCGGTTCTGCGCCAACGCGGCGTTCGACGTCTGCAACTGGATGATCGAGGGAGAGAAGCCAGGTCAGTACTGCGCGGCCTGCCGGCATAACCGCACCGTCCCTGACACCGGCGTTACACAGAACGTGCTCGCCTGGCACAAGATCGAGGTCGCCAAGCATCGGCTATTCTATACGCTGATGAAGCTCAATCTGCCGCTCGATGGGCGCAACGAGAAGGGCGGCGAGCGCCTGATCTTTGATTTCCTGGCGAGTCCGCCTCATGTTGGCGGCCCGCGGGTGATGACCGGCCACGATAACGGGCTGATTACGCTGGCGCTCGAGGAGGCCGACGACGCCGAACGCGAGAAACGGCGTACCATCATGCATGAGCCCTATCGCACTTTGCTTGGTCATTTTCGCCACGAGGTCGGCCATTATTTCTGGGACGTGCTGGTGCGTGACGGTAATCTCACCGAGGACTGCCGCAAGATTTTCGGCGACGAGCGGGCGGATTACGGTGCAGCGCTGCAGACCTATTACGCCAATGGCGCGCCGCCCAACTGGCAGGAGAATTTCATCAGCGCCTATGCCACGTCGCACCCGTGGGAGGACTTTGCCGAAACCTGGGCCCATTACCTGCACATCGTCGATACGCTGGAAATGGCGCGCGCCTTCGGCATGTATGTGCATCCGCGGCTGGCGCGGCCGGGCGAGCTTGACGCCCAGGTCGATTTCGACCCCTACACCGTGCGCGACCCGACGCCGCTGATCGAAACCTGGATTCCCTTGAGCAACGCGCTCAACAGCCTCAACCGGACCATGGGATTATCGGACATCTATCCGTTCATTCTGTCGTCGCCGGTCATTGAGAAGCTCAGCGCCATCCATGACCTCATCCACGGCGTCAAGCTGCCGGCGCGGGAAGACAAAGCGGCTTAGAAATCTTTCGCCTAGATTTCTTTCATCACCTGCGCGTAAGCGATCAGCGCGAACAGCGCGGTGCCGCCGACAATATTGCCAATCAGCACCGGCACGACGAATTGCGTCAGCATGGCCAGGATTTCGCGGCACGACGCTGGGATTGCGCTTTTCCGCCGCGTTTGCTGTGTGACTGAGCCATGAGGAAACGGATTTTCTCAATAATGCCGAGACAGATAATCGTTGAAGGTCAGCGCGAACATGAAAATCGTCCAGAACAGTCCGGCGGCGGCAACGACCCGTATGATCGTCCTGGCATTCTTCAGATCCATCAAGAAAGTCACTAAGAGCCCAATCATGATGGCCGCTATCAACAAATTGACGGTCAGGTTGCCGGCGCCGAGCGGCAGATAGGCCGAGCCGAGGCTCACGGCGAACAGCGCGACGAGCGCCAGCCAAGTCAGGCCGGGACCTTTCCACAGCCGCCAAGCGCGTGCAGAACCGCGTTGCCGATCCTCGGTTTCGGTTTGGCTCATGGGCGGCCCGCCAAATAAAGTAGGGGATAGAGCAAGAGCCAGACCGAATCGACGAAATGCCAATAGATCGCAACGCCCTCCATGGTCGAGCCTTGCACTGGAATGACGCGCCGCTTGAACAACGTGAACACCACCAGCACCACCACGATGCCGCCAGTAAGGTGCACGGCGTGAATTCCAGTCATGATCCAATAAAAGCCCCAGAACATTTGCGTCGCCGGCGGCGACAACGGAAAATGCGGCCCTGGAAACAAATGCTGTTTGAGATCTTCGTTATATTCGAGACTCTTACAAATGACGAATGCGACGCCAAGCGCCGCGGTGGCGGCGAGGCAATACAAAGTGAGGTTGCGCAATTCCGCCGTGGCGGCGCGCAGCGCAACGGTCATGGTCAGGCTCGAGGTCAGGAGCAGCACGGTATTGATAGAACCATAGACAATCTCGGTGTGCGCGCCGGCGATGCGAAACGCCTCGGCGTTGAACGTGCGATAGACCGCGTAGCCGCAGAACAATGAACCGAAGAACAGCACCTCGCTCGCCAAAAATATCCACATGCCGAGCCCAACGCCTTCACGCTGCAGCCGGAGATCGGGCCACGGTTCGCGCAATGCGCCGGCGGTCTCGGTCATGACGCGTCGCCCTGCGGGCGGGCTTGCAATTCGTCGCCGGTTTCCGCGGCGCGGCCGAAATCGTGATAATCGTAAGGATCGGCGTCGATCCGCGGTGGACGCAGAAAATTCGATTTCGGCGGCGGCGACGGCGTCTGCCATTCCAGGCCGGTGGCATGCCACGGATTGTCCGGCGACTTCTCGCCGTAGAACAGCGACCAGGTCAAATAGACCAGCGGCATCAAATAGGCGACCCCCAGAATCACCGCGCCGCCGCTGGATAGGATGTGCCAGATCTGAAAGACGTCAGGATAATAATGATAGCGGCGCGGCATGCCGAGCCAGCCCATCACGAACTGCGGCAGAAACGTCACGTTGAAGCCGAGAAACATGGTGATGGCGGCGAACTGCGCCCAGAATTCATTGTAAAGCTTCCCAGTCACCTTCGGCCACCAATAGTGAATGCCGGCCATGAATGCCGACACCGTGCCTCCGACCATGATGGTGTGGAAATGGGCGACGACGAAATAGGAATCCGTGGTTGCGATGTCGATCGGCACCGAGGCAAGGAACAATCCGGTCAGGCCGCCGATGGTGAACAGGCCGAGAAAACCGAGTGCGTAGATCATCGGCGCCTCGAAGCCGATGTGGCCGCGGTAAAGGGTCGCCGTCCAGTTGAACACTTTGATGGCCGACGGCACCGCGACGATGAACGACAGGAACGAGAACACCAGATTGGCCAACGGCGATTGGCCGGCGACGAACATGTGATGGCCCCAGACCATGAAGCCCACCACGCCGATCATGATCAGCGCGAATACCATGAAGCCGTAGCCGAACAGCCGCCGTCGCGCGAAGCAGGTAAATATTTCGGACACCACGCCCATCGCCGGCAAGATCATGATGTAGACGGCGGGGTGGCTGTAGAACCAGAACAGATGCTGGAACAGCAGCGGATCGCCGCCGGCACTGGGATCGAAGATCGGCAGCCCGAAAAAGCGCTGCGCCGAAATCAGCAGCAGCGACATCGCCAGCACTGGCGTTGCCAGCACCATGACCATCGAGACCACGTACATCGACCAGGCGAACAGCGGCAGCCGCAGCCAGGTCATGCCGGGACAACGCAGCATGTGGATGGTGGCGAGGAAATTCACGCCGGTCGCGATCGACGAAAAACCGACGATGAAGACGCCGGCCGCGGCCCCGATCACGTTTGAATGCGAATAGTCCGACGAGAATGGCGGATAGAACGTCCAGCCGGTGTCGACGCCGCCCGAGAACAAGACATAGATGGTGAAGGCGGCGCCGCCGACATAGAGATACCACGACATCAGATTGAGCCGCGGGAATGCGACGTCCGGCGCGCCGATCATCATCGGCAATATGAAGTTGCCCATGGTGGCCGGAATCGACGGCACCAGGAAGAACCACACCATGATGATGCCGTGGATCGTGAACAGGCGATTGTATTCGTCGGAAGTCAGGAACAAACCGGTCGGACTGATCAGTTCGAGCCGCACCAAGCCGATGGCGACGGCGCCGATGAAGAAGAATACCGTGATCGACAGCGCGTAGAGAATGGCGATGCGCTTGTGATCTGTCGTAGTCAGCCACGACAGAATGGTGTGGCCTTCGTCGAGATAGCTCTCGCCGCCGGCATCGAGCGGGGGCACGAACGGCAGTGTCACATCGGTCATTGCTGGCCTCCCGGCGATTGGTCCTGCGCTCCGGCATCCTGATCCGTGGTCAACGACTTGATATAGGCGACCAGTTCGACGATCTGGCCTTCATCGACCGCACCGCTAAAGTTCGGCATGATCGGGGGAAAGCCGGCAACGCGGGTCGAATCCGGCCGCAGCATGCAATCCCGCAAGTAAGCCTCATCGGCGGTCCGTGTGCCGCCGTCGCTAAGATGCACGACGTGACCGTAAACGCCGTTCAGATCGGGCGCATGCACCGACGATCCCGGCGTGTGGCATCCCGAGCAGCCGAGCGAATGAAACAGCGCCTTGCCCTGATGGGCGAGATCGTCGCCCTCCGGCTGCGCCGCGGTCCAGCGCGCATAGTCTTCCGGGGTCATAATCACCAGCGAGCCGGCCATGATCGAATGGTCGGTGCCGCAAAATTCCGCACAGGTGAAATGGAAGATGCCGGTCTTAGTGGCGTTGAACCATTCATAGGTGTAGCGATCGGGCAGAATGTCCTGCTTCAGGCGCAGCGCTGGCAGATAAAGATCGTGAATGACGTCCTGCGACGTCATCGCCAGCCGTATATTGGTGTGCGCCGGCACATGCAGCTCATCGATCTCTCGCGCGCCGCTCGGATGCTGGAAGCGCCACATCCATTGCTTGGCAACGACATGGATTTCGAGCGCATGCTTCGGTGGCGCCAGCGCGGTGAGCTGGTCCGAGGCCGCCCACCAGAACAAAAACAAGAAGCTGAATAGCGTCGCCACCGTCCAGCCGATCTCGATCTCACGGCTCTTGTGCTCCGGAACCTTGCCGCGCGGCGTCGACGAGCCGCGGTAATACAGCGCGAAGAAAACGATGATCAGTCCGCTGACCAGCAGCACGACGAGGCCGGAAATAATCGATTCCAGATAGAACAAATGATCGACCTTCACGGCATAATCGGAGGCCTCGGTGGTGAATTGGGAAATATTCATGTCGCCGCCCTCCGCCGCTGACGCGCGACCATGCCGAAGATGCCGGCGGCCAGAATGACGAGCGTCGCTCCGGCGGCGTAACCGAGCATGGTGGTGATGCGCTCGGTATAGATGCCCTTGGCGGGATCGAAGCCGTAGCAGAGAAGATGCAGTTGGTCGGCAAAGCCGCCGACGGCGCCGTGGCCGGCATCGATAATGGCTAACCGCAGATCGCCGCCGTCGAGCCCGATCGGTGACATGACGCGGCGGACGCGGCCGGTCGAATCGACGACATAGGCGGCCGCCGGATGCGCGTATTGATCGTGTTCGGCGTCATAGGCGTAATGGAGACCGACTGCTTGCGTTGCGGCGCGAATGTCGGCGTCACCGCCGCCCAAGAACACGGTGGCGCGGCCGACCGGATCGTTCGGGCCGATATGTTGCGCCCGCATCGCTTGCGCGGTGTCGATGCCGTCGCGCGGATTGATTCCGATCACCACCAGGCGATAATCGAGGCCGGGACGCAGTCCGGTTTTGGCGAGACCGGCGGCGGTGAATTCCACGATCGGTCCGCACAGCGTGCGGCAGGTGAAGTCAGCAAAGATCACTACGGCGGGCACGCCACCGATGGTATTCCCAATCGTCCTGGAGCGCCCTTTGTCGTCTTCGAATGAAAGCGCGAGCGGCAGTGCCGCTTGCGGCGGTGGCGAGGCGGAAATGCCAGCAAGCTGGGCCGACGTGAAATTCGCCAATGCGGGCGTCGACAGCGTCAACGCCGCGGTCATGATCGTGGAGATGACGGCGATGCAGCCCGCGTAAGTCATGGCCGCTGCTCCGGCGTTGGCTTACTTGAAGTGGTCGGGCTAGAGGGGGTGATCGCATTTTGCGCGCCCGCGGTGGGCGAACTCAGTGCCCCTTGCGGCGGCAACAGCGGCGCATAAGCGTCGCCGCCTTTTTGCACCAGGAGCTTCATCGCCCGGTCGATCGGAATTTGAACGAGTGTGTGCTGGGCGTTGGCCCAGCTCCAGGTTTTCAGGCGTTGGTTCTGTGCGGCGGCGAGCCGGTGCAATTCCGCGATATCGGCTTCCTGGGTGACGACCCGCGGCTGCGGAAATTCCTTCGGCGACGGGACAGTCTTGATGGGGACGTCATAGTCATAGACGGCGTAGAGCCCTCCGATGGCGCCGAACAGCAACACGAGCGCAGCGATAGCGGCCCACAGCACGATACGGGTGTCGACGTCGGCCGGTTCCGGCGCATAGTGAATGTGCTCGTCAGCGGACATCGGCCGGCTCCCGGAAGGGAAAGAGTGTGGTGACGCCGCTCATGAACAGGCCGAGCAAGGCGAGCCCGATGCCGCTGACCGCGACGAGCGCGGCGACGAGCGCGCGCCACCCCGCCAGCGGCGCGATCAGATAGGCGTGGTAGCAAGCAACGCCGATCAGCACGCAAGCACCGACCGCGCGCAGCGGCCGGCGCGCATTGCGGACTTTTGCTAGGAGGAGCGCGAGGACCGGGACGACGGATGCCAGGAGGAAGGCCGCAGCCGCCACTGCGTCCCACGGCCACCGGTCGCGCTCGACGAACCAGATTTCCTCGCGCGGCAGGTCGCCGTACCAGATCACCAGCACGGCCATGAAGTCGATATAGGTGATGCCGAGCACGGTCGCGAGAAGAAGGCCGCCGATGTCGCCGATAGCGGCATCGTCCTCAGGTATCGGCGCCAGCAGCGCGGTAAAGGCCAGCGCGCTGACCAGCGAGGTAACGGCGACGCTGGCACCGAACGACGACGACGTGAACGGGGCTTCGAGCGATAAATACCAGTCGATGGAGACAAACGAGATGATCAGCGCGTGAAACACCAGGCCGTGCGCAGCGAGAAAGCGGCCCGATCGGCCGTTGACCCGCGGTAGGAAGAGCGCCAGCGCCGACCAGCCGATCAATGCCAGCAGCGCGCGGACGATGAATGAGGGTATGTTCAGATAATAAGATAGCACGTCGGTTTTGATCGCGGCCGGCTGGTGCGGCCAGGGATAGAGCGTCGGAATCGACATGAAGAGTGGAATGGCAAGCACGACAAGGAGCGGCACCGCGGCCGCGGCCGGCTCGATCACCGGCGCCGCGACTTCGCCCCAGCGGCCGCCGGTCAGCCGGTGAATCATAATGAGCGTGAGCGCGCCGACCAGGAGCTGCGCCCAGAACGCGAAGCCGACCAGCCACCCCGCCGCCGCGGCTTTCGGGTCGAGCAAAGCGGCAACGATCAAAAGCACGGCCGCCCAGGCGGCGCCGACCAGCGCGGCGTTGCGCAAATCGATGCGGCGGTGATTGCGGCCGTTCATCGGATATGCTCCGCGGCGTCGGGCGCTTCGGCGGCAGTGGCGCGCCGCGACAGTTGCAGCGCGCGGATATAGGCGGCGATCGCCCAGCGATCGTGCGGGTCGACCCGGTCGGCATAAGAAAACATCACGCCATAGCCATTGGTCATCACGTCGTAGAAATGCTGCGCCCGCGCGGCGAGAAGGCGATCGATGTGATAGGACGGCGGCGCCGGAAAGCCGTGTGCGACGATGATGCCGTCACCGTCGCCGGCGAGCCCATGGCACGGTGCGCAGAAAATGCCGAAGCGCTCCCGGCCGCGCGCGAGCAGTGCGGGCGTGACCGGCGGCGGCGTTTTTGCCTCGACGGCGCGCGCGACGTCGCCTTGCGCCACCACATGCGCCGGCAATGGCCGCGCCGACGTTCCGTCCGGCCACAGCGACGTCGGCGCATAGGTCGTGAGCTTGCGCTGCTGCGTCATGCTGAGGTCGCAGGCCGCGAGCGTGAAGCCCACGGCGGCGATCACCGCGACCAAGGCGAGACGGCGCATCATGCGTCGACCTCGCGCAAGGCCGTGGCCCCGGCGCCGCGAAAGAAGTCGAGCGCGCGGCGCAGCGCATTGTCGTCGGCCGGGCGCTCTACCGCCAGGATGAAACGGTCCTGGCTCGCCCGCTCGAAGCCCTCGACCGCGAACAAGGCGTAATGGAGCCGGGGCAGGCCGCATTCGACAAGCAATGAGGCAAAGCCGGTGATCGCGGCGACCAGGATGCCGGTGGCAAACGGCACCAGCATGAAAGCGGGCCACGCGTCGAGCGGCCGGCCGCCGCTGTTGTAGGGATAGTTGATGACGGCGGAATAGTATTCGAGACCATAGGCCGTCGCCGCCGTGGCGATGCCGCCGATGAACATGGCAACGCGGATATGACTCTTCTTCCGGTCTAGCAGTTCGTGCATGCCCTCGACGGGAAACGGCGTGAAGGCGTCGATCAGACGATAGTGCTCCCCGCGTGCGCGCCGCGCGGCTTCGACCAAGCGCGTGGAATTGGCAAATTCGGCAAGGAGGAGCGCGGTCATGGCGCGCCCTCTTCGCCGATCAGCTTGCGCACCTCATGCATCGACACTACCGGGATGAGGCGCACGAAGACGAGATACATCAGCGCGAACAGGCCGAGCGAGCCGAACGTGGTGATCCAGTCCCACACGGTCGGGATGAACAGTCGCCACATGCTCACCGCGTAATCGTGCGACAGCGTGTTCCAGACGATCAAAATGCGTTCGAACCACATGCCGATATTGATGACGACGGCGATAGCAAAAACGGCGACGACGCTGTTGCGTACCGCGCCGAACCAGAACGCCTGCGGGATGACGACGTTGCAGAGGATGAGCGCCCAGAACAGCGGTGCGTAGGCGCCGGTGAACTCAAAAACGACGAGGCTGCGCTCGGCATGGTCGCCGCCATACCACGCGTTGAACCATTCGGTGGCATAAGACAGCCCCATGATGATCGCGGCGGCCAGCATGACTTTGGCCATGACGTCGAAATGCGCGAGCGTAATCAGTCCCTCCATGCGAAGGCCCCAGCGCACCAGGGCGGCAAGGCAGACCACCATGGCGAAGCCGGAATACATGGCACCGACCACGAAATAGGGCGGGAAAATCGTCTCCTGCCAGCCGGGCATCAGGCTCGCGGCGAAGTCCATGCCGACCACGCTGTGCAGCGACACGACGAGCGGCACGCCGAGGCAGGCGATCGCCAGATGCAGCCTGTCATGGGCGTGCCAATGCCGCGCTGAGCCGCGCCAGCCGAGGGCAAACGCGCCGTACACGGTCGCCGCGAATTTGCTCCGCGCGCGATCACGCAACGTGGCGAGATCGGGAATGAGTCCGACATACCAGAAGATGATCGAGAACAGGATATAGCTGAGGATCGCCCAGAAATCCCAGATCAGCGCGCTACGCCACTGCGGCCACAGCGTCATCGTATTGGGGTAGGGGGTCAGCCAATAGAAATACATCGGCCGACCCAAATGGATGATCGGGAAAATCCCGGCGATGGCCGCGGCGAACAACGTCATCGCCTCGGCGAAGCGATTGGTCGATGCGCGCCATTTCTGGCGCATCAAAAGCAGCATCGCCGAGATCAGTGTTCCGGCGTTGCCGATACCGATCCACCATACGTAATCGGCGATTGCGGTGCCCCACACCACGGTGGTGTTGACGCCCCAGACGCCGACGCCGCGTATCAAAACCACGGTTACGCCGACGAGGAATACGGTCGTCATCGCGCCGCTCACCGCAAAGGCGATCCACCACGCCCGCCACGTCCACTGCCCGCGCTCATAGAGTGGCGCCGTAACGATCGCATTCACCGCTTCGAGACTGCGCGCCTCCGGCAGCGTCCAGCGCACCGGTTCGGGCGGCATTGGCTCGCTGCGGATAGCGGTCAGGCTCATGACTCGCTCCCAAAATCCGGATTAGGATTTTGCAGCCGGGCGAGGTATGTGGTGCGCGGCCGCGTGCCGAGTTCGCCGAGGAGCGCGTAAGCATGCGGCTCCGCGCGCAGCGTATTGATATGCGAGCCGGCGTCGGACAGATCGCCGAAGCTGATGGCGCGCGTCGGGCAGGCAGCCTGGCAGGCGGTGACGACCTCGCCGTCGTGGATGGTGCGATGTTCTTTCTCGGCGCCGCGCCGCGCCCGGCTGATGCGCTGGATGCAGTAGGTGCATTTCTCCATGACGCCGCGGCCGCGCACCGTAACGTCGGGATTGAACACGGCCTTGACGATATCGTCGCCGAAACTCTTGTATTCCTCGCCGTCGGCGTAGCCGAAGAAATTAAAGCGCCGCACTTTGTAGGGACAGTTTGATTGGCAGAACCGGGTGCCGACGCAGCGATTGTAGACCTGCAGGTTAAGCCCCTCACTATCGTGGACCGACGCCGCCACCGGGCAGACCGGCTCACAGGGTGCATGCTCACATTGCATGCAGGGCACCGGCGAGAAGCCCGGTTTGGCGTCGACGATGTAATCGTCGATCCGCAGCCAATGCATGTCGCGCCCGGCGGCGATCTGGTCCGGCCCAACGATCGGTACATTATTCTCGGCCTGACAGGCGACGACACAGGCGTTGCAGCCGATGCAGGCCGATGTATCGATCACCATCGCCCACTTGTAAGTGTCGTCTTGGTGCGGCGGGTAAAGCGTCGGCGGATTGGCGCCCGGCTTGCTCAATCCCAGATCGGACTTGTTCAAGTCGGCAAGCGTAAACCGTGGCTGTAAATCCTTGGCTTCGCCTTCGAGTTTGAAGAAATGCTGCGTGAGTAAAAGATTTTGATTGCGGCCGGTCCGGCTGATGCTGACATCGGCGATCGACCACGGCAAATCCGCCGAGCGCATGCGATACACATCGAAGCCGACATCGTTGCCCATGCTGCCCGCCGCAGTACGGCCGTAACCAAGCGTAGCGGCGATGGTGCGCGGTGCCTGTCCCTGACGCACCAGGACCGGAGCCTCGAGGACGAGCCGGCCGGCGGTCAGCCGCAGCACGTCGCCATCGACAAGGCCGAGCTGCTGCGCGTCGCTTGCGGCCATGTGAAGCGCATTGCCCCAGACTTGCTTGGTGAACGGCTTCGGGCATTCTTGCAGCCAGGCATTATTGGCGAAGCTGCCGTCGAACACGCTCGGATCGGGGGCGAGCGTCAACGTGAAGCTCTTGCCGTCGCTCACCGGCCCGATTTGCGGCAGCCGCGGTTCCGGCAGCGCGAGTTTTGCCGACGCGGTGTTGGCAATCACGCCGTCTTGCAGTGTCTGCCGCCACCACTCGTCGAAGCTACCGGCCGCGGCATTACTCTTTTGCCACTGCCCGCGAACCATGTCGTAAGAAGAGGAGCCGCTGGCGCTGTTCAGCAGCGCCAGCATCTGATGCGCCGTGCGGGTGTCGTAGAGCGGGCGGATCATCGGCTGGATGATGCTGGCGGCGCCGTCGAAGGCGCGGATGTCCGACCAGCCCTCCAGCACATGCGTCAGTGGCAGATGCCAGGTGCAGCGCGCCGCGGTCTCGTCGCGATACGCTCCGAGGTGCACCGTGAACGGTGCCGCGGCAAGGACGTCGGCGAGGGCGAGGTCGCCCGGCGCGTCATAGACCGGATTGGCGCCGATCACGATCAGCGTGTCGATGTGCCCGCCGTGGCCGTCGGCGACGAGGCCGCGCAGCGACTCGGCATGGCCGGCGTTGAGCGGGTCGACGGGCGCAATGAAATCGACCGGTGCGGCAAGCTCGTTATTGATCCAGTGGCATAGCGCATGCACTTGCGCCGGCTGGCGCGTTCCGGCCACCACCAAAGCGGCGCCGCGCTGTGCCAACAGATCGGCGGCGGCCGCTTTGGCGAATTGTTCGACCTCGGGCGGCCCGACCAGTTGTGGCACCGCGGCGCCGAGCGTTCGCGCGATTTCGATCGCGATATCGCCGATCAACTTCGACTGCAACGCCAAGCGGTGATCGGCGAGCGCGCCGGTCAAGGTCCAGGCCGGCTCGACGGCATAGAGGCGAAGCGATTGCTCAGGCACATGCGATTGCCGCGCACCGGTGATGTCACGAGCGAAACGTATCTGCGCGGCGCCGGCGCCGAGGGGATCGGCATCGAGCGTCAGGACAACACGCGCTTCGGCAAAGCGCGGCAGCGCCGTTACCGGGCGCCCGAATGCCAATATCGCGCCGTTGCGGACCGCATCGTCCTCGATCGGCTCGTAACGATACCATTTCGCTTGCGGCAGCGATTTCGTCAACGCCGCGATCTGCGCGGCCAAAGTCGGCGACGTGACGCGCCCTGTGAGCAGCGCCAGTCCCGCACCTTGCTTCGCCCGCGCCTTATCGAGCCGCGGCTGCAGCGCCGCTTCGAACGCCGACCACGGTTGAATGCGACCGCCGCTGTAAGGCGCTTTCGCGCGATCAGGATCGTAGAGCGACAGCACGGTCGCTTCGGCAAAGACATCGGTCGCGCCGAGGCTTGCCGGATGGCGCGGATTGCCCTCGATCTTGATCGGCCGGCCTTCGATCGACGTGACGATAACGCCGCGGCCGTAGCCGTTGAGCGGCACCGCGGTGGCAAAGCGCAGCGGCAAGCCGGGCGTCTCGCCTCTGGGAACCTCGACATAGGGCACGACTTGTTCGGCCGGCCGGCCGCAGGAAGCAAGCGCCAGCGCCGCTCCGCTGACGAACAGTTTCAACGCCGCGCGCCGATCGACGCCGCTCGGCGGCTGACGCATGGTGTCCTGGTCGAGGCGCAAATGATCGTTCATCGGTGGCAGACCGAGCAATCGGTGAGATGCTGATTGTCGAGATTTTGATGGGCGAGGATCACGCCGCGCTCGGCCTGGTCGGGCGGCGCGTGCCAATCGGGATCGAACACTTCGGAAGCCGGCCTTAGATACGGCGCCGGATCGCGATGGCAGTTCAGACACCAGCCCATGGTCAGCGGCGCCGCCTGCCGCATCAGCGGCATGGTACCGACCGGGCCGTGGCAGGTGGTGCAGCCGACGCCCTTGGCGATGTGGATCGAATGATCGAAATAGACGTAGTCGGGTAGGCGATTCACTTTATTCCAGCGGATCGGCTTGTTGTCCGCGAGACTTTCGCGAACCGGCGCCAGCATCGCGGTCTGGGTGTAGAGCTCCGAGTGGCAGGTCATGCAGGTGTGGGTCGGCGGCAGGCTGGCGACCGGCGACGTCTCGACCGCGGTATGGCAATAACGGCAATCGAGCCCCAGTCCGCCGACGTGATGCTTGTGACTGAACGGTACCGGTTGATCGAGCGTGAGGGCTTGGTCGGTTTCGTAAGGCGAGGCCGACAGCCAATAGCCGGCGCCAATGGCCAGAAGCGGTACGACCAGAATGGCGATGAGGATAGTGCGGGCAACGGTGTCGGCATAGGGCCGGAACACGTGCGGCATCTGCCGCCCTCCTCACCAACGGTTGCCAAAAAATAAAAGGTCCGGCGTGAGCTTTCGCCCCCGGTAAAGTCCGGTGAGGCAACGTTTTTTAGTTGGCGATGGTTCCGGGGCAATGCGTGCGAAATGACGCAGCGCCGCCTGCGTCGGCAATCCGACGCAGGCGCTTCACTTGTTCCGGCTGTTCCGGCTCGGTTACGCCGGGATAATGTCGACGATCTCCAGCGTATCCGGATCGATGATCAGGATATTGTCGCCGACGATGATGTAATCGAAGCCTTCAAATTGCGGCACGACCGCCACGATGTCCTCGGGCACGACCTCGACGCGGACCGTTCGCGGCACCGTTACGCCGACTTCCACGTTGAAGGTCACATTCGTCACCCGCGGCGCATGGCCATGACCGACGATTGCCTGGATCTTGCTGCGCTGTGTTTGCGACAGCTGCACCGCGGCGCCGCGCGAGCCGGTCGCCTTGCTGGCATTACGCTCGCCGGCATTGACGCCGGATTTCTCTTCTTGCGCGCCGCGCTGCTCTTCAGTACCGCGCTTTTCTTCCTGCGCGCCACGCTGCTCCTGCGTGCCGGGCTTCTCTTCCTGAGCCCCACGCTGCATCGGCGAACCTAATTTTTTCGATTTTTCCTCCTGGGCGCCGCGTTGCTCCTGCGCGCCGGGCTTGCTTTCCTGCGCACCGCGTTGCGGTGTCATTTGTTTTTGCTGATCCTGGCCGAGCCGCTCGTCCGGCTTTGCATTCTGCGCGGGCGCCTGCGCCGCTTTGGCTGCGCCGGGACCATTGATGTTGCCCTTGATCGCGCCGCCCATGGCTCCCGGCGCCTGATGCTCGGTGCTTTGCGGGTTCGCCGCGCCGGTCGCCGGAGGACTCTGCACGGTTTGTGCCGTCGCCATGCCGGCAAATCCGACGAGCGCCGCCGCAGCGACTGTCGTCAACAATATCTTCTTCATCGTGAGTCTCCTGTTGTCCCCTCACATCGAGCAGCTGCGACTTGCCTCGGCAAAGTCCGCCGTCACGCTCGATTTTGCACTCATGCCCCAACTCGGCTGCGACGTTCGTGTTCCGGCGTTGTCAGTCATGATGTGGTGCAGTGGACCGAAAGGGTTGAGGGGAACCTTCGTTCGATGGCTGACGTTGTTGCGAGGGAGCAACTCTTCCCTGTTTGCTATTTCGCTCTATGGCACAACAAGAAGGAGAATCCGGATGAGCTCTCCCTCCGACCGCCAGCCCGTCGAGCCGCACCCCGTCATACCGACCCAGCAGGCCCGGCAGGGCGTCACCGGGCATAACGTTCGTTACGTCCTTGGCTTCGGTATTGCCGCGATCGTTATTCTGTTCCTGATTATCTGGCTGGCCTATTTTGCCTAGACTTTATTTTGATTAAGCCTCAGTCGCTGCGCTCGATGAGCGCGGCCCGCTCCTTACCCACTGTGCCGGCGTCCACCGCCGGCGCGGCATTGCCCCAGGAATTGCGAATATAGGTCAGGAGCGCGGCGACCTTATCGTCGTTGAGCACCCAGGCGAAAGCCGGCATGGCCGCGCCGGTCGGCGCTTGTTTGGTGCCCACGGAAAGCCCGCCGCGCAGCACAATGTGGATAAGTGTGGTCGGGTCGGTCTGCTGCGCCACCGGCGTGCCGTTGAGTGACGGGAACAGCCCGGGCGTGCCTTTGCCGTCTTTGCTGTGGCAGCCGGAGCATTCGTCGGCATAAATCTGGGCGCCGCTATTCATCATCGCACGGTCGGTGGCCGGCGGATCTTCCGCGACGTTCTGCTCGCGGCTCTTGTCGCCCGGCCGGTCCTTCAGATAGGTCGCGATCGCCTTGAGATCGTCATCGTTCATTTTCGAGGTCGAGAGATTGATGGTTTCCGACATCAAGCCGTTGCCGGCGGCGGTCTTGTTGTGGCCGGTCTTCAGATAGGCGGCGATCTCGTCAACCGACCAGGAGCCCAATCCGCGGCGCGGATCATTGGTAATGTCGGGCGCGAACCAGCCCTGCAACGCATAGCCCTGAAAAGTCTTGCTCGCGTCGTCGGCACCGAGGAAATTTTTAGGCGTATGGCACAGGCCGCAGTGGCCGAGCCCTTCCGCGAGATAGGCGCCGCGGTTCCATTGCGCGCTTCTATCCGGGTCCGGCTTGAATGCGCCAGGCTTGAAAAACAATTCGTCCCAGCCCGCCATGCTGATGCGCATATCGAGCGGGAACGGCAATTGATCGGATTTTACTGGATTGTGCACCGCTGGAACGGTGTTCAGATAAGCGCGGATGGCAAGCGCGTCGTCGCGTGTGAGCTTCGTATAGTAAGTGTAAGGCATCGCCGGATAGAGCCGTTCACCGTGTCGGCCGGTTCCTTTCGTCAATGCATTGACGAATTCATCGTCGGTCCAGGCGCCGATGCCAGTGAGCGGGTCGGGCGTGATGTTCGGCGCGGCCAGGTGTCCGAACGGCGTGTCGATGATGCGGCCGCCGGCAAAATCGTGGCCGCTGCCGGGCAGCGTGTGGCATGCGGCGCAATCGCCGGCGACGGCAAGGTAATGGCCGTGCGCGATCTGATCGAAGTCCTGTTTGTCGATGGCGCCGGCCGCGAAGGCGGCGAGAGGCCACAGGCCGAGCGTTGCGCCGAGCAATAAAGCGCGCGTCAGCCTGGGGAAATAACTGTTGTCCTCACGCATGGACGAGCGGTCCCGGATTCTTCAGGTACTGCGAACGGATCGCCTTGGCCGCCCAGAAGGCGAGCGCGCCGACGGTCCCGGTCGGGTTGTAGCCGGAATTCTGCGGAAAGGCCGAGGCGCCCATGACAAAGAGATTGGGCACGTCCCAGCTCTGCAGATAACGATTGAGTGCGCTGTTGCCCGGGTTGTCGCCCATGATGGCGCCGCCGTTGAGGTGAGATGTCTGGTACTCCGTAACGTCATACGGCGCTTTGCGCGGTTTCTTGACGATCTGCTTCGCTCCCATTGCCTGCAGGATTTCGCCATATTTGTCGGCGAGGAAATTGCTCATTTTTATTTCATTATCGTGGAAATCGATGGTGATACGCACCAGCGGCCGGCCGAAGCGATCCTTATAGGTCGGATCGAGGCTCAGATAATTATCCCGATAGGAATACATCGAGCCATGGCAGGCGCCGCCCGAATTGATGGTCGAGAGGTAATTATCCTTGATCGCCTGCTTCCACTTCGAGCCCCAGGCAGGGGTGTCGGGCGGCACGGCGGTCGCTTCGATCGGCCGGCCGTTGGTCTGCACCTGGCCGATATAGCCGCCGCCGACGAAGCCCACCGGTCCGTGATCGAAATTGTCGCCGTTGAACTCGTCGATGATCATGCCGATCGCGCCGGAGGCGACGAACGGATTGAAGTTGTATTTCTCCTTATCGAAGAAACCGAGCGCATAGGACATCGTCTGATGCGTGAAATTGCGTCCGATCTGGCCTTGGCCGGTCGCGGGATCGTAGGGCGTGCCGATGCCAGACAGCAGCAAAAGCTGCACGTTGAACAGCGAGAAGGCGCACAACAGCACCAGATCGGCCGGCTGCTCGAATTCTTCTCCCGACGAATCGACGTACGTGACGCCGGTCGCCCGCTTGCCGGTACTATCGAGATTGATGCGGGTCACTTCGCATTCGGTGCGGCCCTCGAAATTCGACTTGCGTAATAGTACCGGCAGAACCGTGGTTTGCGGGCTCGCCTTGGCATAATTGGCGCAGCCGAACCATTCGCAGAAGCCGCAATACGTGCATTGCCCGAGTGTAACGCCGAGTGGGTTGGTATAGGCCTGCGATAAATTCCCTGACGGCTGGGGAAAGGGTTTGTAGCCAAGCTTCTTGGCGCCTTCCGCGAACAGCGTATGCCCGTAGCCCTGCTTTTGCGGCGGCGTCGGATAGGGCCGCGAACGCGGCCCTTCGAACGGATTGCCGCCGGCCTGGATCTGGCCGCTGAGATTGCCGGCTTGGCCCGAGGTGCCGCACAGATATTCGAACGCGTCGTAATGCGGCTCAAGATTGTCAAAGGTGACGTCCCAATCCTGAATGGTCATGTCGGCGGGGAGGAAACTGGCGCCATAGCGCTGCGTCAGATGGCTCTTGAGCGTGAAGTCGGTCGGCAGGAACCGCCAGGTCTCGGCGTTCCAATGCAGGCCGGCGCCGCCGACGCCGTTGCCGAGCATGAACGCGCCCCAGCTGCGCACCGGCAACGCGGCCTCCTTGGCATTGTTGCGGAAGGTCACCGACATCTGCGAATTGCGCAAAAACATTTCGTGGCGGATGCGATAGCGCAGCTCGTCCTGTGCGTAGGAGATCGGAAAGTCGGTTGCGGTGTCGCGCCAAGGCCCGCGTTCGATCGCCACTACGTCAAGGCCGGCGTCGGTCAGCTCATTGGCGAGAATGGCGCCGGTCCAGCCGAGCCCGATGATGGCGACATCCTTGTGGGGCAGTTTACGCGCCATTGTGTCTCCTCGCCGGCGCTCGTTGGCAGACGAGCGTCAGGATTTCCGCGTCCAATTCGGATGGTTGGCGATGCCGACCGACGGCAGCGTCACGCGCTGGTTATGTTTGGCGATCCAGTCGCGGTAATCGTAATGCGCGCCGGGAAAGCCAATCATTTTCCACGACGCCATGTCCTTGTTGCCACCGTAGATCGGGTCGGCCAGAAAGCCGTTCTGGGTATTTTTCAGGATGAGCTTGAAGAACTCCTGGCCATCGGTGCCGTCGAGCTTGAGCGAGCCATTTTCGAGGCCGGTGATAGCCTCGTCCTTTTGCGCATCGGTCAATGCGGCGAACGCCTTGCCGTCGTATTTACTATGGCATGCCTGATCGAACGCGCTCAGGGCCACGCGGTATTGTTGCGCCGGCGTCACCGGAGATTGCGGGCCTTGCTGCTTGGTGCCCTTCTGGAACGGGCCGGCCATGTAGTAACCGTCAAAGCGACCATAAGGGCCGGCCAGTTGACGGTCGATATAGACGGCGCAGCCGCAGTCCTTGCCGCCCAGCGACAAATCATCCGCCGGAATGAGCCGATCGACGAACGCTTCAACGGTGGCGGCTTCCTGCGGTGTAAAATATTTCCAGCCGCCCGGCGTCACTGGCTCGGGCGGATCGCCGGCGCCAGGCTTCCACGGAATGCCGCCGCCGATAACGGCGGCGCGCGCTGCGCTCGAACACAACAGCAGCCAGAGGCCGCTTGAGCCGAGCAGCCGCCGCCGAGTCATCTGATACACGAGAATATGTCCCGGTCAGAAATTCGTCCCCTGTCGCAGAACGCCTGCGCGGCGATAAAGTTCCCTTGCACTGCGCAGGGAAAACGCGCGTCGCTCGGCAGCGAAGACTCCGATCGCTAAGAAGACCCGGATCGCTAAACCGTCCGAATCGTTCCCGCGATGGCGGCGACGACGAACAAGACCAGCGCGACAAGAAACACGATCTTGGCGATGCCGACCGCTGCACCGGCGATTCCGCCGAAACCCAGAACTGCGGCGATCAGTGCAATAATCAGAAGCGTAACAACCAAATTAAGCATGGCTTTCCTCTTTGTCCGCTTGACCGCTGCTCATGCGGCCGTTTCCATTTGTCTTCGCGAAGAGAAATGCGGCGCGACGGAAAAGTTCCACACGTCGATTTTGCTGCACCGCGGCGCACCGATATTGGACCGTGAGCCACGGGAACCGGAACCGGCCTCGGCGGTTCACAAGGCGAACGGCGGCAATTGGGTGGCAAAAATTCGTATCGCATTTGCCGTCTGAAATTGCCGCCTTAGCCGCAAACTTAACTATTGCCGGGAGATCGACATCATGGACGACACCACAATCGTCGGCGACAGCGTCGCCGTAATGACTTCGCCGCAAGGCGCATGGGGCGCAGCTTGGAGCGGCGTGTCCTGGAGCGCGGTCATTGCCGGCGCGCTGACCGCAATCGCGGTTTCGTTCATCGTCATTTCACTCGGCAGCGGGATCGGGATGGAGCTGGTCTCGCCGTATTCGTATTCGTCGTCGCCTTCCGCCAGCACGATGACTGTGATCGGCGCAGTGTGGCTGGTGTTCGCCCAAGCCGTCGGTTTTGCGACCGGCGGCTATGTTGCGGGCCGGATTCGCCGCTCGCCGGCCGCCTTGCACAGCGATGAAGTGAAATTCCGCGACGGCGCCAATGGGCTCGTCGTCTGGGCCATCGGCGTGGTGATCACTTTCTTCGTTCTGGTCACGGTGGTCGGCAAAATCGGCTCCGCGACGGGCAGCGCGGCAGCGGGCATCGGCTCGGCGGCCGTCGGCATCGCCGGCACGACTTCGCAATCGCCTTCGGTCGATTATTTCAGCGATACGCTGCTGCGGCCGAACCCGCAGAATGCGGCGCAAAATGCGGGCAATGGAGCCAACGCGGGCGCGTCCGGCGGCGCGGCGGCAGCAATGCCGTCCTCCGGTAACGATGCCAACGGCAGCGCGGCCAGCCAGTCGAATCGGCAAGGCGCGCGCGCGCAGCAGGCGCAGGTCAATCGCATCCTCGTCACCGCCTTGAGCCCCAGCGGCCTGTCCAACGACGACCGTACGTATCTGGCGCAGCTTGTCGCGGCGCAGACCGGGGTCAGCCAGGACGAGGCGCAACGCCGGGTCGACGCCGTGACCGCGCAGATGAAGCAGGAGGCCACGCAGGCCGCCGAAATGGCGCGCAAGGCGACGGCTTATCTCTCGTTCTGGACCTTCATGTCGCTTCTGTTCGGCGCTGTCTGCGCGACTTTGGGCGGAGTCCTCGGCGGCGATTTGCGTGACGAGTTCGCGGCCCGGACCGCGGTTGCGACCGCACCGCGTTAATCGCGATAATTCCTCACCTTGAAACGGGCCGGCGCGCCAACGCGCCGGCCTTTCCGTTTGCGCGAGAACATATGAAAAGACACATCAAAGACCATGCTTTAAAGCCGCTTACGGTTCCCGGAACGCGTACCGCGCGCGTTCGTTGGCGTCGGTCGTTCGGCCGGGCATCGGCATGATTCCCCGAGCAGCCCGTTCTCGGACTTGATCCAGCGGCGGGCCTGTTTTGGACCGAGATCAGTGCTGGAAAAGCCCGCCCTTCCACACCAACCAAAAGGAGTAGGAAAAGACGGCTATGGGACTGTTCACCAAAGACATCAAGACGATGGACGATCTGTTCACGCACACGCTGCGCGACATCCCGCGGCGCTGCCGCTTTTTTGCACGGCCCTCTTGAGCCTCGGGCCATTCCCTGTTCTGTTGCGGCCCTCGATTACGTAGGGTGGGCATTGCGCCTGCTTGTGGGACCGCGTGGGCAAAATCGTCGAGCGCAATGCCCACGCGGCGCGAATGCGCAACAGGTGAGGGACATGCTGAAATCGACCCGTGAAAAGGCTTCGCATAAGGCCATCAAGCAGCAACTGATCGTCGCCGGCAAAGTACTGGTAGCGCAGGGCCAGGACGATTTCACCCGGGGCCATATCTCGTTTCGGCTACCCGACGATTCCGGCCGCTTCTTCATGAAGGCGCACAGCCTCGGGCTCGACGAGATCACGCTCGGCAACATCCTCACCATCGACCTCGACGGCAAGGTCATCGCCGGCACCGCGCGCCGGCACAGCGAGGTCTTTATCCATTCCGAGATCTTCAAGGTGCGCCCCGACGTCAATTGCGTCATCCACACTCATCCGACCTATTCGATCGCGCTGTCGGCGACGGGCCGGCCGCTCAAATGCTATAGCCAGCCGGGTGCGATGTTCTACGAAGCGCTCGGCACTTACACCGACACTATCAATCTGATCCGTAGCCCGGCGATGGGTGCTGGCGTCGCCCGCGCACTGGGCAAAGGCCGGGCGGTGCTGCTCAAGAACCACGGCGTCGTCGTCACTGGAAGCAGCATCGCCGAAGCGGTGATCGGCACCATCATGCTGGAGAACGGTGCCATGGTGCAATTGCTCGCCGAAGCCGCGGGCGACGTGGCGCCGGAATTCCCGCGCGCCGATATCGAGAAGCTCAGGCACGACATCAGCCAGCCGGAGCAGTTTCAGATCAATTTCGACTATCTGGCGCGGCGCGTGAAACGTGGCACGCGCTAAGCCCGTGAGACGACGTTGAGCGCTCGTAACAGAAACTAGATCATGAAAAGAGAAGAACCAGAACCCAAAGTGCCGGCGGACCTTCGCAAAGTCCTTTCGGCTGCGTCCCAGACCAGGGCGCAATGGAACGATCTCACGCCGCTCGCGCGTCAAGATTTCATTATGTGGATCGACTCGGCCAAACAACGGGAGACGCGTAAACGCCGGCTCGAGAGCGTGCCGAGCAAGCTTGCCTCGGGGAAGCGGCGTCCCTGCTGCTTCGCCATAGTGCCGTTGGACCTCCACAAAGCTCTGGCGGGAATCGTCAAGGCGAAGAGTGAGTGGAGCAAGCTCACGTCGCTTGAGCGGCGGGACTTCGCCGGCTGGGTCGGTTCAGCCAAAGACTCGCAAATGCGCAGAGAGCGGGCGGCCAAGACCTGTTTGATGCTTGCGGCCGGCAAGCGGCGCCTCTGAAGTTCTCAACATGCCGCGTCCGCCGATGTCGGCTTATGACTACTTGTGCTAGCCATGCCGCTTGCGCAGCTCGGTTTTCAAAATCTTGCCGTAGTTGTTCTTCGGCAGCGTATCGAGGAAGACGTAGTCGCGCGGCCGCTTGAAGCGCGCGATGGCGCCTAAGCACAGTCTGTCCAATTCCGCCGCCGCCAGCGTGCGCTCCGGGCGCGCCACGACGCAGGCGACGACTTCCTCGCCCCAATCGGGGTGGGCGCGGCCGATCACCGAGACTTCGAGTACGTCGGGATGCCGCAGCAGCACTTCTTCGACTTCGCGCGGATAGATGTTGCTGCCGCCTGAAATGATCAGATCCTTGGAGCGGTCTTTCAAGGTGAGAAAGCCTTCGCCGTCGAGCGCGCCGACGTCGCCGGTGTGCAGCCAGCCGCCGCGTAGCGTCGCGGCGCTTGCCGTCTCATCGCGCCAATAGCCCGGCATCACCACGTCGCCCCGCGCCAAAACTTCGCCGATCTCGCCCGACGGCAGGTCGGCATCCTCGGCGTCGGCGATGCGGACCTCGACATTAACGCGCGGTAGTCCGACCGAGCCCATGACCTCGCGCCAGCGCGGCCGTGCGCGGTCGGCGTGCAGCGTTTTCGAGAGGCTGGTGATGGTCATCGGCGCTTCGCCCTGGCCGTAGATTTGCGCGAATTTCGGCCCCAGCAGATCCATGGCTTGCAGCAAAGTTTCGACATGCATCGGTCCGCCGCCATAGACGATGGTGCGCAAGCCGCGGTGATCGGCGCCGGCAAAGCCGGCATGATTAACGAGCCGGCTGACCACGGTCGGCGCGGCGAAAAAACTGACATTGTCATGCGCCGCGAGCAGCGAAGCGATCTCGTCCGGATCGAAGCCGCCCGATTCCGGCACGACATTTTTGGCGCCCATGGCGACGAAGGGCAGGGCGTAGAGCCCGGAGCCGTGCGATAGCGGCGCCGGATGAATTTTGGCATCGCCCAAGCCGACCGGCTCGATGTCGGACAGATAGGCGAGCGTCATCGCCATGAGATTGCGATGCGTGAGCATCGCGCCTTTCGGCCGGCCGGTGGTGCCGCTCGTGTAGAACAGCCAGGCGAGATCGTCGGGGCGACGCTCTACCACGTCGATGCCCTCGCTTTGACCCTGGCGGCGCCATTCGGCGCCGCCAGTGATAATGGTGCGGCCATGGGGTGCGACTTGGTCGGCGAGGTCCGGGCTCGCCAGGATCAGCGACGCTTCCGAGTGTCCGACAATGTAGCCGAGCTCGTCGCTGTGCAGCTTGGCGTTCATCGGCACCGCGACCAGGCCGGCGTGCCAGATTGCAAAGAGGGCTTCGAGGAACTCCGGGCGGTTGGACATGGCGATCGCCACCCGATCGCCCGGCCGGCACAGCGCGCGCAAGCTTCCGGCAAGAACGCGCGAGCGGGCCGCCCACTGCCGATAGGTCGCATAAGGCGCCGCGCCGACCGCGATCGCAGTCCGCTCGCCCTCGGCGCGGCCCCATTTTTCCACCCAGCCGGCGAGATTCATTGTGCGATACCCACGGGCTTGCCCGTTTCTCCTCGTTAGTATGTATTTCATTGCATGGCGAAATCGGAAGCAAGTCCAGGTCGGATGGCGCAACGGGACCGCCGCAAGACCAATCCGGCGCTAGGCCGCCGCAAGCTGAAATTCGGCACGTTCCAGACCAATCTCGATTCCGGCTGTGTGATGTCGGATCTCGATGGCCGGCTGGAGCTGACTTGGCCGAATACCGTGACCTTGGCGGAGCTTGCCGACGACATGGACTTCGAGGCGCTGGTGCCGGTGGCGCGCTGGCGCGGCTTTGGCGGCGCAACCGATCCGCAAGGCCCCGGCTTCGAGACGTTCACCTGGGCGGCCGGCATTGCCGGCGCTACCAAAAATTCCGGCGTGATCTCGACCTCGCATGTCGCGCTCAATCACCCGATCATCGCCGCCAAGCAGTCGACCGTGATCGATCATATTTCCCAGGGGCGTTACACGCTCAACGTGGTCAACGGCTGGAATTATCCGGAAATGGAAATGTTCGGCGTCGCGCTGCTTGAGCATGAGGACCGCTACGCCTGCGCCGAGGAATGGCTCACCATCGTCAAGCGGTTATGGACCGAGGACGGAAAATTCGATTTCGACGGCAAGTTCTACCGCATCAAAGGCGGCTATCTGCAGCCGAAGCCGATCCAGGCGCCTTATCCGGCGATCATGAATGCCGGATCGTCGGAACGCGGCCGTCACTTCGCTTGCCGGCACTGCGATCTCGTCTTCACCAATATCCGGAGCCACGACATCGCCATCAACACCGCACACGTCGCCGCCTACCACATGCTCGCGCGCGAAACTTACGGCCGTGAGGTAAAAGTGTGGAGCAACGCCACCATCGTGCAAGCCGAGACCGAGAAGGAGGCCAAAGACTTCTATCAATATTATGTGCACGAGAAGGGTGACTGGGTCGCCGCGCGCAATGTCATCGACACCATGGCGGCCGAGATCAACAAGCGCGATTATCCGGAAGCGCGACGAAACGCCATGGCCGAGATGATGATTTCAGGCTGGGGCGGATTCCCGCTGATCGGCACCAAGGACCAGATCGTCAACGGCCTCGCGACCCTGTCGCAGATCGGGCTCGACGGCGTGCTGCTGTCGTGGCCGCGCTACATCGAGGGCATGCGCGAATTCCGCGATCTGACCTATCCACTGGTCAAGCAAGCGGGGTTGCGGGACGATCGTTTTTGATTGTCATTTCACACCCCCCGCGTTGACCGTGAGGGATGTGCCCGGCGTCCGCCCTTAACCTGAATCAACAAGTGTGTGGCCGCTGCTTAAGACCTTGGCCATCGTTCCCGCACATATTGCAGGCATCATAATAGCGGCTGATCGCGCCGGTACCGATCACCATCGTCATCGTCACCATCGTGATTTGGCTCATCGTGCCGCGAGTCGTTGCCAACGACTCCACCGAGTCTGCGATCAGCACCGGCCAACAGATCGCCGATCAATTCAAGACTGTGCGGGCCTATTACACCCACAACGTCGTCAGCAAGGTTTTGAAATCCGGCGCTCCGAAAGCCGGCATCGACCACAAGACGAACGCCGGGCTGATCCCGCTGCCGGCGACGATGATCTAGGATTTGCGTGAGCTCCTTGCCAAGAAGGACGCGACCGACGAAGTGCTGCAACGCCAGAATGCCGAGATGGCGGCGCAGGCCGCGGCCGAGCGCGAGAAGGTCG
The DNA here is from genome assembly GCA_963822935.1 of uncultured Alphaproteobacteria bacterium. GTDB lineage: Bacteria > Pseudomonadota > Alphaproteobacteria > Rhizobiales > Xanthobacteraceae > BOG-931. The sequence goes on from CAWGJP010000010.1 coordinate 76,246, forward strand.
CGGCCGAGCGCGCCCAGGTCGCCGAAGAGCAGGCGCTGGCGGTTGGTAATTTGGCCGACGGTCTGAAAAGTTTGGCGGAGGGCGTTCTGACGTTCCGTCTTGCCGATCTGCCGGAAGCCTTCGCCGCGCTTGAGACGAACTATAACGTGGCCTTGGACGATCTTGAGACGGCGCTCGCCAATGTCGGTCACGTTGCCGCCTCGGTTCAGACGAAGTCGCAGGAAATTTCAGCCGCCTCAGACGGAGATCAACACCGCGATCGGCGAGCTGGCCTCCACCACGCAGCGCAACGCGGCGATGGGCAAGCAGGCGACGGCCTCGTGCCGTTCGCTTGCTGAGGAAGGCAGCAAGCTCACGAACCTGCTGCGCAAATTTGTCTTCAGGGATGTGGCAACGCAAGGAACGTCCGACGACCCGACGCATAGTGCGACTGCTGAAGCAACATCGCGCTCCGCATCATCGCAAAATGCGGCCTGAGCCAATGGGATATATCGTCCACGCTATACTCTTCGCATCGCATATTTAAACCCGCCATGTTTTGACCGCTCGCACCATGGTCCAAATGAGCCGGTCGAGGTCGCCGCCCATATTGGCCGTCCGGGTGTTGGTGAAAGCCGCCCAGCAGAAGCCGCCATGCGTGCGCACCGCAAGTGTCTCGGTGCCCGGCAAGTTGCCGTTGTGCCACCAATTGCCGGCGGCATTGACCTCCCAACCCTTGGCGTAGTGCGGATTGGCCACGGAGCCGGTGGTCATGACCGCGAGCGTCTGCGGTTGAAGAATATTCGGCGGCGCGGCAAAGCCGTCAACATGCATGAAAAACTGCACGAGATCGGCCGGCCGTGCAATCCAGCCACCGTGCGAGTCCATCCGCGTGACGTTCATGTCGTAGGGATTGTCGCGGGCTTGGCCGTAATATTTCACTTCGTGCGGATGCCGTTGCGCCAGCGTATTGCCGGCGATCGTCATGCCGGTGATGCCGCAGCGCTCCAGCACCGCGGCCTGCATATAGTCGGCATAGGGCCGGCCGGTGATTTTCTCGATCACGCGCCCGAGTACGCAATAGCCGAAGTTGGAGTAGTCGTAATTCTCTCCGGGCGGACGATCCAGCGGCCGGGTGCGCAACGTAAACGCGATCAGCTCATGCTGGCTCATTTGTGGATTGTGAAACATCGGATCGCGCCCATCGTTGTTGGGCCAGCCGCCGGCGGTGTGCGTGAGCAGATGCTCGATCGTGATGTCTTCGATCCCGGGATGAAACGGCGGCTTGCCGTAATCGAGCCTGGTGATGGCGCCTTGGCCGAACACTTTGTCGGCGAGCTTGACGCGTCCGGCTTCGACCAGCGAGAAAATAGCCACCGAGGTCAGCGTCTTGGTCACGCTGGCAATGCGGAACAAATTCTCCGGCGTAGTCGCCACGCGATTGTCCCGGTCGGCGAGGCCGAACGCGCCCTGATAAACAATCGCGCCGCCATAGCCGATGGCGATCGAAAGCGCCGGCACGTCATACTTTTGCATGAAGGCATCGGCGAGCTCCGCCATTGCTGCGGCTTCGTCCGCCGTCGGTTGCGCGACGCCCGGGACCGGCTGTGCGCGGGCAACCAGCGGCCAAGCCGCCGCTGAACCGCCAAGCAACGCGAGAAATTCCCGACGCCTCATGGGATACTCTCGTTTAAAGGGTCTAAGCCTGCCACATTCCAATGTGTTGGTCGCATCGGGTTCCAATGTGTTGGTCGCATCGGGTAGAAGAAAGGTTTTGTCCGAAGAGCGGATCTTTGCATGTGATGCCGTGCCGTTTCGCCTTTGCGAGCAAACCACATATCCACCCTGCCGTTGACGAGCTCATTTCGACTATACTCAGTCAGCTCAAGCCCGATAGCTGAACACGCGATTCCAGGTGATTGCGATCCGGGTGATTTTGATGAAAAATCTAGACATTCGCGCCGCTTACGAACGTCACTGAGCGCATGGCCCGTGAAACCCAATATTTCGGCGATGCATTCGCGCCGGGGCCATCACATGCATAATGGATAGAGCCAATGCGCTAATGCTGGCCGCTCGCGGTGGAGATGGATCATGAAGGATATCCTGTTCGTTGGTATCGGGTGGACCGATATGGCCCTGGCGCTCAACCGGATCGCGGTCGGGGCATTCTTTATGCTGTCGGGATATCACAAGCTGTTCAACGCCGAGCGCCACCGTTCATTCGTCGAAGAGCTCAAGGGGCTCGGCGTTCATGCCATAGGCTTCAATCAATGGTGGGTGCCGTCGGTCGAGTTCAGTGCCGGCGCTGCCGTCCTCATCGGGCCCTTGGCGCCACTCGCCGCGCTTGGCCTGCTTTTCATCATCCTCGTCGCCATCGCCACGTCAGGGCGGCAGCGAATCAAACTTTACAAACCGATCGATGAAGCCGATCGCATCGACGACTGCCTCTATTTACCGGAGACGCTTTATGCCTTTATGCTGATCTTAGTCATCTCGGCCGGTGCCGGGCCGTACAGCCTCGATGCCCTGGTCCTCGACCTGATGAACGGGCACGCCGCGTGATACGGCGTCTTCGCCGGTTATATTCTGCCGATGCCGCAGTACGCAGGCAAATCGTCATCCTCATGAGTGCTCCGCTGTGATTGTCACGAATTTTCCGAGACCGGTGCGCATCATCGAGCACTTGTTGATCCCCCTGAAAGACGGCACGAATCTCGCTGCCCGTATCTGGTTGCCAGCGGACGCCGAGCAGAGCCCGGTTCCTGCGATCCTGGAGTATCTGCCCTATCGCAAGCGCGACGGCACCTATGAGCGGGACGCGCTCACGCATCCGTATCTGGCCGGTCATGGCTATGCCGGCGTTCGTGTCGACCTTCGCGGCAGCGGCGAATCGACCGGTTTGCCGTTCGACGAGTACGCCCAGCAGGAACAAGACGACGGCGTGGAGCTGATCGCTTGGCTGGCGGCGCAGCCTTGGTGCAATGGCGCCGTCGGGATGATGGGAATCTCCTGGGGCGGCTTCAACGGACTGCAAATTGCGGCGCGCCGTCCGCCGGCACTCAAAGCCATCGTCACCCTCTGTTCGACCGACGATCGCTACGCCGACGACGCCCATTACATGGGCGGCACGTTTCTGACCAAGGCCGGACTCGAATGGGCCTTTTTCTTTTTCAGCTTGATGTGCCTGCCGCCCGATCCGGCGCTAGTAGGCGACGACTGGCGGGCGATGTGGCTGGAGCGGCTGCAAAACGTACCGCTGTTCCAAGAAAATTGGCTGGCGCACCAGCGGCGCGATGCCTATTGGAAACACGGCTCGGTCTGCGAGGATTACGCGGCGATCCAAATCCCGGTCTATGCCGTCGGCGGCTGGACCGATGGTTATAAGAATGCGATCCCGCGTCTGTTGGAGGGACTGAAGGTGCCCCGCAAGGGCCTCATCGGGCCATGGGCGCACGCCTATCCGCACTTTGCGTTTCCCGGACCCCAGATCGGATTCCTCCAGGAAATCCTGCGCTGGTGGGATCATTGGCTCAAAGGCATCGATACCGGCGTGATGGACGAGCCGATGCTGCGGGCGTGGATGACGGACAGCATGAAACCGGCGACCCACCACGACACCTTGCCGGGCCGATGGATCGCAGAACCGTCGTGGCCGCCGCCGGGAATAAGACCACGGCGGCTGTTCTTGACCGATGCCGGGCTGCGCGAAGACGCGGCGCCTTTGACGGCGCGCGCGGTATGTTCGCCGCAGACGGTTGGTCAGCATTCCGGCGAATGGGTTCCGTTCGGCCGCGGACGCGATCAGGCCGGCGACCAGCAAGACGACGACGCGCGCTCCGTGGTTTTCGAGACGCCTCCGCTCGAGGCGCCGATGGAGATCCTTGGTGCCCCGATCGTCACGCTCGATGTGGCGTCCGACCGGCCGCTTGCGAATCTGGTGGTCCGGTTATGCGATGTGCACTCGACCGGTGAATCGCTGCGCGTCAGCTATGGCGTGCTCAACCTCACGCATGGCGATAGCCACGAACGGCCGGCTCTGCTGGCGCCGGGCGAGCGCACCCGCGTGCGCATCAAGCTCAACGATGCAGGCTCGGTATTCCCCACCGGCCACAAGGTGAGGCTTGCGATCTCCACGGCTTACTGGCCGATGCTTTGGCCCAGTCCGGAAACGGCGACGCTTCAGATCTTGGCCGGCACGCTCGACCTGCCGCAGCGCCCGCCCAACGCCGCCGACGCCAAGCTCGCGCCGTTTCTTGAACCGGAGACGGCGACGCCGGAGACGCCAACCATCCTGCATCGCGATGGTGTGCGGATTGAGCGTATCGACCGCATCGGTCTGGAATTGGGCACACAATGGAAAACGCAATATCACGTCGAGGAGAATGATCCGCTCAGCGCCGTTGCCGAACTGCACAATATCCAGACTCTGTCGCGAGACGCCTGGCAAATCCGGGTCGAGACGCAGATGCGGCTGTCAGCCACGGGCGATACCTTCCGGTTGCAGGGAAGTCTGCGCGCGTTTGAGGGCGCGAACGAAGTGTGCCGCCGCGACTGGGATCGCTCTATTCCTCGCGATTTCGCATGATGCGGGTTTCGTGACGGAGTGAGGGCAGCGTTATGACAAACCACATCAACGATGAGTTCATTCTTGCGGCGCGTCTTCTGCTCGCGACACTGTTTCTGATTTTCGGTTGGCGAAAGCTGCGGGACATTTCCGGCACCGTCAGTCAAATGGTGCAGCTCGGCATGCCGACGCCGGTTCTCGCTACTGTCGTAGCGATCGTCATGGAGCTTCCGGTTGCGTTCGCGGTCGCCATTGGCGCGTTCACGCGCCCTGCGGCTGTACTCATGGCATTTTACTCGCTCGGAACGGCGCTGATCGGGCATCGCTACTGGACGGTGAAAGGCGCGGGTTACGTCGACAGCCTGGACGGTTTTTACAAAGATCTCAGTATTATGGGAGGCTTCTTGCTGTTGTTCGTTACCGGTGCAGGGCGATATTCGATTGATGCATTGTTAGGCATCGGCTCGCCGTGGCTGCTGGGGGAACGATGCAGCCTCATGTCGCGTATGTCAGCTGCCGGACATGTGGCCCGCGCGGTGCCAGACATGTGATCGACGGTCGCATCGACAGCCATCTTGCCGGAGCATAACTTTTCGAAATCTCCGCGCGGTCTTTGCATTTGAAGCGATCCGCAGACGCACGAAACCCCAACACGTATTTAGGTTTCCGGCCAGAGGCTGGGATTATGTCGCCCCGGCCGATACGGAGGGAGATTATGACGGCAGCAACGTCTCGGGCGCCGGCGTCGATCGCCGGTCGTCATCCCGCGCAGGCTGCTTCACTGAAATCGACGTCCGCGACAACGACATATCGTCGCGTAGCAGTTGATGGTGTCGGAATTTTCTATCGCGAAGCCGGCCCGAACGACGCGCCGGTGATCGTGCTGCTGCACGGGTTCCCGTCTTCTTCGCGCGAGTTCGATACGCTCATCCCACTGCTCGCGCCGCGCTATCATGTCATAGCACCGGATTTTCCCGGATTCGGCCAGAGCGACGCCCCGCCGCCATCGTCGTACGTGTACACCTTCGACAATCTGGCCAAGACGATCGACGCTCTCCTCGAGCAACTCAAGATCGACACCTACACCTTCTTCCTTCATGACTATGGCGGCCCGGTCGGCTTTCGCATCATGGCGGCGCATCCGCAGCGGCTGCAGGCGCTGATCATCCAGAATGCCAACGTCTATGAAGAAGGCCTCGGCGCCAAGTGGGCCGGCATTGCGCAATATTGGGCCGATCCGAAAGCGCATCCGCAAGTGTTCGATGCGTTCATGTCGTTCGCCGCGACCGAACAGCGTCATACGCTCGGCACCGCGCATCCGGAACGTTATAACCCGGATACCTGGATTGACGAGTACGCCCACCTGTCGAAACCCGGCCAGCGCGAGATCCAGGCCGCTCTGCTCTACGACTACCGGACCAATGTCGCGGCCTATGCGGCATGGCAAGCATGGCTGCGCGCGCACCAGCCGCCGACTCTGGTGGTCTGGGGGCGCAACGATCCCTCGTTCATCGCTCCCGGCGGGGATGCGTTCAAGCGCGACCTGCCGGATGCCGAAATCCACCAGCTCGACGCCGGCCACTTCGCCTTGGACGAGAAGAACGACGAGATCGCGCGCTTTATTCTTGCGTTTTTGGCCAAACATTCCGTCTGACCGATCGGTAGATTATTTCACGCACCTCGGAAGCTTCATATCGCCGAAATCCAAACAGGAGTCGTCCATGAGCGAAGTCCAAGTCGATCAAAAGACCTATCAGATGCCGCCGAAGGAGGGGTTCACCGTCGCGCACTTTCTCACCGTCGCCGACGTCGAACGATCGCTCCGCTTTTACGAGAAGGTCTTCGGCGGCCGCATCGACAGCAGAGGCGACAACAGCGGCGCGCCGGGCTACCTCCAGATCGCCAACACCTGGCTCATCGTCAACCCCGGCGGCGGCCCGACGCCCGACAAGCCACACACAATGCTGCGCGTTCCCCCCGATCCCGATCAAGTCAGCAGCTTCATGAATATCCGCGTCGCCGATATTCAGGCCTGCTACAAATTATGGAAAAGCCGGGGCGCCGAGTTCATCACCGAGCCAAAACCCAAATATGGCGAGACGCGGTGCTACATTCGCGATCCCGACGGCTACATTATAGAAGTCGGGCAAAGCAACCCGGGCGTCACTTACGGCTAAACGAAAGTCAGGAGAAGCCTATGAAGCCCGAGAGGGATGGTATCGACCCGGCGGCCAAGCCGAGCGGAACGGTGTGCGTCGAATGCGCGGCCGCGGGCGGCTGGTGGTTTCATCTTCGCCGCTGCGCGAAATGCGGGCACATCGGCTGCTGCGATAGTTCGCCAAGTCAGCACGCGTCGAAACATGCCGCCGCCACGGGTCATCCGGTGATCACCAGCTTCGAGCCCGGCGAGCGGTGGTTCTACGACTATCGGACCAAAGAATTCTTCGCCGGCCCAAAACTTCACGCGCCTCACGCGCATCCACCGGATCAACCGGCGCCCGGACCGGACGGAGCGGTGCCGCCCGACTGGCAAGCGCTGCTTCACGAATAGCGCACGGCTTCTTGGCTTCCGATCGCGGCGCCACGAGGTAAGCGCGGGCCGCGGAACTCTGGCCTAGTTTTGCGAAAACAATTGCGCTTTGCCGAGCGCCGCCGCTTTGTCCTCGGTGAGATAGCCATTGCGCACCATCGTCGCGATCACGTGCCGGTATCTTGCAATCGCCGCATCGCCGGACGGATCGGCGCCGAACCGGCCGGGGTTGTTCGGCAAACCGGCCATGTAGATGCATTGCGCCTCATCCAGCCGCTCGACGGGGACGTGAAAGTAGGCTTCCGCGGCCGCCGCGACGCCGGTGGCGCCATGGCCTAAATAGACGCCGTTGAGATACAACTCCAGAATTGTTTGCTTGCCAAAATCGTGCTCGACCATCAGCGAGGCGCGCATGATCCGGAGCTGACTTGCCAGTTCCGCGAACGCCGAGGGTTGCCGGCGGGGAATCCAAAGCATCATCCGCGCCAGCTGCAGCGGCAGCGTCGCGCCGCCGTGATCCACATGATCGTTCTGCGCGTCCTGCGCCAACGCCCGCACCAGCGCAACCGGGTCGATGCCGCCGTGGCGCAGAAAACGCTTGTCCTCGACCGAAATAAGCGCCTGCTCAAGACACGCCGGTATGCGCGCATGGTCGACGTAGTCCGATCCATGTCGGGTCAAATGCTCGCGCAGCCGTTCGGGATAGTTTGCGACGGTCGCTCCATCCGCCGAACGCGCGAACAGTCCACCGAGCGCGCGATCGACCGGCGGCAAGAACAACAATGCGGCGAAAAGAACAGCCGCTCCCGCCACAATCGCGGCGGTGCGGACGTAACTGCGCAGCGGCTTTGCCATGACGCGCGCGTTGCACCTCTTATGCGTCGCTGTGTCAAGTATGGCCCCCGACCTCTGGCGCAATGTTGGTGCAGAAGATGTGGTTGGGGTAGGCAAAGGCGCCAACGGGTCCGCGCGAAGCGCGGCCCGATGACAGGCTCCGCGCCGTGCCCGCCAAAACACCCGCAACAAGCTCAGATGTCTCGCTATCGTCAACTCAAGATCGAAGGTGGGAGGCTTTCTTTGCGCTTGCGCGCGCCGGTCGCAGCAGCGATCTCTTGGTCAGGCATAGAGAGCGCTTGCGGCACGCCTGCGCCGATCTGGAAAGGCGGCTTCCCTTCGAGACCCTCACCATCCGTATCCTGCGCGATCACGTCCACGCCCTTTGGCAATGAACGCGTGGCACGGCGCTGCGCGCCTTTGCCTACCTACGCTTGCTTTGGATTTTGCGCGGCCCGGAACCGAGTCGAGGAGTAAAAACCCTCGGCGCATGACCGCGGTGGGGCGCCGAAAGGCGAGGGCGCCGCCGTTTTGATCCCGCACCGTTTGCGGAAGAGAAGCGATGGTGCTCGCCGCATACGCCAACAGGCTTTTCTTTCCGCGGCGGGGCGGAACCCGTGGTGCGCCTGTCGGCGTTCCGCCTCCCTTCTTTAAAGGGAGGCACGCAGGGCTTTCTTGCAGCGGCGTGGCAAAACTCGGATGCGAAGCCGCATCGCGAGAATGGGGGAGCTTGTTCACTTCTCCCCGCGCGCGCGGAGAAAGGGCACGCATCGCTTCCCGCGCGGTTCGGCCCAATAGCCTGATTGAACCTCCGTTATCGCCGTACATTGGTATGCGGCGGTGCAATGCCATATTGGTGCGAGACTATCGGGGACAGCGAAAGACATTGGGCAATGGCGGCGGACGATAAAGACGATCGCGATCAAGGCGCGGCGCCGTCGGCGCCCTCGGCGCTGGCGGCGTGCGCCCGCCTCGTGCTGGGCCGGCCGCTGGCCAATCGCGAGAGCGGGCAGGAGGCGATCGGGATCGCCGAAGGCGTGCCGGCGCTCGGCCTCGACGGGTTGAGCTCGACGGCTTACGGGCCGGAAGCCGCGCTGGCTGTTCTCGGCGCCGCGGGCGTGGCCGGGCTCGCCGCGCTCGGCCCGATCATGCTGGTCATCCTGGCGCTGCTCGGCGTCCTGTTCGTTTCCTACTGGCAGACCATCGAGGCCTATCCGAAGAGTGGCGGCGCCTATTCGGTTGCCAAGGCCAATCTCGGCGTCAATGCGAGCCTGCTCGCCGCGGCGGCACTGATGATCGATTATGTGCTCAACGTCGCGGTCGGCATTTCCGCCGGCGTCGCCGCGCTGATTTCCGCGGCGCCCGCCTTGCATCCCTATACGCTGCCGCTCTGTCTCGGCGTGTTGGCGCTACTGACGCTCGCCAATTTGCGCGGCACCACGGATGCCGGGAGGCTGTTCGCGCTGCCGACCTATCTGTTCATCGGCTGCTTTCTGTTTGTGATCGCCATCGGCGTTTATGCCTCGATCGCGAGTGGCGGTCATCCGCATCCGGTGCTGCCGCCACCGCCGTCGCCCAAGGCCGCCGAGGCGCTCGGCTGGTGGCTATTGTTGCGGGCTTTCGCCTCGGGCTGCACGGCAATGACCGGCATCGAGGCGGTCTCCAACGGCGTGAACGCCTTCCGCCAACCGCAGGTGCGCAACGCGCATCTGACACTGACGTTCATCGTCGTCGCGCTCGGCGTTCTGCTCGCCGGCATCGCCTATTTGGCAATGACTTACGGCGTGCTCGCCATGGACCAGACCCAGCCGGGCTATCAGAGCGTGCTGTCGCAAATCGTCGGCGCGGTCGCCGGGCGCGGCATCTTCTACTATGTCGCCATCGGCAGTGCGCTCGTCATCCTCTGCCTCTCCGCCAATACCAGCTACGTCGGCTTTCCGCGGCTGTGCCAAATGGTGGCGCAGGATGGATTCCTGCCGGCGCCGTTCGCGATCGTCGGCCGGCGCCTGGTCTATTCCGTCGGCATTCTTTATTTGACGGTGACGGCTGGATTCTTGCTTGTGGTATTCGACGGCATCACCGACCGCTTGATCCCGCTGTTCGCCATCGGCGCGTTCCTGACCTTCACCATGTCGCAGTCCGGCATGGTGGCGCATTGGCGCAAAAAGCTTGCCCAAGCCTCTCAAGCCAAGGAGCGACGCCGCATTCTCCTCAAGCTCGGCGTCAACGTCGTCGGCGCAGTGGCGACGCTCGTCGCGCTCCTGATCATCATCGTCGCCAAGTTCACCGCCGGCGGCTGGATCACCATTCTCACCATTCCCTGCGTCATCGTCCTGCTGCGGGCGATCCACCGTTACTACGAGATCCGCGAGGAGGCGCTGCGCGACGACGATCAGCTGCAGTTTCATCCGGCCAAGCCTCCGCTCGTCCTGGTCATGACGCGCGAATGGAACCGGTTGACCGACAAAGCGCTCGGCTTCGCCATGGAAATTTCACCCGACGTCATTGCGGTGCATCTCGCCGCGCTCGAGGGGTCCGACGTGCAGAGCGAGGAAAAAAAGCTGCGCGCGCAGTGGGAAAAGGACGTGGAAAAATCCGCCATCGTGGCGCGGAGCGGACGGGCGCCGCAATTGGTCTTTCTCAGCGCGCCGTACCGGCGCATCCACGCGCCGCTGCTCAAGCTGATGAAGGAACTTGGTGAGAAAAATCCCGATCGCACCCTCGCAGTGCTGATCCCGCAATTGGTCAAACGGCATTGGTGGGAGTGGCTCCTGAGCACGCACCGCGCGCGGCGGCTGCGCAACGCGGTGCTCGAATATGGCGGGCCGCGCGTGGTGGCCATCGTGGTGCCGTGGCATCTCACGCCGCCGAAAATTGAAGATGCCCTGACCAAGGAAGAGCTCGCCGAGCCGTTTCGCATTCGTAACATCTTGCGGCGCCGCAAGCGGGCCGCCAAAGCCAACTGATTGAGGTTAACTGATTAGAACGCGTTCATTTTCCGCGTTTCACGTCGGTCGCTGGCGCGCGGTGAATGCCAATTCGCCGCACCAAGCTTTCCTCGAATTAATCTCCTCGTCAGGTCGTCGTAACGCGCGATCGCCCATGTATGCGTTGTATTTCGCAGAGAGCCCGGTTGCAGTGAGCCAATTGAAGAGAGCTGGGTTCGCAATGGAGATCGCCATGACTGAAGCCAATGCCCCGCACTCCACAAAACCCAGGTTTCTTACCGGCCGCCGCGTTGTTCTTTTGGCCTCCGTCGCCGCCGTCGGTGGCGCTTTGTTGCTGGCCGGCCCCGGTGGCTATTGGGGTAATTCGCTCGGCACGCCGCCCGCACACGCCGCGGATTCGTCCGCGGCGGTGGCGCATCCGCAAGGCTTTGCCGACCTCGTCGCCAAGGTGAAGCCGGCGGTGATTTCCGTGCGCGTGAAAATTCCAGCGTCCGCCGATCCGGCCATGGCCGAGCAGTTAGGTGCTGACGGCGACCAGCAGAGAATCCCGGCGCAGCCCGGCTCGCCGCTCGACAAATTCTTCCAGCAATTCGGCGATCAGTTTGGTCACCAGTTCGGCCAGAAATTCGGCGAAGGCGCGCAGCGTCATGAGACCATCGTCGGCGAAGGCTCCGGTTTTTTCATTTCGCCGGACGGCTATGCGGTGACCAACAACCACGTTGTCGATCATGCGAGTTCGGTCCAAGTCACGACCGACGACGGCACGATCTACACCGCCAAGGTGATCGGCACCGATCCGAAGACCGATCTCGCTTTGATCAAGGTCGAGAGCAAGAGCGGTTTCCCCTACGTGCAGTTCGCCAGCCACCGTCCGAAAGTGGGCGATTGGGTGGTCGCGGTAGGCAATCCTTTCGGCCTCGGCGGCACGGTGACGGCCGGCATCGTCTCGGCGCATGGCCGCGACATCGGCGCCGGGCCGTATGACGATTACGTCCAGATCGACGCGCCAATCAACAAAGGCAATTCCGGTGGACCGGCATTTGACGTTGACGGCAATGTGATTGGCGTCAACACGGCGATCTATTCGCCGTCCGGCGGCTCGGTCGGCATCGGCTTCGACATTCCGGCCGATACCGCCAAGATGGTGGTGGCAGAGCTGAAGAAAGACGGCCACGTCACCCGCGGCTGGCTCGGCGTGCAGATTCAGCCGGTCAGCGCGGGCATCGCCGACAGTCTCGGGCTGAAAAAGGCCGAAGGTGCCATGGTCGACGAGCCGCAAAGCGGCAGCCCTGCGGCCGAGGCCGGCATCAAGTCCGGCGACGTCATCACTGCGGTCAACGGCGCCCCGGTCAAAAACGCTCGCGATCTTGCCCGTACCATCGGCACGATGGCCCCGAACACCGCGGTCAAGCTTGATATCGTCCGGCAGGGCGAGCAGAAGACCGTGTCGGTGACACTGGCCCAAATGCCGAACAGCGGGCAGGTCGCCAGCAACGACGCTGGGCGAAACGCAGAGCCGAGCGGCGTGCCGCATCTCGGCCTGCAGGTGGCGCCGGCGAAAGACGTGTCCGGCGCCGGCAGTGAGGGCGTCGTGGTGACTGGCGTCGATCCCGACGGCCCTGCGGCTGAGCAGGGCTTCCAGACCGGGACCATCATCCTCGATGTCGGCGGCAAGGCGGTCGCCACTGCCGGCGACGTGCGCCACGCCCTGGTCGAGGCCAAGGAACAAGGCAAGCACGATGTGCTGATGCGAGTGAAAATGGGCGACACCGCGCGCTTCGTGGCGATGCCGCTGGGCAAGGCGTAACGTCTATTCCGGACTGGCGGTGCATCGCGCGCCAGCCGTTGTGTCAGCCGTCAGTGCCAACCGCCGGCGAGCCGGTCGCTGTTGGCGCGCACACAGTGCCTAAGCGGCGAATAAGCCTGTTCGGCCGCGGCATAGAAGCCGAGCCCGCTCGCCAGTGCGCGCTCCGCGGCCATACCGGCATCGGTGAAAGCGACGAATTTTTCGGCAATCATGCGGCTGGCTTCATCGGCGGAATTCGGCGCGCCGGATGCGAACAGCATCAGCCGTGCCGAAATCACGCCTTGCGCTTCGCAAGTGAACCGGATCGCTTCGAACCAGTTGTTCCACAAATTGTCCATGTGAGACAATTTGGAGCAGATTCAATAAAATTGCTGCGCGTGATTCGCTAAAAGTGGAGCGATGCCGGTAAGTATTTGGTCATTGACGGCTTACAGCATCTCCGGCCGAAACTGCCCGCGCCGGCTCACCATCTTGCCCGACACCATGAACACCCCGTCGCCGGTATAGTGCAGCGTCTGCGGATATTTCGGCCGCCGCGCCACATGCGCCTTCACCACTTCGAAGATGAAGAAATTATAGTGCTCGACCAGCGCGTCGTCTTTGAGCTTGCACTCGAAATTGGCGTGGCACTCGGCAATAAGCGGCGCCTTGACTTTTTGCGCCGGCGCGGCTGTCAGCTTGAACTTCTCAAATTTGTCGACGGTGGTGCCCGAGCAATTGCCGATGCCGACCGCTGCGTCGAGCAATGCGGTGGTCGGCAGATTAATGACGCATTCGCGGCTGCGGCGGACAAGCTCAAAACTATGATTGCCGGAGGCGATGACGCAGCCGACCAGCGCCGGAGTGAATTCCATCACCGTGTGCCAGCCCATCGTCATGATATTGCGCGTGCCGCGCCATGCCGACGATACCAGCACGATCGGCCCCGGCTCGAGATAGCGGCGGACTTGTGCGACCGGAAAGTCGATTTTGCTTATTGCCACGGAAATGGCCGTGCCGCTAAGTCCCAGGGCAGCGCTTGAAGAAATGATAGATCTCCGGAGCCTGCAGCCACATCAACGAATAGGTTAGGCCGCCGTTCTTGGTGATCCAGGCCTGAATGTCCGGCGGATAATCCTTCCACAGGCTTGGCGTGACGAAATAGGGAAACGCCAGATGGAAGCCGAGCGATCCGTTGGGCGTGGCACAGATATTGTCGCGCGGAATATAGCCGGCAAGGACGGTGCAGGCGGAGACGCAGGGCCCGGCGATGCGTATATCGGCATGCGCGTCGGCGAGCTTTTTCCACTTCGCTTCATAGGCGACGAGGAAGCCTCCATAGTCGCCGGAAATGACGACGGTTTCGGCGTGTGCGATGGACGCCGTCAGAGACAGAAATACCACCACGAGGGCTTGCCAAGCTCTCATCGCCGGCTCCGTTGCATTGCAGGAATTGAACTCTGAACCACGGGAACACAGGCCGGCGGAACCCGCCGTCCTTCGGGTTCCACATTAGCATAAATACTTAGCGGGAAGAATTGCGCCATTGATTCGGCCCGATCGCGTGCGTAGTGCCCTGCGGGGATGGGTACGGCATAAAATGGGTAAGGGCATAAAACTCACGCGTTCGATTGCCTATGCAGGGCAATCGCGGCACCGGCTCGATATTTGCCGCCCAGCCGAGGCCATTGCGGCGCCGGTCATCGTGTTCTTTTACGGCGGCGCGTGGCGCAGCGGCAATAAAGGTCTCTATCGCTATGTCGCCAAGGCCCTGGCGCGGCGTGGCTATGTCGCGGTGGTGCCCGACTATCGCATCTATCCGCAGGCGTGCTACCCCGAATTCCTACAAGACGGCGCGCAGGTCGTGCGCTGGGTCAAAGATAATATTGGCCGCTTCGGCGGCGATCCAGACAAGATTTTCCTAAAAGGTCACTCGGCCGGGGCGCATATCGCGGCGATGCTGGCAATCGATGCGCGCTGGCTGCGCCAAGTCGGGCTTTCGCCCGGACGCGACATTGCCGGGCTCATCGGCATCGCCGGTCCGTACGATTACCTGCCGCTCCGCGATGAGACGCTGAAGGTGATTTTCGGCGGTGCCGATCGGCCGGAGACGCAGCCGATTTTCCACGTCACACCCGGCGCGCCGCCTTCTTTGTTGATGACCGGCGGGCGCGACCGCCTGGTCGAGCCCGGCAATTCGGTCCGCTTCGCCGCGCGGCTCACAGCCGCTGGTAATGCCGTCACGGTCAAGACCTACGCTTGCGTCGGTCATTATTTCATCGTTGCCGCTATCGCGCCGCTGTTGCGCGTGTTCGTTCCGGTGCTGCGCGACGTCGATGCCTTCATCACGACGACCTTGGCGTCGCCGCTGCGGATCGCGCCACTCGAGAATCCAGTCGCGTAGGATAGAACCACGACCGACGGCAAGGCGCTTCACACGACCATCAGGTCTTTCGCGACGATGATTTCGCCTTTGAAGTACTGCGCCGCCGGTGCCCGCCAAGTCTCATCGCTGATGCTGTCGATCGCCGGCGTGAGATGCGACAGCACCAGCGTCTTCACGTCAGCCTCGGCGGCGATACGACCGACGTCCTCGACCGGCGAATGGTCGGCTTTCATATGCGCCATGAACGCCGCGACACTGACCGGACGGCCGGCGGCGACCTGCGCTTTGACATAGGTCTCGACCGCGGGGACGTACATCGCTTCGTGCACCAAGACGTCGGCGCCCTTCGCCATCTGTGCCACGACTTCGAGAGGCGTGGTGTCGCCGGAAAACGCGATCGAACGGTCATGAAAATCGAAGCGATAGCCGAGCGCCGGCTTGACCGGCGGATGATTGACCACGACAGAAGACACTTTGACATTATCATCCGCCATGACGGGGCCGGCGCCCGCCACCTCGGTGACATCGACCGTTTCCAGCGCCGTCATCTTCAGGTCCTCAGCCCAGAAATCGATCGTCGTTCGCATCGAGCGGATGTAGTCCGCCGTCATCTGTTTCAGCGGCGGCGGGCCGTAGGCCTTCACCGTAAGCGGCATGCCTTGCACCCAGCCGATGGAGAGCAGCGGCCCGTATTCCACGTTGTGATCGAAATGATGATGGGTGATAAAGATGCCGCGCAGCGCGGCGAAGGGAATGCCGGTTTCGGCGTAACGGTCGGTGACGCCGAGCCCGCAATCGAGCACGTAAGCGGCGCCGTTGCTCAGCATCACATGCGAGGTCATCTTGCGCGTCCGGCCGGGGACGGGACCCGCGGCGCTGCCGAGGATCACGAGCTTGGTGCCCTTGGCGTCCTTCAGCGCGGCTTTTGTCCGTGCTGATGCCGTCGGAGTCGGAATCGAGTCACTCGCGCCCTGGGCGGCGGCCGTGTTCGTGGCGCCCCCGAGCGCCGGGATTGCGGCTAAACCGGCGACCATGGTCCGGCGCGAAAAGGTTCCAGCGCGTGATGTGCTTGTCATTGTTGCTCTCGTGTGCGGTTCCCAAAAGTCAGTTGGCGGACGATAGCGGTGTCGGCGGAAGATGAGAAGCGCATCTGCGGGCGGCATAAGTGGAGCTTATGTTGCGGCGCACTGTTGCCGCCTTGCTAAGTAGAACAAACAGGTAAAGGCTCCGTCAGGCGCGGACCACACACCGGCGTCGCGTGCTGCTTGGATAATGTCGTGACGGCGGCGCCGTCACGCAACAAAAAAATAGGAGACGCTCATGGCCATTACGCTTGAACAATCTCGCACGCCGCAAAGCGGGGCCGATGCCGCCGCGACGCAAAGCGGATCGAACGAGCTGGTCAAGCTCATTCGCAAATTACGCTGGATCGGCATGGACGACGAGGCCGAGCGGCTGCAGGCGGAGCTGACGCGGCGGCACGCGGCTGCTGACAGCGTGGTTGCGATGTCCGGCGAAACGGACTGATAGCCAATCCAATAACGCCGCGGAGAATGACGAAATTCGGAGGAAAGTCGGCAAGAAGGGGAGGAATAAAATGATCGCAATCGAGGCAATCGCTACGCTCGCCGTGATCTGGGCTTTGGTGCTGTGGGGCTCAATTTACTTCAATAAGAACGTCATTTGAGTGATGTTGCCATACCGGCATCGTCTCAGCGCTGTGCGCCCACCAGCACCATTGAGATCGCCGGCAAATAAGTGATCACGAGCAGCGCCAGGAAATTGACCACCACGAACGGTAATACGCCGCGGTAGATCGTGCCCATCGGCACGTTGAAGACTGCCTTCGCAGCGAACAGGTTCAATCCGAACGGCGGCATATAGAGACCGATCGACAGATTGACCGCCATGATAATGCCGAAGTGAATGGCGTTGATGCCGGCAGTTTCCACGATTGGCAGCAGCAACGGCGTGAGGACCAAGATGGCGGGCGCCGGCTCCAGGAAGCTGCCGGCGAATAACAGGCCGGCGTTCACGAACAGCAACGTTTCCCAATGCGGCAGGTGCATCGACGTCACCGCATGGATCAGGCTTTGCGGAATGCCGCTCGTGGTCATCAGCCAGGAGTAAACCCCGGCCGCGGTGACGATGATCAGGATTTGCCCGATCAGCAACACTGAGCTTACGATGATCTGGCCAAGCTCAGGTAACCCCACGGTGCGATAAATGAACATCACCACGAACAGCGAATAAACCACCGCTACGCCGGCAGCCTCGGTCGGCGTGAAGACGCCGCCATAGATGCCGCCGAAGATGACGACGATGGTGCCGATTGCCCAGCTCGCCTCCTTGGTCGAGGCCCAGATGTTCTTCCAGCGTGCCGGCGCCGACAGCGGCACCATCTGGATGCGCGCATAGATCATCACGTAGACCGCGTCGACGAGCCCGATCAACAGGCTTGGCAGAATGCCGGCCGTGAACAGCTTGATCGCGGAAACTTCCGCGGTCATGGCATAGAGGATCATGGCGATCGACGGCGGGATGATCACGGCGACCGCGCCGGAGGACGTGATCAAGCTGATGGCGAAGCGCTCGTTGTAACCGTGTTTGGTTAGCGACGGAAACAACAGCCGCCCGATGGCGACCACGGTGCCGACCGAGGTGTGCGCCATGGCGCCGAACAGTTCCGAAGACGCCACCGTGGTCACCGCTAGCGAGCCGCGCACACCGCCGATGATCGATACCACCCAGGTCACCACCCGTTCAGCGATGCCGCCGCGGCCCATGATCTCGCCGGCCAGCACGAAGAACGGCACCGCCAACAGCGGAAAGTTGTCGAGGCTTGCAAACATGTAACTTTGCACCGCGTCGGTCGGCACATGGGCGACGAAGAGGATCGCGGCCGTCGAGGTGAGGAGAAGGACGACGAAGATCGGCAGGCCGAGGATCAGCAAAATCACCGGCAGGATGAAGTAGACGAAGGTCGCCATCTTAATGCTCGACGTCTCGGCTCGAGATGATGTTGTCGTGACGCGGGCCGATCGTGATCAGCCGCGCGGCAATCAACACCGCCATCAAGACCAGCCCGATCGGAACCGCGGACTGCGGTATCATCAGCGGGATGTTCGCGGTCTCGCTGCGCTGGTCGAGCTGGTAGAGCATGGTCATGACCGGCCACGAGAACACCGCGATCGCGATGCAGGTCGCGATAGTGACGAGATCGGAGAATACGTCGAATGCCTTTCGCGCGCGTGGCGGCAGCATGGAGACCACGACGTCCATGCGGATGTGGCGATTGAGCCAGCCGGCCTGGCTGGCGCCGAGGAAGACGCAGCCGATCATCAGGAACAGCATCGCTTCCTCGGCCCAGTACAGCGACACCGAGAAGATGTAGCGACCGATGATATTGGCGAAGTTGATGCCGATGCTAAGCATCAGCATGGTCCCGGCGGCGACGCGCAGCAGCGCTATCAGCGCGACCGCGCCTCGCCGCAATGTTTCGCGCATGAGCCGTTCAGTTCTTCGCCGCCGCGGCGCGGACCGTCTGCAGCATCTCATGGACCGCAGGCTGATCCTTGGTCGCCTGGTCGCCGACCGGATCGAGCAGCGTCTTCATCTTGGCTAGATCGTCGGCCGGCAGCGTATGCACGGTGCCGCCAACGCCGGTCCAGTCGGCCACCAGTTTCTTGGAGAAATCGACTTCCCAGGCCTGCGTCTTGGCCTGGATTGCCGAGCCGCTATCGATCACGATCTTCTGCAGGTCGGCCGGCAGCGTGTCGAGCCAGGATTTCGAGATCACGGCGATTGAAATGATGAAGGTATCGTTGGTAACGGTGATCACCTTGACGAGGTCGTTCATCTTCATCGACGAGAACACCGACAGGCCCGAGATCGTGCCGTCGATGGTGCCCTGGTCGAGCGCGGGCACCACTTCGGACAGTGGCATGCCGATGCCTGTGGCGCCGAGCTTCGCCATCTTCTCGCGCTCCATCTCGGTGCCGTTGATGCGCAGTTTTTTGCCCTGGAAATCCGACAGCCGCATGATCGGCTTCTTGGCGCCGTAATCCGATGCGCCGAGATTGAAGGTGGCGATGCCGACCATGCGTTTGGCCGCGGCCATGTCGAACATCGCCTTCTGGATTGCAGGGTCGTGCACTGTCGCAGCGGCATTGGCGTCGTCACGGAACAGCATCGGCGTCGAGAACACGCCGAAGCGTGGATCGACGCCGACGAAGAAATCGACCGGGCCGAGATAGCCCTGGACGGTGCCGAGCTGCACCCCCTGGACCTCGGCCGGGATCGGCCCAAGCTGGCTCGCCGGGTAGATCTGTACCTCGATACGGCCGTTGGAAGCCTTCTCGACCTGCTCCTTGTAGAACTTGATGAACTGGTGCTGGGTCTCATTGATCGTCGCGGTGCCGAATTTAAGCACGAAGTCGGCGGCGCGCGCCGGAACGGCGAGTGCGAGCGCGCCGAGCGCTGCTGCGGCGGCGAGCGCCAGACCTTTGCCGGCTAGAAATCCCATGTCTGCGTGTAGACATCTGATCCCCCTCTGGTCGAAACCCCCGCGCGTCTGTTGGGCCGCGAATTTGCCATTTCATGCCCGCGCGCTTGCGGCGCCGACTATAGTGGGCCGGCGCGGCTTGCCAAGGGGACGTATTGCCACGAGGCGCCGTATGCCGCGCGAGGACCGTGGCCGGCGCCAAGGGATGAGAAAAAGATCAGCCGGTGAGCTTGTAGAACCCGACGTCGACGCTGCGGGAGCGAAATCCGATCTCGCAGTATGCCAGATAATACTCCCACAGGCGCTGAAAACGCGCATTGAAACCGAGGGCTTCGAGCGCCGGCCAAGCCTGCAAGAAGCGTTGGCGCCACTCGCGCAGCGTCTGCGCATAGCTGTCGCCGAAGGATTCGTGAAACACGAGCTTCAGCCCGGCCCGCGCCGCTTCGCGCTCGATGATCGATCGGGTCGGCAGCATGCCGCCCGGAAAGATATGGCGCTGGATGAAGTCCGGCCGCTTGCGATAAGCCTCAAAGCGCTCCTCGGCGATGGTGATGGCCTGGATCACGGCGATGCCGCCGGACGCCAGGCATGCCCGCAACTTGGCGAAGTAAGCCGGCCAGTAGCGCTCGCCGACCGCCTCGATCATTTCGATCGAGGCGATCCGGTCGAAGCGGCCTTCGAGGTCGCGATAGTCGAGAAATCGCAGCTCCGCCTGGCCGCGTTCGATCTCAGCACTGAGCCGTGCCTTGGCATAGCCGAGCTGCTGCCGCGACAGCGTGACGCCCAAGACGCTGGTGCCGAAGCTGCGCATCAGCCGTTCGGCAAGCGCGCCCCAGCCGCAGCCGATCTCCAGCACTTTTTCCTTGCCGCGGAGCGCAAGCAGCTCCGCGATCCGGTCGAGCTTTCGTTGCTGCGCCCGCTCCAGCGTTTCATCGCCGCGATAAAGCGCCGAGGAGTAATTCATGTCGGCGTCGAGCCACGGCCGAAAGAAGTCGTTGCCGAGATCGTAATGCGCGGCGATGTTGCGGCGGCTGCCGCGGCGGGTATTGGCGCGCAGCGCGTGACCGACGCGATTGAGCGCGAAACTCAGCAGCCAGTTCTTGGTCCGCGGCGTCAGCGCCGTTTCGTTGCGCATGCCCAGTTCGAGCACGGTCGCGAGATCCGGTGTCGTCCAGTCGCGGAAACGGCAGAAGACGTTGCGCAGGAGACGCTGGTCGCAATCTGGCGTAAGGCCGCCCAGTACGATCCGGCTCGCGCCAGCGCGGCGGCCTGGATTTACACGGTGGCGCGCAACCTGCGGATCGATCGTTTGCGCCGCGACCAGCGCGAGAAGCTCGTCGCCGTCTATGAAACAATCGCGTCCGAGGAGCCCGAGCGGCCGGACGAGGTGCTCGACAGTTCGGAGCGGGATGCGCGGTTGCGTAGCGCGCTTCGGGAACTTCCCGAGGAACAAGTCCGTGTCATCCAGCTTTCCTTCGTCGAGGGCCGCGCCCACGGCGATATCGCGAAAATCCTCGGCCTGCCGCTCGGCACGGTGAAATCGCGGTTGCGGCTTGCCATGAACCGCTTACGTAATCTGCTCGGTGATCCGATATGACCATCACGCATCATCCCAGCGACACCACGTTGGCGGCGTTCGCCGCCGGCACGCTCGATGAAGCGCGCGCCGTGGTCGTGGCAACCCATTTGTCGCAATGCGGACAAGCAGCAGCAGGCCCTGCGCGCGTTCAAAGCGTCGGCGGGGCGTTGCTTGACGCCGCCGATCCGGTGGAGATGACCGCTGGCGCGCTTGATCGCGCCATGATGAAACTCGGTCAAGTCGAGCAAGCGTCACCGGTTTGTGATGATCGGTCGGATGCCGGCGTCCTGCCTGCGCCGCTTTCGCACTATGCCTTGGGACCGTGGCGATGGCTCGGGCGCGGCGTCGAATGGCGCCCGGTCGACGTGCCGTCGCATGATTCGGTACGGGTCTTCATGCTCAAGGCAAAAGCCGGCACGAAATTGCCGAAGCACCGGCACACCGGCACGGAATGGACGTGCGTCTTTCAAGGCGCATTTCGCCACCAGCTCGGACGCTACGGCGTCGGCGATTTCGACGAAGCCGACGACAGCGTGGATCACGACCCGGTCGTGGAAGACGGCGACACCTGCATCTGTGTGGTGGCGTTACAGGGCAGCATCGAGCTGCGGGGCTTCATCGGACGGCTGCTGCAACCGCTCGTCCGCATTTGAGCGGGCGCGTCATGCCATTCGCCGCGCCGTCGCCGGTGTCAGCCGAAGCGGATGTTCATGCAGCGCGCCTGCCGTGGCGCACGCGATGGCCCGCAGCCCTTCTTGCAGCATTGGCGCTATCGGGCTGCTCTCCGGCGGACGCATTGAATTTCGTTGCCTGGCGGGACGGCCTGGCGATCACCCACTCGGTTGCCTATGGCGAGGGCGCGCGGCGCACGCTCGACGTCTATCGTCCAGGCAACGCGGCCGCATTGCCCGTCGTCGTCTTTTTCTATGGCGGCTCATGGCAAAGCGGCAATAAACGGCTCTATCGATTCGTCGGGGCGGCGCTGGCGCGCCGCGGTTATGTGGCGGTGATCCCGGATTATCGCGTCTATCCCGAGGTTCGACATCCTCAATTCCTTGAAGACGGCGCGCGCGCCGTGCGCTGGGCCAAGGATAATGCGGCGCGTTTCGGCGGCGATCCTGACAAGGTCTTTCTGATGGGCCATTCGGCCGGCGCCTATATCGCCGCGATGCTTGCGCTCGATCCGCGTTGGCTTGAGGCGGCGGGGATTTCGCCCGACCGCGATATTGCGGGCCTGATCGGCATTTCCGGGCCGTACGATTTCCTGCCGTTACGCCAGGGTACGCTGCGAACAATTTTCGGCGGCAACGATCCGGCGACGCAGCCGATCTCGCATGTTTCATCCGGTGCGCCGCCGGTGCTGCTCTTGACCGGCGCGAAAGACGGCATCGTCGATCCCGGCAATGCGTCTCGGCTTGCCGTGCGCCTGCAGGCGGCCGGCGACGCCGTGACGCTGCGGACCTACCGATGGGTCGGCCATCTCAGCGTTATCGGGACATTTTCGCCGCTGCTGCGTTTTCTTGCCCCGGTAGAGCGCGATGTCGACGCCTTTATCGTCAAGACCGTCGATGCGAAGCGCGCGCGCGCGGGGATCGCGCGCGGCACGTCGGGCAGCGGCCCTGCGGAGGTGCTGCGATGACGGTCTATCAGTTCGTCGCAACTGTCGTCGCCGTCGCGCTTGCCTTGTCGGCGATCATGACTGGAGCCTGGCTGATCTGGCGCCGCAGCCGCAACTCCGGCTGGGTCGACGCCACCTGGACGTTTGGGCTCGGCGCGGTCGGCATCGTCTGGGCGTTGTTGCCGTCGGCGTCTTCCGGCGCTCTGACGTCGCGGCAGATGCTCGTTGCGCTCCTCGTCGCCTCGTGGTCGCTGCGGCTCGGTCTCCACATCGCGCAGCGCACGGCAAGGATCGCCGACGATCCGCGTTATGCAAAGCTGTTGCGCGATTGGGGAGCCGAAGCGCCGCGGCAAATGTTCTGGCTGCTGCAGAAGCAAGCACTGGTCAGCATTCCCTTGGCGGTATCGATTCTGGTCGCGGCTTGGAACCCGGCGCCTGGATTGCGTCTGCAGGATTGGATCGGCGTGCTTGTGCTGGTTGTCGCAATTGCCGGGAGGGCATGTCGGATCGGCAGTTGCGGAGCTTCCGCGCCGATCCTTCGAACCGCGAACGCGTCTGCGATGCCGGCCTGTGGCGTTGGTCCCGGAACCCGAATTACTTTTTCGAATGGTTCGGTTGGCTGGCTTATCCGCTGCTCGCCATCGACCCAAGCGCCTACGGCGGTTCATACAATGGCGGTTCCTATCCTTGGGGCTGGATCGCTCTCGCCGGGCCGGTCTGCATGTATTGGCTCTTGGCGCACGTCTCCGGCATTCCCCCGCTCGAAGCCCACATGCTGGAACGGCGCGGCGAGCAATACCGCGCCTACCAGATGCGGACATGCGTTTTTTCCAGTGCCGCCGCGGTTCGGTGCGCAGCTAAGCCGAGGACAGCGACCATGACCCTATTGCAAACCATGATCGGCGTGGGTGAGAACATTCCTTGGCCGACGCGGTGACGCGGCCGGCCATCGGTTGGCTCGTCGAGCGCACGCGGCGGAAGCTCAGCGGCGCGCCGCGCGATGCCGATCGGCGGTTCGCGCAGGCGATGGACTCTATCCGATCGCGATCGACACGGCAGCGGCCAATGCGCAGCATTATGAGCTGCCGGAGGATTTTTTCGCGCTGGTGCTCGGACCGCAACGCAAATACTCGTGCTGTCTTTACGATGACGGCATCGACACGCTCATCGAGGCGGAAGAGCGCGCGCTCGCGGTGACTGCCGCGCATGCCGGGCTTGCCGACGGTCAGCGCATTCTCGAGCTTGGCTGCGGCTGGGGCTCGCTGTCGTTATGGATGGCACGGCACTACGTTCGGCGCAAATCGTGTCGGTGTCGAACTCGCACTCCCAGCGCGCCTTTATCGCCGGCGCGGCGCAAGGCCAGGGCTTGTCCAATCTCAATGTCCTCACCGCGGACATGAACGCATTCGTGCCCGCGGCCCGGTTCGACCGGGTGGTTTCGGTCGAGATGTTCGAGCACATGTGAATTGGCGTCTTTGCTGCGCCGCATGCGCGATTGTCTTGATGTGGATGGACGGATGTTCATTCACGTCTTCAGCAACGCGCACGCCTGCTATCGCTTCGCCGCGGAGGACAAGGAAGATTGGATCGCGCAGCACTATTTCACGGCGGCATCATGCCGAGCCGCGGCCTGATCCGGCAGTTTTCCGACTGCTTTGCGGTCGACGCCGAATGGCGGTGGAACGGTTGCCACTATGGCGCACGGCGGCTGATTGGCTGCACAACTACGATCGCAATGCAGCGGCGATTTTCGCGGTTTAAAGCGCGTCTATGGCGATGATGCCCGGCTGTGGCAACGCCGCTGGCGGCTGTTCTTCCTGGCGACCATGGGGCTATACGGCCATGCCGCGGGCGAGGAATGGGACGTCAGCCATTATCGGCTTGCGCCGGTGGGGCAGCCTAGCGGAACGCTCTTGCAGGCCTAGTGTCGCGTCACAAAAAGGCCGTCGCGCGACCGGACGTCGGCGCGCCGTAGCAGATGTTGATGACCGTAATTTGCAGGGTCCAGTTGCGTAACGTCGCGTAATTGGTCAAGTCGTAGGTTGCATAGGCGAGGGCGCCGAACAGCAGGCTCGAGCAAAACGCGCTGGTGGCCGATCCCGATCGCAGCGAGGGCAGCACCGCAAATACGAGGATGCCGATGGGATACGTCAGATAAAACGCGATGGCCGGGTCGAGGTGCAGACTTGGCAGTAAAATGTCACCGAGCACGGGGCGATAGAGCGTGTTGCCTATAGTGCTGAGCCAGCCGGCATCGATGATTTCGAACACGACAAGGACCGAAACATAGGGGACGACGTAGAACATTGGCGATCTCGCACGAGCTATGATTGCAAGCTCGATACGCTCGCCACGGCCGGTCGGATCACCGCGGCGCAAAAAAGATTGTCTCGTTTTGAGAGACATCCATTGATATTCGTCTCCGGTTACGTTACATGTAGCGAATTATCTCGCTCTGAAGGGACGCCGTCCGGGTGATGCCGGGTGGCATGGGCGAGGGCGGTGCCCGCGGGCCAGGCCTCATCAGCTTGGCTCCCGGGCGTTCCGGGCATCATGTCTGTTATTATTAAGACCGGCATTACGACCGGCATTACGACCGGCATTACGTTCGACATCGCTGTTTGACAACAAGTGCCCGCATATGCCGCGCGAGAACGATAAAATCCGCTTATGCCTGCCCGCGGCGCCGGCTACCGATCGCGCATGCGATCCATCAGCACCTTGTCCTGGCCGCCGTCGATCTCGACCATGGTGCCGTTGACGAAGAAGGCGAGGTCGGAGGCCAGATAGGTGACGAGATTGGCGACCTCGTCGCATTCGGCGATGCGGCCGAGCGGGATGCTGGCAGGTGCCAGCTTATCGGCTTCTTCGTAGGTAAGCTTCATGTCGCGCGCCATCGCTTTGACCAGGCCGCTCCAGCGCTCGGTGCGCACCGGGCCGGGATTGACGACGACAAAGCTGATATTGTCCTTGCCGTATTGGCTGGCGAGCGATTTGGTCAGGTTCTGCCCGGCGGCGTTGGCGGCGCCCGGCGCAATCTCCCAATAGGAGACCTTGACGCCGTCATTGCCGATCAGGTTCACCACGCGGCCCTTCTTCTGCTTCTGCATGATCGGCAGCACGTGCTTCAAGCAGCGCACATAACCCATGAATTTGAGCTGCAGCGATTGCGCCCAATCCTCCTCACTCAAATGCTCGAGCACGCCACCCGGAGACGAGCCGGCATTGTTGACCAGGATGTCGATCCGGCCCAACGCCGCGTGCGCGCGTTTGACGAAATTCTCGGCGTCCGCGGGCTTGGTGAGGTCGGCGGAAATGGCGACAATCTTGCGGCCGCTCTCCTTGGCGATTTCGGCGGCGGTCTGCTCCAGCGGTTCCTTGCGCCGCGCGCAAATCGCGACGTCGACGCCTTCGCCGGCCAGCGCCCGCGCGATCGACTTGCCGATGCCTTCGCTGGCGCCGGTGACCAGCGCCGTCTTTCCGGTCATCCCCAAATCCATCGTAGCGTCTCCCCTGAATATCGACGTTACGGCGAGCTTACGGCTTTGTAGTGCCATATTGAAGCACCTGGACCTTTTCGATGGTGACGAGCCCGCTCGTCATCATGCCATCGAGCACCGGAAGGAAAGCGTCGATTTTTGCTGGGTACACGTCTCGACCACTACAGGACAATCGGCGAGCCCGACGCAAAGATCTGTCGTATGAATGCGAGCTGGAGCGACCGAAGCCGACATGGCCGCGCAGCACGGTTGCGCCGGCGAAGTGCATCGCGCGCTTTCAATACGATCGCCTAGCGCAGCGGCAATCGAGCGAACTTGTCATCCTCTCCGAAGAAGATACGAAGCAGGACGGCGTCGCGTGAAAGCTGCATGTTCATGTCCATTTCAGACCGTTCAGCGTACCGGCAAGCAGCGCGCCGGCCCAAACGGCCATCAGACAAAGTACCAATGACAGGCCGATATTCGCGCCGGCTCTAAACCATTCTCCGTCGTTCATCAGATTGAGGGTTTGCAGGCTGAACGCCGAAAACGTAGTGAAGCCGCCAAGAATTCCGGTCGTCAAAAACAATCGCCAATGCTGACACGGCAACTGCCGCCGCCGTCAACGCATGAAGAATAAGCCCATAACAAAAGAGCCCAGTACGTTGATCATCATCGTGCCGAGGGGAAAGCCTGTGCCGAACAGACGCGCGGCGGCGCCGACAGCAGTAGCGGCCGGCGTGCCGCAAAGCGGCGCCGATGCCGCGACCAGAATACGTATCAGAAAACCCATTAGGCCTATAATCCTCCGCCAGTCACGGTTGCAGCATCACTCAATGGTCGTCGATCCTCGGAAACCGCGCCCTACGGCGCTTTCCCTGCCGTCTTTTTTCCGCCGGACCGTTGATCGGCCGGCAATATTGCCTTGTTACGCCGTTCAATACAACGCAAGCGCCAGAATGACGATCAGCAAGACCCCGATCAACGCCAAATAGAAATTGAGATGGCCGGATTGCAGCGCCTTGAACCTGTCCGCTAAGGCGTAAACGGCGCGCGTTACCGGCGCAAACAGATAAGGCCCGAAAATCGGCGCGACGTCGTGGGTGAAGACAAGACGATGGACGAAATAACGCGAGCCGTTGACTTCCGCGTCGTCTCTTGCTTCGGTCGATAAACGAAGCTGTAAAAAGTTCGCAGCGCATTGGAGAATGTGAGGGCCGTGGTCGAAGCTTGCGCTGGATCCTGGTCGAAGCCGCCGTACCAGACCGGGACGCGGCGCACGGCATAGCGCCGGTTCGCGAGACCAGCACGATCGGCACGATGGCCAGCAGCGGCATGACGACGACAAGCAGGGTCGGCGAGATAAAGGCAAATTTCGCGGTCAGCGGCACCAGGAACAGGCCGTCGTGCATGTCGCGCGCGGCCTTCGTGCCGAACTGCGCGGACACCGCGCCCTGCAGCGCATCGAGCCAGGCCGGCATGCCAACGGCGAGCGCCAATACGCAAGCGCCCAGCAGGCCGACGGCCAATCCGTAGGCCGTCCGACCGGAGCAAAGCGCCGCGCCGAGCGCCCGAGGAGGCCGATGCCGAACACCTTGACGTAAGTCGCAAAGGCAATCGCCACGGTCAGAGCCAGACCGGCGCCGGCAAGCGCCATGACGAGCCGGCTTGCGAGCGTGTCGAGCCGAAAGCCCTGGAACACGGTCTCGAACATATACCACTCGCTGACAAAACCGGCCTGCGGCGGCATCGCGGCAAGACTCATCGCGGCGAACAACGCGCCGAGGCCGAACAGCCAGGAACTGCGCCGCAACAGATCGGTATGCGAAATGTCGTAGCTGCCGGTCGCGCGATAAACGCCGTCGGCGGCGAGGAACAGGCAGCCTTTGGCAAGCGCGTGGCCGGCGAGATGCAGCAACGCCACCGTCCACGCCAGGCTTGCGAGCTCAGGCATGGCATGGCCGCGGAAAATCAGAGCGGCGCCGAGCATCGCGACGGCGATCGAGGCGTTCTCGCCGACGAGAAGCTCAACAGCGTGCGCCAGTCCTCCTGCTGAAAAGCATAGAGCGCTGTGAGGATCGCGCTGAGCACCGCAACAGCGATGAGAAAAACGCCAATGCCGGCGGCGACAGCGGCATTCTGGCCAGGCGCCCAGTCGAGAAGGCCGCGGCTCAAGCCGAAGAACGCGGCGTTGAGCACGACGCCCGACATCAACGCGCCGGACGCGCCGCTGCCGGCGCCATAAGCGGCCGGGAACCATTCGTAGAACGGCAGCAGCCCGAGCTTAGCGCCGAAACCGATAATCAGCAGCACGGCAATTGCGGCTGTAGCCGGCGCGGCGAAATTAGCCGCTCTGCCGGCGAAGTTCGCGAATGCGAAGGAATGGCCGCTTGCGGCAAGCAGTAGAATCGCGACGACAAGCGCGACGGCACCGACTTCGAGGAGACCGAGCATGAACAATACCAGCCGGCCGGCTGGCGCTAATTTCTCGCAGAGGATCATCACGGCGCCGCCGAAGCTCATGATCTCCCAGGCGATCAGAAAGCCGGCGCCGTCGCGCAGGCCGAAAACACCGAGCGCGCCGAGGAGGCTCATGGCGGCGCCGAACAGCCAGCCGGCTTGGCCTTGCACGACCGGCGTCGCCAGCGCGCAGGCGAGCGCCGCGGGCAGCAGGCCGAAGCCGAGAAGCCATGCGGCTCCGGCGCGATCAGAAAGATGACTGGCGCGCCCGCGAGCTGCGTCGGCAGTTCGACTGCGATTGTGCCGTTGGGCAACGCCATGATCGCCGCAACAATGCCGGCGACGCTGCCAAAGACCAGCAATCCGCGTACCAGCGGCAAGCCGCGTCCGGTGAGCGCGATGAGCGCGCCCAACAGCCAGGCGACAACAGCGACGGTCAGGAGGTCATTCGACAAGCTGGCCTCCTTTCACGCGTTGCGGCGCGCGGTCGAGGAACATCAGCAGCGCCTGCAATGATCGCGGCGGGATTGGGTGGACAGCCGGGCAGATAGACGTCGACCGGAATGACGCCGTCGAGGCCGTGGCCGGCACGCATAGCCGCCTTCGGCGATGCCGCCGGACACCGCGCAGGTGCCGACCGCGATCACCCAGCGCGGCTCCGCCATCGCCTCATAGGTGGCGCGCAGCGGTTCGAGCATGGCATTGGTGACCGGCCCGGTGACCAGCAGCAGATCGGCGAAACGCGGCGACGCCGTGAAGAAAATGCCGAGCCGATGCAGATTGTAAAACGGATTGTTCAACGCCTGCAGTTCGGATTCGCAGCCATTGCAGGAGCCGGCATCGACGTGGCGGATATGCAGGCTGCGCCGGAACGCGTCGGACCGCGTCTTGCGTGCCGGCGATAGGCGCGATAGCCGGCTTCTCGGCCCAGACGAGGTCGTCGCGCGAGCGCACACCGAAGGCCCAATCGGATGACGGGCTCATCGCGCCGGTCGGACAGGCTTCGGTGCAAAGCTGGCAGACGACGCAGCGGCCGTAATCGACGTCGAGCTTGCCGCTGTCAGTGCCCGCGCGCATGGTGATCGCCTTGGTCGGGCAGATATCGGCGCAGGCCTTGCACCCGTCGCTGCAAAATTCCGGTTGGTAGCGCGGCATGCCGAGCAGGCCTTGCCTGACCGTCGGTCCCTTCGGCGAGCGGCCACGGCGCTGTCTGCTTTGCCTTGCGAGCAAGCCCAACAATGTCCATAGCGGCATGAGCGGCTCCTAGCGGTCACAGCCCGCGATGGTGAGGCCGAAGCTCGCCTCGTTGATCGCGTAGTCCATCATGTTGCTGTCGTGCACGGTGAACGGAAACACGCGCCAGTTCGAAAACGACGGCGACTTGATCTTGACGCGCGCGAGCTTGCCGTCGCGGCCGAAATGCACGGCGTAGAACAGAGTGCCGCGCGGCGATTCGGTCCAGCCGAGACCCTCGCTATCGGGCGCGATCTTGCAATCGGTGCGAACAGGGCCGTCGGGCAACGATCTGCCAGCGCGCGCTGCGATCAGCGCGATGCTCGCTTCGACTTCCGCCATGCGTACCTGCGCGCGCGCGTGAGCGTCGCCGGCTTCGCGCACGGCGACAGTGGGCGGCAACTCGGCATAGGCGGCGTAAGGATGATCGCGCCGCAAATCGCGATCGACACCCGAGGCGCGCTCGACCGGCCCGGTCGCGCCCTGATCGAAGGCGAGGCTGCGGTCGAGCCGGCCGGTCGTGATCAAGCGATCGAGATGGCTTGCGGTATTCTCCATGTGCCGGGCATAAGCGAGAAAAGCGCTCGCGCAGCGAATCGAGAGCATCGCCGAGCCAGGCTTTCGGCGACAGATCGCGCCGCAATCCGCCGACGGTGAGAACGCTGCGCAGGAAACGGCTGCCGGTCAGTCGGGTATTGAGCTGCTTGGCCCGTTCCTCCAGCAGCTTGCCTTGAGCTTCGCCGACCTTGAGCGTGGTGGTGTGACAGAGATGGCCGAAATAATGCAGATGATTGTAAAGCCGCTCCATCTCGGCGAGCAGCACGCGCAGATATCGCGCGCGCGCGCGGAACGACGCAATTCGACGGCGGCTTCCACCGCCTGGCAATAGGCGAGCGCATGCGCGACGCTGCCGACGCCTGAGACGCGTTCGGCGAGCACGACCCCGCGTGCGGGCTCAAGACCCTCGAACCGCTTCTCCATGCCGCGATGTTTGAAGAACAAGCCGCGGATGATAGTGCAGGATAGCCTCGCCGACGTAGAAGAACAGAAACTCCGCCGACTCGACGCACGTCGGCGCGCACCGGACCGAACGGCAGCAGCTGCACGTCGGCCTCGGCGCCCGCCAATTCCGGAACGGCGCTTCGCGTTCGTTGCACACGAAGCGGCCGATCGGGTGGATAATCTGGCGCGAACGGCGGCTTATTCGAATCGACGCCCTCGTGCAGGACGCAGCCGATGCGGCTGCGGGTGATCGAGAAAGCGCAACCCGAACAGATCGGTGATCTCGCGTTCGTACCAGCTCAACAGCGGGCGATACGCCAGCGAGACTTGGCACCGGCTCTTCTGGCGTCGACAGCGCCAGATCGCGAACGGTGCGTTGGCCGGGCGCGGCTTCCGATGTAGCGGAGCTCGAGACGGTCCGGCTCGGGATACCAGGCATAGGCCATCTGCATCCGGCCGCCGGTCGCGCAACAGGCGTGTCGCGGCATCTTGTCAGTTCCGCCGGCTGGAGCGAAATTGCTTGTGTCACGGCTCACGGCGAGGGCTCCCGCAAGCATGCCGAGCGGCCGCCATGAAATGATCCCACAGCCCGCTCGGCCACCACACGCCGAACACGAGCAGCGGCGCTAACGCGAGCCACATCGGCGCCACGCACCAGCGGCTTATCGTGCATCGGACCGGTCGTCGTGTGCACCGTCGGCTGTCGAAATACATGGCGCGAAAATGATTGAGAAAGCCGATGAAGATGACGATCAAGAAGCACGAGCCATGGCGATAGACAGCCCAGTCGTAGCCGCGCTCGAAGCCGGCG
Source organism: uncultured Alphaproteobacteria bacterium (assembly GCA_963822935.1). GTDB lineage: Bacteria > Pseudomonadota > Alphaproteobacteria > Rhizobiales > Xanthobacteraceae > BOG-931. The sequence goes on from CAWGJP010000010.1 coordinate 107,962, forward strand.
CGCAGGATCGCCAGCTCGCTGAGGAACAGTCCAAACGGCGGTGCGCCGGTGATGGCGGCGCGCCCGGCAAGCCACAACGCTCCCTGCACCGGAAAGCGCGCCCAGACGTCGCGGATGTTGCCGATCTCCTTGGTGCCGTAGCTGCGCATGACATTGCCGGCGCCGAAGAACATCAACGATTTGTTCAGCGAGTGATTGAGCATGTGATAAAGCGCGCCGGCGATGCCGAGCGGCCCGCCGAAGCCAAAGCCGAGCGCGATGACGCCCATATGCTCGACACTGGAATAGGCCATCAAACGCTTGATGCCGCTTCTGGCGCACGATGAAGAGCGCGCCGACGCAACAGCGACAGGACGCCCGAAGGCGACGAGCGTCGTGCGCGGCATGCGGTCGCCAGCTGCGCCGCATCGGCGATCGTCGAGATAGCGCACGATCCCGAGCATGGCGCTGTTGAGGAGCGCGCCCGATAGCATCGCCGAGATCGGCGCCGGACTTTCGCTATGCGCGTCCGGCAGCCAGGTGTGCATCGGGTGCGAGGCCCACTTTGGTGCCGTATCCGACCAGCACCAGCAGATACGCCAGAGACGCCAGCGCGCGGATTCATCTTTGGCGCGCGCCGCGAGCAGTGCTGTCCCAGGTCATGTCGTAGGTCGGCCCGAGCACGAAGCTGCCGCACCAGTAGAACAACACGGTGCCGAGCAGCGCGAGGCTGATGCCGGCCGAAATGATGATGATGTATTTCCACGCCGCCTCGATGCTTTCGGCCGCGCGCTCGAAGCCGACCAGGAAGGTGCTCGACGAGCGTGGTGAGCTCGATGGCAATCCAGTAGAGGCCGGCATTGTTCATCACCGAGCTCGACCAGGATGGTCAGGGCGAAACCGGCAAACAGCGCATAGAAAGCCCAGAGCCGTTCGTCTTCGCCGAGCAAGCGCATGTATCCGATCGAATAGATCGACGCCGAGAAGATAGACGACGGCGGTGCACAGGATGACCCAGGCGCCGGTGCATGTCGACGACGACATAGTCGGCCGAGATAATAGTTAGGGCCGCCACGCGCTGACGACCGCAAGCGGTACGGCGGCGACCAAAGACGACGATACTAGCGGCGAGATTGATCGCACTCCGCAACGCGCGGCCGCGCGATCAGACATGCAGCCGATGACGGCGATCGCCGGCGCAATCGATCATCGCAAGAAGGAGCGCGCCGATCATCATCAGCCCACCAGCCGATTGAGGTCGAGACTGCTGGTGCTGCCGACGTGGGCGACGAGGTAGCGCACCAGAACGCCGAAGCAGGCGACGACAACCAGCAGATCGAACAGAATGACGATTTCGATCAGCATCGGCATGCCCGGCACCAGGATCTGCGCGCCAAGGAAAATGCCGTTTTCAAGGAGGAGGAGGCCGAGAATCTGGCTCAGCGCCTCGTGGCGCACCGCAAGCATCAGGAACCCGATCAGCTTCATCGACAGCATGATGGTGAGCGCCAGAACGGCGACCGTGCCGGCAAGCCCGAGTGACTGCCCGATGCGATAGGAGACGACGAGCGCGAAAATCGACGCAGAACGGCGCCGGCGACGAGCGCTCGAGCTGGGCTGCAAGATTTCATGGATTTCGCGCGTCGACATTGAGTCGCCCGATGATGCGCCAAACCAGATAAGGCAGGAGTACAGCCGCGAAACAGCGCGGTGAGGATGGCAATCAAATAAAGCTCCGGATAATTGCCGTAGAATCCGACGGCCGCCGATAAGCCTGCGATGATCCAGGACTCGGCGGCGAAGGCATAAAGATAGTTGTTGAGCCAGCGCGAGCCGAGCATCACAAAGGCGAGCAGCAAGCTCGCAATCGCCATCAGGCTGAAGAGCGAAGCGGCAAGCGGGTCGAGATGCGCCACCAGCATAATTACACCAGTTGCGTTCCGATAATGGCGAGGATGGCGAACACGAAACGAAGCCGCGAGCAGTTCCTGATAGCGGTAGAAGCGCAAGGCGCGACTGCGCGGTTTCGACGACGACCACGGCACGGCGACGACCAGGAAATTTTGCCGCATCAGCGCGGCAACCGAGCCAACAACGCCGACCGCGGCACCCTCGACGCGACAGGCCCCACGGGATCAGCAAAACATTGCAGAAGATCGCATAAAGGATGAATTGCTTCATCATCGAGGCCCAACGCAGCATGGCAAGGAGTGGACCGGAATATTCGAGGATGCGCGCCTCCTCGATCATATAAACTTCGATGTGCGTGCTGGAATGGATCGGCAGGCGATCGGTTTCGACGATCAGCAGCGTGAAAAAAGCCGAGATGAGAAACAGATGAGCCGGGCTCAAATATACCGCAGGGCTGCCGACGAGCAGATGATTGACGACGAAGGGCAGCATAGATTTTGCCAAGAGCGTGATGCCGACGAATACCAGGATCAGGGTCGGCTCGGCCAAGATCGCCACCATCACCGCGCGGCTCGATCCGATGCCGCCATAGGCGCTGCCGGTATCGAGCCCGGCGAGCACGATCATGAACGACCCGAGCGTGAGGATCAGCCCGCCGCCGAGAATGTCGCCCATGTCGGAAAGCGGCAGAGGAAAATCGGTCAATACCGGGATGAGGATCGGCACGGTGAGCATCGCGGTAAAGGCGACGAACGGCGCGATCCAATAAATCCAGGAGGCAGTCTCCGGTACGACGATCTGCTTGTGAAAAAGCTTCCACAGATCGCGATAGGGCTGGAAAATGCCGGGTCCCTGCGCGAGCTGAACGCGCTCTTCGAATTGCTGGATTGATACCTTGCAGCAACGGCGCCAGCAACAGCACGGCGAGCACCTGGCAGATCTGCAGGAGGGTGTCGCGCACCATCACGGTCAGCCCCGGAACTTTGAGCCGGATGCGGCCGGATCAAGCACGCGCAGCCAACGGACGCGCTTGTGGCTGCCGTCTTCAGGCCGTCTCGATCGTTGGGTCGGGAATTTCAAACGTGAATCCTTCCGTCCGCAATTGGATGAAAGGAGTCATCAGCCCTTAGGGCAGTTAAGGCGAACTCCATCGCCCTGCCGGAGCGATCCAGCATCTGCGTTATGAATAGAGATAATTGACTGCCCGTGTCAAGCAGCGCGGCGAATTCACCACGCAAATATTACAAATCGATGTGGATCTTTAGGACGTAAAGTTGTTGCAACGGCTAGCCGGCGCGGCGCTCAAGCGGGCGTTCGGCCTCTTCCGGGAACAGCCGGTCCGACATCGCGCCGCCATAACGGAATTCGCTTTGCACGATCTGGGAATTGTTCCTCTCGCGTAGCGCAGCATCGGCCTCGCCATACATGAAAGCCAGAAAGGCATAGCGCTTGCCGCGAGTCACCGGCGTCACCTGATGCAGCGCGCCGCAGGAAAACACGATGGCGCCGCCATGCGGTGCGCGGTAGCTGCGGCGGCCGAATTCGGGAAAAACCAGGTCGCAGCCGTCGTAGTCTTTGTTGAGGTTGATGGTGACGGCGAAGCGGCGATGCTGAGCGCCGACATTGACGTTGTCGCGATGGCGATGGAAATGGCCGCCGATGGCGCTGTCGTAGCAGGCGACGATGTAGCGATCCATCCGGGTTGCGGAGAACTGAAAGAAACGCTCGATCGCCGGCGCCAGGCGGCGCACGATCTGGCCGCGGATGGTCTCGCGCAGGTCCGGCACCAGGATGCTCAGATCGTTGCGGCGCTTGAGGCGATGGTCGACAACTGTGGCCGTATTGCCATCGCGATCGAACAGAAAGCCGGACTCTTTGCCGCCGATCTTGTCGTAGATTTGCACGAGAAATTCGCAGAGCTCGAAATCGAACACCCGCGGCACGATCAGCGCCGGGGCGGTCAGCGGCACGCCCGCCGAATCGTCGACCGCCGGCAGGCTCCGCAGCACCTGATGCACCGTCTCGGCATGGCCGCCAGCGTGGTCCCAGGCAATATCGGCAACCGCGCGCAGCATCGGGTCAAGCACGACGGTGCGCGGCGTTCCGGCAGCGCCGAACGAACGGCTGATGGCCCCGTCATAGTCGGCGAGGAAGGAGATCGCCGGCGTGCTCATCGCGGCATAAGGCGTCGCGTCTCGAGGCGGCGCGGTGAAGAGACCGCAGAAAATAATCTTGTCCTCGTCGAACAGATGCATGTCGCGGAGAAGCTTGGAAAGCTCCTGGTCGGCTCTTGGATCAGCCGGCGAACCCAAAAAGCTCAGCACGATCCAGCGGCCGGCCGCAACCTGAAGGTTGAAGGTGCCGTCGCCGATCAGGGGTGCGCCGAACCATGGCGCGGGGTCGCCCAAAACGATGCATTTGCCGGCCGTAATAGTCGCCATGACGATGCCTTGCCTTTGAGTTTTGGTCTCGGCCGGATCGTCCTCCGTCATGGTAAATTTTGTTCTAATCCGGCGGTTTGGGTGCTCGCGTCATCTTATTATCCCGGCATAACGGCAATGATTCGCCGCTGGAAGGACTTCGTGATCGAGCCATCGCAACAGCAGCCAAAAAGCATTCGCATCGGCGAACTCGATCGGGTGATCGAGCGGAGCCCCGATGACATCGCGGCGCGCTCCGAACGCGCCGGATTGCTGCGCGAAGAGGGACGGTTCGACGAGGCAAAACGCGATTATCTGGAACTCATCCGCCGCCAGCCGACCGATTTTGCGGCGCTGAACGATTTTGGCACGATCGCACTCAATGCCGGCTATCGTGATGCGGCCCGTTCGTTGTTCGCCGAGGCGGTGCGGCATCATCCGCTCAATCCCAACGGCCATGTCAATCTCGCCAACTTGCTGCTTCTGCTTGGCGAAAGCGCGCAGGCACGGCATCACTTCGAGGAGGCGTTGGAGATCGATCCCGATCATATTCACGCCCATCGCGGCATGGGCAACCTTCTGGCCGTGCTTGGCGACGACGCCGGCGCGCGCCGCCATCGCGACCGGGGCTTTCGAGACAACTATCTCACGCCGTTGGATTATCGCGGCGAAGGGCAGGGCGTCGCGGTCTTGCTGCTCGTTGCCGCGGCAGGCGGTAATATCCCGGTGCAATCCCTACTCGATGACCGCTGTTTCAGAACCACGGTTCTGGTGACGGAATATCACGATGCTAAGGTGCCCTTGCCGCCGCACGATATCGTCTTCAACAGCATCGGTGACGCCGATATTTGTCGTGAAGGTCTCGATGCGGCGCGTGCAGTGCTCGCCGGTACCAGCCGACCTGTGATCAACCATCCGGCCCGTGTGCTTAAAACGGGACGCTTCGCCAATGTCGAGCGCTTGCGTGGCCTGCCAGGCGTCGTCGTGCCGCGGATGCTGCGGCTGCCGCGCCGTTTGCTTGCGGCGCCCGACGGCGCTGAAGCAGTCAGTGGCAACGGCTTTTCCTTTCCGCTCTTGGTGCGTGCGCCGGGTTTTCACACCGGGCATCATTTTGTTCATGTCGCGACGCCGGGCGAACTTGCGGCCGCCGTTGCGGGCTTCCCTGGTGACGACGTGTGGCTGATCGAGCAACTCGACGCGCGGGACGACGAGGGGATGTTTCGCAAGTTTCGCGTCATGTTCGTCGGCGGTCACCTCTATCCGCTGCACCTTGCGATCTCGCCGCACTGGAAGGTGCACTATTTTACCGCCGACATGGCGCAGTCCGCCGCCAATCGCCGCCGCGACGCCGAATTTCTCGCCGACATGGCGAGCGTCATCGGGCCGCGGGCCGTAGCGGCGCTCGATTGCATCAATGCCGCGATGGGCCTCGACTATGGCGGCATCGATTTCGCTGTGAACGGCGATGGCGATGTGTTGTTTTTCGAAGCCAATGCAACCATGGTCGTCTTGCCGCCCGGCCACGACCACAAATGGGCCTATCGGCGATCGGCCTTCGCCAACGTTTACTCGGCCGTGAGCGCCATGCTGACGACACGTTCGCGTGCCGAGAGCGTGGCTTAAGACCTGAGCAAATATGTCGCCGACTGGAAAATCATGCGATTCCGCCGCGATTTTCAGCGGCCATTAAAACTTCGTTAACGATAAATTGCCCAAACTATACGCGCTGCTTCCGTCTGAAAATGATAATTGCAGGTGCGGCGGGCGCGGCGCATCCATCGAGGGAAACGCCGATGAACAGCAATCAGCTTGGAATTGCATTGGCGCTCGCTATCTGCCTGTCCGGCGCGGCGGCTTTCGCCGAGGACGGCGTTTCCGTCGCCGACGTTTTATTCGGGCAAGTCGCGGCGCTCACCGGGCCGGCCCAGGATCTCGGTCAAGGCATGCGGCAGGGAATTTTAGCTGCATTCGACGATGCAAACCGCCACGGCGGGATTGCTGGGCGTACCTTGGATCTCAAATCTCTCGACGATGGCTACGAGCCGGAAAAGACCGTCGCCGCGACCAAGGAGATTATCGACACCGACAAGGTCTTTGCCATGATCGGCGCGGTCGGCACACCGACCTCGAAAGCGAGCCAGCCGATCGCCACCGAAGCGAAGTTGCCGTTCATCGGTCCGTTCACTGGCGCCGAATTTTTGCGCAATCCTTATAATCGCTATGTCGTCAATGTAAGGGCTTCCTATTTCGAGGAAACCGAGGCCTGGATCGAGCATCTGACCAAGGATCTCGGCATTACCAGGATCGCGATCCTTTATCAGGACGATGCCTTCGGACTTGCCGGCCTTGAAGGCGTGCAGCGGGCGATGGCGCAGCGTAATATGGCGCTGGTCGCGTCCGGCAGCTTCAAGCGCAATACTACGGCGGTGAAGTCGGCGCTGCTCGACATTATGAAGGGCAATCCGCAGGCCGTCGTCACGGTCGCGCCCTACAAGCCGGTCGCCGAATTCATCAAGTTGGCACACCAGGTCAAAATGACCCCGGTGTTCGTGGCGATCTCCTTCGTCGGCTCGAATTCGCTGGCACAAGAACTTGGCGGCGATGGCGCAGGCGTCATCGTCAGCCAGGTTGTGCCGTTTCCCTCCGATAGGTCTCTGCCGGTCGTCGCCGATTATCAAAAGGCGCTGACTGCCGACGATGCAAAGGCCGAGCCTGGCTTTGTTTCGCTGGAAGGCTATCTGGTCGGACGCCTTGTCGTCGAAGCGCTCAAGCGCATCAATGGCGAGCCGACGCGCGAGAAGCTGCTCGATGCCATCTACGGAGCGCCGTTCGATCTCGGCGGTGTGACGCTGAAATACGGGCCGACCCACAATCAGGGCTCGGATCAGGTGTTCTTCACGATCCTGCAAGCCGACGGAACGTTCAAACCGGTTGTGCGCCTGGTCAAGATGGTAGCCGGGCAGTGACCAAGCCCGCTGTCTCACACTTGCGGTAAAGAGGTCGGCAGTGTCGCTAGGAAAATCCCGATTGCGTCTTCTCGGCGGCGGGTTCGGCTCGTTCGCAGCGTTTACTTGGCTGCGTACGATCCGCGCACGGCTATATCTGGCCTTCGCGCTAACCGCAGCCCTGACCGTAGTCGGTTCCTCGTTTGCGCTCCTCGCCTCAGTCAATATCAGCACGACGCTGCGCAATATCGTCACGCGCAGCATGCCGGCAACCGTCGAGTCGTTCCGCCTCGCCGAGGACACCAATAGCCTGATCGGATCGGCCCCGCGCCTGATCGCGGTCCAAGACGACGACCAGCGGGCGCAAATCGTCAATCAGATCGCGATGCAATCCAAGCATCTGCAGACCAGGATCGAGAGCGTGCGGGCGCTCGATGCCAGCGAGAGTGACGAAATCGCGGTCGCGCAAGGTGCCATGGAGGATCGGCTCAATACGCTCAATCGAGCGGTTGGCGAGCGTATCCAAATCTCCGCGCAACGGCGCGCGCTGGCGGTTGCCGTCCGCAAGGCCCACGAAAACCTTCTCGATGCGGTTACGCCTGCGATTGACGACGCCAACTTTGATCTGATGACAAAAAGCCAAGCCGACGATCGCACTACGCTCAACGAGTCGATAGACGCCTTGCGTCGGCTACTTGAAGTGCAGGCTGACGCCAATCTTCTCGCCGGTTTGCTGATCGAAGCGTCGATGGTGACCGACAGCGCAGACCTGCCGCCGCTGCGGGATTCGGTCGCGGCGGCGGAACGCGATATCGACGGCAACCTGAAAGAATTGCCGGCGTCCGACCAGCGCAACAAGATCAGCGGTTTGTACGGCAAGCTCGCCGGCTTGTCCGGGGACGATGGGATCATCGTGAAGCGGGCCGGCGAACTCAACGACGAACAAGGCACGCAACGGGTCTATGAGGCGGCGCTCGGCGAGGCGACCCGGCTGCACGCCGCCGTCGAAAGCCTGATCGAACGCCAACGCATGTCGGCGCAGGCGCTTTCGGCGCGCGCCACGTCGCAGATCGTATTCGGCCGAATCGTTCTCATTATTCTCAGTCTGGCAGCGCTGGCTGCCGCCGGTCTGATTGCGTGGCTCTACGTTGGCCGTAGTATCGTCGGCCGTCTAACCCTGTTGAGCGGCGCCATGCGGCGCATCGCCGGCGGGGAAGCCGATGTCGCCGTGCCGCTCGCCGGCCATGACGAGATCGCCGGCATGGCGAAGGCGCTGCTGGTGTTCCGCCAAGCCATCGCGGACGCCACGACCGCGCGTCACGCCGACGCCGAGCATGCCCGCGAGGCCGAATCGCGCCGGCAGACAATCGAGCTTGCGACGCAGAGCTTCGAACACGAAGTCAACGATATCGTTCAGGCGCTCGACGCCGCCTCGAAGACAATGGATCGCTGCGCGCAGATCATGGCGGAAGCCGCCGAGCACAATAAGACGCAAGCGCATGCCACTGCGTCGGCATCCGAGCAGGCGACCTCAAACGTCAGCAATGTCGCGATGGCGGCTGAGGAAATTGCCCAGTCGGTCGAGCAAATCTCGAGCCAGGCGCGTACCTCGGCAGATATCGCCCGCCATGCCAGCGGCGAAGCCAAATCGATCATCGCCATGGTAGAGCAACTGGCTGCGACGGTCGGGCAGATCAACAGCGTCAGCAATCTCATTCGCGACGTCGCGGCGCAGACCAATCTGTTGGCGCTCAACGCCACCATCGAAGCGGCGCGCGCCGGCGTGGCCGGACGCGGATTTGCCGTGGTCGCGCAAGAGGTCAAATCGCTGGCGGCGCAGACCGAGAAGTCGACCGGCGACATCACTCAGCAGATTTCCACGATCGAAGCGACCACCTCGAGCGTGGTCGAGGCGATGAAGGCGATCACCGGCACGATCGGACAGCTCGACGAGAACTCCAACGAGATTTCGGTCGCGGTTCAGCAGCAGGATGCGGTCAGCAAAGAGATCGCGCGCAGCGCCAGTGCCGCCGCCGAACGCACGCGCGAGGTTTCCGCGAGCGTGGTCCAGGTCTCGGACGCAGCGGTGAAAACCGGCGAAGTCGCCAATGCGGTGCTGGCCGCGGGCGGCGAGCTTGCGGCGAGATCCGGCCGGCTACGTGCCGAGGTGGAGCGCTTCCTGGCGCAGGTGCGAGTCGCCTAGCGAACAGACTATGACGTGCTTTGAGTGGTCGTCAAAGCTTCTGCGATAGACCGACATAGTAACCGCGGCGCGCGCCATATTGCGGCGCGAATACGCCGATGCCGCTGCCGTCGCGCAGTTCGTAAATCTGGTCGAACAGATTGACGACGTCGAAACGGACGGTCACCGGCTTGTAGTCGGGCGACCATCTGAAGTCGTGCGCAACGCCGGTATTGATGACGGCGTAAGGCGTCGTGTGCAGCGAATTGGGCACGAAATTGGGCAATTCGCCGGTGCGCAGACCGCTGCCGTAGATCATATCCGCCGTCATCGTCGTATCGTAGATGCGATACGATACGCCGGCGGAGCCGGTCATGCGCTGCATGTCGTCGGTGTAGTGATAATTGTTTTGCAGATAGGCAAGCGTCGCGGCATCGAACAGATACTGGTTCGACTCGACGTCGATGGCGCGGGTGATGTTATAGGCGAAGTTGGCATAGGCGTTGAAATTGCCGTTGCTATATTTGAGCTTGAATTCGCCGCCTTCGCTGTAGCCGCGCGCATAGTTGAACTGCGTCAGTACCACCGCAGCGCCGAACTGGCCGTCGTCGATCATGTCGCGCGCCAACTTGTAATAGGCATCGAGCCCCATGGTGAGGCCGGGCAGCACGGTCTGGTCGATGCCGGCGTCGAAATAATGCGCGCGTTCCGGCTTCACCGGATCGGCGGTGAATTGGGCCGGTTGATTGGTGGTATTGGCGAATAGCGCGACGTTGGTTTGTGTCGCCTGCGCCTGATAGGGCGGTGTCAAATACCGCGCATAGCCGGCATGGAAAGTCGTGCCGTCGAACGGCTTATAGACGATGGCGAACCGCGGGCTGAGCTGGTTGGCATCGACAAATTGATACAGTTGGTCGAACCGTAAGCCCATGTTCAACGTGAGCTGGTTCGTCAGCTTCCACTCGTCCTGAACATAGGTGGCAATGTTCCAGCCGAGCAGGGAAGTCTGATCGGTGACGTTGAACGGCGTCGATCCAGGCGGGACGCCGCCGCCGCCGGGATCCGGCAGCACGGTGGAAGAGTTGGTGACATTGGTTTGCTCGCCGCTCACGGCAAATCCGGCGCGTAGCGTGTGCCTGTCATTGACGATGTAGGACCCATCGCCCTGCATGCCGGTCAGCGTGCTTTGCCGGGTCACGTCGGAGGCGACGTCGTTGAATGCGAGATCATTGAATATGTCGGGTACGAAATGAACCTCCGCGTAGCGTGAGAACACGGCAAGCTGCGCATCGCCGTCGGTGCCATGTTTCTGCAGCGACGCCATGGTCATATAGTAAGAGTCGTATTCGTTTTCGTTGAGAGCGGTCGAACTGATAGGTACCGCAGGCTGCGGCGTCGGAAAATCGGTGAGTGGCGTCTGAGCTGGATTGTTCGGAATCTGAAACGCGCTGTACGACGCCGCCGAAATCACGCTGAAGCGCGTCGAACTCATCGAGCAGCGTCGAGGCATAGCCGAAGAATTTGCCCTGCTGGGTCTGATCGTGAATGGCGTTGAGCCCCGGCGTTGAATTTTCAATGCCGAGGTCGTTCCAAATGCCGCGCGCGGAGACAAAATATTCCGAATTGCCGGCGCTGCCGCCGTAATCGAAGCTCGGCGTAAACGTCTCCCGGCTGCCGCCATAGAGACTCACCTCGCCGCTCGGCGCGGCGAAGGCTCGGCTGGTGATGTCGAGCACGCCCGCCGTGCGTAAGCCGTATTCTGCCGGCAGCGCGCCGGTGAGAAGCGACATGCTGCCGATGAAATTGGTATCGAGGAATGGCCCGAGGCCCGAAACGCCCTCAGGCAAGACGACGCCGTTGATCCTGGTCTGGACGTTGGCGTATTCGCCGCGGACGTGGAAGCTCGGATTTGAAACGGCCGAATCGTAGGACACGCCCGGCATCTGCAGGATGACCTTGTCTATCGGCGTGTTGACCGCCTGCGGCAATCGCTCGATCGTGTCGCGGCTGATGCTGTAGGTCGATGCGCCGAGCTTTGGCAGAAGGTTGTCGCGCGCCCGATCGAGCCCGGTCATTTTGGCGTCGAGCGCCCTTTCGGCGGTGGTTGTCGGGTTGATCGGCGTCGCGGCAGTCGAAGATGCTTGCGGTGCGCGCCGTTGCGCGGTCCTTGGTTTTTGCTTTGGTGCATTTACCACGATTTGCGGCAACTGAGTTCCGCGGCCGGCCGGTGTGACCGGCACCGTGGGTGCAGTCGACGCCGGGGGCGCGGCGCGGTTTTGCTGGACTGAGAGTGGGGTCGTGGACGATTGCGGCGTTTGTTGCTGTGCTGGAGCTTGTTGATCCTGCGATGTCGATGGTTGTGGTGCCTGCGCGTAGATTTCATGAGTGCCGGCCAAGCCGACTGTGACAGCGAGCGCGGAGATTGAAGCGCCACAGCAAACGCGACGCCAAAGCGGATGGTCACTGGACGATTGAGATGGCGAAAACCAACTGGACACAGTTTAGAACCATGAAAAAGTGCAAGAATTTCAACATCTTGTTAGCAGGCAAAAAATTCAGCGCCAAAGGAAAAATGCGTTTCGATGAAAGAAGATAATTGTTCTAATTCCAAACTGACGCGCCTTGATCGTCATCCGGGTTGTGAACCGCGGCAGCTCGCGCGAAATCCGACTATTCAAGTTCCGTCGATCCGGCGATAGCGCGCGTAGACGGGCTCCCACATCTTGGCGCGCACTGCGTCGGCCAGTACATCGTCGGAAATGGCATCGGCGAGCCCCTCGACCTGGGCCTGCTTGGCCACGGCGAGCGCGACATGCAACGAGAGCTTGCGAATGCCGACGAGCGGCGGAAGGAGATTTGCAGCCGGGTCGTGTCGCGCCGGCGAGAATTCGGCGACGGTTCGCGCGGCGGCGAGAAACATGCCGTCGGAAATGCGGCGCGCATCGGCGACGATCGCGCCGAGTCCGATGCCGGGATAGACATAGGCGTTGTTGGTCTGATCGACGCGAAAGGCGTGGCCGTTACGCTTGAGCGGCGGGAACGGGCTGCCGGTGCCGATGATGGCGCGGCCTTCGGTCCACGCATCGAGATCTTGTGGCGTCGCCTCAGCGCGCTCGGTCGGATTGGACAGGATCAGGATCACCGGCCGGTGCCCACTTTTGGCCAAGTCGCGGACGATGGATTGCGAGATCGCGCCGGGCTGGCCGGAGGTGCCGATCAGCACAGTCGGCTTCGCATTGGCGACGACGTCAGCAATCCCGATCCAGCCGGGCGATTCCAGCGTCCAGTCGGCGACACGGTCGCGGGTCTGTGCGAAGGGCGCTTGAAAGGATTGTAGTCCAGCCATGCCGTCGACCAGCAGTCCTTGACGATCGACGAGATAAAAGAGGTTGCGCGCCTCGGTTTCGCTGAGGCCAGCATCGACCATGGCGCGCTTGAGTAAGGCGCAAACGCCGGTGCCTGCCGACCCCGCGCCAAGGACGGCGATGTGTTGGTCGAGTAGTGGCACTCCCGTGACGTTGATGGCGCTCAAGAGCGTACCGACGGCGATGGCGGCCGTGCCCTGAATATCGTCATTGAAAGTGCACAGCCGATCACGATAGCGCGCCAATAGTCGATTGGCGTTGCTGAGCGCGAAATCTTCCCAGTGCAGAAGGACATGGGGCCAGCGTTCGTGCACGGCGGCAACGAAGGTCTCGATGAAATCGTCATACTCGCCGCCACGGACGCGGGCGTGCTGCCAGCCGATGTACAGCGGGTCGGCCAGATGCTTCTGATTATCGGTGCCGACGTCAAGCAGGATCGGCAACGTGGTCGACGGATGCAGGCCCGCGCAGGCGGTGTAGAGCGATAGCTTGCCGATGGGTATTCCCATGCCCCCGGCGCCCTGGTCGCCGAGGCCGAGAATCCGCTCGCCGTCGCTGACCACGATGGCTTCGACTTTATTGTAGCGCGGGTGACCGAGAATGTGGCGGATCAAGTCCTTGTGGGGGATGCTGAGAAACAGGCCGCGCGGCTTGCGAAAGATATGGCTGAACAGCTCGCAGCCGAGGCCGACGGTCGGTGTATAGACGATCGGCATCATGTCTTCGATGTTTCGGGTCAACAGCGCGTAGAACAGCGTCTCATTGGAATCCTGCAAGCCGCGCAGGAACACGTAGCGCTGGAGGTCGCTGCCGAGGCCACGGAACGCGTCGAGCCGCCGCTTGACCTGGTAATCGAGCTCGGCTGCATGCGGCGGCAGCAGGCCGTGCAGATCGAAGGCGTCGCGCTCGTCTTCGGTGAAGGCCGTGCCTTTGTTGAGCAGCGGATCGTTGAGCAGCTCATAGCCGCTCAGCGCCGTCTCCACGTATGGCGAAGTGTCTTTATTCATCAGTCCCTGCATCCCGACCGCACAATGATGCACGATACAGGCGAACTGGAGCGTTCAACAGGATTTTTGCGACGGCCTTGTCACAGGGCAGGGCTGGCGGTAACGCGACGCCCGGTATCGCTATTGCCGAAGGCGACCCCTTTCGCCTCAGTGCCGAACGCCGTGAGAACGACGATCGCCACCGCGACCGTGCCGGCAACCACGACGAGGGCAAGGGAATAATTGCCGCCGTAATGCGCGGCGATGGTGGCCTGCAGCGGTGCATTGACCGAGGCGATGAGATTGCCGAGCTGATAGACGAAGCCCGGAAACGTGCCGCGCGCCTCGTCGGGCGACAATTCGTTCAAGTGCACGGGGATCACACCCCACGCGCCTTGGACCGTCACCTGCATGAGGAATGCACCGGTGGCGAGCCAGAGTGCGCTGGTTGAAAATGTCCACAACGGCAGCACGACAAGCGATAGCACCGCCGCGATGATGATAAGGCGCCGCCGGCCGAACCATTCGGAGAGCGCCCCGAACGACAAGCCGCCGATGATGGCGCCGATATTGTAGATAACCGCGATCTGGTCCAATCCGATAGCGCTTCGATGCGCATCGTCGCTCCTCCAGTAATCAGCCCTCGACGTCAGTCTCGGGCCGGTCGTCGCCGCGCGCTAATTCTTCGTGCCACTTTCCGTTCTGGTCTTCCCAGGAAATCGTCCTGGTTTCTCCCGGCACGTGTTGTTCTTGCGCGGCACGCTGCGCCGCCTTGCGGGCTGCGTCATGAGATGGAAAAGCCTCCGAGAAGACTCCATTGACTTGATAAGCCCAGCCGTCGTCGTGTTGGACGATGTGATAGGTGACTTTGGTCATTTACCGCCCTCTCTTTGCGGAATAATTATATGCCGAGTTGAAAGTTCCACTCATGGCGAGGTTGACGAGGCATTCTCGCGCTGGCGCCGCGCCTCGTAAGCCTTGAGATGCGTGTAGGCGATCCGCAATAGCGGACTGTCCTGATGCTCGACGCTTCCACGCCGGAACAGATCGCCGACGATATGGTCACCTTCGATCGGCGCGCCGCGCTCAATGTCGCGAAGCATTGAGGCGGCGAAGCCAGAGCCTGGAGCGGTCAACATGGTGCGGCTGCGCGCCAGGACCGGTTCGCGCGGTGCAAACCCTTGCGCCGCCGCAATTGCCGCGCACTCGTCGAGCAGCGATGTCGTCAAGCCGACGCCGTTTGCCGCGACAATATCGCCGACGCTCGCCCGCATCAGGCAGGTGATGCCGGCGGTGGTCGCGATGAAAACCCATTTTTCCCACATTTCCTGCAGGATCGCGGTGCTGAGCCGTGACTTCGAACCGAGCCCCGGTCATGGTCGTGGCGATGGCTTCGGCGCGAGTTCGAACGCGAGCCGTCGCGTTCGCCGAATGACACAAGATGTGTGTCATTGAGATGAAGAATGCGGCCCTCGGCGTCGAGCGTCGTCGAGATCACGCACTGGCCGCCAAGCATGGCGTTCCCGCCGAACCGTGCCGCCAGAAAATCCATGTGCGCCATGCCGTTAAGGAACGGCAATATCGCCGTATTCGCCCCGACGGCCGGCGCGAACGAATCGGCGGCGGAGGCAAGGTCGTAGGCTTTACAGCTCAGAAGAATGAGGTCGAACGGCTCGCGCAACGCTTCGGCTGCCACGGTTGGCGGGTTGGGCAGATTGGCATCGCCGAAGGTGCTGCGGATGATCAGCCCAGTCTCCGCCAGCTGTGCGGCACGTCGCGGTCGCACCAGGAACGTGACATCGCGGCCCGCTTGCAGCAGCCGGCCGCCGAAATAACCGCCGATCGCGCCGGCGCCAACCACGAGGATCCGCATCGCTCTATCCATTCTACGGCGGCGCCGGGCGCTTCGGCACCAGCAGGTTACCGGTGAACATCATCACCGTCTCATCATTCTGATTGAGCGTCGTCGTGCGCACCCGAATCAGTCCGCGGTCCGGACGCGATTTCGACGGTCGCACATCAAGGACTTCGCTCTGCGCGCGCAATTCGTCTCCTGCCCGCACCGCGCGCGGCCAGCTCAGCTCATCGAAGCCGACGCCGAGAATGCCGCCGGCCGGCTTGAACTCGCCGTCGACCATCAATCGCATGGTCAGCGCGGCCGTGTGCCAGCCGCTCGCCGCCAAGCCTTGAAACGGCGAATTGCGCGCCGCCTCTTCGTCGAGATGGAACGGCTGCGGATCGAACTGCCGGGCAAAAGCAAAAATCTGCTCCTTGTCGACGCGCAGCCGGCCGGTGTTGAAAACCTGACCAACGGCAAAATCTTCCAAGTAATGGACGGGCATCTATGCCTTCCTGTGCGCGTATGATGACGGGACGGTGTGCAGTGACAACCTAAAGCGCTGCCACGGCCTGCACCTCCAACAGAAAATTCTCATCCGCCAACCGGCTGATGACAAGCAATGTATTCGGCGGGTAGGCCCCGTCGGGAAACATTTTAGGGTAGACCTTTGCGCGATACGCGCGGAATGCGGCAGCATCCTGAGGTCGAACGATATAGCTGGTGAACTGCACGATATTCTTCCAACCGGCATTAGCCGCGCGTAATGCGGTGTGAATGTTCGCGAATACTTGCGCGCATTGCGCCTCAAAATCACCCGGGCCGATCACGGTGCCGCTCGCATCAATCGGCGTCTGACCGGCAATGAAGACGAGTCCCTGTGTTGTCGCAAGGGCTACATGGCTGTAGGCGGCCGGCCTGCTCATTCCGTCGGGATTGAATATCTTGATGTCCGGCATTGGTGATCTCCTCCACTTAGCCTTACGCGTAGCGCGAAAAATCGCGCCCTTCTTTGACCACGAACTCCAGTAGAAAGGGTGCGCCCGTTTCTGTGGCGGCAACAGCCTCCTTGAGGGCGCCGACGATTGCGCCCGGCTTTTCCACGCGCGCCGCAGCGACGTTGAGGCCTTCGGCCACTTTCGTGTAGTTGCCGCCGACGGTCATGGCGCCGTATTTCTCGTCGGATATTTTCAGTACATCGCGCTCGGCGCCCATCACGCCGTTATTGAACACCACAGTGAGGATGGCGATACGGTTGCGCGCGGCGGTCTCGATGTCCATGCCGGTCATGCCGATCGCGGCGTCGCCCATCACGTTGATGCAAAGCTTGTTCGGCGCCGCGAGCTTGGCGCCCATGGTGATGCCGAGCCCATAACCAAGCTGGGTCGATTTGCCCCAGCCCATATAGGAGCCGGCCGCGGTTGTTTCCCAGAACGGGATCATCTGTTCGCGCGGACTTCCCGAATCGTGGGTGATGATGACGTTGTCGCGGGGAAGCGTGCGCATCATGTCGCGGATGACGCGGTATTGGTTGAGCGGCATTTCGTCGGAGTTGAGAAATTTCGCCCATTCGTCGAGCCACGCCTTTTTGCCAGCCGCGACCTCTTCTTTGAGTGAAGCGAGCGCGTTGCCGCCGCCAGGTCCCTTCTGCTTGGAAATTTCCGCGATCAGCGCGTCGAGTACGAGGCTGGCGTCACCGAGCACGGCGTGATCGGCGCGATAGTCCTTATTGATATCGCCGGCATCATTGGTGGAATGGATGATCGTCTTGCCTTGCGGGACGGACGGTCCAAAATTGGTGATCGTCAGGCTCGAGCCGATGGCCATGATGACGTCGGACTTCTTCATGAAGTCGGCGAAGACTTTGGAACGCGAGCGCGTGGCGCCGCCGAGCGCCAGCGGATGGCTATCGGGGATGGCGCTCTTGCCCGGATTGGTGGCGACAACCGGCGCCGGCAGGAGTTCCGCCAGCGCCGCCAGCCGGTCACCGGCTTCGGCATAGTGCACGCCTTGTCCGGCCCAAAGCAGCGGATGCTTGGCCGTGAGCAGCATCTCTGCGGCTTTCTTGATCGCCGCCGGATCCGGCGCGGCACGCTGCACCGCGGCCGGCCGGTAATCGAGCGTGCCGTTGAATTCCGCCTCGAACACCTCGTCCGGCACTTCGAGGAGCACCGGGCCGGCTTTGCCCGAGCGCATCGCGTGATAAGCGCGCCTCATCAAGTCCGGTAATTCCTGCACGTTATGCGCCAGCGCCGACCACTTGGTCACCGCGCGATAGACGTCGGCGGCGCGGAACACCGGCCGTACATACTGTCGCGCCAGCGGCAGCCCGCCGGAAATGACAAGCAGCGGCACGTTCTCCGAATAGGCTTGCGCGATGCCGGGGAAGGCGTTCTCGATGCCCGGTCCGGCCTGGGCGGCGAACACGCCATTCCTCTTGCCGCGCTTGATGCGCGAATAGCCGTCGGCAATACCGACACCGACGCGTTCCTGCCGGCACAGGATCGGGCGGATGTCGATTGCCGCGCAGGGCTCGATCACCGGATTGCGCGGATAGCACGAAAGGAATTCGGTACCCTCACGCTTGAGAATTTCGGCAATGACTGCAGCGCCATTCATGGCGTTCGCTCCCTCAACTCGGTTATAGAGCCATCATAGGCCCGATCCGGCCGGCCGTACCATGCACAGGCGGTCGTGGGATCTTTACCCCCGGTGCATTCCTTCCCGGCCGGCTTTTGGTTATGATCCGAACGTTCTTGTGGAGCGCGCAATGACTAGGCTTCTGGCTCTGGGCGGTGTTCTCACGTTTGTCGGCATCGCCTCGCCGGTCGCCGCGGGCGAATACGGGCAGATCGAGAATAGCTGTTACCAGTGCATTCGCGACGGCATCTATGCGGACCTCAAACTGATCGATCGGTTGGAAGCCAATCCGGACGTTGATGACGGCATCAAAGGCCCGCAGATCGTGGCGGCACGCGTCGACATTCATCGCTTACGCAAACTTCTCGGTCCGGTCGAAGATCAGGGGACGGAACCGTGTTGCTATACGCGCCGGTCGCTTTATATCCGCTGAGCTATTGCAGCATCATTCGGCCGGCGTCATCGGCGGCGCCCCGAACAGCCCGGGCAGCAGCCGGCTCCGTGTCCGCAGCGACCATTGGCCGAGCCGGTCGAGATACAGATAAACCACCGGTGTGGTGTATAGGGTCAGCAACTGGCTGATCAGCAGCCCGCCGACGATGGAAATGCCGAGCGGCCGGCGGATTTCGCCTCCGTTGCCAAAGCTCACCGCCAGCGGCATGGCGCCGAGGATGGCCGCGGTGGTCGTCATCATGATGGGCCGGAAGCGCAACAGGCAGGCCTGAAAGATGGCGTCGTAGGAGCTCAAATTCTGCGTCCGTTTCGCCTCGATGGCGAAATCGATCATCAGGATGGCGTTCTTCTTGACGATGCCGATGAGCAGGATCACGCCGATCAAGCTGATGATGGAAAATTCGGTGTGGAACAGCATCAACGCCAGAATGGCGCCGACGCCGGCCGACGGAAGCGTCGAAAGAATTGTGATCGGGTGAATGTAGCTCTCGTAGAGCACGCCAAGCAGAATATAGACGGCGGCAATCGCTGCGACGATTAGCACCGGCTCGTAGGCCAATGATTGGGCGAACACCTGCGCAGTCCCGGCGAGAGTGCCGTGAATTGACGCCGGCATCCGGATTTGCTTGATAGCGTTATCGATCTCGGTCGCCGCGTCGCCGAGCGCCGCGCCCGGCAGGAGATTAAAGGAAACGGTCGCGGCGACGAACAAGCCCTGGTGGCTGACGGAGAGCGGCGCGTTGCCGGCATTGTAATGGCTCACCGCAGCGAGCGGCACCATGGTCTCGAGGGCCGTGGAGACCGCGGCGCCCGACGAGGTGGCACCCTTGCCGGAATTGGCGAGAGCGTTGATGGCCGCATTCCGCGCCGAGTTATTATTGGCGTTGGCGGCCGCGCTCGGCGATGTTGCGCCGGCGGCGGAGCTCTTGGCCGCAGTGACGGCGCCGGCCGGCGCGTTCGATTGCTGCGTGCCCGACGCGCCGCCGCCCGAGGTCGCCACATAGATATCGCGCAGTGACGACGGATATTGCGTGTACCGCGGATCGATCTCCATGACGACGTGATACTGATTGATCGCGCTGTAGATCACCGAGACTTGGCGCTGTCCGAAAGCGTCGTAGAGCGTGTTGTCGATCTGCGCCGGCGTGATGCCGAGCCGCGAGGCGGTCGGCCGGTCGATAACGAGGTCGGACTCCAAGCCGCGCTGTTGTTGATCGGACGTGACGTCGGTCATGACGGTCGAATGTTCCAGCGCTTGGACCAGCAAGGCCGTCCACTTGGAGAGCAGGTCAGGATCGTCGGCTTGCAGCGTATACTGATATTGCGCACTGCTTTGACGGCCGCCGGCACGGATGTCCTGAACGCCGAAGAGAATGAGCTGGCCGCCGGGCACCTTGGCCAGCTTCGGCCGCAGCCGGGCGATGACCTGTTCCATCGGCGGACGCTGCTCGATCGATTTCAGCGACACGAAGACCGAGCCGGTATTGATCTGCCCGAAGCCACCGCCGGAACCGACCCCGGTATAGCCGACCACGTGTTCGACCGCCGGATCGGCTTGGACGATCGCCATCATCTGCCGCAGCTTTTGCGTCATGAGCTGAAATGAGACACTCTGGTCGGCGTGCAGCGAGCCGATCAAGCGTCCCGTGTCCTCCTCGGGAAAAAATCCCTTCGGCACGATGTAAAACAGCACGACGTTCAGCACGATCGCACCGAAGAAAATGGCAAGGACGACCCGGCTGTGGCGCAAGGCCCACGTGAGCGAATGCTCGTAGCGGGCCAGCACCCGATCGAACAGGCCGCGCCGTCGCGGTGTTTCGCGCGACGGCGGCGTGCGCAAGAACAGTGCGCACATCATCGGCGTCGTGGTGAGCGAGATCACCAGCGAGATCATGATCGCCAGCGACAGCGTCATGGTGAATTCGCGGAACAACCGGCCGAGGATGCCGCCCATCAGCAGGATCGGCAGAAACACCGCGATCAGCGACAGGCTGATCGACAACACGGTAAAGCCGACTTCGCGCGCTCCGAGGAATGCCGCCTGCAGGCGCGGCATGCCTGCTTCCAGATGCCGCGAGATGTTTTCCAAGACGACGATCGCGTCGTCGACCACAAAGCCGGTGGCGATGGTGAGCGCCATCAGGGAGAGGATGTCGAGGCTGTAGTTCAACAGATACATTGCGGCGAAGGTGCCGAGGATCGACACCGGCACGGCAACCGAAGGTATGGCGGTAGCGCGAAAGCTGCCCAAAAAGAAATAAACGACGATGGTCACCAAGGTGATGGCGATGACCAGCGTCAATTCGGTGTCGTGCAGCGATTGGCGAATGGTCGTCGAGCGGTCGATGGCGATGGTGACGTTGACGTCGGCCGGCATCGCCGCCTCGAGATGCGGCAGCTCGGCCTTGATGCTGTCGATGGTGTCGATGATATTGGCGCCTGGCTGGCGGAACAGGATGACCAGCACCGATGGCTGGCCGTTGGACAGGCCGAGATTGCGCACGTCCTCCACGGAGTCCAGCACTGTGGCAACGTCCGATAACCTGACCGCGCCGCCGTTGCGATAGGCGATGATCAGCGGCGCGTAGTCCGCGGCCTTGGTCGACTGGTCGTTGGTGTAGATCTGAAAGCGTCGGCCTTCGTCATCGATGGTGCCCTTCGGGCTATTGGCGTTGGCCGCCGCGAGAGCGGCACGCACGTCTTCGAGCCCGATGCCATACTTGAACAAGGCCTGCGGATCGAGCTCGACGCGCACCGCGGGCAAGGCCGCGCCGCCGAGAATGACCTGGCCGATGCCGCTGATTTGCGAGAGCTGCTGCTGGAAGACGTTACTGGCTGCATCGTAGATTTGGCCCTGCGTCAGCGTTTTCGAAGTCAGTGCCAGGATAAGGATCGGCGCGTCGGCCGGGTTCACCTTGCGATAGGTCGGATTGCTCTTGAGGCTTGCCGGCAGGTCGGCGCGGGCGGCGTTGATGGCGGCCTGCACGTCGCGGGCGGCGCCGTCGATGTCGCGGTTAAGATCGAATTGCAGCGTGATGCGGGTCTGGCCGATGCCACTGCTCGACGTCATCTCGCTGACGTCGGCGATCTGGCCGAGATGACGTTCGAGCGGCTCGGCGACGGTGGTTGCCACGGTCTCGGGACTGGCGCCGGGAAGCTGGGCGCTGACCGAGATGGTCGGATAGTCGACCTGCGGCAACGGCGCGACCGGCAATTTCACAAACGCAAGAATGCCGGCAAGCGCGATGCCGAGCGTAAGCAGCGTCGTTGCCACCGGCCGGCTGATGAATGGCGAGGAAATATTCATTCGGCCGGAGCTTCGGGCACGATCGGCGCCGATGGCCGGCCGCCGGTCAGCCGCACCGCCAAGCGATCGAAATAAAGATAAATGACCGGCGTCGTGAACAGCGTGAGCATCTGGCTGACGGTGAGGCCGCCGATAATGGCGATGCCGAGCGGCTGGCGCAGCTCCGAGCCGGTTCCGGCGCCAAGCATCAGCGGCATGGCGCCGAGGATTGCAGCCATCGTCGTCATCATGATCGGCCGGAAGCGTAACAGACAGGCCTGGTAAATCGCTTCACGCGGCGGCAGGCCCTCCACGCGCTCGGCTTCCAGCGCGAAGTCGATCATCATGATGGCATTCTTCTTCACGATCCCGATCAGGAGAATGATGCCGATGATGGCGATGACGTCGAGGTCGTAATGCAGCAGCATCAGCGACAGCAGGGCGCCGACGCCCGCCGACGGCAAGGTCGATAGAATGGTGATCGGATGGATGAAGCTCTCGTAGAGAACGCCGAGCACGATATACATCGCGACCACCGCAGCGACGATCAGGAACACTTCGTTAGCCAGCGACGACTGGAATGCCGCGGCGGTACCTTGAAATGCGGTGATGAAGCTCAGCGGCAGTCCGGCTTTGGCCTCGGCTTGCTGAATGGCCGTGATGGCGGCGCCGAGCGAATAGCCCGGCGCCGTATTGAACGAGATCGTGGTGGCCGGAAATTGACCGAAATGCGTGATCAATAGCGGCGAAGCGCGCTGCTCGATATGCGCGATAGCGGTCAGCGGCACTTGGCCATTGGTCGCCGACGACGAGGACGGCAAATACAGCGATTCCAGCCCAGTCAACGACTGCTGCAGCGTCGGAACGACCTCCATGATGACGCGAGATTGGTTCGACTGCGTGTAGATCGTCGAAATGATGCGCTGGCCGAAGGCGTCGTAAAGGACGTTGTCGACGGTCGCCGGGGTGATGCCGAAGCGGCTCGCGGTGGCGCGATCGATGACGATGTCGACGGCGAGGCCCTGCTGCTGCAGATCGCTCGCCACATCGCTGATTTCCGGCAACTGATTGAGCTGCTGCACCAGCTTCGGCACCCAGGTGTTGAATTCCGCCGCATTGGCGTCCTCAAGCACAAAATGATACGGTGCGCGGCTGATCGTGGAATCGATCGTCAGGTCCTGCACCGGCTGCATATAGAGTGTGATGCCGATGACGCCCGCGACCTCTTTCTGCAAGCGGGCGATGATCTGGCTGGCCGTCATGTCGCGCTCATCGTGCGGTTTGAGCGTGATCAGGAAGCGCCCGGTATTGAGCGTCTCATTGGTGCCGTCGACGCCGACGAAGGAACTGAGATTGACGACGTCCGGATCCTTCAGCACCGCGTCGGCAAGCTTGCCCTGCAGGTCCGCCATTTCATCGTAGGACACGCTTTGCGAAGCCTCGGTGATAGCCTGGACCATTCCGGTGTCCTGCACCGGAAAGAATCCCTTCGGGATCAGCAGGTAGAGGAGGACCGTCAAAGCCAGCGTCGCCACGGCGACCAGCAAGGTTGCCGGCTGTCGGTCCAGCACCCAATTGAGCGCCCGGCCATAGGCGGCGATGACGCTATTGAAAACCTGTTCGGCTTTGAGATCGAAGGCGGAGCGCTCGCGGTCCGGGTGATGGCGGATGAGCTTGGCGCACATCATCGGCACCAGGGTCAGTGACACGACGGCGGAAATGACGATGGTGACCGCAAGCGTGATGGAAAATTCGTGGAACAGGCGGCCGACGACATCGCCCATGAACAGCAGCGGAATCAGCACTGCGATCAGCGAGATGGTCAGCGAAATAATGGTGAAGCCGATCTGCGCGGAACCGCGCAACGCCGCTTCGAACGGGTCCATGCCGCCCTCGACGTAGCGGGCGATGTTCTCGATCATGACGATAGCGTCATCGACGACGAAGCCGGTGGAGATGGTCAGCGCCATCAGCGACAGATTGTCGAGGGAAAAGCCGACGAGATACATGGCGCCGAACGTGCCGACGAGCGACAGCGGCACCGAGAGGCTCGGAATGATGGTGCCCGGCAGCGTGCGCAGGAACACGAAGATCACAAGCACGACCAGGACGACCGCGAGGCCGAGCTCGAATTCCACGTCCGCGACCGAGGCGCGGATGGTCACCGTGCGATCACCCAACAGGCGCACGTCCATCGCCTGCGGCAACGTCGACATGATCTGCGGCAGCAGCGTTTGAATGCGGTCGACGACCTGGATGATGTTGGCGCCGGGCTGCCGTTGCACGTTGACGATAATCGCCGGCGTCGCGTTTGCCCAGGCGCCGAGCTTGGTGTTCTCCGGCCCGCTGACAATCGTGGCGACGTCGGTGAGCTTGACCGGAGCGCCGTTGCGATAAGCGACAATCAGACTGCGATACTGGTCGGTACTGGTGAGCTGGTCGTTGGCGTTGATCGTCATCGCCTGCGTGGGGCCGTCGAAATTGCCTTTCGGCGTATTGACGTTGAGGTTGTTGATCGTGGTGCGGACGTCGTCGACGTTAAGACCGTAGGCGGCGAGCAAATCCGGATTGAGCTGAACGCGCACGGCCGGCCGCTGTCCGCCGCTGATGCTGACGAGCCCGACGCCGGTCAGTTGCGAGATCTTTTGCGCCAGCCGGGTCTCGCTGTAACTCTCGAGGTCGGTCAGCGCCAGCGTCTTCGAGGTTACCGCCAGCGTGAGGATCGGGGCATCGGCGGGATTGACCTTGGAATAGATCGGCGGTGCCGGCAGGTCGGCCGGCAGGAGATTGCCAGCGGCGTTGATGGCGGCCTGGACTTCTTGCTCGGCGATGTCGAGCGAAAGGTCCAGACTGAATTGCAGCGTGATTACGGAAGCGCCGCCGGAGCTTGCCGACGTCATCTGATTAAGCCCCGGCATCTGCCCGAACTGCCGCTCCAGCGGCGCGGTGACCGAGGACGTCATCACCTCCGGGCTGGCGCCGGGATAGAGCGTCTGCACCTGGATGGTCGGATAGTCGACCTCGGGCAAAGTCGACAGTGGCAGGAACGTGTAGGCGACCATGCCGGACAGCATGATCGCTGCCATCAGCAGGGTCGTGCCTACCGGACGCCGAATGAAGGGTTCGGAGACGTTCATCGCACCGCTTTATAGCCGCGCGCGGTCAGGACGCGCATGTCGGCGGTTCATTGCCCGCCGCTGGCAGGCTTAGTCGGCGAATTGCCCGAATTACTGCCGGGCCTGCCGGCTGGCTTGGCGCCTTGCGGCGGGGTGCCGCCCGTCGCGGGCGGTTGACCGGCCTCCGGCGCCACGGCAACGCGCAGACCGTCGCGCAGGCGGTCGGTGCCGTCGATGACGACGCGTTCGCCGGGGGTCAGTCCGGATTTCACTTCGGTCAGATTACCGTCGACGATGCCGGTTTTGATCTGCCGCACCGAGACCGTGCTGTCGGAATTGATGGCATAGACGTAGGTGCCGGGCGCGCCGCGTTGGATCGCCGAAGTCGGCACGGTGACGACGTTTTCCAGGATTTCCACCAAGAGCCGCGCGTTGACGAATTGACTGGGAAACAAAGCGTTATCGGCATTGTCGAATTGCGCGCGCACCTTCACGGTGCCGGTCGTGGTGTCGATCTGATTGTCGACGGCCGAAACTTTGCCGGTGCCAAGCAGGTGAATATTGGCGCGGTCATAGGCGGTGACGACGAGAGTTTTGCCGGCGTTGAATTGCGGCATGATATCCGGCAGGTCGTCTTCCGGGATCGAGAAGATCACCGTGATCGGCTGCAATTGGGTGAGGACGGCGATGCCGGACGAGCTCGTGGTCTGCACGTAATTGCCCGGATCGACGAGCCGCAGGCCGACGCGGCCGGTGATCGGCGAAACAATATGGCAATAGGCGATGTTCAGCGCTTCGGAGTCGACCAGGCCCTGATCTTGCTGCACCGAACCCTTATATTGTTGAACGATGAAAACCTGATCCTCGGACTGTTGCTTGGCGATCGAGTTCTGCTGCGCGAGAGTCTGATAGCGCGTCAGGTCCATTTGCGCCTGAGCCAGCAAGCCCTCGTCGTGCGCGAGCTGACCTTCGTATTGCTCCTTGAGGATCTGATAAGGCCGTGCATCGATCTGCGCCAGAAAGTCGCCCTTCTTGACCAGTTGACCTTCGGTGAACCCGACGTCGGTGAGCTGACCGTTGATCTGGGTCTGCACCGTCACCGTCGCGATCGGCGTCACGGTGCCGAGCGCATTGACGATTTCGCGGATATTGCCGGTGGTGACGGTCGCGGCGCCGACCGATTGCAGGGCGCCCTGCGGGAAACGTCCGCCGGACGGTGCGGATTTTAGCCAGTGGACTGTCTCATAGACGGCAAACGCAAGCAGGATAACGATCAACCCGACGCCGATCCAAAAGCGCGTGCGTGGTCTGGCTACCACATCCGGCGACTGCGCCGGCCGCCGCATATTGGGCGTCAGTTCCTCATCAGTCCTGCGCGTTCGCTCGTCCATGATGGGCGTTTATCGATCCCGACTTGTTCGACTTATAAAATGCGCCGCCACCGCCCGCCTAATGAATATTCGCTAATGACGGCGCCGGCGGGTTGCCTTTTCGCGCAGATCGCTGAACTGCGACGGGGCTTACTCCGATAGTTAGTGTCTTCGGATTTGGCCGCTAAATCAAGAGTTTGGCCCGCGACCCCGAGAATGCGCGTTGGCCGCAAGGCCGGCCCGGATTGACGCCCGAGCCGGGTACCGCCAGTTCGTGGCCGCAAATCGGCTCGATTCGTCGGCCGCTTTCAGAGTTCACACGCAAATTCGGCGGCTATTGTCCCACCGGCGCGGCGGCCCGCGCCACGGGCGCCGTCGCGTCAAGGGGGGCGGATTCGACAAGTGCCGGCGGGGTCGGCGGCAGCTTTTGCAAGAAAGAGAAGCCATTCTCCAACTGCACCTGGGTCGGCAATTGGGTCGTATCCCAGCCGCCGCCGAGATCTTCGATCAGGCTGACGCTGGCAAGAAAAAGATTTTGCCGCGCCGTCAATTCGGCCTCTTGATCCGCCAGCAACGCGACTTCCGCCACCACGACGGTGGTGAACGCCACCGTGCCGGCGCGGAATTGATTCAAGAAAACGTCGACGGCCTTGCGCTCGTCCGCGACGGCGCGCCGCTCCGCCGCAAGTTGCTGCGACAGGAAACGGATCGCCGCGAGCTGGTCTTCGACCTGCTGAAAGGCGGTGAGCACCGTCTGCCGGTAGTTCGCCACGCTTTGCCAATATACCGCGCGTGCCGCGTCGACCTGCGCGGCGGTCAAGCCGCCGTTGAACAAGGTCTGCGTGCCGCTGGCGGCGATCGATCCGATCGAACGTGCCGCGGAAAACGGCAGTGGGATAGGGCCGAGATACTGGATCATGCTGGAGAGCGAAATATCCGGGAAATACGCCGCTTCGGCGACGCCAATCAGCGCGTTCTGTTCCTGCATGGTGCGCTCCGAAGCGGCGATATCGGGACGCCGCTCCAGGAGCATCGACGGCACTAATATTGGCGTTCTCGGAATGCCGCCGCCGAGATCGCGCGGCGCGATGCCGAGTTCGGCGGGAGGCCGGCCGATCAGTACCGCGATCGCATGCTCGAACTGCGCACGTGACGAGCGTGCCGTCGCAAGCTGTGCCTCCGTGGTGCGGATGTTGGCATCGGCGGTCGCGACGTCGCCTGCCGTGACCGAATAGCCGGCTTTGAACTGGTTATTCACAATGTCGTAGGTCTTTTTATATTCCGCGATCGTGTGCTGCAGCAGGTCGATTAGCGAATCCGAGGCGCGCATGTTGAAATAGGCGGTGGCAAGCATCCCCTGCTGCGAGAGCTTGGCGTTGTCGAGGTCGGCGGCGCTTACTTGGGCGGCCGCGGTGTCGCTTTCGACTTGGCGGCGCAGTTTGCCCCAGACGTCGATATCCCAACTGCCGCTGATCGGCGCACTATACTGCGTCGTATATCGGGTCCCCAGCGCTGCGCCGACCGCACTGCCGCCGGTGGTCCCCGCGAGTGCGCCGGTCCGCGTGCGCGTAGCGGTGTAGCCGGCGGTCGCGACCGGAAACAGCGCGGCTTGCCCCTCGCGGATGACGGCGCGCGCCTCCTCGTAAGCGGCTGCCGACGCCGCGACGGTCTGGTTGGATATCTCGACCTGCGGCAACAGCACGTCGAGGCCGCGGTCGCGGTAGACTGTCCACCAATCGCCGCGATCGATAGCGTCGCTCGGACTGGCGAGCTTCCAGCCCTTGAGCTCCTTGTAGTGGGTCGGAACGGGCGCCGGTTCGCGGGAATAATCGGGCCCGACGGCGCAGCCGGCGAGGGCTACTCCAAAAAACAGTAATCCGAAGCCGTACGCCAAAGCCTGGCCGCAGGCTCGCGGAGATGAGGAAGCTCTGCGTCGCACCTAACTACCCCGCACAACAGCATGGGCCAACGCGAGCACTGCCACAAACCCGTTGCTGTAAGCCCCAAAACGCAACTCACGGGTGGTCAGCCGACCGGGCTCGGCCGACACATCGTGATCGTTGCAAGACAAACTCCGCTGGGGGCGCGCGGCCGACGGCGGTTTCCGTCTATCGTGTACGTCTCCGACCGCCGCCCCAAGCGATCGGTTTTGACCCGGATCATATCCATGCCCGAATGTGCGATCATAAGGTCCGGATGCCCGAGCGAGCATGCATAACTCACGGATGAAGATCAACCGCGCGGGGTTTCTCGAAAAGCGATGTGCATCGTTCGGTGGGGCGATGTGATATTCGGGCGACAGTGCGTCGCAACATCACAGTTACGGAGGTTTCGGAACGGAAAGGGCGACAAGGCGTTCGTGACGCGATGGAGAGATTCCGAATGTGTAGATTTCCAATGAACATTACAAATTGGAAAGTTGTAACTGTTTTTGCCTCGGCGTGCCTGTTGCTTTGCAGCGTGACGGGGACCGCTCTGGCGGCAAAGCCCGGCGGCGGTGGCCACCCACCAGGCGGCGGTGGGCATCCTTCCGGCGGCGGTCGTGCTGCCGGTGGCGGAGGCGGTTCCGCACGAGCTGCCCACGTTTTTAACGGCGCGCACGCGCATTTCACGCCTCGCTCCGTTGTTGCGCACCATAACTTCAACGTCACGCGTCATAACGTCATTACCCAGCACCACAATATTGCCGGGCTGCATGGCCGCAATCACATTAGTTCGTCGGTTCACACCAACGCCCGGTCGCGGATCGCGCATGCCCATAACGGGCACGGCCCCAAGACGCTCAACAGCGTGAAAGTCAAAAATAATTTAAAGTCCACCAACAATTTGAAAGCCACGAACAACTTGAAGGCCACAAACAAGGCGCTGACAAATGCGCATGTGCGGCCACTCGCGAATGCCGCCGATCCGAGACATTTCATGGATCGTCGGCGGCTTGCCGCAAATGCCGCATTCCGCCCGTTCTGGGGCCCCAACTGGTGGCACCATGGTTGGCATCCCTACTATCACCTCGGCTGGATCGGCCCGCTGTTCTGGCCCTATGCCTACGGCGACTTCTTCTATTACGCGCTGTGGCCCTACGACTATGAATACGTCGATCCGTTCTGGGCCTATGGCTACGGCGACATCTACGAGTCGATTTTCACGCCTTATGACTACCAGGAATACGTCCAGGGGCCCGGCGCGCCGGCGCGGATGGCGACGCTGACGGAGGGCATGGCGCAAAGCTGCGACGACGAGGCGGCCGAAGTGACCGGCTGGCCGGTCGATCAGATCCAAAGCGCCGTCCAGCCAAATCCGCAGCAAACCGCGTTGCTCGACAGTCTCGGCAACGCCATCGTCGAGGCGAGCCATCAGATTAAAATCCACTGCCCGACCAGCGTTGCCTTTACGCCGACGGCGCGTCTCGATCAGATGCACCAGCGGCTGCAGGCGCTGGTCGATGCGGTGAACGTCATCAGCCCGCCGCTGACCAAGTTTTATGACTCGCTCTCCGACGAGCAGAAGGCGCGCTTCAACGATATCGCTCCGCCGGCGCCGAAGAACGCCCAGAATACGGAAGGGCAACCTTCGGGACAGCAAGACCGACCGAGCGTGCAGGCGCAATGCAGTGCCAATGTGATGGCTTGGCCAACCGACCGGATCAATAGCGCCGTCCATCCGAGTGATGCGCAGCGCGCCAAGCTCGATGCGCTGCAGTCGGCGCTGTCGCAGGCCGGCGATACGATCAAGGCCGGGTGTCC
This sequence comes from uncultured Alphaproteobacteria bacterium, assembly GCA_963822935.1. Taxonomy (GTDB): domain Bacteria; phylum Pseudomonadota; class Alphaproteobacteria; order Rhizobiales; family Xanthobacteraceae; genus BOG-931. Next base: position 138,195 of record CAWGJP010000010.1, read on the forward strand.
GACCGAGGCGCCGCCGACGCCGCCGGACCGTTTTGCCGCGGTCGGCAACCGGCTGAAGGCCATGCTGCAAGGAGTTGAGACGGTGCAGCCCGCGCTCGTCGCCTTTTACAATTCGCTCAGCGACGACCAGAAGGCGCGCTTCAACACCATGGGCAAAGAGCTGTTCGCGCAAAATCAGTGATGTCAGCGATGAATGTAGCCGGATTGCGCATTGCGCAATCCGGACTTTACTCCCGCGGATTTCACTTCGATCAATCCCGGCTACGGCTCAATGAAGCTACGGCTCAATGAAACAGCATTGGGAACTTCGCCTGTAACTTGGTGCGCAGGTCGGCGCTGACGTCGACGGTCGGCGGGAAGGTTCCCTTGAGCTTCATGTCGTAGGGGATGCAGGCGTCTATCAGGACGCGGTTGTTGAAATTGCCCGGCAGATAAAGTGGGTCGCGTTTCGACGCCCACGCTTTCTGCACCAGATCGATGTCGGACTTGGGATCGAACCGGGTGCACATCGCCCAAAGCACCTGGTCGAGATCGCCGGCGTCGATATCGTCGTCGACCACCACCGTCCATTTGCCGGCATAGGCGCCGCCCTGGCAGGCACAGGCCACGTGCAGCGCTTGACGCGCATGGCCGGGATAGCGCTGGCGGAGCTGGATCGCGGTGAAGCGTGTCGCCGGTCCGGCTTCGTGATTCCATACCCCGAGCACGTCGGGAATGCCGCAGGCATCGAGCGCGCGCCAGATTTGCGCCGCGCCGGCGATGCCTTTGAGGAGGCCGGTCTCATCCACCGGCTTGTGCTGCGGTGCGCAGGTCAGAATCGGATCGTTGCGGTGCAAGATCGTTTTGACGTTGACGTAGGGCCGTTCCTGCGTGTCGTCTGAATAATAGCCCATCCACTCGCCGAACGGTCCTTCCGGCCTGGTCTTGCCGGGCACGGTTTCGCCCTCGATGGCAATTTCGCAATCGGCCGGAATCGGGAAGCCGGTATAGGGGCCGCGCACCACGTCGATCGGCTCGTCGCGCAAGCCGCCAGCAATGTCGTATTCGCTGACTTCCGGCAGTGGGCTCGACGACAGCATGAACAACAACGGATCCTGGCCGCACAGGATCACCACTTTCATCGGCTCGCTGCGGGCGAAATATTTGTCGCGATGGATGCGGCCGTGCTTGCCCTCGGTGATCTGGCAGCCGACGGTCTTGCCGTCATAGACTTGGCTGCGATAGGCGCCGAGATTGAACCAGCCGTCATCGGGGTCCTTGGTCACCACGCAGCAAGCGGTGCCGATGAAACGCGCCCTGTCCTGCTCGTGATGACGCGGCACCGGGAATTTCAGCACGTCGACGGCATCGCCTTCGATCACGTTCTCGAAAATCGGACCATCATTGACGAAGCGCGGCGGCAGCGGGTTGAGATCCTGCATGCGCGCGTGATAGCGCTGTACGATGTCGACCTTGCGTTCATAGTCGAGCGGCAGTCCCAGCGTCAGCGCGATGCGTTTGATCGAGGACAGCTGACCATACAGCGTGCGGTAGCCCTTGGCGTAGCCCGGCACGTCGTCGAACAGGATCGCGGGCGCCTTGCCGCGGCTTGTCTCGGTGAGCATGTGGGTGAGCGCGCCCATCTCGACGTCCCAATGGGCGCCCGACACGCGTTCGAGCTCGCCGAGCCCGTCGATTGTCTCCAGCCAGCCGCGCAATCCGCGATAGCGTTGTGCCGCCGCCGCTTTCGCCATGCCGGTCTCCGTGCTGCTGAAAGTGAGCTATGAATTGGGGGCTTAGGCGTGTCAAGCTGACGCGTCCTTTCCACTCCGCGGCCAGTCGCGCCGCTTAAAGTCCGGAGCACTGCGTGAGCATCCCCAAGCCGAACTATAGTCCGCCGTTCAACGTCACCCGCGCCAGCCATGCCGTGCTCCAGGTCAAGGATTTGGCGAAAAGCCGCGCCTTCTACGTCGATCTGATCGGCTTGATCGTCAGCGACGAGGATAAGGACGCGATCTATCTGCGCGGCGTTGCCGAGGCGTGCCATCACTCGCTCGTGCTCAAGCGCGCCGCCACGGCGCAAGCCGAGCGCGTCGGCATGCGCTGCTTTACCGAGGAGGATCTCGAAAAAGCGAAACACTATTTCGAGAAGGCCGGATTGCCGGCGCGATGGGTGGAGCGGCCATATCAGGGCAAGACGTTGCATGTCAGCGATCCGGGCGGGGTGCCGCTTGAATTCTGCGCCACCATGACGACCAAGCCGCGACTCCTAATGGATTTCGGGCGCCATCGCAGTGCAGTGCCGCAACGCATCGATCACTTCCAAATCTTGGTTCCGGACGTGCAGCGGCAATTGGAATTCTACATGGGCCTGGGCTTTCGGCTCTCGGAATACATTTCGCCCGATGGCAGCGACGAGCCCCTGTTCGTGTTCCTGCAGCGCAAGGGCAATCCGCACGACATCGTCTTTGCACCCGGCGCCGGGCCGCGGCTGCATCATGCCGCTTTCAGCATTCCGGAATCGTATCACTTTTTCTACGTCTGCGATCTCGCTTCCGAATTAGGTTTCGCCGAGAACATCGAATATGGCCCCGGGCGGCATGGGCCGGGTCTGGCGCTATTCGTCTACATGCGCGATCCCGACGGCCATCGCATCGAATTGTTCAACACCCACTATCAATGCATGGATATCGAGGACGAGCCGGTGCGTTGGGACGCCTCTGTCGCCGGTAAGCGCCGTTGGCAATTGCCGGCCCGCGCCATGTGGTTTGCCGAGGCAAGCCCTTTCACCGGCGTCGAGCCGCGCGAGCCGGCGAAGAAGGGTAATCCGATGACGCTGGAGCGGTATGTGGCCGCGAAATAGGGGGTCGAGCCATGTCAGTCATGCGCGGACGATGGATTGCCGCTGCGTCGGCCCTAGTCAGCGCGTTTCTCCTTTATCTGCCTGCTGCAAAGGCTGATCCAAATGCGCTGTGGGACATTGTGCATGGTCAATGCGTGCCGGATTGGCAAAAGCATCACGTTCTGAGGCCGCCGTGCGTTGCGGTCGATCTCAAGGGAGGCGTTGCCGATGGCTTTGCGGTGATCAAGGACCAACGGGGGCAGACGCAGTTTTTACTACTGCCGACGCAGCGGATCACCGGCATCGAAAGCGGCGCGCTGCTGACGGCGCACGCTACCAATTATTTCGCCGACGCGTGGCGGCAGCGGCGCCTGGTCGCGAAGGCGCTGAGGCACGCGATGTCGCGCGACATGCTGAGCCTGGCGGTCAACTCGGAATTGTCGCGGTCAAAGAACCAGTTGCATATTCACATCGACTGCATCCGTCCCGATGTCCGCGATGCGCTTAATGATGAGGTTACGAAAATCGGCTCGCACTGGACGCCGCTCGATATATGGCTGTTCGGTCATCGTTACAGCGCCATGCGGGTCGCCGGAGCGACGCTTGCCGGGCATAGTCCGTTCAAGCTGTTGGCGCACGGCTTCCGTGGCGCTGCCGCAGACATGGGACATTTCACGTTGGTGGTCGTTGGCATGACGTTCGCCGACCATAGGCCCGGCTTCATTGTGCTCGCCGATCACGCCGATCCTGCCCACGGCGACAACGCTGGCGGCGAGGAATTGCAGGATCACGACTGCGCGTTGGGGCGCTAGCAGAGTCAACTGCGCCGATGCAGCCGGTGCTCGATCCACAGCAGAATCGCATTGGCGACAGCGGCGAAGGCAAACAGCACCACGGCGATGCTGATCATCTCCCTGGCCTGCAGCAGCGTCATCGCATTGATGATGAGGAAGCCCAGGCCGTCCTTCGATGCGAACATTTCGGCCAATAACACGCCAAGCAGCGTGACGGTAAAGCCAATCCGCAATCCGGCAAGCACTTCCGGGACGGTCGCCGGCAAGAGCACGTTCCAGATCGTCTGCCACGGCGATAGATGCAGCGTGCGCGCGGACTTCAGATAGACATTGGGGATATTGCGGATTGCCGCCATGGTCAGGAGCGCCACGGGAAGGATGCCGTGAATTGCCCCGAACGCTACTTTGCCGGACAAAGTGAGGCCGAAAATCAGCAGGATTACAGGATAGAGCGTGATCTTCGGCAAGGAATAGAGCGCGATCAGGATCGGCTCCCCGACCTCTCCCGACAGCCGCTGCGCGCCCATCCAGACCCCAATGGCAAGGCCGAGACCATAGGCGAGGAGAAGCGCCAGCGCGAACGCGGTTGCGGTTGCCGCTGCGTTCTGGGCAAAACGCGCGGTGGGGACGAAATGCGCCATATAGGAGAACGTCGGCGCCGGACCGGGAAGCGCAGTATCGCCGACCCAATGCGCGAGGCCTTGCCAGATCAGGACGACCGCGACGACGATAATTATCGTGTCGAGCGCGCGCCGCATTGCGCTCATGACGATCTTGCTCCGCGCCGTTTTGCCCAACGCAAATCCCAGGCATGGAGGCCGGCATTGACCACGGTGGCGATCGCCAGCACGAACAGCATCAGGCCGTACATGCGCCGATTGTCGAAATCTGCGTAAGCGTTGGCGATGGCGCGGCCGAGACCGGCGGGCGCCAAGATAAATTCGGCGGCGATCACGGCGATGAAGGCGTAGCTTACCGAAAGCTTGATGCCGGTAAACAAATAGGGCGCGGCTGCCGGCAGCTGCAACCGCAGCGCGGTCGCGAGCCGCCCCATGCGGTGGACACGGGCGACTTTGGTCAATACGCGCGGAATACGATCAAGGCCGTTGAGAGTTGCGATGATCATCGCGACGATGGCGGTGGCCACTCCCATCAGCACGATCGGAATCAGCGACAGGCCGAATATCGCAATCATCACCGGATAAAAGATGAAAACCGGCACCGCGTAGTAGGTGGCGAAGAACGGATCGAGCGCGGCGCGCAGGCGCGGCAGCGCGTGGATTAGGAGCCCGAGCGCGAAGCCGAGTGCGATGGAAATGATGACCGCGATCGCGATCACGCCAAGGGTGCGGACGATGTCGTCGTTGAGTTGGCCGGAGGCCAGCATAGTTACGAGCGCCGCCGCCATTTCCGACGGCGGGATCATGACGCGGTGGTCGACGAAGCCCAAGCGGCATGCGAGCTCGAGCGCGCCGATCATCGCCGCGATGACGATTAGTCTGATGAAGCCGGCGCGGGTCATTCCGCCGCCAAAGCCGACGGCGGCCGCGGATCGGAATGACCGAGTGCCTTCAGTGATTCGCCGCGCAATCGCTCCCAGAGCCGGCCAGTGATCTCGCCGAATGTCGGATGGGCGACGATGGTCGAATCGCGCTCGCGCGGCCAGCCGGTTTCGATGATGTCGATGAAACGGCCAGGTCGGGCCGACATGGCGCCGACGCGGTCGGCGAGCATCGCCGCTTCGTCCAGCGCGTGGGTGATCAGGAGCACCGTCGCGCCGGTCGTGCGCCAGAGTCGTAAAACCTCATCGCCCATCAACAGCCGCGTCTGCGCGTCGAGCGCACCGAACGGTTCGTCAAGCAAAATAAGACGCGGCTGCAGCACCAGCGTGCGCGCGATACAGACGCGCTGGCGCATACCGCCGGAAAGCTGCGACGGATAAGCCTTGGCAAAATCCTTCAAGCCCATGAAGGCTAGCGCATCGTCGACACGACGGCGCACTTCCGCCGGCGCCGTGCCCTGGCGCTGCAGGCCGAACGCCGCGTTGTCCCACACCGTTAGCCAGGGAAAACTGGCATCTTCCTGGAAAACGACGCCGATGCCGGCGGGAACCTCGCCGGCAACGGGGCGCCCCTCGAACGTTACGGCGCCGGCGGTCGGCTGCTGCAAGCCGGCGAGGACTTCAAGAAAGGTCGATTTGCCGCAGCCGGACGGGCCGACTACGGCGAAGAACTCGCCTTTGTGGAGATCGAGGTTGACCGGACCGAGGGCGTGCACCGGCGTGTGGCCGCCGGCGCCGGGAAAGACCCGCGTTACCCCGAAAAATTGCGCATGAACGTCGCCGTGCACGGGCCTTACTTCTGATCGCTGGGCAGGAACGAGGTATCGACCATCTTGCCGAGATCGAGCGGCTTGTCGATCATGCCGACATATTTCATGGCCCGCTCGGTGGTCTGCAGCAAACCCATCTCCATCTTGCCCTCGCTCCAGAACTTGGCGGCGATCAGTTCATGCACCATCGCGGCCACCTGATCGGGCGGCAGGGGCGCATAAAGCTTCGACAGAATCTGAATGGCGTCATCGGTGTGCTCGTAGATGTATTTCACGCCGTCACGCCGGCCGGCAAGCAATGCGCGCAATTTGTCGGGATGGTTGCGCATCAAATCGCCAGTGGCGATGCCGATGGCGGGCGGCAAATGCGGCATGTCCTGCGGTCCCAAAATGACCCGGTATTTGCTGGCGCCGTCCTTTAGTCGGAACAGGACCGTCGGAATCGCGGTGACGTCGGCAGCGCCGGTTTCGACCGCCGTCACCGCACCGGGCAGGCTACCAAACACCACCCGCTGCATGTCTTGCGGCTTTAATCCGGCTTTCTCCAGGACCAGCACGGCCGTCATCTCGCCAAGCGATTTCGGTTCGCTAATGCTGAACTTCTTGCCCTTCAGATCATTGATCGACTTGATCGGCGAATTTGGCATGACGACGATATTGAGATCGAGAAGCCGCGAGCCGATATTGACGATCCGAAGATCCTGGCCTTGATCGATCGCCGCTAGCACGGGTGCGGGAGAGACGTCGCCGTAGCCGAGGCCGCTTGCCATCGCGGCGCGCACCGAGGCGCCGCCGCCAGCGCCGGAAATGACGTCGGTGACGTCGATGCCGGCCTTCTTGAAGAACCCCTTGGCGATCGCCACCGCAAACGGCGCGCCGGAGGGGTCTGCCTTGTACTGGGTAACGAGGACGTCTTCGGCCGATGCCCGGAACGGCGAGGCCAGGCATAAGGCGACGACGAGGCCCAACAGTCTGCGCTGCGGCATACCAATCTCCCTCTGATTTCGTTTTAATCTTTGGCGCGGCTTACGAGATATTATCCCATATACGTTCAATGATAGAATCAACCATGATGCCGCGGAATGGCTTGATGGTTGAGCAGCCGGGGATTGTATGACGCTCGGAACGCAGAGCGGGGTCGCCCTCACGAACGGCAAGGGGCAAAAGCCGATCTGGCTCGCCTCCTATCCGGCTGGTGTGCCGCCAACCATCGATCCCGACGCCTACCCGTCAGCGGCGGCGATGCTGATCGAAGCCTGCCGGCAGCATGCCGAGCGCCCGGCTTTTGAATGCTTGAGCGCGCAGATGACCTATGCCCAGTGGGATCGCGACAGCCGCGATTTCGCGGCATTCCTGGTCGAGGAGGTGAATTGCCGGCCTGGCGACCGCGTCGCGATCATGTTGCCGAATATGCTGGCGTATCCGGTGACGTTCCTCGGCGCCTTGCGCGCCGGCATGACCGTCGTCAACGTCAATCCGCTCTACACGCCGCGCGAATTGCAGGAGCAGCTTTCCGATTCCGGCGCCGTCGTCATCGTGATCATGGAGAACTTCGCACACAAGCTGCAGGAAGTCCTCGCCGCCACTAAGATCCGCCACGTCGTGGTGGCGCGGCTCGGCGATTTCGTGCCGATGCTCAAGCGTTGGGCGTTCAATTTTGCCAATTCCTATATCGCACGCGCGGTGCGGGCGTGGCACTTTGAAAAATTCACGATGCTGCAGGACGCATGCGATCGGCCGCCGAGCGAGCGCTACGAAGATGCGCCAGTGCGCGCCGGCGACGTTGCTTTGCTGCAATATACTGGCGGGACGACAGGCGTGGCAAAGGGCGCCATGCTCGCCCACCGCAATCTGATCGCAAATACGCTGCAGTGCTGCGCGTGGAGCGGAGCCGGGATCAGACCGGAGGCGGAGCGCGTGCTCACGCCGCTGCCGCTCTATCACATTTTCTCCCTGACGGCGAACTTGCTCAGCTTTGCGGTGTTCGGCGGATTGAATTTTCTGATTCCCGATCCGCGCGATCTACACCGTCTCATTCGCACGATGCGCCACGCCAAGATCACCTGGATGTCCGGCGTCAACACGCTGTTCAATGCGCTGGTCAACGCGCCCGAATTCGCCGAGTTGGATTTCAGCGCGTTGCGGGTTGCAGTCGGCGGCGGTGCGGCGGTCCAGAGCGAGGTGGCGCGACGCTGGCGCGACATCACCGGCAGCGAGGTGGTCGAAGGCTATGGTCTCACTGAAGCCTCGCCGGTCGTCTGCATCAATCCGTTTTTCGCGCCGAAGCAGGGCACTGTCGGCCTGCCGGTGCCGTCGACCGAGGTTACTATTCGCGACGACGCCGGCAAAGAACTTTCGATTGGCGAGGCGGGCGAAGTGTGGGTGCGCGGTCCGCAGGTGATGCTCGGTTATTGGCAGCGGCCCGATGAGACGGCGCATGTGCTCACCGCCGATGGCTGGCTCAAGTCCGGCGACATCGGTGCGTTCGACGCCGATGGTTTCCTGAAGCTGCTCGACCGCAAGAAGGACATGATCAACGTCTCCGGCTTCAAGGTGTTTCCCAACGAGGTCGAAGACATCGCCATGCTCGATCCCGGCGTGCTGGAAGCGGCCGTGATCGGCGTGCCCGATTTGCGCACCGGGCAGGCGGTGAAGCTGTTCGTGGTCAAGCGCGATCCCGCGCTCACCAAAGACGATCTCTCCAAATTCCTGCATGATCGTCTCGTCGCCTATAAACGCCCCACCATCATCGAGTTTCGCGACGAATTGCCGAAGAGCAATATTGGCAAGATTTTGCGCAAAGAGCTGCATTGACGGCGTGCATTTTCGACGTGGCTCGCTGGCCTTCCTGCCCGAATACGAGCGTGCTAACCGTAACGCCGCAGAAAATACCGAGAGGGTATGGCGCCCATGGCGAAGTTACAGTTGTCGTTTGCTTGCGCGCTCTATGATCGGATGCAGGCGCTCTATACCGGCGAGGTGAAGCCGGACGGAATCGATCTCAATTTCATCGCGATCGATCAGCCGCGGCCGATTTTCGACCGCATGTCGGGCGGTCAGGAGTTCGACGTCGCGGAATATTCCTCGTCCGAATTCGTTCAGCGCTTTGCCAACAAGGAATGCCCGTTCGTCGCCATCCCGGTGTTTCCGTCGATCGCCTTCCGCCTCGGTTTCATCGCGATTAGCCGCAAAACCGGCATCAAGACGCCGAAGGACCTCGAAGGTAAACGTATCGGTGTGCCGCTCTATACGATGACGGCCGCTATCTTCATCAACGGCATTTTGCACCGCGAGTTCGGCGTCGACTTGTCGAAGGTGCACTGGGTGCAGAGCGCGATGAATACCGCGGGTTCGCACGGCAGCCCAACGGTGCTGCCGCTCCTGAAAAAAGTCTCGATCGAGAACAATAAGACGAAGAAAACGCTCGGCCAGCTCCTCGCCGACGGCGAGATCGACGCCACGCTGGGCACGAGCTTGCCGGAGGAAATCCACTCCAATCCCGACATCGCGCGGCTGTTTCCCGATTACGTCGCGCGCGATATCGATCTTTATAGGCGCAAGAAGATTTATCCGATCATGCATTTAGTCGCGATCAAGAAGAGCGTCTACGAGCGCTATCCGTTTGTTGCCACGAGCCTCTACGACGCTTTCGTCAAATCGAAGCAGATTGCGCTGGAGAAGCTCTTCAATCTGCGCGCGGTGCGCTACATGACGCCGTTCTTGATGCGCGAGATCGATGACATCTGGGAAGTGTTCAACGGCGACCCGTGGCCGTACGGCGTCGAGCCGAACCGGGGGACGCTGGAGGCGCTGGTGCAATACCAGCAGGATCTGGGCCTGATCGCTTCACCGGTGAAGGTCGACGACCTGTTCGTGCCGACTTATGGGTGATCTGCCAGCCGTCGCCGCCCGAATATTTCAATTCACATGGGACAACCGACATGAGCCAGCTCGATGATCTTATGCGCGACCTCGTCGTCGCCAACCGCATCCTGTCCAACGAAGATGTGGTCGATGCCTATGGCCACATCAGCGTGCGGCATCCCGACAATCCGAAACGCTTCTTCCTGTCGCGCTCGCGCGCGCCGGAATTGGTTGAGCGCCACGATCTGATCGAGTTCGACCAGGAGGGCGAGCCGGTCAGCGATAAGCGGCAGCCCTATCTCGAGCGTTTCATCCATGCCGCGATCTTCGAAGCGCGGCCGGACGTGATGGCGGTGGTTCACGCCCACGCCGAAGACACGCTGCCGTTCGGCATCATCAACAAGCCGCTCGAGCCGGTGATTCATTCCGGCAGCTTCATCGGCGGCAAGGTGCCGGTATGGGACATCCGCAAGAAGTTCGGCGAGACCGACCTGCTCGTGCGCAACATGGCGCAAGGGCGCGATCTCGCGAAATGCCTGAACAAGGGCAATGTCGCGCTGATGCGCGGCCACGGTTTTGCTTCTGCAGCCCGTTCGATCATCGAGGTGGTGCGGCTGTCGGTCTATCTGCCGCGCAATGCCCGCGTGCAGATGAACGCGATGCGCATGGGCGGCAAGCCGAAGCCCTTGTCCAAGGGCGAGATCGCCGCGCGTGCCGCGGGCTATAAGCCGGCTTCGACCGAAACCTGGCGCGCCTGGGAATATTGGGCCACCCGAGCCGGCTGCGGCGATATGATCGGGCATCAGCACGATCACTCACCGAAAAAATAAATCTCCCCTCTCGCGCCGCGACGACCCGCTTTTCTTCGCGCGTCGCGATGGCATACTTAGGGTTGTGGCCAGTTGTTGCGGCCCCTTTCGGGTTAGGCCGCGGCGCTTGAGCGTTGGCTACAGAACACGGGGGATCCATGACCGTGCGTTATATTGCTTATGCGCCGCGGCGGTGCTGGCGGCTGTCGCGATCCAAGCGACCTCGGCCCAGGCGCTGAGCCTGACGGAATGCAGCCCCAATACAAAGTAGCCAAGGCGGCTGGTACGCTCGATGGCATGAGCTGGGACGCATTCCGCAATGCGCAAATCCCCCACCGCGATCTGACGGTGTAAGCGTCTAGGAACGCAAGTAATTATGGCATTTGGCCGCCCCCTTTTTGGGGTGTGACGCCGGGCACATTCGTCTGCCTGGAATGTGATAGTTTGTCGGGAAGCCCGAAAGTGAGGGGACGCATGAAGCGGCGTGAATTCATCGCGCTTGTCGGCAACGTGGCTGTCGGCGTGCCGTTTGCCGCGCGCGCGCAGCCTGCCGCGGGGGTGCGCCGGATCGGCGTGATCATGAATCTCCCCGATGGCGATCCCGAAGCTAAGCGGCGCCTCGACGCGTTCCTGAAGTCCATGAGCAAGCTGGGCTGGAACGACGGAAATAACGTTCACGTCGATTATCGCTGTGGCGTCGATCCGCAAATCGTCAAGCGGAACGCCGCGGAATTGGTTGCGCTTGCTCCGGACGTTATCTTGGCGAACGCGCCCCCGACTGTGCTGGCGGTGCAGCAGGCAACTCGTACTATTCCAGTGGTGTTCGCCGGGGTCACCGATCCGGTCGCGCTCGGCCTCGTGCAAAGCTTGGCGCGGCCGGGCGGCAATGTCACCGGCTTTTCGCCCGCCGAGTTGGGCTTGAGCGCCAAGTGGCTGGAGCTCCTCAAGGAGATCGCTCCAGCCTTGAAGCGGGTGGCCATATTCCGAGCGGCAAGCAATCCCGGATCGGATCCGCAAGTCGCGGCTATCGAGACGGCAGCGCGCTCCTTGGCAGTACAAATAAGCATGATCGACGTCAGTGATACAGCCGCGATGGAACGTGGCGTCGCTGCGTTTGCCGGTTCGCCGGACGGCGGCTTGATCGCAATCAGGACGTCAGAAGACATCGCGGTTCGCGCCGAGATCATCGCGCTCGCGCAGCGTTACCGGCTGCCGGCAGTCTATCCCCTGCGATTCTTCGCAACCGGCGGCGGGCTCGTTGCGTACGGTCCCGACATCGTCGAGGAGTACCGGGGAGCCGCAGGCTACGTCGATCGCATCCTTAAGGGCGCGAAACCGGCGGATTTACCGGTGCAGTCGGCAAGCAAGTTTGAGCTGGTGATCAATCTCAAGACCGTCAAGCAGCTCGGTCTGACAATTTCGCCGACGCTGCTGGCGACCGCCGACGAAGTGATCGAGTGAATTTGTTCGTCACAGGAGACTGGCCATGAAACGGCGCGATGTTTTTCGAGTCCTGGCCGGCGCGGCGCTCGCTGCGCCCGGCGTTGCTGCTGCGCAGACTGCAACCAAGGTATACCGCGTCGGCACGCTGACGGTAGGCCCGCCAATCCCGCCGACTGCGGGCACTGGCGCGATGCTGATCGGCGGACTGGCGCAACGCGGCTTTAAGCTCGGGCAAAACCTTGCCTATGAGGCGCGCGGCGCCGCCGGCAAAGTGAGCCAGACTGCGAATTTGATGCAGGAGCTGAAAGCCGCCAATGTCGACGTGGTGGTGACCGTCAGTTACCCGGCCGCGGCGGCCGCCAAGGCTTCGGGGGTGCCGACAGTCATCGCGTCCGGTTCGGGCGATCCGGTCAAGACCGGGCTGGTCGCAAGCTTGGCGCGGCCGGGCGGCAATGTCACGGGGATAGCCGACGATGCGGCGGCGCTGTCAACCAAGCGCCTCGGTTACCTGAAGGCATTGTCGCCGCAGCTTCGCAAAGTGGCCATGCTGTGGAACAAGGACGATCTTGGCATGTCGCAGCGTTACGATGCGTCGGCGCAGGCCGCACAAGAGCTCGGCGTCACGGTATTACCGCTTGGGGTGCGCGAGCCCGACGACTTCAATGACGCTTTCACGGCCATGGACCGGGACCCGCCGGACGGCATATTGATGGTCTCCGATTCACTTACGCTGCTCAATCGCAAACGGGTGTTCGATTACGCGCTCGCTCATCACCTACCGGCGATCTATGAGCAGGACTTCATCGCTGGGGACGGCGGTCTGATGTCCTACGGCGCGGACCCGAAAGAATCCTTCGACCGTGCCGCGGCGCTGACCGCTCGTATTTTCCAAGACGCAAAACCCGCGGACTTGCCGTTCGAGCAGCCGACGCGCTACCTTTTCGTATTCAACATGAAAACCGCGAAAGCGATGAATCTGAACGTGCCGCCCACTTTGCTAGCGCTTGCCGACCAGGTGATCGAGTGAGGGACAGGCCATCGGATGGAAATTCTGCTAGGATGAGCGGATGAAGGCGGATGTTGGCCGAGACCTTGGCATGACTGGGAGCGGGTTGGGGTTCCCACTGGGTGGTGCCGCGCGAGCATCCGGCCCCTCGATCCTGCGCAGCCGGCTTTTCATCAAATACGTTGCGCTCTTTGTGAGCGTAGTGGTATTGGCGCTGCTCGCCAATGGCGCCTTCGAGGTGTGGTTTTCGTTTCAGGAACAGAAGTCCTCGCTGATCAACATTCAGCATCAGCAGGCCAAGGCCGCCGCCGACAAGATCGAAGAGTTTGTCACCCAGATTCAAAGCCAACTCGGCTGGACCACGCAATTGCCCTGGACCAGCGGCACGCTGGATCAGCGCCGGTTCGATGCGCTGCGGCTACTACGCCAAGTGCCTGCCATTACGGAGCTGGCACAGATCGACGCCTCCGGCCACGAGCAGCTTAAGGTCTCCCGGCTCACCATGGACGTGGTCGGCAGCGGCATCGACTACTCGAACAAGCCGGAATTCACGAAAGCGATGGCCGACAAGGTTTATTACGGTCCGGTCTATTTCCGCCGCGAATCCGAGCCCTATATGACGATCGCGCTGGCGGGGGCGCGGCGCGAAAATGGCGTCAGCATCGCCCAGGTCAATCTCAAGCTCATCTGGGACGTTGTTTCCGGCATCAAGGTGGGTGAGAACGGCCGCGCCTATGTTGTCGATGCTGATGGCCGTCTGATCGCGCATCCCGATATCAGTCTGGTGCTGCGCAACACCGACATGTCGAAGCTCACGCAGGTTCAGGCGGCGCGCGCCGGTGGCTCAGGCGATGACGTGCAGGAAGCCGACGACATTGGCGGCCACAAGGTGCTCACCGCCTACGCGCGGGTGCATCCGCTCGGTTGGTTCGTCTTCGTCGAGACGCCGATCGAGGAGGCCTATGCGCCGCTTTATCGGTCGATCGAGCGTACCGGCTACGTGTTGTTCGGCGCGTTGGCGCTGGCCTTCATCGCCGGCACGTTTCTCGCCCGCCGCATGGTGGTGCCGATCCAGGCGCTGCGCGCCGGAACCGCACGCATCGGCGCCGGCGACCTCGCCCAGCGTATCGACATCAAGACCGGCGACGAGGTTGAATTGCTTGCCGATCAGTTCAATGACATGGCGGGCCGACTGCAGGAATCTTATGCCAATTTGGAGAAGAAGGTAGACGACCGCACCCGCGAATTGAGCGACTCATTGGAGCAACAGACGGCCACTTCAGAGGTGCTCAGAGTCATCAGTTCGTCGCCGGGCGAACTGGAGCCTGTGTTCCAGGCCATGCTGGCGAACGCGGTTCGGATTTGCGACTCGCAGTTCGGCACTCTGTTTCGACACGATGACGGGGCCTTCCAAGCGGTTGCCTTGTTCGGCACGCCTCCGGCGCTCACCGAATTTCATCAGAAGCGCGGTCGATTTCGGCCGGCTGCGGGGGCGGGTCTTGAGCGCCTGGCGCGAACGAAAGATGTGGTCCGCATCGCTGACGAAATGGCCGAGCCTACCCCCAGCGTCTCGGCACGGCTTGCCGGCGCACGATCGGTTCTTGTCGTGCCGATGCTGAAGGAGAACGAATTGATCGGTGCTATCAGCATTTATCGGGGGGAAGTGCGGCCCTTCACCGATAAACAGCTCGCGCTGGTGAGGAACTTCGCCGCTCAAGCCGTGATCGCCATCGAGAATGCGCGGCTGTTAAACGAGCTGCGCGAGTCGTTGGCGCAGCAGACCGCGACTTCGGAGGTCTTGAGCTCGATTGCCGGTTCGCGGGGCGAACTGAAACCAGTCTTCGACATTATCCTGGCCAGCGCCAATCGGCTCTGCGAGGCTAATTACGGCACAATGTATTTGCGCGAAGGCGACGGCTACCGAGCAACGGCGCGTCAGGGGCATCTGCCTGCGACCGCCGAGCAGAAATGGTGGAGAGGTGAGCTGTTCCAACCGCGGCCTGACGTCCCGTTCGGGCGCGCCGTCGCCACCGGCCGTCCCGTCCTGGTCGACGATCTGGCGACCGAGCCGGCCTATCGCGACCGCGATCCGTGGATGATCGCCGGCGTCGACGAGGCCGGCATCCGGTCGATGTGCGCCGTTCCGATGATGAAGGACGCCGAGCTGGTGGGAGTGATGGCGTTCTATCGTCGGGATGTGCGGCCATTTACGGAAAAGCAGATTGCATTGGTGGAAAATTTCGCAGCGCAGGCGGTCATCGCCATCGAGAACGCGCGGCTGCTTAACGAATTGCGCCAACGTACCGACGATCTCAGCCAATCGCTGGAAGAATTGCGTGCCGCGCAGGACCGCCTGGTGCAGACCGAGAAGCTTGCGTCGCTCGGCCAATTGACCGCCGGTATCGCCCACGAAATCAAGAATCCGCTTAATTTCGTCAACAATTTCTCCACGTTGTCGGTCGAGTTGATCGACGAATTGCAGGAGGAATTGGCGAAAGTGAAAATCGACGGCGCCGCGCGCGAGGAAATAGCCGATTTGGCCACGACCCTAAAGGGTAACCTCGATAAGATCGCGCAGCACGGCAAGCGCGCCGATTCGATCGTCAAGAACATGCTGCTGCATTCGCGCGAAGGCTCGGGCGAGCACCGTCCGGTGGACATCAATGCGCTGGTCGAGGAAAGCCTCAATCTCGCCTATCACGGCGCCCGGGCTGAGAAGCAGGGCTTTAATATCGCGTTGGAGCGTGCGTTCGATCCGGCCGCCGGCGAGGTCGACCTTTATCCGCAGGAAGTCACCCGCGTCCTGCTCAATCTGATATCGAACGGTTTCTATGCCGCCACTAAGCGCAGAGCGCAGGCTGACGGCGAGAGTTTCGAGCCGACGCTCGCAGCAGCGACAAAGAGTCTCGGTGATCGCGTGGAAATCAGGATCCGTGATAATGGCACGGGCATCCCGCCTGAAATAAAAGAAAAAATGTTCAATCCGTTCTTCACCACCAAGCCGGCCGGAGAGGGCACCGGTCTCGGTCTTTCCATCAGCCATGACATCATCGTGAAACAACATTCCGGATCGATCGCCGTCGACACCGAGCCCGGCAAGTTCACCGAGTTTACAATCGTTCTTCCGCGCAAAGCTGCGGCATTAGAAAAGACTGGAGGGCACGCGTGAGTCTGCTCATTCTTGTGGTCGATGACGAGCCTGATGTTGAAATACTGTTTCGCCAGCAATTCCGGCGCGAACTGCGCGCCGAGCGGTTTACCATGCAATTTGCCCAGTCGGCCCCGGCCGCGCTGCGGGCCATCAGCGATGCCGCGACCGCATCGCTCATTCTCATCCTCTCGGACATCAACATGCCGGGAATGAGCGGTCTCGAATTGTTGCCAAAGGCCAAGGCCGCGCGACCCGACGTTCCGGTCATCATGATCACCGCTTACGGCGACGCGGAAACCAAGCGCAAGGCGTTGGAACACGGCGCCGACGCGCTGCTCACCAAGCCGATCGATTTCCTGGCGCTGCGCGAGGAGATCGAAACGCGGGTCGGCAAGGCCGCATGAACATCCTGTTCGTCGATGACGAGCCCGATCTCGAGGCTCTCATTACCCAGAAATTCCGCCGCCAGATCCGCGACGGAACGGCGAAGTTTCTTTTCGCCCGCGACGGTGTCGAAGCGCTCGAAACGCTGAAGGCGAACGGCGACATCGATCTGGTCGTGAGCGACATCAATATGCCGCGCATGGACGGCCTGACGCTGTTGCAGAAGCTGCAGGACAGCGACGGCGGCCCATCGACTATCATCGTTTCCGCTTATGGCGACATGGCCAATATCCGTACCGCGATGAATCGCGGCGCCTTCGATTTTGTCACCAAGCCAATCGATTTTGCCGATCTGGAGACGACCATCGCCAAGACGCTGCGCCACGTCGAAGAGCTGCGCGACGCGCGGCGGCGCCAGGCCGAGGCCGAACGCGCGCATGCTTCGCTGTCGCGCTACTTTTCGCCGAACCTGGCGCTGCGGCTTGCCGGCGAGGAGGGCGCGAGCGAGCTCGAAGGGCAGCGGCGCGAGATCGCAACGCTGTTCACCGACATCACCAGCTTTACATCGCTGGTCGAGGCGCTGGAGCCGAGCGTGCTCGGACCGCTGCTCAACGATTATCTCACTGGCATGACCGATATCGTCTTCGCCCATGAGGGCACGGTGGCGAAAATCATAGGCGACGCTATTCACGTGCTGTTTGGCGCGCCGGGCGAGCAATCTGATCACGCGTCCCGCGCTGTGGTCTGCGCGCTGGCGCTCGACGACTATGCGCAAGCGATCTGCGAACGCTACCGGGCGAAAGGCCTCGCGCTCGGGCTGACGCGGATCGGCGTGCATGCCGGGCCGGCGATCGTCGGCGCCTTTGGCGGCGGCCGCTTTTTCGACTACACCGCCTATGGCGACACCATCAACGTTGCGGCCCGCTTGGAAAACGCCAACAAGCAGCTCGGCACACGCATCTGCGTCAGCGCGCCGCTCGCCGCCAAAGTGGAGGATTTTCGTGGGCGGCCGGTCGGTGACTTGATGCTCCGGGGCCGGTCAGAGGCGCTCCGCGCTTTCGAGCCGCTGCGGCCCGAACAATACGAAAGTCCGGCGACAAAAGGTTACCTGGAGGCCTTTGCCAAACTGGATGGCAACGATCCGGGTGCGGTCGCCGCTTTTGCCGCCCATCTCGGCAAGGAGCCTGGTGATCAGCTCGCGAGCTTCCACCTCAAGCGGCTTTTAAATGGCGCCACCGGCACGCGGATAGCGATGGACTAGGGATTGCACTCGCCGCGCCATTCGGGGATTTCGGACGCCGATTTGTCCTCCACCTCATTGCGAAAACACCATCGCCGCGCCTAAAGCTCGCCCGCGAATCCGCAAACTTTCGCCGCAGCGGCAGGCTTCGATTTGCTCCACCTCCGTCGGGGGAGGGGCGCGCCGGGCGATCCATATTTTGTATCGCGCGTACGCTCGGCAGTGCTCCGGGGGCGGCGCGGCGTGTCCTAGGCACGTTGCGCCGTTCTCGTTTCTTTTTATTCCTGTCATCCTGAGTGCGAGCTTGTCGGCTTGATGGCGCGGCGCGATAAGCGAACGGCGGCTATCGGGTGCAACGCGGCCTCGCTTCACACAAAGGTGCCCCCCTACGTGCTATGCACCTTCAGTGCGTGGCAAGCTCGGTCACTTCGCCGCCCTTGGCGCGGCCTTGGGCGTAATATTGGCCGATATTGCGCATCAGCGCCGAGTCCGACACCGAATAGATCACCGCGTCGGTCTTGCCGGTGTTGATGTGGCGCCGCCACAGGAAGTTCGGCACCACGAACAGATCGTTATGGCTCCATTCGAAGCGCTTGCCGCCGACTTCGGTCGTGCCCGAACCTTCGATGCAGACATAATAAGTGCCGGCGGTCTCGCGTTTCCATTCGGTCTCTTCGCCGGGGCGCAGGAGCTGCGCCGAATAATTGAGCGTCTTGAACACAGGCTCGCCGGTGACCGGATTGACGAAGTCGACCTTGATGCCCTCGTACGGGTCGCCTTTCTCGGTGCGCAGAGAGTGCAGCATCTCCAGGACGTCGGCGCCGCGATAATGGAACAATGGCGCCGGCGCATGGCCGACGCCGCGCTGGTGATCGACGAAGGTCGGTTTGATGCCGCCATGGCTGTAGAGATGGCGGGAATAGCCTTCCTTGACGGTGACCGCCTGCACGTTGGTGTTGCCCTGCGCGCCGGGCATGTTGTGGTCGACCCAGGCGGCATCGAGGAATTCCATCAGCGGCCAGTCCAGCGTGTCGATCCAGATCACCGGCTCGCCGGAATCGTTGCCGTGATCGTGCCAGGTGCCATTCGGCGTGAGAATAAGATCGCCGTAATTTGCCCTTACCTTCTCGCCTTCGACGACAGTGTAGCCGCCATTTTTGGAAAGAATGGTGCGGCTGGCGTTCGGCGAATGTAAATGCACCGGCGCGACGTCGCCCGGATTGTAGATTGAGATGGCGCAGCGGATGGTGTTGGTAACTTGGAGGCGGCCGTTCAGTCCGGGGTTGAGCAAAAGAATACTCTGGCGGTCCGCGAATTCGATCGGGGAGACGTCGGCTTTGCTGGCAATTTCCGAAATCTGTTTCAGATAGCCGTTATATTCGTTCCACTTCCACATATAAGGCACGGTCTTCATCTGGTTGACCGCGACGCGTCCGCTAGCGAGCTGGCCGGAGCCTTCGCCGCTCGTTTCGCTGAACCACGGCCGTTGCGCCGGCGAATTGGCCTGCGTGCGTACCCAGATGTTGTGCTTTCCGGCGTCGGTGTTGATGGCCTCCATCAATTCACGCGCCTTGTTGGAAAGCCCGCCCGGGGCAGGGGCCTTCATCGTTACCGTTGCCATGACGTTTTCTCCTTCAAAGGGCGGTTCCGGCGCAGTTTCGGCGCCGCTTAGAGCCCATTGCGCCCTTTTCAGCCATTTCGGCAGGATAGTGGCTCGGCTGGCCGTTTGCAAAGGCTGCGGGCCGTCGTGCCGCGCGGGCCGACAGTTCAAAAGGCGCATGGCTGGTAGCCAAAACCGGGTGAAATTTTTCAGCGACCGGGTGTCACACCTTGCCGGTCTGTCTCGTCATGATCTTCAGAACGCTAACGATAAGGAGATGGACATGAAACCGCGATTGAACCCGTTCGCCGCAGCGCCGGGGCCGATGCAGGCGTGGCTCGACTTCGGCAAGACGATCCTTAAGGCCGGACTTGAAGAGAGCCTGATGGAACTCGTCGAGATCCGCGCTTCGCAGATCAATGGCTGCGCGCGTTGCCTGCATATGCACACGGCGAGCGCTCGGCAGCGCGGGGAGACCGAGGAGCGCCTTTACTTGCTCGATGCCTGGCGTGAATCGCCGCTTTACAGCGAGCGTGAACGCGCCGCGCTGGCCTGGACCGAAGCGTTGACGCTGTTGCCGGAGACCCGCGCGCCCGACGACATATATCAAGACTTGCAAGCGCAGTTCAGCGAGCGGGAGCAGGTGACACTTACGTTGCTGATCGTGGCGATCAACGGATGGAACCGCGTGCAAGTCGGCTTCCGTGCGGTTCATCCCGTCGATCAGCGGCAGGCGGCCTGATGACGGCAATGTCAACGCAAGACGCAGCTTTAACCTTCGATCCACTGCGGCCAAAGCTCATTCGCATCGCCTATCGGATGCTGGGCTCGGTCGCCGATGCCGAGGACGTGGCCCAGGAAGCGTTTCTGCGCTGGTTCGACGCCGATCGGGCCGCGGTGCGCGAGTCGGAAGCCTATCTGCGCCGCGTCGTGACCCGGCTCTGCCTCGATCAGTTGAAGTCCGCGCGGCATCGGCGCGAGACCTATATCGGACCCTGGTTGCCGGAACCGGTCGTCGAATCCGATCAGGACGAGCCCGACGACATCACGCTGCCGCTGATGATGGCGCTGGAACGGCTATCGCCGCTCGAGCGTGCGGCGTTCCTGCTGCACGATGTGTTCGGCGTCGGATTCGACGAGATCGCCGCGACCATCGACCGCGATCCGGCGGCGTGCCGCCAGCTCGCCAGCCGGGCTCGCGACCATGTCCGCGCCGCGCGACCACGCTTCGCTCTGCCCAAGGAGCGTGGTTTGGAGATTGCCGCGGCATTCTTTGCGGCGTCGCGCGACGGCAACATGCAGCAGTTGCGATTGCTGCTTGCCGACGACGTGACGGCCTACAGCGATGGTGGCGGCAAGGCCCGCGCGGCCACGCGGCCGATCGCCGGCATCGAGCGAATTATGAAAGTCCATGCCGGGCTGGCATCGATTTTCGCCGCACATATGTCGCAGCTGGTGCGCTACGGCTTCATCAACGGGCTGCCGGGATTTGTTACGGTGGAGCAGGACGGCGTGCTGCAGACCACCGCACTGCAGATCGAAGACGGCAAGATTGCCGCGATTTATGTCACGCGCAATCCCGACAAGCTCCGCCACCTCGGCGGTCACGCGATCCACTGATCGGCGCGCTGCTCAGCGCCGATCCAAGACGCTCGATCATTCATAAGGAGGTACGTCGATGTTGAATGTTCGCATCGCTATCGTTTATCACAGCGGCTATGGCCACACTGCGCGACAGGCGATGGCCGTCGCGGCCGGTATCGCGCAGGTTCGCGGCGCTGAGGCGCTCCTTCTTACCGTCGAGGAGACCAAAACCCGCTGGGACGATCTTACCGCAGCCGGCGCCATCATTTTCGGTGCGCCGACCTATGTCGGCAGCGCGTCGGCCGAATTCAAAGCGTTTCAGGAGGCGTCATCGCATTTGGTGATGAGGCACGGCTTTCGTTGGAAGGACAAGATTGCCGCCGGCTTTACCAATTCCGGCTCCCGTTCCGGCGACAAGCTGGCGACCTTGATCCAGATGGCATTGTTCGCCGCGCAGCACGGCATGCACTGGGTCAATCTCGCGCTGCCGCCAGCCAACCATTCGACAAGCGGATCTGAAGCGGATTTGAATCGTCTCGGCTTTTGGCTCGGCGCCGGCGCGCAGTCGAATGTCGACCAGGGCCCGGACGCCGCGCCGCCCGAAGCGGACCTCACGACCGCGCGTCATCTTGGCCGGCGTGTGGCCGAGGTAACGCTGCAATTCGTGCACGGCCGGGTCGCCGTCGGCGGATCGATGGCCGCGTGATCCGCCGTGCTCAGCCGGAGCTCAGAAAGTCGCGGACCGCCTGGTTGAATTCCGCCGGCCGGTCCATGTTGGAGATGTGCCCGGCGCCGGCAAGCTCGACAAGACGCGAACTCGCGACCCGGTCGCTGAGCTTGCGCATCGGCGCCGTGGCTGCGTCCTTTTCGCCGCCGAGAAAAAGCACCGGATGTTTCACGGCCGACGCCGCCGAGGCATAATCGTGATTGGCCAACGCCGCGGCGCAGCCGATGAAGCCATTGACCGGCGTGGCGCCGATCATGGAGCGGATTTTGTCGACGTACGGTGGATTCTTCGCCAGGATTTCCGGCGGAACCCATCGTGAAATGGTTGGCTCGACGAGAGCCCCGAGGCCCTGTTTCTGGGCAACCGCGATGCGCTCTTCCCATTGCTGACTCGACTGCGGTGTCGATTGGCACGGCGAATCGCAGACGATAATGCGGTCGAAGCGGTCGGGGTGGCGCTCGGCAAGTCCGAGTGCGGTGGCGCCGCCCATCGACAGTCCGGCAAAATGCGCCTTCTTGATCGATAGCGCATCGAGCAGACCGAGAGCGTCGGCAAGGAGCGTATCAAAAGCATAACGGCCGGCCGGCGCGTCGGTTGCGCCATGGCCGCGCTGGTCGTAGCGCAGCACGCGGTATGAATCTTTCAGCGCCGACACCTGCTCGTTCCACATCGCCAGCGAGGTGGCCAGCGAGTTGGAGAACACGAGACACGGGGCGTCGTCCGGGCCGTCGATCTGATAATTGATGGTGATGCCGTTGGCTTTTATCTTCATGTCGGTTCCTGGCTTGAGCTTTTATGATGGAAGAAAATTTTCGAGCAGCGCGGCCAGCGCTTGCGGCGCCTGCGTCGGCATGAAATGGCCGGCGTCTTCGATCAATTCAAAACGCGCGCCGGGAATCTTTTTCGCGAGCTCTGCCGTGCCGGCATGCGGCCGCACCGTATCATGGCGGCCGGCGATGACCATGGCCGGGCAGCGGATTTGCGGCAGCATGTGCAGCATGTTGGTGCGGGCGAGGCAGCGGAAGGCGAGACCGAACCCGACCGGGTCGTTGGCGAGATAGCGCCCGAGATAGGCTTCATAGGCGGTGTGCTCGCCGAGATTGGGTGGATAGGATAGGGCCAGTGTCGTCGGCAGCGAGGTGCGCATGCCCTCGCGCATGGCGAAGGCGGCGCGCTCGTCGAGCGCCGCCGCGCGGGCCGGGTCCACGCCCGGCGCCGGATTGCATAGGACCAGCGCACCGACTTGGTCTGGGTGCTTTTCGAGAAAGCGCAGGGCCTGGGTCGCGGCCGCGGCAACGGTGACGAAGTGATAGGGCGGATCGAGGCCTAGCATCTTGGCGAGGACCTCGAAATCCTCAACCAGCGTGTCATTGCTAAAATCGTGGCGCACTTTTTCCGACGCGCCGGCGCCGCGCTGGTCGTAGCGCAACACGCGAAATCGCTGCGCGAGACGCGGCGCGACGGCGTCCCAGGACTGCAGCGTGCCGCCAAGCTCGTGCATCAGCACAACGGTGTGGCCGGCCGCACCCGCAAGCGCGTAATGCAGGCTTACGCCATTGGCCTCGATATATGGCATGCTGGCTCCCTTAGAATTCCCAACCGATGAGGCGGTCGAGCGAATAGGCGCCGCCGCCATGAACCAGGAAATAGAACGTCGCGAAGAGCCACATCAACGTATATTCGAGGCCGAGCTTGTTCCAAAAATAGCGGCCGACCCGCCAGCGTTCGAAATTGGTCACGATCAGGAACAGTACGAGCGGCACCGCCGCCGCGCGCGTGAACAGGCCGAGCGCCAGCATCGGCCCGGCAATGAGTTCGGTCGCGGCGATCAGCGGCGCCCACAGCCAACCGGGGCGATAGCCCCAGGTGTCGAGATCAACCGCCAGCATGCGCACGTTGCCTTGGCGGATGCCGGTACTCGGGAAAAAGCCGAACGCCATGCGTAACCCATGCGGTACCATCCACAGCCCGACGACGACGCGCAGCAGCGCTTCGCTGACCGGCGCCAGCGCTCGGTAGA
The DNA here is from genome assembly GCA_963822935.1 of uncultured Alphaproteobacteria bacterium. Classification (GTDB taxonomy): domain Bacteria; phylum Pseudomonadota; class Alphaproteobacteria; order Rhizobiales; family Xanthobacteraceae; genus BOG-931. Next base: position 161,969 of record CAWGJP010000010.1, read on the forward strand.
CGGCCTCTAGTTGTGGAAAGACCAAGTGCGTTTCGTTCATTTTCGAATTTGGCGCGATGCTCGCGGCGTACGCTCAATGCGCCATCAGCACGGGCAATTTCGCATTGGCGAGAATGTGCCGGGTGGCGCCACCGAAAATCATCTGGCGCAGACGGCTTTGTGTATAGGCGCCCTTGATGATGAGATCGCAACCCAGTTCGTCGGCCTTGGCCAGGATGGTTTCACCGGCGCTGCGCTTGCCGGCGGGCTTTAAGGTGATCGCGTCGGCGGCGATACCGTTCATCTTCAGCGAGCGCGCCATCTGTTCGCCGTTCGGCCCGGCCACCGTGGCGCCTTCGACCGTCAGAATGGTGACGCGATCGGCAAGGCGCAGCAGCGGCATGGCGCCCGCCATGGTGCGTGCCTGCTCGGTGCTGTTGTTCCAGGAGACCAATACGTTGGTGCCGAGGGTGCGCGGTGAAGTCGGCGGCGCAATGAGCACTGGACGGCCGCTCTCGAACAAGGCGGATTCCAGCGTGATCATCGACGGGCTTTGCCATTCATCGCCCGGACGCGCCAGCACGATCATGTCGAAGATGCGGCCGTAGCTGCCGACGAAATCGTGTCCGCTGGGCGCGTCGTTAAGCCACGCCGCGGATAACGAGACCGGCAGCGTCGGCTGGCCCTCGCCGGCGCGGGCGGCGATGTGGTGGCTCTCCATGAAGGAGCGGAACAGCATTTCCGCCTGGCGCACCATCTCGGCGTCGTTCTCTTTCACAGCGACCATGGTCAGCCCGCTGTCGGGGTCCATGGCAACGAGATCGGCGACGGCTGGCCGGAGCGCAAAGCCCTCGATACAGCTGTCGAATTTTTGCGCCAATAGCAGCGCGGTGTCCAAGGCCGATAACATGGTGGACCCGTGCTCGGTCGGAACGAGAATGGTTTTCATGTGCGCGCCCCAGATGCTGTCGGCACAGCCGTAGAATTTCCCTTGGAAGGCGCCCCTGATCGGGGTTCTCCTTTTATCGTCATACTGCCGCGCCGCTCCGCGCCGGACAAGCTCCCGGCGCCGGTGGGTTCCATTCAATGTGACCCATTACCGGCTTGAAAATCGGCAAGGACTTCGATTAGCGCGGTCGGCTCAACCTTGACCGGGCCGGTGAAGGGCCGGTCAATGGGGATAACGGTCAGCAACTCGCCAAAGATGACCATGGCGAGCAGCCCGGTCAACATGATCTGCACGCGAAGGCTTTGCGTTCCGAGAAAGAAGGTGAAAACGATCGTGATGACGGCGCCGCCGAACAGCACAAGCCAGATGACGCCGGGGACGGCGCCCTCCGCTGCAATAAGCCTCGCCCGTCGCGCTTGCGTCACTTGATCGAGTTGGTAAAGGATCTCGGACATGACCGGATTGCCGGAGCTCTGAGCGATATTGGATTGCAGCAGCGCGACGTAGATCGCGTCGAGCGCTTTGCGCGCGGCAGCGCTCGCACTTGGCACGCCGCGATCCATAGGGACGCCCAAAACCGCATATTTGAATCCGGCAATTTCGTTGTTCGCGGTCAGTTGGTCGAGCGTGACGTAGCGGCGGACCAGCGCCGGGCCGAGCATCGAAAGCAGGGTACCGAACCCGACAAGATCGCGCCCGATATCCACAACGAATGGCTGGTGAGGAAGAAGGTCATGCGTCGCCCGTTTCAATGCGGCAGTGCAGCATCGGCATCGCATAGTGCGGTGCGAAGTGCGCGCGGGCAAGCATAAGACTTGAGGATAATTGCCGAATTAAGCGCAGCCGCGGCAGTGCCAAATCGTAAACCTTTGCTAGTGTACAATCAATTCGCGGCGCAATTCGACGCGGTCGCGCGATGGGCCACCGCCATGCGCAATTACGGCATTCCGCAAATCCAGCCGACCACGCGGATTCTTCTGATTTGTCCGGACTGCGGACATGAGAATTCCGAATTCGCCGACACGCTGCGCCGGATTAGCACGTTTTACTGCACCGGCGAGGAGTGCGATTACATTTTTGATCTCGCGCCGGGCCGGCGGACGGATTTCGGCAAAACCTTCGTCGACGCCTGCAAGCGCTTTTACGCCGCCTTCTATGCACCGCGTGGCCAACGAGCCCGCTGATCAACCCACCGCCTGCGCGGCGGCTTGCACCAGCGCGATCGGATCGGTGAAGGCAGCGACGCCGAGCGCGCGCAGCCTCTCGATTGCCTCATCGACGCTCATTTTGCGCGTCGCGGCGTGACCGGCCGCAAATCCGACGAATAGCGGTTTCGGCAGCGGTTCGGCGGTGATCCAGGCGACCAGCGCGTCGATGCGCTCGGCGAGCGAGCGCGAGGCGATTACGGTCTGGAACACGATGGCCTTGATATTTTTTCGCGCCGCCAGCGCGCCGGCGATTTGCAGCCGCTCGATCATGGTCTCGTCCGGCGCGCCGCGCAGATTGTCCATGAAGCTCGCAGCGCGCAGGCCGTGGTCGGCGAGAAGGTCCATCATCATCATGGCAAGTCCGGCGCCCGAGGTGACGAGGATGACGTCGCCGTCAGTTTCGACCAGCTGGAAGCCGAGATCGCGCGCGGAACGCTCCAGCGCGGTCAGCGCGCGTTCGGCTAGCCTGCAACTCGTTGGAAAGTCGTTCCGGTCATGGCGAAAATCGGCGGCTTCGTCGCGAATGATTTTTGCATCGCAAGCGATGAGGTTGCCATCCTCGGTGAACGCCAGCGGATTGATCTCGAGAAGCTCGAGGTCCTCCTGGCGGGCGATCTCGGGTAGCCGCGCGGCGTAGCGCGACAGCCGCGCCGCCAGCTCGCGCGGAAAGAGTTTGGCGATCTCCGGGAAAATCGTCTCGGGTGTCGTATTCTCCGCAATGGCCATGCGGGCGATTTTGGCCGACTGCTCGACATTCTCGCCACCCTCCGGCGCAATCAGAAGCTCGAGACTTTGCCGCGTGCCATTGACGCGGACCCCGATGAAGATCTCGCGCGTGATTGGCACCGCCTGTTCGAGAAGAAGCGGAGTGTCGGCGTCGTCGAGAGTGGCCAGGATCAGCCGGCGCGCGTCGCGGAAATCGGCGGCCTTGTTGAAGCGGCGAACCAAACCGCTCTTGCCGCGGCCGCCTTCGAGAATCTGCGCTTTCAGGAGGAAGCCGGGCCAGCCTGCGGTCTCGTCGGGCGGATTTTCACCGGTGCCGAGGAGTACGCTTGGCGGCACGGCAATACCATGGCGGCGCAGCAAGGCTTTTCCGTCGACCTCGGCCAGACGCATAATGGCTCGCTTCCTTACGCGCCGTTCGGCGCACTCCCGGAGACTACCGCATGTTGGGCCCTTTGCGCCTGCCGTTCCTCGATACCGAGCCGTGGCGCGTGGCGGTCGTCAGCCCGACCGGACGCTATGCGCGCAATCAGGTCGCCGGCATGATCGCGGCCGGCACGCCGATCGTTGGCGGCATCGCGCTCGGCCGCGGCGGAACCGACATGGACGGCCTGCCGCTCTACGACCGCATCGGTGAGTTGCCGCAACAGCCCAATATCGCCGTCATCTATACGCCAGCCGAAGGCGTGCGCGCGGCCGTCGCCGAGTGCGCTAAGGCAGGGGTTTCGACCATCGTAGCGGCCGCCGAATATGTGCCGCTGCACGACACTCTCGCCGCCGCCGCCCTGGCCCGCGAAGCCGGCAGCTGGCTCGTCGGGCCTAACACGCTGGGGATATTCGTGCCCGGCCGGGGACTGCTTGGCTCCATCGCGCCGAGCTTCTGCAACGCAGGGCGGCTCGCCGTCATCGTGCGCAGCGGCACGGTGGCGCTTGCGCTGGCGCGGCAATTGACGCTCGCCGGCATCGGCCAGCGAATCGTCGCCCATATCGGCGGTGACAGCGTGATCGGGCGCAATCCGCATGAATATCTCCAGGCTCTCGCCACCGACGACGCGACCGCGGCAGTGCTCTATTGCGGCGAGATCGGCGGCGACAAGGAATATGCCTTGGCCGAGGCCGCGCGCGGCTTCGCCAAGCCGATCATCGCCATGGTCGTTGGGCGCCACGCCCCGGTGCAAAAGCAGATGGGCCACGCCGGCGCGCTCATCGGCAGCGCGCGTGAGAGCGCCGACACCAAAATGCAGGCGCTGGCCGCCGCAGGCTGCCAAGTCGCCAAAGGTCTGGAAGAGGCCATAGCGATGGCGGCGAAGTTGGGTTTAGCTGTGGCTTGACGGGAGAGACATCGAATGAAGCTGCACTGGTCGCCACGCTCGCCATTCGTGCGCAAGGTCATGATCGTCGCGCATGAACGCGGGCTCGTCGGACGCATCGCCTGCGTGCGCACCGTCGCGGCGATGACCAAGCCGCATGTCGAACTGATGAAGGACAATCCGCTGTCGAAAATACCGACGCTCGTACTCGACGACGGCACGGTGCTCTACAACTCGCCGGTCATCTGCGAATATCTCGATGCGTTCGACGGCGCGCCGAAGCTGTTTCCGCGCGCGCCCAGGGCGCGTATGACGGCGCTGCGGCGGCAAGCGCTCGGCGATGGCTTTCTCGACATGATGGTGGCGTTGCGCAATGAGAGCGAGCGGGCACAGCCGTCCGCCATTCACATGGCGGGCACGGCGGCGCGAAAGGCCGCTGTGCTAGAGAACTTGGACGGCGAGGCGGAATCACTGACCACCTCGCCGTTCGGCATCGGCCATATCGCTATCGGCTGCGCGCTGTCTTATCTCGATTTCCGCTTCGCCGAGGAGAATTGGCGCAAAGATCATCTGCGCCTCGCCAATTGGCACGCCGCTTTCGCGGCGCGGCCGTCGGTGCGGGAGACCGAACCGGTCGACAACTCGTAAAATCACCCCAGCGTCGGGTCGAGCACGATCTTGCCTTGGCCTTTGTGCGCCTCGACCAGGCGGTGCGCCTCGGCGGCTTGTGACAGCGGCAGCACGCGCTCGATCTGCGGGATGACTTTGCCTTGGGCCGCAGCTTCCAAGCAGTGCGGCAGATCGGAGGGCGTGTAACCGGGCATGCCCTTTATGGTGATGCGCTTGTGATAGAGGTGCGAGAAATCGATCGCGACCTTGGGCCCGGCATGCGCGCCAGCGGTGACAAGACGGCCGTTCATGCCGATGCCGCGGAAGGCGACCGGCAGCACGGTAGGATTGGCAATGTTGTCGTACAGTACATCGACGCCCTTGCCGTCGGTGATTTTCATGATTGCGTCGTGAATATTCTCGCTCGCGTAATTGATACCGTGGTCGGCGCCGAGCTTTTTTCCGAGAGAGACGCGCGCATCGGAGCCGGCCGCCGCGATCACGCGCGCGCCGATCACGTTCTTGGCGATCTGGATGCCAACGGTGCCGAGATTGCCGCCGGCGCCCATGATCAGCACGGTCTCGTCAAATTTGAGGTCGGCGACGTGGACCAGAAGATTCCACGCCGTGGGCACGTGGCGCAGCACCACGGCGGCGCGGTGAAAGTCGAGATGCTCGGGAAGCGCAACCACGGCGCAAGCCGGCACGGCGACCTTTTCGGCAAAACCGCCGGGCCGCTTGATGCCCATCATGCCGCGCGGCCCGTCATAGCCGCGACCATCCTCAGCGCAGACATCGAGCGGCATGATGCCCGCGGCTGCGACATGATTGCCGACGCGCCAGCGGCCGACTTGCGGGCCGACCGCATCGACAATGCCGGCGCAGTCGACGCCGGGAATGAACGGAAGCGCGGCGCCGCGCGCGGGCTCCTTGCCGGCGCGCAGGCTTACATCGAGCACGCGATTGACGGTCGCGGCATGCACTTTGATGAGGATTTCGCCGGCACGCGGCACGGGGTCTGGGACTTCTTCGTAACGCAAAACGTCGGGCGGGCCGAATTCGTGAATGACAATGGCTTTCATTCTTAAATCTTCATTCCATTCATGGTGTGGAAGGAAAGTCTTGGATAACAGAGGAATTGCGCGGCGTCAGCCAGCCACCTATGCTTCGCACGAGGGGCAGTAATCATGGACTTGGAAGACACATTCGCCATTGCCGAAGTGATCCAGGCCTGGGGGGTTTATCGCGACCAGGGCAAGTGGGACGAGCTACGCTCAACCTTTACGTCCGACGGCCACATTTCCATCTCCTGGTTTCGCGGGCCGTTCGGTCAATTCGTCGACCATTGCAAGACGAATGCTGCAACCGGCAACACCTGGTCGCGGCATCATCTATTCGCGCCGAGCGTGAAGCTCGACAAGGATCGGGCGGTGGCCGAAACGTCGGTCATCATCCGCGTGCGGCAGGACTTCAAGGGCGTGCCGGTCGATCTGACGTCATGTTCCCGCTTCCTCGATCGTCTGGAGCGCCATGCCGACGGCTGGCTGATCGCCGAGCGCGCCGCCATCTATGAGCGCGACCGGCTCGATCCGGTCGAGCCATCGCCGGACTACGAGAATTTGTTTCTGGCGGGAGGCGCCTCGCGTTTTCCTGAGCAATACCGCTACATGGCATTTCGCCTCGCGCACGCTCCCGGGCGCAAGCTTGCATCCGTCGTCTATCGCGACGGCGGCGAGGAGACCGCCGACCTTTACGGACGCTTTTCCGCTTGGCTCGCGGGCGGCGCCGCTTGACGCGGACACGGCGGCCGGGCTAGCCGCGAGGCATTGGAGCCCTTTATGGCGGTCTATACCGATGTGGCGGCGGAGGATCTCGCCGGCTTCCTGGCCGGTTATGACATCGGCGAGCTGCTATCCTACAAGGGCATCGCCGAAGGCGTCGAAAACTCGAATTTCCTCGTTCATACCGGCAGCGGCAATTATATCCTCACGCTCTACGAGCGGCGCGTCGCCGAGCGCGATTTGCCGTTCTTTCTCGGCCTGATGGAGCATCTGGCGAGCCGCGGCATCACTTGCCCGCAGCCGGTGAAGAACCGCGCCAGCAAGGTACTCGGCAAGCTTGCCGGCAAGCCGGCTGCCATCGTCACCTTTCTCGACGGCGTGTGGATCCGGCGACCGACCGCTCCGCATTGCGCGGCGCTCGGCGAGGCGCTGGCGCGGCTGCATCTTGCCGGGGCGGATTTCCCCATGCGCCGGGACAATGCGCTCTCGGTCGCCGGCTGGCGGGCGCTCCACGAAGGCTGCCGCGAGCGCGCGCATAAGGTCGAGCGCAATATCGAATCGCTGGTCGTCGCCGAGCTCGATGCGCTGGAGCGCGATTGGCCGAGCGGCCTCCCGAAGGGCGTCATCCACGCCGACCTGTTCCCGGACAATGTCTTTTTCCTCGGCGATAAGCTCTCCGGACTGATCGACTTCTATTTCGCCTGCACCGATACGCTGATGTACGACGTTGCCATCTGCTTGAACGCCTGGTGCTTCGAGACCGATCATTCCTACAACGTGACCAAGGGCCGCGCGTTGCTTGCGAGTTACGCCAAGACGCGACCGCTGTCGTATCAGGAATGGGACAAGTTGCCGCTGTTGGCGCGTGGAGCCGCTTTGCGCTTTCTGCTGACCCGGCTGGTCGATTGGCTCGACGTACCACCCGGCGCGCTGGTGCGGCCGAAGGACCCGCGCGAATATGCGCGCAAGCTCCGCTTCCACCAGAAGGTCAAGAGTGCGCGCGATTACGGAGTGAACGTGCCGTGACTGTCGAGCCGCCGCAAAAGCTGCCGCATGTGGTCGTTCACACCGACGGCGCCTGCTCCCGCAATCCGGGGCCCGGTGGCTGGGGCGCGATACTGACTTTCGGCGATCATGAAAAAGAGCTCAAAGGCGGAGAGGCCAATACCACCAATAACCGCATGGAATTGATGGCGGCAATCTCGGCGCTCGAAGCGCTCAAGCGGCCGTGCCGGGTCGATCTGCACACCGACAGCCAATATCTACGCAACGGTATCATGTCCTGGATCGCCAACTGGAAGAAAAACGGCTGGCGTACCGCCGACAAGAAACCGGTCAAGAATGTCGATCTATGGAAACGTCTCGATGCCGCGCTTGGCGAGCATCAGATCCGCTGGCACTGGGTGAAGGGCCATTCCGGCCACGACATGAACGAGCGCGCCGACGAACTCGCCCGCGAGGCGATTGCCGAAATTCGCGCCCAACGCTTGTAAGGGCGGGTTTCAAACCCGCCCTTACAATGTCGCTTTACAGCGATTTCATCAGATTGTCGGCGCCGGACGCTTCTGCCTTGCCCGGCGTCTCTTCAACGTTGAGCGTCTTGACCACGCCATCCTCGACGACCATGGCGTAGCGCTGCGAACGCACGCCAAGTCCGCGCTCGGTCAAGTCCGCAGTCAGGCCCAAAGCCTTAGCCCAATTGGCGCTGCCGTCAGCCAAAAATTCGATGGCGTCGCCGCCGGAAGCCTTCTTCCAGGCATCCATGACGAACACGTCGTTGACGCCGGTCACCGCGATGGTGTCGACGCCCTTGCCCTTGATCGCGCCGGCATTCTTCACGAAACCCGGCAGGTGGTTTTTGTGGCAGGTCGGGGTAAAGGCGCCGGGCACCGCAAACAGCACCACCTTCTTGCCCTTGAACAATTCGTCCGAAGTCTTCGGTTTCGGCCCTTCGGCCGTCATCACCATAAAAGTACCGCTCGGCACGCGGTCGCCAACCTTAATCGCCATGATCGTTTTCCTCTCGCGTTACAATAAAAGCTCGGACCGTCGCGGATATCGCGATTGCGGCGGCGCCATAACCTAGCGCGCGGCGCAGATTAGTCGAGATGGGCGGGAACCTCTATGGCGTCGTCCGAGGAAACTACGGTGAAAGTCAGCGTCGCGCCGATGGCATGGGCGTCCGACGGCAGCCCATCGAGGTCGAAGGTGAATTGCCGCGTATCGCCGTCGCCGCCACCCTTCGGTTCCGGCTGCGGCAGCGACCAATCCGGTGTCGGGCCTTCGACAAACAGATCGACCGACGCCCCGGCCGGCGCGGCAACATCGACAACGACGTGGTCGTGTGCGGTGCCCGCGATGCGGTGGACCGCAAGAATGGCAAGACCGTTTCCTGGTCCGGTACTTGGACCGAGCGAGACGCGCCGCGGCACCCGGATTTTGGCCTTTTCGATGGCCGCGTCCTCGGCGCCCTTGCCGTTGAGCGCGAGCTGGAGCTTGGCCTCGGCCGGGATGCAAAGATTTCCGCAAACCGCATAGCCGAGTTTGAGGCGCAACAGCGATTGTCTCGCCGTATCCTGCGGCGCGACCTGGACCGGCAGGATGACGCGATCGACATAACCGATCGAGGTGCCGCCGGCGCCGTCGGGAAATCGCTGTGGAGCCGGCCACAGCACGGTGGCCGATTTCACATTGTCGGAGCCGGAAAAATCGAAGGTCGGCGGTACGCCGCTATCGCCGGGATCGCGCCAATAAGTATGCCAGCCTGGATCGAGCTTGATTTCGAGGCCGGCGCGCAACGTCGGCGTGGCGGGCGTCTTGCTCGCCGCTCCGGCGATCAGGCGCGCGGCGCTATGCGGCTGCGCATCCCAATCCGAAGCATCCTGTGCCGACGCGACTGCGGACAGGGCTGCAAGACCGATCAGCGTCACCGCCGCAATCGTTAATCGCCGCGTTGTCATCATCGCCGCTGTTTAGGGCGAACTGAACGCCGGCGCCACTGACATGATCGTGACCGAGAATGGGCGAAAATCGCGAGCGACATGCAAACCGACCTTGTGCCATCGGACCGCCGCAATTTCGACCGTGCTTGATCGATCATTGCGAACATTGTGAACTTTTAGGCCGCTCGTTCGTTTGCAAATCCGGATTGTTGGGCTAACCTTTCCATATGAAATTGCCGCGCAACACACCGTCCTCGAAAAGAGGGGAGTCTTTTACCTCTCGTCGGCCTGCCGCCTCCACGTCCCGGCGACCCGGCAAATCGCGCCGCCGCGGCTACCTCGACGGCCAAATGCTGATCGCCATGCCGGCGATGGGCGACGAGCGTTTTTCCCGCTCGCTGATCTACATTTGCGCGCACTCGTCCGAAGGCGCGATGGGCATCGTCGTCAACCATCCGGCGCCGAACATCAATTTCTCCGATCTGTTGGTAAAGCTCAACGTCATCCCGGCGGCCGACGCGATCCAGCTGCCGCCGGGCGCCGACGTAGTCAAGGTGATGCGCGGCGGTCCGGTCGAGACCGAGCGCGGCTTCGTTCTACACAGCGCCGACTTTTTCATCGAAGATTCGACGTTGCCGATCGATGAGGGTATCTGTCTCACCGCCACGCTCGACATCCTCAAGGCGATCGCGCGCGGCGACGGGCCGGCAAGCGCCATTCTCGCGCTCGGTTATGCCGGCTGGGCGCCCGGCCAGCTCGAGACGGAGATTCAAGGCAATGGCTGGCTGCATTGCGCGGCCGACCCCGACCTGATCTTCGGTCCCAATATCGGCGGCAAATACGAGATGGCGCTGAAGAAGATCGGCATCGATCTCGGCATGCTGTCGAGCGAAGCCGGGCACGCGTAAGGGATCGATCATCAGGAGCCGAAGACTTTGGCCCTGATTCCTGTTTCCTGAGTCCTGTTTCCCGCGGTCTCCGGTTCGAGCAGCGCCCGCGCCCGTTCGGCGCTCATCGGCTCGCCGAAGACAAAACCTTGGGCGAACTCACAGCCGAGCTGAGACAATTCGACGGCGTCAGAATTCGGTCTCGGCGCCTTCCGCCACCACGTCCATGCCGAGATCGTGGGCAAGCGTGATGATGGAGCGCAGGATGACCGGGCGCGTGCCCTTGGCTGTGGTGCGCACGAACGACTGATCGATCTTGATGGTGTCGAACGGGAAGCGTTGCAGATAGGACAACGACGAATAGCCGGTGCCGAAATCGTCGAGCGCCAGGCCGGCGCCGAGTTCGCGAATCCGGTGCAGCATCTGGGCGGCATGCTCCGGATTCTCCATCACCACCGACTCGGTCAATTCGAGCTTCAGCGATCCCCGCGTCAGCGGCGCGCGCGCCAGCACCGTGCGCAGATCCTGAATGAGGTCGTGGCGCAGCAATTGCCTCGACGAGACGTTGACACTGGCGAAGATCGGCTCGCGGTGGCGCAACGTCCGCTGCCAGGTCGAAAGCTGCCGTGCCGTGCGATCGAGCACGAACAGGCCGAGTTCGACGATCAATCCGGTCTCTTCGGCAATGTTGATGAACTCCGCCGGCGACAGCCGGCCGAGCTTCGGATGATTCCAGCGCGCCAGCGCCTCGAAGCCGGCGATCGAGCGGTCTTCCAGCCGCACGATCGGCTGATAAAGGATGGTGATTTCATCGCGCTCAAGCGCGCGGCGCAGATCGGATTCGATCGTCAGCCGGTCGGATTTGCGCGCGCGCATCGCGGCCTTGAACACGTCGATGCGATCGCCGCCGCCGCGCTTGGCGTGATACATCGCGAGTTCGCCGTCCTTGAGCACCTCCTCCGCGCGCTGCGATTCGCTGTCGGCGAGCGCCAATCCGATCGATGCGGTGAGGAATATTTCGCGATCGCGGAACGTGATCGGCGCGCGCAGCGTCTTGCGGATGGTCTCGGCCAGTGCGGTGATGCGCGCCACTTCACGTTCCGACAACACGATCAGCCCGAACTGGTCGCCTGACAGCCGCGCCAGCGTGTCCTGCGGCTTGATCAGCCGGGCGAGGCGGCGCGCCAGCGTGAGCAGAATCGAATCTCCCACCGCCATGCCGACCGAGTCGTTGACCTGTTTGAAGCGGTCGAGGTCGACCACCATGACGGTCGGCCGGATCGCCGTATCGGCCTTGGCGAGGCCGAGCACGGCTTGCAGCCGATCCAGAAACAACTCGCGGTTGGGCAGGCCGGTGAGGTTGTCGTGCACCGCGTCGTGCAACAGGCGCTCCTCGGCGGTTTTGAACTCGGTGACGTCGGTAAGCGTGCCGACCAGGCGCACCACCTCGCCGTCGGAACCGACGACCGGCCGCGCGCGCAGCGCGAACCACACATAATGCCCGTCGGCGGTGCGCATGCGGAGATCCTGCGCCACACGGCCGCGCCGCTGCTCCAGGACGCTGTCGAGCGTGGCGCGGAAGCGATCGCGGTCGAGCTGATGCAGCACGTCGAGCCATTTGGCGGCCGGACCGTCGAGCGAACCGTGCTTGAGCCCAAGCGCGGTTTCAGTCTCGGGGCTGGTAAAGACCTTGTCCGAGGAGACGTCCCAATCCCAGATCATGTCGCCGGCGCCGGTCAGCGCCAGCGCCCGCCGTTCGACGTCGGAAACGATGCCACTGGTCGCGCCGCCGGCAAAGGCGTGCTGCATCACCGTGAAGCCGATCAGCATGACGATGAGGACGAGGCCGCCGAGCAAGGCCGGTCCGACGATATCGTTGGTGATGAAACCGAGCACGGTCAGCGCCGCGCCGATCACCCAGACCACCAATAACAGCCAGGTCGGGATCAGCATCACCGCGCGGTCGTAATCGTGGGTCGCGAGATAGATCACGAGGGCAAAACCGAGGATGGCCACCAGGAACAGGGACATGCGCGCGATGCCGGAGGCGACCGCCGGCGAAAACAGGGCGACCGCAACCAGTGCGCCAAGGAACGCGAGCCAGCCGACGGTGATATGGGCATAGCGGACGTGCCAGCGATTGAGATTGAGATAAGCGAACAGAAACACCAACAGCGTCGCTGCGAGGATGGCTTCGCCCGAGGCGCGCCAGATCCGCTCGGCGCTCGACGACATATCGAAGACCTTGGGCCAAAAACCGAAGTCGATGCCGATATAGATCAGAACCGCCCAGCCGAGCGCCGCCGCGGCGGGAAACATGACGCTGCCTTTGACCACGAACAGAATGGTCAGAAACAAAGCCAAGAGGCCGGCGATGCCGATAACGATACCCTGATAGAGGGTGAGCGAATTGAGCTTGTCCTTGTAGGCGTCGGGCTCCCACAGATAGAGCTGCGGCAGGTTATCGGTACGCAGTTCGGCGACGAAGGTGATCACGGTGCCGGGATCGAGCGTGATGCGGTAAACGTCGGCATCGGCGCTGTCTTGCCGCTCTGGCGGGTCGCCCGACGACGGCGTAATGTAGACGATGCGCGACTGGCCGAGATCCGGCCAAATCAAGCCGGAACCGACCATCCGGTAATGAGGCGCCACGATCAGCCGGTCGATTTGCTCGTCGCCGTTATTGGCGAGCGCGAAGACCGCCCAATTCGTTCCCGACTGCCGCGCGCGTACTTCGATGCGCCGGATAATGCCGTCGTCGCCCGGCGCCGTGGACACCTGGATGCGGTCGCCGGCGGTATGCTCGATCTGGACCGCGTCGGTCAGGTCGATCGCGCCGGCGTCGGTGCGGACGTTGACGGCTTCGACCGCGTGTGCGGCCGATACCCCGATGAGGGCCGCAAAGGCGAGCGCCAGAAGGGTGCTGCACATTCCGCAAAGCGCTGTGGCGCACAAAGCTTTGGCGCAGAAAGCGTCGGCGCTCAAATTGGCGGCGCGCAAAAATGCCAAGAAAACCCCTCCGAGGCCGCCAGCCGGCGCCGTTCGCGCCATCCTCATCGATCCCGGAAAGGAGTACCTACCGGGCTTTGCGCCGAATTCGCGACGGCGTGACTTCGTGGCGCCCCCATCTAGCCACAGCCGTGCGCGCCCTAGGCCGTTCTTAGTACCCCTAGCCCGGTTGCGGAGCAAGGCGTTTCCCGTTTACTTTCAAAGGGTCAGGACAAGTTTGCCGCTTTGGTTGCCAGGCTTGGAGCAAGCCTTGCGTCGGCCGTCGTGGTGAACGTTCCCTGTGACAACTGCGGCCGCGGGCGATAAAATTTGGCGGCCGGAGAGAGCGCGATGCCAGCTGTCGATGACGACGATCGACCGAAGAAGAAGATCGTCCACGAGATTGGGCAGGATTTGACATTGCTGTCGGAGGGCGAACTCACCGAGCGGATCGGCATTCTCAAAGATGAGATTGCGCGCCTCGAGGCCGACATGGCGCGCAAGCGCGCGACGAAATCTGCCGCCGATAGCGTCTTCAAGAAATAAGCAATTTCAATTGTTTAGCCCCAGACCGCGATCTCGGCTTCGTGCCGAATCTGAAAAAAATTCGGTAAGCTTATGAGAAAGCTTAACCTTTCGTTAAGCTTTCTCGTTCATTACAGTGCATGTCCATCTTCTGGACATTGAGTGGCTCCTGTCCACTCTGTTTGACGCCTCCCTGTTATCACCTTGAGCCGCCGGCAACGGCGGCTCTTTTTTGTTAACGATTGTGACCGGCGCCGCGACGCCGCGATTTTTTTCTTTAGCCAAAACGGCCAGCAACTATGTCGGAAGGTTCACGCGCTTCGGCGCTGGACAGCGTGCATGCGCCGCGCGATGCTGGCGGCAGTGGTGTGAGGCGTACATGTCCGACAAGCGTGCGATGGAAGCCGGCGCAGTCTCCTTTAGCGAGCGGCTGGCGAGTTCTCAGGTTTTTGCGGCCCTGTTTCGCGACGGCATGGCCCTGGTCGAGGAAACCGCGAGCTATCTCGATGGCGCCGGCCGGCAGGAATCCAAGAAACTCGAGCGCAGCGCCGGCCTGGTTTACGCCACCGAGAGCATGCGGCTGACGACCCGGCTGATGCAGCTAGCTTCGTGGCTATTGCTGCACCGGGCGGTCAAGGAAGGCGAGATGACGCTGGCGCAGGCCAGTAAGGAGAAGAGCAAGGTGCGGCTCGCCGCCTGCGAGCCGGGCGACGCCAAATCGCTCGAACTGTTGCCGGCCAAGCTGCAGGAGCTGATCGCGCGCTCCACCAAGCTGCAGACCGAAGTGCGCCGCCTCAATTCCACCATGCACGCGCCGGCGCCGACTAAAATCGCAGCCGACAACCCGGTCGAACGGCAAATGGGACTGCTGAAAGCGGCGTTCGAGCAGGACGCCTGAAAGTTTGTCCCGCGCGTTCCCGTGCAAACGGGAATCCGGGGACGACCGGCTGCCCGTTTAGGTCTTTAAAAAGCCCGAGAACTTCTTCTGGAACCGCGACAATCGGCCGCCGCGGTCGAGCAGATGCTGCTGGCCGCCGGTCCAGGCCGGGTGCGACTTCGGGTCGATATCGAGATGCAGCGTATCGCCCGGCTTGCCCCAGGTCGTGCGCGTGGTGAATTCGGTGCCGTCGGTCATGACGACCTTGATGGTGTGGTAATCGGGGTGGGTGCCGGGCTTCATAATTTTGCGCTTTTCGCTTTGAAGTGTTGACGAATTTGGGCGGTCTATAACGCGGCGCAACCCCGGCGGCAAGCCGTCGCAATTGACCGGCGGGGGCAGGGCATTAGCATCGCGGCCGGTTCGCCTTTGGGGCGCGGGCGACGGCCGGGAAAGACAACGATGGAAAGACAGGAACTCCGCGCCGCCCTTTCGCTCGCGGCCGTCTTCTCCGTGCGGCTGCTCGGCCTGTTCATGATCTATCCGGTGTTCGCGGCCTATGCGCGCAACCTCACCGGCGCCAATCCTTACCTGATCGGCGAAGCGCTCGGCATTTATGGGCTCACGCAGGGGCTCCTGCAAATTCCATTCGGTCTCCTCTCCGACAAAGTCGGCCGCAAGGTGATGATCGGCATCGGTTTGATTCTGTTTGCGATCGGCAGTGCGGTCGCGGCGCTGTCCAGTTCGATCGACGGCGTCATTGTCGGCCGCGCGCTGCAAGGCGCCGGCGCGGTCGGCTCCGTCATTCTGGCGCTGGTCGCGGATCTGACGGCGGAGGAGAACCGCACCAAGGCGATGGCGCTGGTCGGCATTACCATCGGTGGGTCCTTCATGGTCGCGCTGGTGGCGGGGCCGATCGCCGCGAGCTTCGTCGGCGTCGCCGGCATTTTCTGGCTGATGGTGGTACTGGCGCTCATTGGCATTCTGATCACCCAGTTCGTGGTGCCCAATCCACCGCGGCTTCGCGTGCATCGCGACGCGGAAGCCGTGCCGGCGCTGATCGGCGCGGTGCTGCGCGACCGGGAGCTATTGCGGCTCGACCTCGGCATTTTCGTCCTGCACGCCATGCTCACCGCAAGTTTTCTGGTGGTGCCGGGGTTGTTGCGCGGCACACTCGATGTGCCCGTCAGCAAGCAATGGATGGTTTATCTCCCGGTGCTCGTGGTCTCGATCGTGGTGATGGTGCCGGCGGTTGTCGTCGCCGAAAAATATCGCCGCATGAAAGGCGTCTTCGTCGCCGCGGTTGCGGCGCTGTTTGTCAGCCAAGTGATGCTGTATTTCGGCGCCGGCAATTTGTACGTGCTGCTCGCGGCGCTGGTGGTGTTCTTCTCCGCGTTCAACGTCATGGAAGCGAGCCTGCCGTCGCTGATCACCAAGGCGGCGCCGCCGGACGCCAAGGGTACGGCGATGGGGCTTTATTCGAGCCTCCAATTCCTCGGCATTTTCGCCGGCGGCGTCATCGGCGGCTTCGCCAATCAGCACGGCGGCGATGCCGCGGTGTTTGTGCTCACCGCCGCGCTCGCGCTCGTTTGGCTTGTCGCCGCCGCGACCATGGCGCAGCCGAGTTATCTGACCACCCGGCTGTTGCCGGTCGCCGACGGCAAGGATGCCAAAAGCCTGGCGGCCGAACTGCGGCAGGTGCCGGGCGTCGCCGACGCCGTGGTGATCGCCGAGGACAAGCTCGCTTACCTCAAGGTCGATGCCAAAGCGTTTGACGCAAAGCTTGCGGAATCGCTCGCCGGCGCGCCCTGAACCGCGGTGTTTGCGTCTGGAGTTTCGGGCGGCGGCGTATAGCGGCAGACCCGGTTGCGGCCCGCGTGCTTGGCGTCATAGAGCGCCAGATCCGACTGCTTGATCAGTTCCTCGACGCCCGCGGTCGCGGCATCACAGGCGCTGGCAACGACGCTGATGGTGACCGCAACGTGCTCACCGCCCACGGCGATGATATGCCCGGCGACCAGCTTGCGCAGCCGCTCGCCGGCGGCGACCGCGCCGTCGAACGTGGCTTCAGGCAAAACCAGCGCGAATTCCTCACCGCCCAACCGCCCGACGATATCGGACGCGCGCTTCTGCTTCTGCAAAATGTCGGCGACCGTCCTGATGACTTCGTCGCCGGCATCGTGGCCGTGGCTGTCGTTGACCTGCTGAAGTGATCGATGTCGCACATCAACAACGCCAGCGGCCGGCCGTAGCGGCGAAAGCGCGCCCATTCGGTCTCGGCGAGGCTAAGAAAATTGCGCCGGTTGTTGAGCCCGGGCTTCGCTCGTGGCATGGTTTCGCAAGGTGTTGGTGCTGGCGGTCATATTGCATTCACCTGGAGCATGTTCCTGCAACCCAATCGCGTCCTGCAATCCGTCATCCTGAGGTGCGAGCGTAGCGAGCCTCGAAGGATGCACGGCCCGGGCCGTCGCCCTTCGAGGGCCGCTTCGCGGCCACCTCAGGATGACGGAAGTTTGGCTCCAAATCGTTTTCGCGTTTCGACAAATTTCTAATGGTCCTGTTGTTAGGTGTTTTTCCTTATGGCTTCACGGCGGCAACTGGATTCCCGCTTGCGCGGGAATGAGCGGCTTTGTGAAATCCCGCGCTCGTCCCCGCGAAAGCGGGGACCCAGTCTTTCCTTAATCACGGCTGCCAACTCATGCGGTGCACCGGCCGGCCGGAAAACGCATTGATGCCGCCGCCGGTGATGGCAAAGCCGCACTTTTCGTAGAAGCGGATGGCGCGGGCATTGTCGGTATTGACGTCAAGGTCGAGGCCCTGGGGCGAAAGTCGCTTGGCTTCCGCAATCAGCGCGGTGCCGACCCCGCCGCCCCAAAACTGCGGCGTCACCACGAGCTGATCGAGATAGTGCGAGTCCGGATCGACGGTGACAAAACCGATCATCGCGGCGGCATCGTCCGTCTGCGCGATCATGACCTTGGCCGCGGCCATGATCTCGCTGCGCCAACGCGCCCGCCACCAGTCGAGCCGGGCGGCGAAATCGAATTGCGGGTAGGTCGTCTGCCAGGTTTTCAGCCACAGCGCGATCGCGGCGTCCTCGTCGCATGACTGATAAGGCCGCAACGTGAATTCTGTGCTCTGCATCGTGCCTAGAGTTCGTCCACTTCCGGGGGTCTGCGCGCCGGATGCCGAATATGAAGAGTCCAAACTTCTTCGCCCATCACTGAATAGAAACATTGTAGGTGTGATGTGCGCTACGTAATACCCGCACGTTTTCCTCGTCCACGGCTCGGCCGCTCCCTGGAAAATCGGCCAAGCCGGAGATCGATTTCGTGATGGCGCCTGTGACCTCCAGAAGTGTTTCCACGACTTTGTTCATTGCAGCACCTTAGCAGAATGAGCGAGAGCATATACGCTTCATTCCCTGATCTCGGCCTTGGCCGCATCCTTCAGCAGCCGCAACAGCTCGCGGTGCATGAAGTCGTTGCCGGCGACGACGTCGCCCGATTTCAAAATATCGCCTTTGCCGTCGCAATCGCTGACGAAGCCGCCGGCCTCGCGCACCAAGAGCGAGCCCGCGGCGAGATCCCATGGCGAGAGGTTGCGCTCCCAATAGGCGTCGAGCCGGCCGCAGGCGACCCAGGCGAGATCGAGCGTGGCGGCCCCATAGCGGCGCAAGCCTGCGAAATTCTGCTGTGCGGCGGCGATCTCGTGGCGCGCCAGAGCGAGATCGCCGCGGCCGAAATGCGGCAACCCGCAGGCGACCACGGCATCGGCAAGCTTCTGCCGCGCCGCGACGCGGATGCGCTTGTCGTTGAGATACGCGCCCTTGCCGCGCTCGGCGACGAACACTTCGTCGTTGGCCGGATTATAGACCACGGCCGCAACGATGGCGCCGTCGCGCTCGAGCCCGATCGACACCGCGAAATGCGGAATGCCGTGCAGGAAATTGGTGGTGCCGTCGAGCGGATCGACGATCCAGCGATGCGACTTGTCGGTGCCGGCGCGCGCGCCGCCCTCCTCGCCGAGAAAGCCATAATCCGGCCGCGCCTTGGCGAGCTCCTCACGCAGCGTCTCCTCGGCGCGGCGGTCGGCGGCGGTGACGAAATTGCGCGGGCCCTTGAGGGACACCTGCAAATGCTCGACCTCGCCGAGATCGCGCTTGAGCCCGCGCCCGGCGCGATGCGCCGCCTTGATCATGACATTGAGAACCGCGGAGTGCTGCATGGCGTGTCTGGTAACCCTTAAATGCGCGGCGTCAAGGCTTGCTGCATTTCTCGACCGCGACCTGCAGGGAGGGTGAAGGGATTCGGTGGCAGGGAAGGTTTTCTACCGGATTTCGCCTTACGCCCATCCCAGGCTACGGTGCCGCCCAGTCTTGGATCGCCAACCCCGGCACGCGCGCGAATTCGCGCGCGTTCGCCGTCACCAGCGTTGCGCCGCGGCGGCGGGCCTGCGCGGCGATGAGAATATCGTACGGCCTGATCGGCGTGCCGGCGCGTTCAAGCGCAGCGCGTATGTCGCCGGCCTCGCGCGCATCGTCGGCGTCGAAGTTCAAGATCGCAACAGGCGATGCCACAACGCCTTTAGCGCAATGCTGCATCAGGGCTTG
Source organism: uncultured Alphaproteobacteria bacterium (assembly GCA_963822935.1). GTDB lineage: Bacteria > Pseudomonadota > Alphaproteobacteria > Rhizobiales > Xanthobacteraceae > BOG-931. The sequence goes on from CAWGJP010000010.1 coordinate 181,359, forward strand.
GCGGCCGGCCCCGCCAGCGATTGCTGCGGCGCCGCTGCGGCCTGCGCCTGCGCGGCTTGTGCCTGCTTTAGCGCATCGATCCACGGCTGCGCCTGCTTGGTGCCCTCCGCCACGCTTGCCGCGTCGAGCTTGGCCGTGAAATCGTCGAGCGTGATGTCGGTCTCGCCGGCGGCGCGGGAGACGAGGTGCCATTTCACCGCTTTGACCGGATCGCGCGAGGCGCCCAGCCCGCTGGCGAGGATACGAGCGTAGCGGTCTTGCGCGATCGGGCTGCCAAGTTTTGCGGCCTTGTGGAAGATTTTTGCGGCGGCGTCCTCGTCGCGCGTAGTGCCGTCGCCGTTATAGAGAGCAATGGCGTATTCGACCTGCGCGTCGGTGTCGTCGGCAAGCGCGGCTTGCGCCCACAGTTTGACCGCTTCGTGCATGTCTTTTCCGACGCCGCGGCCGTCCTTGTAGAAGGTGCCGAGCGCGTATTGCGCCTGCGGGCTGCCGGCGTCGGCGGCCTGGCGCAACAATTCGGCGGCGCGCTTGAAATCCTGCGGGAATAGCTGGCCCTCGATGTAGAGCAGCGCGAGATCGTAGGCGGCTTGCGGATGGCCGAGCTTGGCGGCGGCGGCGAGCCATTTGGCGCCCAGGTCGCGGTCGCGCGGGCCGGCGCGGCCCTCGAGCGCGAACATCGCCAGCGCGAACATGCCGTTCCTGTCGCCGCGCGCGGCGGCGAGCTTGTACCAGTCGGCGGCCTTCTTGTCGTCGCGCGCCACGCCGAGCCCGTTGGCGTAGAGCTCGCCCAACAGCGTCATCGCCGGCGCATTGCCCTTCTCGGCGTCGTCGGTGGCGTATTGCAGCGCGGTGAGGAAATAGCCGCGCTGATAGGCGCCGAAGGCGAGGTCGGGCTTTTGTGCGCCGTTGACGGGGGCGGGGAGGGCGGTTTGCGGGGTGTATTGCACCGGCGGCGCCGGGCGGGCGGGTGATTTGGGCTGGGCGGATACCGGGTGGGCGAGGGTGAGAGTCTAGGGCGAGGGCGAAGACAATGCATCCCACCCCGCGACAGCGGGGAGGGGGAACCACACGAAGTCCGGTGGGAGGGGCGCCGGCCGCGACGCTCTCTCTTGCAACGACAAACATGAGGTGAGTCAGAGGCCCCCTCCACCACGCTACGCGTGGTCCCCCTCCCCCGCTTGCGCGGGGGCGGATGCCAGCTGTTGCGCGGCCGCGGCGACGGCGGAGGCTGTGTTGTGCGGCTCGGTCCATATCCACTCACCCAGCGCGATGAAATCGGCGCCGGTCTGCGCTATCGGGGCGATCTCGTCGCGGCTCGCGGCATAGCCGACGCAGGGGATTTCGAACAGCTCCGCCCACCAGAGGAGACGCTCCAAAACTTCGTCGAACGGCATGCGAGCCCCGCGCCTGTTCCCAGGGACGGGCGGTTCGCCGAACATCACGTAATCGGCGCCAGTCTCGGCGGCGAGCATGGCATCATGACGGCTTTGCAGACCGCCGGCGCCGGCGATGCGGTCGGGCTTGAGGAATGGAAGCGCCGCGGCGAAGGCGTCGGTGCCCGTCAGGTGCGCGCCATCGGCGCCGGCGCGTGCCACGATGCCGGGGCGGCCGTCGAGAATGAGTGCGGCATCGCGCCGCTGCACGGTCTCGGCAATGGTTTTGACGCGGTTGATCAGCGTGCGCTCGTCGGCCTCGGCAAGACGCAGCAGCACCGCGGCGACGTCGCCCGAGCCAAGCGCGGCCGCAAGCTCCGGCGCGAACGCCATCGGGTCGGCGACCGGCGGGGTGATGAGGTAGAGGCGGGGGGCGGGCTTATTCATTCGCCTCCCCCTGCAGGAGGGAGGCCACCGCGCCAAACGCGGAGGATGGGGATGTGAAACTGCTGCTGGATTTACTGCCCCACCCCGGCCGCTTCGCGGTCGGCCCTCCCCCTGCAGGGGAGGGCTTGCGGCGATGGCGCGTCACGCCGCCTTCCGCTCCAGGTCGGCTTTCCATTGGCCCGCGGTGGCGAGGCTGTTCATCATGGCGCGGTGGGTGAAGGCGCGTTGCGCGGCTGCGGTGTTTTCGGATTTACCCGACCATGTGGTCTGCGGCGCGTGCTGCAGCGCGCGGCCGTAGGAGAAGGTCAGCCGCCACGGCAACGGGCCCATCTTGTTCATGGCGTCGAGGTGCGCGGTCGCTTCCTCGTCGGACTGGCCGCCGGAGAGAAAGGCGACGCCGGGCACCGCGGCGGGCACGCAGGCCTTGAGCACGCGCAGCGTCTTGTCGGCGACTTCTTCCACGGACACTTGCTTAGCCGATTTCTTGCCGGGCACCACCATGTTGGGCTTGAGCACCATGCCTTCCAGCGCGACACGCGCGTAATAAAGCTGCTCGAACACCGTCTTGAGCGTCCACTCCGTTATTTTTTCGCAGCGCTCGACGTCGTGATTGCCGTCCATCAGCACTTCCGGCTCGACAATCGGCACGATGCCCTCGTCCTGGCACAGCGCGGCATAACGAGCGAGCGCTTGCGCGTTGGCGCTGATGCAATTGTAGCTGGGCATATCCTTGCCGATATCGATCACCGCGCGCCATTTGGCGAATTTGGCGCCGAGCGTGCGGTATTCGACAAGCCGCTCGCGCAAGTCGTCGAGGCCCTCGGTGACGACTTCGCCCGGGCAGAACGGCAGCGGTTTTGTGCCCTTGTCGACCTTGATGCCAGGGAGCGTTCCGGCTTTCTCGATCAGCTTGACCAGCGGCGTACCGTCTTTGGCGTTCTGGCGGATGGTCTCGTCATAGAGAATGACGCCGGAAATATATTTGGACATGGCGTCGGTCGAGCGGAACAACAGCTCGCGATAGTCGCGCCTGGTGTCGGGTGTCGATTCCACGCCGAGCGCGTCGAAGCGCTTCTTGATGGTGCCGGTCGATTCATCGGCGGCCAGGATGCCCCTGCCCGGGGCGACCATGGCTTCGGCAACTTTGTTCAATTCGGAAAGATTCATTGCGCCCTCCAAATCTTTCGCTCGAGTGGTTTTTCGCTCATCATCCCGCCGTCGCGGCGAGGGTTACCAACAACACCTTCACGCCCGGCAGCGTCTTGCCTTCCAGCGATTCAAGGAAGGCGCCGCCGCCGGTCGAGACATGGGTCAGCCGGTCGGTCACCGAGGCGAGGTTGAGCGCCGCCACGGTGTCGCCGCCGCCCGCAAAACTGACAAGCTTGCCGGCCGCCGTGAGTTCCGCCGCGGCTTCGGCCACCTCGACTGTTCCATTGTCGAACGGCGCGTGCTCGAAGGCGCCGAACGGGCCGTTCCAAACCAGCGTCTTCGAACGCGCCAGCACCGAGACCACGTGTTCGATGGTGCGCGGGCCGATATCGAGGATCATGTCGGTGGCGCCAACCTCATCGATGGCGACAGCGCGGCTCGGCACATGGGCGGCGAGCTTTTGCGCCACCACGGCGTCGATTGGCAGCACGATATCGCGCCGCATCGCTTTCGCCTTGGCCATGATGTCGCGCGCGGTTTGCACGAGGTCGGGCTCGTAAAGCGATCTGCCGACGGCTTTGCCCTGCGCCACCAGAAACGTGTTGGCCATGGCGCCGCCGATGATCAGCGTCTCGACCTTGGCGAGGAGATGGCCGAGCAGTTCCAGCTTGGTCGACACTTTGGCGCCGCCGACGATGGCGGTGACCGGATGCTGCGGGTGCTCGAAGGCGCGCGCCAGCGCGTCGAGCTCGGCCCGCATGGCGCGGCCGGGATAGGCCGGCAGCTTGCCGACGGTGACGATGCCGGCGATGGAGGCATGCTCGCGATGCGCCGCCGAGAACGCGTCGTCGACGTAAATGTCGCCGAGCGCGGCGAGGCGCCGGGCAAAGCCCTTGTCGTTCTTCTCTTCCTCGGGATGAAAGCGGGTGTTTTCGAGACAAAGAATGTCGCCGTTCTTCATGGCGGCGACCGCCCGCTCGGCGGCGGCCCCGACGCAGTCATCGGCAAAGGCCACCGGCCTTTTGACGATGCGCGCCACTTCGGCGGCGACGGGCCTGAGCGAATTCTTCAGCTCGCGGCCCTTCGGCCGGTTGAGATGCGACAGCAGAATGACCTTGCCGCCCTTGCCGGCAAGCTCGGTGATGGTCGTGGCGACTTCAGCGATGCGGGTTGCGTCCGTCACCTTGCCGTCGGCCATCGGCACGTTGAGGTCGACGCGCACTAATACGCGCTTTCCTTTGACGTCGGCGTCGTCGAGTGAGCGGAAGGACTGCATGGGACGCGGCGCTTCGATGCGATAGGTCAGCCGAGCTTGCCCATCGCTACCGCGGTGTCGACCATGCGATTGGAGAAGCCCCACTCATTGTCATACCACGACATCACCCGCACCAGCGTGCCGTCGATCACTTTGGTCTGGTCCATGTGGAAAACGCTTGAATGCGGGTCGTGGTTGAAGTCGCTCGACACATTGGGCGCGTCGGTAAAGCCGAGGATGCCCTTGAGCTCTTGTCCGGCGGCGCGCTTGACCGCGCCGTTGATCTCGTCCTTCGAGGTTGAGCGCTTGGCGACGAATTTGAAGTCGATCACCGAGACATTGGGCGTCGGCACGCGGATCGACACGCCGTCGAGCCGGCCGGCGAGCTCGGGCAGAACCAGGCCGACGGCTTTCGCCGCTCCGGTCGAGGTCGGGATCATGTTGGTGGCGGCGTTGCGCGAGCGGTAGATGTCCTTGTGCACCTGATCGAGCAAATGCTGGTCATTGGTGTAAGAGTGGATCGTGGTCATAAAACCCTTGTCGATGCCGACAGCGTCGTTGAGCACCTTGGCGACAGGGGCCAGGCAATTGGTGGTGCAGGAGGCGTTGGAGACGACGGTGTGGGATTTGTTGAGCTTGTCGTGATTGACCCCGTAGACGACGGTGAGATCGACGCCGTCCGCGGGCGCCGAGATCAAGACGCGCTTGGCGCCGGCGGTGAGATGCGCCGAGGCCTTGTCCTTGGAAGCGAAAATGCCGGTGCATTCCAGCGCCACGTCAATGCCAAGCTCTTTCCACGGCAATTGCGCCGGATCCTTCAACGCGGTGACTTTGATGGCGCCGTTGCCGACGCTGATGGTGTCGCCGTTGACCGCCACTTCGCCCGGGAAGCGGCCGTGCACCGAATCAAAGCGCAGTAGATGCGCGTTGGTCTCGACCGGGGCGAGGTCGTTCACTGCGATGACTTCGATGTCGTGACGGTCGGCTTCGACGATGGCGCGCAGAATATTGCGGCCGATGCGGCCAAACCCGTTAATCGCAACGCGAACCGACATTCTGATCTCCCGGTCTCCCTTTGCCGCCAGCCGGAAATGCGCAGCGGCGGCGCTTCTTATGTAACTATCTTCTATGACTTTCCTAACCGCGCCAATGCCGCTTCCGCCACCTTTTCCGCCGTAATTCCGAAATGACGGTAAAGGTCCTTGGCCGGCGCACTGGCGCCAAAACCGGTCATGCCGACGAAAGTTCCGTCCGAGCCGATAATGGCGTCCCAGCCCTGGCGGATGCCGGCTTCGACGGCGACGTTAACTTTGGCGTTGCCGACGATGCTCGCGCGCCGGCTTTCGGGCAGCGCCAATAAAAGCTCAAAGCACGGCACCGACACCACCCGCGCCGAGATTTTGTGCGCGGCCAGAAGCTTTTTGGCTTCGACCGCAATGGCGACTTCCGAGCCGGTGGCGAACAGCGACACCGCGGCATCGTCGTCGTCGGCAATGCGTATCTCGTAAGCGCCGGCGGCGCAGCGGTTCGCTTCATCGAAGCCGTCGCGCAGTTGCGGCAGGTTTTGACGGGAAAGCGCCAGCACGCTCGGGCCATCTTTGCTTTGTAGCGCGAGCTGCCAGCATTCAACGGTCTCAACCACGTCGGCGGGGCGAAACACTTTTAAGTTCGGAATGGCGCGCAGCGCGGCGAGCTGCTCGACCGGCTGATGCGTCGGGCCGTCCTCGCCGAGCCCGATGGAATCATGCGTCATCACATGAATGACGCGCTGGCCCATCAGCGCCGCGAGCCGGATCGCCGGCCGGCAATAATCCGAGAACACCAGAAATGTGCCGGAATAAGGAATGATGCCGCCGTGCAGCGCCATGCCGTTCATGGCGGAGGCCATGCCATGCTCGCGCACGCCGTAATGAATGAAGGTGCCGGCATAGTCCGGCGCCTGCAGCACCGTCATGCCTTTGGCGCGGGTGTTGTTGGAGCCGGTGAGGTCGGCCGAGCCGCCGATCATGTCCGGCAGCGCCACGGTCAACGCATCAAGCGCGAATTCCGAGGCGGCGCGGGAAGCGATGTCCTTGGGCGCGGCCGCAAGTTTTTGCTTTAAGTCCTTGACGGCGGCCGCGAGCTTACCGGGCAGTTCGCCGGCGATGCGCCGCTCGAATTCCGCGCGCTTGGCGGGATCGAACGCGGCGAGGCGCTTTTCCCAGGCGAGCCGCGCCGGGCGGCTGCGCGCGCCGGCGGCGCGCCACGGCGCCAGGATGTCGGCCGGGATTTCGAACGGTGGAGAAGTCCAGCCGAGGTTTTTCCTCGCCGCGGCGACTTCGTCGGCGCCGAGCGCCGCGCCATGCGCCTTCTCGGTGCCGCCTTTGTTGGGCGCGCCGAAGCCGATGGTGGTGCGGCACGCTATCATCGAGGGCCGGTCGGATTTTTGCGCCGCCGCGATGGCGGAGACGATCGTCGCCGGGTCGTGGCCGTCGATGCGGGTCGCCGCCCAGCCGGCCGAGTGGAAGCGCTCCACCTGGTCGACGTTATCCGACAGCGCGGTCGGCCCGTCGATCGAAATGCCGTTATCGTCGTAGAGCACGATGAGCTTGCTGAGCCGCAGATGGCCGGCGAGCGCGATCGCTTCCTGGCTGATGCCTTCCATCAGGTCGCCATCGGAGGCGAGCACATAAGTGGTGTGATCGACGATGTCGCCGCCGAAGACTGCGGCGAGGTGGCGCTCGGCGATCGCCATGCCGACCGCATTGGCGAGCCCCTGGCCGAGCGGCCCGGTCGTGGTTTCAACGCCGGGCGTATGGCCGTGTTCGGGATGGCCGGGCGTGAGCGAGCCGAGCTGGCGGAAGCGCTTGATCTCCTCGATCGTCATTGCCTCGTAGCCGAGGAGATAAAACAGCGCGTAGACCAGCATCGAACCGTGGCCGGCGGAGAGCACGAAGCGGTCGCGGTCGGGCCACGCCGGATCGGCCGGATCGAACTTGAGAAACTGGGTGAACAGCACGGTCGCGACATCGGCGGCGCCCATCGGCAGACCGGGATGGCCGGACTTGGCCTGCTCGACCGCGTCCATTGCCAGCGCGCGGATGGCATTGGCCATGCGGTCGTGCTCGGCCCGTGAGGCGGCGGTCGTCGATGGATTTGCGGCGGCGGAAAAGCCCGGAGATGGGGCGAGAGGGACGCTCGCCGCGGGCAGACGATCCGGCTTGGTCATTTGGAAAAGCCAATCGCGGCGCCAATTTGCCGCGGTTTATGGAGCAGTCGTGGGAACAGGCTCGGCACAGATAACATGGAGGGCCCACCAGTCAATTCCGCGACAATCGTCTTTGCGCGTCATGCACAGGTCACAATGGCCGCCGTTGACGCTTTCCCGCGATACGACGTAAGCTTCCGGCGATAAATAGTTGCCCGCACACAAGTTTTGCGCAGGGGGCGGACGCCATGGCCGCTGCCGATGGCCAGCCGAGCGAGTTCGATGTGATTGCGGCCGCGGCAGCGCGGCTTTCACTCGCGCTGGACGCGCTCGATGCCGCCGCCGAGCGCCGCCGCGATGGTGATCGCGCAGCGCTTGCGCTGGCCGAGCGGGTTCATGCGCTCGACAGCGACCGCGCACGGCTGGCGAGCGAGCTCGATGAGGCGATCGCGCGCGCGCGCGATCTCGAGACCGCCAATCGCGAGGTCGGCACGCGTATCGACCAGGCGATTGCAACCATCCGCGACGTGCTGAATTCGGATGAGTGAGAGCTGACACATGTCCCAGGTGAGCGTCACCATCAACGGCCGGCAGTTCCGCATGACCTGCGAAGACGGTCAGGAGGAACACCTGGAGAAACTCGCGCATGAGCTCGATGCACGGATCAGCGGGTTGCGCGCCAAGTTCGGCGAGATCGGCGATACGCGCTTGACGGTGATGGCGGCCATCACGGTCGCCGACGAGCTCGCCGAGGCCGGTCTTCGCGTCAAGCGGCTGGAGGAGGAGCTCGCCTCTTTGCAGGACGCCCGCACGGCGATATCCGACCGCAACAAGGCGGCCCAAGCCTCGATCGCCGCCGCACTGTCCGGCGCCGCCGAGCGCATCGAGAGCATCACCAAGAAGCTCAACGCGACCATCGCCACGAGCGGCGTGGCGCTGGGGTGATGCTATTCCTCCGCTTGCGCGGCGTGCCTGCGATGGCAGCCGTGGTTGCGCGCTGAATGGCAGGCCTGTCGCCGCATATTTTGACTTGGACTATTGTCGCGCTCGCGGTGAGCGGCGTGATCGTGCGGCCGTTCAATTGGCCCGAGGCGATCTGGGCGGTTGCGGGCGCGGCGCTTCTCGTGGTGTTCGGCCTCCTTTCGCCGGGCGCGGCGCTGGCCGGTGTTGCCAAGGGGACGGACGTTTATTTCTTCCTCACCGGCATGATGCTTCTTGCTGAGATCGCGCGTCTTGAGGGCTTGTTCGATTGGCTCGCCGCGCAGGCGACGAGCCATGCCGGCGGCTCGCCGCGCCGGTTGTTCTTTTTAACTTATGTGGTGGGAATCCTGGTCACGACGTTTCTTTCCAACGATGCCACCGCGGTGGTGCTCACGCCCGCGGTCGCCGCTGCGGTCAAAGCGGCCAAGGCGGAAGCGCCGCTGCCTTATCTTTTGATCTGCGCCTTCATCGCCAATGCCGCCTCGTTCGTTCTGCCGATTTCCAACCCGGCCAATCTCGTCATCTACGGCAGTCATATGCCGCCGTTGCTGCAATGGCTGCCGCGCTATCTCCTGGCGTCGTGTGTTGCCATCGTCGCGACCTATGCGGCGCTGCGCTTTGGGCTGCGCCGGGAGCTGCGCCAGGCCATCGCCTCCAATGTACCGGTGCCACAGCTGACGGCCGGCGGCAAAACCGCGGCGGCGGGCATCGTCGCCACGGCCGGCGTTCTGCTTGTCGCCTCCGCGATGGATATTCAGCTCGGCCTGCCGACCTGTGTCGCCGGCGCCGCCACCGCCGCGATCGTCCTGATCCGAAGGCCGTCGCAGAGCTGGGACGCGGTCAAGGATGTTTCCTGGGGTGTGCTGCCGCTGGTCGCCGGCCTGTTCGTGCTGGTCGAAGCGCTGGACCGGACCGGCGTGATTGCCGTGATCAGCGCGCTGTTGCGCGAGGCGGCCGTGCATTCCGCGGCGGCCGCGGCCTGGGCGGCCGGCGTTGTCGTGGCCGTGACCAGCAATTTCGCCAACAATCTGCCGGTCGCACTCATTGCCGGCAGCGCAGTGCAAAGCGACCAAACGGTCGATCAAATGACCCGCGCTATTCTGATCGGCGTCGACCTCGGCCCGAATCTTTCCGTCACTGGCTCGCTTGCCACCATCCTATGGCTCACGGCGTTGCGCCGAGAAGGCCACAAGGTCAGTGCGGTCGCATTTCTGCAGTTGGGACTGATCGTCATGCCGCCGGCGCTGGTGCTAGCGCTGGCGGCATCATTTCTCGCCCGCTGATGGGACGGACTGCCGGACGTTAGAGCCCCAACTCCTAATGCGCGACCACCACATTGCCAGTCGGTGGGAACGACGGGTTGGTTTGCGTGCCGCGCAGCAGCGCCAGTGCGGTCTGCAGTGCCTTGTCGTCCTTGGCGTCGCTCGGCACGTAAGATTGCGAGCCGGTTTTTTCCGGTCCGCTCGCCTTGAGATGTCCGGGCAGGTTCGCTTCGCTAAATCCCATCGCCGCCGCGCCTTGCAAATCTTTCGGCACCTCTTGCTCGACCTGGACGTCCGGCGTGATGCCTTCGGCCTGGATCGAGCGGCCCGAGGGCGTGAAGTAGCGCGCGGTGGTAAGCCGCAGCGCGCCGTCGTCCGGGCCGAGCGGAATAATCGTCTGCACCGAGCCTTTGCCGAACGAACGGGTGCCGATGATCGTCGCCCGCTTTTGGTCCTGCAAAGCGCCCGCCACGATTTCCGATGCGGAGGCCGAACCGCCGTTGATGAGAACAATCAGCGGCTTGCCGTTGGTGAGGTCGTCGGGCTTGGCATCAAAGCGCTGGTTCTCCTGCGGATTGCGTCCGCGGATCGATACGATTTCCCCGCTCCTTAGAAAGGCGTCCGATACCGCCACAGCCTGATCGAGCAGCCCGCCCGGATTGTTGCGCAGATCGAGCACGTAGCCCTTGAGCCGGTCGGCCGGAACTTGCGAAGAAATCTGCTTGATGGCGTCTTTTAGCTCGCCACCGGCGAGGTTGTTGAATTCAGTAATCCGAACGTAGCCGACGTCGTCGCCTTCGACGCGAGAGCGAACCGAGCGCACTTTGATGATCTCGCGCGTCAGCGTCTTGTCGATCGGCGCCGGGGCGTCGGCGCGTTGGATTTCGAGTTTGACGGAACTTCCCGGCGTTCCGCGCAATTTGGTGACGATGTCGCTGAGCGGAAGACCCGCAATCACCTGATCGTCGATGCGCGTGATGAAGTCGCCGGCAAGAATGCCGGCCCTCGCCGCCGGCGTATCGTCGATCGGAGAGACGACCTTGACCCGCCCGTTTTCCATCGTGACCTGCATGCCCAAACCGCCGAATTGGCCGCTCGTCTCCGCCCGCATGTCGCGAAAGGCCTTCGCGTCCATATAGCTGGAATGCGGATCAAGCCCGCTCACCATGCCGTTGATCGCGAAACCGATCAGCTTCTGGCTCTCGGGCTTGTCGACGTAATCCTGGCGCACCACGTCGAGCGCCCGGCCGAACAGTTGCAGTTCGTGGTAGGTCAGGCCGGCGCCGGCCTGTGGCGAAGCCACCGCCCCGGACAGGAACGGCGTCAGCGCAGGCGTAGTCGCAAAGAGGGCGATCGCCGCACCGGCGATGGCCCCAAGCGAAACGTGGAGGAGCTTTTGCATGAAGGCCTTCTATTGGCGCGGGCGGCCGAGGATTACCCCCACCTTGGCGCAATTGGGCTGTGGCACACTGTCCCTGTATGCCTGAGCGGCGGGTTTGCTTTGGGCAAGGACCAGCGATGCCCCGTCAATGTGTCTTCCCTAAGACGAATCTCACTTTGGGCAAAGTCGCGCGTTGGCCGAGTGGATTGGCAAGTCGGTTAAGCAGGTAGCATGCGCGGCCGTCCCGCACTACATTGGCAAAGCGGGGCTGCCCGGCGCGTCAGGAGCCTTATTCTCGGGGCCTTATCGATCTCTTAGGGAGCTGTCCCTGGCCGAGCTCGTGGGTTCGGTCACACGGTGCCCACCTACATGTGTAGGGAACCCGGGATCGTTGCTCCAACGGCCGGCGCGGCTCCGCACTCGTTTTTTCGTTTCCCGGGCGCGGCGCAGCACGTAGCGTATGCGAAGTGGTGCGCCGCAGAACCGAGATCGTTTCGGACTGGACGATCCCGGATCAGCGGTGCACCGTTTCACGCTGCGCCGCATCCGAGAAACGAACCTGTCGAAAACAACGACGCCCATCGAGTCTGAGAAAGCCGAGCTTCGTCGCGACGCCGCCGCGCGGCGTGACGCGCTGCCGCCGGACGCGCGCAAGGCGTCCGCCGAGGCGATTGCGGCGCGCCCACTTCCGCTGCCGATCGTTCCCGGTACCGTCGTCTCCGGCTTCATGCCGCTGAGAAGCGAGATCAACCCGCTGCCGCTGATGAAGACGCTTGCGGAGGCTGGCGCAACGCTGGCGCTGCCGAAGATCGCCGGCCGCGGCAAGCCGCTCATCATGCGCGCGTGGCATTGGGGCGCGCCACTCGATGCCGGGCAATGGGGTATTCGCGAGCCGAAAGCCGAATATCCGGAAGTCGATCCCGACATTCTCCTGGTGCCGCTCCTCGCCTTCGACCGTGCCGGGCAGCGCATTGGTTACGGCGCCGGCTATTACGACATGACGATCGCCCGCTTGCGCTCGCGCAAAGCCGTAACAGCCATCGGCATTGCCTTTTCGATGCAGGAAGTTTCCGCGGTGCCGGCGATGGAGCGCGATGAGCCGCTCGATTTTGTGCTTACGGAGCGCGAGGTGATCGAGATAAAAGGGTGACCATGCGCATTCTTTTTGTCGGCGACATTGTCGGGCGGAGCGGGCGGACTGTGGTCGTCGAGCGATTGCCGGCGCTGGTGCGCGACTGGAAGCTCGATCTGGTCGTCGCCAATGGCGAGAATGCCGCCGGCGGCTTCGGCATTACCGAAGCGATCTATCGCGAATTAATCGAGGCCGGGGTCGATGCGGTCACGCTGGGCAATCACGCCTGGGACCAGAAAGAGGCGCTGGTTTTCATCGAGCGCGCACCGCGGCTGATTCGGCCGGTCAATTATCCGCCCGGCACGCCGGGCCGTGGCGCCGCCATGATCGAGGCCAAGAACGGCGGCCGCGCGCTCGTCATCAACGCCATGGGCCGCATTTACATGGACCCGCTCGACGATCCGTTCGCCGCGCTCGATCGCGAGCTCACCGCCTGCGCGCTGCCCAAAGGCGCCGACGCCATCGTCGTCGATTTCCACGGCGAGGCGACCAGCGAAAAGCAGGCGATGGGATTTTTCTGCGACGGCCGCGCCAGCCTCGTCGTCGGCACCCATACTCACGTGCCGACCGCCGACCAGCGCGTGTTGCCCGGCGGCACCGCGTTCATCAGCGATGTCGGCATGACCGGCGATTTCGATTCGGTGATCGGCATGGCCAAGGACGAGCCGCTGCAGCGCTTCCTGCGTAAGATTTCGGCGGCGCGTTTCGAGCCGGCCACGGGCCCGGCGACGCTCTGCGCCGTCGCAGTGGAGACCGATGCGGCGACCGGGCTTGCCCGCCGGATCGAAGCGGTGCGGCTTGACGGCCAACTGCAAGAGGCGGTGCCGGCCATGTGGACAGCTCCGCCGGCCGGCGCCTAAGCTGCACCGTTCCAGTTCGACACGACAATTCTCGCCGAGATGGAGGGAGAACCCATGAACGGGCGCACGGTGTTCATCGCGATGCTTGCGTGGCTCCTGCCGTCGATGTGTCTCGCGGAAACCATCGACGTTTCGGACAGTCACGGCGGCAACGTCGCTCAGTATGGAGGGCGCTGGACTGCGCTCGCCGCCCGCGGCGTCAGCGTCAGAATCGTCGGTCCTTGCCAGTCAGCCTGCACCGTGCTGCTCGGCCATATTCCGCGCAACAGGATCTGCGTCACACCGGAGGCGTCATTCGGGTTCCACCTGGCGCATCTGCAGAGCGCGACTGCAACTCTGTGGAATGCCTATGGCGCCGATATACGGGGCTGGATCAAGCAGCATGGCGGGCTGACGAGCGAATTCATCTGGATGAGGGCGCCCGACACGTATCGCTTCTTCCACAAATGCTGAGTACCCGGCTGCCCGGAGTAGTGCGAGCGATGGCGATGCGGAACACAACTTTATTTTCGCAGCGCGTGGCCCTATAAGCTGCGGCATCAAATCATCTGCTGAGTGCAGGCGCGAGAGGCTACGGAGACCGTCGCCGCCAGCGCCCCATTGAGAGCGACTTATGGCCGGACATTCACAGTTCAAGAACATCATGCACCGCAAGGGGCGTCAGGATGCGGCGAAATCAAAACTGTTCGGCAAGCTAGCCCGCGAAATCACCGTCTCCGCCAAGCTCGGCGTGCCCGATCCGGGGATGAATGCACGGCTGCGCGCGGCCATGATGGCGGCGCGCGCCGAGAACATGCCGAAGGACAATATCGAGCGGGCCATCAAGAAGGCCTTGGGCGGCGACGCCGATAACTACGAGAATGTCCGCTACGAAGGCTATGGCCCGGGCGGCGTCGCGGTGATCGTCGAAGTCTTGACCGACAACCGCAACCGCGCCGCGGGCGAGGTGCGCGCGGCCTTCACCAAGTCGGGCGGCAATCTTGCCGAGACCGGGGCGGTATCGTTCATGTTCGACCATGTCGGTGTCATCGAATACGACGCCAAGGCGGCGGGTGCGGAAGCGATGTTCGAGGCGGCGCTCGACGCCGGCGCCGACGACGTGGTGTCGGCCGCCGACACCCACGAGGTCTATGCCGCGCAGGATCATTTCGGCTCGGTCGCCAAGGCGCTGGAGCAAAAATTCGGCGAGCCGCGCAAGGCGGCGCTCGTCTGGCGGCCGCAGAACACGGTGGCGGTGGACGACGACCAGGGCGAAAAGGTGCTCAAGTTAATTGAGAACTTGAACGACAACGACGATGTGCAGAACGTCTATGCCAATTTCGAGATTTCCGACGCTCTGGTCAGCCGCATGAGCGCGTGAGCGGGTGCAAAGCATGACCAATGCGTCGGCGCACTTGCACGTTCTGATTTCCGGTGGATTTTCCGGCGCCTACGAGAAACTGTTGCCGGACTTCATGCGCACAAGCGGGCTGAAGGTCGCGACCGGATCCGGTGCCTCGCAGGGGGCGGGACCGCAGACCATTGCCGCGCAGCTTGCCTGCGGCGCGCCGGCCGACGTGGTGATCCTTTCCAGGGAGGGCCTAAACGAACTGATCGCGGCGGAGAAAATCGCCGCCGGCACCGATGTCGATCTTGCGCAGGTGCCTCTCGGCGTGGGTGTGCGCGCCGGGACCCCGAAGCCCGACGTCAGCACAGTCGAAGGCTTCAAACAGGTTCTGCTTGCGGCCAAAATCGTCGCGGTTCCGGAAAGCACCAGCGGCATCTGGCTCATCGCCGAGCTTTTTCCGCGGCTTGGCATCGTCGACAAAATCAAAGTCAGGCCTGCGCCGCGCGGTGCGGACGCAACCCGCATGGTCGCCGGGGGCGAAGCCGATGTTGCGGTCCAGCCGGTCAGCGAAATTCTGGTCGCGCCCGGCGTCGACTTCGCCGGCAGCCTCGCGCCGGAGATCCAGTTTGTGCAGGTATTTTCCGCCGCCATCGTGGCCGGCTCGCAAGCGCATGAGAATTCCCGACGGCTGATCGCGTTTCTATCGTCCGCCGCGGCGGTTGAGGCGATCAAGAACAGCGGGATGGAGCCGCTCGCAACGGCCAGTGCGCGATCAAAATTTTAGCTCAATCAGATCGCCGGGGCGCAGTTCGTCGATCGCGGCCAGAATTCGATCCTGGTTATTCTGGATTTGCCGCCAATTTGTCGTCGGCAGCACCAAGATCGCCGATCGTCGTCAGACTACCATTGTCTATCTCACTCCGCCCCATTTCGCCGGCGGTCGACGCGGAATGGCCTGCGAGTGCTCGACGAAGTGGAGCAGGGGTGCCGTGATCGAACAGTATCTTCACGGTCAGGCCCGAGGGTCTTAGGCCACGAGGCTTTGTTCGGCGTGACGAAGCACAAGCTCGACCTGTTCGCGCGTCACCCCGGGAAACCATTCCAGGAATTCATCGATCCGGGCGTCGCCTTCGATATTCTCGAACAAGGCTCTTACTGGGACGCGGCTGTGTTTGAATAACCACTCGCCGCCGCCCTTACCGGGGCTGCGTTCGACTGCGGCGCAAGTGCTCCAATCCAACATAATCACGATTCTATCGGGGTAGGCTGGCTGTCACAAGCTGGGTGCGTGCGTTAACCCGCTGCAAACAAGACCAGCGCCACGAGGGCTACCGCAAGGCCAAGGCTTTTGCGCGAATCTAGTCGCTCGCCAAACACCGCGATGCCGGCGAGCGCGGTGATGACAAAACTCATCTGCGCCACCGGAACCAGCACGCTCGCCGGCCCGAGCGCGAGAGCGTGCATCAGCAGCACGAAAGCGCCGAACAAAGCGAGCGCGGCGAAAGCGGCATAGGTCCAGCCGCGCGACGGGATCCAGATGCGCCCTCGGCGCAGAAAGCCGAACAGCGTCGCCAGCGAGCAGAACATCCAGGCCTGTGCCGCCACCATGGTCTCCGGCAGCGTGCCGTGCTGCAGGCCGATTTTGTAGAACAGGTTGGTCAGCGCCATCGTCACGGTGGCGAGCAGGACCTGCGCCAGCGACGTAAAAGTGACCTTGCCGCGCTCGGTGCCGGCCTCGGCCAGCAAGAGCCACACGGCGATGAATGCGCAGCCAAGCGCGATCGCCTTCGCAATCGTCAACGCCTCGCCGAGAACAATGATCGCCAGCGCCGCGGTGAGCGTGAAATTGAGCCGGAAGATCGGCGCATTGGTCGAGACCGCGCCGCCGTGCAGGCTTTGGGTGAAATTGTAGAGCGCGACGAACAGAAACGCGCCGGCGAGCGCGCCCCACATGGCGGACGCATGTACATCGAGATTGCCGGTCAGCCATGCATAGAGCGTGACGCCCGGACAGAACATCCAGGCCTGGGCCATGAGGAATTCGCCGGAGGGAATGCCGGCGGCCGCGCCGCGCTTGTAGATGAGATCGCTGACGCCGAAACACGCCATGGCGCCGAGCGCGAGACCAAGTCCCGGGGTCATGGAAATTTCCGAAAGCGCGTTAAGCCGTTAGCCGCCGTTGCTGCGGCTGTCTATCAGGCTCGCGGCGGTCCGGCGACCGGCCCTTCGGCATTGCCGTCATGCTATGAATGAGGCCGCATGAACCGCCCGATTCGCATCCTCGGTATCGATCCCGGGCTCCGCCGCACCGGCTGGGGCATGGTGGGGATTGCCGGCAATGCCTTGAGTTTCCTCGGCTGCGGGTCGGTGACCACCAGCGACCGTGACGCGCTGGCGACGCGGCTGCTTGCCATTCACGACGGCCTGATGCGAATTCTCGATGAATTCCAGCCCGACGAGGCCGCGGTCGAGCAGACTTTTGTGAGCAAGGATGCCCGCGCGACGCTGAAACTCGGTCAGGCGCGCGGCATCGCCATGGTGGTGCCGGCGCGCGCCGGCGTGCCAGTTGCCGAATATGCGCCGAACTTGGTGAAGAAAAGCATCGTCGGCGCCGGCCACGGCGACAAGGCCCAAGTGCGAATGATGATCGGCGTGCTCCTGCCCAAGGCAGACCCGTCGACGGACGACGCCGCCGACGCGCTCGCCATCGCGGTGACGCATGCGCATCACCGGCGGAGCGTGGTGCTGCATGCGGCGCTTAGGGTGGCGGCGCCGAAGGCAGGTGCACGATGATCGGCAAACTCAAGGGCATCATCGATTCCTACGGCGAGGACAACGTCATCCTCGACGTCGGCGGCGTCGGTTATCTGGTGCACTGCTCGGCGCGCACCTTGCAGGAATTGCCGCGGGCGGGCGAGCCGGCGGTGTTGTCAATCGAAACCTATGTGCGCGAGGATCAGATAAAGCTGTTCGGCTTTCTCACCGATATCGAGCGCGAATGGTTCCGGCTGTTGCAGACCGTGCAGGGCGTCGGCGCCAAAGTGGCGCTCTCGGTGCTCGGCACGCTCAAGCCCGCCGATCTCGCAACCGCGATCGCCATGCGCGACAAGGCCATGGTGGCGCGCACGCCCGGCGTCGGCCCGAAAGTGGCCGAACGCATCGTCACCGAGCTCAAAGACAAGGCGCCGGCCTATACCGATGTCGATCCGGCGCTGGTGCGGCTCTCCGGCGCGCTCGACGAGAAGCGCGCGCCGCGGCCGGTCGCCGATGCGGTCTCGGCGCTGGTCAATCTCGGTTACGCACAAGTGCAGGCCACGGCCGCCATCGCCGCCGCGGCGCGATCGGCAGGCGAAGACGCCGAGGCGACGACGCTGATCCGCCTCGGTTTGAGGGAACTGGCGAAGTGAAGAAGCCGGCGAAACTCGGCAAGGCGGAGAAAGACTTGATCGCGGCGGCGGCGATGGCGATCAAACAACGTTATCGCGACGACTGGCAGGAGGTCGGTGCGGCGCTGCGCACCCGCTCGGGAAAAATCTTCACCGGCGTCAATCTTGACGCTTATCTCGGCCGCATGGCGGTGTGCGCCGAAGCCGTGGCGCTCGGCCGCGCGGTGGTCGACGTCGGCGACGAAGGCATCGATCTCATCGTCGCGGTGCGCCATCCGCCGCCGAGCGACAAGGACCAGACCGTTGCCGTGGTGTCGCCCTGCGGCGCCTGCCGCGAATTGATCTTCGATTACGATCGCAAGGCGAGGGTGATCGTGCCAAGCGGCAAAGCGGCGGCGGTGGTGCCGATCGGCGATCTGTTGCCGAACAAATATACGCGGGGGCCGGAACGGTGACCACTGCGCCGCGCAAACTGGTTACGCCCCAACGTCGCGACGAAGACGCGGCGGAAGCGACCCTGCGCCCGCAGCGCCTTTCCGAATTCATCGGCCAGGAGCAGGCGCGCAAAAATCTCGGCGTGTTCATCGCCGCGGCCAAAGCGCGGCGCGAGCCGCTCGATCATGTGCTGTTCGTCGGCCCGCCCGGACTCGGCAAGACCACGCTGGCGCAAATCGTGTCGCGCGAGCTTGGCGTCAATTTCCGCGCTACCTCCGGGCCGGTGATCGCCAAGGCCGGCGATCTCGCGGCGCTGCTGACCAATCTCGAAGAGCGCGACGTGCTGTTCATCGACGAGATCCATCGTCTCAATCCGGCGGTCGAGGAAATCCTTTATCCGGCAATGGAGGATTTTCAGCTTGACCTCATCATCGGCGAGGGCCCGGCGGCACGCTCGGTCAAGCTTGACCTGCAAAAATTCACGCTGGTGGGCGCTACCACGCGCGCCGGGCTCCTCACCAATCCGCTGCGCGACCGCTTCGGCATTCCGGTGCGGCTTAATTTCTATAGCGAGGCGGAGCTCGAGCTGATCGTCAATCGCGGCGCGCGCGTTCTCGGCATCGCGATTACCGCCGACGGCGCCAACGAAATCGCGCGCCGCGCCCGCGGCACTCCGCGCATCGCGGGGCGGCTGCTGCGCCGGGTGCGCGATTTCGCGTCCGTCGATGGCGCCGCCGCGATCGATCGCGCGGTTGCCGACAAAGCGCTTGCCGCGTTGGAAGTCGACGCGGCCGGGCTTGACGCTATGGACCGGCGTTATCTGAAGACCATTGCGGAAAATTACGGCGGCGGCCCGGTCGGCGTCGAAACGATGGCGGCGGCGCTGTCGGAGCCGCGCGACGCCATCGAGGACATCATCGAGCCGTATCTCATTCAATGCGGGCTGTTGCAGCGCACGCCGCGCGGGCGGCTGATTACCGGCCACGCCTTCCGCCACCTCGGCCTGCCGGAGCCTACGCGCGATCCGTCGCAGTTCGGGTTGTTCGGATCGGACGACAATGACTGACGCGACGCGAGCCTACGAAGGCGGTTGCCATTGCGGGCGCGTGCATTTTCGCGTCAGCGCTGATTTGTCTCGCGTCACCGAATGCAATTGCTCCATCTGCACCAAGAAGGGTTTTCTGCATCTCATCGTGGCGCCAGAGAATTTCGAGCTCCTAAGCGGCAAGGACGCGCTGACCACCTACCGCTTCAACACCGGCACCGCGCAGCACACATTCTGCGCCACCTGCGGCATCCATCCGTTCTATGTGCCGCGCTCCGATCCCGATAAGATCGACGTCAATGCGCGGTGCCTCGACGGCGTCGATGTCGCCGCGATAAAACCCCATTTGTTCGACGGCAGGAACTGGGAACGCGCGATAACGGATCGCGTGCCGTGGCGCTAGGCGGCGTTGGCGTATTCCCGGTTCGGTGATAGGATTGCGTTATGAAATCGACGAGCGAAAAAGCGGCTGAAGCGCTTGAACTCCTTCCCGAGGAAATGCGGGAGCCCGCAGTCGCGTATCTGCTCGAGCAGGCGGAAAAATTTTGTGTGCTCGAGCAGCAGATCGCTGAGGGTTTGGATGATGTCGCGGAAGGCCGCGTTTCCAAGTGGGATTTTGAGGAATTTCTGCGCCAGGCCCGGAATTCGAAGATCAGATAGTTGCCGGGGATGGAACTTGTAGTCTCCGACAAGGCCAAGCCGATCCACTCCGCATTTATCCTTATCTTGAGGAACGCAGTCCAGATGCCGCCGACGCGTTCGGTCGCAGGATCGATGCGAATTTCGCAAACTTGGTTCGCTTTCCATTCATCGGCCGCGAGCGGTCGTGGCTCGCTTCAGCAATCCGGTGTCTGGTGGCGGGGCTTCATTTTGTCTTTTACATTGTCGATTCCGGACAAATCACAGTCGTTCGCGTAATCGATGCACGTATGAATGTCGATGAAGAATTCTACCGATGAATGACCAGCGCTCCGTATCTCTCGACGGCGAAATCCGCGACGGCCGCCATGTGCTCACCGTGCGCGTCTATTACGAGGACACCGATTTCACCGGCATCGTCTATCACGCCAATTATCTGCGCTACATGGAGCGCGGGCGCACCAATCACTTGCGGCTTCTCGGCGCCGACCACCGCGCTTTGTTCGAAGAGACCGAGAAAGGGACGCCGGGTTTCGCCTTCGTCGTGCGCTCGATGACCATCGACTTTCTCAAGCCGGCGCGTATGGACGACGTGCTTGAGGTCGTCACCGAGCCGGAAGAAGTGAAAGGCGCCTCGATCACGCTCCGCCAGCGCGTCATGCGCGGTGACGATCTCATCGTCGAAGCGCATGTGCGCGTCGCCTTCGTCTCCGGCGGCCGGGCGCGGCCCATCCCTAAACCGCTACGTATTGCCATGAAGGCGGACCGGGACGAGCTTAGCGGGCAACGCTAGACTAGGGCGCGTGTCCTAAATCCGGTTCTGTCGTCGACTCGCTCAATGTCGCCGTCACAAGCGATGGACGGGACGCGGCGCCACAAATGTTTTCAGCACAATCCGGAGCGACCGCTGTGTGGTTTGCGGGAACTTTTAATACGGCGTCAGGTTGTTGAAAAATGGTCCTTTGATAAAAAGGAGAATACCTATGCCGATCCTGTTGTGGCTTATTGGGATTCCCATCCCGATCATCATATTGCTCATGCTTTTGCACCACTAAATAAGCGTATGCGAAATTTCCTTTCTCAAATTATGTGGGGCGCCAACGCTTCTCCAAGCCACGTTGGCGCGGGTCGGGCGTCTCGACTGATCACCCTCAGATCCACTCCTCCTGTTCCTCGATCCGCGTCGGGAACATATTGATGTATTGAACGAGCCGCGGTTTTGTTCCGCGGTTCGGGCTGGCGCCGTGCGGCAGCGCTTGATGCCAGATGATCAGATCGCCGGCGCGTCCGCCGATCGGCTGCGGACCTAAGGCGTAGAGATTTTGTTCGCGTGGATGAGCTGCGGACGGTAGCGCCTTGAGCCAGCTTTCGCCCCAGCGCTGGAAGCCGGGCACCAGCGTAAAGACGCCCTGCTCGGGCGGCGTATCGGCCAAATAAAGAATGCCGGCGGTGCCGAAAGGGATCGGCGTTTTCACGCTGACATCCCAATGCAGTCGCGGCCCGGGAAACATAAAATCTTCGCGCTCAGGCGGATTGAAGCCGACGCGATCGGTGGTCGCCCACAAATCGGCCGTGCCCCACAATTGCGCGAAGGCCTTATGGATGCGCGGCGCGCGGCGAATGGCGCTAAACGCCGGATGCTGAAAATATTGCACCATGATGCCGTGGTCGTTGCGGCGATACCAGCTCTCCGGATCGTCCGGACTGGCGCCGATGTGCTGCCACAGGGCTTGCGCCGCCGCCTCGCGCGTAGCCGCCGGGACGGCGTCGTGCAGCACGACGTAGCCGTGCTCGTCCCAGAACTCGAGATCGGCAGCGGTCAGCACCGGTTCGCTCGCCTCGATGCCCGCGAGCGCGCGCCGGCTCGCTTGCGGTGCGTCGTCGCCGATGACCGCGGCGTTGATGCGTGCGGCGCGTTCCGGATCGATGCCGCCGGTCGTGGCAACGATCCAGCTTTCGAACGTCTCGAAGTCCGGCGCAGCTTGGCCGAGATAGGCGGCGGTCTGCTCCAAGCCAACGCCGATGGCGTGCACGACGAGATTGTCGAGGTGGCGATCGTGCATGGTCGTCGGTGGGAAACGGCCTTGCCGCGCCGCCTTCGCCCGCGACCATAGGCGCTTGAGCTGATAGACGCCGAGCGCGCCGGTCTCGGTCGCCGGCGCCAAGGACGATTCAAAGGACGATGCAACAGTCGGGGAGGGGAGCGTATCGGATAGCGACACGGCCGGGCCTCTATCTGTGCGTGCAGGGCAGGGCAGAAGACAAAATGAGCCTTGAGGCGTCAATGGGCGAATCGAGCCGTCTGAGCCAGCCGGTTGCGGCTTGCTGTTCGGTGGGCCGAACGCTTCAGGTTGCGGTCGACGGCCAGGGCCGACGCATGTAAAAGCCATTTACATGAGATGGTCGAAGGACGACAAAGACAGTCCCCGCGGCTACCACCACGGCAATCTAAAGGAAGCGCTGCTGCGCGCGGCGCTGGAATTGATCGCCGAAAAGGGTCCTGCCGGATTCACGTTTGCCGAAGCGGCGCGCTGGGCTGGCGTCAGTCCGGCAGCGCCCTATCGGCATTTTCGCGACCGCGACGAGTTGATGGCCAATGTCGCGTTGCGCGGCTTTGCGCAATTCGAGGTCGCGCTCGCGCGCGCTTGGGATGGCGGACGGCCCGACGCGCTCACGGCATTGGACCGTCTCGGCAAGGCCTATCTCGGCTTCGCGCGCGCCGGGGGTGGCTCACGTCGCTTTGCCGCGGCTTCCCATGCTTTGTGATAGTCCTGCATTCCCGCCTGCATTCCTGCCAGCCGGGTGGGCCTTAACGTCGCGTTAAGCACAGTCGGGCTTCGTAAGCGGGTACGGCCGAAGTGGTGCCCTAGTTTGGACAATATTCGCGACTGATTACGCTTTGCCGGTGACGGGTCGGCTCGGGTCATCGCGAAATTCGGGTCTGGGTCGGCGCACGAAGCGGCGGCCTTTCGATAATACATTGATCCGGACGCCAGTGCGCCGCGACGGTCATGGCCGAGTATTTGGTCAACCATCTGTTTTTTTGGCCGCCCACCGCCGGACCGCCGAAGGGGACGCTTTTCATGAATCCAGCCGACATTTCCTCGTCGGTCGCGCCGCTGACATCCGCCAATCTGTCCCTGTTTCACCTGTTCTGGCACGCCCACTGGATCGTCGAGTCGGTGATAGTCGGCCTGTTGGTCTGCTCGGTGTGGGTGTGGGCCATCGCCATCGACAAAATCCTGTTGTTCTCACGGCTTCGCCGTGACGGCGAGCATTTTGAACAGGCCTTCTGGTCGGGCCAGTCGCTCGAGGAGCTTTATAAATCGCTGGCCGCGGACCCGGGCCATTCCACCGGGGTCCTGTTCGTCGCAGCGATGCGCGAGTGGAAGCGGAGCCTCGAAGGTCACGCCCGCTCCTTTGCCGGACTGCAAATGCGCATCGAAAAGGTCATGAACGTTGCCATCGCCCGCGAAGTCGAGAACATGGAACGCTGGCTCTTGGTCTTGGCGACCGTCGGTTCGGCCGGGCCGTTTATCGGGCTGTTCGGCACCGTGGCCGGCATTATGACGAGCTTCCAATCGATCGCGGCGTCGCAGAACACCTCGCTGGCGGTGGTCGCTCCCGGCATCGCGGAATCGCTGTTTGCGACCGCAATCGGCCTCGTTGCCGCCATCCCAGCGACGATTTTCTATAATAAGTTCAGTACCGAGGTGAACCGGCAGGCGCAGCGGCTCGAAGGTTTTGCCGACGAGTTTACGGCTATTCTGTCGCGGCAGATCGACGAACGGGGCTGAGGGGCTTTCGGTCATGGCGGCAGGCACGATGAGCGCAAGCTCGGCCGCTGGCGGCAAGCGCCGGCGGCGGCCGGTCATGAGCGAAATCAACGTGACGCCGTTCGTCGACGTCATGCTGGTGTTGCTGATCGTCTTCATGGTTTCGGCGCCGCTGCTCACGGTCGGCGTGCCGATCAATCTGCCGCAAAGCCAGGCCAAGGCGCTGCCGCAGGACAACGAGCCGCTGACGCTGTCGATCGATGCGACCGGCCAAATTTTTTTACAAGACAGCAAAGTATCTTCCGACGAACTCTTCCAGAAACTGAAGGCCATTACCGATGCGCGGGGAGGACCTAACGCCACCATATATTTCAAAGGGGATCAGAAGCTGACGTACGGCGCCATTATGCATCTATTGGGCCGGCTTAACGGTGCGGGTTACTCCAAAGTCGAACTCGTGACTGAATTCGAGCAGGGATCCTAAAGAGCGATCCGATGAAACGCAGCGTCACGATCTCGGCAATCGCGCACATTGCGGCGCTCGTGCTTTGCGTGCTGAGCTTGGCGTCCCAGCCGCAGGAGTTGTCGATGCCGCCGACGCTCGCCGTGGGCACCATTTCCGATAAGGACTTCACGCAGATCACTCAGGGCGTCAAGAACGCTCCGAAGCTGAAAATCGACATGCCGAAGCCGCTCGCCGACATAGTCGGCGCGCCGAAGACGATCGATCAGCTGGCGCCCAAAGCCGCCAACAAGCCGGAGATCAAGACCGAGTCCGCCAAGGCCGCCCCGCAGCCGAAGCCCGAGACCAAGCCCGATCCGAAGCCGGCGCAGAAAGCCGACAAACCGCTGCCGCCGGAATACAAGCCTGACCAGATCGCCGACCTTTTGAAGAAGGACGCCGCCAAGAAACCGGCCAAGCCCGATGATCAGTTGACGCCGCAAAAAGCCGATGCGCCGAAGTTCGACGCCGACGAGGTCGCCCAATTGCTCGACAAGCGCGACCCCAGGCGACAGGTGGCTTCGAATGCGACGGTCAACGACGCCGCCAATCTCGGTGCGGCGTCGGGCGCGCCCGCCGCGCAGTTGTCGCTGAACGAGACCGACGCGTTTCGCAAACGTGTTAGTGATTGCTGGAGTCCACCACCTGGCGTTGATGCGAATTCAAGTATCTATGTCGATCTGAGGATATTTCTCAAGCAAGACGGCACGCTCGCACAGCAGCCGGTCGTGGTCGCCGGTTCGCCGTCGTCACTTGGTCCGGCATTGGCGGACAGCGCCAAGCGCGCTCTGCTGTTGTGCCAGCCATTCACAATGTTTAAGCCCGAGCATTACGACCAGTGGAAAGATCTGCAACTTAGATTTGATCCGCATGAAATGCTGGGCGGATAACGCAGGCGAAATCAGACACCATGACTCTTCGCTATAGATCCGATCGCATTATGACACGCCGTCACGCACTGGCGCTCGGCGCTGCTGCTGCAAGCGCCGTGGCTTTAGGTTCGCGCCATGCCTCGTCCGCGATTATTGAAATTCCAGGCGGCAATTTTCAGCCGATGCCGATCGCGATCAGCAAATTCATCGGCGGCGGCGAGGGCGACGACGATACCGCCTCGGGCGTCACCCAGATCATCACCGCGAACCTGCAGCGCAGCGGCCTGTTCGCCCCGATCGATCCGGCGGCGTTCATCGAGCACATCGCCAGCGTCGACAGCGTGCCCCGCTTTGCCGATTGGCGCACCGTCAATGCGCAGGCTTTGGTGACCGGGGCGATGACGCGCCAGTCCGACGGCCGGCTCAAGGCTGAATTCCGGCTGTGGGACGTGCTCGCCGGCCAACAGCTCGCCGGTCAGCAATATTTCACCACGCCGGACAATTGGCGCCGCATCGGCCACATCATCTCGGACGCGATCTACGAGAAGCTGACCGGCAACGGCGGCTATTTCGACAGCCGCATCGTGTTCGTCGACGAGACCGGTCCCGGCACCGCGCGAGTCAAGCGCCTGGCCATCATGGACCAGGACGGTGCCAATGTGCGCTATCTCACGCGCGGCGAGGATCTAGTGCTCACGCCGCGGTTTTCTCCGTCGAGCCAAGAGGTCACCTATATGGCCTACGGCCAGGGCGATCCTCGCGTCTATCTGTACAATATCGATACCAATCAGCGCGAAGTGGTCGGCAACTTTCCCGGCATGAGCTTTTCGCCGCGGTTTTCGCCGGACGGCCAGAGCGTCATCATGAGCCTGCAGGAAGGCGCGAACTCGAATATCTTCGTCATGGATTTGCGCTCGAAAGCGACGACGCGACTGACCAACACTCAGGCCATCGACACCTCGCCGTCCTATTCGCCCGACGGTTCGCATATCTGCTTCGAGTCCGATCGCGGCGGCCAGCCGCAAATCTATGTAATGGCCGCGACCGGCGGTGCGGCGCAGCGCATCAGCTACGGCGATGGCCAATACAACACGCCGGTCTGGTCGCCGCGCGGCGACTACATCGCCTTCACCAAGATCGGCAGCGGCAGTTTCGCCATCGGCGTGATGAAGCCCGACGGCAGCGGCGAGCGCATCCTCACCGAAAGCTTCCACAACGAAGGCCCGACCTTCGCGCCGAACGGGCAGGTGATCATGTTCTTCCGCGATCCGGGCGGCAATTCCGGGCCGTCGCTGTTCACCGTGGACATATCCGGCCGCAACGAGCAGCGGGTGCCGACGCCGAACTACGCCTCCGATCCTGCCTGGTCGCCGCTGCTGTCATAAATCGGCGAATTTGCCGGCGAAAGTTCCATAGAGTCGCCGTATTGACGCCCCATTAACCACTGCAAAAGCTTTCAGCCGAATTCGCAAGGCTGAGACATTTTTGCAAGGGGGCATCAAGGTTGACGGAACGTTCGTTTAACGAAGGCGCTGCTAGACCCGCATGCGACCAAGCCTGTCCGGTCGAATGTCGAAGTATGGAGGCACCGGGATGAACATGGCAAAAGCAATGCGTGGCGCCAAGTTCGTCGCCATTATCTTGGCGACGCTTGCCGTGGCGGCTTGCGCAAAGAAAGACGATCAGTCGGCGATGAACGGAGCGGCGGCCGCGCCCGGCAGCCAGCAGGACTTCGTCGTCAATGTCGGCGACCGCGTGTTTTTCGATACCGATTCGTCGGATCTGTCCGACCAGGCGCGCGCGACGCTCGACAAGCAGGCGCAGTGGCTCAACAACTACAACAGATATTCCTTCACCATCGAGGGCCATGCGGACGAGCGCGGCACGCGCGAATACAATATCGCGCTCGGCGCCCGCCGCGCCGAGACCGTGCGCGAATATCTGATCTCGCGCGGCATCGCGCAAACGCGTATGCGCACCATCTCCTACGGCAAGGAGCGGCCGGTGGCGCTGTGCAACGATATTTCCTGCTGGTCGCAGAACCGGCGCGCCGTGACTGTGCTCGACCAGAGCTCTTAGAGCATGATCCCGAAAAGTGGACACCGGTTTTCGGAAAAGATCATGCTCCATCAAAAAGCTGGAGCCCGGTTTTGATTCCATCAAAACCGATTAGGCTCTAGACTTTACATCGAAATGGGCCTCAAGCGATCGGCGCCGCAATGGCGCCGCTCGCGTTTTGGCCCCGATTTCGGTTTCGCGGCCGCAATTGTCCGACGGCGGCGCCTCGGCCAAAGTGCCTATCCCCGGCTATTCACAGTCAATTAGCTGACTCAACCGTAAACAGACCAGGAATCGCCATAACTGCGTTGTACCGCCCTAAGGGGTCCTGGATGGTGCGATTGATCTCGTCGAGCTTCGGCATCAATGACATCGGCACAGTATACTTGAGTCCGGCGCCGCCTTTGCGCGGCTTGATGACGACCATTGCGAAAGTGCCCGGCGGAGACTTTTCCGAGGCGATCTGCAGCGTTCCCTGGCCGGGGCTCGCATAGACTGCGAGCATCACGCCGTCGGCGGCGCACGGACACGGGGTTCCGGGCCCCTGATAGAACAGGACCGTCAACTCGCGCGGTTTGGCATCCAAGCGTTTCATCGCATCTTCGCCGATCCGGATGCCGACGGGCAGGAATGACCCGAAGCCGCCGTGAACACGCGTCAGCAGCGTCACCCATTGCTCCGGCGTCTCGGCGTTGACCGGGGTGCCCGCGATCAGCACGACCAGAATCCAGATAACGGCAAGTGCTCTCGACAGCATTTCGAATTCTCCCCTCGCTCGTTCGATGCGGCGTTCCATCTGCCAACATCGCCACGCTGCGCCTTATCCCGGCTCACCTTGCATCTTATCGCCGAGCCGGAGTAAGGGCACGACGACGAAAGCAATGGCTGTAGTTGCCGCCGAGATCACGACAAGCGGCGGCAAATCTTGGCCTAAAACGTCAGTGTAGAGAAGCGCGCCGACATTGTTGGCCATCGTCGACGCGAGATTGCCCACGGACAGGAGCGCGGCGAAGGTGAAGCCTTCGGCCCCCGGCGGGCAGTAGTCGGCGGCCAGGGTCAGCGTGGCGACCATGGCGAGCATTCCGGCAAAACCGGCGCCAAAATAAATAACGGCAGCCGAGGTCTCGCCCGAGAGAAACAGGAATGCCGCGGTTGTGAACACACCGAATCCGATGCTGACGTTCAGCAATTGCTTTAGACTCAAGTCACCAAAGAACGGCCGATAGAGCAGGGCGCCGACAATCCAACCCAAAGCCGAAATCGAAGACAGGATTCCGATATAACCTTGGGAAAATCTCAGGGTGTCGGTCATGGTGAAATAGAGCGGCGTGCTCAAACCGGGGCTGAAATTGTACAAAAACAAGAATCCCGCAATCAGCCACAGCTCGCGGCGCTTCAAGGACGATTTGAGACTCGCAAAGGAGTCCTTCATTCCCTGAATGTTGACGGAGACCTTCCGCTCCGGAACCAGAAACAATGCGCCGGCGATAATAAGGACGGGCGTGAAAGCGACAATCGCCGCGGCGCCATGAAGCGCGTCTTGCGGCAACAAGTGCTGAACAAGCTGGCCGCCGGCGATCGCGGCCGCCATGCCGGCGATATTGTACCAAAGCCATTGTTGATTGACGAAGCGACTACTTGCGCGCAGGCGTTGGCCGTTTTCCACCAGCACGGCACCGCACAGTGTGCTCGATATCGCCATCGCATAAGCGGTCGCCGCCAGAGCGAAAAACAGCACCCTCGGCGTGGAGAGCTGCGTCGCCCAGAGAAAACCGACAACCGCCGCAATGTTGGCGAGTACTAGATAGCTTTTGCGCCGGTAGCCGAACAGCGGGACGAAGTCGGAAATCAATCCGTAGAGCGGCTTGATGATCCAAGCGACGTACAACAGCGAAACGAAGCCCGCTACCTGAGCCGGTGTCCAGCCTTCCGAGGTCTTCAGATAATAGCTGAGCGGTTGCGCGATCAGTCCATCGGGTTGTGCAAGCCCCTCGACCGCGTAAACAGAGGCGAAGAATAGCAGCAACCCGCGGATGGATGTCCGGTCTGCGGGCCGCTGCTCGGTGCTCATCGCGAACTCACCATTTCGCCGAGGCGGCAACCTCATAGGTTCGCGGCGCGCCAAGATAAACCTGATCGGGATAGCCCGGGTCCGAATACGCGGCATAGACGGTGTTGGTCAGGTTGCGTACACGGGCCGTGATACGAAAGGTCTTGATTTCGGGCCAGGCGACGTCGCGGCCGGGAATATCGACGAAGGCATAGACATCGGCTGTCGTGTAGGCGTCCATCGTCGTCAGATTATCCTGATACACGAAGCGCGGCCCGACGTGACGCACCGAGCCGCCGATCTCGACCGGCCAGCGCCAGTAATCGAAGCGGTAGGATGCGCCGCCATTGACAATGAGCGGCGCCACGTTCGGCGGCGTATTGCCGGTCCAGACGTCGAAGCTGACGAAGCGCGAGTGATTCCAGGCCGAATTGGCCCACAATTTCCAGCCTTCGAACGGACTGATCGCCGCCGACACTTCAAGACCCTTGCTCTCGACCTCGCCGGCAAGGTCGACAGTCGTGGTGTTGACCGGGACATAGACGTTGCGCTGTACGATGTCGTAGGCCGCCACCGTCCACTCAGCCTTGCCATTCCACAGGAGCTGTTTGACGCCGGTTTCGTAGGTGCGGGCGCTGGTCAATTGCAGCGACGTGCCCGGTGTGAGGGAGAAGATGCCGGCGGCGGCCGGGTCGTAGGCCGTCGCATACATGCCGTAGAACGTTAAATTGTGGATTGGCTCGTAGGTAAGGGCGCCGCGATAGGAGACCGGTGTCCAAGTCTTGGAGAATGGAAGACCGGTCGGGATGCTGCCGTCGTAGTTGACGCCGGAGCGATCGAGGGTGAGAGCTTCCAGCCGCGTGCCACCGATCAGTGCGATCTCCGGCGTGATCTTGAGGCGGTCCTCGAACGAGCCCGCAACGTCCGTCAGGCGGCTACCCCGGGTATCTGGAAATTCCGGTCCGTAGACCCCTTGGACCGGGTCGACCACGCTGACATTGTCGTAGGGATAGTCGTTGGGATCGCCTTCCTCGACGAAGGTGATCCAGTTGCGGCTCGTCTGGAGTTGCGCCGCGAAGCGGTTGTCGAAACCGAACAGTCGCGAGTCCCAAGTCATATCGGCGTTATTGCCGATCATTTGCTGATCGTGTGTCACGAAGAAGCGGTCGCGATCGATGGTATTGGCCGCAATCACCGAGCCGTCGTCGAACGCATAAGTCTCGCTGTCGAGCCAATTAGCTTTGGCCCGCCAGTAATAGACCTGATCCTTTATGGTGACGTTGTTGAGCGGCGACCATTCGAAACCGTTGCGCAGCCACAGCTCCTGGGCGCCAGTTGCGTTGTCGGCTACGTTGTAGTTTGTCGTCAGCGTCCGGGAATCGACCGTCAATGGTCCGACGATGGAGCCGGAAAATGTGTTCGCCTCCACGCCCGAGACTACGCCATTGACGGCGTTCGAACCGGCGAACGAGGTCGGGACCAACGGTGTGCCCCAATAGGCTTGGCCGGAATCCTTTTTGTATTCGACGGCGCCCCAGACCATGAAATTGTTGGTCACGTGGTAATTCAGTTGACCGGACAGATCGGTCAGATCGCGATAATCGCCATCGATGAAGCTGTTGATCTGGCCGCCCGATACGTCGAGACGGTAATCGAGTCCCTTGATCCCTGCACTGCCGCCGGAGCCGTAATGCGCTAGCGGCGATCCGTAGGAATCGAAAGAAAAGTCCGCTTCGTTCTGGATCGGCCCGCTGGTCGGCTGCCGGCTGACATAGTTCACCGAACCGCCGATCGGGTTGAGCCCGGTCATTATCGATGACGGACCTTTGAGGAACTCGACCTGATCGAGATTGGCGGTCCCCATCCAGCGCGACGTAATATCGGACGGCCCGGTCCAGATGCCGTTATAGAGCGTGTTGACCTCGCTGAAGCTGAAGCCGCGCATGGAAAAATTCGCCGGCGCACCGGCGGCATCGACCGACAGCACGCCGACTGCGCCTTGGGCCGTGTCGGCCGTGGTGCGGTATCCCTGTTCCTGGATTGTTTGTGCCGTCACGATATCGACGCTGGCGGGCGTCTCGACCACCGGCAAGCCGAGTCGGCTGGCGCTAGTCGCGACCCCATTCAGCGGCGTTGCCGGAATCCCAGAGAGCGCAGTGGCCGACCCCGCTCCGGGGTTTGGCGCCGACGGGCCGGCGTCGGTATTCGGCGCGGACGGTGCCGCCTGAGGCTGCGGATTTTTCACCTTGCCGCGCTTTATCGGCCGCCGACCCGAAACACTGATTTGCGGCAGGTGCTTTTGGTGCGCGGCCGGCGGGCTGGCCGCCGGTTCGGTCGCGCCCGGCACCGTCGCGCCCGGCTGGCCGGATGAGGGTGCGGCGGTTTGCGCGGCGGAGGGATCGGACGCAATCAGCGCGGCCGCAACTAACGCTGACGTCGAAAGAACGAGTCGACCGAACACGCGCGGAAAACCGGCGCAGCATTGGCTACGCCGTAAAGCGATGTTTTGGGAAGGCACGGAGACACCTCGGGTAACGTCCTGTGGCACGTCACCGCAAACTTGGTGCCCCGCCCATCCGGTTACGGATGATTGGTTTGCCTTCCGTCAGTACACCCCGACCGACAGCGCTCGCGCATGACCACGGCTGACGGCAGGTCTCCTGGCTCGCGGGTCGCTGCCTTCCGTCGCCTTCCCGGGACCGAGATCCCAGTGGACATGTGACGAAAGGCTCGCCGCTTACAGTTGCGGGGGCAGCCGCGGCATGAAGCAGTCGTTTGCTCGCACCACGTTCCCTTTTGATCCCCAATCAGGGGAACCGTCGACGGAATTATATGAGGGAACTCACGCGCTCGTCAAATTGTGGTTTGCCCGCTTTGGCTCGTTCATCGCGACACCCACCCGACAAACTTGGCGCGAACTAGCTTGCTTTCATCCAGATCGCATCGAAATTGCTGCTGCTCCGCCTTATTGAGTCCACGCCATGTTTGGCCTTGCCAAGGCGGGGCTGAAATCGGATCGTAGCGATGCCGCAGGGATCAGGCGGCGGCCTCCTCGATGCGGCGTTCTGTTTCACAAATATTTTGAAAAGGGTTCGGCAATGACCCGTGATCGCTTTGCCCGCTTGACCCTTGTGCTCGCGGTTTGCGCCGGCGCCGCCGCCTGCGGCAAGAACAATCAATACGCCGCGCCGCCGCCGCCAAAGGTCACGGTCGCCGCGCCGATCGAGCAGGACGTCACCCGCTATTTCGAGGCGACCGGCAACACGGCGGCGGTCAACTCGGTCGATCTCGTCGCGCGCGTGCAAGGCTTCGTGCAGGCGATCAGCTACAAGGACGGTGATTACGTCAAGAAGGGCACCTCGTTGTTCACCATCGAGCCGGAGCCCTACAAGCTCAAAGTCGAATCCGCCAAGGCCGCGGTGGTCAGCGCGCAGGCGACGCTGACCCAGGCGCAGGCCGAATATGACCGGCAGGCCGCTCTGGTCGCCAAGCAGGTCTCGACGCAAGCCAATTACGACAAGGCGCTGGCGCAGCGCGACTCCGCGCAAGCCGATCTGCAATCGGCGCAAGCCAATGAGCGGCAGGCCGAGATTAATCTGGGCTACACCGACGTGACCGCGCCGTTCGATGGCGTGGTGACCGCGCGGCAGGTCTCGGTCGGGCAGTTGGTCGGCGCCAGTTCGCCGACCACGCTCGCCACCATCGTACAGCTCGATCCGATTTGGGTGAATTTCACCGCCAGTGAGCGCGATGTGTTACAGGTCCGCGCCACGCTAACGGGCCGCGGTCAGACTACTGCCACGCTGCTCGGAATGCCCGTGGAGGTCGGCTTGCAAAACGAAGGCGGCTATCCGCACCACGGTAAGCTCGACTATATCGCGCCCAACGTCGATCCCTCGACCGGAACGCTGGCAGCGCGCGGCACTCTGGACAACGGCGACCGCTCACTGTTGCCCGGCTACTTCGTGCGCGTGCGCATTCCTGCAAAACCGCAACCGGCTTTGCTGGTACCCGACGTCGCGCTCGGCAGCGACCAGAGCGGCCGCTATGTGCTGGTGGTCAACAAGGACAATGTCGTCGCGCAGCGCAAAGTCGAACCGGGCCAGTTGGTGGGCGATCTGCGCGTCATCGACAAAGGCCTCGCCAAGGACGACCGCGTCGTGGTCGGCGGCATCATGCGCGCGATCCCCGGCCAGAAGGTCGACGCCGAAGAGCACACCGCGGCGGCAACCAAATAGCGAGATAACCCGGCAATGATCTCGAAATTTTTTATCGAGCGTCCGGTTCTGGCGAATGTTCTCGCCATCCTGATGATTTTGATCGGCGCGGTCGCCCTCTACGGCTTGCCGATCGCGCAATACCCCGACGTGGTGCCGCCGACCGTGCAGGTGACCACGCGTTATCCCGGCGCCAGCGCGCGCACGGTGATGGATACCGTGGCGCTGCCGATCGAGCAGCAGGTCAACGGCGTCGAGAACATGATCTACATGCAATCGACCAGCTCCAGCGACGGCTCTTATACGCTTACGGTGACGTTCAAGATCGGCACCGATCTCGATGCGGCGCAAATCCTGGTGCAGAACCGGGTGGCGAGCGCGCTGTCGTCGCTGCCGCAGGCGGTGCAGGCGCAAGGCGTCACGGTGCAGAAGCGCTCGACCGCGATTCTCCTCTTCGTCACTTTGACGTCGCCGGATGACCGCTTCGACAGCCTCTATCTCGCCAACTACGCCACCATCAATCTTCGGGATGAACTGTCGCGGCTGCCCGGGGTCGGCAACGTCAACGTGTTCGGCGCCGGCCAATATTCGATGCGGGTCTGGCTCGATCCCGAAAAGCTCAAAGCGCGCAGCCTCAACGCGCAAGACGTCGTGACAGCGCTGCAACAGCAAAGCCAGGACGTCACCGCCGGTCAGGTCGGCATGCCGCCGACTCCGCCCGGCGTCGACTTCCAATACACCATTGAGCTGCAGGGCCGGCTCAGCGATGTCGATCAATACGAGAACGTCATCGTCAAGACCGGAAACAACGGCGAGATTACGCGGCTGCGCGACGTCGGCCACGTCGAGCTCGGTGCCCAGACCTACAGCCAGTATTTCACCCTCGACGGCAAGCAGGCGGCCGGCATCGGCGTCTATCAGTCGCCCGGCGCCAATGCACTCGAGGTCGAGCACGCGGTCAAGGCCAAGATGGCGGCGCTGGCCAAGGCGTTCCCGCAGGGCCTGGTCTACAGCATTCCGTTCGATACGACGGTGTTCGTCAATGAATCGATCCACGAGGTCTACAAGACGCTGATCGAGGCTGCGGTGCTGGTGCTAATCGTGATCCTGGTCTTCCTGCAGGACTGGCGCGCCATGCTGGTGCCGGCCACCACGGTGCCGGTCACGATCGTCGGCGCCTTCGCCATGATGTGGGCGATGGGTTTCACGGTAAATTTTTCCACGCTGTTCGCGATCGTGCTCTCCATCGGCATCGTGGTCGACGACGCCATCGTTGTGGTCGAGGGCGCCGCCCACAACGTCGAACAGGGCATGAGCGGGCACGACGCGGCGATCAAGGCGATGAACGAGCTGCTTGGCCCGATCATCGGCATCACGCTGGTGCTGATGTCGGTGTTCCTGCCGGCGGCGTTCCTGCCCGGTCTGACCGGGCGCATGTATGCGCAGTTCGCGCTGGTGATCGCGGCAACCGCGCTCCTGTCGGCCGTCAACGCGCTGACGCTCAAGCCGACGCAGGCGGCGACGTGGCTGCGTCCGCCGGTGCCGGCCGAACGGCGCAATGCGTTCTACCGCGGCTTCAACAAAGTTTACGGCCGTCTGGAGCACCACTATGCGGGCCTGATCCATCACATGGTCGAGTATGCCGGCATTATGACGCTCGTCGCCTTTGCGATCATCGGACTTGCGGTCTGGGGCCTGTCGCGGGTGCCGACCGGATTTTTGCCGATCGAGGATCAGGGCTATCTCCTGGTCAGCGTCCAGCTTCCCGATGGCGCCTCGCTCGCCCGCACGCAACGCACCATGCAGCAAGTTTACGATATCGCGCACAAGGACCCGAGCGTCGAGAATGTCATCGCAATTTCCGGCATCTCTGTGCTCGATAACAGCGCCACACTGGCCAATGCCGGAGTCGCTTACGTGGTGCTCAAGGATTGGAGCCAGCGCGACAACCTGCAGACGCTGTTTCCACGGCTGTCGCGCGCGCTCGACGCCGTCGACGCCCGCGTCGTGACGCTGCCGCCGCCGCCGATCCAGGGCATCGGCAATGCCGGCGGTTTTACCCTGCAAATCGAGTTGCGCGACGGCTCGACCGATTTTGCCAAGCTACAGAGCATCACCAATACCGTCGTTGGCAACGCGCAATCGCAGAGCGCGCTGCAGCGCGTATCGACGTCGTTCCGCGCTATCGCGCCGCAAATTCTGGTCGATGTCGATCGCGTCAAGGCGCAGACTTTGCACGTTCCGGTCGGCCAGGTGTTCTCGACGCTGGCGACCTATCTCGGTTCGACCTACGTGTCGCAGTTCAACAAGTTCGGCCGGGTGTTCCAGGTCTACGCGCAGGCCGATTCGAAATTCCGGCTGCGGCCGCGCGACATCGAGAATCTCTTCGTGCGCAATACGCAGGGCGACATGATTCCGCTCGGCACCATGGTCAAGGTTGAACCGATCGTTGGGCCGCCTTTGATCAGCCTTTACAACCTTTATCCGTCGTCGAGCATCATCGGACTGCCGGCGGCAGGCTTCTCTTCCGGCGAGGCGATCCGCTTGATGGAACAGAATGCGGCGGCAACGCTGCCGCCCGGCACCGGCACCGAGTGGACCGCGATGTCCTATCAGGAGAAGATCGTCGGCAGTCAGATGTATTTCGTCTTCGTCATGGCGATGCTTCTGGTTTATCTGGTGCTGGCCGGCCAATATGAAAGCTGGTACGCGCCGCTCGCCGTCATCCTCTCGGTGCCGCTGGCGCTGACCGGGCCGGTGCTGGTGCTGCAAATGCTGCGCATCGACAACAATCTCTACACCCAGATCGGCATCATCCTCTTGATCGCGCTGTCCGCCAAGAACGCTATTCTGATCGTTGAGGTGGCGCGCGAGCACCGCGTGCGCGACGGCAGGCCGATCCTCGAAGCGGCGGTCGATGCCGCCCGCGCCCGCTTCCGCCCGATCCTGATGACGTCGTTTGCCTTTATTCTCGGCGTCGCGCCGCTCGTCGTCGCCAGCGGCGCCGGCGCGAGCGCCCGCAAATCGATCGGCATCACCGTGTTCTCCGGCATGATCGCCTCGACCTGCCTCGCCGTGCTGTTCGTTCCGTCGCTGTTCGTTGTGATTCAGAGGCTCGAGGAATGGCGCGCCGCGCGCAAGGCGCCGCGCATTCAGCCAGCGGAATAGCGAGGCCGTGGCGCAGCGTCACCCGGCCGCCGCCATTGAGCCACAGTCACAATTTGGACGCAGGACGCGCTATGGTGGGGCAGGGGAAGCCAGCGACGATGTTTCAGGCGATCAACCGCTCCACGACCGCGTTTGCAATCGCGTTCATAAGCCTGCAGTGGACGCAGGCCGTGCGCGCGCAGGACAACCCGAGCGACGTCGTGACCCGCCTCGGCCACCTTGAGGAAACGGTCCGTGATCTCACCGGCCAGGTTCAGGAGTTGCAGTACCGCAATCAGCAGCTCGAACAGCAGGTCCAGCGCCTGCAGGGCGGCGCCGCCGCGCCGCTGGCGGGCGCGTCGGCAACTTCGATAGCGCCGTCTCCGGTGGGCCCGCCGCCGCGGTCATCGGTATCCACGTCGCTGCCGCCACCGACGGCAACGCCCTATTCGACGCCGCCGCAATATCCGCAAACCCCGCCGCCGGCCCAATATGGGCAGCCTCCGCAGTACGGAGCGTTGCCGCAATACGGCACGCCCCCGCAAGCCGCGCCGACACCCTATGGCGCGCCGCCGGCCCCGGTCGTCGCCAGCGACGCGACTGGCCGTCATGATGCGTTTAACCCGGCGCTCGATCCCAACGCGCCGGGCGTGCCGCATCCGCTCGGCACCACCACCACTGCGACCGAACCGCCGCCACCCGCTCCCGATACGGACAGGGGACAACCCGGCGCGCCGCTCAATCTATCCGTTCCGCAAGGCGGGGCGCTGCCGCCGCCGCCGTTGGCCAATCCGAGTGCGACCGGCGCGATGCAAGGCGATACGCAGGTCGCGTCGCTGCCGCCGAACGCCACGCCGAAGGAGCAATACGATCTCGCTTACGGCTACGTGGTGCAGAAGAACTATGGTGCGGCGGCGCAAGCGTTCCGCGATTTTCTGCACAAATATCCCAGCGACCGGCTGACGCCGGAGGCGCAATATTGGCTCGGCGAAAGCCTGTTCGACGATCAGAAATACCACGATGCCGCGGAGGCCTTCCTCGCGGTCTCGACCAAATACGGCACCAGCGCCAAAGCGCCGGACGCCCTGCTGCGGCTCGGCCAATCGCTTGCCGCCTTGGGCGAGAAGGAAGCGGCCTGCGCGTCGCTCGGCGAGGTTTTGCGCAAATATCCGCACGCTTCGATCAGCGTAAAGCAAAACGTTGACCGGGAGCAGAAACGTGTCCACTGCTGAACATCCCATTCGCGAAGCCGAAGCGAATGTACTGTTCTCCGGACTCGAAGATCTGCGTGGTTTGATCCTCGCGGTGTCCGGCGGCCCTGACTCCACCGCGCTGTTGGTGCTGGCGGCGCATTGGGCGAAAGCGCGCAAAGGCGCGCCGAAGCTTCTTGCCGTCACTGTCGATCACGGGCTGCGCGCGGCGGCAGCCGGCGAAGCCACAGCGGTCAAGCGGCTCGCCAATCGACTGGGTGTCAGGCATCGCACACTGCATTGGCGTGGCAGGAAGCCGCAATCCGGTCTGCAAGAGGCCGCCCGCGAAGCGCGCTACCGGCTCATTGCGGAGGCCGCCGGGCGCGCCGGCTACGACCATATCCTCACCGCGCATACGCTCGACGACCAGGCGGAAACGGTTTTGTTCCGTCTCGCCCGCGGCAGCGGCCTTGGCGGCCTTGCCGGCATGGCGCATGCCGTGCCTTTGCCGGCGCGAGGACGGAGTCCAGTTTTTCTCGTGCGCCCGCTGCTGCACGTTCCGAAGGCGCGGTTGATCGCAACGCTCGAAGCGGTCGGCATCTCCTACAGTGAGGATCCGAGCAATCGCGATCCGCGCTTTACGCGCGCGCGGCTGCGCACTTTCATGCCCGCGCTGGCGAAGGAGGGGCTCGATGCGCGCGGTCTCGCCCGCTTTGCAGTCCGCATGCGGCGCGCCGAGGCGGCGATCGAATTTGCCGTCGCTGCCGCACGCGAGGCGCTCGCGCCGGAACCCTGGCCGGAGCGCGGTCCGGTCGCGTTTTCGACTGCACAATTTGCCAGGCTGCCCGCGGAAGTGGCGCTGCGGCTGCTCGGCCG
Organism: uncultured Alphaproteobacteria bacterium; assembly: GCA_963822935.1. Classification (GTDB taxonomy): domain Bacteria; phylum Pseudomonadota; class Alphaproteobacteria; order Rhizobiales; family Xanthobacteraceae; genus BOG-931. The sequence continues at coordinate 219,906 of CAWGJP010000010.1, forward strand.
CGCGATTGCCCACACCGGAGATGAGGGCCCGGTTGAGCTTGCCAAGCTCGAAAGCCTTTATGACAGCCTGCGCCAAGCCCAGTCCCGGCTGCGCCGCACGCTCGCTGGGGCGGTGATCAGCCTCGACAGCGAGCGGCTCACGGTCGGGCGTGCCCCGCCTCGCCGCAAACCTGCTTTCCGTGAGGATCGCAACAGGGGCTTTACGAAATAGCCGTATTATTGCGTTGCTGCGCGTGTGGTTCCCTTGGCAGGGGGCGGGCTGGCCCCTACATTGCCCTGGTAGCGGGGACGTGAAGCCGCCACGATTTGCGGGCAGGCAATGACCCCGGACTCCGCTCCGGCCGGGGCAAGGACGCAAGATGAACGCCAATCTGCGCAATTTCGCCCTCTGGGTCATCATTGTCCTGCTGCTGCTCGCGCTGTTCACGCTGTTTCAGAACCCCGGCCAGCACACCACCGCGCAGGACATTTCGTTCTCGCAATTGCTCAATGAGGTCGATCAGAACCGCGTCCGCGATGTCCTTATCCAGGGTCCCGAAATCCACGGCGATTTCACCGACGGCCGCGCCTTCCAGACTTATGCGCCGAGCGATCCGGGACTTGTCGACAAGCTTTACAAGAAGGGCGTCTCGATCACGGCGCGGCCGTTAAGCGACAACGTGCCATGGTTCGTGTCGCTGTTGATCTCCTGGCTGCCGTTCGTTGCGCTAATCGGCGTGTGGATTTTCCTGTCGCGCCAGATGCAGGGCGCCGGCGGCAAGGCGCTCGGCTTCGGCAAGTCGCGCGCAAAACTCCTCACCGAGGCGCATGGCCGCGTTACCTTCGAGGATGTAGCCGGCGTCGACGAAGCCAAGCTCGATCTGCAGGAGATCGTCGAATTTTTGCGTGATCCGGCCAAATTCCAGCGGCTCGGCGGGCGCATCCCGCGCGGCGTGCTGTTGGTCGGTCCGCCCGGTACCGGCAAGACGTTGCTCGCCCGCGCCATCGCCGGCGAGGCGAACGTGCCGTTCTTCACCATTTCCGGCTCCGATTTCGTCGAAATGTTCGTCGGCGTCGGCGCGAGCCGCGTCCGCGACATGTTCGAGCAGGCCAAAAAGAACGCGCCTTGCATCATCTTCATCGACGAGATCGACGCCGTCGGCCGCCACCGCGGCGCGGGCCTCGGCGGCGGCAACGACGAACGCGAGCAGACGCTGAACCAATTGCTCGTCGAGATGGATGGCTTCGAGGCCAATGAAGGCATCATTTTGATCGCCGCGACCAACCGTCCCGACGTGCTCGATCCGGCGCTGCTGCGGCCGGGCCGCTTCGACCGCCAGGTCGTGGTGCCCAACCCCGACGTCGTCGGCCGCGAACAGATCTTGAAGGTGCACGTGCGCAAAGTGCCGCTGGCGCCCGACGTGAACTTAAAGACCATCGCCCGCGGCACGCCCGGCTTCTCCGGCGCCGACCTGATGAATCTCGTTAACGAGGCGGCCTTGATGGCGGCGCGGCGCAACAAGCGCATGGTGACCCAAGTCGAGTTCGAGGACGCCAAGGACAAGGTCATGATGGGCGCCGAGCGCAAGTCGCTGGTGATGACGGAGGAAGAGAAGCTCCTCACCGCCTATCACGAAGGTGGTCACGCCATCGTCGCGCTCAACGTCAAGGCGACCGATCCGGTGCACAAGGCGACCATCATCCCGCGCGGCCGTGCGCTTGGCATGGTCATGCAATTGCCCGAGCGCGACAAGCTGTCGATGTCGCTCGAGCAGATGACCTCGCGGCTTGCCATCATGATGGGCGGACGCGTCGCCGAGGAACTGGTGTTCGGCAGGGAGAAGGTCACCTCCGGCGCGGCCTCCGACATCGAACAGGCCACCAAGCTTGCCCGCATGATGGTGACGCGTTGGGGCCTGTCCGACGCGCTCGGCACCGTGGCTTATGGCGAAAACCAGGAAGAGGTGTTCCTCGGCTATTCGGTGGCGCGCCAGCAGAACATTTCGGAAGAGACCGTGAAAAAGATCGACGCCGAGATCAGGCGTCTGGTCGAGGCCGGTTATGCCGAGGCGCAGCAAATCCTGACCGATAAACGCGCCGATCTGGAAACGCTGGCCAAGGGCTTGCTGGAATTCGAGACGCTGACCGGCGACGAGATTAAGGATCTGCTGCTCGGCAAGAAGCCGAACCGCGAATCGGTGATCGAGCCGACCACGCCGCGCAATTCGACCGTGCCGACCGCCGGCGCCGGCCGCAATCGGCCGCGTCCGGAGGCCGGTCCGCTGGAGCCGCAGCCGCAGGGTTGAGGGGCCTGAATTCCGGGCATGAACCGGAAGGTTGGACCGCGCGACGGACGGGGGAGGGCGGCTTCATGCGGACCATTTCAATTGCCGGACTAGCTTTGCTGTTCGCGGCGGTCCCGACGCTGGCCCAAGTCGCCCACCCGCCGGCTGCCAAGCACAGCGCTCCCGCTAAGCCCGCTCCGGTCTCCACGCCGGAAATGCGCTCGGCCGCCGAGTTGGCGCTATCGTCGGACCCGGTGTTCGACGAGGGCACCTATCAGCGCATCAAGGAGACGCTGCTCAGCTATTCGGACATTCAGGTGCGCGGCGGCTGGCCGGCGCTGCCGGCCGATGCCAAGCTTGCGCCGGGTGCGAGCGGTCCCGATGTCGCGCTCTTGCGCCGTCATCTCGTCATCGGCGGTGACTTGCCGGCAGATCAGGAGGCCGGTGAGGTCTATGACGGAGCCGTCGTCGAGGGCGTCAAGCGCTTCCAGTTGCGCCACGGACTCGACGCGACCGGCAATGTCGGCGCGCAGACCTTGAAGGCGCTCAACGTTCCGGTCGGCGACCGCATCAAGCAACTCGAAGCCTCGCTGGAGCGTCTGCTCGGCTTCGATTTCATCTTTGCCGAGCGCTACGTGGTGGTGAACATTCCAGCGGCCTTCGTCGAGGCGGTTGCCAACGGCAAGGTTGAGCGGCGCTATCGCGTCATCGTCGGCAAGATCGATAAGCCGTCGCCGACGTTGTCGGTCTATATCACCGCCATCGATCTCAATCCGACCTGGACGGTACCGCTCTCGATCACCAAGACCGAGATCGCCAACCACATGCGCCGGGACCCGAGCTATCTCGGTCGCATGCATATGCGGCTCCTCGGCGCTCACGACGAAGAAATCGATCCGTCGAGCGTCGATTGGTCGATGGCGCGCTCGCCGAATTTTACGGTCAGACAAGACGCCGGCAACTGGAACGCGCTCGGCAATCTCAAAATCGATATGCCGAATCCGTATTCGGTTTATATGCACGACACCGACACGCGTAAGCTTTTCAGCGCCGACTACCGCTTCGATTCGCATGGTTGCACCCGGGTCGACAATGTGCGCGACCTTGCCGCCTGGATTCTCCAAGACGGCCCGCCGGGCTGGAATCGCGCCGCGATCGATGCTGGGATTACGACGGGCGTCACCAAAGTGATCAATCTGCCGCACAAGATTCCGGTGGCCTGGGTCTATCTCACCGGCTGGGTGACGCGCGACGGCACCGTCGAATTCCGCGACGACGTCTATAAGCACGACGAGCAACTCGATCGGAATGCGCTGGCCGAAGCGGCCGCCGGCGGCTTCGTCGCGCCGGTGCCGACCGAGAATCTCAAGCGGGTGTCGATCGACAGCCGGTGAAGTGCCGTCGCAATTCCGGGGATGTTGCAAAGACCATTCTGGACTTGTCATGCTCCGCCAACGGGTCCCGCCCGCAGCGGCCGGCCCTATGACAGGCTCTGGCGGAGCATTCACTATTCGCCGCGTAGGCGGTTTTGCTTGGCTTGAATTCGCGCGGTTACTGGATCATCCGCTTTCGCGGATGATGACCGAATTGGATACGGCTCATGCGCCAGATGGTCTTGGTCGGCTTCCTGCAGGCCCAGAACTGCAGCAACCTCGCGAGCTCATGGCGGCATCCGGCGTCGCGCGCCGACAGCTGGTCGCCGGATTTTTATCGGCACATCGGCCGCGTGCTCGAGGCGGGCAAGTTTCACCTGGGCTTCTTCGACGACCGGCTGTCGATGCCGGATATGTACGGACGCGATCACGGCCACACCGTCGCCCATGGTATCCGCTGCGTGAAGCTCGACGCCGTCACCGTGCTCACGGTGATGGGCATGGCGACCGAGCGGCTTGGCCTCGGCGCCACTTATTCGACCAGCTACTACGAGCCATTCCATGTGGCGCGCCTGTTCGCCACGGTCGATTTGATGACGCAAGGCCGCGCCGCCTGGAACGTCGTCACCTCGCTCAATGACGGCGAGGCGCAGAACATGGGCCGCGACGAGGTGATCGGCCACGACCTGCGCTACGAGCGCGCCGACGAGTTCGTGGAGATCGTGCTCGGCCATTGGGACGCCTGGGAGGACGACGCCATCGTCCAGGACAAGGCGACCGGCTTGTTTGCCGATCCGCAGAAAGTGCATCGGCTCGACTATGAAGGCCGCTATTTTCGCTCGCGCGGGCCGTTCACGGTGCCGCGCTCGGCACAGGGTCATCCGGTTCTGATCCAGGCCGGATCGAGCGGCCGCGGCAAAAGCTTCGGCGCACGCTGGGGCGAGGTGATCTTCGTCGTCTATCCGAATATCGACGCCGGCCGGCGCGATTACGTGGAGTTCAAGGCGGAGGTGGCGCGCTTTGGCCGCGATCCCGAGGCGGTCAAGATCACCCACCTGGTCAACACCGTGGCGGCGGCGACCAAAGCCGAAGCCGAGGACAAGTGGGCGGAGATCGAGAAATTGCCGCTCGAGATCGATGCGCTGTCGCTGTTGTCGGAGGCGCTTAACTTCGACTTTGCACGAAAGGGCATGGACGAAGCGTTCACGCCGGCCGAGCTTGACACGATGTCCGGCCTGCAAGGCATCCGCGATCGCGTGGTCAGCGCCAAGAAAAATCCCACGGTGCGCGACTTCATCGCAATCAGCGGCCGTGGCCGCGTGCACAATCCGATCGTCGGCGGCCCCGGGGAGGTGGCTGATCAGCTCGAAGCGTGGTTCGCGGCGCCGGCCTGCGACGGCTTTGTCCTCTCTGCCACGCATGTGCCGGGGACTTACGAGGATTTCGTGCGCTTCGTCGTCCCTGAGCTGCAACGCCGCGGGCTGTTTCGCAACGATTTCTCCGGCGTCACTTTGCGGGAAAATCTGGGACTGCCGGTGCCGGCCATCGGCGCGTGGCGCGGTACGGCGGACTAGTCAACGACCACGGCTTTGATTTTTCCACCAGCGTTCCCGCGCGGCTTACCATTGCCACGCCGGCCGTTATGTTGTTTCAGGTGATCGCCATTATTGGCGCGCCGGGTGGATCGCGATCGTTTCGGTATTCCTCGATCGCGCGCATGATCAATTTTTTGACGTTCTCGATCGTAACGTCATCGCGTCGCCGGATGCCGGTCTCTTCGCTGACGTTTTTGGCTTGTTTCGGCTGGCCCGTCACATCGAAACCGTCGCCGCAGGTGACCGTGACCGCACCGCCGCGCGGAACAATCAAATAGACGCCGCTTTGGTGGCCCTTTCGGGAGCCCGGCTGATCCTGCTGATCTTGCTGATCCTTCTGGTCGGTTATGCGGAAAGCAACCGAGGCGGGCCGTAAGGTTTTCCCGGTGCGTCCGTACTGCCGAATTTCTACTTTGCCGCCGAGCGGCTGCAATGTCTGAGCGGCAGCCTGCAATTGGGGCAGCACCACATCGCTCAATACGGCGATATCCGCATCGGCCTCCGCTTGCACCCGCTTTGCCTCCGTGGGGGCGTCCAGTTGCTGGTCGTGTTCAAGCTTTGCTTTCTTGAACGCGTCACCATAGTCGTCATCGCCGCCCGCCATGGTGAAGCCTTTCCTCGTTGCTCTCGGCGGCAGGCCGCCCACGCGCATCGCCGCCGTCCGGCGGCCTTTAATCCCTAAAGGCCGCCGCGTCGCGGGGAATAGCGTCAAGATCGTCAGGCTTCGAGCGGGACCATTCGCGATCCAGCGCAACGGAGGGGCGCGCGGGGCGCCCGGTTCACCTCACTTTGAGGTTCTCCGCCGAGGTCTTCCCCTTGTTTGCAACCTCTTCGAATTCGACCTGCTGGCCTTCGTTGAGGGTCGACAAACCGGCCCTCTCTACCGCCGAGATATGGACGAAAACGTCCTTGCCGCCGCCTTGCGGCTGAATGAACCCATAACCTTTGGTCGGATTGAACCACTTCACGGTACCGGTCGCCATCGCACGTCGTCTCCATTGTGGGAATACGATGATAGCGGTGCGCCACGCCGAATCCAAGGTGTTATCCGCCAATACAAGGCCGTATGGCCTTTTGGCGATTACAAGGAAATTAAATCAATCAAAGTTGGATTCTCGCAGGGTATCCGACCGAACGAATTGACGAGTTTACGCCCTAGGCAGCGCCGGCGAACCTTACTTCGCCGTCTTGGGCGCCAGCAGCGATTGTATGCCCGTCCTGTCGGCTTTGTCGTAATCCGCCGTCGCCCGCGCGAGATCGCCCTTGTCCTGGTACAAGGAGCCGCGCTTTCGGTAGGCGTCAGCATATTGCGGATCGATCTCGATGGCCTTGTCGTAGTCGGCAAGCGCGCCAGCGAGGTCGCCCTTCGCCCTATAGGCGGCAGCGCGATAAGTATAAGCCACGGCATCGGCCGGGATGATTTCGATGGCCTTGCCGAAATCGGCAATTGCCAAGTCGAATTTGCCGTAGCCTTCATAGATACTGGCGCGGTCGGAGTAAGCACCGGCATCCGACGGATCGATCTCGATGGCTCTGGTGAAATCGGCCATGGCGCGGCCGAACTCGGCTTTGGCCTTATAGACGATACCGCGGCCGTCATAGGGCAGCGCATTGTCGGGATTGATCCCGATCGATGCGTTGTAGTCGGCCAGCGCGCGGTCGAGATCGCCCTGGTTCCTATAGACGTCGCCACGGACATCGTAAGCAAGCCAGTCTTTCGGATTGATGGTAACGGCGTTGCTGTAGTCGGCAAGCGCGCGATCGCCATCGTTTTTTTCGGCGTAGAGATAGCCACGGTCGATGTAGAGATGGGAATCGCCGGGATTGAGACCGATTGCGGTGGTGTAGTCGGCAAGTGCAAGGTCGAGGTCGCCCTTGATGGAATATTGCATGGCTCGCACGTCATAGGCCGCGACGTTCTTGGGATCGATCGCGATCGCCGCCGTGTAGTCGGAGATCGCCCGATCGGAATTCTTTTCGGCAGCGTAGACATTGCCCCGGTTGACGTAAGCGAGCGCATAATCGGGCTTGAGTCGAATTGCCTCGTCATAGTCGGCGATCGCGGAGTCGAGATTTCGACGGTAGGCGTAGAGAAGGCCGCGGTTGTTGAAGGCAAGCGCATAGCTTGGCGCAAGCCGGATCGCTCGGGTGAAGTCGGCAAGCGCGTGGTCGAAATCATTCTTCGCCGCCTCGGTGATGCCGCGGCCGTTGTAAGGCTCGGCGCTATCGGGAGCGAGGCTGATTGCCTGGTCGAAATCGGCGAGCGCGTGGCCCAGATCGCCCGTCCCCACATAGGCGTTGCCACGGTTATTGAGGACCTGCGCTAGGCCGGTCCCGCTGAAGCGGCCCGACCCGATGGCATGGGTACATCCGGCGACCTGTTCAGCCCACGGAACATCGGGATTGCCGGTGCATTTAAGATCGCGCCAGGACTGCGCCGGTGCCGGGATCGTTAGCGAAACCAGCGTAAAGGCAGCCGCCGCAAGGGTCGTCGCGCTCCATTGCCGGCTGAGGACCAGAATCATGGGAAATTCTCGTCACAAATTCTGACGATCGAGTTCCAATGGGTCGTTTGGAAAGGGCGGCAGGTTCACGCCCGCAGCCGGATTACAGGAGCGGCGTTGGGTTGGCGGCTGGCGGCTCAATGCCGAAGGTGCCCGCGGTCATGCAGGTCATCGAAAAACTGCCGATCGAGGCAACCAGCGCCACCAGGCTTTCCAGACCCATGGCTCTTTCCGCGGCGGCGTAGGTTCCGTCGCTCAGGCCTTTGTTTGTCAGCAATTCGCTCGCGACCACGAAGCAGGTCTTTTCGCGCGCGTCGGTTATGTTCGGTGTCTTGTGCCCGTTGATCGCATCGATCGTGGCCTGATCGATGCCGACGGAGAGCGAGCGGCGCACTTGCGCGAACCATGGGTAGCGCGCGTTCCAATGGCGGGCGACGACGAGATTGACGATCTGTTGCTCACGCGGCGACAGCGGTCCGCCGGACAGCGACTCGCGCAAAGCTTGCGCGGCTTCGAACAGTTTCGGCAGCCGGATATAGGCATAATAGGGTCCACCGACGATGCCGCTTGCCTGCTTGGCGGCGTCATAGACGCGCGCCTGTTCGGCATTCATGTCAGCGCGTTCGATGATGGGGATGCGGGGCATGCGTTTCCTCGTTTGGCTTCTCGTTGCGAGGGGAGGCTAGCACCGGCCTGCCGATTGCGCGACTGGCCCGGGACCGCGTAGGACACCGCGATGCCGCTGCAAAATCGCGTAACTCCGTTCGGCGAATTGATCGCCAAGCCCGCGCGCGGCCGGTTTTTCGGCAATCGCGGGGGACGCTTTCATACCGATGCCAAAGCACTGACGGCGCGGCGCTGGGCGTCGCGGCAATGGATTTGCTGTGTCCTCGACTTCAAAGGCCGCCATCGCGACGTCTGGGGACGCTTTTATACCGAGCTGTTTTTTCTCGATGAAGTGACGGCGCTTGCCGCCGGCCATCGGCCTTGCTTCGAGTGCCGGCGCAACGACGCGGAAGCATTCGCGGAGGCTTGGCGCAAGGCGCAAAAGCTGCACGCACCGCCGCGGGCAGCCGAGATGGATCGTGTGCTGCACGAGGAGCGTCTGCAGGGCCGCGCCAAACGCGTGCATCGGCGGGCCATCGACGCATTACCCGACGGGGCCTTCGTCGCGATGGCGGAAGAGGCCTTCGCCGTGCGCGGCAATACGCTGCTGCACTGGACGCCGCAGGGCTACGATGTCCGCAGGCCGCGGCCGCGTGTCGACAAAGTCGATGTCCTCACACCGGCGGCGGTCCTTGCGGTCTTAGCGGCCGGCTATCAGCCGCACTGGCATCCGAGCGCGAAAATTAGCCCTTAAACGCCGCCTTGATCTCCTCGACGGTAACGCCGGGCTTGCGCGCGGCGGCGATGATGCGGGCTTCTTGCTTGATCAGGCCATCGAACGCGGCTTGCAGCGCGTCGACCTTGTCGGCAGGCACCACCACCGCGCCATGGCGGTCGGCGTGGATGAGATCGCCGCTATTGACGTCCATGCCGTGGACACGGACCGGAACGCCGAACTCCTCGACATGGACATAGGCATGCGAGGGCGCGATCGAGCCGGCGAGCATCTGGAAACCGTCGGCCACTTGCGCAATGTCGCGGATCGAGCCGTTGGTCACTGTGCCGAGGCAGCCCAGCGCCTTGTGCACGTTGGTTTGCACCTCGCCCCAGAAGGCGCCGTAGCCCGGCGGCTCGTCCTGATCTTCGATCACGACGACGCTCGGCCGCGGCGCAGCGGCGACGTAATCGAGATAATCCATGCGCTTGGCCATGTAGCTCGCCCCGCTCACCGCGTCCTTGGCGCGGATGACGACGGTTTTGGCGAATCCGACCATTGGCGGCAGGTCGGGAAACGGACAGTGCAGGTGAACGGCGGTATAGCCGGCGCCGCGCCGCTCCGGCGTCACGATTTCGATCAGGTTGCACACCGTCGGCGTATCGATCGAGCGCAAGAATGCAAATTGGCTTTCTGACAACACAGTTTCTCCCTTAACGCCTTCGAGTTTACCGCTCATTCCCGCGGAAGTGGGAATCTAGGTACGCGCATCGCGACTAGCATATTGCACTGGGTCCCCGCTTGCGCGGGGAGGAGCGGACATGGGCACGCATCGCCTTCATCAATCCCAGGCCGCGACGACGATGATCGCCATGATGACCTGCATGGCGACGATCACCGCGACGCAGCCGCCCCAACCCGCCGTCGTCCAGGCGATGCCGGTGAGGAACGCGCCGGCGCTGCCGCCGATATAGAAGATCGAGGCATAAAACCCGACCGCCGACGAACGTCCCTCCTTGGCGGTGAGAGTGACATATCCGGTGGAGATTGTCTGGCACAGCATGCCGCAGACGGCGCACAGCGTCAGCCCGCCGATAATGATCCAAACCGGCGGCGCCAAGAGCAGCAACGCACCGGCGATCCACACCACGATGGTGCCGAACACGAGGCGGCGGCGGCCGAACAACGCTATGGCGCGGCCGGTCCAGGGCAGTAGCGGACTGGAGACGAGATAAGTGAAGAACAGCGCGCCAAGAAGCGTCGGCGAGAAGAAGTAGGGCGGACCGGCCAGATGGAAGCTCACATAAGTGAAGGCAGCGATGAAATTGAACAGCACGCCGAAGCCGATGGCAAAGGTCGCGACCAGACGCCGGTCGCGGAAATGGCGGAACATTTGCGATAGCGACAGCAACAGGCCGCCGGAGCGCACGAATTGCCGCTCACGCGGCAGCATCAGCGCCACGATGACCGCGGCGACGAGTGTGATCAGGGCGACGACCTGGATGGCCGAGCGCCAGCCGATTACGTCGGTCAGGATGCCGGGAATGAAGCGGCCGGAAAATCCGCCGATGGCCGAGCCTGTCACATAAAGTCCGGCGACGCGGGCGACGTCGCGCGGCGGCCATTCGTCGCCGATATAAGCGACCGTGATCGTGAAGATCGGCGGCACCAAGAGGCCCTGGACGAAACGCCAGAATACGAGCTGCGGCACCGTCGCCGTCAAGGTCATGATCACGGTCGGCACCGTGATGGCGAACATGGCGGCGACAATCAGCCGCTTCCTGCCCAACACGTCGGCGAACGCGCCAGTGAACGGCGCCGACAGCGCGATCGCCGCCGTGCTCGCCGTCATCAGCGAGGAGATTTCACCGGGGCCGACGTGAAATTCGCCCGCGAGTTCAGGCAGCAGCGCTTGCGGCGAGTAGAGATTGACGAAGGCGGAGAAGCCGGCCGTCGCCACCGCCAACGCGCGAAAATCGAAATTCATGAGTCATTATGAGGGACGAGGCCAGCGAATGCACGTGCGTACAGGCTTTGGCGAGAGGTCGATCTCTGCAGACGGAAAGACGTCAATCGGTTTGCCCGGGCATTGACCAGCCGTAATCCGGAAGCGCAAGCGTATCGACGATATCCCTGCCGAATGCCAATCTCGCGAGTCCTGGGATTGCGCAGACCTTAATGACTTGGTTGCGAAGGTACAGCCCCCAGGCGGTTTTTGGCGCAAAGGCCGCGGAAAAGCGCTCTGCGGCATGCTGCTTTGATGCGATATAGTTTCGCAACAATGCTTCGTAGGCGGCGAAAGCCTCGACGTGCCGGCCACTCGCCTTCATAAGTTCGCCGGCCAGAGCGTAGGCCGACGTCATCGCCAGCGCCGAGCCCTGTCCGGCCATGAGCGATACACAGAACGCGGCATCTCCGACAAGCGCAACGCGCCCGTGCGACCAATTTTCCATCTTAATTTGACTGACGCTGTCGAAATAAAGCTCCTGTGCACTCTCCAGATCATCGAGGATTCGCGGGCATTCCCAACCGTCCCTGCCGAATTTGGCGCGCAGCAACGACTTTTGGGCCGGAAGATCGTATTGCGCCTCCGCAAGATCGATGTCTGCGGCGAAGACGAACAAGAATAGTGTTCGATCGTCATGCAAAGTGACGCGCCCAATCATCCGGCCGGGCTTGCTATAGGTCACGTACACATCGTCGTCGCGCGGACGATAGCCGCCGACCTCGAAGGCGGCGGCGATGTAGCCGAGCCGCCTCTCCAACCGACCCTGCGGTCCGAAGACGAGGCGACGGACACCCGAATGCAGACCGTCCGCGCCGATGACCAAATCAAACCGGCGCCTGCCGGCATGGTCGAATTGAACCTCCACGTGGTCCGTGCGGTCTTCGATCCCGACAACCTCATCGCCGAAAATGACTTCCGTTTCCCCTTTGATTTTCTCAAACAGCAGCCGCGACAGATCGCTGCGGCTGAGCGTCACGAAACGGCCGCCCGTGAGTGCGTTTAGCGTCGCCAGACCGAATCCGGCGACGCGGGGGCCAGCGTCGTCGACAATGCGCATTTCGCGGATGTGATAGCCGATGCGATTTATTTCGCCAGCAAGCCCCATGCGTTCGGCAATGTCGTACCCCAGGCCCCAGAAGTCGATCACATAGCCGCCGGTGCGGAGAGCGGGCGCTTTCTCGATCAACGTCGGCTCGAAGCCGGCAGCGCGGAGCCAGAAGGCGAGCGCCGGTCCGGCGATTCCCGCATCCGAGATAAGCACGCTCCTTGCAGTCATCCTCGATGACCTCGCAACGTCTCGATAGAAGGGCGGCGCCACCGCCCCGATGCCGATTCACGCTAATCACCCAAACGGCTTGATGCTGTCGGCGACCGAGTCGGCGATATGTTCCTTGGAGATGATGCCGACGACTTCGTCCGGCCGGCCGCGGCCACCCGCCTTCACCACGATCGCCATGGCGGCGGCATGGCGCGACATGCGCTGTACGATGTCAAACACGATGTCGGTCTCCCGGGCAATGGTGAAATTGCGCTGGGCCACGGTCGCCATGGTCACGCCGGAATAAGCGGTCTCGAGGCCGCGGCGGATGCCGGTATTGATCCGGACCACGCCGGCAATGTGATTGTCACGCGCCACCACGACATGCTTGTAGCCGCCGGCGGTGCCGTGCTGGCGCAAGAATTCGTCGAGATCGGCGTCGGCCGGCATGACGACGAAATCGTGCTCCATGACGTCGTCCGCCCGGCGCACCAAAAACATATTGGCGTGCATCGCCTTGGGCACGAAGTGGCCACGGCCGACAAGCTTCATGGTGTAGATGTTCTCCACCGACAACAGGCGCCGAACGCCAATGGCGAGCGCCACCGCGACGATACTTGGCATGACCAGATCGTAGTCGCGGGTCATTTCGAAGATCATGGTGACCGCGGTCATCGCCGCGCCGGTGCCGCCGCCGACCATCGCCGCCATGCCGATGATGGCGCCGGTGGTGGCGGTGACGCCGTCCACCGGATGCACGGCCGTGACCATGGCGCCGAATGCGCCGCCGATGGTCGCGCCCATGAATAACGACGGCGAAAAGATGCCACCCGAGGCGCCCGAGCCGAGACTGAGCGAGGTGGCGAATAGCTTGGCGACGAAAAGGATCAACAGGAGGGCCGGCAACTGCATGTCGCCGTTAAGGATGGCCTGGATCGTGGCGTAGCCGACGCCCTCGACGTAATAGTGGCCGGCCAGCCGCATCAGCACATAGATCAAAATGCCGAGCACCAGCATGCCGATAAAGTTGCGCAGATACGGATTTTCGATCTCCTCGAACACGTCCTCGGCAAAACTCAGCCCGCGGATGAACGCGGTGCCGGCAATGCCTATGAGAGCGCCGAGGACCGCGAACATAACGATGGCGGTTAATGTCGCGGGCTGCTGCGAGGTCAGGAGGCCGGCCGGGATGGCGAAGGCCGGATGGATGCCGAAAAAGATGCGGCCGACGAACGTCGCCATGCCGGTGGCCAGCGCTACCGGCAGGAAAGTCCGCGCGCTCAATTCCGGCATCAACAATTCGATCGCGAACATGACGCCGCCGATCGGCGTGTTGAAGGTCGCGGCGATGCCGGCGCCGGCACCGGCGGCGACCAGCGTAATGCGCTGCCACGGCGCCATGTGGATGATCTGACCGAGCGTCGAACCGAGCGCGGCGCCGATCTGAATGATTGGCCCTTCGCGGCCGACCGCGGCGCCGGTGCCGATCGAAAGCGCCGAGGCCAGCGACTTGATCAAGGCGACGATCGGCCGGATCACGCCTTCCTTGTAATAGATCGCGTCCATCACCTCCGGGACTCCGTGGCCGCGTGCCTCGGGGGCGAAGTTGACGATCAGGAAGGTGACGATAAGCCCGCCGATGACGGGCACCAAAATGACGAACGGCCCCCACGGGCTTGGCGGCGTGAATACGCTGGCATCGTAGACGAAGCTGAACAGCTTGAGAAAGGCGACGTTATGGAACAGGCCGATGAGCGCGCGGAAGGCGACTGCGCCGAAGCCAGTGACGCCGCCGATGACAATGGCGAGGATCGAAAGGCGGAATAGCCCGATCCGCGGGGGTCGTCGAGGTTTCATAAGACGTCAACGCACGGCCACCGCAGTGCGCCCCCTGAAGGATGGGCGAGGTGCAATGACCTACAGCTGGCGGATCGAATCGAAATTCCAGGCTTGCGCGCTCGCATCGTTCTCGCCGACGCGCAGCGTCGTGGCATTGACGAAGCGGTTGGGAGGCACCGGCAGATTGTACGGCGCCGGCACCCCCGAAAAGACGCGGCCGGCCGGATCGTATTTCGAGCCGTGACAGGGACAGAAATAGCCGCCCGGCCAGTTCGTCACCGGCGTCGTTGCGCTTGGCGTCGGATAGAACAGCGGAATGCAGCCCAGATGGGTGCAGATGCCGACCAGCACGCCGTATTCCGGCTTGAGCGAGCGGTGCCAATTGGTCGCGTAGGGCGGCTGCTGCGGCTGCTCGGAATCCGGATCGGACAATATCGAGACCATCTGCTGGCTCTGCATCGAATCGAGCGTCTGCTTTGAGCGGTGGGAGACGAAAATCGGCCGCTCGCGCCAGCGGATCATGACCTGGCCGCCTTCCTCGATCTTGCTGACGTCGAGATCGACCGGGCCGCCGGCGGCAAGCGTCGAGGCGTCGGGATTCATCTGGTCGACCAGCGGCACTAAAGTGGCGGCGGCGCCGACCGCACCTACCGTCGCAGTGGCGATAAAGAGGAAATCGCGCCGCGTCACTTCTGGTCCGTGCCCACCGGTTGACGCGGGTGTCGCAGTGCTCGCCATGGTCGGTCCTTTTCGGTCGGTCCTTTTTGGGTGATTTGCCGTCTGATGCTGCAGCTTATGTCGCCAACGGCGGGGTCTAGTCAATCAGGGGCAGCGCGCGTTTTCTCCTTTTGCCCCGCAAGTTTCGGATATGCGGGTTTTGCGCTATGGAACGGGCGATATCATGCACGTCCCATACCAATTCCGGGCTCAAATGGGGCAGGGCAAAATGCCGCTTTGCAGCCCCGGGAGGGGCGCTCAAGGAGAGTGAAATGCGCGCCAAGGACAATCTGCGCAGCGCCGCCGAAGTGCTGGTCGACCAGTTGCGCATCCACGGCGTGCAGCACGTCTTCTGCGTGCCCGGCGAGAGCTATCTTGCGGTGCTCGACGCGTTCCATGACAGCGATATTGCCGTCACCGTGTGCCGGCAGGAGGCCGGCGCCGCGATGATGGCCGAGGCCATCGGCAAAGTGACCGGCCGACCGGGCGTCTGTTTTGTGACCCGCGGCCCGGGCGCCACCAACGCCTCTCACGGCATCCACATCGCGCAACAGGATTCGAGCCCGCTGGTCATGTTCGTCGGCCAGGTTGCCCGCGATATGCGCGAGCGCGAGGCCTTCCAGGAGGTCGACTATCGCGCGGTGTTCGGCGCCATGACCAAATGGACGACCGAGATCGACGATCCGGCGCGGGTGCCGGAAATCGTGTCGCGCGCCTTCTACACCGCAGCGAACGGCCGGCCGGGGCCAGTCGTCGTCGCCATTCCCGAGGACATGCTGGTCGAGCGCATTGCCGTTGCCGATGCGCCGCCCTACACGCCGGTCGAGACCTCGCCGGGACCGGCCGAGATGGCGAAGTTCGCGGAGCTTCTTGGTGGTGCGCGGGCACCGATTCTGCTGCTCGGTGGCAGCCGTTGGTCGGCGGCAGCCTCCGCCGGCGTCGGTCGCTTCGCGGAGAAATACGCGCTGCCGGTCGCGACGACATTCCGCCGCGGCTCGCTCTTCGACCAGACACATCCCTGCTACGCCGGCGATCTCGGCATCGGGCCCAATCCGAATTTGCTCGAGCGCATCAAAGCCTCCGACCTCGTGGTGATGATCGGCGGGCGGCTCGGCGAACTGCCGTCGCAAGGCTACACGCTGTTCGACATTCCGCGGCCGCAAGTCCCGTTCGTGCATGTGCATCCGGGCGCCGAAGAGCTCGGCCGGGTTTACAGTCCGCAGTTGGCGATCCACGCGACGCCGACCGCCTTTGCCGCGGCGCTCGAGGATTTGAAATTCGCACGCGCGCCTTCCGGGGACGCCAAGGCCGCGCATGCCGACTATCTGCAATGGACGCAGAAGCCCACCGAGCAGCCGGGTGATGTCAATTTTGGCGCGGTGATGGTGTGGCTGCGCGAAAACCTCCCCGCCGACGCCATCCTGTGCAACGGCGCCGGAAATTATGCGGCGTGGATTCACCGCTTCTTCCGCTTTCGTCGCTTCGCGCACCACGTGGCGCCGGCCTCGGGCTCGATGGGCTACGGCGTGCCGGCCGCGGTGGCGATGAAGCGGCTCTATCCGCAGCGCCAAGTCGTATGCCTTGCCGGCGACGGCGATTTTCTGATGAACGGCCAGGAATTCGCCACCGCCGTACAATACGACCTGCCGTTCATCATCATCGTCGTCGACAACGGCATGTACGGCACCATCCGCATGCACCAAGAGCGTGAATACCCCGGCCGCATTTCGGCGACGGCCTTGCGTAATCCGGATTTTGCCGCTTACGCACGCGCCTTCGGCGGCTTCGGCGTCTCGGTCGCGCGCACCGAGGATTTTCCCGCGGCGTTCAAAGAAGCGCAGGCCTCAGGCAAGCCCGCCATCGTGCGGCTTGCCATCGACGGCGAAGCGATCACGCCGACGACAACGCTGTCCAAGATCCGCGCCAAGGCCATGGCGGAGAAGATCGGTTGAAGACCGCTTGCGTGCCCTATTGATCGCATTGGGGGAACGAAAAGCGGGCGCCGCGGATTGAGCTTGCGACAAGCGGAGGCTCAACTGAAATGAAGGCAATTATCGGTACCGCGGCTCTGGCACTTGCGATCGCGCTGTCTGCGGCGCCAGCCAATGCCAAAGGCTGCATCAAAGGCGCAATTGTCGGCGGTGCGGCGGGCCACGTCGCCGGTCACCATGGCTTCCTCGGCGCCGCCGCAGGCTGCGCTATAGGTCACCACGAAGCCAATAAAAAGGACCAGGACCAGAAGCAGCAGTGATCCCAGTCACTGCGGTTTGATGCCGGCGGCCTTGATGATCGGGTACCACTTCTCGATCTCGCCCTTCTGGAAGGCGTGCAGCGCCGCGGGCGTCTCTTGCTCCGGCGGATAGATTATCTGCGCCAGATCGGTGAGGCGCTTGCGGACGGTCGGATCGGCAAGGGCGTCCATCACCGCCGCGCTGACCTTCTTGATGATCGCCGGCGGCGTGCCTTTGGGCGCCCACATCGCGTGCCAGAACGAGAAATAGAAACCGGGCAATCCGGCTTCGTCGGCGGTTGGAATGTCCGGCGCCACCGCGATGCGCTCTTTGGCGGTGACCGCATAGGCCTTCAGCGCGCCGCTCTGCACGTGCGGCAGCGACACCGCGGGCGTGTCGAGTTGTAGATCGGTGGTGCCGGCAAGGAGATCGTTGGTGGCAAGCCCCGCGCTGCGATAGGGGATCATCTGCCACTTCACGCCGACCAATTGCTCCATCAACACGCCGGCGATGTGGCTCGGCGAGCCGACGCCCGACGTGCCCATGGTCGCCTTGTCGGCGTTCGCCTTGAGCCATGCGATCAATTCCCTGAGGTTACTCGCCGGCATGGTCTTGCGCGCATCGATGAAGAACGGCTGCGTGGCAACGAGCGCGATCGGTTCGAAATCGTTCAACAGGTCGAAGCCGAGGTCGTAGATGGCGCCGTTCGCCATGTTCGTTCCCCACATGCCCCACAAGAGCGTGTAGCCGTCCGGCTTCGAGCGCTCGGCGCGGGTGACGCCGATGGTGCCGGCGGCGCCGGCGACATTCTCGACCACGACGGGCTGGCCGAGCCGCACGCTGATCGCCTGCGCCATGATGCGGCCGAGCACGTCGGTCGATCCGCCGGGCGCCAGCGGCACGATGAAATCGATCGGCCGCGATGGGTAATCGTCGGCGCAGGCTGGTGCCGCAAGGCCAAGAATGAGTCCGGCGACAATCGCCGCAACAGCCGATTTTCCGGTCATGGTCATTTCCCCCGAGAGACGTTGCCACTCCTATGCCAGACGAGATGATCTCGCCAAAGGGCAAAACCGCTGCTGCGACCGAATGGCTTCGCGTTGCCGGAATCGTTGAATCGTGGTTCAGTTGTTCTGCAAGGCGAATTCATTTTACGAAGCCCAATGCCTTATCGTCGCACCGCCAATGTCGAGCGCCGGCTTGCCGCCCGTCATGCCGCCATCATCGCCGCGGCGCGGCAGGCAGCGAGCGAGGGCGGCATGGCCGCGGTGCAGATCGCGGCCGTCGCGGCTCGCGCCGGCATCGCGGCGGGGACCGTGTATCGCTATTTCCCCGGCAAGACCGATCTGGTCGCTGCGCTGCTGACGGAAATATCGGACCGCGAAACCGCGGCGCTGCGCCGCGCCGCCGACGTTGCGCCCGGTCCGCTGTCGGCGCTCTCGGCCGCGATTATGACATTCAACACACGCGCACTGCGCGACCGGCGGCTCGCTTTTGCGGCAACGGGCGAACCGGTCGATGCCGAGCTTAATGCCGTGCGGCTGTCCTTTCGCAAGGCGCTTGCTGCGGAATTTTCGGCGCGCATCGCTGCGGCGGTCGCGGGCGGGCATCTGCCGGAACAGGATGCCGCGCTGGCGGGGACCGCCTTGCTCGGCCTTCTCATCGAAGCGCTGATCGGACCGCTGGCCCACGATGCTGCGGGCCGCGAGCGCCTTCTGGTGCAATCCCTGACGCTCATTGCGCTGCGCGCGCTCGGCGTCGCCGATGCGCGGGCGCGGGGTCTCGTGGTGCAGACCGTGGTCGGCGATCAATAGTTTAGTGCGACAATAGTGCAGGTATCGTCAGCGACCGAAACATCGAATGGGTCACCCCGCCGAGCACGAATTCGCGCAACCGCGAGTGGCCGTAGCCTCCCATCACCATGAAATCGGCGCTGGAGTCGGCAGCGTGCGACAATAGCGCGTCGGCGACGTCGATATTGCCGCCGGCGATGCGGTGAACGTCGATCTTGAGGCCGTGCCGGGCGAGATGCTGGCCCATATCGGCGCCTTCAATCTCGTCTTGCTTGCCGCGTTCATTGGTGATGATGACGATCTCGACACGGCCGGCCTTGGTCAGAAGCGGCAGGACGTCGCCAACGGCGCGCGCCGCCTGCCGGCTGCCGTCCCAGCACACCATGACATTGTCGAGCTTGAGCGGCGCCTTTTGGATGTAGGGCACCATGATCAACGGCCGGCCGGATTCGAACAGCGCGGTTTCGGCGATGATCTCGTCCACGGTGCCGGTCTCGGGTTCGCCTTGGCCGACAATGGCGAGATCGAAACGTCGTGCGATGCGGCCAAACTGATCGCCGGCGCCGGAGAGACTGGCAGTGAGGGTGAGCGGCTCCGCCGATAATCCGGCGCGTTCGGTTGCCGAAGCGAAGCGGTCGATGGCGGCTTTTGCCGCAGTTTCATTGTCGGCCTGCTGGCTCTCGATCACCTCGGCGGGGATGTAGCCCGTCCCCGACACCGGAACGATCGGGTCGTAAACGAAAGCGATGCCAGTCAGGTGCGCGTTAAATGCGCTGGCGACGGAGACCGCGTAGTCGCCGGCCGGACCGCCGTTTTGGCCGACGGTGAGATTGACGACGATATCTTTGATCATAGCGGCGGTTCTCCCGGCTGATGTGCTGCAAGCCTATCGCATTTTCGGCGCTGGCGCCTGCGCCAGATCAAACCGGCAGCGCCAGCCTATTTCTTGATATTGCCGCTAGCGTCGAACTGACTGATATAGGCCCACAGATCGTCGACCCGTTGCTGGTCCTTGATACCGGCAAAGGGCATTTTGGTGCCGGGGATCATAGCGCTTGGGCTCTTGATGTACTGCTTGAAGGTCGCCGCGTTCCAGACGACGCCGGAATTCTTGTTGGCGTCCGAATAGTCGAAATTCGGCGCCGTGCCGGAATGCCGGCCGTCGAGCCCGTTCAGCTCAGGGCCGATCTTGTTCGCCGCGCCCGGCCCAATCGAATGGCACGGCGAGCACATATTGAAAACTTGCTTGCCCTTGGCGGCGTCCTGGGCCCGGACTGGCCCCACCGCGGCAGCTTGCAGCATGATTGCGCCGGCCGCTGCGGCGATTATTGCCGCCGCCCTCCTTGTCCTGGTCATTGCGTCTCCTCATCCGGCATTGTCGCCGTAACGCCCCCGAGCGTCGTTCAAGCGAGCCCAGTGCAGCGTGTCAACTGCCGTCCGCGCCACGGCCGCCGGCGTATCCGCAATCGATTTGACAGGCGCATGACCGGTGCTTTCTACGCTATACTGCGTGGCAACGCCTCGACGAGGACCCGATGCCGCTCTTGATGCCATTGTTCGACGATGCGGTGCTCAAGCGCCGCGCCGAGATCGTGGCGGCGCTGCGGCGCATTGTGCCGGGCGAGGGCGTCATCGCGTCGGAAGAGGCGATGCGGCCTTACGAAAGCGACGGGCTGACCGCGTATCGTCAGCTGCCCATGGTCGTGGTCCTGCCGGAAACCACCGCACAGGTCGCGGCCGTGCTGGGCTACTGCCACGGCGAAGGCATCAAAGTGGTGCCGCGCGGCGCCGGCACGTCGCTGTCCGGCGGCGCGCTGCCGCTCGGCGACGGCGTCCTCCTCGGGCTTGCCAAGTTCAACCGCATCCGCGAGATCGACTACGACAACCGCGTCGCCGTGGTCGAGCCCGGCGTCACCAATCTGGCGGTGTCACAGGCGGTCGCCGAGGCCGGCTTCTATTATGCGCCGGATCCGTCGTCGCAGATCGCCTGCACCATCGGCGGCAATGTCGCCGAAAATTCCGGCGGCGTGCACTGCCTCAAATACGGCATGACCACCAACAATGTGCTCGGCTGCGAACTGGTGCTGATGACGGGCGAGATCATTCGCCTTGGCGGCAAGCATCTCGATGCCGGCGGCTACGATCTCCTCGGCATCGTCACCGGATCGGAGGGACTTCTTGGCGTTGTCACTGAAGTGACGGTGCGAATCTTAAAGAAACCGCAGACCGCGCGCGCGGCGCTGCTTGGCTTTGCCGCTTCGGAAGACGGCGGCGAATGCGTCGCCAAGATCATCGGCGCGGGCATTATTCCCGGCGGCATGGAAATGATGGACCGCCCCGCTATCGCCGCAACGGAAGAATTCGTCCACGCCGGCTATCCGCCCGACGTCGAAGCCTTGCTGATCGTCGAACTCGACGGGCCGCAAGACGAGGTCGATCATCTTTTGGAGCGGGTGCAGGACATCGCCAAGTCATGCCGGGCGCTGACCTGCCGCGTCTCGAACTCCGAAGACGAGCGGCTTTTGTTCTGGGCCGGCCGCAAGGCTGCGTTCCCCGCCGTCGGCCGCATCTCGCCGGATTATTATTGCATGGACGGTACCATTCCGCGCGCCAAATTGCCGCTGGTGCTGCGCCGCATGCAGGAATTGTCGGCGCAATACGGCTTGCGTTGCGCCAATGTATTTCATGCCGGCGATGGCAATCTGCATCCCTTGATCCTCTACGACGCCAACAAGCCTGGCGAGCTCGATCGCGCCGAGCAATTCGGCTCCGATATTTTGCGGCTATGCGTCGAAGTCGGCGGCGTGCTCACGGGCGAGCATGGCGTCGGCGTCGAAAAACGCGACCTGATGCCGGTGATGTTCTCGGAAGCGGATCTCAATCAGCAGCAACGGCTCAAATGCGCCTTCGATGGCAAGAGCCTGCTCAACCCCGGCAAGGTTTTTCCGACGCTGCACCGCTGCGCCGAATTGGGCCGCATGCACGTTCATGCGGGGCGCGTGGCGTTTCCCGATATTCCGCGGTTTTGAGCGATCGTGTGACAGGCCATGGCTTCTTAATTTCAGCCACCGGCACGTCCGACCGCTATCGCTTTCCTTCGTTGTCGCTGAGAGGATTGAAAATTTCCAATCCCACGAAGTGACGCTCATTGTCGGTGACGATGATGCAATCGTTGGCGCCGGCAATCGCCGCAATTATCATATCGAGTGCGTTGCGCGGCCGTCCGGCTGCGTTGCCTTCGGCCATTAAGTGCGCCCAGAGCAGCCCCGCCTCTTCGTCGAACGGCAAGATGCGGCCCGCAAACAAGACCGGTGGTCCCTCGGTGCCGACGAACCAGGCATCAAGAGCACCGCGCTTTCTGCCTGCCGGCATTTCAAGAATGCCGCGTCGAATCTCGGCAAGGGTCAGCGAGGAGATGAAGAGATCATCGTCCCTCTGCGCGGCCATCCAGGCCAGCAGCGTTTCCGATGGATTCGGCTTGACTGTATTGCTGATGATGTTGGTATCGAGAAGATAGCGGGTCACAGATCGATCTTGCGTCCTTCTTCCCTCGGACGGCTGAGATCGAGATCGGCGCCGACGAGAGGTGACCGGCGGAGCGCGGCCAGAATGCCTCCAGTTTTTCGCGGCTCAGCGGCGATGGCCTGCCGTATCGTTTGACGGATCTGACCGGCCTTCGGCCCTCGTTCGGTCAACTTGCGAGCGACCATTCGGATAAGCTCGCGGTCGGCTTCGAGGGCCTGAAGCTCGAAACGCGCGATGCCGCGCTTGGCCAGTCGGGACCGATAGTTCTTGATCGCTCTTTTCTGTGCGCTATGCCGCATTGGCGGGCCTTCGTTTATTATATCCGGCTATATATCCTGGATTCGGTTATGCAGCAAGGCCATGCCGCACTGCGCCTTCGGTCGCTCCGCCCAAACGGTCAGGCCTTTGCGAGCCGTTTCCGAGCGTATAACCCGGCATATTCAATGCGGCGACGATCAGGACCGCGGCAGCAGCAATTGGGCGCCTCATGGCCGTAAGCTCCGGTTATGACCATTGGTCAAACGGAAGGTCGCACTCGTTCGTATTATTGCGTAAGTTTAATCCGGCCTGACCCCAAGGGGGCCAGCCGGGACATCCACATGCAGTTCGGCATCTTCAGTTCGGCGCAGGCGAACAGCAGCGATCTCGGCTCGCAGTCCGGGCAGGGCTTTCGCGACTATCTCGATTTCAACGTCGAGGCCGAGGCGCTCGGTTTCTCCTCGAGCTTTCTTGTCGAGCATCACTTCACCGGTTGGAACCAGGTGTCGGCGACGCTGATGCTATTGATGGCGCTGGCGATGCGGACGAAGACGCTCCGGCTCGGCTCGGCGGTCATGGTTCTGCCTTGGCACAATCCGGTGCTGCTCGCCGAGCAGGCGGCCACCCTCGATCTCGTGTCCGGCGGCCGCTTCGACTTCGGTATCGGCAAAGGCTACCGGCACAGTGAGTTCAAGGGATTCCAAATCGCATCGGAGGAGGCCGACGCTCGCTTCGAGGAGGCGGTCGAGGTGATGACGCGCGCGTTTGCGACCCGTGAACGCTTTTCGCATCGCGGCCGCTTCTGGCATTTTGAGGACATCGTCGTCGAGCCGCCGCCGGCACAACGGCCGCACCCGCCGTTCTGGGTCGCAGCCGGCAGCGAAAACTCGATCCGCCGCGCCGCGGCGCGCGGTTTCAACTTGATCCTCGATCAATATGCTGGCGCAGCGCAAATCGCCGAGCGCATCGGCATCTACAAAGCCGAACGTAAGACACACGGTTTGCCGTTCGACCCGACGCAAGTTGCGATAGCGCGCCAGCTTTATGTGGCCAAGGACTCAGCCGACAAAGCGGCCGCGCTCGTACGCCAAGCGGCCTATACCAAGCGTACGGTCGACGTCTCGCGCCAGCCGGACGGCAAGAGCGGCTCGCATGTGCTGGCTTATGCCGATAAGGCCGGCGGCACGGAGGAGAACGCGCTGTTCGGTACGCCGGACGAAATTTGCGCGACGCTGGAAGCCGTGCGCGACGCCGGGGCCGCCTATGTCCTGCTTACGATCTCCGGCGGCCGCGAACAGTTGCGTACTTTCGCGCGCGAGATCATGCCGGCCTTTGCGCATTCGCAGCCTGCGGCTGACGCAGCGGAATGATGGCGCGTACGATGGCCGACAATCTCAAACCGCGCGATGCCAAGGAGGTCGAGCAGGCGATCCAATGGGCGCTTGCCAACGATAAGACCGTCGAGGTCGTCGGCCGCGGCAGCAAGCGCGCCATCGGCCGCGCCGCGCAATGGGATGCGACCCTCGATCTTTCGGACCTCTCCGGCGTTACGCTTTACGAGCCGGAGGAACTTGTGCTTTCCGCCAAAGCCGGCACACCGATCGCTGAAATCGAAGCGCTGGTGGCGTCACGCAACCAGCAGCTCGCGTTCGAGCCGATGGATTATGCGGTGCTGCTCGGCGGTGTGACCGGCGCCGGCACCATCGGCGGTGCCATCGCCGCCAACCTCTCCGGCCCGCGCCGCATCAAAGCCGGAGCCGCGCGCGATCATTTCCTCGGGGTGAGCGCCGTTTCCGGCCGCGGCGAAATCTTCAAGTCCGGCGGCCGCGTGGTCAAGAATGTCACCGGTTATGACCTGTGCAAGCTCATCGCCGGATCGTGGGGCACGCTCGCCGCGATGACCGACATCACCATTAAGACGCTGCCCAAGGCCGAGACCGAGGCAACGATTTTGGCGCTCAAGCTCGACGATGTGACCGCGGGCAAAGTCATGGCCTCGGCGATGGCTTCCTTCGCCGACGTGTCGGGCGCCGCGCATCTGCCGCCCGCCGTCGCGGCGCGGATCGCCGAGACAGCGTCGGCGCAAACGGCAGTGACGGCGTTTCGCCTTGAAGGGGTGGCACCTTCGGTGGCGCAGCGCAAAAACGTTCTGGGGAGCCTGCTGGCGCCGTTCGGAGCACTCGTCACACTCGGCGAAACGGCTTCGCGTGCGCTGTGGCGGGCGATCCGCGACGTGACGCCGTTTGCGGCGAACGGCGCCGCCGGCAGTTCTGACGTGTGGCGGATTTCGACCGCGCCGGCGCGGGGCGCCATGGTCGGGGATGCGCTCGCCGGCGCGACCGGTGCGGAGCTGCTCTACGATTGGGCCGGTGGACTTATTTGGGCGGCCGTGCCGGCGACCGACGACGCTCACGCGCCGCTCGTGCATTCGACCGTCGCCGCCAATGGCGGCCATGCGACCCTGATCCGCGCCCCGGTCGCGGTGCGTGCCGCGGTCCATGTGTTCACGCCGGAAGCGCCGGTCCTCGCCGCATTGACCAAGCGCGTGCGCGGAGGGTTCGATCCCCAAGGCGTGCTCAATGCCGGGCGCATGTGGGCGGGGGTGTAGCCATGCAGACGAACTTCACCTTGGCGCAGCTTGCCGATCCGAACGTCGCGGAAGCCGACAAGATTCTGCGCGCCTGCGTACATTGCGGCTTCTGCACGGCGACTTGTCCGACTTACGTGCTCGACGGCAACGAGCTCGATTCGCCGCGCGGGCGCATCTACCTGATCAAGGAGATGCTGGAACACGACCGGCCGGCGACGGCGGAGGTGACGCGTCACATCGACCGCTGCCTGTCGTGCCTGTCCTGCATGACGACATGCCCGTCCGGCGTCCACTATATGCACCTCGTCGATCACGCCCGCGCCCACATCGAGGCGACCTATCGGCGCCCGCTTGGCGATCGCCTGCTGCGGGCGATACTCGCCTGGCTGATGCCTTATCCACGACGCTTCGGGCCCGCGCTGCAGGCGGCGCGCATCGGTAAACCGTTCGCGCCTATTGCCGCGGCGCTGGGATTGAAGCGGCTTGCCGCGATGCTGCGCTTGTCGCCCTGGCGGCCGCCGTACCGCCCGCTCGCGGCGCAAACCTTTGCCGCCAAAGGCGCGCGCAAAGGACGCGTCGCGCTCCTCGCCGGCTGCGTCAATGACCTCTTGATGCCCGAGATCAACGCCGCGACAATCGGCGTGCTGACACGCCACGGCATTGAAGTGGTGCTGCCGGAAGGCGCCGGCTGCTGCGGCTCGCTGGTCCATCATATGGGCCGCGAGGCCGAAGCGTTGGCGCAGGCGCGAGCCAATATCGACGCCTGGAGCGCGGCCGACGGCCTTGATGCGATCCTGATCAACAGTTCGGGCTGCGGCACCACGGTCAAAGATTACGGGTTTATGCTGCGCCTCGACCCGGTTTACGCCGCCCGCGCTGCCCGCATATCGAGCCTCACCAAGGACATTTCCGAATATCTCGCCGGCCTGCCGCTGCGGGCCGAGCGCGCGCCGCCGCCGCTTGTTGTCGCCTATCATTCGGCCTGCTCGCTGCAGCACGGTCAGCGCGTCACCCGCCAGCCGAAGGAGTTGCTGACCAAGCTCGGCTTCGTGGTCAAGGACGTGCCGGACGGTCACCTGTGCTGCGGCTCGGCGGGGACCTACAATATTATGCAACCCGACATCGCAAGACGGTTGCGCGAGCGTAAAGTCGGGACTATCGAAAGACTGCGACCTGATGTGATTGCAGCGGGCAATATCGGCTGCATCACGCAGATCGCGACGGGCACGGATCTTCCGACCGTCCATACGGTCGAGTTGATCGATTGGGCTACAGGGGGGGCTTGTCCGTCAAGGCTGCGGGAGCATCGGTCGGGTGTGGCGATGCACCGGGTCGGCACTGCGGGCTGAGGGGCATGGTCGGCGCGGTGTCACGCTGACGGTCTCTGCAGACGGGTCCGCAACATTGCAATTCGATAGCGAGATTGGGAGGTCGATCATGGCGAAGAAGGCGAAGGCAAAAGCGAAGAAGAAACCGGCGAAAAAGAAGAAGGCTGCTGCGGCCAAGAAGAAGACGCTCAAGACAAAAGCGAAGAAAACCACCAAGAAGGCGGCAAAGAAGGCGGCACCGAAGCGCAAAGCGGTGCCGCGGCCGAAGCCTGCAGCAGCACCTGCACCGCAACCCGAACCCGCGCCGGCACCGTCATGGACCCCGCCGGCCGGTTCCGGCTTCGGCGGCAGCGGCAGCTAGTTTCGCCGCTGGATCGATCGGATCACGGCGCGCTGCGAGGCGCCCTGACCCCGCATTGCATGGGCTTTGCGGGGCCAATAGCATTGCAATAATTTGAACGGTCGGCTGCCAATGGCCGCCGATCCTTGGCCGACCAGATCGGCCGTTATGCTCTATCGAGGAGGTGCGTTATGCCGGCAACTTATAAAATTCTGCTGATGGGCGCGTCCTATGGGTCGCTGCTCGCTTCGAAGCTGTTGTTCGGCGGGCATTCCATCCATCTGGTTTGTCTTCCCGCCGAGGCCGATCTGATCAATGCCGAAGGTTTCAAGGTTCGCCTGCCGGTGCGCGGCCGCAAGGATCCGGTGCTGCTCGAGTCGCGCAAGCTCCCCGGCAAGGTGACGGCGGGGCCGGCGGCCGGGGTCGATCCGAAACAATACGATTTGGTCGGCTTGTGCATGCAGGAGCCGCAATATCGCTCGGCCGGCGTGCGCGAACTGCTCGACGCCGTGGGAAAATCGCACGTGCCTTGCATGTCGATCATGAACATGCCGCCGCTGCCCTATATCAAGCGTATCTCCGGCCTGGATTATAAGGCGCTGGAGCCTGCCTATACCGACCCGCGGGTCTGGGATTCGGTCGATCCCAAAAAGATCACGCTGAACAGTCCCGATCCGCAGGCGATTCGTCCGCCCGACGGCAAGGCGAATGAACTCCTGGTGACGCTGCCGACGAATTTCAAATGCGCGCGGTTCGAAGACGACAAGGATACGGCGATCATCCGCCAGCTCGAGAAGGACGTCGATGCAGCGCGTTTCGATACCCCGGAAGGCAAGATCGAGCTGCCGGTCAAGCTGAAGGTCTACGAATCGATCTTCGTGCCACTCGCCAAATGGGCGATGCTGTGCGCCGGCAATTATCGCTGCATCACCAAGGACGGCATGCGCACCGCCCAAGAAGCCGTGCACAGCGACATCGAGACATCGCGTTCGGTCTACAATTTCGTCAACGATCTCTGCGTCAAGCTCGGCGCCAAGCCGGACGACATGGTGCCGTTCGAGAAATACGCCGCCGCCGCACAGTCACTGACGCGTCCAGCTTCAGCCGCCCGCGCCCTGCAAAACGGCGCTCCCAATATCGAGCGGGCCGATAAGCTCGTGCAGCTCATCGCCAAGCAGAAGGGATTGAGCAATCCCGTGCTCGACGCGACGGTGGCGCTGGTCGATACCCGCCTTGAGGCGAATCGCAAGAAAGCAGCGGCGTAAAACGCAGCGGCGTAAAACGAAGGCCCCCGGATTGAGCTGAGCTCAATCCGGGGGGCGATAGTTCAACGTCGTCTCGGCGCGGTTGGGCGCGCTCGGCTACGCGCCTACGCGCCTACGCGACTTCGACGTCCTGCCAGAAGCCGAATCGTCCGCCAACTTCCTGCATTTCGGGGCGCGGCGCTTCGTAGGACCACGCCGCCCGCGGATGCCGCGCGCCGCCGACCACGACGTCGTAGAATTGCACGCCGTGCGGACAGGCCCGATCGTCGGTGGTTTTGTCGGCCTTTTCGAGCCAGTCCATGTGCACGCAGGCGCGCGGAAAGTACTGATATCCCTTGCATTCGATGACATCGTTGCTCTGGGCAACGATCTGTCCGTCCACAACCGCTTTCATCTGTCGTGCTCCTCGGAGGTCCGTGTATTCGCTTATATGGGTATTTGGCATGAGACGAGTTGGACGAATAAAGACCCCATAAAAGATAGTGTATCCCGCCTGCCACACTGGATAAGAAACGACGAAGTTATCCCGTAAACGCATAAAAAGGCAGCATTTGCTGCCGTTTTAAGCTTGGCTCCGCGCTAGCAAAATTGAAGAATTCGTGAAGGTTCAAGCTGCGCAAGTTTGTAGGACGAGTGGCGCTGCGGGAATTGGGTCTGTACCGGCTGCGGACGTCGGGGTCTCCCGAGTACAGGCAGGGACAATAGAAGGGGCAAGTTATGAAAAGAGTCGCTTTATCCTTGGCATTGGTGGCCGGTTTGGCCAGTTCTGCAATGGCAGCCGACATGGCAACCAAGGCCCCGCCGGCAGCGCCGGCGCCGCCGCCTTCGCCGTGGGATGTTGCCATCTCCGCCGCGTTGATGACGGATTATAACTTCCGCGGCATCACGCAGTCGGCGCACAATCCGTCGACGCAGGCCGGCTTCGAGCTGCGCTACAATCAGACTGCGACCATGCAATGGTACGCTGGTCTTTCCGGCGAGAGCATCGACTTCCCGAACCAGGCCGCGGCCGAAATTGACATGTACGGCGGCTTCCGTCCGACCTTCGATAAACTCGCTCTCGATTTTGGCTTCTGGTACTACTGGTACCCTGGTGGCAATTGCTGGGGCAATCCGCCCGGCACCGCGCCCGGCACCGGCATTTGTACGGCGCCAGAGGGTGCAACGGTTCCGAATCGGAATGGCCAGCCGATTGGCGGCAACGTCGCGAAGTCCGATGCGAGTTTCTATGAGTGGTACGCCAAGGCCACTTACACGATCAACGATCAATGGGCCGCCGGCCTGCAGGAATGGTACTCGCCGTCAGTCTCCAACACCGGCGCGAGCGGCTGGTACACGGTCGGCAACCTGACCTACACCGCTCCGAGTTCCTGGTTCCCCGCCAATAGCGGCATCGGCGGCTATATCTCGGCCGACCTCGGCTACTGGGCGCTCGGCACCAGCGACATCTTCTACGGTACCGGCGTTCCGGGCTCGCCTCAGGAATTCGGCGTCAACTACACGAGCTACTGGAACTGGGATGCCGGCTTCGGCTGGACCTACAAGGCCTTTACGCTCGATCTGCGCTACTACGACACCAACCTGACTCACGCCGAGTGTAACGCCTTCACCAGCGCTTCGAACTCGTCGTTCGCGACCGGCAACGTTACGACCCAAAATCCGACCGGTCTCGGCTCCAATTGGTGCGGCGCCGCCTATATCGCCAAGCTCTCCTTCGCGGCGAATCTCAGCGGTCTGAAGTAACAATCGGCTGAGCAATTTCTAAGAAGACGGCCGGCGGCAGGAATGCCCCGGCCGTTTTCTTTTTGCGCTCGTCATTGCGAGGAACGAAGTGACGAAGCAATCCAGTTACAGAGTCATGGTCTGTCTGGATTGCTTCGCTTCGCTCGCGATGACGGTATCTCATTCCGCTGCGGAGACCAGCGGCACATCGCGGACCTGCGAGGCGCCGTCGCCA
Source organism: uncultured Alphaproteobacteria bacterium (assembly GCA_963822935.1). Classification (GTDB taxonomy): domain Bacteria; phylum Pseudomonadota; class Alphaproteobacteria; order Rhizobiales; family Xanthobacteraceae; genus BOG-931. Next base: position 250,072 of record CAWGJP010000010.1, read on the forward strand.
CGGACGACTTCGATGCGCCGGCAGTGGAAGGCGCCGAGCGTCGAGCGGTGGCCGATGGAAATGACCGTCGTGCTTTTGAGCCGCTCCTGCAGCAGCCGGTACAGCGCGGCCTCGGCAGGCTCATCGAGCGAAGCGGTGGCTTCGTCGAGGAAGAGATAATCGGGCTCTTGCAGGAGCGCGCGGGCGATAGCGAGGCGTTGCTGCTCGCCTTGCGACAGCATTCGATTCCAATGCGCTTCCTCGTCGAGCTTTGCGCTCCATTCCGGAAGCCCGACTGCCGCGATCGCCTCGGCGATGCGGGCGTTGTCGAACGCGCCAGCACGGGCCGGATAACTGACTGCCGCGGCAAGCGAAGCGACCGGAAAATACGGCCGTTGCGGTAACAGCATCACCTTGGCGTCTTGCGGCACCATCACGCGGCCCGAGCCAAACGGCCAGATCCCGGCGACGACGCGGAACAGCGTCGACTTGCCGGCGCCTGACGGCCCGGTGACCAGAACGCGCTCGCCGGGCGACAGCACGATGTGCTCGGCGTCGACAAGCGGCTCGCCGTTCGGCAGTCGCACGCGCAATTGATCGATGGAAATCACGTTCGGCGTTTCGCGTGGTAGCACCTCGACCGCCGGTGGAGTGGTCGCGACGTCGCGGCCGGCCACGATGGCTTCCTCGAAGCCAGACAACCGCGTGACCACCGCTCGGTATTGCGCGATCGATTGATAGGCCGTGACGAAGTAAGACAGCGCCGTCTGCACGCTGTTGAAAGCGGAAGCCGTCTGCATCAGGCCGCCGAGCTGCATGGCGCGGGAAAAGTAGGCCGGGCTCACCATCAGATAAGGAAAGATCACCGAAGCCTGCGAATAGCTTTGCGTGAAGAACGTCAGCTGCTTCTGCCGGTTCATGATGGCGATCCAGTTCGACACAACCAGTCCGAAGCGGCCGAGGTGACGCTCGCGCTCGGCGGCCTCGCCGTGCAACGCCGCGATCTGCTCGGAATTCTCACGGGTGCGCACGAGATTGAAGCGAAAGTCGGCCTCGTAGCGTTGTTGCTGGAAATTGAGCGGTATAAGCCGCCAGCCGATCAAATGCGTGAGCGTGGTGCCGACTGCCGCGTAGAGGAGGGCGGCCCAAACCAGATAGCCCGGTATCGCCAGCGGCACGCCAAACAGATGCAGCGGTGCCGCTTCGGACAGCTTCCACAGGATGACGACGAACGAGCAGAGCGTCACGCAGGAGCTCAATAGCCCGAGCCCGATCGACAGTGTACTTTGCACAAACATCTGCAAATCGTCGGCGATGCGCTGGTCAGGATTGTCGGCGGCGTCGCCGAGAAGCTGCATGCGGTAGTGGTTCGCCGTGTTCAGCCATTGTCGCAGATAGGTCTGCGTCAACCAGCGCCGCCAGCGGATCTGCAGCCAAAGATTGAGATAATTCTGATAGACCGCAAGCACGGTATAAACCGCGGCAAGCCCGCAGAACACCAGGATGTACCAGATGAAGCCGTTCCAGTCGCGGTTCTGCAGCGTGTTGTAAAAACCGTTGTACCAATAGTTCAGAATGACGTTGATGGCGACGATCGACAGTTCGATCGCGATCACCGCGCCCAACAAGAACCGACCCGGCCAGCGATCTTCCGAGCGGAAATAAGGAATAGCCAAGCGCCACATGGTGGCGAGCGTGGCGGCAAGACGTTTCACGGAAGACCTCCGATGGTTAAGGGTAGGGGGCGCAATGCCAGGCGCTTCGATCGTGCGGCATCAACCATCAACTGGAACGGCCTAGCCCGGCAGAACCGAACCGAAAAGCGCTAGTGTGCATCGCACTATCACGAAGCTGTCCAGAGTCTAGTGCAGGCTTTCGACAGGCTATCGCCGATAACCGGTAGCCATGGCTAACGAATTCGCCTAAATTTATGGCACGCCGCCAAAAAAACGGCCTCCGGGGTGGCTAATGCGCGCCATTGTCGCGCGCAGCCCGCGAGCGACAGAAGACGAACATTGCGGCATTTAATGGGGAGGAAGTGCTCATGTTCACGCAAATACTCGATCCTACCGGAAATCTGTTCCTGACCTGGCTGGTCGCGCTCATCCCGGTCGTCCTGTTATTGCTCCTGCTCGCCGGCCTGCGCATGTCGGCCTGGCTCGCGGTCCTGATCGGCTCGATCGTCACCTTCCTGCTTGGACTGTGGGTCTGGAAGATGCCGCTCGATGATGGGTTCCACGCCTATCTCTACGGCTCTGCCACCGGTGTATGGAACGTCGACTGGATCACGTTTTGGGGAGTGATGCTGTTCAACACCCTGGTCGCGACCGGCGGATTCGACAAGTTGCGACGCTGGCTGATCCAGCAGGGAACGCGCGACGTGCGGGTGCAAACCATCCTGTTCGCCTGGGCTTTCGGCGCGCTGCTCGAGGGGCTGGTCGGCTTTGGCTATCCCTGGGCTTTCGTCGCGCCCATCCTGATCGCGATCGGCATCCCCGATCTTGATGCCATTCGGGTCGCCGCGATCGCCAACAACGCGCCGGTGTCCTATGGCGCGCTCGGCGCTCCGATCATCGCGTTGGCTACGGTGACCGCCGGCACGCTCGGTATGAGTTTTGTCGACCTTTTGCCGATCTATTCGGCCTCGGTCGGCAAGATCGTCGCCATCCTCGCGCTGCTGCCGCCCTGGATTCTGCTCTACCTTGTATCCGGCAATAAAGGCATGTGGTCGGCATGGCCGCTCGCCATTGTCGGCTCGCTTGGTTACATCGCCGGCCAGTTGCCGACCGCGGTCTATCTCGGGCCGTATCTGCCGGATGTCATCGGCTCGATCGTTTGTTTTGTGGCGCTGCTGATCCTGCTCAAGGTGTGGCGTCCGTCGGAGGTCCTGGCTTATGGCGGCGTACCGGCGACCGGCGACACCCGCGCGGAAGCGCACGGGCTCTCCGGCGGCGACGTCGTAATGGCTTGGCTGCCGATCGCCATCCTGGTCGCGGTAGTCGTCGCTTGGACGGGACCCTGGTCGCACTTGCCGGGGATCATCGTGTTCAAATATGCCGTCTCGGCCGTTTCCGCGATTAAGACCGGAGCGACGGCCACCACGATCACCGCGGGGTTCAATTGGACGCCGTTCGTCGGTGGTACGGCTATTTTCGTGTCCTGGATCCTTGTGGCGCTGGTGCTGCGCGTCAGCGTGAGTCAGATCCGCGACATCTTCGCCAAAACCTGGTCGCAGATGTGGGGCGCCTGCCTCGTCGGCGTCTTCATCTTCGGACTTGCCTATGTCTTCAACTACTCCGGCATGGCTGGTTCGCTTGCCAGTGCCTTCTCCAAGATCGGGCCGGCCTTCATCGTCGTGGCGCCGATCCTGGGCTTCATCGGCGTCGCGCTGTCGGGCAGCAATACCTCGACCAACGCCATGTTCGGCGCGTTCCAGGCGCTGGTCGGCAAAGTGCTGGGCTTCCCCGTGCTGCTGTTGCCGACGCTCAATTCGGTGGGCGCCGAGATCGGCAAGCCGATCGCGCCGCAAACTGCGAGCGTCGGGGTATCGACCAGCAAGTTCGTGCGCAACGAAGGCGAGGTGATCCGCCATAATTTCGGCTGGTGCCTCGTCCTCTTGGGTTACCTCGTGGTTATCGGGGTGGCCTGCTACCTGTTCTTCCCGAACATCGCGGTGTTGCCGGGGCACTGACGGCGCACTGACCTGATGTGTCGTACGAGATGTATTGCATGGGGCCGCCACGGGGCGGCCCCATTGTTTTGGTTTTACGCCGCGGCGAGATTGCCGGCACGCCCGTATGGTCAATCAACTCGACGCCGACCATCGGCGTGCGGATTAGATCGCCGCGCTCGGCCGTCCGGTCGTGCGGTTCCTCCTAGATCAACGCGGAGACGACGATGCTCTGCCTGTGCCGGCGCTGTGCCTGCTGGCTTGCTGCGATCCTTGCGTCGGCTGCGCTGTGGCCAGCGGTTGCCGCCGAAAGCTTTCCCTTCGGCAACGAACTGATCCTCGATGCCGCGCCGATGCACGGCTCCAAGCGCATTCCGATGCTGGAAATCGAAGACGACGGCACCGCCTCGATCGATCTATGGTGCACGAGCCTGCAGGCGCGGGCCACGGTGGGCGACGGCACGATCACCATCGTGCCCGGCCAGGCGGCCAACCTGGTGCAACCGGCGCCGTGCGATCCGGAGCGGCAAGCGAGCGACGACGCGTTGCTGACCGCCCTCACTACAGCGACGACGTGGCAGCGCAACGGCGATCGCATCGATTTGTCAGGCGGCGTCACGCTGCACTATCGGCTGATGACGAATTGAAAGTTTGTGCGTTTTGGTCCGCTTAGCGAACTCCGCCGTGGTCATTCGCGCCGGCGCTAGTCGTTCTCCATGCAAGTGTGACTTCCAAGAGGTGTGCGTCGGTCGGGTAAGGAAAACGGCTCCATCGCCGCCGACGCCTACGCCGCGCGCGCCGCTTTGGTGCGGCTGCGCCGCGTGCTCGGGCCGGATTTTCGGTGTGGATAGCGAACCACGAATAAAAATCGAGACCGGCGGCTGCTGACAAAAAGGGCGCGGATTGCTCCGCGCCCTTTTGTTTCTCCTTGACGGTCAGGCTTAGAAGCCGCCCATCCCGCCCATGCCTCCCATGCCGCCGCCGCCCGGCATCGCCGGCATCGCGGGGGCTTCCTTCGGCAATTCGGCGATCATGGCTTCGGTCGTGACCAAGAGGCCGGAGATGGAGGCCGCGTCTTGCAACGCCGCCCGCACCACTTTGGCCGGATCGACGATGCCCTTGTCGAGCATATCGACATACTCCTCGGTCTGCGCGTCGAAGCCATAAGTCTCCGACTTGTTCTCGAGGATCTTGTTGACGACGATCGAGCCTTCGACACCGGCATTCTCGGCGATCTGGCGCAGCGGCGCTTCGATCGCCTTGAGCACGATGTTGATGCCGGTCTGCACGTCGGCGTTGTTGTTGGTCAGCTTGCCGACCGCCTTCTTGGCGCGCAGGAGCGCGACGCCGCCGCCCGGCACGATGCCTTCTTCGACCGCTGCGCGGGTGGCGTTGAGCGCGTCCTCGACGCGGTCCTTCTTCTCCTTGACCTCGATCTCGGTGGCGCCGCCGACGCGGATCACCGCGACACCGCCGGCGAGCTTGGCAAGCCGCTCCTGCAGCTTCTCGCGGTCGTAGTCGGAGGTGGTTTCCTCGATTTGCGCCTTGATCTGATTGACGCGGCCTTCAATGTCCTTCTTCTTGCCGGCGCCATCGATGATCGTGGTCTTTTCCTTCTCGATCACGACCTTCTTGGCGCGGCCTAGCATCGCCAGCGTCACGCTTTCGAGCTTGACGCCGAGTTCTTCGCTGATGAGCTGGCCGCCGGTGAGGATGGCGATGTCTTCAAGCATGGCCTTCCTGCGGTCGCCGAAGCCGGGCGCCTTCACGGCGGCGACTTTCAGTCCGCCGCGTAGCTTGTTGACGACCAGCGTGGCGAGCGCCTCGCCTTCAAGGTCCTCGGCGATGATCAGTAACGGCTTGCCCGACTGTACTACGGCTTCGAGCACCGGCAGCATGGCTTGGAGCTGCGACAGCTTCTTCTCGTGGAGCAGCACGTAGGCGTCCTCGAGTTCAGCCACCATCTTCTCGGCATTGGTGATGAAGTAGGGCGACAGATAACCGCGGTCGAACTGCATGCCCTCGACGATCTCGACTTCGGTGTCGAGCGCCTTGGCCTCTTCGACGGTGATGACGCCTTCGTTGCCGACCTTCTGCATAGCGTCGGCGATCATCTTGCCGATGGTCGCGTCGCCGTTCGATGAGATGGTGCCGACTTGCGCCACTTCGGCCGACGCGCCCACCTTCTTGGCGCGCTTCTTGATGTCCTCGACTACGGCGGCGACCGCGAAGTCGATGCCACGCTTGAGGTCCATCGGATTCATGCCGGCAGCCACCGACTTGACGCCTTCCTTGACGATGGCGGCCGCGAGTACAGTTGCCGTCGTGGTGCCGTCGCCGGCGGTGTCGTTGGTCTTCTGCGCCACTTCGCGCACCATCTGCGCGCCCATGTTCTCGAACTTGTCTTCGAGTTCGATTTCCTTGGCGACGGTGACGCCGTCCTTGGTGATGCGGGGTGCGCCGTAGGATTTATCGAGGATAACGTTGCGGCCCTTGGGGCCGAGCGTCACTTTCACCGCATTGGCGAGAATGTCGACGCCACGCAGCATGCGGTCGCGTGCATCGGTGGAGAATTTTACGTCTTTCGCGGACATTGCGTTATTTCCTTCAAATTGGATGAGGGAGGCGGATCCGACTTTCGCCTAGGCGATGACGCCCATGATGTCGGATTCCTTCATGATCAGGAGGTCTTCGCCGTCGAGCTTGACCTCGGTGCCCGACCATTTGCCGAACAGCACGCGGTCTCCGGACTTCAGCTCGATCGGAATGAGCTTGCCGCTCTCGTCGCGGCCGCCAGGGCCGACGGCGATGATTTCGCCTTCAGAGGGCTTTTCCTTGACGGTGTCGGGAATGATGATGCCGCCCTTCGTCTTCTCATTGGCTTCTATACGCCGGACGACCACGCGGTCGTGCAACGGCCGGAATTTTGTCTTCGCCATGGATCACCTCGGTACCGCGCGGCCTTGTGGAGGACTTGGATAGGCTGGGGCGGCGTTGGCTGTTAAGAAAATCGTTTTGTTGCAGAGCCTTAGCACTCATAGTGGCGGAGTGCCAGAAGGGCACTGGGGAGATAAGGCGCGGGCTCTGCGCTGTCAAGGCGCGGGCGCAGAAATGGCAAACGGCGACCGTTTGCTAGCCGGCGCGCGCCATTGGCTGCTAATCTGCATCGGCGGCGGAGGAGGAACCCTTAAAAATGCGCGCGCTGACGCTCGACGAGGCCAACGCCATCATCGCGGCGACTTTCGCCACGGCCAAGAAACACAAATGCCGGCCGATGAGCGCGATCGTTCTCGACGCCGGCGGACGGGTCAAGGCATTCCAGAAACAGGATCATGCCTCGATGCTGCGCTTCGAGGTCTGCTACGGCAAGGCCTATGGCGCGCTGGCGCTGGGGCGGCCATCGAAGCTCGTGCTGCAAAAGGCCAACGAGAAGCCGCTGTTCATGCAATCGATCGAAAATCTTGCCGACTACCCGCTGTTCCTTGAAGGTGGCGGCCAGCTCATCCGCGACAAATCCGGCGAGGTGGTGGCCGCCATCGGCGTTACCGGCGACGCCAATGAGATGGACGATATCTGCGCCATCGCCGGGATTCACGCCGCCGGCTATCGTGCCGATAGCGACTTCTTTGACCATCCCGAGGAGATGCGTGCACTGAGCATCCACAAATCAGCGCCGCTCCACGATCCGCGGCCCAAGGCGGCGCGCGTGAAGGCAAAGCCGGCCGGGGAGGGCGGCAACGGCGGCCGCGCCCGCAACGGTTCCGGCCGTCGGGCAACGCCGTAACCGCCCCATCCGGGCCGCAATCTTCGCCAACTGATTTCAATGGTTTATTCCGAGGTCGCAATTTGCAACAAAGTCGAAAGGTCGGGGCGGTAAAACCGGCGCAGTTCCATTCGGGCCCGGTTTCGGGAGGATTACGCCTATGAGCCCGTCATATCGCAGCACGCCGTATCGGCGATTGGCTTTCGGCATCGCGGCAGCCGGCGTGCTGGCGCTGGCGCTTACGGCCTGTACGTCGAACACTCCGGCACCGCAGGAAGCCGCGGCCCCGCCGGTTCCGGAACAGCCGGCGATCCCGTCCAAATACCGGCCGGAGGATATCGTCGGCCGCTGGGGTTACGGCGCCTTTCACCGCGACCAGGACCTGGCGCGCACCGCAGCCGCGGCGCGCCAGCAATGCGGCCAGCCAGTCGAGATTACGCGCGGGCCGAACGGCGGCGTCATGATGTATCTTGCCGACTCCGCGCAATTGCAGGAATTGCAGCTCAAGGGCTCGCAGAACGGTGCGAATTATATCGGGCCGCCCGGACCGCCCGGCGGCACGCAGGACCGCGAGATCGTCTCGTTTGACGGTCGCACCATGGTGCTTCGCTGGATGGATCCGGAAGTCGCCGGCCGCTACGGCACCGGCGTCTATGTGCGTTGCGCGCCCGAAGGCACTGCGCGCGCCGCCGGCCGGCCCCCGATGAAGCCTCCGGGGCAGTAATCGCGTGTCCCGGATGCGGTGCAGCGTGCGACGATGCACCGCTGATCCGGGACCTTTCCACGCTCAGCGCTTATAAGGGTCCCGGGTCTGCAGCGCACCACTGCGTGCTGCGCTGCAGACCCGGGAAACGCTGCAGACCATGCCTAGCCCCCGCGAATTCATCCTTGGTCCTTGGCGCGCGGTGAGCGTGCTCGGCATTACCGAGATCTTGTCCTGGGGTGCGCTGTTCTATCCGCCGGTGCTCACGGTGCCATTGATCGCGGCCGATCATGGCTGGTCGCGCGCGTTCACGATGGGCGGTTTCTCGGCGGCGCTGTTGGTTGGCGGCTTGTGCTCGCGCTATGTCGGGGGCGCGATCGATCGCTTCGGCGGGCACGTGGTGATGCCGGTCGGCTCACTTCTTGCCGCCGCCGGCCTCGCCGCGCTGGTGCAGGCGCAGAGCGCAGCCGCCTATTTCGCGGTGTGGATGCTGCTCGGCGCCGCCATGGCGGCGTCCCTTTACGATCCGGCGTTCGCCACGCTCGGCCGCATTTTCGGTGCCGGCGCGCGCGGGCCGATCACGACGCTGACGCTTGCCGGCGGCTTTGCTTCGACGGTGAGCTGGCCGGCGACGCAATTCCTGATCGACCGCGTGGGTTGGCGCGGCACTTACCTCGCTTATGCCGCGTTACTCGCGTTTGTCGCCGCGCCGCTGCACGCTTTCGCGCTGCCGCGCGGTCACGCTGAGATTGCCGCACGAGCGGCGCCGTCGCTTGCGCCCGAACAAAAGCCGGCGGCGTTCATCGCGCCGCAGGGCCTCGCTTTTATCCTGGTGGTCGCGGGTTTTGCGGCCTACGCCTTCGTGCCGTCGGCGCTGTCGGCGCAGCTTCTGGCCATTTTCAAAAGATTTGGGCTCGCGCCCGACGTCGTTGTCGCCATCGGCATGTTGTTCGGCCCGGCGCAGGTCTTGGCGCGCATCTGCGAGCTTGGCTTCGGCCGGCACGTGCATCCGTTGTGGATCGCGCGCTTTGCGGTCGGGCTTCTGGTCGCGGCCTTCGTGGTGTTGGCGCTGCTTCCGTTCTCCACCGTCGTGGCGGCGATTTTTGCGATTATGTTCGGCATGGCGAATGGCCTCTTGACCATCGCGCGCGGCACCGTGCCGCTCGTCTTATTTGGTCCCGGCGGCTATGGCCGGCTGGTGGGACGGATTGGCGGACCGTTTCTGGCGGTGCAGGCAATCGCGCCGGTGGTGGTGACCTATGTCGCCGATCGCGCTTCCGATGCGACGGGTCTGGCGCTGGTGGCGGCATTCGCGGTCGCGGCGTTTGCTTGTTTCCTGATGATCCGTCAGCCGAAATGAGCGGACGGGCTTTAGCTCCCGAACATCAGGTCGATGTCACGCTGCGACAAGTGACCCTTGTCATGGTCGAGCCGCGGGCCGTGCAAATCGGGCGCATCGGTTGCCGGCGCTGAGAGGGCCTCGTCAACCTTGAGCGTCTTCATCACTTTGGCGACGCGCTGGCCGATCAGGTCCTGGAAATTGCAGGCTTCGAAAATACGGAGCGCGCTGTCGGCGATGTCCTGTGCCAATTCCCGCTCGAGCCTGCCCTTGAGCGCAGCCGACAAATTATTGGCGAGCTGATCGATCTCTTCGGCGGCGGCAAGAATCTTCTGCGTCGCTTGTGCGGTGCCGGCGCTCACCGCGTCGAGCTCGTCGGCAACGCGCGCCATATCGTCGGCTTGGGGTGCCGCGGCGTGTCCGGCACCGGCTTGGCACGGCGCGGCTGCGTCTGTAGCCAGCGAGGCCGGCGCTGCCGCCATCAAAGCCTGCAGCGCGGCGAGCGCCTGCATGACCTCGCCGCCGTGCGAAGAGGCAGACGCGCCAGGAGCGGGGTGCACCCGGCGCGCGGCGGCGGTCTTTTCAATCCGGAAAATTCTGCGCGGCTCGGGCATGGCACTACCGACTGACGCTGCTCAACCTAGCGGACCGCCGCTTAACGCCGCGTTCACGTCCTGTCGCCGTCACTTTACTGCGCAAGATTCGGATCGCAAAAGCCGCTCCGCCGGTCCGATCTTGCCGGAGGCGACGGCGTGGCGCGAAGGTTCGGTTAACCAACACCCGCCGCTATTGACACAAAATCAACTCTAACTTGATGAACAATGTGCCAATAACGCACCGAGGCAATTTGTTTACCAAACAGTCGAGGTTTACGGGCGTACTCGCCCCATGAGCGCGGAAACGGCGCTTGGCGTGAAATCAGCGTAACGAGTACAGCAATGCGGCGTATTTGCACCACAGCGCTCCTTCTGAGCGCGCTTTCGGCTCCGGCTTTCGCACAATCGGCGGTCTATCCCTACGGCGGACAGCCGGCTTATGCGCCGCAACAGCCACCACCGCGGCAATCTTATTATGTGCAGCAGCCGCGCTACGCGAATGCGCCGCCGAGCGACCAGCAAGCCTATCCCGGCGCCGCGCCGCAGGGCTACGCAGCCGCCGCGGCGCCGGCCCCCGATGCTGCTCCCGCCAATTCTGGCGGTCGCGGGTTCCTGCAGTCGATTTTTGGCGGGCCCACCATCAATGTGCCGGTGTCCCACCTCTATCTCGGCTATCAGGCGCCACAGCCGGAGGCGCAACCCGCACCGGCCGCTCCGCCGCCGCAGCAGCAAGCCTACAACCCGGCCAATCCGGCCGATGAATCCAATTATCCGATCGATCCAAAATTTACGCGCCAAGTCGTCGCCTATAACGGCGGCGAGAAGGCGGGCACCATCATCGTCGATACGCCGGACAAGTTTCTGTTTCTGGTCGAGGATGGCGGCAAGGCGATGCGCTACGGCATCGGCGTCGGCCGGCCGGGGTTCACCTGGTCCGGCGTAAAGTCGATCACCGCGATGAAGGAATGGCCGGATTGGACGCCGCCGCCGGAGATGATCGCGCGGCAACCCGGCATTCCCCATTTCATGGCCGGCGGCATCGGCAATCCGCTTGGCGCGCGCGCGATGTATCTCGGCTCGACGCTCTACCGCATCCACGGCTCCAACGAGCCCTGGACCATCGGCCAGAACGTGTCCTCGGGCTGCATCCGCATGCGCAACGAGGATGTCGAAGACCTCTATAACCGCGTGCATATCGGCACCAAGGTTGTCATCATCTAGCGCGGCGGCCCTTGCGGTACCCCCGGCCAATCTGCAGACTGTCGGCGGGGCTTGCAATCCGCCGACCGGTCGAAATTCAAAGCCTGCCCGTGTCTCTCTGACCGATCCGGACTTCGCAATCGCGACGTCACCGCGCGATCGGCCGGCCTATGTGGCTTGCCGACGTAATCGGGGAGACCGAAGCCATGACCGATGATAGCGCCGATAACAGCGCGCAGAAGAATTCGCCGTCGTTCCGGCTTGCCGCGCTCGATCCCGATTTTCTGCTCGGCGACTCGATGCGCGGGGTACGCCTGCAGATCGAGTATGGGAAGGCCGAGGAACGGCTGCGGGCGTGGACCGTGCGATCGACCATCGTGGTGTTCGGCAGCGCGCGCGTGCGGCCTTCGCCCAGCGCCTCGTCGGATGTCGCGGATCATGTGGCGCGCTGGTACGACGAAGCGCGGCGTTTCGGCCGGATCGCATCGGAGCGCGGCGGCGCGCTGATTTCGGATCACGGCATCCGCGATAACGTCATCGCGACGGGTGGCGGACCCGGCATCATGGAAGCGGCCAATCGCGGCGCGGCCGACGCCGGCGCGCCGTCCATCGGCTTTAACATCGGTTTGCCGCACGAACAGGAGCTCAACGCCTATTCGACGCCGGATCTGACCTTTAAATTCCACTACTTCGCCATACGCAAGCTGCACTTCGCCATGCGCGCCAACGCGCTGGTGGCGTTCCCGGGGGGCTTCGGCACGCTCGATGAATTGTTCGAGATGCTCACGCTCATTCAGACCGGGAAAATGCCGGCTGTTCCCATCCTGCTGTTCGACAAGTCGTATTGGACGAACGTCGTAAATTTCGCGAAGCTTGCCGAGGTAAAGACCATCGATCGGGCCGATCTCGATCTTTTCTGCTACACCGACGATGCGGAAAGCGGTTGGCAGGAATTGCTCCGTCGCGGACTGCGCACCGGGCCGCGGCCGCCGGGCTATCCGTCGCAGCGTTACTGACCGCAATCCCCCGCAGAAGGCGTATCCCAAAATGGCAATGACGACAGCGTCCGCCGCCGGCGGCGACATCGAGATGACGTTTCTCCAGCAGATCGGCGACGATCCCTTCACGGCGACGCCCGAGCGCGCCACCCAGATCGCCGCAGTGGCGAAACTCGCTGCCGATTTCATCGCCGGCGCCCGCAAAAGTCTCGACATCGCCATTTACGACTTCCGGCTCGACGGCGACGCGGCGACGATCGTGAGCGCGGCGTTACGCGAGCGTGCGCGCAACAAAGTCGCTATCCGCATCATCTACGACGCCACCACCGAACCCGAAGGCAACGGCGCAACGGCCGCTGCACCGGTGCATCTCGAGGCCGATCGCAAGGCGCCCGGCACCGAGACATTCGTGAACGCCTTTGCCGATATCGCGCAAATCAAACCCGTCACCGGCTATCGCGCCCTGATGCACTGCAAATATCTCGTCCGCGACGGCGACAGCGACAATGCCGCCGTGTTCCTCGGCTCGGCGAACTACACCGGCGATTCATGGGGGTTGCAAGAAAGCAATCTCCTGCGCATCCGCTCCCGGCCGCTCGCCGCCTTTTTCACCGAGAATTTTTCCGAACTGTTCGCCACTGGCCGGATTCCATCTCATCCGACCGACCGAGAGCTCGACGCGGCCAATGTTTCCGGCGTTTCGGTGAAGGTTGGTTTTGCACCGAAACAAAGTCCGGCGATCGTCAAGGAGATTGTCGGCGCGATCGCCTGCGCGCGTGAGCGGCTCTTCGTGGCGTCCGGCGTGGTGTCATCGGGGCCGATTTTGGCGGCGCTGTCCGAAGCGATCGACCGCGGCATGCGGATCGGCGGGCTTTACGATGGGCCGCAGATGGATTTGGTGCGGCGGCAATGGCACGCCGCGCATGTCGGCGCCGACAAGATCAATACCTGGGACAAGGTCGCCGACCATCTCGTGCGCAAGAACTCGCTGGCCTACGAACAGAACATGCCGCACCGGCCGCATAATTTCATGCACAACAAGCTCGTCGTTGCCGACGATGTCGTGGTGACGGGAAGCTTCAATCTGTCGAACCACGCCATGAGCAACGCCGAGGATGTGCTGTTCATTCATGACGCGGGTGTCGCTTCGGCTTATGCGACCTATATCGAGGCGCTCGAGGTGAGGTACAGCCACACGGCGCATCCGCCCCGGCGGTAACGGCGCTCACGCCAGCGCGTAACCGAGCCGTTGCAGAAGCAGCGGAAACTCGTCGCCGAGAAAATAGGCGTATTCGCGCTCGCGCAGATCGGTAAGCGGATCGAGACGGCGCAGTTCGGCATCCACCTCTCCGGGATGGCACATGACGACGCCGCCGTCCGGCAAGCCGTCGAGAAATCCAGGAAATAACGTCGCGTAGTCGGCTCCCGGCGCGAAGGAATAGGTGCCGGCGAAGGCGGGATTGGTGCGCACCTCCGCGCGGGCGGCGAGGCGGGCCAGACGCGTGCTCAGCGCATCGAGCACATATCCTTTCGGATCGGCGAAGCTTTTGGGCGCGGCGGCGGATCGTCCGCATTGGCGCAGCCAAGCCTGCGGCGCCGCATCCTTGATGACGCGCAGCAGCGCTTCGCGGATTTGCGGAAACACGTGGCTGTGCTGATGGCCGTCGACAAAATCCGGAGCTCGGCCGAATGCCGCGCGAAAGGCCGAGAACTGCCGCGTAATTTCAATCTCCAAATCCTCCGGCCGCAGCCAATGCGCAAGCGCGCGGCCCGCCATTGCGGGAAGCGGCAGAAAGGCGCCGTTGCGGGTGGGCGCAAAACCTGCAGTCAACGGGCGAAACGGCGCGGTCAATGTCACGTGCAGGCCGATCGCGGCGCGCCCTCCTGCCGCCACTTCGAGCGCCGCGGCCTCGCTTGGCGAAAAGCTCGGCGCCGGCATCATCACGGACGTGGCATTGATGCGGTGCCGCGCGATCAGATCGCGGATTGCGGCGCTGACCGTGGGCGATAGGCCGTAATCGTCGGCGCACAGCCAGATATGGCGGAGCCCGGCTTCGCTCATTCGGCCGCGGTGCGGGTGTTGTGATCGATCTGCTTGGCGTCTTCTTGGTTTTCTTGGGCGCGTTTCACGTCATGTTCGGCGACAAAATAGACCGGGCGACCTTTAATCTCTTCCAGAATCTTGCCGATATATTCGCCAACCACGCCGATCATGATGAGCTGGACGCCGCCCAGCACCATGACGCCGACAAACAATGACGGGTAGCCGGGCACGTCCGTGCCGTAGACCAGAGTTTCGTAGACGATCTGCAAGCCGTACAGGATGGCGATCGCCGCGAGCGCCGTGCCCAGCACTGTGGCAAGCCGCAACGGCGCCACTGAGAACGAGGTCACGCCGTCGATCGACAGTCCGATCAGCCGGCGCAAATTCCAGGTGCTACGGCCGTCGACCCGCGGCGCCGGCTCGTAGTCGATGCGCATCTGCCGGAACCCGATCCAGCTCGACAGGCCCTTGAAGAAGCGGTTGCGCTCGGGGAGCTGGCGCAGCGCATTGGCCGCGCGCGGCGACAGCAGCCGGAAATCGCCGGCGTCCTCCGGAATCTTCGGTCGGGCGCCCCAGTTGAGCAAGATGTAGAACGTCTTGACCGAAAGCCGGCGCAGGATTGACTCATTGGCGCGGTTTGCTTTCGCGGTGTAGACGACGTCGCAATCGTCATCGAGCCAATGACCGACCAGCCGCTCGATCAGGTCCGGCGGATGCTGGCCGTCACCATCGATGAACAACACGGCGCCGCGCCGCGCGTGATCGAGACCGGCGAGCAGCGCCGCTTCCTTGCCGAAATTGCGTGACAGCGAAATCACCTGGACGTCGACACCTGCTGCCGGCAGTTCGCGGGCCATGGCGAGCGTGCCGTCGCGGCTGCCGTCGTCGATATAGACGATCTCACAGGGCAGCGAGCGCGTCTCGGCGAGGCGCTGGGCGATCTCAAGGAGCCGGCCGTGCATGCGCGCAAGCGCCGCGGCCTCGTTATAGACCGGCACCACGATGGATAGACCCCGCGGGCGCGAATCCGGCTCGCTCTGGGCGCGTGCCGGCGACCTTAATCTGGGATCGGCAGTCGTCTCCATTCCTCACGTCCCTTTCCCGCCATTCTATAGCGCAGTCGGTTGCGCCTGTCGCGACGGTGCCGATGCTGGCCATGGTTAACGCCAGGCGCGCCCCTGCTGCCGATGCCGGCCGGACGTGATATGCGGGCGCATGAATCCGCGTTACCCCGACGATTCGACCCGCGGCGCCTATGCCCGCGACAAGCTCGCCGAGACCTGGCGGGCGCGGACGTTCAGCGTAAAAGCCGTCTCGTTTGCGCTCATCGGCTTGGTCAATACCGCCATCGATTACTGCGTCTTCTTGCTCGCGCGGGCGGCCTATGAGCGCTCGGCCGCGGCGCTTTCCGCATTTACGGTGCTGGCGGCGTCGTGCCGTTGCGGCGCACCGCCGACCTTGCTGCTGATCGGCGCCAATGTGACCTCCTGGATTGTCGCGGTGAGCGCCTCCTACATCATGAACTCCTCGATCACCTTCGCCGCGGAGTCCGAACGCCGATTGCGCTGGCGCTATTATCTGGCGTTTATCGTCGCCGGCATTGTCGGGCTCATAGCCAACACGGCGGCCCTGGTGGTGGCCGCGCAAATCCTGCTGTTGCCGGTCTATGCTGCGAAGGGATTAGCCATCCTGGCGAGTTTCATCGTCAATTTCTCGCTGTCGCATTTTGTGGTGTTTCGCCCGCGCGAACGGTCGTAAGGCAATCGAGCCGCCCACGACGCGCATGGCAGCGGGCGCGGGGCGTCATGCCTGAGCGTGCACAGTTTTGATCTGCGTCAAGAACTCTGGTTCCGATCGACGTAACCGTTGGCGAATAGGCAAAACCGCCAAGGGGGAAGGTCATGTCGATCGGCGGACTCGTCTGCTTAAGCGCAATCATCGTTTCAATTGTGCTGTTTGCAGCAGTTCTGGCATGGGGCGCTGGCGCGGGATAAGCCCGACGTCGCCGTGGTGTTCTCCAACGACCATGGGCTCAATTTCTTCCTCGACAAGATGCCGACCTTCGCGGTGGGCGCGGCAAAAGAGTACCGCAACGAAGACGAAGGCTGAACAATTCCGGTGTCGCGCGCGATCACCGGCGATCCGGCCTTGTCGTGGCACATCATCAATAACCTCGTCGCCGACGAGTTCGACATCACCATGTGCCAGGAGATGCTGGTCGACCACGCCGTGACATTCCCATGACGCTGATGTGGCCGGGCGAAAAATGGACCATCCCCATCGCGCCATGGATTTCTAATCCGATAGGCCACATCCGGCGTCGCCGGAGCTTGCTGGCGTTGCGGCCCGTTTTACGGATATGGTCGATTGGGGCAGCAGAACGGAGCGTCGTTGTGCCGGATAATGCCAACGACAATAAGGATATTGTCGCCGCGCACGACGGGGGCGAACCGGTCATCGTGGCCATCGGCGCTTCCGCGGGCGGCGTGTCGGCATTGCAGAGCTTTTTTGCCGCCCTTCCGGAGCACCCGGGTGCGGCTTTCGTCGTAGTGGTGCATCTCGACCCGCAGCATCGCAGCGAATTGCCGAGCATTTTGGCGGCCAAAACGCGCATGCCGGTCGTTCAGGTGGCGGGCCGTGAGCGCTTGCAGGCCGACCACGTTTACGTCATCCCGCCGGATCGCCGGCTGCAAATGATCGATCACCAGATTGCGGCCTTTGCTTTCGACGAGCCGCGCGGCCAACGGGCGGCGATCGACTCGTTCTTGCGCTCGCTGGCCGACCAACTCGGCGACGGCTTTGCCGTCATTCTCAGTGGCGCCGGATCGGACGGCGCTCTCGGAGCGCGCGCGGTTAAGGAGTCCGGCGGCATCATCTTGGTGCAGGATCCCAACGAAGCCGAATATGACTCGATGCCGCGCAGCGCCATCGCCACCGGTGTGGCCGATTTCGTCATGCCGGTGCGCGAGCTGGCGAAACAGCTGCTTGAACTTATTCAAGGCAAATCGATTCCACCGGTTGTCGAAATCGGCACTATCGACGAGGACCTGCTGCGCAACATTCTTTCGCATTTGCGCATGCGCACCGGGCACGACTTTTCCAAATACAAACGCGCGACGGTGCTGCGGCGGATCGCGCGCCGCATGCAGGTGACGCAAAGCGCCGGCCTTAAGGAATATGAGCAAGTGTTGCGCGACAATGCCGGAGAGGCCCAGGCGCTGCTGGGCGACCTGCTTATTTCGGTGACGACGTTCTTCCGCGACGGCGATGCATTCGAAGTGCTTGCCCAACACGTGATGCCGGATCTGTTCAACGGCAGGAAACCCGAGGAGACGATCCGTGTCTGGGTCACCGGCTGCGCCACGGGGGAGGAAGCCTATACTTTCGCCATGCTGCTGTTGGAAGAGGCCGCGCGGCATCCGGTCCGGCCGTCGATGCAGGTGTTCGGCTCCGATCTCGATGCACGCGCTCTGGCGCTGGGCCGGGAAGGCCGCTATCCGCTCGCCATCGAGGCCGACGTCAAAGAAGAGCGGCTGCGCCGTTTTTTCACGCGCGAAGGCGATCATTATTGGGTGCGCCAGGAGTTGCGCGATGTGGTGCTGTTTGCAGTGCACGATCTCCTTAAAGACCCGCCGTTCTCCCACGTCGACCTGATCTCTTGCCGCAATCTTTTGATCTATCTCGACCGCGACTTGCAGGAGCAGGTGTGCAGCACTTTCCATTATGCTCTTAATCCGGAAGGCTACGTCTTTCTCGGCTCTTCCGAATCGCTCGACAATCCGCCGGGGCTGTTCCGTTGCGTCGATCGCACCGCTCGCATCTATAAGTCCACGGCGGCAGCCGGCGACAAGCCACGGCTGCTGCCGCGCCTGCTGGGCCCGGTGCGCATCCGAGACCCCGTGCTGCCGCTGCCGCGCGCGGTGAGCCCGACGGTCGCGCTCGGCGAGGCGGCGATGCACCGGCGCGCCATCGAGCAGATCGCGCCGCCCAGCATCCTCGTCGATGAAACGCACCGGCTCATTCACCTCTCCGAGCATGCCGGCCGCTTCCTGCTGCCCTCGGGCGGGCCGCTTTCCGGCGATGCCGTCGACCTGGCGCGCCCGGAACTGCGCTTCGAGCTGCGCTCAGCGCTCAATCGCGTGTTCGAGATGCACGAAAGCACGCTGAGCCTGCCCATCCTGGTGCGTTTCAACGGTGCGCCGCACCGCGTTCATCTGCTGGTCAAGCCGGTGCAGGACGAGATCGGCGCCGAAAGCCACAATGCGATCGTCATTTTTATCGAGGGCGAGGCCGTCGACGAAAGCCTGCTTCGAGTTCGACAGCCAGGCCAGCGCCGAGACGGTGCGCCGGCTGACCCAGGAGCTGGAGCTGATGCAGGCGCGGCTGAGCACCGTGCGCGAGGAGTTGGACTCCGCCAATCAGGAACTGCGCGCCGCCAACGAAGAGCTGCAATCGATCAACGAAGAATACCGCTCTACCTCCGAGGAACTGGAAACCTCGAAGGAGGAATTGCAGTCGATTAACGAAGAGCTGCAGACCGTCAACGCCGAGCTCAAACTGAAGCTTGACGCAATCTCGCGCGCGCACAGCGACTTGCAGAACCTGATTGCGGCGACCGATATCGGCACGCTGTTTCTGGATTCGTCGCTGCGCATCAAGCGCTTCACCGAACGGGTCACCGACCTGTTCAGCATCACGCAAACCGACGAGGGCAGGCCGATCACCGATTTCGCCCATCGGCTGGACTATGACAATCTGGTCAAAGATGCGCGCGCCGTGCTGGCCGACCTCACGCCGCTGCGACGCGAAATCCGCAGCCGCGACGGCCGCTGGTACGACGTGCGGCTGCGGCCCTATCGCACGGCCGACGACAAGATCGACGGCGTCGTCATCACATTCGTCGACATTTCCGAGCGGCATGTGGCCGAGGCGGCGGTACTCGCCGGCGAAGGACGCCAGCGACTTTTGCTGAGTGAATTGACGCATCGCGTCCGCAACAGCCTAGCGGTGATCCAAGCCATTGCGCGTCACACTTTGCGCGGCAATCAACCGAAAGAAGAAGAGCTCAAGCGATTTGAAGGGCGGCTCGCGGCGCTCGCCGGCGCCCATACGCTGCTGGTGGAGTTGGACTGGAAGGGCGCGGATCTCTCCGAGCTTGCCCACCAGCAACTCAATGCCTATGGCGGCGAAAATCCGGACCGCTTGCGCATCGCGGGAGAAGCGGTTTTGCTGCCGGCGGATGTGGCGACGCCGTTCGGGCTCGTGTTGCACGAACTGGCGACCAATGCCGCCAAATACGGCGCTTTGTCGAACCAGACCGGCAAAGTTTCGGTGACGTGGACTGTGAGCCGCGGGAACAAGGGACGGCTCATCAGGGTTGAATGGCTGGAGACGGGCGGTCCTCCAGTGCAGAAGCCCGCGGCTGGCAGCTTCGGAACTACGCTCATCGAAAGCGCAATTCCAGGCGCGACCGTCAAGCGCGAGTTCCGCGCCGGCGGTTTGGCTTGCACGATCGAATTGGAGCTGCCGGAGGCGGCCCAAAATGGAGCAGGGGACAAGGCATAGTGCGGTCCCGGCGCTGCGCGGCGCGCGGGTGCTCGTGGTCGAGGACGATGCGATTCTGCTGATGGACTTGGAGCTGATTCTGCGCGAGGCCGGCGCGGAAATCGTGGGTGCCTGCCGGACCGTGGAAGACGCGCTGGCTACGGTCCGCAAGCAGCCGCTCTCGATCGCCGTCCTCGACGTGCGGATCGGCGGGGAAACCATCGCTCCGGTGGTCCATCAGCTCGGCAAGCACGGCACGCCGTTCGTTTTCTATACCGGACAGATTGGCCGGGATCCCGCGCTCGCGGAATGGCCCGGCAGCAAGATTGTCGCCAAACCGGCGCCCGGGCGCACCATCATTGCCGCCGTGGCCGAGGCCTTGGGTGAGGCGGCGTGCTGGCCATAGTTTTTCATGTCGGGGAAACTACTTATGTTGCCGTGGCTTGTTGTGGCAGGGTCCGGCTGAGGTCTAAGATCGGTGCTCCGGTCAGGCGAGGACATATGCGGCGATGCCCAACTACACTTTCGAACTGAGAGACGGCAGCGGCGGAATCGACGACGAGACCGGCGTCTCGTTGGTCGATGGCGTGGACGCTTTGCAGTACGCGCGAGCCGTCGTTCGCGAGCTCATGCGCAGTCGCGAAGCGCAGACGCGAACATGGCGGCTCGATGTTTGCGACGAGGCTGGCGCCTGCTTGATTGAGCTGCCGTTCGCCAGGTTCGACCCGACCCTCGATCATTTGCGCCCGGAATTGCGGGCCATGGTGGAAAAATTTTGCGATCGCCGCCGGTCCGTTGACGAGATGATTTATAGCGCCCGCAACACCCTGCGCGAGTCGCAGGCGCTGGTGGCGCGCTCGCGCGGTCACTTGTATGTCGCCGCTCGGTCCGGCGAGAAAGTCATACGGGATAGATAATCTGGCTGCCGGCATGTCCAAATCCCGGCAGTTCGATGTTCGTATCTAGCCTACGCGACGAATCACCCATTTGACGCCATTCTTCTTACGGCGCGTTAGAGCGAAAATGAGCTGTCGGAAAACCATCCGCCAACCGCGCGATGCGATCATCGGAATACTCGCACGGAACACTCGTATGGATCGCCGGTTTGTCATACGTCTGAGGGACGAGGGTGCGATGCCGCCAAATTCGGTTGCGGATATCCGGCAGCGGTTACGCGCGATCCCGTGGGAGGAGCCCATTCGCGTGCCGTTTACCTGCACTTGCGACAATACGCCCCTGTTCGGCTGCCGCCTGTGCATCCTCATGTTCGGGCTGCGACGCGGGGAGCGCGCGCGGCTGTTCGCCGACGAGGCGGAGGCTTCGGCGCATACCACGCGCCACGCGGGGGCCTTGTCGGGATCGCCCAGTTGCTCGCCTTAGCGAATAAGTGCATGATCGCGCGAGCCTATTTCGTTAAGTCGGTGATGACGCAGAACGATGGAACTTTTTTAGGCACGCGTGCGTTCCGGTAACATCGACGGGGCGTAGCAATGATTGAGCCATCTGTTGTGGGCAGGCTTGCGGCTTTGTTCGAGCAAGCGTCGAGTATCCGGCAGTCGGGCAATCGGCTCCTTGCCGCGCTGCCCGGGGATGATCTTGCATTATTGGAGCCCGACCTAAAGCAGGTCGTGCTGCCGCAAGGCGTGGTCTGTTTCGATCCTGGCGATCCGATCAACCAAGTCTACTTTCCGCATACCGGCATGATCTCCTGCCTGGTTACCACCGGGGATGGGGAAATGGTCGAGACGTCTTCGGTCGGGCGCGAGGGTGCGATCGGCCTGCAGAGCGGGCTCGGCCAGCGCGTCTCGTTCACGCGTGTCATGGTGCAGATTGCCGGCAAATTCTCAGTGATCTCGGCAAGCCGGTTCGAATATGCGGCCGGCCGCAGTGCGGCTCTACGCGATCTCATCATTCGTTACACCGAAATGCTGTGGGCAGAAGCCCAGCAAAACGCCGCCTGCAATGCTATCCACGACGGCGCGGCACGATTGTCCCGGTGGTTATTGCAATGCGCGGACCGGATCGGCAGCGATCAACTGACACTGACCCAGGAATACCTGGCCGACATGCTCGGGGTCCGGCGCACAACGGTGACACTGTTGGCTCAGGAACTACAGAAGAAGGGCATTTTGCGCTATAGCCGCGGCCGGATCACCATCCTCGACCGCGCCCGGCTCGAAGATTGCGCCTGCGAATGTTATGGCGCGATCAGATACGACAATCTTTCCCACAGGAATGCCGATCAGCTGTGAGAATCGAGGCCGCCCCGGACTGGCGATCCGGCAAAAGGCCGTTCGGTCCCGAGGTTGTGAAATTTTTCCATTTCCTTTCAACAGCTTCGCCAATGCCCGCTCGATCTAACGCCTCTATCGCTCCAGCAAAGGAAGTGCGGCGCGACGGTGGTACGCGATAGCTGTTGCACATCTTGTCAACGTTTTTTTGCTAGAGTCGCATCCCATACAGACTATTTTGAAGTGACGCTGCAGAATGGCCGCAGGGACCGACCATGCATGCCGCGACTGCAGTTTTCGACGACACGCGCACCAAAGCCATCGGTGACGCTTTCGATGCCGTGTGCGGCAAATTGCACGGCACTTGCTATCCGGACACCGTGCTTGAGGCGATCGCCGATCGCGTTATTGAAATCGCATTTCGGTCGAATGAAAGCGATCCGGCGCGCCTCGCTGATGCCGTCGTCGCAAGTCTCGGTCTCAAGGTATGAGTACAACGGACCGGCGTTACGATGACGGCCTACCTCGCCACGGAGATCGATGAGTGCCGGGAGCACGCCGCGCACTGCGCGCGCATGGCCATGACCGTGGGCGCTGAGGAAGTCCGCGAGGATTTCCTGCGTCTCGAGCAAAGCTGGCTGCAGTTGGCGCGTTCCTACGAATTTGCACGACGGATGATGGGGGATTCCAAGCCGAACGATAATGCGGCTTAGCTCATCGCGCGCTGGCGGGCCCGGGTTGTACAGCCCCTCATGACCGGTCCGGGCCAAAGCGAAGCCCCGGCCACGCATGCGGCCGGGGCTTTTTTTCGACACGCGCCGATGACGGCGAGCCGGCCATCAGCCGGTATGGCGCTTGATGGTCTGTTCGAGATTTTCGGCCTTGGCACGGACCGTGGTCTGCAGATTCTCCCAATTGTCACTGACCACGTTCCAATTGACCATCGGGGCTTGGCCGGCGGCGGCGTTTGCCGATAAGCCATTGGCGGCACGGCCCGTTGTAGAATCGTACTCGTAGGCACCGGCGATCGTTACCAACACGCCGAGGATAAACCCGAGCAAACCCGGCACGGCTACCTCCCGTTTAAGTTAAATGCTGCACGATGGAACGCCGCTGCGCGGCGATAAGTTCCCGCAGGCCGCTCGCTGAACGCCGAGCGGGCGACCCCTACACGGTGGCGCCGTGATGACCGAACAGCAGCACCAAAACGACGATGAGCACCACCAGCCATATCAAGCCATGGCCACCGCCACCGTAATAGCCGCGACTGTAGCCCCAATAACCGCCGCCGCCGCCGAATAGAAGAACCAGAACCACGATGAGAAGAATAAAGCCCATGATCCACCCCTGGAGTTCGTGATCGCTCGAAACTGGTCGACAGGGAAAGTCGCGGGCGAAAACGAAAGTTCCATCCAGGCGTCATAAATAAAATCGCGCCCAGCCCGGCAGTGAAATCAGCACGGTAAAGGGCGGAGCGTCGCCTTGTGAACTTTTACGGCCCGTCGCGCGTTAGCGCCCGAGGACTCCATTCGACAACGCCCGAGGACGATCATGCCGCAAGCTCGTACCGCCAATCCCGACTTCAGCCACGCCTTCGGCGATGCCAAAAAACAGGCGAGCGGCGTCGCCGACGATGTTTCGGACGCGGCGCAAGACCTTTACGGCCACGCGCGCGACAGCGCCGCCGATATCGCCGGCAGCGCCAACCGCGCGGCGCGCCAGACCGCCGGCTCGTTCGAGCGGGCGCTGCGCAACACCATCGAGACGCAGCCTTACACCGCTGTCGCCATCGCCCTAGGATTGGGCTGGCTATTCGGGCGCATGCACCGTCCGCTGTGAGGATCGAGATGGCCAACAAACTTCGCGAAGCGACGCCGGAACAAGAGCGCGAGACCGAAGATCAGATGGCGCGGCGCAAGCTTGGCCCGCGCGGCGTGCCCGGTGCCCCTGACGCCGCCAAAATGACGCCGCAGAGGGAGAAGAAATTGCCGCAAGAAGGCGACTTCGACGGCCACACGGCGTAAATTGAATTCTTAACGGCACACCATGGCCGAAGGCGGATGGAGGAAAGCCATGCCTCGCATCCGTTTCTTGATTTTTGCGTTTCTTGGCGCGACAGCATTGGCCACCTCGGCCGGCGCGCAGAATGCGCATCCGCAAGCAATCGAGGGCAAGTTTCGCGGCGGCTATGTTTGCGGGAAACTGCCGACCACCCGCGACATCCTCCACGTTCCGATCGATCTGGAGATTCATGACGGCAATGTTCGATTTGCCCGCCCGTTGTTCAACATGCAAGGCGCGGTCGTTGTCGGCAGCGAGTTAGGGCAGGGCACCGTGGAGAGCGATGGAACGTCAGTGTTCCGCCGCCTTCGCCAAGCGTCCCGCTGTAGTCGCCGCGGACCGAAATGGCGCGCAGCCGCACCTGTCAGGTCGCCCTGGTGCCGGCCCCGAACAAACGACAGGCGTCGCGATAAGCGGCCTGTCGCCGCTCCGTGGCTCAAGCTATTCACTCCGCGCTCTCAAGAGCGAAGAAGGCCGCCTGAAATGTCGGTCGTTATTTGATCGACAGCCCCAACGCTTTGATCATGTCGCCCCACTTCTCGACCTCGGCGGTGAACATGGCATCGGCTTGAGTCTGGGTGCCGGTGATTGGGTCGAAGCCCATATCGCTGAGCTTCTTTGCCATGTCAGGGCTCTTGACGATGTCGTTAATCGCGGCATTGAGCGTGTGCAGGATCTGCGGATCGGTCTTGGCCGGCGCAAAGAAACCGACCCAGGAGGCGGCGGTGAAGGCCGGGTAGCCTTGCTCCGCGTAAGTCGGCACGTTCGGCGTCACTGCGGCGCGCTTGTCTGCGGCGATGCCGAGACCCTTGAGCTTGCCGCCGGCGATCTGCGCCGCGGCGCCGCCGCCGAGCGTGGTCGCCATCAGATCGACCTGGCCGGCGACAGTAGCGTTGATCGCCGGCGCACCGCCCTGATAAGGAATCGGCTGCACCGGCACTTTGGCGATCTCCTTGAAGAAGTATTCCGCCTCGGTGTCCGAACCGGTGCCGACGCCCGGGATGGCGAGATTGATGGCGCGGCCGTTCATCGCTTTGATGAAATCGGGAAGGTTGTTGGCGGGATTATTCGGGCTCGTCACCAGAGCTTCCGGGCTTGATGCGGCGATGGCGACGGTCTTGAAATCGTTCGCCGAGAATCGCTTGTTGACGAACAGCGTCTCGTTGATGGCGAGCGCTGTGGTGGTGGCAAGGAGCGTGTAGCCGTCCGGATTGGCGCGGGCGACAACCTCGGCCGCGATATTGCCGCCGGCGCCGCCCCGGTTTTCGACGACCACGCTCTGATGCAATCGCTCGCTCAAGCCCTGACCGATCAATCGCGCCAGCGTGTCGGCGATGCCGCCGGGCGCAAACGCGACGATCACGGTGATCTTTTCGGCCGGATAGGTTGCCGCCTGTGCGCCGCCCGAGGCGAAAACCATCGTCGTCAGCACAAGCGCCGTGAGCGCGTTTCGGACCGTGTGTAAGCCTGCCATGCTACTGTTCCGATGCGGTGGGTGAAGAAATTGCGTGATGGGATATGCGAATTGCATGAGGTCTTAAGGTCGCGCGGAGTGCATCATGAAGCCTTTGCGCCGTCAATTCGTGATCGCGCGGATAGCGAGCGATGGGACGAAGTCGTGAAGTTCGCCGGCATCAAGTCACAATGATGCCAGTCGATGGAAATGGCGTCGCCCGTGTGGCCTATGCGCGCTTTTCCAATTCCGCCGCAAGCTTGGCGTAAAGCGGATTGTCGCGGGTATAGACGTAATCGAGCGCCGCGACCGAGACCGCCTCGGCGCCGTGTTCGCGCAGGAAACTCGCCAGCGCGTGCACATTTTCGGGCGGGCAATGCAGCGTGAGCATGCCCGACGACGTCGGACCGCCGAACGGGGCGGCGGCACCGAATTTCTCCCGGGCAATGGTGAATAGATTTTCGTTCATGCCGGCAAAGCGGGTGCGCACTTCGGAGAATGCCTCGGCGCGTTTTTGTGCGGCGATGCGGTCGAGAAGCAAGCGCACGACTTCGCGCTGCTCGGCGGTCCAAGCCGCGGCGCGAGCGGCCACGAGATTGGCTTGCGAGCGCAGGATGACGCCGTCCTCGATCACTTTCAGCCCGTTGGCGGCGAGCGTGGCGCCGGTTGTGGTGATGTCGACGATCATTTCCGCGGTACCGGCGGCGGGCGCGCCTTCGGTGGCGCCGGAGCTTTCGACGATGCGGTAATCGACCACGCCGTGCGCGGCAAAAAAATCGCGCGTCAGATTGGCGTATTTGGTGGCGAGCCGCATCTTGCGCTCGTGCTTGAGGCGGAAGGCGGTGGCGACGTCGTCGAGATCGGCCATGTCGCGGACGTCGATCCAGGCCTGCGGCACCGCGACGACGACATTGGCAAAGCCGAAGCCCAATCCCGAGATCAATACGACGCGCTGCTCGGACTGGGGGATCATCTCGCGCACCAGGTCCTCGCCGGTGACGCCGAGATGGGCCGCGCCTTGCGCCAGCTGCGTGGTGATTTCGGCGGCCGAGAGGTAGGCAATCTCGATGCCGTCGAAACCGGCAATGGTGCCGCGATAATCGCGTGCGCCGCGCGGTTTGACGAGCTCGAGTCCGGCCCGGGCGAAGAAATTTTCTGCGTTCTCCTGCAAACGTCCCTTGGACGGTACGGCGAGGATGAGCGGCGCGGTCATGACGTTCCTCCCGCGCGGGAAAGCTCGGCGATCGAGGCGGCAAAGCCGACCGCCGGGATCGGCTCCTTGGCGCCCAGACGCGTGAGCAAGCCGTCATAACGGCCGCCGGCAACGAGCGGGCGCTGACTGCGCGCCTCATGCAATTCGAAGACGAAGCCGGTGTAATAGTCGAAGCCGCGGCCGAAATCGGTGGCGAACTTGATCGTGCGCACATCGACGCCTCGCGCGGCCAGAAAGCCGGTGCGGGTCTCGAATAGATCGAGCGCGGCCGCAAGCGCAATATTGGAGTCGGCGCCGAGCGCCCGCAGCTCGCTCGCCGCGTCGTCGGGATCGCCGGCGATCGACAAGAAACGCTCGATCAACGCGCGGGTCTCGCGCGGCAGCCGCGTCGGCGCATTGAGCGCCGACTGCTCGAGGAAGCGATCGGCGATTTCAGCGACAGAACGGCCCCCGACCGTGGCGATGCCGGCGATCGAGAGCAGATCGGTGACCAGATGATGCGCCGCCTTCGGATCGGACCCGGCAAGCGCGGCGAGCACGCCCTGATATTCCTTTGAGCCGTTGCCGGTGGCGAGCGTCATCTGCTCGAGATCGTGCTTGAGCGAGGATTTCCGATTGAAGTCCTTGATCAGGCGGCGCTTCCACGCCGGCGCCAGATCGAGCGCGGCGACGAATGCCGAGAACAGCCCGACATCGCCGATGCGGATTTCCGGCGCGCCGACGCTATATTGCGTCGTGGCTTCCAAGCCGAGCGACAGCATTTCGGCGTCGGCTGCGGCCTTGTCGTGCCGCCCAAAGCTCTCGATGCCGGCCTGCATGAATTCGGCCGCTGCGCGCTCGCGGTGGCGGAACACGGCGCCGAGATAGCAGAAGCCGGCCGGCTTTCCGGCTTGCGGCGAAGCCAGATAATCGCGCGACACCGGAATGGTCAGATCGGGCCGCAGGCACAATTCGCGCCCGTCCGGATCCGTGGTCAGGAACATGCGGCGGCGGATGTCCTCGCCGGACAGATCGAGGAACGGCTCGGCGGGCTGCAGCACCGGCGGGTCGATGCGCGCATAGCCGGCGCGCACATAGGAGGCGGCGAGCGCCTGTGCGCGTTGATCTGTGCCGGGGTCAGTGTCGCTCGCCATATTTTCTACCCGTGGCCGGCTATTCGCCGGCCATTAACGATCCTGCAATTGCTAGGACAGTGCGGCCCCCTTAGCACGACAACCGTCGCTATTCGATGAAGATCGGCGGCGGGCGTTAATGGGGGGCATTGCGAGGCGGTCCGGTGCCTGCCGGAGACCGATATTATCGTAAAGAATCAATAATCTTAAGCGCTGTTGCGGCGTGATCCAGCGCCGTGGCGGTGGCTGTGGGCAGAGGCGTGACTGTGCTTCGCGCGGTGTCCGCTCTTTTGACCGTGATCATGCAGGCCGTCCGCCGGCAGATACACGACGTGGCCATGCCGCACGCCCCGTTCGGCGATGATGTGGTCGGCAAATTCCTGCACGTCGGAGCCGCGGCCTTTGAGCACCGTGACTTCCATGCAGCTGTCGTGATCGAGATGCATGTGCAGCGTGGCTTGCGCGAGATCGTGACGGTGATGGTAGTCGCGGGCGAGGCGTTTCGGCAGATCGCGCGCCTCGTGGTCGTAGATGTAGATCAGCGCGGCAACGCATTGTCGCGGGCCGCCGACCTCGCTCGCCGCTTGCTGCAATCCGGAACGGGCGAGGTCGCGAATCGCCTCGGAACGGTTGGCGTAGCCACGCGCAGTCATAAAACGCGCCAGCTCTGCGTCAAGCTCGTCGTCGATGGTGATGGTCACGCGCTGCATCGCTGTCTCCGAAAATGGCGGCGACGCAGTCTAGCACCGCCGGAGCTTATTTGGCCGGCGATTATGCCGGCGGCAAGGGCTCGACGGTAAATAGGTCGGCTGCGTTCATGACCGCGTTGAAGCGGGCGAGCGCGTCAGGGTTTTTGTTGATTGCGTCGAGTTTCGGCAGCCACGACGCCGCGACGGTGTATTTAAAGCCGGCGCCGGTCGCCTTGCTGCGGATTTCCGCTACTCCCATCGCGTCCTCGGGCGCCTTTTGCGGCGAGACCTGAAGGGTGCCTTGGCCGACGCTCGCCACCGTGGCGATGGCAATGCCGTCGGCAGGGCAGGGGCAGGGCGATTTCGGACCGCTGTAATAGACCACCGTGACGCCGCGCGGCTGCGCGTCGAGCCGCTTGAGCGCGTCGAGCCCGATACGGATGCCGACCGGAATAAAAGAGCCGAAGAAGCCGTGGATGCGGGTGCCGAGCGTGACCCATTGCTCGGGGGTTTCGGCGCGGACAGCCGGTGCGCCCGTAAAAGCAACGATGGTAGCGGCGAGCAGGAGGGCTTTGGCCCTGATCATGGCGGGGCTCCATTTTGACGCGCTATGGCGGACTGGCGTGGTGTGTTCAGTATGAAATGTTGCTTTATGTAGCATACTAAATGCTATTGAAGGAGCAATCGGTTACGGGCGGATTGCGAACTCAACCCCGAGTTAGAAAGCACTCAATGTTCCACGTTGAATATTGAGTATGCACTTTTATTGACGACATCATACTAGATGCGGCAAGTTGGCGTTAATCGCCGGACGAGAACCGGGACGTCGTTGGCGAGGGCATGGGGGAGTCTTCAGCGCTGCCGAAAGTTTCGGAGCTTGTTTTGCGGTTACGCATATGGACTGAGACTACGCGTACTGGTGCTGTCTGAGTTTGTCTCCCCCTGAGAACAGGGGATGGTCATGTCGTTGCGTCTGGGAGTACCGGGGGTTCGCTCGCGGTTATCGCGCTTGCCATTCAAGGGTTAGGACTTTTGCCGGTGGCCGCCCAAACGGCGGGTCAGTTGCCGCCCCCGCTTAACGGGACTTCGTCAGCAATCCAGCCCCTGCTGCCCACTATTCGTGTTCACGCGCCAAAGAAGCACACCGCCCCCCACCATGCTCAGGCGGCGGCAGCGAGGCCCCAGACCGCGCCCGCAGCACCGGTCCAAGCGCCGCAAGGGACTGCAGGCGTTGGCATGGGCGCGCTGTCGACTGACGCCGCAGCCATGCCTGCCGGCACTTCGACAATTAGCGCGCAGATGATCGCGCAGACGCCGATCGCGAGCTACGGCGACATTTTCCGCGCGCTGCCGGGTTTTGAGGTCGCCAATTATGGGCAGGGCGCCATCGGCTACGGACTGTCGATGCGGGGCTATACCAACGCCGAGCACGGCCGCGACATCGCCTATTACATCGACGGCGTGCCGGTGAACGACATTTCGTCGATCCACACGCCGAACTATGCCGACCTCAACATCCTTCTGCCCGAGACGGTGCAGAGCATCGAGGTGGTGCGCGGACCGTTCGACGTCGAATGCGGGGATTCCAATCTCGGCGGCTGCGTGAACATCACGACAAAAAACTCCGAGCCGTTCGCCAGCGTGGGTGTTTCCGGGGGCAGCTATAGCACTGCGCGCGGGGTCGCGACTTACAGCAGCCAGGGCGGCGACTATCAGCCGTTCTTCGTCGAGGAGGGTTATCACACCGACGGCTATCGGGATAACAGCTGGGTCGACAACTACGACTCATTCGACAAGATATCGACGCAACTCGGCGACGGCACGCTGTCGATACGCGGCCAAGCTTACGGAACGACATACGGCGCGCCGGGATACATCAGTCGTGACGCGGTCGAATCCGGTGCGCTCTCGCCTCGCGCAGCCGTCGATCCGACCGATGGCGGCAGCAAATATTTCGAGAACCTAACCGCGAATTATACGTCCGGGCCGGATGATCAGAATTTCACCGCCATGGTGTTCACAAACCACGACATCTTCGACCGTTTTGCGGATTTCTCCCCCGCGGCTCCGCAGCGCTTGCAGCAGGATGAGCGCTACACCCTCGGCGGGCGAATTCGCAAGGTCTGGACCGAGGAGACCGGCGACGGCACCGGCTGGCAAGTCCTCGTTGGCAGCCAATGGCGGACGGACTTCATCAAGGCTCTCCAGGCTCCGACGACGGCCGCTGTCATCAACGGTCCGGCCAGCGAGAACATCGGCGACACCGAGACCGACCTCGGGCCTTACGCATAAGTCCAATGGAAGCCGGTTTCTTGGCTGAAGCTTACGGGCGCGGAGCGATACGACCAATTCTACTATAATGTGACCGACTACATAACGCCGAGCAATTCGACCAATATCTCTCCAGGTATTTGGAGTCCGAAGGCCGGCATCACGTTAATTCCATTTAAGTGGTGGGATCTTTACGCCAATTACGGTGAGGGCTTTCGCAGTATCGACGCGGCAACCGAGCTCATCGGAAATCCTACGATTCAGCCGTTCAAGATCGAGAGTAAGGAGGTTGGCACTCACTTCAATTTCAGCAGTTTCGTCTTCCATGCCGACGTCTATACGACCCATTCGGAAAACGAGGCATTCCAAGCGGCGCCCGGTTTGCCCGAGACATTCCTTGGCGCAGCGCAACGGCAAGGCTACGATCTCGATGGCCGCTACTACATCGTTAGGGATGCTGCGAACAGCGTCTCATTGTTCGCCAATTACGGTCAGGTGGTCGCCCGTCTGCTCGACAGCGCGCCGTCGTACTACGTTCCAAACGTGCCATTGTACACGGCCAATATCGGCGTCGATTTCAACGTAGCAACCCGCAGCGCCGAGCGCCTCTCCGGCTCGGCGTTCATGACATTCGTCGGTCATCAGAATCTCACGCAGGACGGTGGCCAGATTGCCTTGGCGTATGAGCGTGTGACGGGTCGGGTGAACTACGCGTGGCCCGACGGATGGAGCGTCTTCACCGAGGCCATTTGGTATCCCGGCAGTATCCTGAGCGAGTTCGCGTTCAATTTGACTGGCCCTGTCGTGGGTGCTGCGTCGTCCGACATTTATACCGCGCCGGTGCCGCGATGGACGGTTTTAGGCGGGTTTACCTATCGGTTCCCCACCTCAGGCGTTTCGCTCGCGGACAATTCAACAACGGATGGAGTGCAGCGATGACCTTGCCACGCTTCACGACTTGTTTGCTCGCCGCTATCGCGTCGGCAAGCTGGACCGGACTTGCTTCAGCGCACGACATCTGGATCACGCTTGCCGGGCCGGCGGCGGTGCGTCGCGCCGTTATCAACTATGGCCATCCTTACGACCGCGATCCCACGGTGGCCGACAAGATTATCGATATCTTTGCAATGAGCGCCAATGGGCGGCAATCTTTGATGAAGGGCTTAACATTTGAGCGCGAAGGGCAATGGTATGTGGTAGAGACACAGCCATTTCACGACGATGACCCCACGCTGTTCGCCGTGCGCTACGACAACGGCTACTGGGTCAAGACCGCCGACGGTTACCGCAATGCCACCAAACGCGAAGTGCCGGACGCGCTCGGCAGCCTTTGGTCGGTCAAGTTCGGCAAGGCGCTCAGCGGACCCGGCGCGCCGTGGGACAAAGTTTTGGGCCATGAGCTCGAAATTGTCCCGTTGTCGGACCCACTAACAGTCAAGCCGGGCCAAACGCTGCGCCTACGGGTGCTGTTCCGCGGCAAGCCACTGGCGGGCGGCAAGGTCGAACGCGGCGACGGTCTGACTCCGGTACCGGAGGACGACATTCCACGCTTTACGACTGACGCTGATGGCGTCGCTGCGATTCCAATCGTCAAGGCGGGGCCCACACAATTGGCCATCGACCACGAAGTCTCGCCGTCGGCCACACCGGACCTCGCCACCGTGGATATGTTCAACGCTACGCTGTGTTACCAAATTCCCGCGGACATAAAATCCCGGTGAATGCGTTTTTTGCCCAATCGGCGGCGACGCGACTGTGACTGAGTATGCACTTATTCGTGATCTATCGTATTTGCGACTCAGTTATCCCGCTGCCATGGCCTGCGCCAGGATCGTTTCGAGCGCGTTGAGACCGTCGGTGAGCGCGGCCGGCCCCGGCTGTAAAATCAATGGAGACTTGATCTCGTGAACAGCACCGCGCTGAACGGCGGGTAAGTCGGCAAATCCGGGTCTGGCTACGACCTTCTCAGGGCGGAATTTCTTGCCGCACCATGAGCCGACGATAACATCCGGCGCCCGGGGAATGACCTCGGCTACCGTCACGATGCGGTCCCGGGCGAATTTTCCTGAAGCACGGTCAGCGAAAATATCGTCTCCGCCGGCGATCTCGATCAATTCCGAGACCCAGGCTATGCCTGAGATCATCGGATCGTCCCATTCTTCGAAATAGACCTTGGGTCGCCGCGCCAGTCGCGTGCTGCGCCGGCGCGCGGCGGCGAGAGCTGCCGCCAAGTCGCCAGCCAAACGATCGGCGCGAGGCTGCACGCCGACCAGCGCTCCGAGCGTACGGATCATGTCGAGGATTTCGGCAACGCTGCGCTGGTTAAAGGCGTGAACGTCGACGCCTTCCTTGATGAGAGCCGCGGCGATGTCGGCCTGCAGGTCGGAAAAGGTCAGCACGAGATCGGGCTCGAGCGCGAGGATTTTCGGGATGTCCGCCGAGGTGAATGCGGAAACGCGGGGCTTCTCGCGCCGCGCCCGCGGTGGCCGCACCACATACCCCGAAATGCCGACGATGCGGCGTTCCTCGCCGAGCAGATAAAGCGTCTCGACGGTTTCCTCGGTCAGGCAAACAATCCGCTCGGGCGGAAACATCCGTCACCCTCCGGCGATCAACATTCGCTGATGTCCTGTATTTATCTTTCCACTCGGTCAAGGGTCGTCCGTGCCATGCGGGAGAATACGTTTGGCACGGCGGTTCCGCCACCCGCAGATCAAAAAGAACGCAGCGCGGGTGGGACATCGCTCAATACTGCGGCTGCCCCCGCTACTGTGAGCGGCGAATCGTCCATCTTGCGTCCACGGGGATCTCGGGTCCGGGGAATGCGACGACAGTTGAGGACCCGCGAGCCAAAAGATCTGCGGTCAATAAGTTCGCGATGACGTGCCACAGGGGCGCGTTACCCGAGGTGGTCCGGTATCCGCGCTCATCATTCATGCGCTCGCCGGCATTCGATATGCACTTTTATTGACAGTATCACACTGGCGTTTCATGCTGCATGCCGTTGGGCTGAGGCGGGGCGCGCCATCCATCCGGGCTTTCGTGCGGCGTCCGCGTGTGGAGCGGCGATGGCATCGCGTCGGGTTGCGTGTGTTAACGCCTAGAACTGCCGACGGGGCATAGTAACGTTTGCGTGGCGGTTCACGGCCTTAGGCGGCGCAGCGCTATCGGTCGCGTGACTCCAATCTCACTGCTGCAGCACTTCGACAGTGACATGCGACAGCGAGCGGAAATGGCGGAGCCGTGACTGATAATAGTCCGGTCCACGCTGCTGGCAGGTCTCGACCGAAAGAATGGCGGCGAGATGTCCCGGGCCGACCCGCCACACATGAAAGTCGGTCAGTCGGTCGCCGTCGGTCTCGATCACCGCGCGCATGCGCTCGGTCATTGTCCGGTCCGGGTTCATGTCGAGCAGGATGGCGCCGGTGTCGCGGATCAGCGTGTAAGCCCAGGCGGCGATGACGAACGCGCCGATCAGGCCGACGGCCGGATCGATCCAATTCCAGCGAAAGAATAGCGCGATTGTAAGACCGCCGATGACCAGCACGGAAACCGCTGCATCAGCCAGAACGTGAACGATCGCCGCGCGCATATTGTTGTCGCGGTGAGCTTCGTGGCGCGCGTGCTCATGATCGTGCTGATGTCCGGCATGATCGTGGCCGTGCTCATGACTGTGCTGATGATTGCCGCCGCCAAGCAACAGCACGCTCGCGATATTGACGATCAAGCCAAGGACCGCGATCGGAATGGCTTCGCGGAAGTGGATGGCAACCGGCCAGAAGAAACGTGTGACCGCCTCGTAGCCGATCAACAGCGCGATCATGGCGAGAATGATGGCGCTGGTGAATCCGGCGAGATCGCCGAGCTTGCCGGTGCCGAAGGAAAACCGCTCGTCGTCGACGTGGTGGCGCGCGTAGCGATAGGCCAATGCCGTAAGCAAAAGCGCGCTGGCATGGGTCGACATGTGCAGGCCGTCGGCAACCAGCGCGATCGAGCCGAACAGCAGGCCGCCGACGATCTCGGCGACCATCATGCAACTGCACAGCGCAATCACCATCCAGGTGCGGCGCTCGTTCTGCTCATGAGCGGCGCCGAGAAAAATGTGGGTATGGGCGCCCGGCGAAGCTTCAGCCATGGTCGATCGCTCCGTTGACGGTCACTTCAAGTAGGCCTGCACCGCATCGATCAGTTCCTCGGCACCGCGGCTGCGCTCGGCGTCCTTGGTCGGATCGACGACGTGAAGGCGGATATGATCCTCGATGACCTCGGACATCAGACCGCTCATCGCGCCGCGCGCGGCCACGATCAGATGCAACACCGCGGCGCAGCCCTGTTCGTCCTCGAGCGCGCGCTCGACCGCTTCGATCTGGCCGCGGATGCGGCGGATGCGATTGAGCAGCTTCGTTTTCTCGCGCGTGGTGTGAGACACTATTGGCTTTCCTTAATTAGCGTAGGGGGTATGCTATATAGGGTACTGGGTATGGTATACGACGATACGAGGAATGTCGAGTGGCCCGAACCGGCGCAGCCCGCAGCTGCCCACGGCAGCCGGATTTCCGAATCCGGCGTCTGTCACGCTAGTGTTGCGGTCGCGATGGCAGCAAGATCGACTCGCGCCATTCGGACTAGGCTTGGGAATGAAGGGACTTGTTACAGGGCTGGGTATAGCCGGCGTTGGATTGATGGCGCTGATCGGTCATGCCGCCGCCGCCGACATTTCGGCGGTGTTGCCGACCAAGGCGCCACCGCCCGCCACACCGGTCGCCTATGATTGGACGGGCTATTATATCGGCGGTCACGTCGGCTATGGGCTTGGCGGCTCGAATTGGTCGGCGACGCAAGCCGGCGGCTCGACGTCCAGCCTGAGCGGCACAATAGGATTTTCCAACGCCTACAACTTTGCCGGCGGCACCGGGAGCTATTTGCTCGGTTTGCAGGCCGGCTACGATCATATGGCAGCGTCGCACTGGCTGGTCGGCGTCGTGGCCGACGTTTCGTTTCCGAGTTTTCTCGGCGGCACCGCGACCTTGTCGACGCCGGTGATCGGCACCGCGAATTATCTCGACCGGGTCGAATTTTCCGGAAGTCTGCGCGGCCGCGTCGGCTACGCGCCCAATTTCGGTAACGGCAACTGGCTATTCTACGCCACCGGCGGCCTGGCGATTAGCTACGACCAATTTACCCGCACGCAACTCGCCGGCATCCCGATTGGGGGCACCGCGGTGCCGGGAACGATTGAGAACGCGTTTCTCACCCCGCGCGTCGGCGGCGTGGCCGGCGCCGGCGTCGAGGTTGCCTTGGCATCGCACTGGACCGCGCAGTTCGAATATCTGTTCACGGATTACGGCACGCGCAGCGTCACATTCCCGGCCGG
This sequence comes from uncultured Alphaproteobacteria bacterium, assembly GCA_963822935.1. Taxonomy (GTDB): domain Bacteria; phylum Pseudomonadota; class Alphaproteobacteria; order Rhizobiales; family Xanthobacteraceae; genus BOG-931. Next base: position 286,312 of record CAWGJP010000010.1, read on the forward strand.
CGCGCAGCGCTTCAATTCCGACCTGACGCTCAGCGAATTGCGCACCGGGCTGAACTACCGCTTCAATGACGACATGTCGACATCCGCTGACAAAGCGGTTACGCCCCCGGCGCTGCAGACCGATAATTTTGCCGTCCACGGCCAGACGACATTCCTGGAGCAATACGATCCGCCGTTCCACACGCCTTATGCCGGTGCCAACAGCCTCATTCCTAACGAGGGGCGCGAGACTTTCGACGCCACGGCTTTTCTCGGCTGGCGGCTGTGGAACGGTGCCGAGCTATGGGTCGACCCCGAGATCGATCAGGGTTTTGGGCTCAGCAATACGCTCGGCGTCGCCGGATTTCCCAGCGGCGAAGCCTACAAAGTGGGTGAATCGGTTCCCTATGCGCGCGTGCCACGCGCGTTCATCCGGCAGACGATCAATCTTGGTGGCGACGAGCAGAAAGTGGACGCGGCGGCCAATCAGTTCGGGGGCAAGCAGACCGCCAACCGCATGGTGCTCACGGTCGGAAAATTCGCGGTAACCGACATATTCGACAACAACAAGTACGCGCATGATCCGCGCGGTGACTTCATGAATTGGTCGTTGATCGATACCGGAACCTTCGACTACGCCGCCGATGCCTGGGGCTTCAGCTATGGGGCTGCCGCCGAATGGTACCAGGGCGACTGGACGGTACGCGGCGGCATCTTCGACCAATCGACAGTGCCCAACAGTTCTGACCTCGATCCAACCCTCCAGCAATTTCAATGGGTCGCCGAAATCGAGCGCCGCTATGAGCTATTGGGGCAGCCAGGCAAAATCGCGATCACTGGATTTTTAACTCGCGCCCGGATGGGTAGCTTCGCTGACGCCATTGCCTTGGCGCAGGCGACCGGCGGCCCCGCCGATATCTCCGTCGTGCGTCAGTACCGCAGTCGCGGCGGCGTCAGCTTCAATCTTGAACAACAGATCACCGCGCAGCTCGGCGTGTTCGCGCGGGCCGGTTGGGCCGATGGCAACATCGAACCGTACGAGTTTGCTGACATCGACCGTACGGTCGCCGCAGGCATCTCGCTCGGCGGCAAGCAATGGGGCAGACCCGACGATACCTTCCGCATCGCCGGCGTCGTCAATGGCATCAGCAAAGTCCATGAGCAATTTCTCAACGATGGCGGCCTCGGCATCCTGGTCGGTGACGGCATGCTGCCGCATCCCGGTCCCGAACAGATCATCGAAACTAATTACACGCTGCCGTTTTCGTACTTCAAGCTGACGCTCGATTACCAGTTTATCGTCAATCCCGGTTACAATGAAGACCGTGGGCCGGCGTCCGTCATTGGTGCGCGGCTGCACAGCGATTTTTAAGCTGCGCTGGACGAGCCCCGCATAATCAAGGAATGGGCGACGAACCGCTCTGCGGAGCGGTGAGCTCGCTTGATTGACCGGTGCCGACGTCGATAACCTGCTGGACCGGTGGCGCGGCCCTATTCCACCAGCCGCCGCCGAGTGCGGCGAACAGCGCAGCGGTGTCGGAGAGCCGCGCGGCGCGCGCCTGCACCACTTGGATGTTCGCCTGCAGGTACCCTTGCTGCGCATTGAGCAGCAACAGCACGTTGGCGTTGCCGCTCTGCATCTGCTGGTTCGCCAGATCGAAGCTCGTCTTGGCGGCGCGCTGGAACTCGACCGCGGCGCGCAGCGCGTCGGCATCGTTTTGCAGCGCGCGCAAGGCGTCGGCGACGTTCTGCACGGCGCCGACCACCGTGCCTTGATACGTCCAGGCGGCGGCCTGATAGGTGTCCTTGGCGCCTTCCAACTGATGCAATAACGCTCCGGCATCGAACACCGTCTGCGTGGCATTGCCGGCCAAATCCCAGAACAGATTTTGCGGCGCCAGCAAATGGGCGAGCGCCGTGTTCATGAAGCCGGCATCGGCGTTGATCGTGAAACTCGGCAGCATATTGGCGGTGGCGATGCCGATCTGGGCGCTGGCCGAATGCAATTGCTCTTCCGCCGCGCGCACGTCGGGACGTTGCTCGATGAGCGGCGAGGGCAGGCTGAGCGGCAAAACGGCCGGCAAATGCAGATCCGCCAGCCGGAAGATCTGGCGCGGGCCTTCGCTCGGGTATCCGCCGGCGAGCGCCGCCAGCAGATCGTGCTGCTGCGCCAACGCCTTGCGTAGCGGCGGCAGCGTCGCTTTGGCCTGCGCCAACGCCGCCTGTTGCGCAGCGACCGCGCTGCGGTCGGTGTAGCCGGCATCCAGTTGCCGCTGCAGCGTATTGAGCATTTTGCCATTCGTCGCGATGAGCCGCTCGGTGGCGTCGATCTGGCCGCGCAGCGAGGCCTCAGTGATGGCGGCGACCGCAATATTTGAGGTGAGCGTGAGATAGGCGGCTTCGACTTGGAAGCTCTGCACGTCGGCCAGCGCTTCGAGCGACTCGACGGTGCGTCGGTTCAATCCCCAAATGTCGAACGTGTAGGCCACCGTCAGTTGCGCGGTATCGAGATCGAAGATGCTGGAGCCAGAGGCCGGGATGGGTGACAGGATGGCGGAGGTGCGCTGACGGGTTGGGTGGAAATTGGCTTGGACGAAGGGGAAGAATTTGGCCTTCTGCGCTTCGACCGCCTGCCGCGTAGCGCGTAATGTGGCGAGGGCGGCCTGCAGGTTGGGATTATTCTGCAGTGAGCGCTTGATCAGGGCATCCAGTGCCGGCGACCTAAACAGTGCCCACCATTGCTCCGGAATGTCGCGGCCCACGGCGAACCGTTGCGTCTCGCCGGCCGGTGCCGCCATGCGCATCGCCAGCGGCTCGCGGGTATAGCGTGTAACCTCCGGATCTGCCGGATGGCGAAAATCCGGGCCGACCGCGCACCCGGCTAATAGCATCGTGACTGCCAGAGCGGAGGCACCTGCGACTGACCACCTGACGGCCACGTAGGACATGTCCAACTGGGAATTCGGGCTTCGGCAAAATGTCAGCGCCCAGCGGCATTATTTCCGATTTGACCGTGATTGGCTGTGTTCGGTTGGCCACAGTCCACATGATTCGCATACTCAGCCCGACTTGCCGCGTCGTTCTCGTGGTGAAAGCGCAGGGCTTGCTTGGCATAATGGCGTGTCATGAGTTCATACCGGGCGTCACGATAAAAGACGCCAGCGTGATTAGTAGCCGTGAGACCGGGGCGGGCATTTCACGGAAAACCCTCATTTTCTTGGATACGGGTGACGATGGCTTCGCGCCCAGTCAGCTCGATGCTATTAGCGGTCGCCGCAGCGCTTGTCGCGTTGGCGATCGTCGTTCATTGGGCTTGGCGGCCCGGTAACGGCAAGGCAGCGGCCGGCGCGACGACTGCCGCCAACTCCGATCATCGGCCGCCCAATACGGTGCCACCCAAGGACAGCGTGGATTTGTCGGACTCGCAGCTCGGATTCGTCAAGGTCGCACCCGTGACGGCGCGCGACTTTCCAGTCGAGAAGGATGCAATCGGTAGCATCGATTTCGATGAGGAAATGGCGGTGCCGGTCTTTGCGCCGTACGAGGGACGGATCATTGCACTCTTTGGCTCTGTGGGCGACGACGTTAAGAAGGGCCAAACGCTGTTCACCATCGACAGTCCCGATCTGCTGCAGGCGGAGTCGACCTTGATTTCTGCCGCCGGGATTTTGGATCTCGATACCAAAAACCTGCAACGCCTGCGCGACCTCTTTACGACCCGCGCCGTTTCCGAACACGACGTGGAGCAGGCGGCTTCCGACCAACAGACCGCCGAAGGCAATCTGCGTGCGGCGCGTGATGCCGTGCGCCTGTTTGGCAAGACCGACGCCGATATCGACCGCATCGTCACCAACCGCAGCGCCGATCCGACCCTCGTCGTGCCAAGCCCGATCGCCGGCCGGCTCACCGCACGCAACGCGGCGCCGGGATTGTTCGTGCAACCCGGCAGCGCGCCGGCGCCGTACACGGTAGCCAACATCGACACCATGTGGATGCTGGCGAATGTCGCCGAGGATGACAGCCCGGCCTTTCGCGTCGGTCAGCACGTGCAGGTGAAACTCGATGCGTTCCCCGGTCAAGTGTTCGAAGGAAAGGTCGAGACCATTGGCGCCAGCGTCGATCCCAACACCCGCCGGGTTATGGTGCGCTCCGCGATCAACGATCCGCAACACCAATTACGCTCCGGCATGTTCGCCGATTTCGTCATCAGTGTCGCCGCGCCGATGCACTCACCGGCAATCCCGGTCGACGGCGTGGTGCGTGAAGGCGACGGCACGATGACAATCTGGGTCACGACCGACCATCATCAATTCACCCAGCGCAGCGTCAAGATCGGCGAGGAGCGCGACGGCTATCGGCAAATTCTTGACGGGGTGCAGGCCGGCGAGCTGGTTGCGACCGAGGGTGCGCTGTTCCTGAGCAATGCACTCGATACGGCGTCGCACTGACAGACTTGGATTCCGGCCACGTTGTCTTGAAGCGGATTGAGGGACCACCACCGTGCTCCGAAGTGTGCTGCAATTCGGCCTGACGCGGCGCCCCTTGGTCCTGGTGGGGCTATTCGTATTCGTTGGCGTCGGCATGTTCGCGTTTTCGAAACTCAACATCGAGGCCTATCCGAACCCGGCGCCGGTCATTCTGGAAATTACCGCGCAATCGGCGGGGCAGTCGGCCGAGGAGATGGAGCGCTACTACACAATTCCGATCGAGGTCGGCCTTGCCGCTACCCCCGGGGTCGATGTCATCCGCTCGACATCGTTCTACGGGCTGTCGTTTGTGCGCGTGACCTTCAATTACGGCGTCGACTACTATTTTGCGCTCACCCAGACCGCCATCAATTTGCAGCAGAACGTCAGTCTTCCGAACAGCGTCACGCCGCAAATCCAGGCCACCAGCCTGGTCGGCGAAATCTATCGCTATCAACTGGTCGGGCCGCCGCATTTCGGCTTGACCAATCTGCGCACTGTCCAGGACTGGATCGTGCAGCGGCGCTTGCTCACGGTGCCCGGGGTCGTGCAGGTCAATACTTGGGGTGGCACCACCAAAGAATACGACGTCGACATCGATCTGCACAAACTCGAAGCTTACAACGTGACATTGTCGCAGGTGATCACCGCGCTCGGCAACGCCAATGTCAATGTCGGCGGCCGCACTATCAATTTCGGTCAGCAGTCGGTCAATATCCGCGGCGTCGGTCTGATGAACTCCGGTGGCGCCGACGATTTGACGCAAGGCTACAGAGTTTCCGACATCGATAACGTCGTGCTGGCACAGAGCAACGGCGTTCCGGTCTACATCAAGGATGTCGCGAAAGTCTCGGTCGGCTATGTCCCGCGGCTCGGCAAGGCCGGCCGCGACCATGAGGACGATATTATCGAAGCGATCGTCATCATGAACCGCACCATGCACACCAACGATGTGGTGCCACGCGTGCGGGAGGAAATTCAGAAGATCAATGCTGACGGCAGCCTGCCGCCGGGAGTAAAGCTCGTTCCGTTCTACGACCGCACGCAATTGGTCGACGTCACCACTGCCACGGTGCTGCACAACCTGGGGTTCGGCTGCGTACTGATTTTCATCATTCAATGGGTTTTCCTGGGCGATCTGCGCAGCGCCATCATCGTCGGCGCCAATATTCCATTCGCGTTGTTCTTCAGCATCATTATTCTGGTGTTGCGCGGAGAGGAGGCCAATCTGCTCTCGGTCGGGGCGCTTGATTTCGGCATTATCGTCGATGCCGCCGTCATCGTCGTGGAGAATATATACCGAACCTTTCAATCGACGCCGGACCAGAGACGCTCCCTTCTGCAGCATCTCGCCGAGGGGACCTGGGGGCGCGATCCGACGCGGTCGAGCGATTTTTCCGACGCGCCGGGCTGGAGCGACAGGCTGCGGCTCATTCTGGTCAGCGCGCTGCAGGTCGATAAAGCGGTGGCGTTCTCCACCGCGATTATCGTCGCCGCCTTCATCCCGCTGTTCACCATGTCGGGCGTGGAGGGACAGATTTTCGGGCCGATGGCGCGCACTTATGCTTATGCGCTGGTCGGCGCACTGATCGCGACTTTCACCGTGACGCCGTGCCTGGCTTCGCTTCTGATTGCCGACCACGTCAGCGAAGCGGAGACCGTCGTAGTACGCGCTTTGCGTTCGGTCTACACCCCGGTCCTGCGTTGGTCGCTGCGCAATATCAGGATCACCATCGCGATCGGGTTGGTCTTTCTTCTCGTCTCCGGGTTCTTGGGATCGCGGCTGGGCAGCGAGTTCCTGCCGACTCTCGAGGAGGGCAATCTGTGGATTCGTGCTTCCTTGGCGCCGACTATATCGCTCGAAGCCGGCATGCCGATCGTCAACCAAATTCGCGAGATACTGCTCAGTCATCCCGAGGTTGTCACCGTTGTGTCCCAGCAGGGCCGTCCCGACGACGGCAGCGATGCCGCGGGATTCTACAATGCGGAATTTTTTGTGCCGCTGAAGCCTTTCGACGAATGGCCGGTCGGCCTGACCAAGGACAGGTTGATCAATGAGCTGCAGGAGGAGTTCGACAAGAAATTCGTCGGTATCGATTTCAATTTTTCCCAATACATCCAGGACAATGTCGAGGAAGGGCTATCCGGCGTCAAAGGCGCCAATTCCGCCAAGATCGTCGGTCCCGATCTCGCCACTTTGGAGAGGCTCGCCAGGGCGGCCATGGAGCAAATGGCGCAGGTCCACGGCATTACCGACCTCGGCGTATTCAGGGTGCTGGGCCAACCCAATCTGAATATTCGCGTCGATCGCACCAAGGCGGCGCGTTATGGCTTGAGCGTCAACGACGTCAACAGCATCGTCCAGACGGCGCTCGGCGGCACCACGGCGACCACGCTGTTGGAGTCCGACCGTCAGTTCAACGTCGTCGTCCGGCTCGCTCCCAAATATCGAACGGACCTTGAGGATGTCCGCAACCTCAAGATCGGCGTGCAGACGCCGTCGGGCAATGCTTATATTCCACTCAGCGAGCTTGCTACTATTTCGTTCGATACCGGCGCGTCTTATATCTTCCGCGAGCGCAACCAGCGTTTTGTGCCGATCAAATTCAGCGTGCGCGGCCGCGATCTCGCCGGCGCGGTCGAAGAGGCGCAACAGCGAATTGCCGCTAACGTCAAGCTGCCGCCTGGCTATCGCATCGAGTGGTCCGGCGAATTCGAATGGCTGCAGCAGGCCAAAGAGCGGCTAGCCGTCATTCTGCCGATCACGCTCGTCTTCATTATGATTTTGCTCTACACGCTGTTTAATTCGGTGCGCGACACCTTTCTTGCGTTGCTTGGGCTGCCATTCGCAATCGGCGGCGGCATCTTGGCCCTCTACGTCACTGGACTAGATTTCAGCGTTTCGGCGGCAATCGGATTCATTTCGCTCCTTGGCGTCTCGGTCATGAGCGGCATATTGATCATTTCGGGTTATTACCGGGTCGCCGCAGGCGGCATGGCGCCGGTCGAAGCGATGTTCCAGGCCGTCACCCAACAGATGCGGCCGGTGCTGATGATGACGCTGTCGGCCTGTATCGGGCTGCTTCCGGCGGCGATTTCCACCGGGATTGGCAGTCAGGTGCAGCGGCCGCTGGCTACCGTTATTGTCGGCGGCATGCTGATTGGGCCGATCATGTTGCTGGTGGTGGTGCCGGCGCTGCAAACGCTGTTCCTCAAAGACGAAAGACGCCCCGGCGATACGACGGGCCCCAATTCTGTTTAGAACTATTCTTGCGTATTTAACTCGTTCCACGAAAGCGGTATGGTGGGTTGCCGGTTCAACATGGGCGCGCGACACGTGAGCCTTCACCAGACGGAATCACCGGCGGCAATTATTCCAACCTGGCAGCGTATCGCCGGCCTGACGTTACGATCGGTTTTCATTCTGACCCTGGTGGCTTTGACGTTGATCGTCAGCCTGCCACAAAACGAAACCGTCGCGACGGCCTACGACACGCCGAACGACCTTATCCGGTTGGCTTTGGGAATTGCGGTGTGTGTTTGGCTCGTGGTGCAGCTTTTCCGGGCGCCTCGGGACGCCGCCGGCTGCCGTACCTGGTTTTATCTCGGGCTGTTCGCCGTCCCGTTTGAACTGATCTGCTTGTTCGCGCTGTGGTGAGCGGGGCTGCGGCTTTATTCGCAGTTTTAGATCCGCGATGCGCTATTTGGCGTCGATGACGATCGGCGCGGAGAGCACGACGTGCTTGTCGGGGCCCAGCGTGGCATTCACGGTGACTGTCCAATCGCCGGGCTGCAACAGCTTGATGCGCTCGACATGCCACAGCCCATCTGAATCCTGCAGGGCAGGGCGCGTGATCGACGCAGCACCTGCCGCGGGCGGGACGAGGGTCAAGGTCATCTGCCGCGCGCCAAGCTCGTTGCCGTCCGCGTCCCACAGCTGGATGGTGACATTGGCGGTGCCGACATGGCCCGGCTCGACTGTCACGTTGGCCATGCCGTCTTCGGTGTGGATGTGTTGGAAGGAAGCGTCAGCGGGGATGGCGCGGGAAGCCTCGTGATGCGCATGGCTCGCCGGCGGCAATGTGCCCATCACCGCGACAATGACGATGATGGTGGCGCCGAGCAGCGCTTCGATCGCCGCATTGACACGCAAGCGGCGGCGCGCCTGCCGCGCGGCCCCTAAGTCGGCATTCTGCACCAGCTTCGGCGTCAGCCGCAACCGGTTGACGGCGGCGATCGCGACCATGACCAAAAACAGCGAGAGCTTGATTATCAGAAGCCGGCCGTAATCGGTTCCGGTGAGCGCCGGGATGCCGCCGACGAGATACCACGAATTGACGAGGCCGCTGACCAGGAGCGTTGCGACGCTGGCAATGCCGAGGGTGGAAAAGCGCCGGGTCGCGTCTCGCGCCACCGTGAGCGTAGCCGCTTCCGTTTCAGTCGCCGCCAACAGTAGCGCCAGCGGCGCCAAGGCGCCGACCCACGCTGCCGCGGCAATCAGATGCAGCACGTCCGCAGCGGGATGGAGAACGCCCTCGATGCCTTGGCCGCCGATGGCGTGGCCGGTCCAGGCCAGGCTGCCGGCATAGGCGCCGGCCAGGATCGCCGCGGCGATTTGCAGCCCCCGCGAACCCGCGCTTTTGGCCGAGAGGAAGTGGATGAACGCGCCGCCGAGCGCGCAGGCCAGCGCGACGCGCAACAGCCAGTCATTGCCGAAGTCGGTCTGCGTCAGCACCGTTCCCAGCACGCCCTGCGCGTATAGTTCGCCAAGCGGCTGCCCGCTCATCGATTCTGCGACAAGAACGAGCCACGGCACGGCAGAGACGAGGGCGATGACCAGACTGCTCCATGCGATCCAGGCGAGCCGCGCCCGCAGGGCGACCGCGCTGCCTGGATCGCCTTTCGCCCGGCGGAATGCCGGCTCGGCGATCAAATCGATAAACAAGACCACGCCAGCCACCGAAAGGGTGGCGGCAAAATGCACGGCACGGACATAGAACAGCAGCTCGGCCACGTGATCGCCCGATGCTTTATTGGCCGACGTGGAACGTAAAGCTGCCCTGCGTGGTGTGGGTGTCAACCGACAGCGCGTGCCAGTGCACGTGATAGGTGCCCGGGCCGGCGGCCTTCAGTCCGACCTGCATGGTGTTGCCGCTGATCTGCGCCTTGCCGGCATCGACGCGCGCGCCGTTCGGACCCGTCACTTCGACGGTGCTGAACGACGGCTCCAGGCTTTGCGTAAACGACAGCGATACTTCGTGCGGCGCCGCGCCGACCGTAGAGCCCACAAGGGGGCTCGCATGATCGAGAAAGGCGTGTGCCCCTGCGGCCGTCGTCGCCAATCCGACAAATAGCGCCGATGCCATTGCGATCCGTGTTCGCATGAGATTGCTCCTCAGAAGTTGGGTTGACGCGGCGCCGCAGCGGCGCCGCCGAGCAGCGGCTGGCCGATGGTCTGCGGGAACATATCGTCGAGATAAAGATGCAACTGCCCGAGGAAACCGACGCCGGTGCCGCTGGCGCGATTGACCGGAATTTGCGCTTCGAGACCGACTTGGTAGTAGGTGCTGACATAAATGACGCCGGGATTGATCGTGCCGGTGGTGACCGGACTATTGCCGTAGTTGTTGGCGACGGGCGTAGTAAGCTGGGTTTCGACGATGGGGATCAGGTGATTGACGAAGTCGGGCAATTGGTAATCCTTAATCTCCGATTTCAGATACGGCATGCTGTATTGAATCGAGCCGCCGTAGACCAGCGCCTGTGCATTGTAGGTGCCGAGCGCCACGTTGTAGGACGTGGAAGGAAACAGATAGCCGACCTGACCGGTGACGGCGAAGGCGCGCAAGGCGCCGGCGTTTTCGGGCAGGTCGCCCAATCCTTTGCCGAAATAGAATGTCGGCGTGATCTGGCTGTACGACGTGCCGATGCCGGAATTACTCGCGCCGGTGCCGCCCCAATCGTAGATCAGGCCGAGCAGCAGAGCCAGTTCGTGATCGTCGTTCTTCAGGAGCTGATATTGCAACGTCGTTTCCAGATCGGCGAAGCCCGCCATTTTCGGGCCACCCGGCGGGTTGATCTGCGTCCAGGTGTCGCCGATCGAAATGCCGAGGTCGTCGGTGATGCGTTTCGACAGTTCCGCCGAGATATCCCATTCGGCAGCCGGCGGCACATCGCCGGTTTTCGACCAGGACACCGTTGGCAGCGACAGCTCGTCCGCCACGCACGGATCGTCGATGGCGAGCGTTGCGGGGAAGAACCGCGCGCCGACGAAGCAATGGGCGAAGGCGGCTGAATAGGGCAGGGCGACGAACAATAGTGCCAGCGCGTAGGCGCGCAAATACCGGCGATAGCGGAGCATAGCACTCTCCATTTCGCGTAAGATGCAGAAAGTGCGGGATTACGTCCCGCGCCGTCTCACGCTGGAGGCGCTCGCGAACGGTGGGATTTTGCCGTGCGGACGCCGGCAAGGGCTGCCATGGCGACAGGTACGACGCGGTAGCCGATCGCATGCAACGCCGGCATTGCAATTGCCGGCGGCGGCGGCAGCGCGGCCATCGGCATCAGGCAGCCGACGCAGCAGCAATCGATGCAGCTGTTGCCGTTGCCATGGTCGCTGACCGGTTCGGACTGTCCGGCGGCAGAGTGATGACAGAGCGCGCCGAGCGGGTCGAACGTCCCCTCGGCGGCGGCGCGGGCGGCGCCAAAGCTGGCGACGAGGCTCGAGAGCGCAACGACATAGGCAGTGGCCAGCGCGATGATGCGCCGGCGCCAGACTTGCCTGCCCGAAATGCTGCGCACAGCCCTTATCCATACCGAGGGTGCTACGTCAAAGAACACTCTATTCGCTAAAAAATTCCCCGGCCAGCACAAAAACCAGGCGGCGCCGGGAACCGGCCCGCGCCGTGCGCATTGTTTCCATAATCAAGAAGCCGCTGGGAGTACGTACGTATGTTCCCGTATTATTTCGACGTCCGCGGCTATGGCGACAGGCATGACGACCGCGGCGGAACGCTGATGCCGAACGACGAGGCCGCGCTCGCTTATGCGCGCCGCATCATCCGCGAATTGCGCGAAGCCGGCGGCTACAACGATCCCGCTTTGACGATGATCGTGCGCAACTGTGCCGGCAGGACCGTCTATTCGATTCCGTTCTTACCGCATTAGGTCCGAAGCGGTCAGGACAGGCCGTGCCGCGCCAGCACCTCGCGCACGGCCTCGACCAGCCTGTCTTCCGGCACGGTGCGCTGGGCCTGCGCCTGTTTTTGCAAATGCTCGTCGCGGCCTTTTTCCAGCTTGGCGAGCTCGGCGCCGACGATCAGGTCCTTGATAGTGACTTCGCCTTTGGCCTTTTCGTCGGAGCCCTGGATGACGACGCACGGGCTGTTGCGCCGGTCGGCATATTTCATCTGCGGGCCGAACTTTCCGGAACCGAGATAAAGCTCGGCGCGGATACCGGCGTTGCGCAGCCTCGCGACCATGGCCTGATAATCGGCGATGCGGTCGCGGTCGAACACGGTAACGACGACCGGGCCGCGTTCGGTTTTCAGATCGATCTTGCCGAGATATTCGAGCGCGGCAAGAAGCCGCGACACGCCGATAGAAAAACCAGTCGCAGGCATCGGCTCGCCGCGAAAGCGCGAGACCAGTCCGTCGTAGCGGCCGCCGCCACCGACCGAACCGAAGCGCGGCGAGCCGTCTTTGCCATCGGTAGAGAACGTGAGTTCAACTTCGAAGACCGGGCCGGTGTAATATTCGAGGCCGCGGACGACGGAGGGATCGATGCGGATGCGACTTTCGTCATATCCAGCAGTTGAAATGAGCCGCGCGATGTCTTCTAGTTCTTCGACACCCGCCTTGTGCGTTTCATTTTCGTGCGCGGAGCCCCGTATTCCGTCGAGTGCATGTTCGTTTGTGGATCCGCTGCGTCGGAGTTGACCAAGGATGCGCGCCGCGCTCTCATCGCTTAATCCGGCGCCTTTTGTGAAGTCCCCCGATTGATCCTTGCGTCCTTTTGTGAGGAGCAAATGCACATCGGTCTCGCTAAATCGATCAAGCTTGTCGATTGCTCGGAGCACCGTAAGCCGCGTTCCGAAATGTTGCTCTCCACTGATACCGATAGCTTGCATAACACCGTCGAGCACCTTGCGATTATTCACCTTCACCAAATAGCTGCCGCGCGGAATGCCGAGCGCCTCCATCGTATCGGCAGCCATCATCAACAGTTCCGCGTCGGCAGCCGGCGACGACGAACCCACCGTGTCGGCGTCGAACTGCATGAACTGGCGGAAGCGGCCGGGGCCGGGCTTTTCGTTGCGGAACACATTGCCGACGCGATAGCTTCGATACGGCTTGGGCAGCGTGTCGAAATTTTCCGCGACATAGCGGGCGAGCGGCGCGGTGAGATCGTAGCGCAGCGACAGCCATTGCTCGTCGTCGTCCTGGAACGAAAACACGCCTTCGTTCGGCCGATCCTGGTCGGGCAGGAACTTGCCGAGCGCGTCGGTATATTCGATGGCCGGCGTCTCCACCGCCTCGAAGCCGTAGAGCTCGTAGACGGCGCGGATTTTGTCGATCATCGCCCGGGTCGCTGCAATCTCGCCGGGCGTATGATCGGCAAGCCCGCGCGGCTGCCGCGCCTTGAGCTTGTTGGATTTTTCGGATTTGTCGGCCATGCGCGGTGCTTATCGCAGCGGGGTATCGGCGGCAAGTTTCCCGGTTTCCGTCATGGCCGGGCTTGTCCCGGCCATCCACGTCTTACATCTTGCATAGTAAAGACGTGGATGCCCGGCATAAAGCCGGGCTTGACGGCGGAGAGCGACATGCCTACAGCACGCGCTGCGGCAGCCACGGTTCCCAACGATCTCGAATCCTATTGGCTGCCGTTCACGCCGAACCGCGCGTTCAAGCAGGCGCCGCGGCTGATCGCGCGCGCCAAGGACATGCATTATTTTACGCCCGAAGGCCGCGCCGTGCTCGACGGCACCGCCGGGCTGTGGTGCAGCAATGCCGGGCACTGTCGCGATCTCATCGTCGCGGCGATCCAGCGCCAGGCCGGGGAACTCGATTATTCGCCGGCCTTTCAGTTCGCCCATCCCAAGGCGTTCGAGCTGGCAAGCCGGATCGCGGCGCTGGCGCCCGGCGATCTCAATCGCGTGTTCTTCTGCAATTCCGGCTCGGAAGCCGTCGACACCGCGCTCAAGATCGCGCTGGCCTATCACAATGTGCGCGGCGAAGGCGCGCGCACCCGGCTCATCGGCCGCGAGCGCGGCTATCACGGCGTCGGCTTCGGTGGCATTTCGGTTGGCGGCATTGTCACCAACCGCAAAATGTTCGGCACGCTCTTGACCGGCGTCGATCACCTGCCGTCCACCTATAGCCGCGAGCATCAGGCCTTCACCAAGGGCGAGCCGGGCTGGGGCGCCCATCTTGCCGACGAGCTCGAACGCATCGTCGCCCTGCACGACGCCTCCACCATCGCCGCCGTCATCGTCGAGCCGATGGCCGGCTCGACCGGCGTGCTGCCGCCGCCCAAAGGGTATCTGCAAAAGCTGCGCGCGATTTGCGACCGCCGCGGCATCCTCCTGATTTTCGATGAAGTCATCACTGGCTTCGGCCGGCTCGGCCATGCCTTTGCCGCCGAGCGCTATGGCGTGACGCCGGACATGATCGTCTTCGCCAAAGGCGTGACCTCGGGCGCGGTGCCGATGGCCGGCGTGATCGCGCGCGACGGCATCTACGAATCTTTTATGCGCGGGCCGGAGCACGCCGTCGAACTGTTTCACGGCTATACTTATTCGGCGCATCCCTTGGCCTGCGCGGCCGCGCTCGCCGCGCTCGACCTTTATCGCGACGAAAAGCTGTTCGAGCGCGCCCGCGCGCTCGAGCCGCGCTTCGCCGAGGCGGCGATGGCGCTCCAAGGGCTGCACGGCGTGCTCGATATCCGCACCGTCGGCCTGACGGCCGGCATCGATATTGCCTCGCGCGCGGGCAGCCCGGGCTTGCGCGCCTACGAAGCGATGAAGCACGCCTTTGCCGAGGAAGGTCTGATGATCCGCGTTACCGGCGACACCATCGCGCTGTCGCCGCCGCTGATCGTCAGCGAGGCGCAGATCGGCGAGATATTCGACAAGGTGGCCCGGGTGATTAACGCAGTTGATTGATATGTATTATGCAAGAAGAGAGATTTGTTCTGAAACTTGATCGAATCCCATAACTCATCGTCGGCCTCCGATCGACGATTATCGCCGAAATAGTGGCGGCGCTATCGGTGCTGAGTGGGGCGCCTTTGCACTTGATGGAAAAGCTCTTGCAAAGCGAGCATGTCGAGGCATTTCTCGTGCCCTGCAAGTCCTCCGATCTGGAATGGGCGACGGCTCGCCTCATCCTGACCTGCCGCACCGTCGACCGCCGAACGACCGCCAAGGATCTCGATCAAGCTCAAATCGATTATCTCAAGCTGTCGACGAATATCGCCCAGCGAATTCTTCGCTTTTGGCAGGTCCGGGAGACGGCGTCGCAAGACGCCAAATCAGCCGGTTAGTGCTGAATGATCGTGACCGCCGGTCGGATGGCCCGGTGCCGCGCATGCTTCGCCCATGGAGGTCGATCACGGCTGCGGTTTCAAAATCGCCCAGCCGACATGGATCGCGCCATAGCCGCGGCGCATCGGCAGCTCGAATGGCGCGCCGACTTCGGCGCCGGGCGCGATGGCGGCCAACGGTGCAGGCAGCACCTTGGGATCGCTTTGCGTCCACACCACGACGGCGCCCTTTTTGTGCATATCGCCAAGATCGATCCATGGCGCGCGGGCCGGCTCGCCGTCGATCAGCACGTGCGGCTGGTCAGGCGAATAGTGCGCAAGATTGCCGCCGTCCCACATCGAGCCGATCACATAGCGCAACGGCGCGCCGGTCGCGGCGTGAAAGCGCTGCGTCAATGTCGCGCCGAGCGCGTTGCCGGGATAGAATTCGGCGCGATAGCGGTGATCGATCAGCGGCAACACCGTGTAATTGACGACGAAGGCCGCGATCAGGATCGCAGCCACCGCGGCCCAGGCCGCAACGACGCGCCCGACGCGATCGCGGTCGAATATGGGGCGGAGCGTCAACACGATCCAAAGCCCGACAAAAAGCCATAGCGGATAGCCCCACATGGCGACCGCGCCGCGGCCGCTCGCGGCGGCAAACGCGATCGTCGTGGCGCCGGGGCCGAAGGCCAATAGCGTCACGATACGGCGGTCGAAGGCGTCGGCGGCGATCTCGCCGCGCACTTTTTGCGGCGGCCACAGCAGCGCGGCGGTGATAAAGAGCGACGGCAGCAGGAAAACGACCTGGCTGGCGGCGAAGACCGTCGGATGCAAAATATGGTCGAACCAGCCCCGCACCGGCGCGGCGCGATGCTCGGCATAAGCAAACGGCAGAAAATCGGTGTGAAACAGCCAGATCAGATGCGGCAGCGCGATCAACAGCGCGATTGCGAGCGTGAGCCATGGTCCGGGCGTAGCCAAGGCACGCCGTCCCTGCCTGTCGAAGATAAGGAACAGTGCATAAGGCACCGCCAGCACGGCGACGAAATATTTTGCCCACAGCGCGCCGCCGAAGGCGGCGCCGAGCAGTGTCCAATAGCCAAGACCCCCGCGCTTGAGCGCGGCATGGAAAGCGTAGCCGGCCAGCGCCCAGAACGGCAATTGGATGACGTCGTGATTGAATTTCACCGCTGTGTACTGGAAATAATGCATGCCATCGATAATCAGCACGGCAGTGAGCGCGCCGGCGGCGCCGACCAGCGGCCGCGCCGTGACGGAGACCAGCGCGAAGGCGATGATGACGGCGGCCTGTGCCAGGGCGTAATAGGCCGCGTCGACGCCGAAGCTGCGGTACATGATTTCGACAAGCCACCACGGCAGCGGCGGCAGCTTGTCGGAACCGAGCGGCCATTCCCGGCCATAGGTCAGAGCCTCGATGAGATCGAGCGGCAGGTTGACGTAGAGGAAGCTCGGTAATGCGGTCCAGACCGCGAAATGCAGCGCCAAAAACCAGCCGAATGCCGCCTGCGGCCGGCGTTCGATAAAGCCGATCAATCCGGCCTTGGGCGCAGCGGCGGCCGCCGAAAGCGGCGCCGCAGCCGGGACAGATTGTGGCATCTCACCGAGGGTCATTGATTTGGTGTTATAAAACCGGCGCAAAGGCTTAGCCATGGCTCGCGGCGGACTTGCGGCGGTCTCGGGCTTGTGGACACTGCTAGGCTTCGAGCGCGAATCGTTGGCTTGGGGAGTAGCGCGGCATGGTGCGTATCAGCGCCATCTTCATAGCGGCCTGCATGGTGCTCATCGCCGGCTCGATCGGCGTCGTGGTCTATCTGCGCTTCGGTTTCACCGGAGCCGAAGCGGCGTTGGTGGCGCTCGGGACGCTCACTGCGCTCGCGGTCTACAATGCCATAGCGGCGCGCAAGCACGATCGCCTGGAGGCGAGCAATCAGATCGCCAATCTGGCGCGCGGCTCCGGCGATCTCGCCCGGCAAATGGCCGAGTTCGGCCGCCGGCTCAGCGCCACTGAGGGCAAGATCGATACCGTGATCGACCGCGCGCTGGCGACAGCGCAGCCGCTCGCCGCCGAAATCGAGGAACTGTCGACGCTGGTCAAGCAATTGGCCAACTCGGTGGCGGCGCATGAGGCCGCGCTTGCCGCCGAGCGCCGGCCCATCGCCGCGCCCGTTGTCGAGACGCCGCCTGCCGTGAACGGTGCGGCGACCGTGACCCCACTGGAATCCGTCATTGCCCCGCCGGCCGCAGTTGCCGCGCCGGCAGCGATCGTGGCGGAGCCTGCGCCAGCCGCGTCGGCGGCCGCCTCAGCCGCTCCGGCCGAACGCATCGCAGCTTTCGCCGGCCTTGACCGCGATGACATTATCGCCGCCATCGCCAGAGCCATCGACGCCAGCAGGATCGATCTCTATTTGCAGCCCGTGGTGACGCTGCCGCAGCGCAAGGTTCGCTATTACGAGGCCTTGTCGCGGCTGCGCGTCGACAACGGCGAACTGGTCGCGGCGGGCGATTTCCTGCCTTATGCCGAAGCCGGCGCACTGATGCCGCGGCTCGATCATCTGTCGGCGTTGCGGTGCGTGCAGGTGGTGCGGCGGCTGCTCCTGAAGAACCGCGAGATCGGCTTGTTCTGCAACGTATCCGGCGCGACGCTCACCGATGCCAGCTTTCCGAAATTCCTCGATTTCATGGAGGCGAACCGCGCCATCGCGCCGTCGCTGGTGTTGGAATTCACCCAAAGCGCGGTGCGCGCCATGGGGCCGATCGAGCATGAGGCGCTCGCCGCTCTGGCCGAGCGCGGTTTCCGCTTCTCGATCGACAACCTCACCGATCTGCGCGTCGACGCGCGCGAATTGAACGAGCGCGGCTTCCGTTTCGTCAAGGCGCCGGCGGCGCTGCTGTTCAATCGCATTGGCGCCGTCTCGACCGATATTCACCCGGCCGACTTCTCCGACCTGCTCGGCCGCTTCGGCATCGATCTCATTGCCGAGCATATCGAGAATGAGGCTGCGGTCGTCGATCTGCTCGACTATGACGTTCGCTTCGGCCAAGGCTTTTTGTTCTCGCCACCGCGTCCGGTGCGCGCCGAAGCGCTGCAAGGTGGCTCCGGCGGGTTCCGGGAAGCCGGCACCGCGCCACTGCAGGGCGGGAGCGCCGCCGCCGGGCCGGGCGCCAATCTCGGCCAGCTGGCGCGCGCCGGGATGCGGCGCAACTGACCTTTCCCAGCATTGCCTGGATCGTGAGCGACGAACTGCATTTTTGTGATACTGGATCGCTTCGCGTTGCTGGCAATGGCGCAAATGGCCCCCTTTATCGAACGGTTAGAGCCGCTGGCGCGCGACTATGACGTGCTGTTCTGCGACGTCTGGGGCGTGATCCATAATGGGCTTGCCGCGTTTCCGGCCGCCTGCGATGCGTTGCTGCGTTTCCGAAAGCGCGGCGGCACCGCTATCCTGATCACCAACGCGCCGCGCGCAGGCGAGTCGGTGGCTCGAATTCTCGACCGGCTGGCCGTGCCGCGCGACGCCTACGACGCAATCACGAGCTCCGGTGACGTTACCCGCGGCATTGTCGCATCCCGCCTGGAACAGACCGTTTTTCATCTCGGCCTCGAGCGTGACCTTTCCATTTTTGCCGGACTCGATGTGAAATTCGCCGACGCTGAACGCGCCGACTACGTCGTCTGCTCGGGCCTGTTCGACGACACGACGGAAACGCCGGACAGTTATCGCGACATGCTGGCGGCGATGCGGGCACGCCGACTGTTCATGGTTTGCGCCAATCCCGACATTGTCGTCGAGCGCGGCGATTCCTTGGTCTATTGCGCGGGAGCTCTGGCCGATGCCTATGCGGCGCTCGGCGGCGACGTGCTTTATTGCGGCAAACCGCATGCGCCGATCTACGACGCGGCGTTGGCCAAGGCCGCGGCATTGCGCGGCGGCGCCGCACCGGCGCGACGGCGTGTGCTCGCCATCGGCGATTCAGTGCGCACCGATCTTAAAGGCGCGGCGGCCTTCGGGCTCGATTACATGTTCGTGACTTCGGGCATTCATGCCGAGGAATACGGCTCGCGCGACGCGCCGGATCTGGCGGCGCTCGACGCGATCTTCAAAACCGCCGGCGTCGCGCCGAAGGCGGTGATGCGAGGCTTGGTCTGGTAAGTGGCGCGCCTGCCGTTCGGCGCGTCACGCCGGGCTGCGTTGCAGCCGGGTGCCGACGAAGGTCGCAGCGTTGCTCTGCTCGACCGCCGGGGTGAACTCGGTCTTGTCGGCGAACACCGCTTCGATTTTGGCCTTGAGCGTCTGGGCGTTGAACGGCTTGACGATGTAATTGTTCACGCCGGCCTTCTTCGCGGCGATGACGTTCTCGGTCTTGGATTCCGCGGTCACCATGATGAACGGCGTCGTCTCGATCTGCGGATTGGCTCGTACGCGGCGCAACAGGTCGTAGCCGGTCATCGGCTCCATGTTCCAATCCGAGATCACAAGGCCGTAACGTTTGGCGGTCATCTTCTCGAGAGCGGCGCTGCCGTCGGAGGCGTCGTCGACGTCGTCGAAGCCGATCTGGCGCAAAAGATTGCGGATGATGCGCACCATGGTGCTGTAGTCATCGACGACAAGCACCGGCATTTTCGGATCGAGCGCCATGGCTCCGCTCCCAAGCCTACGACCGGCGACCGACCGTGTCTCTGCTGATCGGGCGTCGGGGCACACTGCTGCCCCGATCATCCCCCTAAAGGCGATGAAATTTACATCGCGTGATTGAACGGGCGGTTAACCGCTGTGGCCGACATGGAGGGTAATACCCGTTCCGGCGGTCCCTTGACTTTGCGAGCCACGCGGCGGCACCACTTTGGGATCGTCCCGTAAACCGGTCCTTAACCATCACAACCCCGATGCCGACGAAGAATTTCCGCGTCGTGCGCACGTCCGCGTCCGCCGGCGCGCCGGATGAGGCGCTCCGTGGCGCGGTCGTCGCCATCGGCAATTTCGACGGCGTGCACCGCGGCCATAAGGCTGTGATCGCGGCGGCCCGGCAGCGGGCCGCGGCCCTTGGCCGGCCGGCCGCGGCGCTGACCTTTGAGCCGCACCCGCGAACCTTCTTCCATCCCGGCGAACCGCTGTTCCGGCTGACCGACGCGCCCACCAAATTGCGCCTGCTCGCCGCCGCCGGGCTCGACGGCGCCATCGTGCTTACGTTCGACGAGGCGCTGGCAAACCTCTCCGCGGAGGATTTTGTCAGGCGCATCCTGGTCGAGCGTTTCGCCGTGAGCGGAGCGGCCATCGGCTTTAACTTTCATTTCGGCGCCAACCGCGGCGGCTCGCCGGACTTTCTCGCCGCGGAGGGCAAACGCTGCGGCTTTGCCGTCGACGTGGTGCCGCCGTTGCAGGATCGCGGCCGGCCGGTCTCGTCGCAGCCGATCCGCGAGGCGCTGGCCGCCGGCCGGCTCGATGCGGCCGCGGAACTTCTCGGCTATCCCTGGTTTCTCTCCGGCACGGTGATCCACGGCGACAAACGCGGCCGCGAACTTGGCTTCCCGACCGCGAATATCGTGCCCGATCCGTCATGCGGCCTGCGCCATGGAATCTATGCGGTGCGCGCCGCGGTCGACGGCCGCCGCTATGACGGCGTGGCAAGCTTCGGCCGCCGCCCGATGTTCGACGCCGGCACGGTGCTCCTGGAAATCTTCCTGTTCGACTTTTCCGGCGACCTTTATGGCGCAGCCATGGACGTCGCCTTTATCGGCTTTCTTCGCGACGAGCAGATGTTCGCCTCGGCGGAGGAGCTGATCCGGCAGATGCAGGAAGATACCCGGCTCGCGCGCGAAGTTTTGGCCCGCGCCGGAGACGCGTTCCCGCCGATTTAAGGCTGCTTGCGGTCGCGGTCGCGATAATCGCGCGCCCATTGCGCCGCCACGATGCCGAACAGGGCGAGCGGCACCAAGCGCTGCCAGCCGATGGTGCGGCCGGCTTCGACGGCGACGCCGAGAATTTTCGGGTCAAGCAGCCATGACGGCGAATGCGCTTTCGCGGCGCGGGCAAGGATGGCGCGCTCGCGGACGCGACGGCGGATCAGCGCGCCGACCAATGCGGCGACGAGGCCGATCACCACGAATATGCTGGTCATGCTCAGACCGGCGAAGACGCTGCCGAATTTGACAGCGAACCAGTCGTAACCGCTGACACACAGGAAAACGAAGGCGATGATGAACGCCAACGTCATAATGCCGAGCCAGACCACGACGGCAATACTTGCGCCGTTTTTGGCCTGGATCGACAGCGTGATCTCTCGCGTCAAAGTTTTGAACATGGCACGCACCGCCCGGCGCAGATCTGTTCGTCTGTTGTCTGTGCCGTCGTCCTATCTACGCCATGTGGCGCCGAACAAGAAGCCGAGGCCGGCCACGACCGCGAGCGTGGCATAGGGTCGGTTCTTGATCGATTCGTCGATCGCTTCGACGAAATTGTCGGAGACTTCGCGCATGGCGTCTGCCGCCTCGCGGCCGCGGTCCTGCGCGTCGGAAACGACATCGTCGACGCTGGATCGGGCACGCTCCCAAGCCGCGTTGCCCTTGTTGGTCAAGATGTTGCTCACCTGTTCGGCCAGCCGGGTGAAATCGTCGCGCAACGCCTGCATATCTTTTTGGATGTCGGGCGAAGCGTCGGCGGCGGCTTTGCCGATTTCGCGCACGCCGTCGCGGGCATCGCTGGCGCTCTCGCGCAGGTTCGAAGTAGCCGTCGAGGCGGTGCTCATGCCGTTACTCCATGAAATAAGAATGTCGGATTGCCCCGATAATCACCCAGCTTCGCGATAAGTTCCATTGATAAATATCAAGGCCGAAAAAGCTCAATTCAGTCAGGAAGTTTGGCCTCTTCGGCGGGCACCAGGTGATTGAAGACGACCAGCCCGACGATCGACAATGGCACCGCAAGCAAGGCGCCGAACGGACCCCACATCCAGGTCCAAAACGCCAAGGCCAAGAACACCAAGAGCGGATTAAGCGTCAGCCGCCGGCCGATGATGGTTGGGGTCACGAAATGTCCTTCCGTGGTGGTGACGGCAATTAATCCGAGCGGCGCGATGAAGGCGTGGCTTAGCGATGGAAACGTCACCAAGCCGACGCCGAACAGGGCGACCACCATGACCGCCGGTCCAATATAGGGCACGTAATTCAGCAAAGCCGCCAACAGCCCGAAAATCGCCGGGCTGGGCAAACCGACGAGCCAGGCGCCGATGGCGACAATGACGCCGACCGCGGCATTGATGATCGTCACAACGGTGAGATAACCGGCGAGGTTGCGCTCGATGTCGTGCATGATTTTCAAAAACCGCAGCTTGGAATCGCGGTTGGCGAACATGGCAACGGCCTGATTGCGCAGCTCGATCTGGCCGACGAGAAAGAAATAAAGCGTCACGAAGAACAACAGCAATTCGCCGGCGGCGGGCGTGAGAAAGGCGACCACCGGCAACACCACGCTGGGCGCGCTGACGCCCAGGCCGGTATTGCTGCCGCCGAACAGCGAGCCCTCGAGCTCCTGCAGCGCCGCCAGCGGCTGATCCAGCACCGAGAGCTTTTGCTGGATGGTGGCGCCGATCTCCGGCGCGCGGCCAATCCATTGGCTGACCGGCGCCGCCAGTGCGGTCGCCAACAGGCTGATCGCGCCAAGACCGAGTACGAGAATAACCAGCGCCGTCAGCCACGGCGAAATGCCGAAGCGCTTGGCCGCTTTAACGAGTGGCGCCAGCGTGAGCGAGATGACCGCGGCAGCCAGCACCGGCAACAGGATGGCGCGCCCGATATAGAGGAAGGCGCCGAACAACAGGAGAAATATGCCGATAACCGCGGCCTGGCCGGCCGAGGCCCATACATTTTTGAGGCTGTCGACCGGCTGCGGGTCGCTGATGACCAACGCATGCCGGACTTCGCGTTTGGCCCGGATATAGTCCACAAATCCCTCCGTCGCCCCGCCGCTTCCAGCCTCTGTCGGGTCCATATCTGCGTCAACGCCCGGTCGCAGCTGTCGTTCCCCCGAGGCCTGCCGCAATGCGGGCTGGAGACCCTTTCCGCAGCGCAGCCGGCTTGTTAGAAGGCGCAGCCCAACCCGGACCCGCAAGTGACCGACACTAAAGCGCGCGATTACTCGGAAACGCTGTTTCTGCCCAAAACCGACTTCCCGATGCGCGCCGGCTTGCCGCAGAAGGAGCCGGAGATTTTGGCGCGCTGGGCGAAGCTCGACCTTTATGGGGCGCTGCGCGCGGCGGCCGAGGGCCGGCCGCGTTTCGTGCTGCACGACGGCCCGCCTTACGCCAACGGCAACATCCATATCGGCCACGCGCTCAACAAGATCCTCAAGGATGTGGTGACGCGCGGCCAGCAGATGCTCGGCTATGATTCGAATTACGTGCCGGGCTGGGATTGCCACGGCCTGCCGATCGAATGGAAGATCGAGGAGGAGAATTACCGCGCCAAGGGCAAGCCAAAGCCGGATTTCTCCAACCCCGCGGCCTTAGTCGAATTCCGCCGCGAATGCCGGGCGTTTGCCGCGCGCTGGATCGACGTGCAGCGCGCCGAATTCATCAGGCTCGGCGTCACCGGGGATTGGACGCACCCCTACACCACGATGGATAATTACGCCGAGGCGCAGATCGCGCGCGAACTGATGAAGTTCGCCGCCAACGGCACGCTTTATCGCGGCAGTAAGCCGGTGATGTGGTCGGTGGTGGAGAAGACCGCGCTCGCCGAGGCCGAGGTCGAGTATGAGGATTACGTCAGCGACACGGTGTGGGTGAAGTTTCCGATTACTAAGGTAGAAGTCGGCCTTCACGAGCAAGCTTCAGAAAAAGACAGAGAAACAGCAGAAAAGATCGCAAACGACCTTCGGCAAAGCGCGGTTGTTATTTGGACGACGACGCCTTGGACCATCCCAGGCAATCGAGCCGTCAGCTTTTCCGAGCACATTGAATACGGTGTCTATGAAGTAGTCGACGCGCCTACGGATAACTGGGTGAAACGAGGCGACCGCCTCGTACTGTCCACTAAGTTGGCTATTGAGGTACTCAGGCAGGCGCGGGTCACCGCTTACAATCAGCTTAATCGATTTTATTTTATCGGCGGAGCTGCAGACTTCGTGGTGACGTGTGCGCATCCCTTGAGAAGGTTTGGCGGCTACGATTTTGACGTCCCACTGCTACCAGGCGAACATGTCACCGAGGATACCGGTACCGGCTTCGTGCACACCGCGCCCGGTCACGGTCGAGAGGATTTTGATGTTTGGATTGAGAATAGGGGCTTCTTAGAGCGACATCACATCAACACAAACATCCCCTACACCGTCGATGCCGACGGCCGCTTCACCGATCAGGCGCCGGGGTTCACCGGCAAGCGGGTGATCACCGAGAAAGGCGAGAAGGGCGATGCCAACGAGGCGGTGATCAAGGCGTTGATCGACGCCGGCATGCTGCTCGCGCGCGCCCGTCTCAAGCACCAATATCCGCATTCGTGGCGCTCCAAGAAGCCGGTCATTTTCCGCAATACGCCGCAATGGTTCATTGCGATGGATAAGGGCATCGATAAGCCGCACGACACTTTGCGTCACCGTGCACTCGCTGCGATCAAGACGACGCGCTGGGTGCCGGCGGCCGGTGAAAACCGCATCAATGGCATGATCGAGAGCCGCCCCGATTGGGTGATCTCGCGCCAGCGCGCATGGGGCGTGCCGATCGCGCTTTTCATCAGGGAGAAGCCGGACGGTTCAGTCGATATCCTGCAGGACCACGAGGTCAATGTCCGCATCGCCGAGACCTTCGAGGAGGAGGGTGCCGATGCCTGGTACGCGCCGGGCGCACGCGAGCGCTTCCTCGGTAAGGTCAGCAATGAGGGCTGGCAGAAAGTCGACGATATTCTCGACGTCTGGTTCGATTCCGGCTCGACGCACGCCTTTGTACTCGAGGACCCGCAACACTTTCCGGCGCTCGCCGATATCAAGCGCAAGGCTGACGGCGGCGACGAGGCGGTGATGTATCTCGAAGGCTCCGACCAGCATCGCGGCTGGTTTCAGTCTTCGTTGTTGGAAAGCTGCGGCACCCGCGGTCGCGCGCCGTTCGACATCGTGCTCACCCACGGTTTCGTGCTCGACGAAGACGGGCGCAAAATGTCGAAATCGCTCGGCAACGTCACCGCGCCGCAGGACGTGATCAAGCAGGCCGGCGCCGATATTCTCCGCATGTGGGTGTGCGCGTCCGATTACGCCGACGATCTGCGCATCGGGCCCGAGATTCTCAAAACCACGATCGACACCTATCGCAAGCTCCGCAACACGCTGCGCTGGATGCTCGGCAATCTTGCGCATTACCAGGCCGCCGATCGTGTCGCGACCGATAAAATGCCGGAGCTCGAGCGGCTGATGCT
The DNA here is from genome assembly GCA_963822935.1 of uncultured Alphaproteobacteria bacterium. Classification (GTDB taxonomy): domain Bacteria; phylum Pseudomonadota; class Alphaproteobacteria; order Rhizobiales; family Xanthobacteraceae; genus BOG-931. The sequence goes on from CAWGJP010000010.1 coordinate 311,705, forward strand.
GCATCGCCTCGCCGAGTTCGATCTGCTCATTCGCCAAGCCTACGCGGATTTCGACTATAAGCGCATCTTCGCCGCGCTCAGCGCCTTTATGACGGTCGATCTCTCGGCGTTCTACTTCGATATCCGCAAGGATGCGCTTTACTGCGATCCGTATTCCTCGACCACGCGCAAGGCCTGCCTCACCGTGCTCGACCACTTGTTCCGCGCCACGGTGTGCTGGCTCGCCCCGATGCTGTGCTTTACCGCCGAGGAAGCCTGGCTCGCCCGCGAGCCGGATGCGCAGTCGGTTCATCTCGAGCCGTTTCCACAGGTGCCGCCGGCGTGGCGCGACGAGGCGCTTGCAGACAAATGGCGCAAGTTGCGCACTGTGCGGCGCGTCGTCACCGGCGCGCTCGAGCTCGAGCGCGCCGCCAAGCGCATCGGTTCGTCGCTCGAAGCGCATCCGCTGGTCTACATCGCCGACCCCGATCTGTTCGTGGCCGCGGTCGACGCCGATCTCGCCGAATTGTGTATCACCTCGGGCGCGGCGCTGGTCGAAGGCGAGGGGCCGTCGGAAGCGTTTCGCCTGCCGGACGTTGCCGGCGTCGCCGTGGTTCCGGAATTGGCACAGGGCAAAAAATGCGCGCGATCGTGGAAAATCACTCCCGCGGTCGGACTCGATCCGCAATTTCCCGACGTGACGCCGCGCGACGCGCAGGCGTTGCGCGAATGGGACGCGATGCGCAAGGCGGCCGAGTAGGGGGCGACGGGCGATGACGGACGCCACGCACACGCAGTCAGCCAAGTCTTATGCAAGGTTTTATGTCTGGGGCCGGCTCAGCGCCCTCGGTCTTGTCATTGCGGCGATCACCGCCGTCGCCGACCAGGCGTCGAAGTTTTGGCTGTTGGACAGCTTCGATCTCGCCGATCGGGGGTCGGTCGCGGTGATGCCGTTTTTCAATCTGGTGCTGACCTGGAATACCGGCATCAGCTACGGGCTTTTTCCGCAGCAGGGTCCGGTCGGCATGTGGTCCCTGTTCGCCTTCAAGATGGCGGCGATCGTCTTTCTGTGGGTGTGGCTGACGCGCTCGACGTCACGGCTCACCGCCGTCGCCCTCGGCCTGATCATCGGCGGTGCGGTGGGTAATGTCATCGACCGGCTGCACTGGCCGGGTGTCATGGATTTTGTGCTGTTCCACATCGAGACAGCCGGTTTCAGCTTCCGCTGGTACGTGTTTAACCTCGCCGATGCAGCCATTGTTGCCGGGGTGGCGGGACTGTTGTATGAATCCCTGCTGGGTGGGGGTGCCGCAAAAGCGCCCTGATCGCGTCGTTAAAGCTATTGCCGGGTTGGTTTTTTGCCGATGCCGGGCATCGGCAAATGGGACGCTGGCTAACGCCGGGCACGTCGGGTGAGGGCATGCCGCAGAATGAAGTCGCCGGCCGCGCGATTGATGGCCGCAATACTCGCCGTGCGCACGTCCTGAACATTGCGCTATCCGGCGCCGTGGCGCTTGCCGTTTGCGGCGCCTGTTCGGCGGCTCGCGCCGGCAACGACGATATTGCCTCCAAAGAGTCCTTCACCGACAAATTCATGGATACGCTCGGCCTGCACAATCCGTTCGCGCCGCAATACGGCATCAATTACAGCGAACGTTCGCCGCTGGTGGTGCCGCCGACCCGCGATTTGCCGCCGCCGCAATCGTCCAACGGCCCCCCGGCGCCAAACTGGCCGGTCGATCCTGAAATCAGGGCTCGCGCCGCCGTAAAACACGATGACTCGGTGCGGCCGCATCCCGATTACGTCACCGATTCCTCCCGCCCGTTGCGCCCGAATGAACTCACCGCCGTCAATCCGCCTGGGACCAACTCTCAGAGTTCGCCATCGGAGCTTGGGGCGAAGAAGCCCGGCGTTTTCAGCTTCGATTGGCTCAAGCAGGAAGATTACGGCACCTTTACCGGCGAACCGCCGCGGGTAAGCCTGACCGATCCGCCGACCGGTTATCAGACGCCGTCACCGGATCAGCCTTATGGCATCGTGCCGGAGAAGAAGATCTACAAGCCGCCGACGCTCGGCGAGCGTATGGAGCCGACGCGCTAGGTTTGAATGCAGCAAGCAGGCTGTCGGGGTCGGCTTGCTTTTGGGGACATTGCCGAAACTATGCGGACCTTATTGGGCTGCGGGCGGTCCCGATCTAAAGCGTAAAGTCTGGTGTTCGGGGCGCGCTTTCAGCTCGCGGGGGTGACGTGTTGTCCAAAGCACTGCTGGTCTTTCTTGCGCTTGCCTGCGCCGCCTTGGGCCCTGCGAGCCCCGCGCGTGCCGCGACCGGGCCCGAGGTCACGAGTTTCACCTTGTCAAACGGGTTGCAGGTCGTCGTCGTTCCCGATCATCGCGCGCCGGTCGTCACCCATATGATCTGGTACAAAGTCGGCGCCGCCGACGAGACGCCGGGCGAATCCGGTCTCGCCCACTTCCTCGAACATCTGATGTTCAAGGGCACCGCGAAGAATCCCGGCGCCACCTTCTCGCAGCACGTTGCCGAAATCGGCGGCCAGGAGAACGCGTTTACCGGCAGCGATTATACCGGCTTCTTTCAGCGCGTGCCGCGCGCGCACCTCAAGGAAATGATGGCGTTCGAAGCCGACCGCATGACCGGCCTGGTGCTCAGCGACGACGTGGTCAAGCCCGAGCTCAAGGTGGTGCTCGAAGAGCAATATATGCGGGTGGCCAACAATCCAGGCGCGCGCTTGAGCGAGCAAATGGACGCCGCGCTCTACCTCAACCATCCCTACGGCCGGCCGGCGATCGGTTGGCGGCACGAGATTGAAAAGCTCGATCGCAACGACGCGTTGGCGTTTTATCGCCGCTTCTATTCGCCGAACAACGCCATCGTCGTCGTTGCCGGCGATGTCACGCCCGACGAGGTCAAGGCCGACGCTGAGGAGACCTATGGCAAGATCGCCGACCGCGCGCCAACCAATCTGCGGCAGCGGCCGATGGAGCCGCAGCAAGAGGCGCCGCGCACGGTCACTTTGGCCGATCCGCGCGTCGAGCAACCGAGCATCAGCCGCGATTATCTGGCGCCCTCGGAAACCACCGCCAAGCCGGGCGAGAGCGAGGCGCTCGACGTACTGGCCCACGTACTCGGCAGCGGCGAGGATTGCCGGCTGTACCGGACCTTGGTCGTCGACAAGGGCATCGCGCTCAATGCCGGCGCCTATTATTCCGGCACGGCGCTCGACTACGCCGAGTTCGGCGTCTATGGCGTGCCGAAGCCCGGCGTCTCACTGCGCGACGTCGAGGCCGGCATCGACGGCGTGCTCAACGACGTGATCGACCACGGTATCACCGCCGACGAACTCGATCGCGCCAAGACCCGGCTGATCGCCGGTGTCGTCTATGCCGAGGACAATCAGGCCACTTTGGCGCGCTGGTACGGCTCGGCACTGGCCACCGGGCAGACCGTCGACATGGTCCGCACCTGGCCCGATCGCATCCGCGCGGTGACTGCGGACGCCGTGCAGCAAGCCGCGCGCACCTGGCTCGACCGCCGCCGTTCGGTCACCGGCTATCTCGTGCAAAGCCTGCAGCCACAGGAAAGCCATTCGTGAATAGAGCGAATGTGACGCGGATGACGCTCGCCCTGTTGCTGTCGGCGCTCGGTGCCGGGAGCGCATCGGCGCAATCGGCGAAAATCCAGCGGATCGATATCGTCGAGTACGGCCTCTACACGGTGAACGAAACGAATTGTCGCCGCGACGACCAGGGTATCGATCGCTGCGAGCGGTCAGACGTCCATCATGCGGCGACGACCTGGACAATACCGGCGCAGCAGGGCGTCGAATTCGGTCTGATATACCACGTCGTCGGAACACCCAAGGGGGCGTCCGTGGCGCTCAAGCGCGATTGGTTGCTGCCGAACCCGGGCTTTCTCGAGCCGGGCAAGCCGCCGCTCAAACGCATCGACCGCACTGATAACGCCATCATCGGCGACACCGCTTACGTCAGTTACGGATTTGACGATCCCTGGGAGCTCGTGCCCGGGCCATGGATTCTCGAAATCTGGTCGGGCGACCGCAAGCTCACCTCGCAGACTTTCACCATCGTCAAGCAGTAGCCGTTTCAGGAGAAACTCTTGTGAAATTGACCCCATGGTTTCTCCCGCGCACGGTGGCTGTCGTGGCGCTGGCCGTGCTGTGCCTCGCGCCTGCCGTTCCGGCCCACGCAACCACGATCCAGCGCGTCGTCAGCCCCGGCGGCATCGAGGCTTGGCTGGTGCAGGAGCCGGCAGTACCGCTGATCGCCGTCGACTTCGCTTTTGTCGGCGGTTCGGCCCAGGACCCGGCGGGCAAAGGCGGTACCGCCAATCTGGCCGCGTCGCTGCTCGACGAGGGCGCCGGCGATCTCGATTCGAAGGCTTTCGCCGACGCGCTTGGGCGCAAGGCCATCGCGATGAATTTCTCGGTCGGCCGCGATGATCTCAACGGCTCGCTCCGCACGCTTACGGAAAACCGCGACGCAGCCTTCGACATGTTGCGTCTGGCATTGACCGCGCCGCGTTTCGACGCCGCCGACGTCGAGCTTAATCGCGCGCAGATTCTGTCGATGTTGCGCCGGGAGACGACAAGTCCTGTCGATATCGCCAGCCAGCGCTGGTGGGAAACCGCCTTCGCGGGCCATCCCTACGGCCGGCCGGTCAACGGCACGGCGGAAGCGCTGCGCGCCATCACCATCGACGATCTGAAAACCTATGCGCATCGCGTGCTGGCGCGGCAGAATTTGAAAGTTGCCGTGGTTGGCGACATCGACGCCGAGACGCTCAAGCCGCTGCTCGACCGCGTGTTCGGCGCGCTGCCGGCAAAGCCTGACCTGATACCGGTCGCCAATGTCATGCCGGCCGGCCTCGGCCGGCAGATCGACGTCCGCCTCGACGTGCCACAGGCGGTGGTCGATTTCGGCGGTCCCGGCATCGCCCGCAAAGATCCGGATTTCATGGCCGCTTATCTGATCAATCACATTCTTGGCGGCGGTTCGTCGGACTCTCGGCTCTATCAAGAGGTGCGCGAGAAGCGCGGTCTTGCTTATTCGGTCTCCAACAGCCTGCTCTGGCTCAACCATTCCGCGCTGTTTCTCGGCGGGACCGCCACCCGCGCCGACCGCGCCGGCGCGACGATCGATCTCATCGAAAAGGAAATCCGCCGTTTCGCGGAGCAAGGGCCGACCGCAGCGGAGCTTGCCGAAGCGAAAAACTACATCACCAACTCGTTCGTGCTCAACCTCGATAGCTCGACCAAGATTGCCTCGTTCCTGGTGCAATTGCAGCTTGACGATCTCGGCATCGATTATTTCCAGCGGCGGGCCGCGTTGATCGACGCGGTCACCCTCGACGACGCCAAGCGCGTCGCCACGCGGCTTCTCGATAACGGCATGCTGGTGACCGTGGTCGGGCGGCCCGAAGGGGTCGCCTCGGCCGCCACGCCCACCGGCGATCCGGGCTTGAAACGGCCGGTCGGGCTCGTGCCCGGCCCGCCTACGGCGGCGAATTCCGAATTACGCTGAACCGAAATTAAGGCTACGGTGACGCGCCATGCTTCGCGTCAACGCCCATATCGAAATTGACGAGCGCGAGATCGAAGAACAGTTCGTGCGCGCTTCGGGGCCGGGGGGCCAGAACGTCAACAAGCTTTCTACGGCCGTGCAGCTGCGCTTCGACGTGCGGCATTCGCCGTCGCTGCCGGGCGACGTGCGCGCGCGGCTCGAGCGGCTCGCCGGCGCGCGGCTGACCCGCGACGGCGTTCTGGTCATCATCGCGCAACGCCACCGCACGCAACTGCGCAACCGGCAGGACGCGCGCGACCGACTTCTCGACCTGATCCGCCGCGCCGCGGTGGCGCCGATCCGACGGCGGCCAACCAGGCCGACCAGGGCCTCGCGCGAGCGCCGCATCGAAGGCAAAAAGCGCCGCGGCGGCATCAAAAACCTGCGCCGGACGAGGCCGTCGTTCGATTGATATGATGGCCGCTCGTCATTACAGCATGGCGCGATGAATATTATCTTCGTCACCGGCAGCGACGCGGCCTTTTTCAATTCCATGCTGGTCGGCCTGCAATCTTTCGCCGAGCGTTTGCCCGGGCAGCGTCTGCTGGTCTGCGACTTCGGTTTCACCGGTGCGCAGGCGGAGTTTCTGCGCAGTCTCGGGGTGCTCTTAGGCCGTCCGCCGACGCTGGCGTCGGCGGGCGTATTCCACTGCAAAGCCGCGCTGCTCGCTTACCTTCGCCATAACGGTCACGACGTCGGGCCCGACGAGGTCATCGTTTGGCTGGATGCGGATCTGACTTTGATGGACGTAGGCGTCGGCGATTTCGCGGCGGTGATTACGGCGATGGCGTCGGCAGGCGTCGCCATCGCGGCCTGTCCCGAGCCGCTTGGCCGTTCGTTTGGCCAAATGCTCTCCGGTCCCGATGCGTCCGCCATGGCGCCGTCGGCCCGTATCGCGTCGCAAGCCGGGATGGATTTTGCGCTGCCTTACCTGTCAAGCGGCTTGTTTTTCTGTCGATCCGCGGCGTTGCTGACGCGCTGGCAGGAGCTGACACAAGGCAACGCCTATCATTCGCTGTTCGAGCAAAACATGTTCAATGTGGCCTTGCAGGAAAAACGTGGCGCCTTTGTCGCCTTGGACTGCGAGGAGTGGCAGGCGCAAGGACCATCGCTCGATAAGATTATCCTCGTTCCGGCCGCAAAGGGCGGGCGGCTCGGTGCCTCCATCGGCCAGAAAAATATCAAGACGTTGCATACCACGTCCGGCGCACCCGGCCATTTGCTGATCGGCCCGTGCCGCATGACCGTGCGTGATATCGATCTTGTCGGGCCGTTCAAGCTGTTCATGGCCGAGGCGCTGCGCCTACATCAATTGCAGCTGCTGGCGTCGTTTGTCGCCAGGCACGGCCAAGCGCTCATGCACCTCGGCATTTGCAACGGCGCCGCGCGGCCATCCGACGGTTTTGAATTCGTTACCCTGTAATTAGTGGAACAGCGAGTAGATGCCGCCGGTGACGGTAAACAGCCCGAGCGTAACCATAGCGAGCGCATACAGCACGAGCTGCCGCGAGCCGGTGTTCTGGATCGGGTCGAGCACCGCCTCGGAGGGTTTTTTTGGATCGTAAAACACCCGCACGCCGCTGCCCTCCGGATAGGTCTCGACCACCGACGCCATGTGCTTCTCGCGGCCCTCGTTGCCGCCCCAAAAGACGCGGCTCGCCTGGTAATCTTTGCCGCCGACGCGATAGCGGTATTGCAGCGCCGCGCGGTAGCGGCGCCGGTGCTCTGGCGACTTTTCCAGCACCGAAGTCATCACTGTGCCGGCCGCCCGCGGCCACTTCTTGCTGGCGTCGGCGCGTAGCCCTTGCCGGAACTGCACGATGTAGAGTACGGCCCCAATCGCAATCGCGATCACTCCGAACCCGATCAGTACCGCATCGACCATTGCCTGCTCCACCATGCCCGCCGCGGCGGGTTTTGCCCCGGATTTTGTCGCGACTCAATCCGGGCTACGGTGGCCGCCGAGTCGCCGTCGAAATCGTCAATTCACGCTCGCAGCCCATCCCTGCAACCATGCCGATCCGCCAACTTTCGGAGAGTCTCGTCAATCGCATCGCCGCGGGCGAGGTTGTCGAGCGTCCGGCGAGCGTGGTCAAGGAATTGATCGAAAACGCGCTCGATGCCGGGGCAAGCCGCATCGACGTTTTCACCGACGGCGGCGGCCGGCGGCTTATTCGGGTGGCCGACGACGGCGAGGGCATGTCGCGGGCGGATCTGGCGCTTGCCGTCGAGCGCCACGCCACCTCGAAGCTTGCCGATGAGGATCTCGTCTCGATCCGCACGCTGGGGTTCCGCGGCGAGGCCTTGCCCTCGATCGGCGCGGTGGCGCGGCTTGCGATCACGTCACGCCATGCCGGCGAGCCGCATGCCTGGGAAATCGCGGTCGATGCCGGCATCAAATCCGAGTTGAAGCCGGCGGCACTGGGGCAGGGCACCCGCGTCGAAGTGCGCGACCTGTTCTACGCCACCCCGGCGCGGCTCAAATTCCTCAAGCTTGACCGCACGGAAGCCGAAGCGGTGCGCGAGGTGGTGCGCCGGCTCGCCATGAGCCGCCCGGACGTCGCCTTTACGCTCGCCGGCGAGGAGCGCGCGCCCGTGAGCTTTGCCGCGACGCTGCCCGGCGCGACCGGAAGGCTGGCGCGACTTGGCGACGTGCTTGGCGCCGACTTCCGCGCCAATGCCGTCGAGATCGGCGCGGACCGCGACGGCGTCACCATCGAAGGCTTTGCCGCCTTGCCGACGCTGACCCGCGCCAATGCGCTCGGCCAATATCTGTTCGTCAACGGCCGGCCGGTGCGCGACAGGCTTCTGATCGGCGCCGTGCGCGGGGCTTACGCCGATTATCTGCCGCGCGATCGCCACCCGCTGGTGGCGCTGTTCGTCACGCTCGACGCGCGCGAGGTCGACGTCAACGTTCATCCGGCCAAGGCCGAAGTGCGTTTTCGCAACGCCGGCCTGGTCCGCGCGCTGATCGTGCATGCGCTCAAGACCGCACTCCTTCGCGAAGGAACGCGAGCGGCGACGACCGGCGGCTCGGCTGCCGTTGCAGCCTTCCGCGCGGCGGTAGGCGCGCCCCAGCGGGGATGGGATTGGCGGCGTTCGCCGGCGCGGCCATACGATGTTCGCCGGCCCCCATCCTTCCCCTCTCCCGGAAGCGGGGGCAAGTGGGGAGGGGGCTTAGCCGAGACGGCGCAGGCTGCCTTCGACACCGGGGGCCCCGCCGCAGATATCCGCAGTGATCTGCCCGATGGCTTCGCGCACGGGACTGAACTTGCGGAACTGGATGCCGATCAACTCGATCATCCGCTCGGCGCCGCGCGGGCGCAAATCCACGATACTTACATCGTCGCGCAGACGCGGGACGGCCTTGTCATTGTCGATCAGCACGCCGCCCATGAACGCATCGTCTATGAAAGGCTCAAGGCCGCGTTCGATCGGGCGGGTGTGGCGCGGCAGCTTCTCTTGATCCCCGACATCGTCGAGCTCGACGAAGCCGATGTCGAGCGGCTTGCGGCACGCGCCGACGAACTCGCGCGCTATGGCGTGGTGCTCGAAGCCTTCGGCCCCGGCGCGGTCGCGTTGCGCGAAACGCCGGCGCTGCTCGGCGACCTCGACGGCGGCGGGCTGGTGCGCGACCTTGCCGAGCACCTGTCGGAATGGGACGAGACGCTGCCGCTCGAGCGCCGGCTGATGGTGGTTGCATCCTCGATGGCCTGTCACGGCTCGGTGCGGGCGGGACGGCGGCTCAAGCCGGAGGAGATGAATGCGCTGTTGCGCGAGATGGAAGCGACGCCAAATTCCGGCCAGTGCAATCACGGCCGCCCGACTTACGTAGAACTTAAACTCACCGACATCGAGCGGCTGTTCGGCCGCCGCTAGACAATCGGGAGAGCGTGCGATGAATTGGAAGCGCTGGCTTTACGTTGCCGCAATGACCATCGCCGCGGTGGGCCCCGGTCGTGCCGAAGATTGGCCTGACCGCACGATCACGATGGTCGTGCCGTTCGCGCCGGGTGGCGTCTACGATACCCTGGGACGTGTCTACGCCGCGGCGTTGTCCGATATTCTCGGCCACCAGGTCATTGTCGAAAATGTTCCCGGCGCCGGCAGCATGACGGGCGCCACGCGGGTCGCCAGGGCCGATCCCGACGGCTATCAGATTTTGTTCGGTGGCGAATCGCCCAACGGCCAGGCGCAGCTTTTGCACAAGACGCCGCCCTATGACGCGGCGACCGATTTTGCACCGGTTGCGCTGGTGGCGCAGCAGCCGCTGATCCTAGCGGCGCGCGCCGGCATTCCCGCCGCCAATTTGTCGGAGTTCATCGCCTACGTGAAAGCGAACCAGGCCAAGATGCAATATGGCTCGCCGGGCACCGGCACCGGCTCCCATCTGGCATGCGCTTTGTTCGACGTCGCCATCGGCGTCCAGGTCACCCACGTTCCCTATCGCGGGCTTGGCCCGGCGATGCAAGACCTCTTGGCGGGGCGGATCGACTACATGTGCCCGACGGTTACGACCGCCAAGGCGCAGATCGAGAGTCACGAGATTCAGGCACCCGCGGTGCTGGGCCGCGAGCGCTCGCCGGCGCTGCCCAATATCGCCACCGCGCAGGAGCAGGGGCTAAATAGTCCCGTGGCCTATGGCTGGAATGCGATCTTCCTGCCGAAGGCGACGCCCGCTCCGATCATCAACAAGCTGAACGCGGCGGTGCTGGCCGCGATGGATAAACCCGCGGTGCAACAGCGTGTGAGCGAACTTGGCGCCTCGTTGCCGCCGCTCCATCATCGCACGCCGCAATATCTGCAGACATTCGTCGAAAGCGAGATCAAGATCTGGAGCGGCGTCGTGAAGGCGGCGGGGATCGCCGCCGAGTAGCGATGGTCGCACATGGATGAAGGCATAAAGGACTACCGATGAGAACAAACAGGGTTGCTGCTTGTGCGCTCGGGGCGCTTCTATCTTTGGCGGCCGCGGCTTTTGCGGAAGATTGGCCGTCGCGCCCCATCACCCTCGTCGTGCCGTTTGCCGCCGGCGGCGGCGTCGATGTCAGCGCCCGCATTCAGGCCCAGGGTATGAGCGAGCGCCTCGGCCAACCGATCGTCGTCGATAATATGGGCGGCGCGGCCGGCATGACCGGCGCCGAACACGTCGCCAAATCCGATGCCGACGGCTACACGATGTTGATCGGCAATAGCGGCACGCAGGCGTTCAGCCAATCGCTGCGCAAGCAACCGCTGTACAATTCCATCACCGATTTCACCCCGGTGGGGCTGGCGACGGAATCGCCGCGCATCCTGATCGCGCGCAGGGACATGCCGGTGTCCAACCTGAAAGAGTTCATCGCGTATGTGAAAGCCAACCAGAGCAAGATCCAATTTGGCTCGGCCGGCGTCGGCTCCGGCACCCATCTGCCCTGCGTGCTGCTCAATACCGCGATGGGCGTCAGCGTCACCCACGTGCCCTATCGCGGCGAGGGACCGGCGCAACAGGATTTGATCGCCGGCCGTCTCGATTACATGTGTTCCACCATCCAGACCGGCGCCGCTTTGGTCAAGCAAAGTGAGGTCAATGGCATCGCCGTGATGTCGCCGCGGCGGGTGAAAATCATTCCCGATCTGCCGACCACCGGCGAGCAGGGCCTGCCCGGCGTCGAGGCCAGCGTCTGGAACGCATTCTATCTGCCGAAGGGCGCGCCGCCGGCGATCGTCGCAAAACTCAACAAGGCGATGAGCGACACGCTCGACGATCCGGTGGTCGCCAAGCGGCTGGAAGACCTCGGCCTCGAAATCGTTCCGCCGCAGCAGCGGACGCCGGGCTATCTCGCCAAGTTTCAGGCCGACGAAGTGGCGCGCTGGGCCAAGGTGGTCCACGACGCGGGTATTACGCCGAACTGAAACGCAGGAAGATAAACTCGGTATCGTCGTAGGCACGCCGTTCGAGTTCGGTAAAGCTTTTGGGCGACGCAAATCGCGCTTTGATCGTTTCTTCGACGACGATCAAGGCCTGCGGCGACAACCAGCCGCCGGCGCGAGCCGAGGCGAGCGCCTGTTCGGCAAGGTTTTGGCCGTAGGGCGGGTCGAGAAAAGCCAGCGAAAACGGCTCAAGCGGATGCGCCGGGCCGAGCTTGGTGGCGTCGCGGCGGAAGGTCTTTGAGACGCCGCCGAGACCGAGCGCGGCAACATTTTCGCGAATGAGCGCGCGCGCTTCGGCGCCATCATCGACAAACAGCGCGAAAGCGGCGCCGCGCGAGGCCGCCTCGATGCCGAGCGCGCCGGTGCCGGCGAATAGATCGAGCACGCGCGCGCCGGAAATCGGATCGCCATAGGCATGCGTAAGAATATTGAACAGCGATTCCCGCAGACGATCGGCGGTCGGGCGGATCGATTTCGATTGCGGCCCGGCCAGCGCGCGCCCCCGCAGCCGGCCCCCGACGACGCGCATTATTTTCTGCCGCGCGGCTGGCGTGGCCGCGGGCCGGATGCGCGATCGGGCGACCGATTGCGGCTATGCGCGCGTGGAAATCCGCCCGGACGCTTCTCGCGCCGCTCTTGATGCCGCTCGTGGCGTTTTTCTTGGTGCTTTTCTTGGCGTGGCTCCTGACGCGGTTGCGGCGCCGGCGGCTGGCCGTAACGTTCGACCGCGACAGGACGGCCCTTGCGATCCTTCAGTAAATCAGCGCGCGATTCGCCGGCTGGACGTTGACGCTTATCGACGCCGCGCTGGGCGCCATGAAATCCGCGGCGCAGTTTCTTGGTCGTGCGGTCGGCCTCATGCGCGCGCCAGGCATGATCGGAGGAATTGCGCACTTTCGTTTTCCTGCCGGGTGCTTCTGCCGGAGCGGCGCCCTTTTGAGGTTCGCGAATATTTCGCGGTTGGCGTAGCGTTCGAGGCTCGCGCTGCGGCGGCGCCGTTGTCGCGATGGGCGCGGAAAAATCCGCAGCCGCCTGCTTGCCGAGCTTGTCGCCGAGCTGCTCACGCAACACCCGCGTGGGCACTTCCTCGACCGCGCCCGGTTCGAGCTCGGCGAGCTGGAACGGGCCGAACGAGACGCGAATGAGCCGCGTCACCGTCAGTCCGAGATGGCCGAGCACATTGCGGACTTCGCGGTTCTTGCCCTCGCGGATGGCGAAGGTGAGCCACAAATTCGAGCCCTGCACGCGCTCGATATCGGCGTCGATTGCGCCGTAGCGAATGCCGCTGATGGTAATGCCTTTGCGCAGTTGGTCGAGTTGCGGTTGCGTGACCGCTCCGTGCGCGCGCACGCGGTAGCGCCGCAGCCAGCCGGTTGCGGGCAGCTCGAGCACGCGCGCCAGGGCGCCGTCATTGGTGAGGAGAAGGAGCCCCTCGGTGTTGAAGTCGAGCCGGCCGATGCTGATCAGCCGCGGCAGGTGCGCCGGCAGCTTCTCGAAAATGGTCGGCCGGCCGCGCGGATCGGCATGGGTGGTCAAAAGCCCGCGCGGCTTGTGATAAAGGAAAAGCCGGGTGCGTTCGCGCCCGGGAAGCAAGGTGCCGTCGACGCTGATACGGTCGGTGTCGGCGACATTGAGCGCGGGCGAGGTGATCACCGCGCCGTTGACGGCGACGCGCCCGGCGGCGATCCAAGCCTCCGCCTCGCGCCGCGACGTAAGCCCGGCACGCGCGATCACCTTGGCGATGCGTTCGCCGGATTTGTGCTGTTCGCCATTGCCGTCCATAGTTCCGCTCACTGCTGGGGCTGATTAGCAGAGCTGGTCGCCGGGAACCACGACATCTTTCATGTCCTCATTCATGGATATGGCCTTGGCCGAAGCCCGTACCGCCGGCGAACACGGCGAGGTGCCGGTCGGCTGTGTGATCGTGCGTGACGGGAAGGTCCTCGCAGGCGCCGGTAATCGCACGCTGGCCGAGCGGGATCCGACCGCACATGCCGAAATGATCGCCATCCGCGAGGCGTCCCGCCGGTTGCGCTCCGAACGGCTCGACGACTGCGATCTCTACGTCACGCTGGAGCCCTGCGCGATGTGCGCCGGCGCGGTCGCCTTCGCCCGCGTCCGCCGGCTCTATTACGGCGCCGCCGACCCCAAAGGCGGCGCGGTCGACAACGGCGTGAAGTTTTTCGCGTCGCCGACTTGCCATCACCGGCCGGAGGTTTATGGCGGGCTGGGAGAGGCCGAGGCTGGGGCTTTACTCAAGGGGTTTTTTCGCGAACGCAGATAATTATGCGGCCAGCAACGCGCCGAGTTTATGTTTCAGTTCGGCCGTAGCGGTTTCGGCCGAACGGATGATCGAGCTCGCCTGGGAAAAGTCCATGCCGCGAAACAGTCCCACATTCGGCCGGATAACAAGGTCGGGCGCGGCACGGCGCAATTTGGCGGCGAGAATGGCACTGCCCATGACCAATACCGTGATGTAAAGGCTTTCCCAGATACTCGGCATGTCGGTGCGTTCCGCCATCGGCGCGCCGAATACGTCGACCGCGACGACGACATCGGCGCGCCCGGCAAGCTTGTCGTAAGGCAGCGGGTTGGTGGTCCCGCCGTCGATCAGAACGCGTCCATCCAGCAGGACCGGTTGGAAAATCCCGGGAATGGCGATCGAGGCGGCGAGTGCGGGGCGGAGTGCTCCGGCCGACAGCGGTGCTTCCTCGCGGCGGTGCAGGTCGGTCGCCATGACCGTCAGCGGGATTTTGAGCATCGAGAAATCCGCCGGTACCGTTTCGGGCAGAAACTGCGCGCAAGCTTTTTCGGCGTCCATTTGCGTTGCCCGGCTGATTGCGCCGGCAAAGAGATCGCTGATGGTGCCGGCGCGCGCCTTCATGAAACGCCGCCGCAGTTCGCCGCGACCATGCGCGATCGCCAGCACATGGTGGCGAATCTCGTGGCCGGATAGGCCCGCCGCATAGGCGGCGCCGATCAGCGCGCCGATCGACGTGCCGGCGATGGCGACCGGCTTCATCCCCATCTGGTCGAGCGCTTCAAGAACCGCGATATGGGCGAGCCCACGCGCGCCACCGGAGCCGAGCGCGAGCGCAAAAGTCTTCATGCGCCCGCCTGCCGGGCGAATTCAAAACCCTTGGCGGCGAGCGGCCGTACCAGATCGGCCTTGGCGGCGGCGTAGGCGCTGGCGGCGGTGCCGTCGCGGACGCGCCCGGCGATGCCCTGCATGATGGCGGCGAGGCGAAAAAAATTGTAGGCGAAGTAGACCGGCAGATAGGGCCGCGGATCGAGCCCGGTCCGCGCCACATAGGCGTCGACATAATCCGCAAGCGTAGGGATGCCGAGCGCGGCAAGATCGAAGCCGAGGAGCGACCCGGTGCCGGCCTGCGAATGCGGCATGTGCCATGCCATCAAATGGTAGGAGAAATCGGCGAGCGGATCGCCGAGCGTCGAGAGCTCCCAATCGAGCACGGCGGAGATTTTCGATGCATCGGGCGCGATAATCATGTTGTCGAGGCGGTAATCGCCGTGCACCAGGCGCGGCGGTTCGCTCGGCGGCAGATGCGCCGGGAGCCAGACGATCAACCGCTCCATCTCCGCGATGGGCTGGGTCTCCGACGCGCGATATTGTTTCGACCAGCGCTCCACCTGCCGCGCCACGTAGTTCTCGCCGCGGCCATAATCGCCAAGGCCGATCTCGGCCGGATCGAAGCTGTGCAGCCGTGCCAGCGTCGCGTTCATGGCATCATAGATGTGCGCGCGTTCGGCGGCAGTGGACGCCGGCATCTGCGGTTCCCAGAACACCCGGCCCTCGACATAGGCCATGACGAAGAACGCCGTGCCGATAACGCTTTCGTCGGCGCAATAGACGAGCGGCTCGGCGACGGGGAATCCCTGCCGAAAGAGCGCGCTGATGGTGCGGTATTCGCGATCGACCGCATGCGCGGAAGGCAACAGCTTTCCCGGCGGCTTGCGCCGCAGCACGTAGCGCCGCGCTGGAGTTTCAATGAGATAGGTCGGATTGGATTGGCCCCCTTTGAACTGGCTGACCGCGGCCGGGCCGGCAAAACCCGCGATCTGATCGCGCAGATAGGCTTCGAGCCGCGCAACGTCGAAGCGCAGGCGCTCCGCGACTTCGCGCGTGCCGGAAAAGGCGTCTTGGCGATCGAGTTCGGTCATCGGGACGAGTTTATCCCGTGCCGAAGAACTCCAGCAACGCCCGTGCCGTCGCGGCCGGATTCTCCTCGGCCAGATAATGGCCGCTCTCGATGGCAAAGCCGCGCAGATCAGGGGCCCAGTCGCGCCAGCAGGCGAGCGTGTCGAGACCGGCATTGGCCGGCAGCCCACTCGATCCCCACAACGCCAGCACCGGGCAGGCTATCGTTTTCCCCGCCGCGCGGTCGGCGTCATCCTGAGCCAGATCGCCGGTGCGGCCAGCGCGATAATCCTCGCACATGGCGTGGATGCGGAGCGGGTCATCATAAGCGGCATGATAATGCGCCAGCGCACGCGGATCGAAGATCGACACTTGTCCGGCTTGGGCGCCGGCCGCCGCGCGACGATCGAAGAAGAATTTTGGATCGTGGCCGATCAGCGTCTCGGGAAACGGCTCCGGCAGCGACAGGAACAGCCAGTGCCAAGCCCGCGCCGCCAGCCGCGCATCCATACGCCGCCACATGTCGGAGGTGGTCACGATGTCGAGCAACGCAAGCTGGTCGAGGCGTCCGGGATGATCGAGTGCAAGCCGATAGCCGACGCGCCCGCCGCGATCGTGACCGGCGAGCCGGAAGCGGTCGAGGCCGAGCGCCTCCATGACCTGGATCATGGCAATCGCCATGGCATGCTTGGTGTAGGGGGTGTGATCGGGCTGCGCAGGCGGCGCCGCGGACCAGCCGTAGCCGGGCAGGTCGGCGATCACCAGCGTGAAATGCGGCTCGAGCAATGGCGCCACGCGGTGCCACATGACGTTCGACTGCGGGTGGCCGTGTAGCAGCAGAAGCGGCGGTCGCCGCTCTCGCCGACGCGCGCAAAGATTTCACCGGCCGACGTTTCGATCCAGCGCGAGGCGTAGCCGGGGTAAAGGTCGACGAGGTCGGGCATTAGAGCGGGTTTGCGGATATAAGATCGGTCCTGGCAAAGTCCTCGCCCTTGAAGAGAAGCGGAATGCCGCGGCTCTTTGCCAGCGCGTAAGTAAAACAGTCGGCCAGGTTCAGGCGTGCCCGGTGGCGACCTTTCCCGTACCGGAGAAAAGCGCCAACTGCGGCCTCCGCCTGATCCCGCGTTACATCGACAATCTCAATGCCGAGATCGTGGGCGGTGAGTTCCACTTCCTTTGGATTGGCATCAAGCCTGCGACCTGCAACTACCAACTGCGTTTCAACATAGGAAACAACAGACATGATCGCTTCTGCCTCGTCGATAATGTCGGTGTAAAGCGCGGCCTCGTCCTCTTCACGAATGATCGCAACCAGAACCGAGGTGTCAACGACGATCATATCGGAACGCCATTTTTGTCGTAGCCTATTATCTCCTCGTCGGTGAGATGTTCGTTGATTTTCGGCAGCGATCTGAAATAAGCGAGATGCTCCGCCAGTTTTTTGCGGTTGACGCGGCCTTTTCGTTTGGGCGCTCCAAGTCGCGAAAGCCGGTCATCGACGGCGCGCTCAACCGCCGTCGTCAACGTCTCTCCCGTGCGCTTGGCGAGCCTGCGAATCTTGGCTTCGGTTTGGCCGTTTTTGATGATGATGCCCATGACCGAACCATTATATACATAGTGGTGATGAGTATATACTCATGGTCCTTGTTTTTGTCATCGGCCAATTTTTTCCCGCTCTACCGCGCGCCAGCCGATGTCGTGGCGGCAAAAGCCTTCAGGCCAGCGGATTCGGGATACCGCTTCATAGGCCCGGTCTCGCGCCTCGTTTACAGTCTTACCTATCGCTGAGACATCGAGAACACGGCCGCCATTGGCGAGGATTTTGCCACCCTCCTGTCTGGTGCCGGCATGGAATATTTCCACGCCTTCGACGGCGGCCGCCTCGTCGAGGCCCTCGATCACCGTGCCGCGGGCATAGTTGCCGGGATAGCCCTTGGCCGCCATTACCACGGTGAGCGCCGGCTCGGCGTACCAGCGCAAGTCGAAATTCTTGAGCATGCCGTCGCGGCTTGCCAGCAGCGCCGGCACCAGATCCGACATCAGGCGCAGCATCAGCACCTGGGTTTCCGGATCGCCGAAGCGCGCATTGTATTCGATCAGCTTTGGACCGTCGCGGGTGATCATCAGGCCGGCGTAAAGCACGCCTTTATACGGCGCGCCCAAGGCCTTCATTGCCCGCAACGTCGGTGCGATGATCTCAGCCATGATCCGCGCGCTCACGGCGGCGTCAATATTGGGGGCCGGCGAATAGGCGCCCATGCCGCCGGTGTTCGGGCCTTTGTCGCCGTCATAGGCGCGCTTGTGATCCTGCGCGGTGGTCAGCGGGATCGCGGTCTCGCCGTCGCACAGTGCGAAGAAGGAGGCTTCCTCGCCGTCGAGAAATTCCTCGATCACGAGTTCGACGCCGGCGTCGCCAAGTCCGCCGCCGAACATCATGTCGATCGCCGCTTCGGCCTCGGCGAGGCTCTGCGCCACGACCACGCCCTTGCCGGCGGCAAGCCCGTCGGCCTTGACCACGATCGGCGCGCCGCGCGCGCGGACATAGGCTTTGGCGGGAGCGGCGGCGCCGAAACGTTCATAGGCCGCCGTGGGGATGCCGTTCGCCCGGCATAGATCCTTGGTGAAACCTTTGGAGCCCTCGAGCCGCGCCGCGGCCTTGCTTGGCCCGAAAGCCTTGATGCCGGCAGCTTCCAAGTCGTCGACGATGCCGGCGCAAAGCGGCGCCTCCGGCCCGACCACGACGAAATCGACGCCGGCGCTGCGGCAAAACGCGATCACGGCGGCATGATCGGCAAGATCGAGCGCGACGCATTCGGCATCGCGGGCGATGCCGGCATTGCCCGGCGCGCAATAAAGCCGGTCGGCGAGCGGGCTCGCCGCCATCTTCCAGGCCAGCGCGTGCTCGCGCCCGCCGGAGCCGAGAATAAGAATGTTCATCGCCGGTCCGTCCGCTGCCGTCGTGAGTTAGCGGGCGCGGTCGATCAGGACAAGGGCCGCGAAGGGCTTGTGGAGACTTGGAATCCACGCCGGCGCGTCAATCACCTTAGGGTGTGAAATGCGGGTGGCAGGTATGTTCTTCGACATGATGGATATAGGCGGCCACCGTATCGTGGTCGTGGATGTGGCCGATGCGATGGAAATGCATCTCGTTATGGCAGCTCGGACAAACCACATGATCGCCATGAATCACCCGGCTCAGCCGCTCGTAAAACGTGACCCGGCAGTCAGCGCAGCGAACGTGGACTTTATGATGCTCGATCTCATGGGCGTGAGGATTGGTCACGGCCGGCGCCCCTTCGCCATGACGATGGGCCAAAAGAGTTGCCGATAAGTTGCTGGTTCGGCATTCGCCCGACGCGCCGGCGTGGTAAATGAGCGGATCACGATCCGCCTAAAGGGGAACCGACATGAAACTGATACAAATCGCGATCCGATGCGTGTACTTACTTACGTAATGACCACAGAATTGGAGCGGCTTTTCAGAAGCGCGTTAATTCGGCTGACCACAACTGAAGCTTTGGAATTGGCCGCGAAGCTTTGCAGGGCTCCATCGTGAACGAACCTCGGCTTAACTTACCGGAATTGACCGTCTCCGAGTTGTCGATGGCGCTCAAGCGCACCATCGAGGATTCCTATGGTTACGTGCGGGTGCGCGGCGAACTGGGCAAGGTCAGCTACCACAATAACGGCCACGTCTATTTCGACCTCAAAGACGATCGCGCCTGTATCGCCGGCGTGATCTGGCGCTCGACGGCGCCTCGCATCAGATTAAAGCTCGAGGCCGGCCTCGAAGTCGTGATCAACGGCCGGCTCACCACATATCCGGGCCGCTCGCAATATCAGATCATCGTCGAGACGCTGGAGCCCGCAGGCCTCGGCGCGCTGATGGCGCTTCTCGAAGAGCGCAAGCAGAAGCTTGCCGCCGAGGGCTTGTTCGACGAGGCGCGCAAGCAGCTGTTGCCGTTTCTCCCGAAGGTCATCGGCGTCATTAGCTCGCCGACTGGAGCAGTGATCCACGACATCCTGCACCGGCTCGCCGACCGCTTTCCGCGCCGTGTCTTGTTGTGGCCGGTCAAGGTACAAGGCGAGGGCTCGGCCGCCGAGGTCGCTGCGGCGATCCATGGCTTCAACGCACTGGAAGAGACTGCCGTTTGGCCGCTGCCGCCACGGCCCGATTTGCTCATCGTCGCACGCGGCGGCGGCTCGCTCGAGGATTTGTGGTCGTTCAATGAAGAGATCGTGGTGCGCGCGGCGGCGGCGAGCTTTATTCCGCTGATCTCCGCGGTCGGCCACGAAACCGACGTGACGCTGATCGATTTCGCCGCCGATCGGCGTGCGCCGACACCGACTGCGGCCGCCGAAATGGCGGTGCCGGTCCGCGCCGATCTCATGGTCGACGTCGATTTGCTGGCGCGGCGGGCGCTCGCCGCTTGGCTGCGCAATCAGGAGGCGCGGCGGTCCGAGCTGCGGTCGGCGGCGCGGGC
Source organism: uncultured Alphaproteobacteria bacterium (assembly GCA_963822935.1). GTDB lineage: Bacteria > Pseudomonadota > Alphaproteobacteria > Rhizobiales > Xanthobacteraceae > BOG-931. The sequence continues at coordinate 331,839 of CAWGJP010000010.1, forward strand.
GCTGCCGGATGCCGACGAAGTCTTGGCCTTGCCGCGGCAGCGGCTCGACCACGCCGCGGCCAGATTGCCGCGCGCGTTGCGCGCCAACGCGCACAGTCATCATGTTACCTTCTCGCGGATCGGCGTGCGGCTGAACAGGCAATTGATGCGCACCACCGTCGAGCGCCGGCGCGAGCGCTATGGTGCGATCGCCTCGCGGCTACGCGCGAGCGTCGCTTCGAACATCGCCGTCCACCACACGCGGCTCGCCCGCGACGGCGAGCGGGTCAGTGCATTTGCCGAGCGGGCGCGGCGCGCGATGCGCCAGTTCCTCGCCGTGCGGCAAGCGCGCGCCGAACGCGGCGGCCAATTGCTGGCGGCATTTTCCTATCGCGGTGTGTTGGCGCGCGGCTATGCGCTGGTGCGCGATGCGGCGGGTCGGCCGCTGCGCAGCGTCGCCGCGACGAGCGCCGGCATGGCGATCGACATCGAGTTTGGCGACGGCCACGTCGACGCTCATGTCGACGGTACGGCATCTGCGATCAAGCCTGGCGGCGAGGCGGAAAAACCGCGGCTGCGGCGCACCGGCGGAGCGAACCAAGGCAATCTATTTTAGAGGGAAGGGGAGCGTCATGCAGGGCAAGATCGCGGTCGAGGAGCACTTCGCCATCGATGCGACGGCGTCCAAATCGGTGCGCTTTCCGCAGGATCCCTACTGGTCGGGCATTGAAGGCAAACTCATCGATCTGTTTGATCGGCGTCTTGCCGAAATGGATGCATCCGGCATCGGCTACGCCGTGCTGTCGCTCAACGCCAACGGTATCCAGGAAATTCCCGAGGCGGCCAAGGCCGTGGAACTGGCCCGCAAAGCCAACGATGCTTTAGCTGCGGCGGTCGCCAAGCGGCCCGACCGCTTTGCCGCACTCGCGGCGCTGCCGATGCAGGATCCGCAAGCCGGCGCCGCCGAATTGGAGCGCTGCGTGCGCGATCTCAAATTCAAAGGCGCGTTGGTCAATGGATTCTCCCAAGTCGGCAGCGCCGATTCGGCCGTCTATTACGACTTGCCGCAATATCGGCCGTTCTGGGCCGAGGTCGAACGCCTCGATGTGCCGTTTTACCTGCATCCGCGTTATTCGCTGCCAAGCCGCCGGCAACGCTATGAGGGCCATCCCTGGCTGATCGGCTCGCCGTGGGATTTTGCCGAGGAGACCGCGATCCATGCGCTGCGCCTGATGGGCTGCGGCCTGTTCGACGACCATCCGAAGCTCAAGATCGTGATCGGTCATCTCGGCGAGCGCATTCCGTTCGATCTTTGGCGGCTCGATCATCGGCTGAGCAAGCTGCCCGGCCGGCCGGGCAAGCGAACCATGGCGGAATATTTCCGCAACAATTTCTACATCACCACCAGCGGCAATTTCTGCACGCAGTCGCTGATCCACACCATCCTTACCGTCGGCGCGGATCGCGTGCTGTTTGCGGTCGACTATCCGTTCGAGGATCATGCGCAGGCCGCCGAATGGTTCGACGCCGCCGAGATCGCCGAGCATGATCGGATCAAGATCGGCCGCGACAACGCCAAGGTTTTGTTCGGACTCGATTAGGATTAAGTTTCTGACTGTTTGTTCACTTCGCGGCGCACTGGTGGCCGTGGAACTGCCATCATGTTGCGGTGTTATGGGAATCGCGCAGGTTCGCGCCTAAGGAGAACGACAATGATACGGACTGTTTTTGCGATGGCGGTCGCCGCTCTGGTCTTGGCGGCCGTTTTCGGGACTTCGCAAGCCGCGCCGATCGCACCGCTGGCCCCAAGCGCCGCGAGCGGGCAGGGCGATCTCACCCAAGTGTATTGGCACCGCGGGTGGCATGGCGGGTGGCATGGCGGGTGGCATGGTGGTTGGCATCGGGGTTGGCGTCACTGCTGGTGGCACCGCGGCTATCGCGTTTGCGGTTGGTAGTCGTTTTGTCTTTCGGCGCCGCGTCGATCGTTTCGACGCGGCGTTTTTATTTCCAGCGCCCTGACAGCTGCCATCTTCCGTGACGATGATGGAACGATTATGATTGCGGCAACGACCGGGTCGCTCGTAAATGAGCGCCATTCCTGAGCAGTCGGAGGTTATTTTGCTCAATCGTACCGATCGTCCGGCGCCGATGCCGGGCGAGGCCGAGGTCAAATATCTCGACGGCGATTTTCGCGTGATGCGGCCCGGCGCCTTCGTGCGCTGCGCCGTAACCGGCGCGCCTATCCCGCTTGAAGAGCTGCGCTACTGGAGCGTCGACCTGCAGGAAGCCTATGCCACGCCCGAGGCGGTGCTGCAGCGCATGGGTTCGGGCTATTTGCGCAAGGCTTGAGACGACGTCCGCTTTAGCGCTTTCAGCAGCATCTCCCGGAATAAATCCGCTTCCTCGATGACAAGCCGCGCCGGCAAGGCGCTGCTGCGGGTGGAAAGCGTTTCGAGTTCCGGCTCGCCGGCCATGCGCACCAGGTCTTTCTCGGTGGTGACGAGGATCAGATTTTTGGCTTGCGCGCGGGCTATCAAAGCCGCCGCGTCCGTCGCCTTGTAACGATGATGATCCGGAAAGCCTGCAGTTTCGGCAACGTCGATGCCGGCCGCGGTCAGCGTTGTGAAAAACTTCTCCGGATCGCCGATGCCGGCGAAAGCCAAGGCTTTGCGCCGGCCGATCGCCGCAATCACGCCGCGGTCGGGCTCGAACCTGGCGTGGAAGATCGCAAGCCCCTGCCGGCGCGCGCGCTCGATCACCGCGGCGGCGCCGTCCGACGGGCCGACGACGATCAGCGCCTGCGCGCGGTCAAGCTGTAAGCCGAGCGGCGCCCGCAGCGGGCCCGCCGGGATGATGTGGCCGTTGCCGATGCCGCGGCCGCCGTCGACCACGATAATGGTGAGATCTTTTGCCAGCGCGGCGTTTTGCAGGCCGTCGTCCATCACCACCACGCCGGCGCCGGCGAATTGGGCGAATTTCGCTCCGGCGACGCGGTCGCGCGCAACGATGGTTGGCGCGAGCCGGGTCAGCAGCAGCGGTTCGTCGCCGACGTCGCGCGCGCGATGCAGCGCCGGATTGACTCGCACCGGGCCGGCGAGTCGTCCGCCATAGCCGCGGCTCAAAAAGAACGGCCGTTGATGCGCGGCGTGCAGAAGCTGCGCCACCGCGATGGCGGCCGGCGTCTTGCCGGCGCCGCCGACGGTGAGATTGCCGAGACAGACGATCGGGAGGCCGGCTTTCCGTCCGCTTGCTTGCAGGCGCAACGCCGCCACCGCGCCATAGATCGCGGCGAGGGGGAGAAGGAGGCTTCCTTTGCCCGGTCGCCACCAGAAGTCCGGCTCGCGCATGTCAGCCAATGTCCGCAACGTGGATGCCGGATTTGGGCAGATCATGCTCCCACGAAATGCGCATGATCCCAACGAAATTTATAACGCCGCCCGCTGCTCCAGCCGAAGCTGCATCAGATAAGGATCGAGCGAAGCCAGCGTCCGTTTGAGCGCGCCGCCGAGCCGGCCGACGGTAGCCGCCCCGGCGGCGGCGACCGTCTCGGATGCCGCCGCATCGGCGAGCCAGCCGCCAAGGCGGGCGGCGAGCGCCGCTTCGTCGGCGACGAGTTCGGCGCCGTGCGCGGCATCGAGCGTGGCGTAGATTTCGGCGAAGTTCCACACATGAGGCCCGTGCAGCACGGCGGCGCCGAGCCGCACCGCTTCGATCGGGTTCTGGCCGCCATGGCCAACAAGCGAGCCGCCCATGAACACGATCGGCGCAATCCGATAGATCAAGCCGAGCTCGCCCAACGTGTCGGCGACATAGACCGCGATGTCCGGCATCGGCTGGACGCGCTGTGAGCGTAGCGCCACCGTCAGTCCGGCGGCCTTGGCGATTTCGGCGATGGTCTCGCCACGGTTTGGGTGGCGCGGCGCGATCACCGTCAACAGCTTCGGGAATTTAGCGTGCAAGCGGCCATGCGCGGCGATGATCGCGGCTTCTTCGCCGGGATGGGTCGAGGCCGCGGCGACGACCGGGCGCGTGCCGATAATCTCCTTGAGCCGTTTGAGCGCGGCCTGATCGGCCGGCGGCGCCGGCACGTCGAGCTTGAGATTGCCGGTCAGCATCACCCGCGGCGCACCGAGCTGCGCGTAACGTTCGGCGTCGGCGGCCGATTGCGCCAGACACATGTCGAAACGGCTGAGCAGAGCCGCGATCGTACCCGGGAAGAGCCGCCAGCGGCTGAACGAGCGTTCCGACAGCCGGCCGTTGACCAGGATCATCGGAATTTTGCGCTCCGCGCACGACAGAATGAGATTGGGCCAGAGATCGGATTCGACGAACAGTGCGAGACCGGGCTGCCAATGATCGAGGAAGCGCCGCACGAAACGCGGCGCGTCAAGCGGAATGAACTGATGCAAGGTGCCGTCCGGCAGCCGTTGTTCCGCCAGCGCCGCGGACGTGACCGTGCCCGAGGTCACCAGCACGGCGAAATCCTGCGCCCGCAGCCGCTCGATCAGCGGCACCACCGCGAGCATTTCGCCGACGCTGGCGCCATGCACCCATATCAGCGGACCGCCCGGGCGGGCGATGGTCGCCTCGCCCCGCCGCTCGGCGAGCCGCTCGGGATGCTCCTTGCCGCGATCAAGCCGCCGCGCCAGCACCTGCTGCGCCAGCGGCGATCCGGCGGCCGAGGCCAGTCGATAGACGCGCAACGCCAACGGCACAGAACCCGCCACACTCAAACTCCGCGCCGCGGCTCGTCGACGAGCTCATAGGCCCGCCGCGTCGCCGCATTGAGCCGATCCTCAAGGAGTTGGCGCGCCGCTTCAAGCCCCGCCTGGTCGGCGTCGGCCGGCACGCTGATCGGCTCGGCGGCAACCCCGGCGCCGCGGCCGAACGGCAGGTTGATCGTGGTGCGGTCCCAGTTGTTGACCACGTAGCGGCGGCTGGTGGCGATCGCGCTCGGATAGATCGGCCGCCCCGAAGCTTGCGCCAGTTTGATGATACCGAGCCCGGCGACGCGAGCCACCTTGGGCACATCGGCCGACAGCGCGATCGAAGCGCCCTCGGCAAGCGATTCGAGCATGGCCTGGAACGCGGCGACGCCGGCTTTATGCACGAAACCGCCGCCGTGATTGCCGGAGCCGCGGATGGTGCCGACGCCGAGCCGCTGCGCGGCCACCGCATTGATCTCGCCGTCGCGATGCCGCGACACCAGCATGTTGACCTTGTGTTCGGTCTTGCGCGCCATCGGCGCCAACAGATGTTGGCCGTGCCAGAACGCCAGAATGATCGGCATATCGACTTCGCCGCGCGCATAGATATCGGCCGGCTCGAGCGTGAAGCGCGTCGTCCTACCGACAAAACGCAGATATTCGGCGGCGACGATCCCGATCGTCACCTTGGCCCACCGCTGTTGTCCGATCTGACGCCACAGCCGCATGCGTGCCTTTTAGCGTTGCGGCGCCTGGCTGTCCGGGTCGAGCAGACGGTGCAGGTGAACGATGAAGTAGCGCATTTGCGCGTTGTCGACGCTGCCTTGGGCTTTTGCCCGCCACGCCGCATAGGCGGTGGCGTAGTTCGGATAGACGCCCACGATGTCGAGCTGGTCGAGATCCTTGAAATCGGTCTTCGACACGCTGTCGAGCTCGCCGCCAAAGACGAGATGCAACAGTTGCTTGGGCAATTTCTCGGTCATGGGAGCGTCAGACATGGTCTTCAATCCGCGCGTTTCGCTACGCGATTTATGAAAACGCCAGGCGTCCATCCCCGAGGAGCGCGATGAGCGCCGCGTGCCGGTCCCGGCCGGCCGCGACGAGCATACCGTGCCGCGGCACGGGACGATTATAGGTCACAGCTTCGCCCGTTATGGACGTCAATGCGCCGCCCGCTTCGTGCACCAAAAGATCAGTTGCCGCAAGGTCCCAATCGTGGCTGTTGCCGCCGGCAAAGGCGATGTCGCAGGCGCCATGCGCGACCTGGGCGAGGCGGAGCGCAAGCGAGCGCAGCCGCGGCATCGCCGTGAACGGCGGCATGACTGCGCCAAGCCGTTCGAGCAGAGCGCGCGGGCCGGCAATTCGTGTGCCGGTGAGGTCCGCCCCCGAGGTCGCCGCGATCGCCACGCCGTTGCAGGTCGCGCCGGCATGGGTGCGGGCGGCGAAGAATTGGTCGGTGACCGGCGCGTAAAGGCAGGCCACCACCGGCCGTCCGTCCGCCACCAAAGCCGCCGACACCGCCCAATCCGGCAGGCCGGCGATATAGGCGCGGGTGCCGTCGATCGGATCGACGATCCAGACATAGCGGGCGGCGAGCCGCGCCGGATCGTCGGCGCTTTCTTCCGACAGCCATGCGACGCCGTCGTTGCCGGCGGTGAGTTGCGCGCGCAACAGATCGTCCACCGCGATATCGGCCTCCGAGACCGGCGATTCAGTCGGACCCTTGGTCCAGTTCTTGAGCGCCGTGCCGAACATCGAATGCGCCAGCGCGCCCGCGTCGCGCACGGCCGCTTCGAGCCGTGCCGAAATTTGCGTGAGATCTTCGACCTCAGTGGCCGGCAACAGTCAGGCCCTCCACGCGCAAGGTCGGCGCATTGGTCCCGAAGCGGAATTCGAGATCGTTCGCCGGCGCAAGCGTGGCGAAAATCTCCGTCAGATGCCCGGCGATAGTGACCTCGCTCACCGGATAAGTGCGCTGGCCTTTCTCGATCCAGAACCCGGATGCGCCGCGGCTATAATCGCCGGTCACCATATTGACGCCCGAGCCGATCAGATCGGTGATGTAGAAACCGTCCTCGATCTCGGCGATGAGCTCGCCGGGGTTTTTCGTGCCGGGTGCGAGATAAAGATTACTTGGGCCGGGCGAGGGCACCGAAGACACGCCGCGCTGCGCATGGCCGGTGGTCTTAAGATCGAGCTCGCGGGCGGTGCCGCAATCGAGGAGCCACGTCTTGAGCACGCCGTCCTCGACCAGCGAGAGCTTGCGCGTGACGACGCCCTCGGCGTCGAAGGAGCGCGAGCGTTGGCCGCGCTTGCGCAACGGATCGTCGATGATGGCGATGCCGGACGCGAAAATCTTTTGCCCGAGTTTTTCCCGCAAAAAGCTCGTCTTGCGCGCCACCGAAGCGCCGTTGGCGGCGCCGGCGAGGTGATTGACCAGCGATCCGGAAATGCGTGCATCGAACACCACCGGCACGCGGCGGGTCGCTACCTTGCGCGGATTGAGCCGCTCCACCGCGCGCTCACCGGCGCTGCGGCCGACCTTGTCGGCGGCTTCGAGATCGCCGGCGTGCAGCGTTGAGGAGAAATCGTAATCCTGCTCCATGCCGGTGCCCTCGCCGGCGATCGCAGCCATCGACACCGAGTGGCGTGAGCCGAGCGTCGCGCCGCGAAAACCGTGGCTCGTCACCAGCACCATGCCGCCGATGCCGGCCGAGGCCGAGGCGCCGCCGGATTTGCTCACGCCTTTGACGCCGAGCCCGGCTTCCTCCGCTTGGCGCGCATGCCGCTCCAACAGGTCGACGCCCGGCATGTCGGGATCGAGCAGATCGAGATCGGGAAAGTCGCGGGCAAGGAGCGCCGGATCGGCGAGGCCGGCGAATTTGTCCTCCGGCGCGACGCGCGCCATGGCGATGGCCCGCTCGGCCAGCGCTTCGACGCCACTGGCTCTGATATCGTTTGTCGAGATCGAGGCTTGGCGTCTGCCCACCAGCACGCGCAGGCCGACGTCGTCGCTTTCGGCGCGCTGGGATTCCTCGACCGCGCCGTCGCGCACGTCGACCGACAGCGACACCGAGCGTACCGCGACCGCATCGGCATGGTCGGCGCCGGCGCGCCGCGCCGCGGCGACGAGGCGGGAGGCGAGATCGGTGAGGGCGGATTGGTCGAGGAGGGAGGACATCGGGATCAGCTGAACCGTTATGCGGGGGGACGAAGACAGGGTGAACATGTGCCACTTGAGCGCGCGATTCAACCTGTGCAGTCCGGCGCCGCCTTGTCCTTAGCGCCGGCGTCGGTCGTTGCGCGCTGACATGATGCACGGCAACCTGGAGAAGAATGGGCCGGCAATCCGGTCCCGCCTGCCGGGGATTGGGGACAGCGTAGCCATGAAAATGAAGCGATTGAGAGCGCTGCTCTGCGGATAGCGAGCGCCACCTTCAATTGCCATAATGGTCAGTACGGTCCCGTCTCGCTTATGCGTCGGCGTAAGGATCATTAGCCGCCGCCCGCCCCGGCCAAGGGAGGCGCGCGAGCTGCCCGATCGAGCGACTGCTCGACCAATTTGCGCGCCTTCGGCAACCACTCGTCAATCATGCGGGCGCGCTACGGCGCCTTAACCAGTCTCCTTAAGCCGATTGCGACGCGGCCGTGGCATGGTCGTGACAGACCGGGCGGCAACAGCCCGGCGGGAGCCGAACCCTTTTTGGGGCGTCAAAATGGAAGCCGGCAGGATCGCTGCCGGGTCGGGCCGCGGGTGGGCATGCTCGCCGCGGCTCGACCCCTTCTCTCTGCCTGTGCGTTTCGAGGCCGCCGACGAGGCGGCCGACGGACGCCGCCGCATTGTCGACCTGCACCGCGAGCGTGTGGTGCTGCGGCGCTCGGTGCGCGGCATGCGCATGGCGCTCAATATGCCGGTCGCGGCGTTTCGCGGCGTGGCGATCAGGCTGGAGCGCGACCCTGCTCTCTCCGCCGAAAATTCTGCACCAACCTCGATCGCCGTCGTGCTCGAACACGACGATCCCGCTTTGTCGCTGCCGCTGTTTTCCTCCGCCGAGGCCGACGACATCGTCGCTGAATGGCAGTCCTGGGGCCGCGTGCTCGGGCTGCCGCTTCTGGTCGCCGAAGGCGACGGCAATTTGCGCGAACCCTTTGCGCGCCTGGGCGCGCTGCGCATCGAAGCGCCAAGCTTTCGCCGCCGCCGCCGCTCGGCCATCGCCAAGCGCCGTCCGTCGCACCTTCTGCGCCGCCGCGCCGGCGCATTGCCGGCGACCCCCGTGGTCCATCGTGGCGAGCGCGAGATCATCGCGCGGAATTAGCGTCGAGTTGCTTTCCATCAGAATCCGCCGCGCAGGATGCCGTCCGGATCGTCGCCGAGCGCGGCGACGTGCGCCGCGACGTCGGCTTTGATGCGGGCGGCGGCTTCCTTGGCCGAAATCGCAAAGCGCGGTGCTTGCTGATTTGCTTGCTTGGCTTCCTCGCTGATTCCTTTGCCGGTTGCTTTGGCCGGCGGCGCCGGCGCCGTCGTGCCGGGTTTTGCCGGGGCATTGCTGCCGCGCTGTTTGGTGCAGCGATAGGGATCGGCGGCGCAAGCCCGCCGGCGGCGGCATAACGCGGCGGGGCAGGAGCGCCACAGGCCCAGCCGATCGCTGTCGGCTTTGAACCTGGCGCGCTGCGCGGCGAGCACGCGCGCTTTGGTTTCCGCCCAGGGCCGCCGCTTATCCGACGGCCGCCAGCCGGAGGATTTCTGTTTGCGTCGTTTCATGAGAGCCTCGTGGTCTCCTCGTTGCGGATGAATGCCATCGTTCTCGCGATGCGGCTTCGCATCCGAGTTTTGTCACGCCACTGCAAGAAAGCCCTTCCCACGGCCTCCCGACAAAAGAAGGGAGGCGAAGCGCCGAAAGGCGCGTAGTCCACGAGCCGCATCGGCGGATGCGGCGCGCGCCACGCGGAACCGGACGTTGCCGTCCGTCCGCGCTTCGGGCGCGCTCGCCTTTCGGCGCTCCACCGCGGCGCTTGCCACGCAAATGAATGCCGTGGCTCAGCCCAGGCCGTGTTTCCTGGGACGTGCCGCAAGCGGGCGTTACCCGCCGCGGGCTGTCCCAGTCCAGCGGAGCACCCCGCAGGCCGGTCATGGTGCCGGCCAAACCGATGCCCGAGCCGCCCGGGAGCGAGGTTACGAGCCTCGCCCGCAGGAACCGCACCCGCCCCATCGGCCGGCCGTCACCGGTCGACGTCCCTTCGATGGGCGGGCTGGCGGGGATGTAACGGTAAGGGGGACAAATGTCAAGGCGCCTGTCGCTGCTGTTGTGACGAAAAGGGTCGCGACCTCGACCTTGATGGTTTCGAGCTTGGCGGACCTCGGCGCGCTATGAAAGGCTCTGACGAAGGCTATTCGGAGAAACACCCGCCGACCGGCGGAAGGTTCGTGAGAACACGGCTGGTTCTGGAATTCCAACCGCGGCTCCGATCGACGAAATGGGCAGATCCGTTGTTTCGATCAGTTTCTTCGTGCGGTCATCGCAGCCGCCGGTTGGGCCACAAGGAAGCCAAGCGTTATCCACGAGCAACGCCGGCCAGACCGGACGGCGGGCGGCTTAGGCCGCTTTCCTGTGCCGCCGGATGAGTTGATCGGCGACGTCGTTGAGGTCGTCCCCGACAATGTTCGGTTGCGGGCCGACTGCGAGCACATCGTTGCCGACACGCTTGATCAGCGCCGCTTCCCAGCCTGCCGCGACGGCGCCGAGAGTGTCCCATGTATGACAGGCGATAAGACAGAGCTGGGCCGGCTTAACTCCAAGCTCTCTTTCGACATAGGCGTAAGCCTCGCGCGACGGCTTATGGTGTTTCACGCCGTCGGCGCTAAATCGCCGCTCGAAGAGGTCGACGATGCCGCCGTGCTCGAGCTGGCGGGTTTGCACTTCAAGCAGATTGTCGGTGAGGCAGAACAGCCGGAAACCGGCATTGCGAAGCTTGCGCAGCGCCGCCGGAACCTCGGGGTAGGGCGGCATCGTCGAGAACTTTTCCGTCAATTCCTTCTTGTCTTTGTCATCGATCTTGATGCCGCGGGTATCCGCCAGCATTTTCATGACCGCCGCGCCGATATCGGTGAACGGCACGTAGCAGCCGGCCACGGTCAAGGCCGCGGAATACAGGATCAGATCGGCGAACCAAAGGCGCATGGCGTTGTTGTCGCCAAAGATGCGCTGGAAGGTAGGTTCCATTGTTCCGAGATCAAGAAGCGTCTCGTTGACATCAAAGACGATAAGCGGGAGATCGGGCATTCGTTAGGCTCCTTCCGAGCGCAAGGCGCGGGGTTGATCCGCGCACATTCTTCGTTTCAACGGCTTCGCGGCAACCTATTACAGCTCGCCGCGCTCGCGCTTGGTTTCAACGCCTTTGGCGGCCGCCTCTTTGCGGTGAAGTTGCGGATGCACGCCGAGGTCGCGCCATGACGTCTCCGAAAGGTCGAGGTTATAATATTTTGCCGCCTTCTCGATGTTGGCGAAGGCCAAAGCGCGATCGGCGTCGGAGACATCGATGACCTGATCGAACCGGGCGACGGCGTTGCGCACGTGCCGTTCATCGGTCAACGGTTCTTTGCGCTGTTTCAAAAAGGCAAAAACGCTGTCCGGCAAATCGCTTTTTTCCGTAAGCCGCCCATGTCTCTCGTGAGGCATCCAAGTCGTCTGCATTGGCAACTCCTTTCTTCCAAGTTTCTTCCAAGCTCTTTTAGGATGGGAATCCCCGACAAAGCCGGGGTCATGCCGCGGCCTCGCGGCTTACGGCGCCCTTGCGGTCAGCACGGGGCGCGGCGCCTTGGCCGACTGTGCATCCTCGCCAGCGCACCATTCCATCAAAAAGCGCCCATCTTCATGGCGCACCAGAACCTCTCCCGGGCCCCGGTCCTGGCCGGCTTGCTCGGCAAATTCAATGGCCGCACGCATGGCCTGGGTTTTGGTGGCATAGGACCCAATGTGGCCCCTGGCGCCCCGAACGATGGTCCAGTGTTGCTCTTCGCTGACCACCACAAATCGCGAACGGCGCATGAACAATCTCCATCGTTGTGCGAGGCGACGATCTCGCGACCGCGCCGGCCGCGGTCACAGCCACGCTTTGGCGCATCTGGTCGCCACAGCCAGGGTTCCAATCGGCGGGTAGAACGCGAGGACGATCGACCGAGCTGCGCGAACGCGCAACGGCCGGTTCTGGTCGGGGGCCGCAAATGCTTTCAAGCCGCGAGCCCAAAGCCCCGGCAGGCAGCACATCGACATTCATTCGCCTTCCTCAAACGGTCCGATGCGAATGTCCCATCCGATGGTCTTTCAAATCGCGTAACGCTTGAGATTGCCTTCGGTTCCCAAGCGACCCCTCTGCATTATGAGTGAATAGAATGACCTGTCCGCGACAAGTGCGGTCATGACAATCGGGCGTTGCGCTGTTCCCGCGTTTATCCAGTCAATGTAACTTGCGTCCAATATAGGGGACGGGAACGGCCGCATCAGAATTGAAACAAGGAGCACATCATGGACATCAAGCGCAACGGCTCGCAGCCATCGAGCAAAGGTTCGACGGATTATTTCACCGGCACGGTGCGCATCGACCCACTGTTCGAAGCGCCCGATCCGGCGCGCGGCCGTGGCGCCAGCGTCACCTTCGAGCCGGCGCGCGCACTGCCCGGCACACCCATCCGCTCGGCCAGACTTTAATCGTCACAGCCGGCGCGGGGCGGGTGCAGCGCGAGGGCGGCCCGATCGAGGAGATCAGGCCGGGTGACGTCGTCTGGTTTGCGCCTGGCGAGAAGCATTGGTATGGCGCGGCGCCGACAGCGGCGATGACGCACATCGCCATCCAAGAAGCGCTCAACGGCAAAGTCGTCGACTGGATGGAGCACGTCAGCGACGCGCAATACGGCGGCTAATTGCGTCAGGGAACTTGAAACACGGTGGGTGCAATCCACCGGCAATGCAGCGAATTATTTCGCCGTGCCGTCGCAGTGGTGGTCCAGGACTTTGCAAAAGCCGCGGCGATCGGCTCCCGCGGTTTCTCGGCAGCGTTCGAGCGCCTGCTCGTCTGCCGCTTTCTGGGTGCCGCCTACTCCCCAACCGGCGCCCGGCGTTCCATTGGCGGGGTCCATCGCCGAGGATGCGCATTGATTGCGAAACGTTGTGACGACTGCGCATTGCGCCATGGCGGCGGCGTTCGAACCGGTCGTTTTTTTACAAGCGGCCACCGCAGCCTGGTGTGCATCGTCCTCGGTTTTGGCATTGAGGCTAAAGCCGATCGCATAGCCTTTGACAACGCCGCCTGCCGGAACGCCAACAGCTAAGGCGCCTACGGCCAACGCGGCATGGCATGTCATCGCCGCGCCGCCGAACAAGGCTGCCACAAGACATACGATCTGACCGCGGTTGAACGCCATTTCCCTCTCCCCCGGCTGGAAACCTCAACAGGCTATCAGAGGGTCCGCTCTTTGCAACGCCGCGGTTGGCTGCCGTCTGTGCCGCGGGCGCAAGCCGCCATGCGCGGCATGCTATGATTTGCAAGCGAAAAATTCTGCTCCGCAAACTTCAGGCCATCGCCGAGCGCTGTCCCGCCAAACATTGGCAAACGCCGCCGGCCGATGTCGTGCCGACCTTGGGATTTTTAGTGGCGGTAGTGCGCCTCAGCCCCATGTGAGACGCGCGAGCATGACGAGCCGAGGGAAAGGGGTGGCCGCTCTCGCGGCCGCTGCTCATCGGCGCTTCGTGCGGCTGTAACTGAATTGCCACAGGAGCCGGATTTACTCACCGCGGCCGTTTCCAGCGGCCGCGAGCCCTGCTAGTTTTCTTGGTCTTTCCAAAATTGCGCAAAGTCGGGCCGGCATGCGTCGACTTCCAACATCAGTTCTTGCCGCGGCCTTCGTGGTGGCATGCTGTCAGATCGCCTCGGCGGCCGATCTAACGCCACTGGCATACAAGGCAGTTCCGCCCGCGGTTACCACCGGCAACTGGTACTTCTGGCTCGATGGCGTCTACGACAGCGTGCGGCTGCCGTCATCGGCGCTTGGACTCCATACTTCAACCGCCGCAGGCACACCCTCTGCCCTCACCGATCTGGGGCCCAGTCAGAGCTTTGATCCGACATCGACCGGTGGGGGCGCGCGCGGCGCTCTCGGCTATATCGTTCCGGGTTCCGACTTGCGCTTCGAACTCGGCGGCTCCTACGTTGCGGCAAAAGCAACCGGCACGCAGACGACATCCGTATCACCCGCCGCAACGGTGGTGATGCTCGATGGCACGACGCCCAGCGGATACAATTGCGTGGTTGCCGCCTGTGCGGCGACCGGCAATTTCAGCAGCAATTACACCGCCTGGCAGCTCGATGGAAAGGTCGCGGCGGAGCGCAGATACGGCGCCATCACGGTGACGCCATCGTTGACGCTGTTCGGCGGCAACACCGGCGATCATCAAAGTTTTTCTCAAGCCTTCAGTCAAACCAACGCGGGGCTATTTAACACGGCTTCCTACGCGGCGGCCGTTGCACTGCACTGGACCGACCTCGGGGCGCGTGCGGGGCTCGATCTCAGTGCGCCGGTGGGTAACGCGCTGACCTTGAACCTTGGCGGCTGGATCGGGGCCGCCAGCCGCCACGCGTCGCTGTCGGGATCGGATACTGAAGTTGGGATATTCGGGGGGATTCCGGCAGTGCCATTCGGCAGTGCCGTGTCGGCAAGCAGTAGCCGTGGGGTCTGGCTCGCCAACGGAGAGGCCGGTCTCAGCTACGCGCTCAACCCGGCGGTAACCCTGCGCGGCTTTGCCGGCCTCAATTACGATAGCGCCGTTCCCGGACTGGCAAGCCCGTCGTATGGCGGTAACTTTATCGCTGGAACAACGCCCGTGCCGGCCGGCATCACTTACGCGCAAGAAACGAGCTATTATGCGGGCGGCGGGCTCCTGGTGCGGTTCTAAACAGTTCTCTCCTGGCATCTCGATCGCCAAGACGCCGCCCGCTCGTTTCGTCACTTCGCGCTGCTACGCGCCGTGAGGGCCGCTCGATACCGGGGCTGCTTTCGAACTATAAGCGCCGCCGCCGCGTTGCCGCTCCGGTGATCCATGCACGACATCGTCTTTCTGTTCGACGTCGACAATACGCTCCTCGACAACGATGCGGTCCAGGACGATCTCAAAGCGCATCTGGCGAAAAGCTACGGCGCCGCGGCGCGCGACCGCTATTGGCAGATCCTCGAGGAGCTGCGCGCCGAGCTCGGCTATGTCGATTATCTCGGCGCGCTGGAGCGCTATCGGCTCGAGGCGCTGCACCGGCCGGAAATCTTGCGCATGTCGAGCTGGCTGGTCGACTATCCGTTCGCCGAGCGGCTCTATCCGGGGGCGTTTGAGGCGATCGCCCAGGGGCGCCGCTTCGGGCTGCCGGTCATCTTGTCCGACGGCGACGCGGTGTTTCAGCCGCGCAAAGTCGAGCGCTCGGGGCTATGGGGCGTGGTCGAGGACCGGGTGCTGATCTATATCCATAAAGAAGAGGAACTCGCCGACGTCGAGCGCTTCTATCCGGCGCGGCACTATGTGCTGATCGACGACAAGCTGCGCATTCATGCGGCGGTGAAGAGCATCTGGGGTGCGCGTGTCACCACGGTGTTCGTGCGCCAGGGCCATTACGCGCGCGATGCCAAGGCGATTGCGCAGTACCCATCCGCCGATATCATGCTGGAGCGGATCGGCGATTTCGCGGCGCTCGACCGCGGCGCATTCGGCTAGCAAGCGCCGGATCAAGTCCCCGAACCCTATTTTGCAGTCCGCAATTTGCTGTTTTAATCGCCGAGGAATTGCGCGTGGGAATTTGGCGCGATCCTAAACCTTGGGGGTGGCAAGGCGACGGCTGGCCGACCAGGGCGTAGTACAGGCATCGCCGACCGCGGGATGCGATCGTCTTGTTGGTCGCGGACGGACAACCGATCGATTCGGTCGAGGCAGCAAAGTTGCCTGCGGGCCAATACGGGTCGGATGCCTGGGGAGGCGTGTATTTTTCACAGCCGCTCACGGCCTATTTCGGCAAGGACTTGAAGGGCCTTGTGTCCGTCCGCGATTTGAAGATCGTGGTGAGCATGGCCGGCGTCAACACGACAATCTATGAGGTCAATTTGTCGGGGACGGATGAGATGTTCCAGAACTTCCCGCAAGTGAGGGATGTGAGTATCCGGCGCATGATGGCCGGCGCTAAGATGATAAAAAGGCGGTCAACAGTCGGACCAGGGGCAACCGGATTTACTCCTCCGCCAGGAGCCGGCGTATTTAAATTTATGAATTCCCAGCC
Source organism: uncultured Alphaproteobacteria bacterium (assembly GCA_963822935.1). Taxonomy (GTDB): domain Bacteria; phylum Pseudomonadota; class Alphaproteobacteria; order Rhizobiales; family Xanthobacteraceae; genus BOG-931. Next base: position 347,831 of record CAWGJP010000010.1, read on the forward strand.
GGCTAATCCACCGGCCGCTGAATCGAAGTGATGGAGTTTTCCGGCTGACTGGGTGGCGTTCGCGGCGACGCCGGTGTTTTTTTGGCGGTCGCTTATCTGCCGGAAGAAGGAGCTACAGCGGGGACAGCGCCATGGCAAAGACCTACCGTGACATTGCGATCGAGGACATGCTGGAAACCGTCGAGCGGGCGATGAGCGAGGTTACCGACTGGTGGGGCGACCTGCCGCCGCCGATGAACGAAGCGATTGCGCAGTTTCGCGGCCAACTGGACGCGGCCATCAATTCCGTTGAATTCGTCAAGAGAGCGCTCGACAGGGAAGTCCATGAAACCGAGCGTGGGAAAGATACCGCCTGATATTTGCCGCAGCCGCGCCGGTCGGGACAAATCGGCCGGCGACATGAGCAAGGGTGTCGGCGTCCAGCAATGTTCTCCGATTTCGGACCGGGACAGCCGGCGGGTGCCGACATGCTTTTTCGTCCTTTGCGGACCTGATGGCGAACGGCACGACGACAAATACGGCACGCAATTAGCGCAGAAGTCCGACGCCGTCGGGAATGGCCGGCGGATCGTACGCGAACGCGCGGACGCCGGCGGCTACGATGAACCCGCGTGGTACCTCGAGATCATAGACGATGGCGGCCAACCGATTGCGACGCTGCCGTTCCCGAAGACGCTCAATTGAATAAAGTCGCGCCGCGGCGAGTCATCAGCCCCGGCCGCACTCAGCGCCCCAGAGGCGCGACCCTCCCCCTGCAGGGGAGGGTGCGATTACCGTCACGTCACTGCAGTGGCTCGACCTTAACCAGCGCGTGGTCGTGGTTGGAGCCGACCCAGAACGACACCGGCGTGGTGCGGTTGTCGATCGCCACCGTTCGCATATTGGTGTCGGACGGCATCAAAAATTGCGCCGTCTCGCCGCTCTTCGGATCGACGCGCACGACGCGGTCGGTGGACATTGTGGAAGCCCACAGGTCGCCGTTTTTGTCGAACGCGGCGCGGTAGGGATAGGTGTAGGGCGGCAGATCGTATTCGGTGAATTTATCGGTCTTGGGATCGAACACCGCGGCCTTGTCGCCGCGATATTCCGTTACCGTGATGCGGTCCTGGTTGTCGATCTCCATGCGGCGCAACCGCGCGTGCGGGGTGGGCGGCGCGTACCAGGTCACTTGCAGCGTCTTGGCGTCGATCTTGCCGAGATGGCCGTCATCGAATTCCGCCATCCAAAGATTATTCTTGGAGTCGGATATCACCTGATAAATGCCGTAGTGATGGCCCGCCGGCAGCGCGTCGGTCGGATGGAATTTATCCCATTTGCCGCTGCCCAGATCGAGGCGGAAGATGTCGGCGGTGCCGACGCTCTTGGTCCAGACCTTGCCGTCGACGTCGTGGCGCAGGCCGACGAAATTGAGCTGCACCTTGTTGTCGTTCCATTCCGGCGGCAGCGGATAATATTTGATGGCGCCGGTCTTCGGATCGAGCGAGCCGATGGCGCCCTGGTACATGGTGTCGAACCAGAGCTGGCCCTCCTTGTCGAACTCAAGGCTCAAGAGGCCGACCGGCGCGTCCGGCTTGAAGGTCTTGATCGGATATTCGGTGAGCTTCTGCGTCTTCGGATCGAACTTGGAGATGAATTGCTCGCCGAAATCGGTGTACCAAACGTTGCCGTCCTTATCGAGAATGATGTCGTGCGGCTCGATGGTTTTGCGCGGCAGCGCATATTCGGTAACGATGGCGCGGGTCGAGACGCCGGTCGGCCGCGGCAGCGTTTTGAGCGCATAGTCCCAATGGTCGACCGCCGAAAGATTGATGGTGGCGAGATATTCCGCCGCCTTGCGGTATTGCTCCGGCGTGCCGGCGCGTGAGCGGTCGAGCATCGGCTGCGGCTTGATCGGCTGGCTCACCGCGCCATAGCCCTTCATGCGAGAGATGACCTGCATCCATTCGTTGACGTCGTGCGTCGAGAGCACGATGCGTTCCATGGTGTGGCAGCTGGTGCAGTCGAGCAAGAATGCCTTTTGGTCGGGCGTGCCGGGGATGCTCATCACCCATTCGGCATTGGTGAGCTGGGCCGCGAGATCTTTGGTGGGCGCGAGCTTTAGGTTCACCACCACCGGATCATCGGCGGCGAGATCGGTTGCGGCGGGAGCGGCGAGATCGTAGCCGACGGCGCGGGTCGCCAGCGTATAGTGGCCGGGCTCCAACCGGTTCGCCGGAAAGGCGTAATGGCCGGTCTTGTCGGTGGTGACGCTGACCGAGACGATGGATCCATCTTTGTGCGCGGTGACGACGACGCCTTCCATGGCGCTTTCGGCGTCGGAAGTGACCTGGCCAGTGATCGCGGCCGGCGCGTCCTTGGCGTTTGCCGCCCACGGTCCCGTCTGCACCAGCGCGGCCGCCAGCACCGCCAACCCCAGCATCGAAAGTGCTGTTTTCATCGCTCGCTCCCTTGGATTCGCTATCGTTATTTTGCGCCATTTTGCGCCCGGCGGCCGCCGCCAACAAGCGAAATCCGGCCAAGCCAGGGTTGCGCGATTAGGCGAGGTGCGGCAATGCCGCGTCGAGCAAGAGCCCGGCGAAAAGGATCAGGCCGGCGTCGCGGTCGGATTTGAATATTTTGAGGCAATTGTCGGGATCGGTGATGTCGAGGCGTACGATCTGCCAGGCGAGGTGCGCGGCAAAAGCGAGAAGGCCAAGCGCGAAAGCCAAGCCCGCGCCCGCCGTATAGCCTGCGGCGCCCAGGAGGATGACGGCAATACCGTAGAATAAGGCCAGCATCGGCTTGGTGCGCGGCCCGAACAGAAGGGCCGTCGATTTGATGCCGATGAGGGCGTCGTCGTCGCGGTCCTGGTGGGCATAGATGGTGTCATAGCCGATCACCCACGAGATCGACCCGGCATAGAGCAAGAGCGCCGGCGGATCGAGGCGGGCGAAGGCGGCGGCCCAGCCCATCAACGCGCCCCAGGAAAACGCCAGGCCGAGAACGATCTGCGGCCAATAGGTGATGCGCTTCATGAACGGATAGACCGCGACGATGACGAGCGAGGCGATGCCAAGCAGGATGGTAAAGCCGTTGAAGCTCAACAGCACGGCAAACCCGACCAGAGCCTGCAGCACCAGGAATGTCGCGGCTTGCCTGACGCTGACCTGCCCAGACGGGATCGGGCGCGAGGCGGTGCGCTCGACCGAAGCGTCGAGATCGCGGTCGACGATGTCGTTCCAGGTGCAGCCGGCGCCGCGCATGGCGAAAGCGCCGACGAAGAACAGCACCAGATGCCAAGTCACCAGATGCCAAGTAAAGTGCCACGGGCTCGGCGCGCCGGGGCGGGCGGCGACCGCCGCCAGCGCCGCCGACCACCAGCAGGGGATGAGCAGGAGCCAGGAGCCGATCGGGCGGTCGAGCCGGGACAGCCGCAGGTAAGGCCGCGACCAGGCCGGCGCGATAGTGTCGACCCAATTGCCGGTCGAGTCCGCAACCGAGCCGGCCGCGGGCTTCATCGCCGGATCATCGTCCCAGTGGATTGCCGGTCAGCGTGTCGAAGGTGCCGCCGCGCCCTGGCTTGGTGTTGGTATTGGACGACGAATCGACCGGGGTCGACTTGATGGCGTCGCTCAGCGTCGGCGCTTTCGGCTCGGGCGCCACGGTGCAGGCGGCGTCGCGGAATTTTGTCGACTTCTCGTGACTGGCCTTAGAGGCCGCGACCACTTGATCCGGCACGCCGCACCAGGTCCTGTTGTCGACCAGAAACTTGACGACCTTGTCCTCGGCAGCGACGAATATCGTCATCAGCCGGCAGATTTCCTTGCGGTCGGCCTTGGCTTTCATGGCCGTTTGCACGGCATTGGCTTTGATCTGGGTGGCCTGACTGAGCGCCGGGAACTGCATGCATTGCGGCGGCTGGCCCATCTGCGCCCGCGCCGGCGGCGCGCCAAGCGCAACGGCGACCAAAGCCAGGCAAAGCGCGATGGCGAGGCTGCGGTTCATCGATAAAGCCCTGACGCAAATCCCATTGAAGTCCCGGCTAAAGGTTCCCGCGTGCTCAATTTCAGTTTTAGTCCGCGAAATTCAGCAAAGCCGAACCACTGTGCCCGAAGTCGCGCGGCGATTAAAGACTAGCCGAATTCGGCGATTGCGCGGCAGGAGTCCGCGTTCGCCCTCTTTTCCGGACCGCGCTTAAGGGGCAAAACGACGCTGGCGACCGTCCCCCTATCGATTTGGGGCCAAACCCGGTCGAAAACTACGCCTTTGCCACGGTCGCTTTTTGCCAAGTCCCGCTTTTACAGGTTCGGCGCCATATCGGGTTTTGCCATGTCCGGCTATGATTTCCGCAGTCCCAGGCTTTTCGTCGACGCGCCGCTTGAGGCCGGCAAGGCGGCCGCGCTGGAGCGCGCTCAAGCGCACTACCTCACCCACGTATTGCGGCTCAAGCCCGGCGACGGCGTCCTCGTTTTCAATGGCCATGACGGTGAGTGGAGCGCCACTTTGGACGGCGCCGGCAAACGCACGAGCCTCCTCGTCGGCGCCAAAACCCGGCAACAGACCGCTGCGGCGGACCTGCATTACCTATTTGCGCCACTCAAAGCCGCGCGGCTCGATTACATGGTGCAGAAGGCGGTGGAGATGGGGGTGTCGCGGCTGCTTCCGGTGCTGACCCGCCACGGCCAGGTAACGCGGGTCAATCTCGATCGGATGCGGGCCAACGCCATCGAGGCGGCCGAGCAATGCGGCATTCTAGTACTGCCGGAGATAGCCGAGCCGGTGGCGCTGACGCGCTATCTCGGCGAGCGTGACCCGGCACGCCTCTTGGTGTTTTGCGACGAAGACGCCGACGCCGCCAATCCGGCCGCGGCGCTTGCCAAGGCCTCGGCGCCTAATGGGCTTGCGGTGCTGATCGGGCCGGAAGGCGGCTTTGCCGCGGAAGAGCGCACGGCGCTGTTAAGCGCGCCCAATGTGGCGCGGCTTTCACTCGGCCCGCGCATCCTGCGCGCGGATACCGCGGCGGTGGCGGCATTGGCCGTAGTGCAGACGGCGCTCGGCGACTGGCGATAAAGTCAGTGAATGCGGCCGCGCCGGTCGTAGCAGACGAAGCTCACGTAATCGCCGTAGACGCGATGAATGCTCGTGATCTTGCCGAGGCGGCCGTAACGGGCGCAAAAACTTTCAGCGGTCTGCTGGTAATCGCCGTCCGGAGCGGGGCTGTAGGGAAAAATGCCGCCGGTATTATTGCCGGTGATCCCCGGACCGGGGCCGGCGAAGCCCGAGCCGAACGCCATTGCTTTGGTCAGGCCGCCGGTACTGGCCGCCACGGCGAACAGCGCCGCAGCGCCAAACGCAATCAAGAGCTTACGAACCATCGGCGAGCCTCCCGCGCCCGAACCACGCCGCAACCTTAATTCCTCAAGGTGCGGATGGAAAGCGGCTCGCGGCGCGCCCAGGGGCGTTTGCGAACTAAATTCACATCATCGAATAGGCGCTCGCCACCATGCCGACCGGGCGGCGATCGGCGGCGTGGAGCAGCATGACGCGGCCGAAACTGGTGTTGCGGCCGATGCGCACGACGCGGGCGTCGGCGACGATGTCGAAATTTACCGGCCGCAGAAAGTGGGTGGTCTGATCGATGGTGCTCATCGGCCGGTAGCCGTTCCAGGCCGCCGAACAGGCGATGACCATGGCGGTGTCGGCGAGCGCCATCAGCGCCTGGCTGCACACCGCCGCGCCGTCGGAGCAGATCTTTTTCGAAAACGGCATCCGCACCGTGGCGCCGGGCTGCCAATCGGTCGGCGCGCCCGGCGGTCGGACCGGCTCGACGCTTTCAACCAGCAACGCCAGATCCTGCACCCAGGACGGAAACACCTCGGTCATCAGCCGCCCCGCCGCCTGCAGCCCGAATGAAGGCTGCGGTTTTACCAGCGGATGCACGTTGCCCATCGTCGCTCTCCCCCCAATTCCACCCGCTGTCCCGCCGCCCTCACGGCGGAACATGCCAATTCCAGCTACCCAGATTGAACAGGATGCCGCGAAACTGCGGCCTTGCTCTTGCGAGCACGCTGACAAACGAATCAAATGCAACGACTAAAACTTCGTAGCACACCATAAGTGGAATTCGGTAGAATCCCGGAGGGCTGCGGGCGCTGCGCGGCTTGGCAGCCGGTCCATCGGTGGACCTTGACCGGCGCTCATGGGCGCGGCACGCTGATGCCGTCTGGCGCGGGATCGGGGAAGGCAAATGGCGCGATCGAAGCTGCGGGCGGGTCTTTCGGCGGCCGCCGCTTTTGCCGCGGCACTCGCCGCGCTCGGGGTTTTGGCGCCGGCGCGGGCAGCCACCATCCTGGAGAAGAATTTCGGGATGCCCGGCCCCGATTACAGCCGCGACCTGCCAAACTGTGAGTATCATGCGGCGCTCGACCGCATCATCCGCGACTTCCGTTCCAAGGAAAATCGGTTCTGGAATTCCGAGTTGCAGATCGTCGGCTTCGAGAACATCCACGAGATCGACACCATGCCGTGGGCGGCGCAATCCATCCCGCGCCGCTATTGCGGCGGCACGGCAGTGATCAGCAACTCGACCAAGCACACGATCTACTATTCGATCGCCGAGGATGACGGCATGATCGGTATCGACTGGGGCGTCAATTTCTGCGTCGTCGGCCTCGACCGTAACGATGCCTACGGTCCGCAATGCCGGGCAGCGCAGCCCTGATCGGGCTTTGCCCTAATTCAGCAATGCGTGCAGAACGCAGTCTCGTAACCGGGCTGGGTCCCGCGCGCCGCGCTGAGCGAACTCGATCACGGTCTTGGCCACTGTGGTCTTGGCAATGGCGTCAGACTCGCTCTGATCGCGATCGCTGATGCCGAGCGTCCGGCACACTTCCGTATAAGTGCGCGTCATGGTCGAGACCGCTTCCGGCCCGAACGGCTCGTTTTGGAACAACCGATAGACGGCCATGCCTTCCCTCCTGCCTTCCCGCTTGAATGCAGTTCCGCCGAGACCATCCGAAGTTAAGGCCGGCGACCCGGACGTGCCAGGACGCCCACGAAAATGATGCCTGTTCTTCGTCACAGGGTCGTAAAGCTGCGTCGATGCTGCCACTATCCACAGGGTGTTCTTGATCTGTTCTTAAATCCGCGCTACGCTGCGATGTCGGTCAGAGGGGCGATCATGGTCAAATCCATAGTTCGCGTCGTTTTGGTTGCGTTGTTGTTCGCCCCTCTGCCGGCCACCGCGCAAAATGGTGCTGCTGCGGCGCATGCCGGCGCGCCGGGCCGGTTTGATTTTTATGTGCTGTCGCTGTCATGGTCGCCGTCGTTCTGCGCCGCAGCGGCCGAGCGCCGCGGCGGCGCCGGACCGGCGCTGCAGTGTGGGGCGCGGCCCTATTCCTTCGTCGTGCACGGGCTGTGGCCGCAATACGACAAGGGCTTTCCGGAATATTGCGAGAAGCCGGCGCCGCGGCTTGATCGCGGCATCGTTTCGTCAATGCTGGATCTGATGCCGGCGCCGCGTCTTGTCTATAACGAATGGGACAAGCACGGCACCTGCGCGGGACTGCCGGCGCGCGCCTATTTCGACACCGTGCGTCGGGCGCGCGTGGCGGTGAAAATCCCGCCCGATTACGGCGCGCTCACCGCGCAGCTTGCGGTCGCGCCGGACGCCGTCGCCGTCGCCTTCATCAAAGCCAATCCGGGGCTGTCGCCCCAAGCGATCGCCGTCACATGCGATGGCAAGCGGCTGACCGAGGTGCGGCTGTGCCTGGCCAAGGATTTTGCTGCGGATTCCGCGGCGGCGCAGTTTCATGATTGCCCCGAGGTCGTCAAACGCGGCTGCCGGCGCGATCGGGTGCTGATGCCACCCCTTCGTGGCGGCTAGCGACTTGCGTTACACCCGGCGCGCTGCGCTACACAGCTTGCGATGAATTATCAGCACGCCTTTCACGCCGGCAATTTCGCCGATGTGCACAAGCACGTCGTGCTGACGCTGGTGCTTGGCTATTTGCGCGCCAAGCCGGCGGCGTTCCGCGTCATCGACAGTCACGCCGGCGCCGGCCGCTACGACCTGTTCGGGCCGCAGGCCATGCGATCGCCGGAATGGCGCGACGGCATCGCGCGCGCCGTCGCGGCGCCGGAATTGCGGCAAGGCGCCGCCGCGGCGCTCCTCAAGCCCTATCTCGACGTTGTCGCGGCGGAGAATGCCGCCAGAGCGTTGCGCGTCTATCCCGGCTCGCCGCTCTTCGCCAAAGCGCTGCTGCGGCCGCAGGACCGTCTGATCGCTTGCGAGCTTGAGCCGCGCGCCGCGGCTTCGCTTAAGAACATGCTGCGCGGCGATACGCGCGCCAAAGTGCTGGCGATGGACGGCTGGACCGCGATCAAGGCCAATGTCCCGCCCAAGGAGCGCCGGGGCGTCGTGCTGATCGATCCGCCTTACGAGGAGGCGGTCGACTTCGCCCGGCTGACCGAGGCGCTCGGTGATGCGCATCGCAAATGGCCGACCGGCATTTTCATGCTGTGGTATCCGATCAAAGAGCGCGACGCGCCCGACGCCCTGGCGCGGCGCTTGCGCCGGCTCGGGGTGCCGAAAGTGTTGCGCTCCGAAATAGCGTTGGCACCAGCCGGCCCCGATGCGGGGCTCGCCGGTTCTGGTTTGATCGTGGTCAATCCGCCCCATACGTTGCTGCGAGACTTAGAAATATTGCTCCCCGTACTTATACGGGCGTTATCGCCGCGTGCGGTGCAGCGGCTCGATTGGCTCGTCGGGGAGCAGCAGCGAAGCGTTCGCGGAGTGGTAGCGAAACGCTAGCCGCAAACTGCGGCAGCTCAGCAAAAACACTCGTTTGCCACTTTTCCACACGTGAAAATTGGGTTAATTGTGTCATTGCTGCTTGGACGTTCCGCCTCCTGTGGGGGGCCGGCGGAGTGACTGAGACCGTCTGGGGCTCAAGCTCTTTGCTCGCGTGAATGTTCTGGCCGGCCGTCGCACCGTGGGGGTGGCGGCGAAAGAACTACGCGGGAAGGAGTGTCTCGATGGCAATGACCGGCACGGTCAAATTTTTCAACGGTGAGCGCGGCTATGGCTTCATCAAACCGGAGGATGGTGGTCGCGACGTGTTCGTACACATTACCGCCGTTGAACGTGCGGGGCTCAAGTCGCTGGTTGAGGGGCAGCGGATCAGCTTCGATGTCGAGCCCGACAAAAAGGGTAAGGGCCCGAAGGCCGTCAATCTCGTCGTCACCGGCTAAGACGACATCGCCGCGGCGCGCAATGCGCCGCGTGGCTTGAAAAACGGACGGCGGCGCCGCCGGCCGTGCGGTGATGTTTTTTTCTGCAGCGCGTGCTTTATTCCGCCGTTTTCCTCCAACGAGCTCCAATCAAGGTGCCGCAATGATGATCCTACGTTCCTCGCCGTCCTCGCCGTTCGGCCGCAAGGCGCGGATTGCCGTCTCGCTGCTCGGTTTCGACGGTGAGGTCAAAATCGAACGGGCCGACACCACCGATCTCAACGACAGCGTCCGCGCGCAAAATCCGCTGGGCAAAATTCCCGTCCTGATCGCCGAGGACGGCACCGCCTATTACAACTCACGGGTGATCCTCGATTATCTCGACGACCGCGCGGGCGGCGGCAAGATCGTGCCGCGCGAGTCTAAGGCGCGGCTCGCGGCGCTGCGCCTGCAAGCGCTATGCGACGGCATTCTCGATGCGTCGATCCTGACCATCTACGAGGCGCGCTGGCGCAAGGCGGACATGCGCGAGCCGAAATGGCTCGAACATCAGGCCGGCAAGGTGACGCGCGCGCTCGCCGCGCTCGAAGCCGCACCGCCGGCGCTCGATGGCGGCCTGCCGAATGTCGGTCTGATCACGCTCGCCTGTGTGCTCGGCTATCGCGATTTCCGCTTCGGTGGCGACTGGCGCAGCGACCACCCGCGGCTCGTCGGCTGGATCGATAATTTCGCGGCGCGGGTGGCGGCCTATGCGGCGACCAAGCCGGCGGACTGATGGCCCAGGCCGGAGCTAATCGACAACCGGTATATCGAGTTCCTCGAACGCCCGTCGTCTCAACTGACGCGGATCGCGCTCGCCGGTCTGCGCGATCTCGATGACCTTTTTGGCGACGACCTCGGCGAGGGGGTCCGATCTGCGGAACAAGATTCCGCGGGGCGACGTTACAAGGCCGCGCGTTCGAGCCCGCGCGCCGCCATCAATTCGGCGATGCGCTTGCGTGCATGAAACACACGGGTCTTCACCGTGTTCTGCGGCACGCCGATGATGCGGGCGATCTCTTCGATCGATTGCTCGTGATAATAAACCAGGTCGATGACCTGACGATGCGCGCTCGACAATTGTTTCAGACAACTCTGCAACACGGCGGCGCGATCGGTCTTTTGCATGGCGGCTTCCGGATCGTCGGCGGGGTCTTCGAAGCCTTCGGCGACATCGTCATCGAGCGGCGTGAACGCGCGCTGCCGTAACGCGCTCAGCGCCTTATAGCGCGCGATGCCGAGAATCCAGGTCGTGACCTGCGAGCGCGCCTCGAAACCGCGGGCGCCGCGCCAAACGTCGAGAAACACCTCGTTGAGCAAATCCTCGGCGGTCTCTTCGTTTTTGACGATCCGAGTGAGGAAACGAAAAACTCGCAAATGGTGCCGGGCGAACAGAAGCCGCATGGCGTCCCGGTCGCCTTTGGCAATCAGTCCGATCAGCGCTTGATCGGACGTTGCCGGGATCGACGGCGGCCGACCCGATGCGGCCGCGGAAATCGCTGGATTTAATTGCATGGCGCTGCCCCCGTGGGAGGACCCTAGAAGTCCTGGGCGCCACGGTTCCATTCTACATTGGGTAACGGGTTATGTCGGAAGGGAGGGGGGCGTTATACGCCGGTATAGGGGTGGGACGACCTCGCAGTGCGCCCGCGGCCGGTCAGCCGCGGTCGCCGGCGTTGGATTCGAGCGCCTTGTCGAGGCAGGCGATCAGGCTTTTTTCGTCGAACGGCTTGCGCAGGAAGCCCGAGGCCCCGGCGCCGAGCACACGCTCGCGGACTTTCTCCTCGAAATAGGCCGTCATGAAGATCATCGGCGTGCGATGGCCTTCGGCAATCAGCCGGTCCTGCAGGTCGGCGCCGTTCATGCCGGGCATATTGAGGTCGGTGATCAAGCAGGACGAGTCGCGCCGCCGCTCCGACTGCAAATATTCCTCGGCCGACGAAAATATCGCGGCGCGGTAGCCAAGCGAGCGGATGAGCCTCGCGGTGGCCTCGCGCACCGATGCGTCGTCGTCGATGATGGAGATCACGCGCTGATTTGCCAATTTTCTTGCCCTTAGTCAGCGCGTTTTAGTCGAACGGACGATCATCCGCTACTGTACATGGGCAAGGTTCGGGCATCGGGATAGGCAACGGAACTATACTTGGGTATAGGTCGTCACGCCGTTTCGCGGCGAATGCCCAAGGCATCCGCCATCCGCACCAGTTCGGCAAGCGACTTCGCCCCCATCTTGCGCATCACGCTGCCGCGGTGAACTTTTACGGTGATCTCGCTCACGCCGATCTGTCCGGCGATTTGTTTGTTCATCAGACCGGTCGTGACCAGACCCATGATTTCCTGTTCGCGGGACGTCAGCGTGGCGAAATTCGCCTTCAGCCTGGCGGTGTCGCCGGCGCTTCGGCGCCGGTCGCGATCGCGTTCGAGGCCGATTTGCACGGCGTCCAGCATGTCCTGATCGCGAAACGGCTTGGGCAGAAACTCGATCGCCCCGGCCTTCATGGCCCGCACCGTCATGGGAATGTCGCCGTGGCCGGTCATGAACACGATCGGAATGTCGATATTCGCCTTGATGAGCTCGGCTTGGAAATCGAGCCCGCTCAATCCCGGCAGTCTGACGTCGAGCACCAGGCAGCTTGGGCCGTCGGCCAGTTTGTCGCGCAGAAATTCGGACGCCGCGGCGAACGTCTTGGCTTGCAAGCCGACCGATCGGAACAGACGCGCCAGCGCGTCGCGCAGCGAGGTGTCGTCGTCGACCACATAGACGATCGGCTGTGCTTCGGCGCCCGTACTCATGAAATTGCCTGTTGCGCCGCCGCGGCGGCTTTGGCCGCCGGCAGGACGACGCGAAAGATCGAGCCGCGCGGCTGCGTCGGTGCTGCGGAAAGTTGCCCGGCGTGACGTTCGATGATCATGCGGCAAAGGGCAAGGCCCAGGCCCATGCCGTGCGCCTTCGTGGTGATGAAGGCATCAAAAATGCTGTCGATCTGCTTCGGATCGATGCCGGTGCCGGAATCTTCGACCGCTATGGCGATGGCGCCGTCGCCGCGCCGCTCGGTCCACAGCTGCAAGATGCGGCGACCGTCGGCGACGGCGTGCATGGCATCGATGGCGTTGCGTACGAGGTTGATGAACACCTCCTGCAATTGCCCGCGATGGCCCATCACCGGCGGCAGGCCGGGCTGCAGCCTGGCGCGCGCCGTGACGGCGCCGTTATTAAGCTCCTCGCGCAGCATTTGCAGGACGCCGGCGGCGAGCTCATTGACGTCGAGCGGCTCATGGCCCTGGTCGGCTTTGCCGAACAGAGCGCGGATATTGTCGAACACCTGGCTGGCGCGATGGCTGTCTCCGACCATGCTGTTGAGCGCGAGCCGGGCTTCCTCCAAATTCGGCGGGCTGTGACCGAGAAAGCGCAGCGCCGCGCCGCCATTGGAGGCGATGCCGGCCAGCGGCTGCCGCACCTCATGCGAAATCGCTGCCGCCATCGCTTCGAGATTCATCAGCTTGTTGCTGCGTTCGTGCTGCAGCTCTGCGACCGAGCGGCCGAGCTCCTCAGTGCGCTGGCGCAGCTCGCCGAACAGCCGGGTGTTCTCGATGGCGACGACGGCCTGGGCGGCAAAATGGCGGGCGAGCTCGATCTGCTTGGCGGTGAAAGGGCGCACGGTTAGCCGCATCAGCACGATGACGCCGATCGGATTGCCTTCGCGCAACAGCGGCACGCCGAGAACCGTGCGGTAGCCGATCTCTTTCTGCGCGGCCTGTAACGCATAGTCCGGATCGGCCACCACGTCGGCAACGTGGATCGGCTTGCGTTCCAGCACCGCGCGTCCGATGACGCTGCCGCGGCCCGGCGCGAACGGAACGCCGCCGGCGAGGTCGCGGTGATTGGGGGGGCCGCCGTACGTGGCGATGACGCGAAAATTCTCGCCCTGCTGGCGATGCATGGCGGCGAGATCGGCGTCGCACAGCCGCACCGCGAGTTCGATCAGGGTGTCGAGCAACTGCTGCAGATCGAATGTCGAGCGGCTGATGATGTGGAGCACGTCGGCGGTGGCGGTCTGCTGCTCGAGCAATTCCTGCAGCTCATGCAAGAGCCGCGCATTCTCAACGGCGACGACCGCTTGATCGGCAAAGCCTGTGGCCACCTCGATCTGCTTGGCGGTGAACGGGCGAACCGTGGTGCGGCCGACCGTGAACGAGCCGACGAGTTCGCTGCCCTTGAACATCGGTACGGCGAGCGTGGTGCGCACGCCGGCGCGTTCGACGACGACGACCGTCGGCGGATTGCGCTCGATATAGGACCGGTCGGCCGCCAGATCGGGAATATGAATGACGCTTCTCGCCGTCAGCATGCGGCCTGAAGCGGAATGCTCCTTCGGCCGATACGGCGCGCGCTCGCGCAAGGCCACGAACTCGGCTGGGAGATTATGGCTGGCGACGAGATGCAGCGCGTCGCCATCCCAGCGGTTGATGATGCCGTTGTTGGCGTCGCAGACCCGCACCGCATTGGCCAGAATGCTGGAAAAGACCGGCTGCAGGTCGCCGGAGGAGCTGCTGATGGCGCGCAGCACCTCGGCGGTGGCCTTTTGCTGCGCCAGTACGTCATCGAGCTCGCGCGTGAGCCGGGCGACCGCGGTTTCGTGTTTCGTGGCTTTCCGCGGCCGCGCGCTGCGGCGCGGTGGCGCCGTCGACTTGCGGCGTCGCACCGCGCCTCGTTCGCTTCCGGCTATGGCACCGGCTCTGGAGCGCCGTCGCATTGCTTCCCCCTGGCCCCGAACGCGAGACCGGGCATGGTAGCGGTATCGACGGGCTGACGGAAAGTGGCGTCGCCGCGCATCGGCTGCGGCGGCCTCGCGGATATGGCATGTTTGGACCGCCATGCCGCTCTTTACTCTCGACGAGCTTGCTGAGGCCGCCGCGATCGTGGGTCGCGCTGTGCCGCCGACGCCGGCTTATGCCTGGCCGCTGCTCGCCCAAGCCGTCGGCGCCGAGGTCGTGGTCAAGCACGAGAACCATACGCCGACCGGTTCCTTCAAGGCGCGCGGCGGGCTCGTTTATGTCGACGCGCTGCTTCGCGCCGGGCCGCGGCCCAAGGGATTTGTCACCGCGACGCGCGGCAATCACGGCCAGTCGGTTGCCGCCGCGGCGACGCGCAACGGCATTCCTGCGGTCATCGTGGTGCCGCAGGGCAATTCCAGCGAGAAGAATGCAGCCATGGCCGCGTTCGGCGGCGAGGTCGTCACCGGCGGCAAGGATTTCGACGAGAGCCGCGGCGTCGCCGCCGCGATCCAGCGCGAGCGCGGCTATCATTTCGTGCCGTCCTTTCACCGCGAGCTGGTGAAGGGCGTGGCGACCTACGCGCATGAATTGTTCATGAGCCATCCCGCTCTCGACGTGGTCTATGTGCCGATCGGCATGGGCTCGGGAATTTGCGGGCTGATTACGGTGCGCGATCTGCTGGGGCTTTCCACCGAGATCGTCGGCGTGGTCGCGGCGAACGCGCCGGCCTTCGCGCTGTCGTTCGAAGCCGGCCATCCGGTGCAGACCAATTCGGCACGGACCTTTGCCGATGGCGTCGCCTGCCGCGATCCGCCGGCCGAAGCGCTCGACATCATCGTCAAAGGCGCTGCGCGCGTGCTGCGCGTCAGCGAGGACGAGATCGCCGACGCGGTCCGCCTCTATTACACGACGACGCACAATCTCGCCGAGGGCGCCGGCGCCGCGCCGCTGGCGGCACTGCAGCAGGACAAAGCGCGCTATGCCGGCAAGCGCGCCGGCCTCATTCTCTCCGGCGGCAATATCGACATGCCGGTCATGGCGCAGATTCTGCGCGGCGCGACGCCTGCGGTGTGACCTGGGCCGGGCATTGAGAAATCCGGCTCAAGGTCCACTTCGCTCCAAAAGCGTGACGAAATCCCTCACCAAGAAGCGTGATGAACTCGCGCCGCCTCATTCGATCACCTCGTCGGCACGGGCGACCAGTGCTGGCGGAATGGCGAGGCCAAACGTCTTCGCGGTCTTGAGGTTCATGAGGAGCTCAATTTTAGTTGCCTGCTGGACCGGCAAGTCAGCGGGCTTGTCGCCCTTGAGAATCCGGCCGGTATAGCCGCCGGCCACGCGGTATGAATCCGTAAGTTCGGGTCCGTAGCTAATAAGGCCGCCGGCCGACACGAAGCGACGATACGTGTAAATTGTTGGCAGCATTTGGCGGCTCGCCAATACAGCCATTTGCTCGATATGGCTATTGAAAAACACGGAGTTGGCCACTACCAAAACACCGGCATGCATTTGAAGGGCAGCGTTGAAGGCGTCAGCAAGTTCCGCTTCGGTGCTTGCTCGCAGGACATGAAGTTGCAGCCCAAGAGTGTGGGCCGCCATCTGTGCGTTTCTCAGTTCGAAGTCGGAAGTGGGGTCCGTCGGATTGGCGAGGAGCGCAATGGTGGTCGCAGCAGGGATCAACTCATGCGCCAGCTCGATTCGTTTCGGCAATATCTCAACGCTCAATTGGGTCACGCCGGTGACGTTGCCGCCCGGCCGGGCGAGACTGGCGACCAGTCCGAGTTGCACCGGATCGTCGCCAGTGGTGAAGACAATGGGGATCGTGCTGGTTGCCTTCTTAGCAATGAGATTCGCAGGAGTGCTGGTCGCGGCAATCACTGAGACCTGACGACGAACAAGATCGGCAACCAATGCCGGTAGCCGATCGAAGTGTCCTTCCGCCCAGCGATATTCAATCGCCACATTCTGACCTTCGACATAACCGGCTTCCTTCAAGCCTTGACGGAAGGCAGCCACCATAGGCGCGTAGTCAGCGGAGGATGAGCCGTTGACGAATCCAATCACCGGCATTGGCTGCTGTGCGCGTGCGGCGAGCGGCCACGCTACGGCTGTGCCGAAGATCCCTTTGACGAAATCCCGCCGTCGCATTGCCTTCCCCCAAAGACCCGAGACTACGCGACCTAGTCCGCAATGATGAGATTACAGCAGGGATTTGCCGCTTATGGAATGGGGGTCAATAATCAACCCGGCCGCGCACGGGCGATGTCGCAGATGGGTCACATTTTCGACCGATCCGACCGGCGTTGCCTGCCGATCTATTTCTGCTTCGCTCCGAAAGCGGACTTGCCGCTCGCCCGGCGCCTCACGTGTGATTCGCGTCAGCGAGGACGAGATCGCCGACGCGGTCCGCCTCTATTACACGACGACGCACAATCTCGCCGAGGGCGCCGGCGCCGCGCCGCTGGCGGCACTGCAGCAGGACAAAGCGCGCTATGCCGGCAAGCGCGCCGGCCTCATTCTCTCCGGCGGCAATATCGACATGCCGGTCATGGCGCAAATTCTGCGCGGCGCGACGCCTGCGGTGTGACCTGGGCACTCATAAATCCGGCTCAAGGTTTGCTTCGCTCCAAAAGCGACCGGATTGCTGCATTGCCGCGCAACGGCGCACTGGGCCAAAAGCTGCCATGAGCAGGCGCAGCAAAAATGCGACTATTCGATCACTTCGTCGGCGCGGCCGAGAAGGGACAGGGGGATGGCGAGCCCGAGCGCCTTAGCCGTCTTCATGTTGATCACAAGCTCGACCTTGACCGATTGCTGGATCGGCAGATCGGCGGGCCTATCGCCTTTGAGGATGCGTCCGGTGTAAACACCGGCCAGGCGATAAGCATCGGGAAAGCTCGTCCCGTAACTCATCAGCCCGCCGGCATCGGCAAAGCCGCGTACATAGTAAGCCGTCGGAATCGCATAGCGCGCGGCAAGCGCTACGAACCTTTGACGTAACGAAAAATAAACCGGCGACGAGGTGACAATGGCTGCGCCGATGTGTCGCTCCGCCATCGCGGCAAACGCTGCGTCGATTTCGTTTTCGCTGCTGACATTGATGATCTGGATTTGCCGTTCCAGCGCCGTCGCCGCTTTTGTCAGCTCCCGGAGTTGCTCGGTCGTGTCCGGCGACTTCGGGTCGACGATCACGCCGATGATGGCGGCATTCGGCATCGCTTCGTGGATCATTTCCAGACGCTTGGGTTCAAGCGCCACAGTCAGCATATAGATGCCGGTCGTGTTTCCAGTCGGCCGATTGAGGCTGTCAACAAGACCGATAGCGACCGGATCGCCGCCCGAAACGAAAACAATTGGTATCGAGCTCGTCGCGTGCTTGGCGGCTATCGCCGAGGCCGGTGTGCCGAGCGCGGCAATCACGCTTACACGCCGCTGTACCAGGTCTGATGCAAGCGCCGGCAATTGATCGAATTGCCGTCGCGCCCAGCGATATTCGATCGCCACGTTTTGACCTTCGATAAATCCGACCTCGCCGAGGCCCTGCTTGAATGCGGCGGTCAGCGCAGCAAACTCCTGCGGCGATGTCAGGCCAAGAAACCCGACGACCGGCATCGTCGGTTGCTGGGCGTGCGCGGCGAGCGGCCATGTTGCTGCACCTCTGATGACATTGAGAAATTCACGCCGCCTCATTCGATCACCTTATCGGCGAGCGCGAGCAGCGTTGGTGGCACGGTGAGACCGAGCGCTTTGGCGGTCGTCATGTTGATGATGAGATCGAATTTGGTCGGTTGCTCCACCGGCAGGTCGACCGGGTTCGCGCCGCGGAGAATCTTGTCGACATAGTCGGCGGCACGGCGGAACAGGTCGACGAGGCTCGGCCCATAGGCCATGAGACCTCCTGAGTTCATGAGCACCCCCGTTCCGAAGATTGTCGGTAGGCCAGCCGCTAGCGCTAGTGTCGAAATTCGAATATGTTTGGTATTCGTCAGCGCTTCGGTCACGACGTACAACGCATCGGCTTTGCCGTTAAGTGAGTCGAAGACTCGCTCGATATCGGCGGACTGCCGCAGCTCAAGCACGATCGTATCGAGATCAAGAGTCTGGGCGGCGGCTTGACATTGGCCCAATTCCTTCTCGGCCGCGGGATAGCCGACATTGGCCATGATCGCGACCCGGTGCAGACTGGGAACTATCGAGCGCAGCATTTCCAACCTTTTCCTGCGACGTCGGGGCCTTGCAGCGAGAGGCCGGTGGCGTTGCCGCCCGGATGCGATAAATCGGCGACAAAGCCGCTGCCGACGGGATCGACCGCCACTGGAAACACGATGGGAATTATGGAGGTGGCTTGCTTCGCTGCCGCCACGCCGTTGCCGCCAACGACAATGACGTTGACATTGTGGGCGACGAGGCCTTGAGCGATTTGCAGCACGTCTTCGTTGTGGCCCTGCGTCCAGTGGTAATCGATGGTGATCGTCTTGCCCGGGACCCAGCCAAGCTCGTCCAGCCGCTTCTCAAAGGCAGCGATGGGCTGGCTCCATGTCGCCTGAGTCGTCGTGCCAATGAACCCGATGACCGGGATCTTGGCCGACTGCGATCGCGCAGCGAGCGGCCACGCGGCAGCCGATCCCGCAATTGCTATGATGAATTCGCGTCGTCGCATTGCCTTCCTCAAAGGCTCAGGGCTGCCGATGGTGGCTTATTGCGACGCGATTACAGCAGAGATTTTCGACCGGCGAAACGGGCCCGATGATCCATTTTTGGAGAGCAGCAACCCTTGAGAGCCGATGTCTGATGAGGGTCTTGGCTGTGTAAAAACTCAAAACCGCTCGACGGCGACAGAAGAACGTTCGTCAAAACCGTCAATAGTTGAGCAAACATTCGCTGGCGAGTCCAATTTCAGCTGGCCTGAGAAATATCATTCTCACGACTTTTCGATTTTCGGCGTTTTCACACAGCCTAGCATTACAGTTGCGCTTTTCTTTTGAGGTGTGCGTGGCGCGCTTCGGCTTGGTGGGCGCGCCGCCAGAGCGACCATGCGATGACATGGGCGGGTTGGATGCGCCGTTGGGCGAGCTTGATGGCGATGCGGCGGATTTCTTGGATCGACCAGCGGATCAGGAATGTTTGGTCCGAAGGCGCCGCGGTGTTTTTTTGGGCGCCCCAACATTTGCCTGATGGCGGATGACAGCCATCATGGCGAAGGCGAGCATGACGAGCGAGACATGGCGGTGCCAGCCATGCCAAGAGCGCGTTTCGTTGTGATCGAGACCGAGTTCGTTCTTGGCGGCTTCAAAACTGTCCTCGATGGCCCAGCGGCAGCCTTCGACCGATACGAGCTTTTCCATGGGCGCGCCCTTGGGACACCACGTGGAGAAGAAGGCGAGGTCACTGTCGGCGATGTTGCGGCGGATCAACAGACCCCGCGTCCACTTCCCCGTGAGGGTGCTGTTGTATTGGACGGCATCGAGATCGGCCAGTTCGAGATAGGCCCAGTCATGCAGGCGCGGACCTTTGGTTCCTTCGCCTGCCGATAGGCGCCGCCAGGCGTTTTTGGGAAGATTGTCCGCAATCTTCGCGGCGGTGCCGCCAATAAGCTGGTTCTTGCCCCAGGAGTGGAACACGTGGTTGGAAGCGACGCCCAGGACATAGCCCTTGCCTGCCTTGCGCAGGACGGTCTCGATGTCCCCGGTGCCATACACGCTGTCCGCCGCGACAAAAGAGAACGGCACCTTGGCCGCGATCGCGCGCGCAATCATCCGGCGCGCGATTTGGGGCTTCGTCGCAAAGCCCATAGTCTCTGGCACATGCGCCGCCTTAAGGCGTGCGCGAGCGTCCGTCCATTCCTTCGGCATATAAAGCGCCCGGTCGATGAAGGCGTGGCCGTGACGCGACACATAGGAGGCGAAGACGCCGATCTGACAATTGGTGATCTTGCCCGCCGAACCCGTGTACTGGCGCGCAACTCCGCACGACGCCTTGCCCTGCTTCAAAAAACCGGTCTCGTCGATAACCAGAACCGCATCCTCATCAGCCAGCATTTCCAGCGCGTAATCGCGCACCATGTCGCGCAAGGCATCCGCGTTCCAACGCCCCCGGCCCAGGATCGCCTGTTGCCGCCACGGACCGGGATCGCCCGCCGCTTCCGCGCGCATCCAGCCAGTCTTGCGCGGTTCGTTCCCCAACAGCCCGTCGAGAAAAAGCCCCGCCGAGGCCGCCACCCGCTCCTGACCGAACAACGGACGTATCCGCGCCTTCATATCCCGCAGCGACGACGCCCAAAGCTCCAGCGTCGTCTCAATTGATGCGCCACCCATCCATGATCCTCCGAATCACGGTGGCTCATGGATTCAGAACTCGATATAAAGCGCAATTGTAATGCTAGGTCATTTTCGACCGACCCGACCGGTTTTGCCTGCCGGTCCATTTCCGCTTCGCTCCGAGGGCGGACTTGAAGCCGGGCAGGGGCGGGTCCAAACCCTATCGAGATCGGCCGACAATCAATGGCTGCCATCAGACCGGTACGTCCCCACAAGCCGCGCGGCGTACCAAGTGTGACACGATCGCCGTGTCCTCAACGCTGTCTTTTAGGAGTCCCTAGCTTCAGACGCCGCCGACGGCGACGCTCTGCTTGAGCCGGTTGGGCCGTACCGCCATCGTCGTCACCGGGCATAGCGGCGTCGGAATCGGCGTCTTTTTGAACGTCGGCGTGTCGCCCTATGCCGCTGGTCTTACGCGCCCGCGTCGCCTGGGCGCACGACTGGATCTCAAGTTCTTCGCTCGGTGCAGTATTCCAGGCCCTGCCGGGCTCGAGCTTCACCGTCAACGGCGCGGCGCCGCCGACCAACTCGGCGCTCACCAGCGCCAGCGCCGAACTACACCTCACCGCCAATTGGACGGTGATCGCAAAATTCGACGGCGAGTTCGCCCAGACCGCGCAAACTTACGCCGGAACGGGCACGCTGAAATATTCGTGGTGAGTCCGTTACGGGTCAGGAACGTCGGATTTGGGCTTTCCTCGGCACGTCCGCTGTTACACTGAACGCCGACATTTGCTTGACCCGCAATATCTGACGCGATGGGCCAATCGCGTCATTTTGCATTACAGAAAAGCAGCGAACCTTTTCGCCATCGGATTACTGTGAGATAGGGCGCAGAACCCGAATATGGGGCGTGGGTATCGGGCCAGTTTGGAATGTGACAAGCGATATAGCGAAAAAAATATGGCGCCGACGACCTCCCCGCAGGCTCTAGAAGGCTGTATGGTGTCGCTGTCATTATGCCGCGGTATTCTTCTTCTACTCCGGCATTTAGCAAAACTAGGGGACGGTCTCATGAGAAAACTCACGATGACTTTGACGGTAGTGGTGCTTGTGCTGGGATCGATGGCCGTGACGGCTAGCGCGCAGACCCAGGCGCCGGGCGCGGCGAGCCTCCACGCGCAGCTTAAGAATGCGACGCCGATCGTCAAACAGGTGGCATGCAACGGAACTACCGGTGTCTATGGTTGCGGCCCGGGATGGATCAGAAGATGCGGTTATTATGGTTGCCGCTGCGTTCCCTGTTACTGAGCGGCCAAATCAAACAATCGCAATAGACAGATGCGAGGCCGCCTTTGGGCGGCCTCTTTTTGCGAAAACTTCTATGATTGAACGGCGCATGGCGTTTACCCGATCGCGACGCGCGATCAGTCACCCGCGCCTGCGACATGACCGCGGTGGGTCTTGGTCGTGCCGTTACCGCTCGGCGTCAACGGCGCCGGGTTTCCGGAAAAA
Organism: uncultured Alphaproteobacteria bacterium; assembly: GCA_963822935.1. Taxonomy (GTDB): domain Bacteria; phylum Pseudomonadota; class Alphaproteobacteria; order Rhizobiales; family Xanthobacteraceae; genus BOG-931. The sequence goes on from CAWGJP010000010.1 coordinate 369,628, forward strand.
CCGACATCAAGCATATCGAAGATCGCGCCGGGGATCGCCTGGCCATAGAGCTGCGCCACGGCCGGCATGACGGTCACCTGCGGCGCGTGCGAAAGGTACTCCGGTAATCAACGCACTGACGTTCCCAATTCGCAGATGATGTGCGCCGATTAACCGGCTTGGCTTAGTGCGGCTGCCCGCCGAGCTCGGCGTCGATCTTGCCGTAATTCTGGATGACGAGGTCAATGTTGCCCTTGTTCTGAACCTCCGGGTCCTTGAACTTGAGCGCAAAATCGAGCTGGGCAAGCGCCTTCTTCTTCTCTGCGGCAGACATCTTCTTGCTGGTTTTCACCTCTTCGACTTGCTGCTGCAGCCCCGCCTCGGAGCCGACATATTTCTTGGTTTGCGGATCGATCCCGTCCATCACTATGCTGATATTGCCGAGGACGGTGTTGTATTCGTCGAAGCTGGCAAAGTCATGCTTCTTGGCAACGCCATCGAGCTTGGCAATGACCTTCGAACTCGGCGGCGCATTTCGCCGCAGCTTTCGGGTGATGGCGTCCATATCCTTCTGCGAAGCGAGCACGTCGTCGATCTGTTTCTGCGTCAGCGCGATCTGCTTGAGCTGCATCGGACTGCCGATCTGCGCCAGCGCCGGATGAAGCGAGAGAGTGCCGAACGAAGCGGCGAGGCAGGCAATACTCAACGCGGTGAGGATGGAACGGAAGAACTGACGCATGGGAGGCTCCTTGTGATGAGGGCGACTGTAGCAGGACTGTGTACGGATTTTGACTGGCGCCAACGAGCGTTCGGCATTCACCAGGTCCAAACTTTTGAGGTCGCGCCCGTTCCCGGCAATAGCGCATCAGTGCGTCTAAGGCCCCATAGCCTATCCGATTTTCCGTCGCGTTGCCACGTCATGATCGGGGCATAGCCGGCATCCGGCTACCGCTCGGTAAAACTTGAGTTTTCTCCTATCGAGGTTGATCCGGCATGGTTCTGATGTTGCTACGACTTTGCCAAACCAAGAAAGCCCTTCATGGCGCGATGAAGTATGCTGATCTATGCAATGCATAGAAAACGTGTTACGGAATTTCGTCAAGCAATGCTTGCAGGTAGAAGAGGACTCTACGATGGCCCAAACGAAGCAAGCTTCGAAGCGAAGACGTCGGAAGAAGGTATTGCCGGTGATTGGAATCGCCGGGGTATCCTTGTCGTTGGCGGGCGGAGCATACGCATCGACCGTCGGATCGACAACGGATATACAGTCCCAGAATACCTCACCGCGCCATGAAGTCTTTATTGGTGAGGAAGAGATCACCGACGTCAGCCTGGGGACGTTCTACGTCTTCGATAAGGAAAATGCCGCAAAGCCGCGGCTTGGTGAACAAGTGGCTTGGTGGCGCGGCTGCGGCGGCTGCGGTGGCTATAGACGTTGTGGCTGTGGCGGCTGTGGCGGCTGTGGCGGCTGCGCCTGGTGTCTGTCCAGGGGTGGTTGCCACGTCTGCTAGACCGTAGGCCTTCCGATTAGTTGACAGACATCGGTCGTCACGGACGGGCTTTGCTTGACCCGGCCACGCAGGGTTGTTTTGCGGCGTTGCCCGCGTGAAAGAGCCTGTCGGCGCTGGTAATGACGGCCGCGTGAGCGACCAACCACATCGACAAGCGCTTGCCCGCGAGTTAGACGACGGTGTTTTGGTAACCCATAATATTTGCCTCGCGATGGTAATCCACACTGGTGGCTATAAGCGTAGAGCTACGCCTGCTGACCCCGTGAAGAGTGATCGCGGTAGTAGCCTTATGCAATTGGCCGGTAAAGACGTTCCGCAGTTCGCGCCGAATTTCTCCGTCTATGTGCTGCCGCCCGATGTCGTATGCCTCTATTCCGAGGACCGGAAGTTTATTCTTCACGGCGAGCTTTATTGTGCGCTCGCGTCCGCAATAGGAGCGGGAAATAGCGTTGCGCAGATCGCTCGCGAGCTACAGCGCGATTTTCCGTTCGACAAAATCCAGGAAGCGTTAAAGCGTCTGTTTGAGCGACGCTATGTCGTTTCAAAACGGGAATTTTCTGGAAGCGTTACAGCGGCCTATTGGGCGAGTCTCGGCCTGCCGCCGGGGGTCGCCGAGAAAAATCTTCGCAAATGCCGTGTGCGCATTCAATCGATCGACGCCAAGGCCGCAAAGGAAGTGGCTGCCGCGCTGAATAAGCTCGGCGTCAGCATCGTGACTCGCTCCGCCGACCTGACGGTGACGCTGGTCGACGATTATCTCGACGGACAACTGACGAAATTGAATCGGCAGCATCTGTCCGACCATACGCCATGGCTGCTCGTTCAGCCTACCGGTGTTTTTCCCCTGGTGGGGCCGGTGTTCCGTCCCGGCGAGGGCGCCTGTTGGACCTGTCTAGCCGACCGGATGAAACGCAACCGCGAGGTCAGGGCGATGCTGGACCGCAAAGAAGCGCGTTGCGTCGCGGTTTCGCCGCTCAGGCGGGATTCGTTTGGAGAGAGCGGCATCCAGCTTGCGGCCGTCGAGATCGCAAAGGCGATCGCCACCGGTTTCCGCACGCCATTGAGCGATCACATCATCAGCCTCGATCTGTTGGGCGCGACGATCGTGAAGCATTACTTGCCGGCCCGCCCGCAATGTCCGTCATGCGGTAATAAGAAGCTGCGCGATCCGCGGCGTGCACCGCTGCCGGTTGAACTTGCCGCCGGTACGAAGCTGATTATGACGAGCGGGGGATATCGGTCTGTTTCGTCGAGGGCTACGGTGGCCCGTTTCAAAAAGCTTGTGAGCCCGCTGACCGGCGTAGTATCGCGGCTTGAACGGATCGAAGTTGATTTGCCGTTGAACACCAACTATTACGCCGCGCATAATTTTTCGGGACCCGCCGAGACCGTCAACGAGCTCAGGGCCGGACTGAGCGGCGGCAGCTTCGGCAAAGGCAGCACCGCCGAGCAAGGCGAAGCCAGCGCCCTCATGGAGGCGATCGAGCGCTATTCCGGAATTTTTCAGGGCGACGAGATCAGAGTAACGCGGCAGCTTGCGGATTTCCCGGCGGGCGATGCCATTCCTCCAAACGACGTCATGCTGTTCAGCGACGCGCAATTGCGGCGCGATCAAGCATCGATGTTCGCTCAGGACGTGACGCCGACGTCGGCGCCATTCGTTCCGTCGGCCGAGGTCGAATGGTCGCCGGTCTGGTCGCTGCGCGACGGACGCTTCAAATATCTGCCAACCAGCCTGTTATATTTTTTTTACAGAAGCGACCACGGATGCGGCGAGATCCACGCGGATTCCAACGGCTGCGCCGCCGGCAACACGCTTGAGGAGGCGATCGTCCAGGGATTCCTTGAACTGGTGGAGCGAGATTCTTACGCAATTTGGTGGTACAATCGATCGCGGCGGCCGGAAGTGGACCTCGACCAGTTCGAGGATTCCTATGTCCGCGATCTGCGAATCGAGCTTGCCGAAACGGGACGCCGGCTTTGGGTGCTCGACATTACCAGCGATCTCGGCATTCCAAGTTATGTGGCGATGTCGCACGCGGTGGTAAATGCGCAGGATTTCGTAGAATACGGTTCCGGCTCGCACTTCGATCAGCGGATCGCATTGCTACGCGCCCTGACCGAGCTGAACCAATTTCTGTCCATCGGCCTCGTGGGCGGCCGGGATGCCGGGGCGTCGAGCAATGACAGCTCCGGTCCGTTTCGTCTACAAGACCATCCCTACTTGATGCCGAACGGCGGTCCGGCCCGACAGAACGTCTCTGCAGACTTCGGCCGCTTTGACACGCGCCAACAGGTCATGGCCTGCGTGAACCTTGCCAAGAGAGAGGGCCTCGATTTTCTTGTCCTCGATCAGACGCGCCCCGACATCGAGGTTCCAGTGGTCCGAGTGATCGTTCCGGGATTGCGGCATTTCTATCGCCGCTTCGCGCCGGGCCGGCTTTACGATGTTCCGGTCAAGCTCGGCTTGCGCGACAAGCCGCTAGCGGAAAACGAGCTCAATCCGCTTCACCCCCACACTTGAGATCCCCCGGCTTGCGCGCTCCCGGAATAAAACGTGGGCGACGCGCAGCGCCGGCAACGCTTTGCGCCCGGCTTGGCAGTCACGTCACGCTTGAAGCGCGGACCGGCGGCGAAATCGCCGCCTGCTTTGAGGGCGTTTCGGTCAATTTAGGAAAATTCAGCGCGAGCGCGGCGGAACGCGCCAGGGGATTGCGCGGCGGTCTGCCGTTTAGCTCGTTCGCGTCTCCCAGCCGGAACGTTGACAAGGAAATTCATTTATTAGTCCGGCGATTGGCCAGCCGCGGTTTGTTGGAATACTACCTTCGGCGTTCGCCAAACGGCAAGGACCAGATCGTCATCGAGCCGCAGGTTCCGGATTACTGGCCGCAAACGGCGCAGCTCCGCGAGGCCGACGCGGTTGTGCTGTCACGGTTCGCCTATATGCGACGCCGCGCCAACGACGTAGTGCTGGAATCGCCGCGCGCCGGCGCGCTGTTCAAGATTTGCAATCCGAAGATCGCGGCCGCCTTGGCTATGCTGTCGACACCGCAACAAATCAGGCGACTGCGCCGACATCCCGGCTTTCCGGGGATCGAGCTCCTCGCCCTGCTCGTCGACTGCCAAATCCTGTTCAAGACCGGCGCTGCCGGCGGTGATGGCCTCCGACCGGCCGAGGGCGACGATAGCCTCGTGCTTTGGGACTTCCACGATCTTCTGTTCCACGCGCGCAGCACCGAGGGCCGACACGCCAATCCGCTGGGCGGGGTCTATCCTTATGTCGGTGTCATTTCTCCGCTACCGGCGGTGCGGCCCAACTGGCCGGGAAATGAAATCGATCTGCGCAAGTTCTCCGACGCGCATCCTGAGGCAATCTCATCGGCCGTAAAGCTGTTGCGTGAACGTCACTCAACGCGCGAGTTTGACGACCAGCAGCCGATCACGCTCGCCGAGCTTGCGAGGTTTCTCGACGGCGCTGCGCGCGTTCAGTCGGAATTTCAAGAAACGCTCGATGCCGGCGATAGTCTGACGCTCACCTACGCAGCCAGGCCGTATCCTTCGGCGGGCGCCAGCTACGAACTCGAGCTCTATCTGGCGGTCGACAAATGTGAAGGGCTGCCGCGCGGATTTTACCACTACGATGCCGGTCGACATGCGCTGGCGCCCATCGGCGTGCGCGCCAGTGAGCTCGAAGCGCTGTTGAAGGCAGCTAAGTTTGCAATGGGCGCACCCACTGTGCCGCAGATTCTGGTCACGATTGCCGCACGCTTCGGCAGGACTTCATGGAAATACAGCGCGATCGCCTACGCGCTTACTCTGAAGGACGTCGGCGTATTGATGCAAACGTTTTACCTGATGGCGACCGATATGGGGCTCGGCGGCTGTGCGATCGGCACCGCGAATATCGATCTGTTCGCGAAGATGACGGGGATCGAATTCCACATCGAGGGCCCAGTCGGTCAATTCGCACTTGGCCGCGGCGCAGAACCGGGCCGTTCTGTTTGACAATCAGACGACCGCATTCTCGGCACGGTCTTCTTGGGCACAAAAAACCGAGCAGCGGAGGGATCGCGCGACGCGGCCGGCTCGAAATATCCGATCGCCTTGTTGCTCCGCATTGCGGCTAACGCGAACATGGCGCCCTGAGGGTCCGTGCATCGGGCGACCCGGCCGCCGCCGCGCACTTCAAGCGGACCCTCAAGGATCCGGCCGCCACCGGCCTTGACGCGCTCCGCCGCTGCGTCGATGTCGTCGGTGTTGAAGTAATAAAGCCAGAACGGCACGGGAACCATGGGAGGTTTGGTGGACATGCCGCCGATCGTCTGGCCTTCAGCGGAGAATTTTTGATATGTGCCCATCGAGCCGATCTGCGCGTCTGCTTTTCGCCAGCCAAAAAGCTCGCTGTAGAACGCAAACGCTTTCTCCCAGTCGGCGGCGAGCAACTCATGCCACCCCACGCGTCCCGGTTCGCCCAACGCGGCGGGTTGCTCCTCCGCGGGGTTCAGCCACTTGACCAACGTAAGCATTGCCATTTGCGGGTCGGCGATGACAGAAAAGCAGCTGACGTTGGGGATTTCCGTCGGTGGGACGTGCACGATTCCGCCCAGGCGCTTGATCCGGTCGACGGTTGCCTCCATGTTGTCGACCCCGACATATCCGATCCACCGCGGTGCCGCGCCCATTCTCCGCGCCTCTTCCGGCAGATCCGTCAGGCCGCTCACGGAGGCCTTTCCAACGCTAAACAGGGTATAGGCCGTGTCGGGCATCGACGCGTCCCGCGTGCGCCAGCCCATGACCTCGGTGTAGAAGGCTTTGGCAGCCTCCATGTCTGTTGTCGTCAACTCGTACCAAACGAAATGGCCATGAGAATTGACCATACCTGTTCCTCCGGTTCGGGCTTACAAGGAAGTCGCGGAGTCCGCACGTTGTACGACCTAGCTAGCAGTCCGGCATAATTGGGTGGCGCAGCTGAAAGCCTTTCTAGAATCGCCTCTCATCATGCGGGGTAAGCCATAGAAGCCCGGACCGGTATCGTCGATCTGTCGAGATCGATCTGCATGCCCGGCAGTCTACCGTAAAGGAACACTACTGCCGCGGCGGAGGTTGCGCAGCCGAAAAGCCCGATATCGTTTTAGCGCTCGTGCCCCGTGCCGGATATCGACGCGGTCGCTAACTGATCGTACATTTGATAATTCGGCATAGCTGAAGCAGCCTGTGCTGCGTTGCAGCGAAATTTCGCAACAAGCGCCGCTTCGGGTCATTTTCGACCGACCCGACCGGTTTTGCCTGCCGGTCCATTTCCGCTTCGCTCCGAGGGCGGACTTGAAGCCGGGCAGGGGCGGGTCCAAACCCTATCGAGATCGGCCGACAATCAATGGCTGCCATCAGACCGGTACGTCCCCACAAGCCGCGCGGCGTACCAAGTGTGACACGATCGCCGTGTCCTCAACGCTGTCTTTTAGGAGTCCCTAGCTTCAGACGCCGCCGACGGCGACGCTCTGCTTGAGCCGGTTGGGCCGCACCGCCATGGTCGTCACCGGGCACAGCGGCGTCGGGATCGGCGTCTTTTTGAACGTCGGCGTGTCGCCCGTGCCACCCTCGACATCCACCCAGACCAGCCAGTTCGCATCGTCGCGATCGGTGAAATCCTCGCGGAAGTGGCTCAGCCGCGACTCGGTGCGATAGAGCGAGGCGCCGAGAATAAAGCGCGCCGCGAGCAGCATGGCCTCGGTTTCTTTGAGCCGCACCAATTCGTGCACATGCGGCGCGGCGAGTTCGCGGAAGTCGTCGGCGAGGCGCTCGATTTTGCCGAAGGCTGCTTGCAGCCGGTCGGCGTGTTTGAGAATGCCGATATCGTAGGCGAACATGATGGCTTGCAAATCGCGCAGGATGCGGTCCGACTCGGCCTGGGTACCGGGCCGCAGCGGCTGCATGGCCTCGTCGTGCAACGCTTCGACCTCGGCGAGATTGACGTCGGGCGCGGGCAGGCGGTCGAGGTCTTCCACGGCGCTCCTCCCGGCGACCCAGCCGTTGCCGATGCCGAGCCCGATATGGAAGCCGGCGAAGTGATTGGCGCAGCCGCTTTGCGCCAATCCGGCAGCAAGCAGGCCCGGAACGTCGGAGCGGCAATCCGGCCCGGTGCGGATCGCCATTTTGGTCATCTGGTTGAGCGCGTAATACGGCGTCTTGCCGAACATGTCGGTGTTGGCTTCCGAGCCGAGCTTGCGGAAGAAATAGTCCATCCACTTGACCTTGCTGTGGATGAAGTGGTCGCGCATTTCTTCCGGTATAGGCGACATGTCGAGATAGAGCGGATCGTTGCCCTTCATCTTCTCCGCGGCCATGGCGCGCGCAATGCGCGGCACGTCGGCTTCGTCGGCCCATTCCGGCTCGTAAGCGCGCATAAAAGCTTCGCCCTTGGAGTTGGTGAAGCGCGCGCCCTCCTGGATCGCAAAGGTGATGCCTTCGAAATAAAATTTCGGCGTGCCCGGCCGCACGTAGCTGAACTCGGCGTTGCGCAGCGCGGCGCCGGCGCGGTACGCGAGCAGCGTGCCGGTGCCGGTGATGTCGCGCACGAAGCCGGAGCGGAAGGTGATGGCGTTGGTGGCGATGATGGTGGCGCGCGCCTTGATCAGATGAAATTCGCCGGTACGGCTGTGGATCGCGGTGGCGCCGACGATGCGTCCGGACGGCCCGCCGAGGAGCCCGGTGACGAACAACCGGTCGAGCAGCGCCACGCCCTTTTCCTCAAGCGCGAGCCGCAGCCGCCAGCAATATTCAAGCCCGCCGCCGTCCGGACACATCACGCGGGCCAGATCGAGACCGCGGGTCGGCCGGCGCGCATATTTGCCGTCGGCGGCGCGCGCGAATTTCATGCCCATCGCCTCGAAGTCGGCGATGCGGTCGAACGAGTTCGTAAGCGACTCCCGCACCAGCACCTGATCGGCGATGCCGTCATTGCCGGCGACGATCTCGCGGGTGATGCCGTCGATATCGTCTTCCGGGGAGGCGACGATCATCCAGGCATTGGAGAATGCGGTATGGCCGGTGCGGCCGGTCATCCAGGTATCGGCGATCGCCACCTTGGCGCCGTGGGCGCCATGGCGTTTTGCGCTCAACGCCGCGATCATGCCGCCAGCGCCGCCGCCGACCACGAGAATATCGGTCTCGATCAAACTTCCATGCAATCGCGGCATACGTTCACTGACCTGCGTTCACTGACCTGCGTTCACTGACCTGCGTTCATTCACCACGGCCGCGGGCGGTTCTTCACCGAGGGGTGCACGTCGACGATCTGCTCGGGACAGAAAATCTCGCAACTGAAGCAGGTGATGCAATGCTCGCGAAATTTTATCACCGGCAGGAGCTTGGTCTCAACGAGGCCGTCGAGGCGCGCTTGGTGCGGCGCCGGCTCCATGTGGATTACGTCGGCCGGGCAGACATCGTCGCAAATTCCGCAGCTCGTGCACTTTTCAATCTCGATATTTTCGATCATCCTGTGCCCGCCTCAAAGCGTGGAATTGCGCGCCACTATGGACCGCCACGCCGCACGACGGTAGTCCTTAACCGATGACGCGTCGTGAGCGGCCGCCTATGACGATTGCGACGTCGGATTATAATCGGGTGCGGGTGCGGGCCGTTTAACGCGTTTGCGTTGCGGGCTGCGCCGTCAACTACCTGACGATGCCGGTCGAGGATTGCGAGACCTGATGGCCACCTTCGTTCTAGTTCACGGCGCTTGGCACGGCGCCTGGTGCTGGCAGCGGGTGGCGCGGCTGCTTTCGGGCGCCGGCCAGGACGTGGTGACGCCGACGCTCACCGGACTCGCCGAACGTTCGCATCTGCTGACGCCCGCGATCGGTCTCGACACCCACATTCTCGACGTCGTCAACGAAATGAAATGGCGCGAGCTTACCGGCGTGGTGCTGGTCGGGCATTCCTATGCCGGCCTGGTGATTTCCGGCGTAGCCGAGCGCATGGAAAAATCGATCGCAGCCTTTGTGCTGCTCGATGCGTTCTTTCCGGAATCGGGGCAAGCGCTCGTCGATCTGGCGCCGCCGCCGATGCGCGAAACGTTCTTGGCGGCGGAGCGTAGCGGCGCCGCAATCATACCGCCGCGCTCGGCGGCGATGTTCAATATTAACGAACGCGACCGCGCCTGGGTCGACGCGCAATGCACGCCGCAGCCGGTCAAATGCGGCCTGCAGGCGGTGACGCTGACGGGTGCCCGTGAACGCATCGCGAAGAAAAGCTACATCCGCGCTACGGCCTATCCGAGCCAACCCTTCGATCTGGCGCTGGCAAAGGCCCGCGCCAGGGGTTGGCGCAGCTATGAAGTGGCCTGCGGCCATGACGTCATGCTGGATGCGCCGGAGCGGCTCGCCGAAATATTGCTTGGCGAGTTGGATTTTTGAGTGAGCATGATCTCTTCCGAAGACCGGTATCCATCCTCGGATCGGGTCCGAGGACAGGCCTTTTCGGGATCATGCTCCGACCGCAAACAAAAACCCCGGGGCAAAAGCCCCGGGGCGCTTTGTCAGCCACGCTGTCCGCGCGGATCAGAACTTATAGTTCACGCCGGCGCGCAACAGATTGGTGTGGAACGAGACGTTGTCGGTGGTCAGGCCGCAATTGATCCCGCAATTGAATTTGCCGAGATCGACGTAGAGATATTCGACCTTGGCCGTCCAATTGGCGACCAGCGCGGCTTCGAGACCGCCGCCGACCGTCCAGCCGGTTTTGTCCGCTGAGCTCGTCGGAAAGCCCGGCGCCGAGGCGCGGATATCGCCAAACGCCGCGCCGGCGGTCACGAAGGGCATGAAGCGGTCGGCGGCGTAGCCAAGCCGCCCGCGCGCGGTCGCGAGCCAGGTGTCGCTGGTCTTGCAGCCCGGCGGGCAGGCATTGGTGGTGCTGCCATTGATGTCGGCCCAGTCGATATCGCCTTCGACGCCGGCGACCAATTGGCCGAATTGATAATTGTAGCCGACGGTGCTGCCGATAACGCCGCCGCTGATGTTGCGGCTGCCGGTCGAATCCCAGGACGAGCTGCCAAATCCGCCGCCGCCGTTGATGCCGAAATAGAACCCGGTCCAGCTGTAGGCCGGCACGAAGGCGGGAGCTTTCGGGTAGTAGGGCACGGGTTGGGGCCGCGCCAGGTCAGCCGCCGCCGCCGCTCCGGCAAACGCCACAACACCCATCAGTGCCAGGCACAAACGCTTCATAGGGACCTCCACTCGGTCGTCGAACAGGTCCCGTATAGTATTCAGAATTAGATTTTCGGCTAGTGTAGAAAAGACACAGTCGTTTGCCATTTTACGGCTGTATTATGGCGAAAAATTTCTATCGATGGCGAAGTTATAGTTTCTATTTCATAAATTATACTTTGACATGGTCAATATATTATTAAATTCGTTGTTTTTTCTAGAAGTGATAATTGACGCCGAGCCGCAGCAGATTGGCTGCAAGGCCGTTATTGGTGCCGGTGACCGAATAGCCGCGATTGGCGAAGTCGAGATAGAGCCATTCCGCCTTGGCCGACCATCGTGGCGTGAAACCGACTTCGGCGCCGAGGCCCGCCACCCAGCCGAAGCTGGTGTGGCTCTCGGAAAGATTGCCGGAGGTGTCCGCGGTCAGTTCGCCGTAGCCGAGGCCGGCGGTGCCGTAAACGAGCACGTTGTTGATGGCGACGCCGGCACGGCCGCGCAGCGTGCCGAACCAGGGATTGGAGAACTGCCACGGCGCGAATGTGTCCTCGGCGCCGGACAGGTTGAAATCCGTTTCGGCGCCATAGACGAAATTGCCGTGCTGCCAGTTGAAGCCCGCTTCGAGGCCGCCGGCGACGCCCGACGGACGCGTCGGGTTGTTGCTGACGTTGCCCCATTCATAGCCCAGGGTGCCGCCGATATAGGGGCCGGCCCAGCTGTAGGCCGAATAGGAGGCCGGGGCGGTGTAATAGGGCGCTGCCGGCAGATCAGCGGCCACTGCCGCGCCAGCCATCGCCAGCGAAAAAGCCGCGGCAAGGAAACTCGCTCCAGGGATTGTTCTCATCTTGGCCTCCCAATTGGAATCGGGCGGAACGGAACGACGCCACGGCGGCACGCGGTGCTTCTGCGGCGTCGAAGAAAGCGCGTCAGCCGTCGTCCGATCGGGAGAATTTATCGCGATGTTTAAGTTAAACAGTGCTGAATCGTTAAGCCCTTCGAAGTTGATATCGTTAAGAAAGTCTATATTTCACGACAGTAGTCCGGATGAGCGAAGCGACATCCGGGAGCGGCAATTTGGCCAATCAATCGTCCCCCGGATTTCGCTGGCGCTCATCCGGGCTACAGTCCCAAGCATGAGCACGCCGAAACCGGAAATCGCGCCCGAGAGCGAGCCCGTCGAGGACGACGACGAGCCGTCGCTGCCGCAGCCCGACGAATTCGAAGCCGCAGCGTCGCTCTTGGAAGACGCGGCGGAGTCGCTTGCCGCCGGCCGCGCCGCCATCCTGCGCTATGGCAAGCTCGCGCCGTCGCGGCCGGGCGTCTATCGCATGATCGATGCGCGCGGCGACGTGCTCTACGTCGGCAAGGCCAAGAGCATCAAGAAGCGCATCGCCGCCTATGCGCGCCCGACCGGGCTCGACACCCGCATCGAGCGCATGATCGCGGCGACCCGCACGCTCGAATTCATCGTCACCCGCACCGAGACCGAAGCGCTGCTGCTCGAAGCCAATCTGATCAAGCGGCTGCGGCCGCGCTTTAACGTCGTGCTGCGTGACGATAAATCGTTTCCCTACATCCTCATCACCTCCGACCATTGGGCGCCGCAGATCCTCAAGCACCGCGGCGCGCGCACGCGGCCGGGCCATTATTTCGGCCCCTTCGCATCGGTCTGGGCGGTCAACCGCACCGTAAACGCGCTGCAGCGCGCGTTCCTGTTGCGCTCGTGCAGCGATCCGTTCTTCGAGAGCCGGACGCGGCCGTGTTTGCTCTATCAGATCAAGCGCTGCTCGGCGCCGTGCACCAAGGAGATCGATTTTCAGGATTATGCGGGGCTGGTGCGCGAGGCCAACGAGTTCCTGTCCGGCCGCTCGAAGCGGGTCAAGGATGAGCTTGCCGGCGAAATGGAAAATGCCTCGACTGCGCTCGATTTCGAACGCGCCGCCATCTACCGCGACCGCCTCGCCGCGCTCTCCGCCATTCAATCGCACCAGGGCGTCAATCCGCGCGGCGTCGAAGAAGCGGACGTGTTCGCGGTGCACCAGCAGGGCGGCTTTTCCTGCGTCGAGGTGTTCTTCTTCCGCACCGGGCAGAATTGGGGCAACCGCGCCTATTTTCCCAAGGCCGACCGCTCGCTCGGCGCCGGCGAAGTTTTGACCGCGTTCCTGGCGCAGTTCTACGACGACAAGCCGCCGCCGCGGCTCATTCTGATTTCGCATGCGATCGCGGATCGCGCGTTATTGGCGCAGGCGCTGGCGACCAAAAGCGGGCACAAGGTCGAGGTGCTGCAGCCGCAGCGCGGCGAGAAAAAGGACTTGATCGAGCACGCGCTGGCAAACGCACGCGAGGCGCTAGGCCGCAAGCTTGCCGAGACCACGTCGCAGCAGAAGCTGTTGCGGCAGCTCGCCGAGACGTTCGGGCTGTCGCGGGTGCCGCGTCGGATCGAAGTCTACGACAACAGCCACATCCAGGGCTCCAATGCAGTCGGCGGCATGATCGTCGCCGGCGCCGAGGGTTTTCGTAAAAGCCAGTATCGCAAATTCAATATCCGCTCGGCCTATCTGACGCCCGGTGACGATTTCGCCATGATGCGCGAAGTGCTGGAGCGCCGGTTCAAGCGGCTTTTGGCTGAGGCGCCGCGCGAAGCTCAACCCTCTCCCGTTCCGGGAGAGGTCGCCGTGCAGGAAAGCTGCACGACGGGTGAGGGGCTGCCGAAGACGGATCTCGAGCCCTCACCCGTTCTCGCCTCGCTCGAACGTCCTCCCCCGCAAGGGGGGAGGGAAGAAATCGCAGATTCGGAAGAACCTGAGGAGTCTCCCTGGCCGGACCTCGTCCTGATCGATGGCGGGCAGGGCCAGCTCACGGCGGCGCGTGAGGTGCTGGCGACGCTTGGCGTCGAGGTTCCGCTGATCGCCATCGCCAAGGGCCCGGATCGCGACGCCGGCCGCGAAACCTTCTTTCTTCCCGGCCGCGACTCGTTCAAGCTGCCGCCACGCGATCCGGTGCTCTATTTCGTCGAGCGGTTGCGCGACGAGGCGCATCGTTTCGCGGTAGGCTCGCATCGGGCGCGCCGCAAGCGCGATCTGCGGGAAGCCGGCCTGCAGGAGATCGCCGGCATCGGTCCGACCCGCAAACGGGCGCTGCTGCATTATTTTGGCACGCTCAAGTCGATCGAGCGCGCCTCGGTCACCGATCTGATGCAGGTCGACGGTATCAGTGCGGAGACGGCGCGGCGGATTTACGAGTTCTTCCACGACGGGGGCGGCGTGGGCGTCGGTTGAGGGGCCCGCATGATCCCGAAAAGGCCTAGACACCACCGTTGGACACCAGCCGGGGGCGGGATGGAACGAAATGGCAAGCTTGATCCGCAAAAGTGACGGGGGCGGTTCTGTCGATTGCCGAAGCGCGGGGTTATGGTAGCGCCAATGGTAGCCTCATGAATTCGACCACGACGACCACGCCAGGCCGGCTCGGCGCCCATCCGCTGGCGCTGCCCAATATCCTCACTTACGGCCGCATTGCCGCGGTCCCCCTCGTGGTCGGCTGCATGTTCTGGCAAAACATTTTGCATGGTGGTCTGTGGCTGCGCTGGGTCGCGCTCGCCATCTTCATCGCTGCCGGCGTCTCCGACTTTCTTGACGGCTATTTCGCCCGCATCTGGGCCCAGCAGTCCTCGCTCGGGCGCATGCTCGATCCGATCGCCGACAAGCTTCTGGTGGCGTCGTGCCTGCTGATGCTTGCCGCCGAAAGCACCATTCACGGCTGGGCCTTGTGCGCGGCGGTCGTCATCCTGTGCCGCGAAATCCTGGTCTCGGGATTGCGCGAATATCTCGCGGAGCTCCGGGTCAGCGTGCCGGTGACGCGGCTCGCCAAATGGAAGACGACGCTGCAGCTCATCGCCGTCGGCTTTCTGATCTGCGGTGAGGCCGGCGACGCCATCGTGCCGGTGGTGACGCGGGTCGGCATTACGCTGCTTTGGCTCTCGGCGCTGCTGACGCTGTATACCGGCTGGGACTATCTGCAGGCGGGGTTGCATCACCTCACCAAGGAAGATGCCTAGGGCCGCGTCGGCCCTTTGAATCGGAGCCTGGCTCGCTCATATTATTTCTGAGCATGATCTTGTTCCGAAAATCGCTGACCGCTTTTCGGGATCGTTGTGAAGGAAATTGCGTGAAGCTGCGTTATTTCGCTTGGGTGCGCGAGCGTATCGGCAAGGCGGAAGAGGACGTCACGCCGCCGGCCGGGGTCGCAACGGTCGGCGATCTGGTGGCTTGGCTGGCGCAGCGCGGTGAGGGCTATGCTTATGCCTTTGAAAATCCGAAAACCATCCGCGCCGCGATCGACAAGAGCCACGTCAAACATGAAGCGCGGATCGAGGGCGCCGGCGAGATCGCCTTTTTTCCGCCGATGACGGGCGGCTGATTTCGGAGAAGCGTTACGCCATGACTACGCTCATTCGCCTTCAGGAAGAAGTCTTCGACGCCGCCGCCGAGGCGGCGCGGATGACGCGCGGCCGCACCGACATCGGCGCGGTGGTGACATTCACCGGGCTGTGCCGCGCCGACGAAAACGGCGAGCCGATCGTGGCGCTGACGCTGGAACATTATGCCGGAATGGCGGAAGTGGAGATCGCGCGGCACGTCGAGGAGGCGGCGGCGCGCTGGCCGCTTCTTGGCGTCACCGCGATCCACCGTTACGGGCGGATCGCGCCGGGCGAGCCGATTGTGCTGGTGATCGCGGCGTCGAGCCACCGGCAGGGCGCCTTCGCCGCGGCCGAATTTCTGATGGATTACCTGAAAACCCACGCGCCATTCTGGAAGCGGGTCGAAAAACCGGATGGCGCAAATTGGATCGAGGCCAAGGCCAGCGACGATGCGGCGGCCGATCGCTGGTCGCCGCCGCGCCACTAATCAGGCATCGCGAAGGGCAGGGCGTTTCGACGCCGTAATCCGCTGACGAGACAGGTTACTGATACGAATCCGGCTGCAAGTCCGCTTTCGGGGCAAAACTGACACCGAGCGACAGGCACGACCGGCGGGATCGGTCGAAAATGACCCAATGGAGACTCGGAAAGCGGTACAAATTTTTCTGTTAACTGTAGCGGGCCGGCAACACTAGGTTGCGGTAGCGGCTGCTATTATCGGCGTTGATTGCAGGGGGGCTCCGATGAAGAAACTTGCAGTTGGTATTGCAGCCATCATCGCGCTGATTGAAACGTCGGCTGTGGCTTCGGCCCAGTCAACGGAGAGCCAATCGACTGACGGCAGTCTCCATCGAGTTCAAGCCCTTGAAGTAAGTAACGCGGCTCTGGCGAAAGAGAATGCCGCTCTGCGCGAACGGATTAAGCTGTCAGAAGAAAACGCTAAACTGCGGGACCGCGTCAGCCGCCTTGGCGGTTCCAAACAAGAAGCGCCAGTTCAACAGAATTCTGATATGACTAGCTCGGCTTTGACCCGCGTCCATCCAGACGCTGTGCTGTATGACGAGGCATCATCGCCGATGGCAGTCAAAGCGCCACTACCGGCTTCTGCCCCAACATTTAGCTGGACCGGGTTCTATGCCGGTTTGAATATCGGCGGCGGGTCAGGAAATGCGAGCGATACCTTTACGCTGATTGATGTAGGACTACCCCCGTTCCCAATGGGATCCGATTCCAATCATATCACCGGAGTGATTGGCGGTGGCCAAGCGGGTTACAATTGGCAGATTGGCCAGTACGTGCTCGGTATTGAAACTGACATTCAGGGGACGGACCAAACCGGTAGCGCTATTACGTCCTGTAGTGCGCTAGTTTGTGCCCCCGGAGGCATAATTACAAATACCGAAAAGCTCACATGGTTCGGCACCACACGAGGAAGAGTTGGCGTGGCGTTTGGAAACTGGCTGACCTACGTCACGGGTGGTGCTGCTTATGGCCGCGAGGAGTCAAACTGGACCGCGCTCTTCCCACCTTTGCTATCATTCTCCAATTCAACGACGCGGAGCGGCTGGACGGTTGGCGGCGGGGTAGAGGCTTCGCTCGTTGGAAATTGGACCTGGAAGGTAGAGTATCTCTACATCGATCTTGGTACGGCGACTTTCACCGCTGGTAACTTGCCAGGTGCCTTCTTTGCCGCTGGGACAACGTTGACGGAAACAGTGCATTTTACCGACAATATCCTCAGGGCAGGGGTCAACCTTCGCTTTTAGCGATCTTCAGCACCGGCCGTTAGTCCGGCGGCCTCGCCGCGGCATCGAACTGTCAGCAATCACCAGTGAAACGAAAACGAGCTTTTCGGGCGCCGTTCTGGAAACAGGTCGAAAAGACCTTCAGTGAGGCGGCCGAAAAGACTTTGGTGGAAAAGACTTGGGTGGATGCGAAGTCGGTGGACGATGCCGCCGTCGAACGCTGGGCGGTGCCGCCGCCAAGCCGCGCAGCGGTAAAATAAGGCTGTCGCGTAGCGGCCAAATACAGCAAGACGGACCGGCCGGATCGGCGGCCAATAAGGGCTAGAAACTATCTATTTATTGTCGGCGCGCAGAGGTATTATGCCTGACCGGGCAGGTGCCTCGGTATTCGGCAATCGCGCCAATTTATCTGGAGTCAATAATGGCCGTAGGTACTGTGAAGTGGTTCAACTCGCAAAAAGGCTATGGATTCATCCAGCCTCAGGCGGGCGGCAAGGATGTTTTCGTGCACATCTCGGCGGTCGAGCGAGCCGGTCTCAGCGGTCTCAATGAAGGCCAGGTGATCGAATACGAGGAAGTGGCGAACCGGGGCAAAACGTCGGCTGAAAACCTGAAAGTTCAGCGCTGATTTTCGCCGGACATTCGATCTCTATCGTGCCGCGCCGCCAAGTTTACGTGGCACGGCCGCTTCGATCGAATGAACCGGATCACGGCTCGTTAACCGCTCGTCGCCATGCTGCCCGAAGATTGATTCGGGGGTGATGCGTGAGTGCCGAAATACTGTGTTTGAGCGACTATCGCGTCGACGATGGTGCCGCGGGTGAGATCGATCTCGTAACCGCCGTCGACGTGGCGATCCGGGATTTGCACGAAATTCTGCTGTGCTGGGGTTCAGAGGTGGCGCGGCAGCGCGCGGAAGAATGCGAGTCGATGCTGCGCCATGCGTTTTCCCGGAGTTGCCGTTGACCGCTCAGAATCTCGATAGGACGCGGATGGAAAAGACCCCACCGTTGAATGCGCTGGACTATACGCTTGCCATCAAGAACAAAGGACGGCCACCCAAATCCTGGCGTTGGGAAATCTATGCCGCCGGCAAGAGCAAGCCGGTGCGGCAGTCCGAGTTCTTTGCCACGATGTCCGAAGCCACCCGGGCCGGCAAGACCGCGTTGGCGGAAATTCGCGCCAACCGCGCAGCCTAGACTAAGAATACCAATCGGCGAAAGAATAAAGGCAGACCCGGCGGCTACGCCGCCGCGGCCTTGCCGCCGGGCTGCACCGTGTGCTCGTAATCGCGCATCAATTGCGCGGTGATGCGCGCCGGCGTGAAGGTCCACTGCGCGATCTCGGACACCGCGGTGACTTCGGCGGCAGTGCCGGTGATGAAGCATTCGGAGAAGCCCGAGAGCTCCTCGGGCATGATGCGCCGCTCGATCACCTCGATAGTGTTGCGCCGCGCCAAGCCGATCACGGTCGAACGCGTGATGCCGGCGAGGAAGCAATCGGCGGTCGGGGTGTGGATCTTGCCGTCTTTGACAAAGAAGATATTGGCGCCGGTGCATTCGGCAACGCGGCCCTGCCAGTCGAGCATCATGGCGTCGGCATAGCCGCGCTGCTCGGCGCGGTGCTTGGAGATGGTGCAGATCATGTAGAGACCCGCCGCCTTGGCAAGGCAGGGTGCAGTCTTCGGATCGGGCCGCCGATAGTCGGCAAGATCGAGCCGGATGCCCTTCAATCGCTGCGCCGGATCGAAATAGCTCGGCCATTCCCAGGTGGCGATGGCGAAGTGGATCTTATTGTTTTGTGCCGACACGCCGAGCGCTTCGGAGCCGCGCCAAGCGATCGGGCGGACATAGGCGCTCTTCTGATTGTTCTTGTCGAGCACGAGCTGCTTGGCGGCGTCGATTTCGGCAACGCTATAGGGAATGTCGAAATCGAGAATCTTCGCCGAATTCTTCAGCCGCTCGGAATGCGCGGTGCTCTCGAAAATCTTGCCGCCATAAGCGCGTTCGCCCTCGAACACGCAGCTGGCATAGTGTAGGCCATGCGTGAGGACGCTGATCTTGCAGTCCACGGTGGGAATAAGCTTGCCGTCGAACCAGATCAGATCGGGACGTTGGTCGAAGGGCACTGCCATTGCATTGCCTCCCTCGGTTAGGGTCCGAATTCAGGACCCCCAGTCGCGGCGTCAAAGCGGCCGCGCTTGATTTTTGCACCAGCACTGGAGACCGGCTATGGTCTCGACCGCTCCAAGAGACGCGTCATGAGAGCGCGCTTCGGCGCCCTCCGCAATGTCCTGAGCGGCCAGATATCGACTAAATCACCAACTTTGCGCGGGAAGCTTAACAATCAAACCGAAATATGTCAACATAGCTGACCTAATGGCCGACATCAGCATCACCGCACCAAGCAAGCCGCGCGCGGCTTCTGGCCAAGCCTCGTCCGAGGCTGCGTCCACGGCAGGCGAGCCGTATTTCGACCTCATCGAGCTGTTGTTCTTTGCCTATCGCGACTTCGTCGGCGATCCCGACGAAGTGCTGGCCAAGCTCGGCTTCGGCCGCGCGCATCATCGCGTCCTGCATTTCGTCAATCGAAATCCCGGCATGAAGGTTGCCGACCTGCTCGACGTTCTCAAGATCACCAAGCAGTCGCTCGGACGCGTGCTCAAGCAACTGATCGACGAAGGCTACGTGGTGCAGAAGGAGGGCGCGCGCGATCGCCGCCAGCGACTTCTCTCTGTCAGCCCGGCCGGCGAGGCGTTGGCGTTGAAGCTTGCGGGACTGCAGACCGCGCGCATTTCGCGCGTGCTTGCCGAGCTCGGCCCCGGCGCGCGCGAGGCGGCGCGGCGCTTTCTCGCCGGCATGATCGACGCCAAGGACCGCGATCACGTGCTGCGCCTGATCGCGCGCGCCGACTCCCAGGTTGAACGCGAGCGCGCCGGCGCGCGCGACGCCAAGCCATGACCGCCGCCAGCGTGAACCGGGCAGCGGAGGCGCCGCCGCCGGCGCAAAATCCGGCCGACGACGCGCCGCATCTCCTCGTCGTCGACGACGATCGTCGTATTCGCGCGCTGCTGTCGCGCTTTCTTTTGAGCGAAGGCTACCGGGTCTCCACCGCGGAAACCGCCCTGGATGCCCGCGCCAAGCTCGCCGGCTTAAAGTTCGACCTTCTCATCCTCGATGTCATGATGCCGGGCGAAAACGGCTTCGATTTCGCCCGTAGCCTTCGCGCGGCTTCCACTGTACCGATCCTGATGCTGACCGCGCGCGACGAGAAGGAAAGCCGGATCATGGGCCTGGAAATCGGCGCCGACGATTATCTGGCCAAGCCGTTCGAGCCGCGCGAGTTGTCGCTGCGGGTCGCCAATATTCTCAAGCGCGCGCGGCCGCCGGCCGCATCGCCGGCCGAGTCGGTGCGCTTCGGTCCGTTCGTGTTTCATCTGGCGCGCGGCGAATTGCGCCGCGGCGAAGAGGTCATAAGGCTCACCGACCGCGAGCGCGAAATGCTGCGCGTGCTGACGACCAGCGCCGGCGAGACGGTGCCGCGCCAGGCGCTGGCCGGCAACGGCGAGGCCGTCGGCGAGCGCACCGTGGATGTGCAGGTCAACCGGCTGCGCCGCAAGATCGAGCGCGATCCGAGTAACCCGCTGATCGTGCAAACCGTGCGCGGCGTCGGTTACCGCCTGGTGGCGGCGAATTGAGCGGCATCATGATCGGGCCCGACCATGACTAGCTTGGACGCCGGCCTCGGCCGCTTGCGCACCGCCGCCGGGCAGCTAGTGGCGGCGGCGAATGCGCTGGCCAGCGCCGGCGCCACCGTGGTGCGGCCGCTCGCCGGGCCGATTACCCACCCTTGGGACCGCTTCGGCCGCTGGCTGAAATCGGTGATGCCGAAGGGCCTCTATGCCCGCTCGTTGCTGATCATCATCGTGCCGATGGTGGTGCTGCAATCGGTGGTGGCTTTCATGTTCCTGGAGCGGCACTGGAATCTGGTGACGAATTACCTGTCGTCGGCGGTGACGCAGGAAATCGCCACGCTGATCGATGTCTATAAGACCTTCCCGCAGGACGCCGACCATGCGCAGCTTCGCCGCATCGCCCAGGATCGGCTCGGCCTCGTGGTCGATTTCATCCCCGGCGGCCAGCTGCCGCCGCCCGGAGCGAAACCGTTCTTCAATCAGCTCGACGCGGCGCTATCCGACGATATCCGCAAGCAGATCGGCCTGCCGTTCTGGATCGACACCGTCGGCCGCTCGTCGATCGTGGAAATCCGCATCCAGCTTCCCGGCACGATCATGCGCGTCTTCGCGCCGCGCGCCGACGTGTACGACCCGAATTCGTGGATCTTCCTGGTCTGGATGGTGGCGACGTCGCTGGTGGTGCTGGCGATCGCGATTGCCTTCCTGCGCAATCAGATCAGGCCGATTGTGCGGCTGGCCGACGCGGCGGAAGCGTTCGGCAAGGGTCGCGAGCCGCAGAATTTCCGCCCGCGCGGCGCGCGCGAAGTGCGGCGCGCCGCGGCCGCCTTCCTGGAGATGAAGGGCCGCGTCGAACGCGCCATCGAGCAACGCACCACCATGCTCGCGGGCGTCTCGCACGATCTGCGCACCATCCTGACGCGCTTTAAGCTCGAGCTCGCCTTGCTCGGCGAGGGTGTGGAAATCGACGCCATCAAGAAGGACATCGACGAGATGGCGGCGATGCTCGAGGCGTATCTCGCCTTTGCGCGCGGCGATACCGGCGAGCAATCGGCCCCGACCGACATCGCCGCGCTCCTCGACGAGCTCAAGCTCGACAGCGAACGCCACGGCCATCGTGCCAGCGTCAGCTTTTACGGCCAGCCGGAAGTCACGGTGCGGCCCGCGGCGTTCAAGCGCTGCATCGCCAATCTCGTCAGCAACGCCTCGCGCTTTGCCTCCACCGTCGCCATTACCGGCCACCGCGACCATCGCTGGCTCACCGTCACAGTCGATGACGACGGGCCCGGCATTCCGGCGCCGATGCGCGAAGACGTGTTCAAGCCGTTTCTGCGCCTCGACGACGCCCGCAATCAGGACGAAGGCGGCACCGGCCTCGGGCTCGCCATCGCCCGCGACATCGCGCGTTCCCATGGCGGCGATATTACGCTCGGCGATTCACCGCTCGGCGGTTTGCGGGCGACGGTGCGGGTGCCGGTGTAGGTCAGATCGATCTTGAAACCGCTGCCGTTTCCCCTATCTCGATACCGATAAATCTCGCCGGGGGACGCCATCATGGCAGTGGCCGAAGAGACCAAAGCGGACAAAACCGAGAGCCGTCCGTTCCAGGCGGACGTCGCCAAGCTGCTGCAGCTGATGGTGCACTCGGTCTATTCCGACAAGTCGGTATTTTTGCGGGAATTGATCGCCAATGCCGCTGATGCCTGCGAGCGCTTGCGCTACGAGGCGCTCGCTGAGCCGGCGCTCCTTGGCGAGGATGCCAAGCCGCGCATTACCGTGGCGCTCGATGCCGAGGGCAAGACGCTTAGCGTCGAGGACAACGGCATCGGCATGAGCCGCGAGGAGATGATCGAGGCGCTCGGGACCATCGCGCGCTCGGGTACCAAGGCGTTCCTGGAGCGGCTCGAAGCGGGCCAGAAGCAAAGCGAGGGGGAAGGCAACGCGCTGATCGGCCGCTTCGGCGTCGGCTTTTATTCGGCCTTCATGGTGGCCGAGCGGGTCGACGTCATTTCCCGCCGCGCCGGAGCCGAGGCGGCTTGGCAGTGGTCCTCCGACGGCAAAGGGGCGTTTGATATATTTCCGGTGATTGACGGGCAGGCCGCGCGTCGCGGCGCCCGCGTCGTGCTGCATCTGATGGACGACGCCAAGCAATACACCGAGCGCGCTACCGTCGAGCCCTTGATCAAGGCACAGTCGGGGCACGTCCCGGTGCCGATTGCGATCGTGGACAAGCCCGGCGCGGCGCCGGCCGAGATTACCGACGGCGCCGCCTTGTGGATCAAGCCAAAGAGCGAAATCAATGCGGCGGATTACACCGACTTCTACCGCAGCATCGCGATGGCTTTCGACGAGCCGGCGCTGACCATCCATTTTCGCGCCGAGGGCCGGCAGGACTATACGGCGCTTCTTTTCGTTCCCGGTTCGCGGCCGTTCGATCTGTTCGACCCCGATCGCGCGGGCCGCATCAAGCTCTACGTCAAGCGAGTCTTCATTGCCGACGATGCCGAGATCCTGCCGCGTTATCTGCGCTTCGTGCGCGGCCTCGTCGATTCCGCCGATCTGCCGCTCAACGTCTCGCGCGAGAAAATCCAGGAGAGCCCGCTGCTCGCCGCGATCAGAAAAGGCGCGACCAGCCGCGTCCTTGCCGAGCTTGAGCGGCTCGCCGACAAGGAGCCGCAGGCTTTCGCCAAAATCTGGGACACGTTCGGCGCGGTCGTGAAGGAAGGCATCTACGAGGATTTCGAGCGCCGCGACGCGCTGCTAAAGCTGGCGCGCTTCAAGAGCACGGCGTCGGCCGACGAATGGCGCAGCCTCAAGGACTATGTCGCGGCGCTCAGGCCCAACCAGACCGCGATCTATTATATCGCCGGCGACGACAGTGCGCGGCTGAAAGCATCGCCGCATCTCGAAGGCTTCCGCGCCCGCGGCGTCGAGGTGCTGCTGTTGTCCGATCCGGTCGACACCTTCTGGGTCATGCCCGGCGTCGGATTCGACGGCAAGCCGTTCAAGTCGGTGACGCAGGGCGCAGCCGATCTGGCGCTGATTCCGCCGCTGGACGCGGCCAAGCAACAAACCGGCGAAATTGCCGAGACGGTCAAGCAATTCCTGGTCTTCATGCAAGGGACGCTGGGCGATGCGGTGACGCAAGTGCGCGCGTCAGATCGGCTGACCGACAGCGCGGTTTGCCTGGTGGCGCCGGATTCCGGACCCGACCGCGCGCTGGAGCGGATTCTCGCCGGCGCCGGCCGGCTATCCTCGGCGTCGAAGCCAATCCTCGAAGTCAACGCGCAAAACGAACTTGTCGTCGCGCTGGCCGGGCTCGGCGACGCCGACCGAAATTTTAAGGAAGATGCGGCGCATCTTTTGTTCGACGAGGCGCGGCTGCGCGACGGCGAGCGCCCTTCCGACGCCAAGGCTTTTTCCGATCGCCTCGCGCGCGTGCTCGGGCGCGGGCTGCGCCAATCTCAGGCGTCGTAGCCGGCTTGCGGTCGGTTATTCCGCGGGGGTGCGCATCTCGGTCGCAATCGCCGGCGCGGCTTCGTCGTGGGGCCGCAGCGACGGCTCAATAGGCGGCTTGGTGCCCTTCAGGCGGAAGTAAATCTGTGAGCCGATCAGAATCACGCACAGCCCAATGAAGACGGCGCTGATCGGGCGCTCGACGAATACCCCCAGATCGCCGCGTGAAATCAACAGTGCGCGGCGGAAGTTCTCCTCAAAGCGCGGTCCCAGCACGAAGCCGAGGACGACCGGCGCCGGATGGAAGCCGAGGCGGAGCAGGACATAGCCCACGAGGCCGAGTACCACGACTTCGCCGACCTGGAAGAAGTCATTGTTGGCCGCGTAGACGCCTATGCACACGAAAAACATCGCGCTCGGGTAAAGAAAGCGATAGGGGATCGCCAGCATCTTCACCCAGATGCCGATCAGCGGCACGTTCAACAGAACGAGGATGATGTTGCCGATCCAGAAGCTCGCCACCAGTCCCCAGAAAATGTCGGCGTGCTGGGAGATGAGCTGCGGGCCCGGCACGATACCCTGGATCATCAGGGCGCCCAGCAGCAATGCCATGACGGCATCGCCCGGGATGCCGAGGCTCATGGTCGGAATGAAGTCGCCTTGAATGGAGGAATGGGTCGCCGCCTCCGGGCAGACCACGCCTTCGATCATGCCGGTGCCGAATTTTTCCGGCGTCCGCGATATTTTCTTTTCAGTCGCGTAGGCCACGAAGGATGCGATGGTTGGACCGGTACCTGGAATGAGCGAGCAAAGGCTGCCGATGATCGTGCCGCGCCACATCGGGAAGAACGACCGCTTCAGGTCGGCCATGGTCGGTCGCATGTCTTTCAGTTTGATGTTGGTGTACTTGGTATTGATCGGTGACACCTGATTGACGCTGGTCATGAACTCGGCGATGCCGAACAAGCCGAGCGCGAGGGCGATCAGTTCTACGCCGTCGTCAAGCTCGGTCAGGCCGAAGGTGTAGCGCTCCGATCCGGTCTCGAGATCGGTCCCGATCGAGCCGAGGAATAGGCCGAGCACGGTCATCGATACGCCTTTGATCGGCGAGCCGCGCGCCAATGTCGAGCCCGCCAACAGGCCGAGCAACATCAGCGAGCAGACTTCGGCTGGACCGAATTGCAGCGCCGCCCTCACCAGGAGCGGCGACAGGAAGATCATCTCGGTGATGCCCCACGAGGCGCCGATGAAGGAGGCAATCACCGTAACGCCGAGCGCAACGCCGCCACGGCCCTGCTTGGTCATGGGGAAGCCGTCCAAACAGGTCACAGCGTGCGGTGGATGGCATGGCAAATTGAGCAGGATCGAACAGATGGCGCCGCCATACTGACCGCCATACATGATGCCCGCCAGCATCAGGATCGCGGCGACCGGCTTCATGCCGAAAGTCAGTGGCAACAAAATCGAAACGGTGGCGAGCGGTCCCATGCCCGGCAGTACGCCCACCATGTTGCCGACCAGCACGCCAAGGAAGCAGAACATCAGATTGTGCGGCTCAAGCGCGACGCCGAAGCCGTACATGAGATCGGTCAGCGAATGTGCTATCACTGGCTACCCCACCAAGTGAGAATCGGCATTGGCACCTGCAGGAAGTAAGAGAACAAAGTCACGCCGAATATGGTTATGATGGCTGCCAATGTGATCGTGCTTTTCCAGGTCGCCTGTTTGTCGCCAAGCGCGGCGATAAAGACGCACGCAAAAGTTCCCGGGATCATCCCGAACAGGCTTCCGAACAGGATGAAGCCAACGGGACTCATGAGGATGCAGAACCATGCCCACCATTCCGGTTTTTCCGGTAGGATGCTCTCGCCGTGTTCGCTGCTCTCAGTGGACGCCGCCAATGCCGTCGCGGCGATGATGATGCCGAGGATGGCGAGGAGAACGCCAAGCGCTGTCGGGAAAAAGCCCGGCCCCATATGCATGAGCGTCCCGGGCCGATAGGTCGCGCCTTTGAGCGCGATGCCGAGCCCAAGCAGAAGCATGAGCCCGCCAGCGTAGAAGTCACGCTTTCCAATCAGCTCGCGGAAATGGCTGGTGGAAGGCCGCATCTTTCCTCCCGGCCGTTTGCGGGGCCGTTACAAATCTCGCCCCGATTTTCTTCGAAACGAGCAACTACCGTATAGTCCGCAATGTTCCGCGGTGACGCGGTGTCGCGGGGTTCCCCTACTCTCCCCAATGCGAACCGGCACCGTGGAGACCCTGCCATAGCAGATAGCGAACGATATATGGCACCGGGTTGGGGTGCAACTATCATCTATAACAGGCTAAATGCCGCGATATTCCCGATTGTGACAAATCATGCCGCCGGGCTGATCGGTGCGAATAGATCGGGGCTGTCGTTGCGTACATTGCCGACCCTGCGGTCAACCGGCCAGAACGCCATGCCGGCGCCGGGGTAGGGGCGCAGCATGGCCTTGAGTTCGGGCTCGTTTACCGTGATTTCGCCGAGCCATGCCGGCCACCGGTCCGGCGCCAGCAGGACTGGCATACGCCCATGTAAGGGCTCAAGAAGTTCGTTGGCCGCGGTGGTGATGATGGTGAAGGATTTGAGCGTCGTGCCGTCCGGTGCGCGCCACTGATCCCACAAGCCGGCAAGCATCATGGGTCCGCGATTGCCAAGTGCTACAGCGAAAGGTTGTTTGTCGGCGGCGCGCCACTCGTAATAGCCGTCGGCAATGACCAGGCAGCGCCGGCCGGCGCGCCAGGCGGAGCGGAAGGCGGGGCGGTTATCCACACCCTCGGCGCGGGCGTTGAAGGTCGAATTGCAGATTTTGCGGTCTGTTGCCCAGGCCGGGATCAATCCCCAGCGCATTGCGGTGAGCGTCCGTTGCCCATTCGTGGAGACGACGACGGGAAGCTTTGACGTCGGCGCTGCGTTCCAGCGCGGCCGGTAATCGCCGATCTCGTCGAAATCGATTTTCAGATCGATTTTTATTTCGGAAACGTCGTCAGGCAGTTTGGCGCGGCCGCACATGGCAGGGCTCCCTCGCTTGTCATCAGTGAAAATCCCTACTCTTGAGAATGCGCCACGACCCTTCCTGATGCGTCGGACACGAAGGAGACGGCAGGAAAAGCTCGCCGTCGCGCAGCAATGGCAGCTCGGTGGACAGATCGACGAAATCTTGCGCGACCACATGGATAACGAGACCGGCGCGCTGCAGCCGTCCGCGCACGGCGAGGAAACGCGCCGTCATCACCGTGCGGCGACTTTTGGCGAATACTTTCGGCCAGACGATGATGTTGGCGATGTCGGTCTCATCTTCCAGCGTCATGAACACGACGCCCTTTGAGGTGCCCGGCCGCTGCCGCACCAGAACGAGACCGGCGACGGTGACCGCTGAGTTTTGCGTGACGGCATCGCTACGCAGTTCGGCGTTGCTCATGGCGCCAAGCGCGATAAGGCGGTCGCGGAAAAACCGCACCGGATGCGCCTTCAGGGACAGCCCGGTCGCGATGTAATCTTCCACGACATGCTCGCAGAGCGGCATGGCGAGGAGCGCGACGGTTTCCTCCGGAAAAAGCTCGTCGCTCAAATGCGGTGTGAGCAGCGGCAGCGCCGAATTTTGTTCCGCGTTGCGTCCTCTATTTTGCACTTTGACGCTGCCGCCACGCGGCGGACGAATGCCGATCATGTCGAGCCGGCGCGCCGCCCATAAAGCGGCGCGGCGATCGAGCCCCAGCGAGCGGAACGCATCCGCTTCCGCCAACCGCTCGATGGTAAAACGCGAAATCCCGGCAATGGCCGCGAGCCGCTCGATCGAGGAAAAGCCGTTGCCGCGCGCCGCGATGAGTTTTTGCAATTCGTCTTCGGCAAGCCCGGCAATGAGACGGAAGCCGAGACGGACTGCGTGGCGCCCGTCGGCAGCAGCTTCGAGCGTGCAATCCCAGACGCTGAAATTGACGTCGGCCTCGCGGATCTCGATGCCGTGCGCGCGCGCGTCACGAACGAGTTGCGCCGGCTGATAAAAACCCATCGGCTGGCTGTTGAGAATGGCGGCGCAGAAAACGTCAGGATGACGGCATTTGATCCACGCCGAGGCGTAAACCAGAAGCGCAAAGCTGGCGGCGTGGCTTTCGGGAAAACCGTATTCGCCAAAGCCTTCGATCTGGCCGAAGCAGTGCTCGGCAAAGCTGCGGTCGTAGCCGCGCCCGGCCATGCCTTCGATGAACTTGTCGCGGAACAGATGGACATTGCCGGTGTGCCGGAATGTGGCCATGGCCCGGCGCAGCCCGTCGGCTTCGTCGGGGGTGAATTTCGCCGCCGTAATCGCGATCTGCATCGCTTGTTCCTGGAACAGCGGTACGCCAAGCGTGCGCTTGAGAACGTCTTTCAATTCGTCGGCCGGCCCGTGATCGGGAGAAGGCGAGGGGTAATGCTCCTTCGCGATGCCGTCGCGCCGGCGCAAGTAAGGATGCACCATGTCGCCCTGGATCGGCCCCGGCCGCACGATCGCGACCTCAATGACGAGATCGTAGAAACACTGCGGTTTTAACCGCGGCAGCATCGACATCTGCGCGCGGCTTTCGACCTGGAACACGCCGACCGAATCGGCGCGCGACAGCATGGCGTAGACGGCCGCGTCGTCGGCCGGCAGCGTGGCGAGCGAATAATCCTTGCCGTAATGCGCCTGCAAAAGATCGAGCCCGCGGCGCAGGCAGCTCAGCATGCCGAGCGCGAGCACGTCGACCTTCATCAGGCCGAGCGTGTCGATGTCGTCCTTGTCCCACTCGATGAAGGTGCGCTCGTCCATGGCGGCATTGCCGATGGGCACTGTCTCGTCGAGACGTTCGCGCGTCAGCACGAAGCCGCCGACATGCTGCGACAGATGGCGGGGGAAGCCGATCAACTCGTCGGCAAGGTCGACCGCTTGGCGGATCGCCGGATTGTCCGGATCGAGACCGGCCTGGCGGATGTGATCGTCCGGCAGGCCGTCGCCATAACCCCATACGGTCTTGGCCAGCGCCGCGGTGACGTCCTCGGTCAGACCCAAGACCTTGCCGACTTCGCGGATGGCGCGGCGCGAGCGGTAATGCACCACGGTGGCGCAGATCGCCGCGCGGTGACGGCCATAGCGCCGGTAAATGTACTGAATCACTTCCTCGCGCCGCTCATGCTCGAAATCGACGTCGATATCGGGCGGCTCGCCGCGGTTCTCGGAAATGAAGCGGGCGAACAAGAGGTTGCTCTTGTCCGGATTCACCGAGGTGATGCCGAGGCAAAAGCACACCGCGCTGTTGGCCGCCGAGCCGCGGCCCTGGCAGAGGATTTCCTTGTCCTGATTGCGCGCAAAAGCGACGACGTCATAGACGGTGAGGAAGTAACGCGCATAGTCGAGCTTGGCGATGAGTGCGAGTTCATCGCGCAGGCGTTTTTGCACGTCGGCGGGAATGCCTTCCGGATAGCGGTCGAGCGAATAGCGCTCGCGCGCGCCGGTCCAGGTCAGGTCCTCAAGGTGCTGCTGCGCGGTCTTGCCGTCCGGCACCGGCTCGTCGGGATATTCGTATTTGAGTTCGCCGAGCGAGAAGCGGCAGGCTTTGGCGATTTCGACGGTGCGGGCGATGGCATCGGGAAAATTCTGGAACAATCGCGTCATGTCCGATGGGGGCTTGAGGTGCCGCTCGGCATTGACGGTAAGCCGCAACCCGGCTTCGGCCAATGTGCATTTCTTGCGCACACAGGTGAGCATGTCGGCGAGCGACCGGCGCTCGGGGGCGTGATAGATCACGTCGTTGACGGCAACGAGCGGCGCGCCGAGGCGGCTGCCAAGTTCGGCCAGAAGCCCAAGCCGGCGCGGCTCGTCGCCGCGATGATAATGGGCGCCGGCGAGGAAGGTGCGGCCGGGCGCGGCGCGGGCCAGGGTTGCGAGGCGCGAGGTGAAAGATTTATTTCCGTCACCCTGAGGTGCGAGCGTAGCGAGCCTCGAAGGGTGACAGCGCGGGCCGTGCATCCTTCGAGGCCCGCCTTCGGCGGGCACCTCAGGATGACGGTCGAAGTTCGGCGGCAGCGCGATAAAAATCTGACCTTCGCCGGCGCTGAGAATCTGCTCGAAGGTGAGCTCGCATTCGCCTTTCTTGGCCTTGAGATTGCCCGCGGTGATGAGGCGGCAGAGCCGGCCATAGGCGGCGCGATCGGTCGGGTAGGCCAGCACTTCGAAGCCGTCGCCGGTGACCAGCCGCGTGCCGACGAGAAGCTTGATGTCGCGCTTGCGCGCTTCGTCGTAAGCGCGCACCACGCCGGCAAAAGAATTGCGGTCGGCAATGCCGATGGCGGTGAGCCCAAGCTCATCGGCGCGCGCCACCATTTCCTGCGGATGCGAGGCGCCGCGCAGGAAGGAAAAGTTAGTTGTGATCGCGAGTTCGGCGTAAGTGTTCATCGGATTTAATCACGCAAACAATCCTTGAACGAACCAGCGCGCGGCCGCCGTTTCGCGTCCGTAGAGTCCTTCGCGGTATAGCCAGAAGCGGTGGCCGGCCAAATCCTCGACGAGGTAATAATCGCGGGTCGGCTCCGGTGTCCGATGGCGCCACCATTCCGCCCCGATGCGTTCCGGGCCCTGGGAACCGGCGACGTCATAGGTCGTGCCGCGCCAGGAAAACCGCCGCGGCGGACCCTCGGGCACGAGCGCAGTGACTTCGGCCGGCTCGGCCTGGGGCAAAAGCAGGAGCGGACGCGCCTGCTGCGGGGCAGGCCAAGCTGAAACTTCGCCGTCAACCGGGGGCAGAATTTCGGCGCGTTCCGGGAGATGGCTGGCGACGGGGGCGAAGCGCCGTACGCTTGCCGGGCCGAGTCGTTGCCGCAGCGTATCGATCAAGGCCGCGCAGCGTTCCGCGCGGTCGCTGTCGTCTCCGGCGGTGAATTCAATTTGTCGCGCCGGCATCGGTTCGGCGCGGGTGACGGCAACGCCGATGGCCTCGAAGCCAAAACCGGCATCCTCCATCGCCGCCAGCGCTTCGAGCTTGAGCGCGATCAGACGCGCCACATGAGAGACGCTGCGTGTCGGCGCGGCCAGCCCGATATCGATGGTCTCGACCGCGCCGTCGACGCGATAAAGGCAAAGCCGAAGGCCGCGCGCGCCAACGTCGTCTCGAATGAGCACATGGACGAGGTTTTGCATCAGCCGGCTGGCGCGGGCGACGACCGCCGCCGCCGTCACGATCGGCTCCATGAGATAGTGCAGGCTGTGATAGACCGGCGGCGCGACGATGGGGACGAGCGGCTCGTCGACGCGGCCGAGCGCCTGGTCGAGACGGCGCAGCAGTTCGGCGGCAAAACGCGCGGCAAAGGGTGCGCGCGGCTTGTCGATCAGGGCGCCCACGGTTTTAAAGCCGAGCCGACGCAGCGCAGTGCGGGTTTCCGACGACAGCCGCAAGGCGGCGATCGGCATGTCGGCCAGCGTTGCGGCTTCCCGGCCCGAGGGTAGAACCAGCAACGGCGATCGGTGAAAGCGCGAGGCCGCCCAGGCGGCGCCCGGCGTGTCCGCCACCGCAAGCCGCGCCGAAAGCCCGAAACGGCGCAGCCTTGCAGCAAGGTCGGCGATCAAGCTTTCCTCGCCGCCGAACAGATGGCTGGCCCCTTCGACGTCGAGGAAAACACCATCGGCGCCGTTGTCCTCGCTCCAAAAATCTCCGCACAAAGGCGATGCGGTCGGCGTGTAGCGTGTCGCCCATAGCGACAGGCGGCGCAGTGCTGCATCGTCGGCCGCGGCATCCGCTGCGCGTACTTGCAAAAAATCCGCTTTCGCCCGCGCGTCGGCTAAAGGTTCGCCGACGGCAAGCCCCGCCGCTTCCGCCGCCTCGTTCAAGGCGGCGATGCGCGGACCGCTGGCGCCAGCGACGACAAGGACGAACGGCCGCTCAGGGGCGACCGGCTTGCAAGACGTTTTGGCCTGCGGCGTCATCGCTTGCGCCGCGAGAAAACGTTGGATCGGCCAGCGCGGCAGCCAGACTGAAACGATGCGCGACATGATCGTACTCCACTACCCATTCGCCCGGCCGTCCGTTGCGAGCCCGCTCGAGTTGCAGATGCCAGCGGGGGCGCGCGTAAAGCCCGAAGCGGTCGCGCGCGGCTTCCGCCGTGCCGATGCGCCAGCGTGTAGCCGCGGCGCTGGCTTCCAGTGTTGGCGCCGGCCGCAACAGCAGCAGCGGCAGGCCGGCATCACCGGCTGCGAGTTGCAGCTTTTGGCTGGTCTTCAGATCGAGCTTGTCGATCATCGCGGCGACCGCAGCCGGTGCCCCCGACCGCAAGACTTCGGCGATCGCCCACAGCGTGTCCTTGCGGTTCGCGGTCTCGATGAGGATCAGGCGCGCTGGATCGAGCCCGAGCGCGTTGAGGCCGTGGCCGGACAGGCCGCCATGCCGGCGCCGCGCATAGGCCGGCAGGACGAAGATGAGTGGGGAAGGTGAAAACCGGACTGCCAAAAACGCCGCGATGAAGCCGAGAGCAGCGGGTAAAGCCGCCTGCATTTCGGGCACCACTTCATGCAAGGCGCCGCGGGTCAGACCGCCCTCCAGGTAGGAATCTATGGCGGCAAGACCGAAGGGCAGGATTTTGTGCAAATCCCCTCGGCGCGAACCGGCGGGAAGCAGCCGTCGCAATTCATGCATGACGGCCGCGCGGCTCCGCTCCTCGGGGAAAGAGCAGGGAAGAACAGTGGAAAGAGCAGCAGGCTTCGTCATTTAGCCAGCCTCTCGAACCCTCTTCGTCAGGCCATTTGGCCGTGGATAAGGGTGTCAACGTTCAGTGTATGTTCTAGAGCTGCACTTTAGAACAAAAAGAGAACATTGCCAAGAGGCAAGAGTTCCGAGATGAGCGGAATGATGCGAAGTGAGCCCAACCTCTTCACGTTGCTTTTCGGGCTCCGGTGCCTAAACTGCCGCGATGCAAATCACCCTTCGCACACTGTTATACGCGGTGGCTTTCGCGTCGGCCGCGCTTTTTCTCGGCGCGCCGGCAAGCCATGCCGGCACTTATGGGGACGAAAAGTGGTGTGCCGTCACCGATGATGGCGCTGCCGCCATGAGCTGGGACTGCGAATACGATTCAGTAATCGATTGCGAGCCCGCCGTTACCCAGGCTAGCCGCGGCTTCTGCGCGATAAACCCGTATTACCGGCCGCCGCAGCCGTCCCTCGCCCCGCAACGCTGACACCGGGAAGGACAGCCATGCCGGAAGCCGACCAAGAGGGCGAACGTTATTCGCTCGATCGACCGCAGCAGACGCCGGGCTTCTATCTGAAAGGCTCGCACCAGCTCGACTGGGGCATGAAAAACCGCATGGCGCGGGTGTTCGACCCGACCTCGGGCCGTACCGTCATGCTCGCTGTCGACCACGGCTATTTCCAGGGCCCGACCACCGGGCTTGAGCGCATCGACCTGTCGATCGTGCCCCTGTTGCCGTCCTGCGACGCTTTGTTCTGTACCCGCGGCATTTTGCGCTCGCTCATTCCGGCGGAATGTCAAAAACCGATGGTGCTCCGCGCGAGCGGCGGCCCCAGCATTTTGCGCGAGGAACTGTCCGACGAGCAGATCGCCATGGACATGGACGACGCGGTGCGGCTCAACGCCGCCGGCGTCGGCATCCAGGTTTTTATCGGCGGCGAGCACGAGACGCGCTCGGTGCACAATATGACCAAGCTGGTCGATGCCGGCTTGCGCGCCGGCATTCCGGTGATGGGCATCACCGCGGTCGGCAAGGCCATGGTGCGCGATGCCAAGTATTTCCGGCTCGCCTGCCGCATCATCGCCGAGCTCGGCGCGCAATATGTGAAGACCTACTACGTCGACGAGGATTTCGAGACCGTCACCGCGTCATGCCCGGTGCCGATCGTGATGGCGGGCGGCAAGAAACTGCCCGAGCTCGACGCACTGACCATGGCTTATAACGCCGTGCAACAGGGCGCCTCCGGCGTCGACATGGGCCGCAACATTTTCCAGTCCGACGCGCCGCAAGCGATGATCGCCGCGGTGGCGGCCGTCGTGCACAAGAATATGAAGCCGAAAGAGGCGTTCGACCTGTTCAATACGCTCAAGACCAAAGGCGCGATGCGCGCAGCGTAAGTCTCAGCCGTAAGTTCGCACCGGTCCACCACCGATCAGAAACCAAGCGACGGCGCCGGCGGTCACTGCGCCACCGAAGGCCGCGAGCACCTGTGCGATCCACGCGGCGCTGCCGACCTGGCTTGTATCGTGATGTATGGGGGCGGCAAGAACGCTCTGCGGCGACGGCGGCGCGATGCTGGAATCATTCGTGGCCGCTACCGGCGGCGCGTCCTGCGGTGCGGACGGTGCGACACTGCTGTCCGGGTTCGGTGCCGCGATCCGCAGCGTTTCAACCTTGACGGCTGTCGGATCAGGACTGGCGGGCGCCGGTGCGTTTTCCGAAACCGGTTGCGAGACTGGCGATGCGACAGGCGTTGACGCCATCATACCATCGGCCGGCGCCGCTTGAGGCGGCGGCTCTTCGGCGAAGGCCGAGGCGGTGACGGCGGGCTCGCTTGCTTCGTGCCGCTGCCTTGCGATCTTTCTCCTCGCGGCGTGCCGGCTGTGTTCTGCGGCGGCTCTGACGTGATGCGATGTCCTGGCCGCTGTTTTTCGGCTTGCCGAATGCGTGGCTTTGGCGTGGACCGCGTGCTTGGGTTCATGCGGCGGCCGCAACCCGGCGAGCAGCGCGAGCGGCTTGCCGACCGGTTCGCTCGCCGCGGTCTGCGCTTGCGCCCCGCCGAGCGCCAAGACCGTAGTGATCGTGACCACGGCGATAGCCGTGATAAATCCCGCACCGACAAGGCGAATTTCCCGCATCACCCACTCCGTTACCCACGATGTCGCGGGCATAGGGCACAGCCGGCGTGACCGCAGGGTGGCGCAATTGCGGATTTTTTCGCTCAAATAGCGGGTAAAATGCGGTGCGGTTAACCTTGCCGCTCAGCCGAGCTCGGTGATCGTTTCCGGGAAATGATGCAGCCGTTCGCCCGGACCATTCGGGCCGATCAGCCAGTTGTCGCAAAACCACGACAGCATGCCGCCGCGCATATAGGTCGGATGCACGACGATGTTCATGTCCTTTTCGATGGCCATTGGCTCGTCGGAACGAATGAGGGGCCGTTCGACCAGATCGTAGCCCTGACCGTGGCAGTGCAGGCGCTTCTCTTCGGGCCGGCCGTTCTTGCGCATGAAGTCGTTATAGGCCTCGAACACATCCTTGCAGGCGGCGCCCGGCTTGAGCAGGCCGAGATTGAATTTGCGCGCTTCGAAGGCGAAAGCGTATTCGTCCTTCATCTCCTGCGACGCCTTGCCGACGACGCAGGTGCGGCCGAGCTCGGCGTACATGCCGCCGGGGCCGGCATCCTCGACGAGGAGCGCTATCGCGTCGCCCTCCTGGATGACGCGGTTCTGATAATGCCGGGCGGCGAATTGCGCCGGTTTGCCGGGCGGCATCGAAGCGCACAGATAGATGCCGTGCTCGCTGCCGTGGCGCTGGCTGTAGCATTGCGCGATAGCGGCAACGTCGCGGTCGCGCATGCCAGGCTCGACGGCGGCGAAAGCCGCCCGCATGGCGCCGTCCTGCATGACCGCGGCGCGCCGCACCAAATCCTGCTCCTCGGCGCTTTTGATGACTTTGATACGATCGACCAGATCGGAAGCGTCGACGAATTTGGTGTTGGAGAAGCGTCCTTTCTGCATGTAATCGACCATCGCGAACGACATCTGATAGGTGCCGACGAGCCCTATCGTGCCGCCGGCATAAGGCGCCAGCGCCTTGGCTGCGAGTTCCGGATCGTAGGGCGCGGTGTAATAGCAGGAGGCATAGCTCGGCGTCGTGAACCACTGCTTGACGCCGCGGCGGGTGCCGTCGCTTTTGCCGTTGAGTTCGGTGACGCCGCCGAATGGGCCTTGGCTCACCAGCGTCATCAGATCGTCGCGCGGGAACACGCCGGTGAGCGGATAGCCGTTGGTCGCCGGCAGGTCGGTGAAATATTTGACGTAGCCGCCCATCTGGTCGCTGTTGTTCTGCATCAACAGCACGTCGATCTTGTCGCGCTCCATGGCGGCGCGCACCGCCTTCCAGCGCCGTTCCAGCTCGGCGGTCGAGATCGGGGTCTGCAGGCGTTCGGATAACTGTTCCATCGCGCTTAACTCCTAATGCGGCACAACGTTGATCATGCCATCGAGGTCGCCTTTGAGAAAGGCGCGCATATTCGTTTCCACGGTCGGTAAGGCGTAATCGATATAGACGTCGCAGAAGCCGCCTTGGTGCGTGGTGATGATAACGTTTTCCATCGCCCAGAACGGATGATCGGTCGGCAGCGGCTCCTGGTTGAAAACGTCGAGCGCGGCGCCGGCAATGCGGCCGGCTTTGAGCGCCTCGACCAAAGCGGTCTCATCGACCACGCCGCCGCGGGCGAGGTTAATGAGAAAGCTCGACGGCTTCATCGCCGCGAGCACCTTGGCGTCGATGCTGTCGCGCGTGGATGGCGTCAGCGGTGTCAGCAACACCAGAAAATCGAAGTCGCCGACCACCTGCAAAAGCTCGTCGCGGCTGTGCATGCGGTCGAAGCCGGCGACGGGCCGCGGCGCCGAACTGACACCGGCCACCGTCATGCCGATGGCCTTGCACATCGGCGCCAGCGCCTCGGCAATCAGGCCAACGCCGAAAATGCCCACCGTCTTGTTGTGCAAAAGCTGCGCCGGCCAACGCCGCCACTCCCGGGCGTCCTGACCGCGGACCGCGCCGGGCAGATTGCGCGCCAGCGCCAGCATGGTGCCGAGTGCGGCTTCCGAGACTGGAGGACCATGGATGCCGCGGACATTGGTGACGACGACGTTCTTGCGCAGCGTCGGCTGGTCGATGAGATTGTCGACGCCGGTGCCGAGTGTCTGGATCCATTTCAGATTCGGCGCCTGCTCCAGGATCTTTGGGGTCATCATCGGCGTGAAGGTGATCAGAGCGTCGGCGGCGGCGATGTGGGCCCCGACCTTGGAGTGGTGGTCGACCAGCGTCATCGGGACGTCGGGAAAGCGCTCCTGCAGGCGGTCGCGGTATTGCTTGCGGATCGCCTCGGTTAGGCCAAGCAGAATGAGGACATTGGTCATCGTGGCGGGTTCCGGCACCGCGCCGGGGTACGTCATAGGCGGGTTGCGGCTGTCTTATATCTTCTTGTGCGAAGCCGCGCCAAGGTGTCGCGCGCGAGCGTGACCTCGGCTAACATCGGCGCGAAACGGTCCGGATCGGGCCTAGCGGGGAGCCATTCATGTCGATCGACCTGTCCACGGTGAACTGGACTTACGTCGCCTTGATGGCGGCGTTCGTCTTCGTCTCCGCCTTCGTCGGCGGCATTATCTCGTTTCGCAACCGCATCGGCGCCGCAGTCGTCGCGGCGATCCTGTTTGCCGCGATGTTTGTGGCGTGGAACTACTATCCGCATCCGCAGATTCAGCTTCCGATCATCGGGACCTACGCCACGCCGAGCGGCGGTTGACGTTTCCGCCGGTGCGGGTATGCGTATGTGTGGGCGTCCGGGGGAAATGGAGCGGTCATGAACAAGGTCTATGCGGATGCACGATCCGCACTGGCCGGGTTGCTCAAGGATGGCATGACCATCATGGCAGGCGGCTTCGGCCTGTGCGGTATCCCGGAAACCTTAATCCTCGCGATCCGCGATTCGGGCATCAAGAACCTGACCGTGGTCTCCAATAATTGCGGGACCGACGGCAAAGGGCTGGGCATCCTGCTCGACACCCGTCAGATCAAGAAGATGATCTCCTCTTATGTCGGGGAGAATAAAACCTTCATGCAGCAATATCTCGCCAACGAGCTCGAGATCGAGTTCAATCCGCAGGGCACGCTCGCTGAGCGCATACGCGCCGGCGGCGCCGGCATCCCGGCCTTTTTCACCAAGACCGGTTACGGCACCAAGATCGCCGAAGGTAAGGATACTCGCGAATTCGATGGTCAGCGCTATGTGATGGAGCGGGGCTTGGTCGCCGATCTGTCGATCGTGCATGCCTACCGCGGCGATACCGAGGGCAACCTTGCCTACCGCAAGACCGCGCGCAATTTCAATCCGCCGATGGCGACCGCCGGCAAGGTGACCGTGGCCGAGGTCGAGCATCTGGTGAAGCCGGGCGACATCAATCCCGATCACATCATCACACCGGGGATCTACGTCAAACGCATGATCCACGTGCCGACGGCGACCAAGCACATCGAACAGCGCACGGTC
The DNA here is from genome assembly GCA_963822935.1 of uncultured Alphaproteobacteria bacterium. GTDB lineage: Bacteria > Pseudomonadota > Alphaproteobacteria > Rhizobiales > Xanthobacteraceae > BOG-931. The sequence continues at coordinate 407,915 of CAWGJP010000010.1, forward strand.
CGCAAGCGCCAAAAAGCCGACGCGCCGGCTGGAACAGGGGAGGAAGTATAAATGCCCTGGACCCGCGATCAGATGGCCGAACGCGCCGCGAAAGAGCTGCGCGACGGCTTTTACGTCAATCTCGGCATCGGCATTCCCACTTTGGTGTCGAATTACATCCCGGACGGCATGAGCGTGCAGCTGCAATCGGAAAACGGCATGCTCGGCACCGGGCCGTTCCCGCTTGAAGGCGACGAGGATCCCGACCTCATCAATGCCGGCAAGCAGACCGTGACCGAGCTGCCGACCACGAGCTACTTCAACTCCGCGGATTCCTTCGCGATGATCCGCGGCGGCCATATCGACATTGCCATCCTCGGTGCCATGGAAGTGGCGGAGAACGGCGACCTCGCCAATTGGATGATCCCCGGCAAAGTGGTGAAGGGCATGGGCGGCGCCATGGATCTTGTCGGCGGCGTCAAGAAAGTCGTCGTGGTCATGGAGCATTCCGCCAAGGGCGATTCGAAGCTGAAGAAGGCCTGTACGCTGCCGCTCACCGGCGCCGGCGTCGTCGATATGGTGATCACCGATCTCGGCGTGTTCACGCTCGACCGCCATGGCGGCGGCTTGACGCTGATCGAGCTCGCGCCCGAGGTCACGCTCGACGACCTCAAGTCGAAGACCGAGGCAAGCTTCAAGGTCGCCAATACGCTCAGGCAGTAGCGCGGGCCCGGCTTGCGGCTCAGGCCGGCTCGCCGACGCCGCGCGTCGCCTCGAACAAGAACCAGGTACGGCGTTCGGCCTCGTCGATCCAGACTTCGATCAAGCTCGTCGTCGCTACGTCGCCGTGCTCATCGCACAGGTCGTGGGTTTCCCGTAAACTCGCCGTCAGCTGCTTGTTGTCGTCGCGCAGCTCGGCCAGCATATCGAGCGGCGTGACGAATTCGGCGTCGTTGTCCTCGATGCGCTGCAGGCGGCCGATATGGCCGATTGATCGCAACGTCGTGCCGCCGATCTTGCGGGCCCGCTCGGCGATCGCATCGGTCGTGGCGAAAATCTGGTCGGAATGCTCGTCGAGCATCAGGTGATAGTCGCGAAAATGGGGTCCCGACATATGCCAGTGGAAATTCTTGGTTTTCAGATAAAGCGCAAACATATCGGCAAGCAAGATACTGAGCGCGCCGGCGATGTCGCGCACGGCGTTGGAGCCGAGGTCGGTCGGCGTTTGCAGCGCGGCGGTTTGCAAGGATTTGGGATCGCGTGGGTTCATCTTTCATCTCCTGATTTTCAAACGCTTGGCACCGAGGCCGGGTGAAACTTGCGCACCGCGATCGCCAACAGGACGAGGGTGAGGATGCCGACCGCACGCGGTGGATCGAAGCCGAACGGTGGGAGCGGGAAGCCGGTTATACTGGTCAGGATCGCAATGATAAAAAACAAAGCGGTCCAGGCGGCGAATGCTTGTCCGATCAAGAGGCCGTACAGCACAATAGGGCCCACCACCATTTCGACCAGACTGACAAGAACGTGAAATTTCAAGAAGCGTCATGTCAACCCTCCGCGGTTTTTCACGACCTATGAAGACGCAGCATTTGGCCGCGTCGATAGCTCCCGGCAATAGCGACGTCGTCTTTTGCGATGATACCTTCGCGTCGCGGTCTCGATAAGGATGTGATGGGTAAGACACCAATTTGCGATAGAGCTTGGCGAATTGCAGTCCGGAACCGGCCGAAGAGCTGCTATGCGCCAATTTCGGCCTTGGCGGGCCATTTGCGCATATGACAGCAGCAGCCTTTGCCGGTATTGCTCGCTCCTGATTCAGTCGGGGGACGCTGTGAGCGTGTATCGCAGCGGGAATTCGCTTCATGAATGACGAGCGCAGCGAAAGCGCAGAGCTGCGAGGGGCGGTAGGTGCCCCTGACGCGTCCGGCAAGCTCGACGCGCCGGGCGCGGCCGTCGGCGCAATCCACCTCGAGCCGGAGCCGCTGACGCATGGCGAAAAGCGCATCATCGTCATGAGCATGATGCTGCCGGTGTTTCTTGGCTCGATCGACCAATCGATCCTGGCTAGCGCGTTGCCGACCATCGGCCGCGTGTTTGGCGACGTCAACGAATTGCCCTGGGTGATCACGTCTTATCTGATCGCCGCCACCGCGCTCACGCCGCTCTACGGCAAATTCGCCGACATCCATGGCCGGCGCGCCTCGCTGCTGATCGCGCTGGTGATCTACATGACCGGTGCCTTCATCTCGGCAGCGGCGTCCAGCATGCTGATGCTGATTGCCGGCCGTGTCGTTCAGGGCATGGGCGGCGGCGGCATGATTTCGAGCGCACAGATGGTGCTCGGCGACATGGCGCCGCCCAAGGAGCGCGCCAAATACTACACTTATTTTTCGATCGCATTCACAACCGCCGGCGGCTGCGGGCCGGCGCTCGGCGGCTGGATTTGCGATCACCTTTATTGGTGGATGATCTTTGTCTGGAAGATCCCGTTTTGCCTCCTCACTATCGGGTTGGCACTCAGGACGCTGCGCCGGCTGCCCTGGCATGGCCGGCCGCATCGGCTCGATTTTATCGGCGCAATCCTCGTCATAGCGGCAAGCTCGTCCTTCATGCTGGCGCTCAATCTCGGCGGCGCGCACTATTCATGGCTGTCGACGCCGGTGCTGGCGCTGCTCGGCGCCGCGTTGGTTCTGGGCGCAGGCTTCGTGGTGCGGCTTCTCACCGCCGTCGAACCGCTGATTCCGATCGCCATCCTGTCCGATTCCGCCGCACGGCTGACCATTGCGGCGCATTCTTTTGGCTGGGGCTCGATTGTCTGCCTGAATATTTTTCTGCCGATGTATCTGCAGAGCGCGCTCGGCTGGTCGGCCACCTCGTCGGGCTTGAGCCTGATGATACTAATGGTCACGCTCAATATCAGCGCCGGATTGTCGAGCCAGGTGATCGGCCGGGTGCGGCATTACAAGCTCTTGCCTTTGGGTTTTCTCTGCATCGGTCTTGGCGCGGTCATTGCTTTGGCGTTTTCGGCCGAAAGCATGAACTCGCTGAGATTCGAGATCATTTTGTTTCTGATCGGCGTCGGCTTCGGGCCGACCGCGCCGTTGACCCAGGTGGCGCTGCAAAACACCGTGGCCATTCACAATCTGGGCGCGGCCATCGGCACCATGAATTTTGCGCGTACGCTGATGGGCACCATGCTGATTGCCGGCTTCGGCGCAGTCGTGCTGGCCCATGCGCCGGTCGATGCGGCGCCGGGCTCGCTGGGACATGCGTTTTTGGGCAGCGCGTCGGTCGCGACCTTCAAGACGGTTTTCCTCGCCATTGCCGGTACGCTGGCGATTTCGTTCCTGGCCGTGATCCTGCTCGAGGAAAAGCCGCTGGGTGAAACGCTTCCAGGGCCCAGCCGCTAGGCACTCCGCTGCCCAATTAACGCAAAAACAGCCGGATTCCGGGGCAGGCCGCGAAAGACCCTTGCGTCGCGGCCCCGTTCAGGAGCAATTAGACGCCCGGTGCCGGGGTATTGCTTCCCCGCGGCTAAGACTCTGAGGAAATGCGAGAATTCACTCTAGTCCGTGTGCCGCGCAGCATCAAAAATTATTCACGGGTATTTGAACCTTGCGGCGGCGAGCCGCGACCAATTCGTGAGCCGATTCCATGGCGATGCAAGCACCGGCCGATGAAGCACTGATCGGTCGAATTGCCCGGGGCGACCGGCTGGCGATGCAGGTGCTGTTCGCGCGGCACCATGTGCGGGTCTATCGCTTTGTGTTGCGTCTGTTGCGTGACGAGATGGCGGCGGAAGACGTCATCGGCGAGGTGTTTTTGGACGTCTGGCGGCAGGCCAACCGGTTTGAAGGCAGAAGCGCCGTCTCGACCTGGCTTATTGCCATCGCCCGCTTCAAGGCGCTGTCGCAGTTGCGCAAGCGCCGCGAGGACGGGCTGGACGATGAAGCGGCCGAACTGATCGAGGAAACTTCGGATGACCCGGAAATTGCCCTGGCGAAACTCGATAAAGGCGAGAAACTGCGCAAGTGCCTCGCCGGACTGTCGCGCGAGCATCGCGAAGTCATCGACCTCGTCTATTACCACGAGAAATCGGTCGAGGAAGTCGCCCGGATTATCGGAATTCCTGAGAACACGGTGAAGACGCGAATGTTCTATGCGCGCAAGAAACTGGGAGAGCTGTGCCGAATGGCGGGAATCGATCGAGGTTGGCCATGATGAGCAGCGATGCGGTACGTAATCCGGGCCAAAATGGCGAACCCGGCGACATCGAGGCGCTGTTGCCTTGGTACGCGGCCGGCACGTTGCGTCGCCGCGACCGCCAGCGCGTCGAGGAGGCATTACGGCAGGACGCCGAGCTCACGCGCCATGCCGATCTGGTTCGTGAAGAGCTCGTCGAAACCATCCACCTCAACGAAACGCTCGGCGCCCCGCGGCCGCATGTCGTCGAGCGGCTGATGGCGGCGATCGATGCCGAGGCCGATGCTGCGCCTAGGCATATTCGCGGCGCCGCCGCCGGTTGGCTGACCGGATTTTTCGCCAATCTGCCGCCACGCACTTTGGCGGTGGCCGCATCCTTTGCCGTGCTCGCCATTGCGCTCCAAGCCTTTATGCTCGTCGACGTTTTCACCACGCCGCAAAGCGCGACCCAGCAGGCCTCCCTCGGTGTTGTGCATCGCCATGGCACGTTTGCGATGGTGCGCTTTGCGCAAGCCGCCAGCGCCGCCGAGATCACGAACTTCCTGCACAATTATCAGGCGGCGCTGGTCGACGGTCCGACCGAGGGCGGGGTCTACCGCGTACGCATCGCCATGACGTCGCTGGCCAAGGAGGAACTTGGCAAGATCATCGCCCGCATGCGCCAGGAGCGCGTCGTGGCGTCGGCCGAGCCTGCCGAAACCGCCGGGTCCGGCGAGCCCGCCGCGCCGAGCAAATAGGCCGAGTTCCGGCTATCGTCCCGTCGTGTCAGGTTTTCCCGCCTTGAACCTTTTACCGGGCGGCACGACGAATGAACGGTGGCGCAAATAGGCCCCATCGGCGCGTTACGCCCCCGACGCCAGCGCCGATATTTAAGACCCGCCCGGACTCGTCCCCTCCGGGCGGGTCGTCGTTTTAAGGAGCTATCTCAACATCGCGGCCTAAATGCCGCAGCGGTACGGGTCAATCGCTAATTCGCTTTACGCCTGCGGCGAAGATGGCGGAGAATGCCGGCCGTGGGGGACCTTTAGGTGCGTGACGATACCGTCCTTGAAACCGAGGACCTGACCAAGGATTTTGCCGGTTTCGTCGCGGTGCGCTCTGTCAATCTGCGCGTCACGCGCGGCAGCATTCACGCCATGATCGGCCCGAATGGCGCCGGCAAAACCACTTGCTTCAATCTCTTGAGCAAATTTCTCAACCCCACCCGCGGGCGCATCGTGTTCGACGGGCGTGACATCACCGCGCTTCGGCCGGCTGACGTCGCGCGGCTCGGGCTGGTGCGGTCATTTCAGATTTCCGCGGTGTTTCCGCATCTGACGGTGCTGGAAAACGTTCGCATCGCGCTGCAGCGCGGCCGCGGCGATTCGTTCGATTTCTGGCGCAGCAAGCGCATGCTGCACGCGCTCGACGACCGCGCTATGGCGCTGATCGCCGACGTCGGACTTTCTCCCTATGTCAATGTGCTGGCGACCGAATTGCCTTACGGCCGCAAGCGCGCGCTCGAAATCGCAACCACGCTGGCGCTCGATCCGGCAATGCTATTGCTCGACGAACCAACCGCGGGCATGGGCCATGACGACATTGCCCGTATCAGCGCGCTGATTAAAGCGGTCGCCGCGAGCCGCACCGTGCTGATGGTCGAGCATAATCTCAGCGTAGTCGCCAATTTGTGCGATCGCATCACGGTGCTCACCCGCGGCCAGGTGCTCGCCGAAGGCGATTACCAGACCGTATCGGCGAATCCCGCGGTGCGCGAAGCCTACCTCGGAACCGGCCATGATTGACAAGCGTTCAGCGACGCGTGCCATGCTCGCCGTCAACGGGCTCGAAGCCTGGTACGGCGAGTCGCACATTCTGCATGGCGTGACCTTCGAGGTGCAGCCTGGCGAGGTGGTGACGCTGCTTGGCCGCAACGGCGTCGGCAAGACCACGACGCTCAAAGCCATCATGGGCATCGTCGAGCAGCGCCATGGCTCGGTGCGCTTCGAAGGCCGTGAGCTCGCCGGCCTGTCCTCGGACGCGATCGCGCGTGCCGGCATCGCCTTCTGCCCGGAGGAGCGCGGCATTTTCGCAAGCCTCGACGTTCGCGAGAATTTGCTGCTGCCGCCGGAAGTGCGCCCTGGCGGCCTCGATCTCGACCGCATTTTTGCGCTGTTTCCCAATCTGCGCGAGCGGCTTTCAAGTCAGGGCACGAAACTCTCCGGCGGCGAGCAACAGATGCTGGCGATCGGCCGCATTCTGCGCACCGGCGCCCGCTTGCTGTTGCTCGACGAGCCGACTGAAGGGCTAGCGCCGGTCATCATCCAGCAGATACGCCAGACCATCGGTTCGCTCAAAGCGCAGGGCTTCACCATTTTGCTGGTCGAGCAGAATTTCCACTTTGCCGCGGCGGTGGCCGATCGGCACTACATCATGGAACACGGCCGCGTCGTCGATGAATTTTCGACCCCGCAACTCAAAGCCAATACGGCTAGACTGCACGACTATCTCGGAGTTTGATATACCGCAGAGAGGGCAAAAAGCCCGCATAAAGGGAGGTGTGTGATGAGATTTACAGCGAGTTTGGCATTTGCCGCCGCCGTCTTGATAACGACGGCGGCGCATGCCCAGCCGGTCGAAGTCAAGATCGGCGTGCTGACCGACATGTCCAGCCTTTACGCCGACGCCACCGGCCCCGGCTCGGTGGCTGCCGCCAAATTGGCGGTGCAGGACTTCAATCCCGCCGCGCACAACATGAAGGTCGACATCGTCAGCGCCGATCATCAGAACAAGCCGGATGTCGGTTCGAACATCGCCCGGCAATGGTTCGACGTCGATCACGTCGATGCCATTGTCGACGTGCCGAATTCCGGTGTCGCGCTAGCGGTAAGCGACGTCACGCGCGAGAAGAACAAGGTGTTCCTCGTCTCCGGCGCAGCGATCTCCGACCTGACCGGGTCGAAATGTTCGCCCAATACGATCCACTGGACCTACGACACCTGGATGCTTGCCAACTCGACCGGCAAGTCCGTGGTCAAGACCGGCGGCGACACCTGGTTCTTTCTTACCTCAGACTATGCCTTTGGCCATGCGCTTGAACGCGACACCACGGCGGTCATCTTGGCCAATGGCGGCAAGATTCTCGGCAGCGTGAGCCATCCGCTCAACACCCAGGACTTCTCGTCGTTCCTGGTGCAAGCGCAAGCCTCGAAAGCAAAAATCATCGGTCTCGCCAATGCCGGCGGCGATACCATCAATGCCATCAAGCAGGGCGCCGAATTCGGCATCACCGCCGGCGGCCAGCACTTCGCCGGTCTCCTCGTCTTTATCAGCGATGTCCAGGCGCTCGGGCTGAAGGCGGCGCAGGGCCTCGTCCTGACCGAGACGTTCTATTGGGACATGAATGACGCCACCCGTGCCTGGACCAAGCGCTGGCAGGTCGATCGGCCGGGCAAATTCCCGACCATGATTCAGGCCGGCGTCTATTCGGCGACTTTGCATTATCTCAAGGCCGTCGCCGCGCTCAAAAGCGCCGCGGACGGCAAGGCTGTTGTCGCCGAGATGAAGAAATTGCCGACCGACGATCCACTGTTCGGCAAGGGCATGGTCCGCGCCGACGGCCGCAAGATTCACCCGGCCTATCTGTTCCAGGTGAAATCGCCGGCGGAATCGAAATATCCCGGCGACGACTACATTCTCAAGGCCACCGTTCCGGCGGACCAGGCGTTCCGCCCGATGAAGGACGACAACTGCCCGATGGTGAACGGGTAAAACTTCCGCCTCTGTCCGCTCGGGCCGCGCTCGCGCGCGCCCGGGCGGGGAGGGGAGCGCGCCGGCTCTCTGTTGAGGACGAAGCGAGCGCATGTTCGAGATATTCGGCATCCCGTCGCAGGCGTTGTTCGCGCAGCTTCTGCTCGGGCTCATCAACGGGTCGTTCTACGCGCTGTTGAGTCTCGGGCTTGCCGTCATCTTCGGCATGCTCAACATCATCAATTTCACGCACGGCGCGCAGTACATGATGGGCGCGTTCGTCGCTTACATGCTGCTGCAATATCTGGGCATCAATTATTGGGCGGCGCTCATCATCGTGCCGATCCTGGTCGGCTTAACCGGCATCCTCATCGAGCGGCTGTTTCTGCAGCGGCTGCAGAAGCTCGATCATCTTTACGGCCTGCTGCTGACATTCGGCCTGGCGCTGATCATCGAGGGCTTGTTCCGCAACTATTATGGCTCGTCCGGCCAGCCCTATGACGTGCCCGATGCGCTGCAGGGCGGGCATAATCTCGGCTTCATGTTCCTGCCCAATTATCGCGCCTGGGTGATCGGATTTTCGGTCGTCGTGTGTTTCGGCACCTGGTTTGCCATCGAGCGCACGCGGCTCGGCTCCTATCTGCGCGCCGCCACCGAAAATCCGACCTTGGTTCGCGCCTTCGGCATCAACGTGCCGCGCATGGTGACGCTCACTTACGGCTTCGGCGTCGGCCTTGCGGCGCTCGCCGGGGTGATGGCGGCGCCGATCTACAACGTGTCGCCGCAAATGGGTTCCGACATCATCATCGTCGTGTTCGCCGTCGTCGTGATCGGCGGCATGGGCTCGATCATGGGTGCGATCCTCACCGGCTTCACGCTCGGCATCGTCGAAGGCCTGACCAAAGTATTCTTTCCGGAAGCGTCCAACACTGTGATCTTCGTCATCATGGTGATTGTGCTGTTGGTGCGGCCGGCCGGCTTGTTCGGGCGGAGCGCGTGATGGCGAGCGCCGCCGATGCGTCGGCAATACGGTTGTCCCGCTCGGGAGATCGCAGTCTTGCTGTAGCCGCCGTCGCGATGACCGCGTTTCTGGTCGCGGCGCCGTTCGTGCTCTATCCGGTCTTCCTCGAGAAGGCCTTATGCTTCGCGCTGTTCGCCTGCGCCTTCAACCTTCTGATCGGCTATGTCGGACTGGTATCGTTCGGCCATGCGCTGTTCTTCGGCTGGGCGAGCTATCTCGCGGCTTATGCCGCGAAATCCTGGGGCTTGCAGCCGGAGTTCGCGGTCGTCATCGGCACGGCGAGCGCGGCGCTCATCGGTTTTGTCGGCGGCGCCATCGCCATTCGCCGCCAGGGCATTTATTTCGCCATGATCACGCTGGCGCTGGCGCAGATGATGTATTTGGTGGCGTTGCGGGTGAAACTCACCGGCGGCGAGGACGGCATCCAAAACGTGCCGCGCGGAAAATTGTTCGGCGTTTTCGCTCTCAACAACGAAATGACGATGTACGCGTTCGTTCTCGTCGTCGTGCTCGCCGCGTTCTTCCTGATCTATCGCATCATCAATTCGCCGTTCGGCGAGGTGCTCAAGGCGATCCGCGAAAACGAGCTGCGGACGATTTCGCTCGGGTATCGCACCGACCGCTACAAGCTCGTCGCCTTCGTGCTGTCGGCGACACTCGCCGGGCTTGCCGGATCGCTCAAAGCGCTGGTGTTCCAGCTCGCCTCGCTGACCGATGTGCATTGGACCATGTCCGGCGAGGTCATATTGATGACGCTGGTCGGCGGTCTCGGCACCATTTTCGGCCCGGTGGTCGGGGCCTTCATCATCGTCGCGATGGAGAACTATCTGGCGCCACTCGGCCAATGGGTGCTGGTGATCCAGGGCGCCATTTTCGTCGCCTGCGTGCTCACCTTCCGCCGCGGCATCGTCGGCGAGCTGGCGAACTGGCTGCGGGTCAAGCTCTAGAGCAAGATCCCGAAAAGTGGCCCCGTTTTTCGGACAAGATCGTGCTCAACCGATAAAGGGCCGAATCAAGTTTCCCCGCTGTTATCAACAAACAAAAAGTCAACAATAGTCCTTCGTGTCGCCACATTCATTTTGATTGCCGAATCAACAAGTCTGCGGTGTCTATCCGGAAGCGTCGATTTCAACCGCGTTTTTTGACTTTGCGCTTCTGGTTGCCCCTCCATGTCGGAACCGCAATCCGGCCGGTACGACGGCATCGCCCGCCGATGGCTTGCCCTGATCGAGCGTCGGCAGGAGCATTTCCTCGATTTGTGCGACAGCGGGCGGTGGCGGCACTATTTCACCGAAGCCGAATTTCTCGATGAAATGCGCAAAGTGCTGCGGGTGCGCGATCAATGGGCCGCGATTGCCGGAGTGCCGCTCAACAGCGAGGATCTGCTGCCGGACGGTGGCCTGCCGCCGCCGCTTGCGAACGGGGTAGCGGCGCCGGCTTGGCCTGACTAGATTCCGCCGGCCGGACGCGTTATCCACATCCCGGAAAGCCTCTGCCGGTGTGCGCGGATCGTACCGCCGTCGGACGCCGTTGCGGTCGTTCGACCCCTGTTCCTTTGGACTTTTTGACCCCTTCCTCGAAACCTAAAATCGCTTCCTCAAGCCAAAATCGCTTCCTCAAGCCTATGTGAGCATCAATGCCGAGCGTCTTGTTCTCGCCGATTAAACTTGCCGACCTCACGCTGCCGAACCGCGTTGTGGTGTCGCCGATGTGCCAATACAGCGCCGACGACGGGGCCGGTAACGACTGGCATATGACCCATCTCGGCATGCTGTCGAACTCCGGCGCCGGGCTGTTGGTCGTCGAGGCCACCCATGTCGAGCGGCGCGGCCGCATCACCCATGGCTGCCTCGGCCTTTATTCCGATGACTGCGAGGCAGCGCTGGTGCGGATCGTCGATCATTGCCGCCGCATCGGCAGCGCCAAGCTTGCCATTCAGCTGGCCCATGCCGGCCGCAAAGCCTCCTCGCAGCGACCGTGGGAAGGGGCCAAGGCGCTCACCGATGGCGAAGACGCCTGGCCGACGATCGGGCCTTCGGCGGTGCCATTCGGGCCCGGCTGGCACACCCCGCGCGCCATGACCGAAGACGACATGGCGCGTGTCACGGCGTCATTCACCGACGCGGCCAAGCGCTCGCTGCGGATCGGCTTTGACGCCATCGAATTGCACTTCGCCCATGGCTATCTGCTGCACAGCTTCCTGTCGCCGCTGTCGAACAGGCGCAATGACGCCTATGGCGGCTCGTTCGAAGGCCGCATGAAATTCCCGCTTGAAGTGGTGCGCTCGGTCCGTGCCGCGGTGCCGCGCACGGTACCGCTCGGCGCGCGCATCACCGGCACCGATTGGGTCGAGGGCGGCCTTACCGTTGACGACGCCGTGGCGACGGGCAAGGCGCTCAAGGCCGCCGGGCTCGATTACGTCGATGTCTCGTCCGGCAATATCACTCCTGAAAGCCGCTGGCCGAACGATCCCGGCTTCAACGTTCCCGCCGCGGAGCGGGTGCGCCGCGAATGCGGGATCGCCGTACGCGCGGTTGGCATGATCACCAATGCCGAGCAGGCGGAAACAATCGTCGCTGAAGGCAAGGCTGATATGGTCGCCCTGGCGCGCAGCTTTCTCGACGACCCGCATTGGGCGTGGCTTGCGGCGCAGGAGCTCGACGCCGACGTGGCGCGTCCGAAGCAATATGCGCGTGCGGCGCCGAAGTTATGGGCCGGCGCGGCCCTGCGCGGGTGAGGACGGTACGCTCCCGTAACGCAGCGCCAGCCGCGCCGGCTCGACGCCGAGATAATAAGCGAGCCGCAGCCGCCACATCAGCACGATGGTGCGCAGCACGCCGTGGTGCTCCCAGCGCCGGCCGGAGGTGACGACCGGCTCGCCGATGAAAAACGGCCGGCACAGGCGCTTGAGCCGCCGCGATATAGCGATGTCCTCCATCAGCGGCAGGTCGGGATAACCGCCGACGGCTGCAAATGCCTCGCGGGTCACAAAGATCGCCTGATCGCCGGTGGCGACACCGGTCAGCCGCGAGCGCCAATTGATCATGCGGGCGACGATCGCAAGGAAGGGATGTCGCCCGGCGATGCGCAGATCGAAACGGCCCCAAGGGCGGTGCCTGAGCGCTGCGTCAATCAAGCGGTCGGCATCTGGCGGCAGCGTCGTATCGGCATGCAGGAAAAGCAGCACATTGCCGGTACCCAGTGCCGCGCCCGCATTCAACGGCGCCCCGCGTCCGCGCGTAGCGGTGACGACTTGGTCGGCAAGCGGGCGCGCCAGATCGGGCGAGCCGTCGGTCGAGCCGCTGTCGACGACGATCACCTCGGCGCCGCGGGCGCGCAACGGCGCCAGCGCCGCGAGCGCGCCAACCAGGATGGCCGCCTCATTGAGCACTGGGACGACGATAGTCAGCCGACGCATGACACCAGATTGGCGTGTTCACCCCGTCATGTCGAGACGACCGGCCATGCGTGCTTTTTGAAAGCGGTAAAAAATTCGGCGTAACTCTTGATACCTTGGCGCAGCGAATAGCGCGGCCGGTAGCCGAATACTTTTTCAGCGGCGGCCCACGACAGCGGGGCGCGCTGTTTCAGCGTCGCCGTTTCGAATTCGGTCATCTCGCCGCTGACTTCGATGCTGGCGCCGGGGAAAGCGGCGCGGGTGGCCGCGGCGATGTCGAAGGTGCTGGTCAGCTCACCGCGCGAAATGTTGAAAATGCGCTGTGCGACGGCGCGCGTATCGGCATTGAGAATGGCGACGATGCCGGCGGCAGAATCTTCGACATAAGTGTAGTCGCGCACCACGCCGCCACCGGACGCGATCTTTACGGATTGGCCGTTCGCGGCCCCTTCGACGATCTGCTTCAGTTGCATCTGCCCGGGCTTCATGCCGAATCCGTAGACGCTGGTGATGCGGATCGCCAGCGCATCGATGCCGTGGAAAGTGTGATAGGCGAGCGCCACCTGCTCGGCCGCCATCTTCGAGGCGCCGTAATGGGCGTTCGGATTGCCGGCATAGAGCGACGTCGTCGGATGCGTTTCGTCGAACGCGTCGCGTTCTTTGCGGTGATAGGCCGCGTTGCTGCTGATCAGCAAAACCTTGCCGATATTGGCGCGGCGCGCGGCTTCGAAAACGTTGACGGTGCCGCCGACATTGACGGCATAGGTCTTGGCCGGATCGGCGAGCGACGTATCGTGTCCGACCAGCCCGGCGGCGTGAATGATGGCGTCGGGTGCATATTGCGCGCAGATTGCGTCGAGCCCGGCGGCGTCAAGGACGTCGCCGCGAACGTAATGCGTCGCCGCGGCCGCATCACCAAGGACGAATAGCGCCTGTGCTGTAAATGGTTCGACGCCGACGGCGATGGCCGTCTGCCCTTGCGATCCCAACAGGCGGCAGACATAAGTGCCGACAAAGCCGGTGCCTCCGGTCACCATAACGGTCTTCGGCTTCGACCAAACGTCGCTCGGCATCGTTCGCTTTCATGGTTGCGTGAAGCGGATACGCAGGAGCGTCACCGGTTGCCGTCATATTCCAGAATATAAAGCCCGGCGTTAAAGTCCGTCATGTAGAGAAGGCCATCCGCGGCGGCAAAGACGTCGCCCGACTGGATGACCAGAGGCCGGTTCGGTCGCGGATCCATGCGAAGGGTCGGCGGCGATGGAACAAAATGCCCGGCGTCACGCGGCTGGAACGGATTGGTAATGTCGAAGACGCGAAGCCCTGCATTGCAATAGGTCGCGAAGACGAGATTCGAGTTCTGCAACGCGCCGGGCCGGTTTTCATGCAGATTATGCGGGCCGAATTTGCCCGGCAGTTCGCAATAGCGCTCTTCATCGGGCAGCGGCATGGTGGCGATACTGACCGGATTACTCGGCTCGTGCACGTCGAACACCCAGATGCGCTTGATGCCATCGGCGCAATTGTCCTGGGCTGGTTCGTCGGAGACGATCAGCAGGTTTCGGTCTGGGAATTGCAACGGCGAGTGCGTCGTTGAGCCGAGCGGCGGATGCCAAACGCGTTGCGCCAACAGCCGCGGCTTGGCCGGATCGGCGACGTCGAGGACGGTGAGCCCGCCATCGAGCCAGGCGCCATAGGCGGTGGTGCCGGCGACGACGGCGTGGTGCAGCGCGTAACGGCGGCCTTGCGGCCATTGCGGCGTCTCGCCGCCGGCCTGCCACATGCCCGGCAGCCACCAGCGGCCGACGATATGCGGCTTGGTAGGATCGCTGATGTCGACGATGGCGAGGATGCGGTCGGTAAAGCCCTCGAAATGCGCCGAGATGTAAGCGTAGCGGCCGCCGACATACCAGATCCGATGCGGTCCAAGCCCCTTGATCGGCATGAACGCGATCTCACGCGGTTTTGCCGGCTGCGAGATGTCGTAAACCCGCAGCCCCGAGGCAAACGACATGCCGTGTCGGTCGAAGGATTCGGTGAGCGGCCGCGAGAAGAATTCCTTGTCGCTCGCGACCTTTTGCGCGGTCCACACATTGGCGGCGTTGACGACGAGCAGAAGATCGTCATGCACCTGCAGATGCAGCGACCAGGTGTTCTCCGGCGTCGGCACGAAGGCGACGGCTTGCGGATTTTTCGGATCGCGGACGTCGACGACGGAGAAACCGCCGCTGAAGATATGGCCGATAAAGGCATGGCCGCGATGGACCATGACCTGTACGCCGTCGCTGCGACCGCCTTGGTCGCTGTGCCCGACGAACCGGACGTTGCGCTGGCTTGCTGCCTGCATCGGCTATTCGGCCGCCGGAGCGGCACGGGCCGGCAGCGGCTCCGGCGCGCGATCGAGCACCGGCGCCGTCTCCTCGAGCGGCTTGGCGCGCGTTTCGACGCCAAGCACCCACAGCGCGACGAGCGCGATCACCAGAAACACCGAGAACATCGTCGTCACCGCGGTCAGCCCGGCGAAGTCGAACGCCCAAACGATCGGGAACGGCGTCACCACGATGCCGATGCGGGCGCAGGTGAAGGCGAGGCCGGCGCCGCGGGCGCGGTACTCGGTGGCGAATAGTTCCGGCATGTAGACGGCGATCGAGAGCGTGGTGAAACAGAACAGCGAGCCGAGCAGCAGCAGCCCGAACGAATTGACCCACAACACGCTATCGCCCTGCGCAAACAGGATGCCGAAAACGAGCGCGCAAATACCGGCCACGGTCAGGCTCGGCTTGCGGTCGAATTTGTCGGCGACCGCGAATGCGATGAGCGCTCCGAGCGTGCCGCCGAGGCTCATGATCACGGTGAAGCCGATCGAGGTGTTCAGGCTCATGCCCTGCTTGATGAAGAAGGTCGGCAGCCAGTTGGTGTAGCCATAAGACACCGTCAACCCGGCGGTCATCAGGATGACGGCCAGCAGCGTGCGGCGAATGACCGGCGGCGAGAACAGCACCATGAACGGCACGTCGGCCGTAACTGGAGTCGGCACCGACGACGGGACGCCGGCGGGCGCCTCCTTGAGCCCCAGTTCATGGACGATATCGTCGACGACTTTGTCCGCCTCGGCGTTGCGGCCCTGGCTTTCCAGCCAGCGCGGCAATTCCGGCAACGCCTTGCGCAGGAACCAGACCACCAGCGCGGCAACGCCGGCGATCACGAACACCCAGCGCCAGCCGTAATGCGGAATGATCAGAAAGCCGCATAGGCTGGAAATAAACACCGCGCCGTTGGAGATCACCGCCATCGAGGCCTGCCAGCGGCCGCGCGACTTCGGCGGTACGAATTCGCTCAACATCGTGTAAGCGATGACGAATTCCGCGCCCATGCCCAGCCCCATGAGGAAACGGGAGACGGTGAGCCAGCCCATGGTCGGCGAGGCCGCCGCCGCGAACGAGAACAGCCCGAAAATCAGCAGATTCAATTGAAAGCTGAAACGCCGGCCGTAGCGGTCGCCGATCCAGCCGGCGGCAATCGAGCCGATGGTCATGCCGGCGGTGCCTGCGCTGATAAACAGCGCATTCATCGACATGGTCGACCAACCCTCCTTGATCGCCGCGCCGAGAATGCCTCCGGTGATGTAATTGTCGAACTGGTCGACGAACAAGCCGCCGACGATCAGACCGGTGAGACGATAGTGAAAGCGGCCGAGCGGCAGGGCGTCGAGCTTACGTCCGACATCGTGGATGGCGGTAGCCATGGTTGCCTCCCCAAAATTTTTTGTCCGGTTCCCGGTTATCTGCCACCATTTCCCCGGCTTATGATGGAGTCAACAGATTGGGAGTCGCAATTCGCGCACGCTACGTCCGCTTGGCCCTTCGCAAAGGTTGCGGCTTTACGAATCTTCCACCAAACGAAACGCCAGACGATCGCAAACACCAACGCACGGAAGGCAAAACACATGGCAAACATCGCGCTCGTCGGCATGACCGGCAATATCGGCAGCCGTATTCTCAACGAGGCGCTGGCGCGCAGCCACCGCGTGACCGGGACGACACGCGGTGCGGCCAATCTGCCGGCGCGCGAAGGCCTTACGGTCGCGACCGTGCATCCGGCCGACGCAGCGGCGCTGGCAGCCGTCTTGCGGGGTCACGACGTCGTCGTGGTTTCGCTGAAATGGAACGGCAACGATATCGACGCGGTGATCGAGGTTATCCGTAAATCCAAAGTGCGGCGGGCGTTGATCGTGGTCGGCGCGGGCAGCCTCCGGCGTGCCGACGGCAGGCTGCATTTCGACCACATGGCGTCGCCGGCGCCGAGCTCGAAACCGGCGATGGTCGCGCTCGATAAGCTGCGCAAAGTCGACGATGTCGATTGGACGGCGATCTCGCCACCCACGTCCATCAAGCCCGGCGAGCGCACTGGAAAATACCGCTCGGGCACCGACACGATGGTGGTCGACGCCGCGGATAACGGCCACATATCGCGGGAAGATTTTGCCGTCGCGATTTTGGATGAAATCGAAAATCCCAAGCACGTCAGGCAGAGGTTCACGGTGGGCTATTAGCCGGGCGCCGCGGCCGCGTTCGGAAAAAGACGGACCATGAGCAACCCGGTGTTGGTCGAAGTGACGCGCGGCGCGCTGATCGAGAGCCGCCATCGCGGCGCCGTCGCGGTCGCCGATGCCGAAGGCCGCAGCGTGCTTGCCATTGGCGACGTCGCCGCGCCCGTGTTCCCGCGCTCGGCGATCAAGGCGCTGCAGGCTATGGCGCTGGTGGAAGAGGGCGCAGCCGACCGTTTTGGCTTTGACGACGAAGCGCTGGCGCTCGCTTGTGCCTCGCATAGCGGCGAGCCGGCGCATGTCGCCGGCGTCGAGCGGATACTGGCAAAGGCCGGTCTCGATGCTTCGGCGCTGCGCTGCGGCGTGCATTGGCCGATTTCGCAGTCCGCCGCTTATGCGCTGGCGCGCACCGGCACGGCCTCGGCGCTGCATAACAATTGCTCCGGCAAGCACGCCGGGTTCCTCTGCCTTGCCTGCGCGAAGGGCGCCGATACGACGGGCTATTTCCGGCCCGAACATCCCGTGCAGCGG
Organism: uncultured Alphaproteobacteria bacterium; assembly: GCA_963822935.1. GTDB lineage: Bacteria > Pseudomonadota > Alphaproteobacteria > Rhizobiales > Xanthobacteraceae > BOG-931. The sequence continues at coordinate 425,324 of CAWGJP010000010.1, forward strand.
CAGGTGCGGGCGGTGCTGGAAGATTTCACCGGGGCCGTCCTTGGGGAAGCTGTTTGCGGCATCGACGGCTGCTCGGTGCCGACCTGGGCGGTGCCGCTGCAAAATCTTGCGCATGGCTTCGCCAAATTCGGCACCGGCCGCGGCCTGTCGCCGGCGCGCGCGGCCGCGGCGGGACGACTGCGGCAAGCCTGTGCCGCAAAACCGTGGTTCGTCGCCGGCAGCGGACGATTTTGTACCGAGATCATGCAGCTCTTCGGCGACCGCGTGTTCGTGAAGACCGGCGCCGAGGGCGTCTATTGCGCCACGCTGCCCCAACAGGGGCTCGGCATCGCGCTCAAATGCGACGACGGCGCCGCCCGTGCCGCGCAGGCGGTCGTGGCAACGGTGATCGCGCGCTTTTTGCCGCTGGATGATGCCCAGCGTGCAGCGCTGGAGCCATTGATGCAGCCGAGCCTGCGCAACTGGAACGGATTTGAGGTTGGCGCGATCAAAGTGACGGCAGCAATTTAGGCGACGTCAGCGCACCCGATTGCCGTCGATCGACAACTGCGCGTAACGGTTGGCGCCGTCTTTAATTAGGTCGCCGGCCACTGTCTTTGCCCATTCCGTGCCGACAATGGCGCCGAGCCGCGCGCCGGAGACGAGATTGTTGGCGATCACGGCGGTACCGGCGCCGGACGCGACGGAGACCGTAATGCCGTAGTCGGTACCGCGCACGATGTTCGCGGTGACGCTGACGTCGCGCAAATAGGGGCCCCACCCAGCCTGGATGCCGATGCCGTTGATGCTCTCGACGACGTTGCCGGCGACCACCGTGTCGGCTTCGACGCCGATGCCGACCGTGTCATGGGGATCGCTGCCAGGCGGCTGCCGGCGCGTGAGATTGCGGATCAGGTTGCCTTGGACCACGCCGAGCCGGCCGCCTTTGTCGAAATTCGTCACCGAGACGCCGGCCGCGGCGCCGTCGACGATATTGTTGGCGATTACCGCGCCTTCAAACCCGAACTCCGCGTAGATCGCGCACTCGCCGAGCCCGCTACAAGCATTGCCGATGATCTGCAGGTTCGAGGCATCGGTGCCGCGCACCGCGGAGAACGCGGCGTTGCGGATACGGTTGCCGCGCACGATGACGTTGTCGGCGCGAAAGACGTTGATGGCGTTGCCGTACTGGCCGGAACCGCCGGCTTTGTTGGCGACGTCTTCGATGCGGTTGTCGATGACGAGCGTGCCGTCATCGCCGGGCTTGCTGCGCCAGACTAGAATGCCGCCATTGCCGGCGCGCCGAACCGTATTGCCGGCGATGCGCAGCCCTGCGGCGTCGTTGGAGAAGATCGCGTGATTGGCGGCGTCGATGACGGTGTTGTTCGTGATTTCGCCGGCGATCGCGTCAAGCATTACGCCGTTGCCGCCGGCATCGACGATCATACAGTCGGTCAGACGCAGTGCGCGGCCTTGGGTCAAATGCAAAAGTCCGCGGCCGTCGGGCAGGGCGACGCGATTGCCGTCGAGGACGAGGCCGCTCACGCTCACGTAGTCGCTGCCGGTCGCCATCAGCAATGACGGGCCGGCCGTCATCACCAGGCGTGTCGAGCCGATGACGCCCGCGATCGCCGCAAAGGGCGGCAATTGCAGCGCGCCGGCGTGATAGAGTCCGGGCGGCAGCCGCAGCAACGACCCGGCCGCCGCCGCGCGCGTGATCGCACTTTGCAGAATGGCCGACTGATCGATCTCAGCATTCGGCCGGACGCCGAGTGAGGTTGCGTCGATTTCGGCGCGCGCCACCGGTGCAACCGGGAACGATTCGCGCGCTACCACGGGTGTTGCCGCGCCGGCGGAAGCGGCGCCGGCGAAGGCGGCAAACAGACGGCGGCGATTGAACTTCATCGCGGACATTCCGGCGCACAGACGCGGCAAAACTGGCAAATATTGATGTGCGAAGACCCTCTTCGGGTCCTGCCGCTGCCGCGGTTTCCGCCCGCAAGGTTAACGACGGCTTGCCGCCAAAAGCGCGAGCAACAACGCTTCCGTCGCCGCAACGAGTGGCGGCAGCGAAATTGAGCGCCGTTTCGAACGCCGGCGCCGCGGCTTCAATCCGACCGGTGGGATGTGGATGAACTGAACGAGCGGCCCGCCGTCACGGCTTTGTTCCAGGGCACGCCAATAAGCATAGTTGCAGAGGTAGCGGCCGGCATCGCGTGACAGCCGCGCCGGAACGCCGAGCGGCCGCACCGCGGCAAGAAGCTGCGCAAAAGGCGCATTGCCGCGCCGCGCTCCCGGCCCGCCCTCGGCGATGATGCTTGACTTTGGCCGATATCCGCTTGCGTCGGGAAACAGAATCGAGACGGCATTGCGCGCCCGCGTCTCGATGCAAAGCGCACGGCGGCGTCCGGCCAGTCCGAAGATCAGCACGATGTCCGGTTTGGTCGCGACCAATCTCGGTATTTCGCGGTCGACGGCGGCATAGGTGGTGGCAAAAATATGCGTGATGCGCTCGATGCCGGCCAGGGCCGGGCGTCGCCTGTGGGCCAAAGCCTCCACCAACGCCGCGCTCGGGTTAAACGGCGCACCGGGGAATGGGCCGAAGCCGGCGAGAACTACCCGCATGGTCTCAAGCACCGAGGAGTTCGGCGATCCGCTCGACCGCGATGCCAGGGGCTACGCGGCCGGCAGCAACGTCGGCTTCGATCCGCGGCAGGGCCGCCTTGAGCGCGCGGTCGGTCCGCAACGGCGCAAACAGCCGCTCTTCCAGCATGGTCCACATCCATTTCACCTGCTGCTCGCCGCGGTGTGCCGCTAGCCCGCCGGATGCGGTGAGGCGCCGGCGATGATCGAGGATGTGCTCCCACAGCGCCGCGATGCCGTCGCCGGTCAGCGCCGAGCAGGTAACGACCGGCGGCGACCAGTTTGGCGAGCGCGGGGAAAGTATGTGCAGCGCCGCGCCATATTGGGACGCGGCAAGCTTGGCGCGCGGCAGGCCGTCGCCGTCCGCCTTGTTGACCGCGATCATGTCGGCGAGCTCGACAACGCCCTTCTTGAGCGCCTGCAGTTCGTCGCCGGCGCCCGGCAGCGCCAGCACCAGGAAAAAATCGGTCATATCGGCAACCGCGATCTCGGATTGGCCTACGCCGACGGTCTCGACCAGCACCACGTCGTAGCCCGCGGCTTCGCATAACAGCATGGTTTCGCGGGTCTTGGCGGCGACGCCGCCAAGCGTGCCGGAGGACGGCGAGGGGCGGATGAAGGCATTGGCGTCGTTTGCAAGCCGCGCCATGCGCGTCTTGTCGGCCAGGATCGAGCCGCCGGTGCGGCGCGACGAGGGATCCACCGCAAGCACCGCGACTTTGTGGCCGTGCGTGGTGAGACGATGGCCAAGCGCATCGATCAGCGTCGATTTGCCGACGCCCGGTGCGCCGGTAATGCCGACGCGCACCGCCTGGCCGGTCGCCGCTAACAGTGCCTGGATCAGCGCCGCGGCGGTGTGGCGGTGATCGGCGCGCTTACTTTCAATGAGCGTGATGGCGCGGGACAGAACGGTGCGGTCGCCGCCGCGGATATCGCGGGCGAGGCGGTCGACGTCGTGGGGAAGAGACGAAACCATGCGGAATCAATGCGCGATGAAGTCGAGACGGCATATTACATCGTTTCGCGGCAACGCTTTAGCGGCAATGTTTTGTCGCGCTCATTTAGCCAATTGCAACCACGACGGCGCCAAGAAAATTGCCGGCGCGGGAATAGCGGCATTCTGAGTTGACAATCCGAAATCGCCCGAGCTGCGCCAAGATTGATCTCGGAAAGACCCCGCTGCCGCCGAATTGAGGCCGCATCGCGCCGCTGACATCACGTCCTCCAGACGACGCGGTGAGCGGCGTTTGTCCATCCTCATCAGGAGACAATCGATGCACTGGGATCAGATTCAGGTCAATTGGATGCTGTTCAAGGGCAAGGTCCGCAACAATTGGGCCAAGCTGACTGACGAAGACGTCACGCGCATCGGCGGCCGCCGCAACGAATTGGCCGGCCGCTTGCAGGCGCGTTACGGCTTCGCCAAGGCCGAGGCCGAACGCGAGATCGAGGCCTGGATGAAGGCGCAGCGCAACGCGGCGTGATCGGTCGTCGACAACTCCCTCCAGAGGGGGGAGGGGGTTGTCACCATTTATCCACGTCGTCCTTGGGTCGCGTGCCGCCAAAGACTGCCGCGCCTGCGGGCGACAGATATTGGCGGAAGTCCGTCCACGGAACGAATACGGTGTAGGGACCTTCGACATAAGGTCCTACTCCGTAAGGCGAATAGTGGAACGTCAGTCCGGCGCTCTTGCCGCTTTCGGTCGAGGGAGCAAGCGTCACCGGTCCGAGTTCGAGAAGCTTCGGCTTGATCCCGTCTCGGATGAAACTGTCCTGCCGCAATTCTTGCTCCGGCGTCAGCTTGGCAGCCGGCGTATTGTCGTCGCCATAGCCGTTGATGCCGTTGGCGAGCTTGGCGGCGGCGACGGCAAGCTGGGCCGAGCGCGCCAAAGCTGCCACGGTCGGCCCGTCATCGGCCGTCTCGGCGAAGAACGGACGGATACTGACGCGCTTCCGCGCCGCAGTGTCCCATAGGATGGTGTCGATCTCCTGGTTCGGATGGGCGCCGCCTTCGAACGTGCCGTCGCTGCGCACGATGCTGACATAGCGGCCGGCCACCGAGCGCAGGTCGTAAGTCCGGTCATAGGACCACTGCATGCCACGAAAGGGTTTTGGATCGGCGCGCCACTGCGCGGTGGCGTCGGCGTTAGCCTTGTCCGCCCAAGTCCTGCCTTCGGCAAGGCAGTTGGCAAACAGGCCGGCAAATGGCTTGAGCGCGTTGTCGACGACGACGGAAATTTCGAGGTATTTTTTTGCGATCGAAATCTGCGGCGGCGTATCGGCCAAGACATTCTTGGGCGTCAAGAGTTGCAACGCGACGATGAATGCTGCGGGTAGGAGATGCCTGGTGCAATTTCCCGCGCTTCGATCGATCGTCGAGCGTCCCTGGATAGACACCCAATGCCCGCATTCGGCGCGGCGAGCCGGCATACAGTTCACGGCAATATCGCGAAAGCACGCGCCGGAAAGCCAAGGCCGTTTTTCACCTTCGGCCAGGTCACGACGATGAGCGCACCGGTCGTCGGCACCTTGTCGAGATTGGCCATGACCTCGATCTGATAATGGCCGTGCTGCAGAATCCAGGTTTCGGAATTCATCTTGTCGGTGATGTCGGTGTCCATGGATTCATGGCCGGTCGCCGTCACGCCGCGTTTCTCATAAAGATATTTGATCGTGTCGAACGACCAGGCGGGGAACGGCTGGCGCTTGAAGCGCTCGGGATTGCTGTCCCAGTCCTTGTACATGTCGGTGCGCAACGCAGCGAAGGCGCCCTTCGGCACCCGGCCGTGGTCGCGTTCCCAGGCCTTGAGATCGGCGACGGAGAAAGCGTGGTTTGGATCCTTGGCGAGGTAGGGCGTATCGTCGAGCACGACCAGCCGCAGGATCATTTGCTTGAGCGGAATCTGATCCATGGTGATGCCGTTCTCGGCAAAATGCGCCGGGGGATCGACGTGCGTGCCGTATTGCCCGACCATCTGGTAATAAGTGGCGCGGAATTCGTCCTTGGGGATCGTGTATGGCTCGCCGGTCTTGGGATCGGAAGCCGGCGCGAATTTCGCCTGGCCAAAGCCAGCCCAAACCGGCGTATCCGGTCCGAAGGAGTGGGTGAGATCGACGAATTTTTTCGCAGCGATGATGCGATAGGCGCGCTCGAGGTCGGAAGCCGCCCGCGCCGGCGCCACGATGACCGCGGCGATGCAGCTAAGTCCGGCAAGCAGTATTCCAATACGGCATTCGGCCAAACGGGTCATCGAACCTCCTCCTTGCCGGACATGATCGCGCGCGTGGCAACGTACAGCCAATCGGCCTTTGCCAGCGCGGCGATCAGATCTTCGGTCAGCCCGTCGCCAAGCAAATCCTGACCGGGATCGCGGCTGAGATTCGTAAACGGCTCGACGGCACATGGCGTATTGCCGCGGCGAAGCTCTCGCCGGCTTAAATCCAGTGCGTAATCCCCAAATCGGTAGATCAAGGCGACGCCGCTTTCAGCCCCCGCAGCAGAATAGCGATAAATAAAGCATGCCCCAAGCCAACCTTTAGCTTTTCTTTAGGTGCGAACCGCCGCGGCTCGCTAGCTTGGGATTCTTCCGTCGGGGCGCTTCACCCCGTGCCAGCAGGAAGATGCGAAGCAGGGGTCGGAGATGGCGCAGCTCGTTGCGGTCAATTCGCTGGGCGTATTGCTAACCGTCGCAACAATCCGTTTGGCGAATTCGGTCACCGCACATGGGCAAAAGATGGGGTAATCGGCCGGCGAGCTTGTGGATAGCTGAAGATTTTGGGTGCTGCGCTTCAGGCTGATGGTGAATACGAGGTCCGCAGTCACGGCCTCAAGCATCAGAAGGAGAAGCGCAGCATGGACCATTTTGCTGGACTGGACGTATCGGTCAAGGAGACCAGCGTCTGCATTGTGGATGACACGGGCAAGATCGTTCGGGAAGTGAAGGTTGCGAGCGAACCTGAAGCGTTGTTGGCGGTGCTGAAGAACTCCGCCTACCACTTCAAGCGGATTGGATTAGAAGCCGGGCCGATGTCGCAATGGCTCTTCAGCGCTCTCGCCGAAGCCGAATTACCGGTGGTCTGTGTCGAGACGCGGCACATGCGGGCGGTACTGAAGGCACAGATCAACAAGACCGACCGCAACGACGCACGCGGCATCGCACAGATGATGCGGGTGGGACTTTACCGTCCGGTGCATGTCAAGACGCTACGCAGTCAGAAACTGCGGATGCTGCTGACCCATCGCAAGCTGCTGCAGTCGAAGGCCATCGCCATCGACAACGACCTGCGCGGTACTTTACGCAACTTCGGCCTCAAGGTTGGAATGGTCGGCAACGCGAAGTTCGAGGTACGCATCAAGGAGCTGGTCGAGAACCTTCCCGATCTGGCCGGGCTGATCGAACCGCTGCTGGTCGTCCGGCGGGTACTTCGCGAGCAGCTCGTCATCCTGCATCGCCGTTTGCTGGCCATCGTACGGGACGATGAGGTGTGCCAGCGCCTGATGACGACCCCTGGTGTCGGCCCGGTGGTGGCTCTGACCTACCGCGCCACTGTCGACGTGCCTGCTCGCTTCCGTAAATCCAAGTCAGTCGGGGCGGTGTTTGGACTGACGTGCTCCAAATATCAATCCGGCGAGATCGATCGCAGCGGCAGAATATCACGCTGCGGAGATGAGATGATGCGGGTCATGCTCTACGAAGCGGCCCAGGTCGTGCTGTATTCGAAGAAATGGTCCTGGCTCAAGGCCTGGGCGATGCAGATCGCCAGGCGCCGTGGGATGAAAAAGGCGATCGTGGCACTGGCACGCCGACTGGCCGTAATCATGCACCGCATCTGGGTTGATGGCACCGAGTTCCGCTGGACCAGGGAAGCCGTAGCAGCATGAGGATTGCATAGGATCAAACCCAATAGGAGAACACTCGAGCTCCACCAACTCGGTGGAAAGATGTCCCTCGCGGGACGATGGATGAGGTGAGTTCGCACTTCCGCTTGGAGCGGCGCGCGACCCACCGTCACGCTGCCCGGGGCGACGGAACTCCGCTATTCTTGGTTGGTTAAACCAGCTCAAGAAGGCGGCTTTTGCGGCTCGGCCGGCAATCCATGAGGCCAATAAAATTCGCGCTCGCGCTTTGCGTCATGCTGGCCTTCGCCGCCGGCGTCTTCACGTTTGCCGCATGGCGGCCGGCGCTCGCTCCGATTGCGCCGCCTGCCGCGAACAGCTTCGATCCGGCATCGGTCAAACGCGGCGCCTTACTCGCCGCCATCGGCAATTGCGACGTGTGTCATACCGCGTCGAGCGGGCGCGCCTTTGCCGGCGGTCGCGCGGTGCCGACGCCGTTCGGTTCCATTTATTCCACTAACATCACGCCCGATCCTGCGACCGGGATCGGCCAATGGTCGCAAGCCGCCTTTGAGCGTGCAATGCGTTTTGGCGTGCGTCGCGACGGCGCCTATCTTTATCCGGCTTTTCCCTACGATCACTTTACGCTCGTTTCCGATGACGACGATGACGCGCTTTACGCATACCTCATGACGCGCGAGCCGGTTCGTGCGCAGCCGGTCTCGGACCGGCTGCCGTTTCCGCTCAACATCAGGCTGGTGATGTTCGCCTGGAATCTTCTGTTCCTTCATTCCGGCCCCTATCGCGCCGACGCCACGCATGATGAGGCCTGGAACCGCGGCGCCTATTTGGTCGACGGGCTCGGCCATTGCGGCGCCTGTCACACGCCGCGCAACCTCTTGGGTGCGGAACGGATGGACCTTAAATTCTCCGGCGGCGAGGCGGAGGGTTGGACGGCCTATGCGCTCAACGAATCATCGCCGGCGCCGGTGCCGTGGAACGCCGCGGCGTTGCGGCACTACCTGCGTTATGGCTACGAGGACAGCCACGGGGTGGTGCGCGGTCCGATGGCCGAGGTCGCCGGCGATCTTCACGCTACCCCCGCGGGCGATATGCGCGCGATCGCGATGTATGTGGCCGAGCAGATGAATCATGCCGCTCCCGAACGGGACGTGGTGGTGCATGGCGTGGAAATGCAACAGGAGCGCGGCAGGTCCGATGCGGCTGCGACTGCCGACGGCCAGACCAATGCGCTGCGCGCCATCGACACCAAGAATGATGAAGGCGCGGTGACCTACGCCGGTACTTGCGCCGGCTGTCATGAAGGCCCCCGCGCCTTGCCCTATGGCGGCATCGATCTGATGCTGACCAGCGCGATCAACGGTCCAAGCGCCGGCAATCTCGTCAATATCATCCTCGATGGCTTGCCCGCGGCCGAGGCGGCGCGCGCGCCGATCATGCCTGGCTTTGCCGGCGCGATGAACGACACGCAGGTCGTGGCCTTGGCCCGCTATTTGCGCGCACGCTTCTCCGATAAGGACCCGTGGACCGATATCGTCAAAAGCGTTCACGACGCGCGCAACCGTGCGCGCATTCCGGCGACGAGCAGAACGCCGGCCGTCGAGCCTGCGCCGTCTGGCACAGCACAGCAGGCCGCACGATGAAGCTCAACGTCAACGGCAGCCAGCACGACATCGACGCCGATCCGCGCACGCCGCTGCTGTACGTGCTGCGCGGAGACCTAAAGCTCAACGCGGCGAAATTTGGCTGCGGTCTCGGCCAATGCGGCGCTTGCACCGTTCTAGTGGACAGCGAACCGGTGTTCTCTTGCGTCACGCCAATCGCGCTCCTGGCCGGCAAGGAGGTCACGACACTGGAAGGGCTCGGCACGCCCGAGCGCCCGGCGCCGATCCAGCGCGCCTTCATCGAGGCGCAGGCGGCGCAATGCGGTTACTGTATTCCGGGCATCATGATGCGGGCGCATGCGCTGTTGCAGAAAAATCCGCGCGCCAGCGCGGCGGACATCCGCGCTTTCCTCGAGCCGCATCTGTGCCGCTGCGGCACGCATATGCGGATCCTGCGCGCCATCCACCGCGCCCAGACGGAGATGCTATCGGCGAATGCGGGAGGCAGTGGATGAGCGCTGTGACCGTCATCTCGCGCCGCGCGGTGCTGGCCGGTTCCGGCGCGCTGGTCCTAGGATTTTCGTCCGCTAACGGGGTGTTGGCGCAAAACGCTGCGCCGCCGCCGCCGGCGACACCGGCTCCGCCGCCGCTTCCCGGCAGCCTCAAGCAAGCGCCTTATCTCGACTCCTGGATTCGCATCGACGCAAACGGCGCGATCACGGTCTTTACCGGCAAAGCCGAACTCGGCCAGGGCATTAGTACCGCGCTCATGCAGATCGCCGCGGAACAACTCGACGTCAGTTTCGATCGCATCAAGCTTGTAACCGCAGATACGGCGCGCACCCCGAATGAGGGTTACACCGCCGGTAGCCATTCGATGCAGGATTCCGGCGCCGCGATCATGAACGCCGCCGCGCAAGTGCGGCAGCTCCTCATCGCCGAAGCCGCAACGCGCGCCGGCGCGCCGGCCGCACAGATGAAAACGCAGGACGCCGCCGTGATCGCTCCCGACGGCCGCCGCTTCGCTTATGACGAACTGGTTTCGGCGCAACTGCTGCATGTCTCGGCAGCCGCGACATCGCCGCTGAAAGACCCGAGCCAGTTCAAGGTCATGAACCGGCGCATTCCGCGCGTCGATATTCCCGCCAAGGTGACCGGCGGCGCGGCCTTCGTACAGGATTTGCGGCCGGACGGCTTGCTCCATGCCCGCGTCGTGCGGCCGCCGAGTTACGGCGCACAACTCGCCGGTGTCGATGATGGCGCGGTGCGGAAAATGCCGGGCGTTTTGCAGGTCGTTCGCGACGGTAGCTTTCTTGCCGTGATCGCGCAGCGCGAATTTCAAGCCATCGAGGCGATGCGCGCACTGGCGGCCGCCGCGCGCTGGAACGAAACGGCAAAGCTTCCGGATGCAAACGGATTGGGCGCGTTTCTCACCGGCTTGCCGCCGCAGGACATTACCGTGCTCAACCGACAGCAGCCCCCCGCAGGCGAGGCCAAAACGCTGTCGTCATCCTATTCGCGGCCTTATCTGTCCCACGGCTCGATCGGACCGTCCTGCGCGGTGGCGCAGTTCGACAACGACACGCTTACGGTTTGGACGCACACCCAGGGCGTCTATCCGGACCGCGATGCCATTGCCGAGATGTTGGGCATGCCCAAGGACAAAGTGCGCTGCGTCCATAGCGAGGGCGCGGGCTGCTACGGTCATAACGGCGCGGACGATGCCGCCGCCGACGCCGCGCTTCTTGCGCGCGCCATGCCAGGGCGTCCGGTGCGCGTGCAATGGACCCGCGAGCAGGAGCATGCCTGGGAGCCGTACGGCCCCGCCATGCTGGTCAAGCTTAACGCCGCGCTCGATGACGGCGGCGGCATCGTCGATTGGGATCATGAGATCTGGAGCAACACCCACTCGACGCGGCCCGGACCCGCGGGATCGCTGCTGGCGGCGCGGTATCTCGACAAGCCGTTCCCAGAGCCGCCGCCAAAGCCAATTCCGATGCCGGAAGGTGGCGGCGATCGTAATTCCATTCCGATTTATAAAATCCCCGGGGTCCGGGTGGTTTATCACTTCCTGCCGACGATGCCGGTGCGGGTATCGGCGCTGCGCGCGCTTGGCGGTTTCATGAACGTCTTCGCCATCGAAAGTTTCATGGACGAGCTTGCCGCGGCTGCGGGCACCGATCCGGTGGCGTTCCGCCTCAAGCACCTCGACGATCCGCGCGCGCGCGAGGTGGTCGCAACCGCGGCCCAGCGCTTCGGCTGGGCGACCAAGCCGGGCCCTGCCGCGCCGGGGCGGGGTCAGGGTTTTGGCTTCGCGCGGTACAAGAATCTGGCGGCGTATTGCGCCGTCGCCTGCGAGGTCGAAGTCGATCGCGACAGCGGGCGGGCGCGGATGCGGCGCGCGGTTGCCGCCGTCGACAGCGGCCAGGTCGTCAATTCCGACGGCATCGCCAATCAGATCGAGGGCGCCATCCTGCAATCCATGAGCTGGACGCTCTACGAAGGCGTCACCTTCGACGAGCGTCGCATCACCAGCGTCGACTGGGCGAGCTACCCGATCCTGCGTTTCTCCGCGGTGCCCGACGAAATGGAAATTCACGTCATCAACCGTCCCGGCATGCCGTTTCTCGGCAGCGGTGAGGCGGGTCAGGGACCGGCAGCGGCGGCCGTCGCCAACGCGATCGCCGATGCCACGGGGCACCGGTTCCGCGATTTGCCGATATCGGCGGAGCGCATCAAGGCGGCGATCGGCGTGTGAACTTGCCGCTTGCGCGGCGCTCAAGACTCCGGAAGCGGGATGAACTCGGCGGTGTCGCCGGGCACGATATCGAAGCGGCCGGCCTTCCAATCGGCTTTGGCCGCTTCGATGCGCTCTTTGCGCGACGACACGAAATTCCACCAGATGTGGCGGGGCCCATCCATGGCGGCGCCGCCGACGACGATAATGTGGGCATCGCTGACCGCCTTGACGACGATGTGGTCGCCCGGCTTGAGCACCAAGAGCCGTTCCGGTCCGTGGCGGTCGCCGGCGATCTCGATCTCGCCGGCGATGACGTAAACGGCGCGCTCTTCATGCTCGGCGTCGAGCGGAAGGACGGTGCCGGCTTTGAGATGCGCCTCGGCGAACACCGTGTCCCAACTCGTTACGACCGGCGAGCGCAGCCCGTGCATCGTTCCCGCGACGACCCGCAGATGCAGGCCATCCTCCCGGAGTTCGGGAATGTCGGCCGCCGCAGTATGAGCGAAACCCGGCGTGGTCTCTTCGTCTTTCGTCGATAGCGCGACCCATAGCTGCAGGCCGTGCAGCGGCTCGCCGCCATCGCGGTGATCGGCCGCGGTGCGTTCGGAATGCACAATGCCGCGCCCGGCCGTCATCCAATTGACGGCGCCCGGCCGGATCGGCAGCGCGGTGCCGAGGCTGTCGCGGTGCACGATCTCGCCGTCGAACAAATAGGTGACGGTGGCGAGCCCGATATGCGGGTGCGGCCGGACGTCGACGCCGTCGCCGGCCTTGAACACCGCCGGGCCGAAATGGTCGAAGAAGATGAAGGGTCCGACCATGCGCGAGCCGGCCGACGGCAGCGCGCGATGGACCTGAAAGCCGCCGAGATCGACCGTGCGCGGTACGATCAGCTGCTGGACCGCGTCGCTTGCGGGCGCATCGCCTAAGGCTGGATCTTTGCCGGGGAAAAAGCTCATGACATTGTCAGACGACGGAGGACGGACGACGGGCAAGATTTGGTCTATTTGCGCGCAGAGACGCCTTTCTTCCGGTCCTCTGTCCTCAGATGGCGTGGAACGGCTGCTCCTTCACCGACTCGACCAGGCCATAGAACACCTCGTTGACCTTGGGCCAGGTCGGCAGCTTCTTCACATTGTTGAGCCAGCGCTCCACGTTGGGATAGGCCGAGAAGTCGCAGCGGATGACCTCGCCCAGCGTGACGAGCGCGGCGCCGAAATAGTCGGCGATCGTGATCTGGTCGCCGCATAGATATTGCTTCTTCGGTCCGATCCAATAGTCGTTGAGGATCTGCAGCCAGCGCTTGGCATTCTGCTGGCCGAATTCGATCGTTGCCGCCTGCGCCTCGTCGCTGCGCCGCTTGAGATGCGGGAACAGTTGCGGATAGCAGAGATTATAGGCCCACTCGCGATAGAAATTGGTGTTGAGCCAGTCCATCACCTCATTGACCTTGGCGCGCTGCTTCAAATCCTTCGGATAAGCAGGCGAGCCGATCTTGTCGGCGAGATATTTCAGGATCGCCGAGCTTTCGGTCAGGCGCAAATCGCCGTCCTCGATCATCGGCACGAGACTGTTCGGATTAAGGTCCGAATAGGGCGGCTTGTATTGCTCGCCGGTGAACAGGTCGACGGTGACCTCGTCGACAGGAATCTTATTCTCGGCAATGAACAGCCGGATCGGCCGGCTCGTCATCGATACCGGGTGCATGTAGAGCTTCATGGCAATATCCTCCCACCGGCGCGTCATTATCGGCCTTGTTTAAGAACCGGCCGCGACCAGCGCCATTCACGATTGTATTAGCATGCCTACTTTAATGCGAGACGACGCAAATGGACAGCCTCTCCGGCAGTCCGTTGGGCCGTCTAGCGCCGTGGCTTCTCAGCCTTCGCGACAAGCTCGGCTATGAAGCGCGGCTGCGCGAAGGCGGCGACGTGGTGGGCGGGCGCCCAGTACCTGGTGGGGAAGGCGCCGGCTTTGCGGTAGCGCCGAGCGATCGTATTCGCGCTGTGCCGCTGCAGCCGCTTGTCGTCGGTGGCAAAACCCATGGCCATGTGGCCGCCGACATAGACCGGAATGGCGGCGACATAGCAGGTGGCGTCCGCGAACAAACGGCGCATTTTTTTCATGGTCGAGGTCAGCTCGTTCTTCTGGAAGAACGGCACGCCATTTTGCGTCGTCAGGAGGCCGCCCTTGTTCAAACAGCGCTTGCAGCCGGCGTAAAACTTCTCGCCGAACAGGATTTTTCCGGGGCCGATCGGATCGGTGGAATCGACGATAATCACGTCGAAACGGCGGTTGGTTTTGGCCACGTATTTGGCGCCGTCGTCGATAATGGACTCAAAGCGCTTATCGGCAAACACCGGTCGGGTGAATTCGGGGAAATGCTCCTTGGCGAATTCCACCACCTTGGCGTCGATTTCGACCTGGGTGAGGCGCGCGACCGTCTTGTGCTTGAGCACCTCCTCGGCGATGCCGCAGTCGCCGCCGCCGATGATAAGGACGTCGCGCGCGTTGCCGTGGGCGAACAGCGGCACATGCGACATCATCTCCTGGTAGATGAATTCGTCTTTCTTGGAGATTTGGGTGGCGCCGTCGAGCATCAGCATTTTGCCGAAGAACGCCTGCTCGAACAGCAGCAAGTGCTGGTGCTCGGTTTGCATTTCGTGCAGCACCTTATCGACCTGGAAGGTCATGCGGAAACCGAGATCGTCGAACAGCGTCTCGGCAATCCAGCGCTTCTCGGCCATCGAGTCCTCCCATATGAAAACGGCCGGGACTTGGCCCGGCCGCGCACTTTATCGTCTCAAAGCCGTGGGCTCAGGCGCCTTGACCGCGCAACAGCTCGTTGACGCCGACGCGCTTGGCGGAAAATGCCTCGCGCAGCACTGGAATACAGGCATCCGGATCGGCCGAGCCGCACATGAATACGTCGAGCGCGGCATAGCCGATTTCCGGCCAAGTGTGGATCGAAATATGGCTCTCCGCCAGCACCGCCACGCCCGAAACGCCGCTTGGCTGAAAGTGGTGCAGGTGAATATGCAGGAGCGTGGCGCGCGCCGCTTCGACGCAGCGCCGCAACGTCGCTTCGATATGCTCGATGTCATTGAGACGCTTGGCGCCGTGCAGATCGACGATCAGATGTACGCCGGCACAGCGAACGCCATTGCGCGTGGCGAAATGGTCTTTGCCGTCGCTGTGGCGCTCCACCTCCGGTGCCGGGGGCGCCACTTTCAGTCTGGTTTTCCTGTCTTCCTTTCGGGCGGTACCTGGAATCCCCAAGCCCTTCACCGATCGGAAGAGGGCGTGTTGGCTCATGCCGTCCTCCCCAACCTAGTTCAGAACCCGAGATGCCGGCGAGCCGGCGCCACGGAAAGCGAAAGCCGCTCGATCAGTCCACATGAACCGACCAACAGCGGCTGTTTCCCCACATAAATGCAATCGGCATGGAGTCAAGGAGATTCTGCAAGAAAGGCTTTAACGTTTCATCACAGTCGCTGCGTGGTGGCGTGCGCGACAGCATACCGCGCATCCATTCGCCGCTGCGCGGCGGCTGCAATTAACGTCGGCAAAGCGCCGAAAAATGTCAGCCGTTGACGGCTACCGCCGGCGAAACCATCGTCTCCGCCGGCTTTTTCACGCGGGTGCGGAAGAAGCTCAGCACCCGGCGCGCGGTTTCCGGCTGCAATCGATTGAAGCTCGTCAATGCATGTTCGAGGTCTTTCGCCGACATGCCGCGGTCGGCGGCGCGTAACAGCAGCACCGCTTTCGTCGTCGTCGTCGACAAACCCGCCACCTTGGCGAGAATGAGGATGATCTCGGCGCCGGGATCGAGCAGTGCGCGCTCGACGACGTCGATCGGCGTATCGCACATGATCGACAATGCGATCGCCGTTTCCTCGAATTTACGGTCGCGCGCGAATTGGTAGATTTCAGAACTCGCTGATCCGCTGAATGCGGTTCAACCGCTCGACATAAGCCTGCGCCGCGGCAAAGTCCGGCGAGGCGTTGCGGACTTCCGCCCGGAGGCCGCCGACGACCTCGGACATGACCCCGTCGATGGCAGGGCCAGCCTGCGGATTTTCGGCCACCAGGCGCTGGCGCACCGCGCTCGACGCTTTGTCCAGTAGGACGAGAAAATGCCGCCGCGGAATGTCCGATCGCAGCCCGACTTCGGTCGCCAGTGCGTCGTCGTCGGCTGAGCGCTTGACCAGTATGCGAAAGCCGGCGTCAGAAAACCGCGCGCCGACGTTTCTCACCACCGAATGAACCACGTCGCGATCGCCGCGCTCGACCAGGACGTCTGTTACCGTTTCGCTCAGCGAGGGGCGATGCGCAATGGCGAACAGATGCTGCTGACTCTTATTGCGGCCGGCGATGACGAGATCGCGGTCGTCAAGCCGCGGCGACTGCGCCAACACCGGGCTTGCGACTTCGATGTCGTCATCGAACGCCAGCATATGGACGACATTGTTCGGCGCGTTGGCGATCGGGGCCAGCCGGTGCGCCAGCTTGGCGCGAACCTTGGCCTCGATGGTATTGACGAGGCGCGCCATGATGTCGTCGAAAACGCCGATCTGATCCTCGGAAAAGCGGTCGGCGCCGTTGATAAAAAGGTCGGTGATACGGGTCAGGATGTCGATGCGGCGATTGCTATTGCCGGATGCGAGGGCGCCCTCGAGCTCGTCAAGAAGAGGAAGCGAACGCATTACAACTCCGGACGTGTCACGCCGTTGAATTATCGAAAACAATGCCTTGAGAAGGGTGAATAAAGCCTTTCGGGCAACGACCGCCATGGAGCCTTCACCCGGTTAACAGGGCGCTAAGGACAAAGCGGCGCCGAAGGTGGCGCAAATCCGCGGCGGGCGGTGGGAGACGGGAAAATCAGGCCGGTCCTATGCGTTGGGCGGTGAATATCCCCATCCGGTTCTGCACCTCGATCGGAACGCGGTAGTCGCGAAGCACGGGCCGTGGGTCGCGCAGTCCGCACGCTTCGCGCTGCACCATGAAGCACCACAAGGCGTTCCCGGCATCCTGTACCAGCCGCCTGCGCTTTGCCGCCCACTTGAGATCACCGTGATTGTCGCCATGCAGGCGGTCGTGTTGGACCAGCGCGGCAAGCGCCGTCTCGAGCGCACGGCCGAGCCGGCCGAGCGCGGAGGCCTGCTCCTGCACGATCTCATAGTCGAGCGCGGCAATGTGCGAGGACGTTTTCGACGCCTGCGGTGAACTCATGGCGGGATATTTGGCGCATTCATCAGAAACGGTCCAGGCCGGTCATCGCCCCCTTTGCCAACTCACCACCGAAACGCCGGCGTCCGGATCGAGTTCGCGCCGCGCGCCGGGCCGAAAGCCGCGTTGCGCGAGCACATCTTCGGGCGTGGCGTTCGGACCGACTTCGGTGAAAGGGGCAACGCCGCCGGGAATCTCCGCCTTGGCGGCGCGGGACAGATGAAACGTATCGTAGAGCGGCAGAAACAGGCTGAACACCTCGGGCCCGCCGATGACGGCGATTGTACCGTCACCCACGCCAAGCCGCTCCAGCGCTTGGTCGAGGCTGGCGCCCAACGGATTCCACAAGAGCGCGTTCGAATGTGCGGGACCGGGCGCGGTCGCCGCGACCTGGCGGGTCACGATAAGTCGTTTGCGCTGCGCTGCGTGCGGTCCGCCTTCATATGAATGCCGGCCATGGACGACGGCAGCGGCATGGTCGAGCCCGTCTTGGAAGTAGCGCTGATCGGCCTCGTTGCGAATCGAATCCGGCATCTCGCCGTTAGCGTCGGCGAGCTTGCCGTCGGCGGAAACGATGACATAGCCTTCGATGCGGCGCACCGCGCGATATTAGAAGACGGCGAGGTACCGCAGCAACGAGATTATGCCGATAATGATCACGACGACGCGGACGATCTGCTTGGCGCGACCGTCGATCGGCAGCATGTTGACGAGGTAAAGCACGAGAATGACGACGACAAACGTGATCAAGATACTGATGAGAATGGACATGAAAATACCCCATGGTGAAATGCGCCGAATAACGCGCGTGCCGACGGTTTGGTTCCGTACGGCGCGCCTGAGGCTGCGTCTCGGCGCGTTTTGAGCTATATTGCCGGCGGGACGGAGGCTGGGATGACCTATTCGCCGAGCCTGATCATGACGCAATTCCTCGCCTGGGTGGCGGAGCGGCCGCGTACGCGCGACCAGGCTGTCGAAGCTTGGCACAGCTGTCCGCACATTTCGGTCTGGGAGGATGCGGTCGCCGACGGGCTGGTGTGCACCGAAAACAACGGCCGTCGCACTATCACGCTGACCCGGCGCGGCCGCGCGGTGCTGGAAGCGGCGAGGGCGCCGGGCCCTCTGAGCATTTCGTGACCCTTACGTCAGGACCTCACCGCCGGGCGGCGGCGGCACGTCGAAGGCGTTGAGCACGAAACCGGCCATGGCATAGAAGCCGGCGCAGCTCACCGCCTCGATGACGCCGTCGCGGCCGAACGCGGCCGTTGCGCGCGCGAATGTGCCGTCGCTCAGCGCCTTGGTGGTGCGCAATTCGGTGACGAGATCGTAGATCAGCCGCTCGTCGTCGCGGGAGAAATCGGGTTGCTTGTTGGCGCGGATGGCGTCGACGACGTGTGGCGAGAGACCCGCTTGGCGCGCCAGCGGCTCATGCACCGACCAGGCATATTTCACCGTGCCGGCGCGGCACATCATCAGCGTGATCAACTCGATCAGGCGTTTATCGAGCCTGGCATGGACGCGAAAGCAATTGGCCAGCCCGTTGGCGGCCTCGGCGATGTCGGGCGTATGCATCCATACCGAAAACGGTCCGCTCAGCGCGCCGCGCGGCCGCGTGCGCATGATGTCGTCGTAGAGTTGCCGCTGCCGCGCATCGAGACTTTCCCGTTTGACTTCGTCGACGCGCGCCATCGCGGTCCCTCCTATTTCAATTCTGCCGAGCCATCGCCGCGAATCGCGGCGATGTAGCGCGCCACGGAGTCCTGCACGATTGCTTTGCCGTCACGCGGAACGATGCGGTCGAACCAGGCGCCGTAGATGATGTCGAACGGGTAGGGATCGAGCAGCGCGCCAATTCGCTCGACCGCGGGCGCCGACAGCGGAAAGAAATTCGGATAACTGCGCATGAAGCTGACGAATTGACGGTTCGGCAGGACCTGCACGATATCGCCGGACAGAAGCGCGCCGCGCCCCTCGGCGCCTTTCGCCCAATGCAGGACAGTGCCCCCGGCGAAGTGACCGCCACAGCGGATCAGCGTCACGCCATCGGCCAGCGGCAGCGTGTCGCCGTCCCAGAATTTTATCGCCGGATCGGGCCGCATGACCCATTGGCGGTCGTCGGCGTGCAAATGGATCGGCGCATCGAAGGCATGCGCCCATTCGACCATCGACGCGTAATAATGCGGATGCGAAATGGCGATGCCGATAAGGCCACCCAACGCCTTCACGATCGCGACGGTGGCGTCGTCGAGCAGCGAAATGCAGTCCCACAGGACATTGCCGCGGCCGGTGGCGAGCAACAGCGCCCGCTGCCCGATGGCAAACATCGGCGTGGTGCCGATACCGATCAAATCTTTTTCGTGTTGCCGGAAGCAATTGAAGTGGCTCCCGCCAAGCGCCTCGTGCGTCGTCCAAGCCTGACCGGACGGCGGCACATATTGGCGATCGTCGTCACAGATCGGGCAGCGCGCGGGCGCTTTTTCCGAGGGTGTGAACTGGCTGCCGCAGGTAATGCAAATAAAGGCGGGCATGGGGGTGCAACTAGACAGGAAAAACGCGGCGCCGCAAAGCGCCGCGCTTCATTCGTTGCTGCAGCCGCTCAGTTCAGGACCTTGTATTTCTTGAACCAGCCGATCATCTGCGCCCAGGCCTCTTCGGCCGCTTCCTTACGATAGCTCGGCCGGTAATCGGCTTCGAAGCCGTGCGGAGCGCCGGGATAGATGTGGAATTCGGCAGTCTTGCCGGCCGCTTTCAGGGCGGCTTCCATTTGCTGCACTTGCTCGACCTTAATGCCGGCGTCTTCAGCGCCGTAAAGGCCAAGCACCGGTTCCTTGACCTCGGGCGCAAGCTCGATCGAATTCTTCGGCGCGGCTGGATTTTTGTCGATCAAAGTGCCGTAGAATGCCACGCCCGCTTTCAAATCCGGATTGTGCGTCGAGTAATGCCAAACGCTGCGGCCGCCGCGGCAAAAGCCCATGATGCCGAGCCGGTTGCCGTCGCCGCCTTGCGACTTGGCCCAGGCTGCCGTGGCGTCGAGATCGGAAAAGAGCTCGGTATCGGTCTTGGTGTTGACGATCGGCAAGATTTTCTGGACGTCGTCCATTTTGGTGAGATCGACGCCGTCGCGGAAATAATAATCGGGCGCGACCGCGAAGGCGCCGAGATGGCCAAGGCGGCGGGTCACATCCTTGACCCATTCGTGCAATCCGAAAATTTCCATGCAGACGAGAATAATCGGCGGATGCGCCACGCCGGCGGGACGCGCGTAATAGATTGGCATCTCGCCACCGGGCACCTTGATTTTGCTGTCGCCGGCATCGAGTCCGTTAGTGTCAGTGTGAATAGCGTCGGCTCGCACCGGACCGGCGGCGAGCGTGTAGCCCGCGGCAGCCGCGGCCGTCGTTGACATGAATCCGCGCCGCGACAATGGCGGCATGACTTTGGCAAGCCCGATGACGTCGGACGGCAGACGGTGCTGGTTCAAAGGAATCCTCCCGGTTGGTTCGCGCGGCGCCGCGTAGCCGAAGCTTAGGACAAATTGAAATGCCTTTCACGCGGCGCACGGGCTTAAACCCCGCCCCGCGGGCGAAATTCCGGTTCTCACTCTGCGTCAACCCGGCGATTGCATTACGCCGGCCAACCTATTATCTGGAATTCAAACGAAGGTTTGAAAAGCGGGAAGGCCACGGCAATGACGCGACCATCCGAGGTCACGCGCGAACGGATTACCAAGGCCGCCGAGCGGCTGTTTGCCGAGCGCGGTTACGACGGCACCAGCATTCGCGCCATCGTCGCCAAGGCGCGGGTGAACCAGGCGGCCATCAACTACCATTTCGACGGCAAGGATGGGCTTTATCGCGAAGTGTTGCGCGCCGCGTTTCGCGCCATGACGGACGACCAACTCGCGCATGCCGAGGAGACCAAGGCAATGTCGCGGGAGGACGCATTGGGCGCGTTCATTCGGCGTCAGCTGCATCCGCTTATGGGGCGCGACGAATACAGCCGCTACATGCGCATCTTCAATTGGGAAACGGTGCGTCCGACCGCGGTCTTTCGCAGTCTCGTCAGCGAAGAGGCGGCACCGTTCATGGGCCTTGCCGCCGACTTGGTGCGCCGCTTTCTGCCCGAAGCCAACCCGCAAACCGTGACTGTGGCGTCGATCTGGCTGATAGGCCAATGCGGCGTATTCCTGCGCAACCGCGAGCAGCTCGCCCAGGCGCCGATCGGGCTTGTCCTCGATGACGAGGCGATCGACTGGCTGGCGGGGCTGATCGGCGGCTGGCTCGTCAGCGGTCTCGGCCGGCAGGCTTGATGGGCTCCGCCGGGTGAAAAGTGACGGAATGCCGCAAAAATTCCTTTTTCTCGACCTGCCGGCGCCCAGAACAGCTGTTTGAAATTCAATCGCGCGTTTGAAATATTGGAGGCTGGATTATGCCGCCGACCGGGATCAGGACGATGCAGCAGAACGGGACCATGCGGATCGAGGCGCCGATCGCGTTACCCTGGCTGAGGCGTTTATTCGGCAAAGTGGTGCACGATGTCCTCCCCACCGCTTTGGCGAGCCTGATCGGCGGCTTCCTGTTCACGCAATATCATTTCGGCCACGCCGCGCCGCAATTGGTCGATGTCCAGCCGGCTTCTCCGGAGATGATGGCGATGGTTCGCGATGAACACGCCTTGATCATGAATTATCTCAAGAGCCAGATGGTAGCGGAGCAGCGGCGCGATCAGGTCGAAGACGCCGCGACCGCCCAGGCCGTCGCGGAAGCCCGTGCAACGGCGGACGCCAAATTGGCGGACGCCCTGTTCGCATCGCAGGCCGTGGTGGAGCAGAACGCCGCCGCCGTGGTTCCAGCCCAGGCAAAAGCGGCGCCTGTGCGCCGTAAAGCGCCCGCCATTCTCGCTGCCGCGCCGCACGCGCCCCTGACCATTGCGCAGGCGGACCCACTCCCGAATGATATGACGGCGGCTGCACCCGGCGAAGCGATTGCGCGCGAGCCGAATACGCTTCTTGCGAATCCGCTTGTCGCCAAGACACTCGACATCAAGGACCACGTTGTTGCGGCGACGCGGCATGTCGTTTCGGTGATTGGCGACATGTTCGCCTCGGTCGGCGATAGCATTGGGGGTGCGGTGTCCGGGAATCGCCAATTTAACTCGGCGTCATAAATCAGGGCGGGCGACGACAGGGACGGCGTAGAATGAAATGGCGTCTGCCCTCTACGCATGGGTTGTGCACAACAATCCAACGCTGTGCCATTTTGCTACCGCGTTACCGTCAATTTGCGCCCTACATGGTGCTTTTTGGCAACAGCCCTTCAATTTCCGCCGAGCCAAGTCTTGCCCGGTTCTATCCCCGTGGATAAGCCATGCGATGCCGATGGCGGGAACCGCCGCTGCGGCGCTGGGTTTTGCCCATTAGGTCTGGCCGGAAGATCTCAGGTTAAGGGCCAAGATTCGGGCATCGTGGCAAGTCCGCGGCCTTGGACGTTTGGATGCGACCAGTGTTCGCG
Organism: uncultured Alphaproteobacteria bacterium; assembly: GCA_963822935.1. Lineage (GTDB taxonomy): Bacteria > Pseudomonadota > Alphaproteobacteria > Rhizobiales > Xanthobacteraceae > BOG-931. The sequence goes on from CAWGJP010000010.1 coordinate 447,887, forward strand.
CTGTTAGGAGACTGCAATGCGCTCGGCCGGTAATTTCAATTCGGAATGGGGGTACCTCGCTCCCGCGCCGAGTTTCATGCGCACGGTCCGGGTCGTGTTGGTTGCCACCGCCATCGGCGCCACAGCGGGGGCCGCCGTCGTGCTGTCGCTGATCGATCGTCCGTCGGTTGACCACGACGGTACCGCATCGATTGCCGCGCATGCCATCGTCACCAGTTTGTCAGGCCGCGCCGGCTACGGCGGCACCGGCGCCGCGTGCGGCAACAGCCACGCTCACCGCGCCCGCCAGCATGACAGCCGCCGTCGCTGCGACTGCCGCTCCGACGGTGCCGGCAAAAACTCCGGTGCCGATTGCGCCGCAGGTGACGGCAACAGTCACGCCACAACCTGTCACGCCACAGGTTGCGCTGCAGTCGCCGCCCGCCGTGACGCCATCGGTGGCGACCGTGGGAGCGACATCAGTTGTGACGTCCAGGTCAGCGGCACAGCCGCAGGCGCCGAACGTCCCGCTTCAGCCCGCGGTCGCGGTCAATCCGCCAGCGCCGGAAATCCCTGCCGTGAGCGATGTGAGTGGGGCTCCGGCGCCGAAGCCGGCTTCCGGGTTTGCCTCGCTTTCTGACGTGCACTCCGCGACTGAAACAGCGCCGGCCGAGGCGTCGGATCAGGCCTTGATCCCGCCGCAGACGGTGCCGGTGAAAAAACCAAAGCCGCACGCAGCTTATGCGTCGAACAGCAAATATCAGCCGACGCCCGGCTTGGGCACGGTGTTGCGGCGCTTGTTCAGCCCTCACCAAGGAACGTCTTACTATCCAAACCGCTGATGGCGCAGCCGGTGGCGCGCTGAGGCGCGGCTTAACTCCGCGCCTCAAGCAACGAGAACAATTCTGTAAGACGTGACGGCAGGCGCACGGCCGCACGGCGCCGCGATAAATGCTTTCAGAGCACAGACGAACTGCAACTGCCCGCCAACGACTGGCGGGCAGTTTTCAGGAAACTGAAAAGGTCAGATTACTTGCACTTGCCCTTCTTGACCGCTGCGGTTTGCGCGGCCCATGCGCCTTCAAAAGTGGGCGCCGTCGCGACGACGCTCCAGCCCGTGCCGATCGGCTTTCCGGCGGTGTCCCACCAGATGCGGCAATAGCCGAACTCGAATTTCACCACGGCGAAATCGGCGCGCGCCGGTACGGACGCGGCAAAGCTCAACGCCAATACACCGACGGCAAATGCCAAACGCTTCATTGTCAGCTCCCTGTTGTGCCTTCCCGGGAACTTTCGGATAGTACGGGCTGGAACTTGAGGCAAGCCCATACCGAATCCGGTGTGCGAGGTAATGATCAAGTGAGGCAGGCGGGCAACATTGGAGGACAAACCATGCCGGAAGTCGTCGTCTATATCCTGGAAGGCCGTACGCTCGAGCAGAAACGCGGTTTGGTTAAGGACATCACCGAAGCGGTGGTGAAAAATGCCGGCACGACGGCCGAACATGTCACCGTCTCGCTCGTCGAAACGGCAAAAACGTCGAAAGGCAAAGGCGGCGTACTGTTCAGCGAGATGGCACCCCGCTGACACGTTTTGCAGCCGTTGTTGGCGGAATGCGCCCGCGGTCAAATGGCCGCGGGCGATGCCGTTCTTAACTGCCCTTGAAATGCCTGTGAGTGCGTTGCACAATAGACTTGCTGCAGTGCGGTAAATACCTGATAATAGAGGCCCAAAGTTTAAAAGCCGAGCGAACGGCAAGTCGAGGTGCCAGATGAGCGAAGTATGGGACACAAAGGATGGCCGACGCCGGGTACGGCGCGATCCCCCGACCATTGAGGATGCCGTCCTGGCCGCCCAGGGGCTCAGCGACGACATCGATGGCCAGATCGAGATCGTCATGTCGCTGATGGAAGTGTCCGCCGAAGCGGCGCGGGGCGCGGTCCTGAAAATGGGTCAGCGCAAGGGCACCACCCGCTTCACCATCGCCGCTCGCGCCGGCGCGCCACGCGCTGTCGTGGTGGAGCGCCGTCCGTCGCGCGGCATGGCGCTGCGGCCTAAAGCCAGCGTCGGCTACCGGGGTCGGATATAACGCGCGCCGATACCAGGCGATGCCAGACAAACAGGACAAGCACGGCGCCGATGACGGCGCCGATGAGTCCGGCGCCTTCGTCCGGCTGGTAATGTCCGATTGCCTGACCGATGAAGGTTGCCACGAAGGCACCGGCGATTCCGAGCAATGTTGTCAGGATGAAACCTGAAGGGTTGTTGGCTCCGGGCGCGAGAAAGCGCGCAATGACGCCGGCGACGAAACCAATCAGGATGATTCCGATAAAGTGCATGGCGGCCCTCGCAATAATTTCGATACGCTCACGTTTGTCATCATCATTTAACAGCCGGGTTCTGGTCAAGACCGGATAGGTCGGCCGGTTCCACGTTGAGGCCACTGCCGCCTAGGACAGCGGCTGCGGCCGACTATATTGTGCCGGTGTTTTGGTGACGCCGGCGTGTCACCGCGCGGGTATTATCGTCGTGCCGGGTCAGGTCTGCCATGAGCAAAACCATCCTCAAGCCGCGCACCGCGGTGAAAACCAAGACGCAGCGGCCGCCGCTTTATAAGGTCATCCTCCTCAACGACGATTATACGCCGCGCGAATTCGTCGTGCTGGTGCTCAAGGCGGTCTTCCGCATGAATGAGGATCAGGCCCATCGGGTGATGATGACGGCGCACCAGCGCGGCGCCTGCGTCATCGCGGTGTATACCCGCGACGTCGCCGAGACCAAGGCCAAGGAAGCGACCGAACTCGGCAAGAGCAAGGGGTATCCGCTGTTCTTCACCACCGAGCCGGAGGAATGACGTCGTTTACCGCTGTGCGATCTGCGCCGCATAGTTCGAAGCGACGCGCATAGGCCCGGGCTGGGCAGTATAGGCGAACAGAAAACCGCCGAACGCCATTCCGGCGAAGAACACCGCGAGTATCGCGAGTATCAACACCCCTTCATTGCGCGGGGCGACGTAAGTCGTGTGCAATTGTTTTTCCAAAAGTTCCTGATCCCGCCGGTTCATTGACGGTTCTCCCTGGCAAAATCCTCCAAAGTCCTCCGCTGCCGTAGTTTCTAAACTCGCGAAAATGCCTGGCGTTCCCGCGCCGTCACGCGGGGTTGGAACAGGGGAACGCCACGGCGAAGTCCGGCGTTGCCTTCAGGGCCGGGGCAGGGCGAAGGAGCACCATCATGCCGCCGGCTCCCTATCCGGATTTTCGCTGGTTCTTCCGCTCGCTTCGGGTGCTTCCTATTGTCGCCATCGCGGCGCTGGTCGGCGGGATCATCGGCGGCTTTAGCGTCTTTGCTTTGGATCTGGCCTTGACGGCGCCGCCGCGCCACGACGCTGGCGCCGAAACCGGCAAGATCAACACGGAAAAAGCCGCTAGTGCCGCCGCAACGGCGCCCGCCGCCGGAACCTCGGCACCGCCTATGCCGGGGCAGGTGGCGGCGGCGGCCGAAAGTAAGCCGCCGAGCGCCGTAGTTGCGCCGCAGCCCGCCGCGCAGATGCCGGCGCAAGGGCGGATGCAGGCGCAAGGCACGGCGCAGGCACAGACCGCCCCGCAAATTGCAGTTACGCCGCTGCCGTCATCGCAACAAGCGGCATGGCCGGATGCCTTGTCGCGCGAACACAAGGCGGGGTCCGCTACAATGACGCCGGCTACCGCCGCGCCAGCCGCCACCGTGTCGGCGGCGTCCCAGCCTGCAGCGCCGCAACGCGTAACGCCGCAGCCGGCGGCGGCCGCCGCCCCTCGGCAAGCGCCGGTGGCGCAAGCGCCGCGCGCTGCCAATTCCAGCTCCGACCAGCCGGGCAACACCGAAATCGCGCGCAAGCCGATCCCGACGAGGTGGCACATCGCCGTCAAGCGCAACAGCGAACGCACCGCAAGCGAGCAGTCCGAATCTTCGACGCGGATCGCCCGGCCCGTCTACGATTCTTATCGGCGTTCCGACGAGGCAGGGCCACCCGACGTTGACGCCAAATATCGCGACACCGATCGGCGCAACGGCATTCGCCGGGCGCGGGCGGATAACGACGATGATCGTTCGGCTGACGGCCGCCAAGTCGGCGCTCAGGTCGAGGAAAGCGACCGCGATAGCGCCTTGCCGCCGCAACCGCCGCCGCCGTTATTCTTCGGCTTGTTCGGCGGTGGCGACCGCTACGATGACCAATGAGGCCCGGTTATTTGCCTTGGATCGACAGGCCGCCGGGACCGACATTGATGTGGAGTCCCTCGGGCTGGTGGCGATCCTGGTAGAGCTGATAGCCCATCACGGCGACGGCGATCGCCAGCGCGCCGACAATCAAATAGAGGATGTTGCTGCGAGTCACGGGGCCCCCTCGGACAACTCGAATCGCGAGGGAGGATAACACGGCGCCGCTGTGAAAGCGGGCCACACGAAGGAGCGGACTATTCGCTCAATACGCGATCGAGCCGGACGCGGAGTTCAGCCGGGCAATCCTGGCGCGCCGCGACGGCCGTGGCAAAGCTCTTGTCGCCGTTGACGGCGCTGACCAACCGGGCAAAGCCTTCTTCCGAGACGCGCGCATTCGGGTTGTCGAGGATTTTGCGCTGGATCGCCGGCCTGCCCCGTTTGATGAGAATATTGGTAACCCCTTCGCTGAGCTGCGGCCGGCTGGCGATCTTGGTGAGCAGTTTCGGGTCGACGCGATTGGCATCGGCGATAGCGATGAATTCGAGCTCGGCAAGAATGGACTGCGCGGTGAGCGACATTGCGACGCCGTCTTCGACGACGTTTCTGAATAAACGCCGAACCTCGGCGTGAGGCCGCGACTATTCCGACAAATGGTGCTTGCCCTAGGTTGATAAATGAGAAGTTTAACATATGCGCCGCGACACCCGCGGCGCACCGGTCGAAGCAGTGTGGGCGCTATTTGATTCGAAGCAATTCGACGTCGAAAATCAGAGTGGCGTTCGGCGGAATGACGCCGCCGGCGCCGTTTGCGCCATAGCCGAGGTTCGGCGGGATGATCAGCGTGCGCTTGCCGCCGACCTTCATGGTGGCGACGCCTTGGTCCCACCCGGCGATGACCTGGCCTTTGCCGATCGGAAACTCGAACGGCTGGCCGCGATCGACCGAACTGTCGAATTTCTTTCCCCTCTTGCCGTTCTCGTAGAGCCAACCGGTGTAATGTACGACCACCGTCTGGCCCGGCTTGGGCGAGGCTCCGGTACCGACTTTGGTATCGATGATGCCCAAGCCCGAAGCCGTGGTCGTGACCGGCTGGGCACGAGCAGGCCCAGCGGCGACGATGCCGGCCATGGCTATGACACCGGCAAGCACGGCGATGATGCCGCGCGGGACAGCTCGCATTGCTTTTCTCCTTCGGGCTTCACAGCGCAAGGCGCGGGACGCCGTTAGGGCACGTCCGAAAAGGCGATGCAAGGCGATCGGCGCGGCTTGGGGTCGCTAAGGCCGCCGCCGCGCCGGAACGCGATAGGCTATCCGCGCATGACCGGCGCAGTAAGAAAAGCCCCCGACGGCCGCATTGCCACAATAGGCGAAATCCGCCGCGCACGGATCGCCGACCGGCCAGCGGCATTGGCCCGGCGCCAGTTCAAGGAGTGTGCAGCGCTGCAGGCTCTCGACCGCCGCCGGCTCGGTTTCGCCGAAGGCGAGGCCCGGCGCTTGCGCGCACATCAGGCGCAGGAACTGGCGTTGCGGCGAGTGCCGCGGCGGCCGGACGCGTGGAGGGCAGGAACGCGCCGGCGCCGCGGGCCGCCCCGGCGATAGGCCGAGACGGTGGATCTTGCCGATGACGGCGTTGCGGGTAACGCCGATTTCGGCGGCGATCTGGCTGCAGGTCAGACCGGAACTGACGCCGTTTCGCAATTGTTCGATCCGCTCTGCAGTCCAAGGGGAGTTTGCGGGGGAGCCAGCCGGCGCGCGAGCCGGGGCGCACGCGGGGTCAGGGATAATGGTGGCCGCGGTGTTGAGCATGATAGGGCCTCGTCAAGTGCCGCGGCCGGTTCTGGGCCGCCGACAGGGCAAAGGCCGCGCGCAACGGGTGCCGCGAGGGCCGCCAGCCGCAGCAACGCGCATTCGGTGCGCGAGCACGCAATACTTCTTGGGGGAAGCACCGGCGCCGCGATCACCGAGCCGCATCCGCGCTGAAGCGATTGCAGACCCGCCGCCTTGAAGGGGACCCGTACGCCGGACTGACCGGGGCCGCTTTAGTCCATGTTGTGCGAAAAACCCTCGCCGACGCCCACCGTTTCACGATTCGAGTCGCCTGCCAAGAGTTTTAACGATATTATAACCATGTTTTAACATGGAGTTTCGATTTAAATATGGCCCGCCCTGAAAATCGCTCGGAAGCCAAGGCTTTAAGCCTGACGCTGCCGCTGGAAACATTCAATTACTTGGCTTTGTTGGCCACGCTCGGCAAGCTCGGCCGCACCGAGAACGAAGTCGCGACCCATATCCTGGTGCGCGAGGTCTATGCCATGCATGCCGCGCGCTTCCACGAGATCCGTATCCCGCCGCCACCGGATGAAGGCTGACGCTTGGGCGAGGGACCCGGCTCCTGACATATGAAATCGGAGATTGTATAAGCGCGAGGGGGCTGCACCATGGCAAGAGTTCTTGAGCGATATTTGTCGTTCGACGAACGTCTCGCTCGCCTGCCATTCTTTGCTCGCGGCATCTTTCTCGGCGTCGCGACGGCTGGTGCCGGGTTGCATCTCGGCAGGCGATACATTCGAGGAAGCGGTGGCGAACGCCGCCGCAGCGCTTGGCGGTCATATCACGTTGATGTCGGCCGACGGCGATGCGGTTCCCGCGCCGCGCAGCTTCGAGCAGCTCAAACACGATCCGGAGTTTATCGAGGACAGCGCCAATTCGATCGTCACCATGGTCACGCCGCGCACGACTATGGCTGCGGCTGAGTAGGGCGCAATAGCACAGCGCGGACTCTCACAACGGCCCGCCGGGCGGCGCCAGCAAATCTTCCTCGGCGAGGAGTTCGCGCAAGTCGCCGATCGCCTCGATGGCCTCTTCTTCGGTCGCCACCGTCTTGAGCCGATGCCACACTTCGCGCCACGGTTCCGGGCGGCCGAGCCGCATTGCTTCGTCGACAAAAGCGCGCGCCTCTTTGAGCGTCACCAGCCGGCGCGGTTTTGGCGTGTCTTTCACCACGATGGGTGGAGCGATGGGGAAGTCGTCCATGGCAGGTACCGCTGATTGAGCCGTCAATGCGGTAATGTAGCATGGCTGACGCTGCCATCATGCGCTGCCGCGGCATCAGAATGTTGTGAAGTGCGTGTCGGCGCGAATTCGCCTACATCGGCGGCGGGGTGATGACAGGCACAGGTACAGGTACAGATAGATGAAACGCCCGCCAGCGCCCGCCGCTTTCGACGCATCCGCAAATGCTCCCGCCGCAGCGTTCGGTCTTGCCGCGGCGTTCGAGCGCTATCGGCCCTACGTGCTGAGCATTTTGCGCATCATGGCCGGGCTGCTCTTTCTCGAGCACGGTCTGTCGAAAGTGTTCGGCTTCCCGCCGCATGGTCACATGCCGGTGTACCCGGACGTCGAATGGTTCGCCGGCCGGATCGAGATGGTCGGCGGCGCTCTGATCGCGCTCGGATTGTTCACGCGGCTCGCCGCTTTTGTTGTATCCGGCGAGATGGCGTGTGCTTATTTCATCAGTCACGCGCCGCGCAGCTTCTTTCCGCTGATCAACGGCGGCGAAGCCGCGATCTTGTTCTGCTTCGTTTCTCTATCTGGTCTTCGCCGGCGGCGGCCCGCTCAGTCTCGATGCGCTGAATTGGCGGAGGAAGCGGTAACGGACTGTAGCCCGAATTGAAATCCGGGGCTTCGTCACGGTTTTTCCAAGCCGTTCCCGGATTGCGCTGCGCTCCATCCGGGCTACGCTCGCCGTGCCTGCACTGGACTCGGGCATCCCTGCTGACGTGCGCCATTAAAACGTTTTTGCCACACAAGCATCATCGGAGAAACTGACATGCCTGACATAGCGGATATGAGCGTCGACGAGCTGCATGCCCGCATGCTCAAGAAACCGCTGTGGGTGGTGATGTCGAAACCGGCCGCGCCGCCGGCGGAGATGGCGCGCCATCTCAAGGCGCATCTTGCGCATCAGATCCGGATCGAGAAAGCCGGCATCATGTATGGCGCCGGCCCGGCGACCAAGCCGGGCGACGCCGCGCCGTCATTCGGCCTGATCATCATTCGCGCCAAGGACGAAGCCGAGGCGCGCCGCATCGCCGATGCCGACCCGATGCACGCCGCCGGCGCGCGCGCATACGAGCTTTACGCCTGGTCGCTCAACGAAGGCTGCGTCAATGTGCGGCTGAATTTTTCCGATCAGAGTTTCGCCTTCGAATAGGGGGAATTTGACGGCGCACCGGCCCGGCTCGCTCCGCCTTCCGGTTCCCGTTCGCCTGAAAGTCGATCGGACAGTCTCGTGCGCCGGAACAACTTTCGCGCGCCGGCTTTAAAGGGATGGGGACAACTGCCTGTCGAGGGCGTCGCCATGGCGATCGTAGCCATTGACCGCGAATTGGCCGCCGAGGCCCTCGCGCGCCGGGATAACGATCCGGTGACGCTGCACCGGACCATGCAGATGATGATCGGCCACGGTCTGCGCGAGCATTACCAGGCGCCGCAGAAATTATCGCATGAGCTTTTCGTCGTCCTGATGCAGTTGCGCGAGGAGGAGCACCGAGCAAAGGCGGCCAAGCGCGCGCCGCGCCGTTCGCGCTGATCGCAGCTCTATCCCGCCACGCTGCCAAGATGGCCGAGCACGCTCGCCACGTTGACCAGGCAGGCAACGACAAGGGCGACGACCAGCATCGCGTTCATCGCAAAACTCCGAGACGCGCCGGGCGAAAAGAATCGCCTTGGCGTTTAGGTCGCAGAGCTTGAACGAGACTCAGGCTCGGAGTCCCAAACTTTGTTTTTTCCGGGATTCATCTCTCGTTTACGGAATCCGGCACGATTCTCACGGTGCTTGGTTCTCGCGGTCGGCTTGATCGGGCATCCACCCTGGCCCTGTCCTGCTCCGCGAAGGCGGAGCATCCAGTAATCACGGTCAACTGTCGGCGATTACTGGATCGTCCGCCGGAGCTTGTCATCGGACCGGCCACTTTGGGCCGGCCCCGTTGGCGGACGATGACAATCCCACACGCTGCAGCCGCAATCACCGTTCGACCACAGCGCCGAGGGGCGGATTGTCTGCACGGCTCAACTCGCCTAATCCTGCCGGTGGGGAAGGGCGTTCGGGCGACCCATGGAACGCAAGGAGACCGGCATGAAGGCGAGCGGGTTTAAGCGTCCGGCGGCGGCGCCTTTCGCGGCTGTTTCACTGGCCGTGATGATCGCGGCTTTTGCCATCGGTGAGGCGCGCGCGCAGACGGTCAATCCGGTGCCGCCACCGCCGCCGCCGACGTTCAATCCGTCAACGCCGAACACGGTGCCGCAAGCGCCGTATGTGCCGATTGCGCCGGCGGCGCCCTCCGGCCTCGGCTCGACGCCGGCGGCGCCGGGTACGCCTGCTATCGAGTCGCCGCGGACGCTCAATCCTCCCGTGACCAACACGCGCGCGGAGGCAAAGCCCGCTCTATCGCGCAGGCATGCCGACCATCACGGCCGCACCCGTCACCGCTGGAGGGGGCGCCACGGCCGCTTCCATGCTGCGCGCGTGCTCGGTCCTGCCTATTACCCGGGCTTGGGTGAATTTTATCCGCCCTATCCGAACGTCTGCCATTTCAGGCAAGTTTGGTCCGGCTATTACGCGGGACTTTGGAATTCCTACAGCTGTTCGTGGTGAGTTCGTGGGCGTGTCATGCTCCGCGAAGGCGGAGCGTCCAGTAATCACCATCGTCTGTCGGCGATTACTGGATCGTCCGCCTTCGCAGACGATGACGGTGCGCTTAAGGCCGTCCCGTCATTGCGAGGAGCAAAGCGACCTGCCACCGGCTTGATCCGGTGGCTTGCAATGACGAATCGAAAGTTGCGCGGGCAAAACGAGGGACAATGCCGCAACGGGTTCTGATCACCGCCGGAGCCGCCGGCATTGGGCGTGAATTCGCGCGCGCCTTTGCCGCGACCGGGGCGAAGGTGTTTGTTTGCGACATTAACAAGAACGCGCTCGACGCGATTGCGAAAGAAATCCCCGGCCTAATCGCGCGGGTTTGCGACATGGCGCGCCGCGCCGACATCGAGGCCATGGTGCCCGACGCGGTCGCCGCGCTCGGCGGCCTCGACGTCCTGATCAACAATGCCGGCATCTCGGGGATGACGCTGCCGGTCGCCGACTATCCGCCGGACGACTGGGATAAGGTGGTCGCGGTCAATCTCACCGCCATGTTCGACGTGACGCGGCTCGCGATCCCGCATCTGAAGCAATCAAAAGCCGGCGTCATCATCAACATGGCTTCCGTCGCCGGCCGCTTCGGTTTTCAAAACCGCAGCCCCTACGCCGCCACCAAATGGGGCGTAATCGGCTTCACCAAGACGCTGGCGCTGGAACTCGGCGAATGGGGTATTCGCGTCAACGCGATCGCGCCCGGCGCGGTCGAAGGCGACCGCATCGAGCGCGTGTTCGCCGGCCGCGCCCAGATCAGCGGCAGGACGATGTCAGAGGTGCGCGCCGCGGCGATGGCGGAGCAGTCGATCAAGGACATGATCGACCCGAAAGACATCGCGGCGCTCGCGGTGTTCCTCGCCTCCGACGCAGGGAAGTCGATCAGCGGGCAGGTGCTGCCGATCGATAATGACCGGCAGCGGGCGTGATTTGAACCGTCATGGCCGGACTTGTTCCGGCCACCCACGTCTTGCTTTCTCCGCGCTTAAGACGTGGATGCCCGCGACGAGCCCGGCCATGACGAGTTAGAGGCTCACGAACACCCCGTCGTCCCGCCGCACGTATCGCACTTCAGACACGTGCCGTTGCGCACCAGCGTGAAATTCCCGCACTCGCCGCACGCTTCGCCCTCGTAACCCTTGGCTCTCGCCTCGGCGCGTTTCTCCGCTGCGGCGTGCTTGGCGTGGCCGCGGGCGTCGACGCGGTTGATCTGATCGAGCTGTTGCGCGGGCGAGAGTTTTTGTTCGGGCTCGGCTTTGAGCGCCACCGCGCCGGAGATTTCGCCGCGCGGGCTGGAGGAGGCGAGCGCGGTGATGTTGGTCACGCGTCCGCCTTCGCTCGATCCGCGAGCTTCGGTGGATGACGCTCCCCCTATGGAGGAGGCGTCGCCGCCCTGCATGACTTTCAGCCGGTCGGTGCGGGAGCGGGTGAGGCCCTTCGACACATAGCGGGTCTCGGGCGTCGCCTTGCCTTCCTCGACGCCCTTGCCGAGCGCGTCAAAGCCTTCGCCCGACGGGTCGACATGGGCGAGGTCAAAGCGCGACAGGTAGCTCACCGCGAGCTCGCGGAACACGTAGTCGAGGATCGAGGTGGCGTATTTGATCGAGTCGTTGCCCTGGACGGGGCCGGACGGCTCGAAGCGGGTGAAGGTGAAGGCATCGACATATTCGTCGAGCGGCACGCCGTATTGCAGGCCGAGCGATACCGCGATGGCGAAGTTGTTCAGGAGCGAGCGGAGCGCCGCGCCCTCCTTGTGCATGTCGATGAAGATTTCGCCGAGCTTGCCGTCGTCATATTCGCCGGTGCGCAGATAAATCTTATGGCCGCCGACCACGGCCTTCTGGGTGTAGCCCTTGCGGCGATCGGGCATGCGCTCGCGCTCGCGCATCACCACGATGCGCTCGACGACTTTCTCGACGATCTTTTCGGCAAGCCCCGCGGCGCGGGCCGCGGCGGGCTTGTCGAGGAACGCTTCGATGACGTCTTCGTCCTCGTCCTCGTCGGCGATGAGCTGGCTCTGCAGTGGCTGCGAGAGCTTGGAGCCGTCGCGATAAAGCGCGTTGGCCTTCAGGCCGAGCTTCCAGGACAGGATGTAGGCGGCCTTGCAGTCCTCGACCGTCGCCTCGTTCGGCATGTTGATGGTCTTACTGATGGCGCCGGAGATGAATGGCTGCGCCGCCGCCAGCATGCGGATGTGGCTGTCGACCGAGAGGTAGCGCTTGCCGGTGCGGCCGCACGGATTGGCGCAGTCGAACACGGCGTAATGCTCGGGCTTCAAGTGCGGCGCGCCTTCGACCGTCATGGCGCCGCAGACGTGGATATTGGCGGCCTCGATCTCGCGCTTGGTAAAGCCGAGGTGGGTGAGGAGGTCGAAACTCGGTGCGGCGATATCGGCGGCGTCGACGCCGAGCTGATCGCGCAGCAAATCGACGCCGAGCGTCCATTTGTTGAAGGCGAATTTGATGTCGAAGGCGGTCGGCAGCGCCTTTTCGACTTTCTCGATCGCTTCGTCGGTGAAGCCTTTGGTTTTGAGCGTGGTGTGGTTGATCGCGGGTGCCTGGCCCATCGAGCCGTGGCCCACCGCATAAGCGATAATCTCGGCGATCTCGCTTTCGCGGTAGCCGAGCACGCGCAAGGCTTCGGGCACGGCGCGGTTGATGATCTTGAAATAGCCGCCGCCGGCAAGCTTCTTGAACTTCACCAGCGCGAAATCGGGCTCGATGCCGGTGGTGTCGCAGTCCATCACGAGGCCGATGGTGCCGGTCGGCGCCACTACGGTCGCCTGCGCGTTGCGGTAGCCGTGCGTCTCGCCGAGCGCGATGGCGCGGTCCCAGGCGCGCCTGGCGTGTTCGGCAAGTTTCTGGTCCGGATTGACCTTGTGGTCGAGCGGCACCGGCGGGTTGGTCATCGCCTCATAACCGGTGCGATCGCCGTAAGCGGCGCGGCGATGATTGCGCATCACCCGCAGCATCGGTTCGCGGTTTTCGGCAAAGCGCGGGAAGGCGCCGAGTTCGGCCGCCATTTCCGCCGAGGTCGCATAGGCGACGCCGGTCATGATCGCGGACAGCGAAGCGCAGATGGCGCGACCGGCCTCGGAGTCATAGGGAATGCCCGACGACATCAGGAGGCCGCCGACATTGGCGTAGCCGAGGCCCAGCGTGCGGAAGTCGTAAGAGCGCTGCGCGATTTCCTTCGACGGGAATTGCGCCATCAGCACCGAGATTTCCAGCACGATGGTCCACAGCCGCACCGCGTGCTCGTAGCCTTCGACGTCGTAAAGCTCGCTCTTGAGCTTTTCGCCGTTGGCGACGCTGGCAAGCGCTCGGGTGTGGAACTGCAGGAGGTTCAACGAAGCGAGATTGCACGCCGTGTCGTCGAGGAACATGTATTCCGAGCACGGATTCGAGGCGATGATCGGCCCCGACGTGGCGCAAGTGTGCCAGTCGTTAATGGTGGTGTGGAATTGCAGGCCGGGATCGGCGCTGGCCCAGGCGGCGTAGCCGATCTTCTCCCACAGATCGCGCGCCTTCACGGTCTTGGCGATCTTGCCCTTCTTGGTGCGCCAGAACAGATCCCAGTCGCGATCGGCCTCGACCGCTTTGAGGAATTCGTCGGTGATGCGCACCGTGTTGTTGGAATTCTGCCCGGAGACCGTGAGATAGGCTTCCGAATCCCAATCGGTGTCGTAGGTCGGGAAGTTGATGTCGGTATAGCCTTGGTGGGCGAACTGGATGACGCGGCGGATGTAATTGTCCGGCACGTGATTGCGCCGCGCCGCCTTGATCTCGCGGCGCAACACCGGATTCTTCTCCGGCGTGAAGCAATCGTCGCCCGAGCCCTCGCAATTCACGCAAGCCTTGAGGATCGAACGCAGATGCCGCTGATTGATCTTGGAGCCGGTGACGAGATTGGCGACCTTCTGCTCCTCGAGCACCTTCCAGTCGATGAATTGCTCGATATCGGGATGATCGACGTCGAGGATCACCATTTTCGCCGCGCGGCGCGTGGTGCCGCCCGACTTGATGGCGCCCGCGGCGCGGTCGCCGATCTTCAAGAAGCTCATCAGGCCTGACGACTTGCCGCCACCCGAGAGCCTTTCGCCTTCGCCGCGCAGTTTTGAGAAATTCGAGCCGGTGCCGGAGCCGTATTTGAACAGGCGGGCCTCCCGCACCCACAGGTCCATGATGCCGCCCTCGTTGACGAGGTCGTCATTGATCGACTGGATGAAGCAGGCATGCGGCTGCGGATGTTCGTAAGCGGTCGCCGACTGCACCAGCTCGCCGGTCTTGTAGTCGACGTAGAAATGACCCTGGCTCGGGCCGTCGATGCCGTAGGCCCAGTGCAGCCCGGTGTTGAACCATTGCGGCGAGTTCGGCGCCACCATCTGCATCGCCAGCATGTAGCGGTGCTCGTCGAAGAACGCCTGCGCGTCGGCCTCGGTGGTGAAATAGCCGCCCTTCCAGCCCCAATAGGTCCAGGTGCCGGCGAGCCGGTCGAACACCTGCTTGCTGGAGACTTCGCCGGTGAAGTGTTCGGCTTCGGGCAGCTCTTTGAGGGCGGCTTCGTCGGCCACGCTGCGCCACAGCCATGAGGGGACTGTCTCTTCCTCGACCTTCTTCAGGCGCGAGGGCACGCCGGCTTTGCGGAAATATTTCTGCGCCAGCACGTCGGAGGCGACTTGCGACCATTGTTCCGGAATTTCGACGTTCTCGGCGTGGAACACGACGGAACCGTCCGGATTGCGGATCTCACTCGTGGTCAGACGGAAGACGATGTCCGCGTAGGGCGATTGTTCTTCTTTGGTGTAGCGCCGGTCGATCCGCATTTTCTGCCCCTTAAATCTTGGTGTTTCGGTATCGGGGTCCTACGCATCCAATATAGGACACCGACGATTTCCCCGCGACGCAGCGGACCAATTCCGCGACGCCGACGTCTCCCCTGTTTCTGTCTGCCACCCAACCCGTCCGGCTTTTGGCAAGCCGGGTCTTCTTTGTTTTGGCACTACCCCTCGAACTCCTCAGGGCCCTCCGTCCGGGCGCAAAAAGCCACGCTCGTGCCACGGCGGCACGGAGTACTCCCGCAAACCCTTTTTGGAGAGCCCGGCGGACTTCGTTACCCGCGCGCCGAACTTTTCAAAGCTAGGCCAAGCCGGGCGCGTGCGTCAAGCTTTAGTATGGATTCCTGAATCAACCACTAAATGTGGGGATTACGGGGAAGAATCGGGAGGGGATGGCTAAGTATCGGAGATTCGGAATGAATCCGAAAGGGCCGTGCGCGCCAGATCGCGCTTTGCTGTTGGCAACACCAACTCTGGCGTGCCGAATGCGTTGCCGTCACGCGCCCCCGCTGCGGGCCGATGGGAGGGCAGGGGTATCCCCTTACGATGAGGCCGTCACGCTTGTGTCACGCAACGACGGGGGTTTCCTGCCGATTCTGAGTGAGATAACCCGGAAAATCCGGGCTTTCTGCGCTCTCCGCACCCTGGCCCCCCGCTAACACTTTGGAATCGCTGACGAGACTCAGGGGCGGGCTTTTCGCGCGCGCCGCCGTCCACAGGAATCGTCTTTCACCGGTCCGCGGCGGTCAGTGGCGGCGTGTGACGGCATCGCCGCCGCCGGCTACCTTTTTAATTAACCTTAAAGAAGTCTTACTTTTCGCGTCGGCTTGGGTTTGCTTGACGGGGCAGAAGGGGCCGCCAATAACGCTTTGGTAATGTGTGGGGCTTTGTTCCAGCGTGCGATCCGCGTGGGGCGCGTCATTGCTTGTGCCGCGCTAATGGCCGGCTGCACTTCGGCCATCCACAACGATCCCATCAATCAGCGGCTCACCGCCAATCCGGCGCAGGTCGAGGCGGCGCTTACCCCGAACGTTCCGGATAACTACGACGACATGGTCGTGGCGCTGTCGTTTTCCGGCGGCGGCATGCGCGCGGCGGCCTTCTCCTATGGCGTGCTTTCCGGCTTCGATGAGACCCGGGTGCCGACGCGCACCGGCGCGGTGTCGCTACTCGACCGGCTCGACTTTCTTTCCGGCGTGTCGGGCGGTTCGATTCTGGCGGCCTATTACGGCTTGCATGGCCGCGCGGCGCTTGGCGATTTCAAGCAGCGCTTTCTCGACGTCAATGCCGAGCAAGGGCTGCAGACCGATCTCAGCATCGGCAATATCGCCCGCGGCTTGCAGGGCGGGGTCAACGACGCCACCGTGTTCCCGGTCTGGCTCGACGCGCATCTGTACAATCACGCGACGTTCAAGGATCTCCTGAGCCGGCCGCGGCCGCGGGTCTGGATCAACGCCTCCGACATCTATAACCGCACCACGTTCATCTTCGCCCCGGTGACGTTCAGTGCGCTGTGCAGCGACCTGTCGAGCTACCCCGTCTCGCTGGCGGTTGCGGCTTCGGCGGCGGTGCCGGTCGTATTCGCGCCGATCGTCATTCAGAACTATCCCGGCGGCTGCCCGGTCGGGCTGCCGAGCTGGGTGGCGAGGGTGCACGACAATCCGAACGCTTCGCCGCTGATCAAATCCTATGCCGACGCGCTCGAGCGCTACCGCTCCGGCGAGATCAAATACGTCAAGCTGCTCGATGGCGGGCTGGTCGATAATTACGGCCTCGCCGGCTTCACCATTGCGCGGCTCGCCTCGAGCACGCCCGACGGGCCGCTGGCCCCGGCGGAAGCGGTCAAGCTGCGGCGCTTTTTGTTCCTGGTGGTCGATTCCGGCCGTGACCCCTCGGGCAAATGGGCACAAACCATTCCCGGTCCGGCCGGCGTCGATCTGATCATGGCGACGTCCGACACCGCCACCGAATCCGGCGCGATCGGCAGCTATTCGGCCTTTGACGCCACCATGAAGGACTGGCGCGAGCAATTGATCCGCTGGCGCTGCGGCCTGTCCAATGCCGAGCGCACGCGGCTTGGCGCGCCGCCGGGCTGGAATTGCCGCGACGTGGAATTCTTCATCAATCGCATTTCCTTCGACGCGCTGGGCCCGGAGCGGGCCGCAGCCCTCAATGCCGTTGAAACGCGCTTCAAGCTGCCGCCGGATCAGGTCAATTTGCTGATTTCCGCCGGCCGCGATGCGCTTGCCGCCAATCCCGCCTTCGTCGCCTTTATGAAATCGCTGTCGCGCGGAGCGCGCGTGCCGCCGCCGCCGCCGCGCATCCCGCCGCAGCCGTCGGCGGCGCCGGTCTCCATGCTCCCGGAAGCCGAGCCGCACGAGGCGCGGGCGAATTAGTCCGGCTTGATTCTCCGCTTCCTTCGGCGTTGAATTTCATCGCGCAAACGACGGCCATAACGTCGTGCGGGTCGGGAGGAAATCATGGACGACGTCCAACGGCGCGCCTTCTTGCAAGGCGCGGTTCTTCGCGCGCTTGCCTTTACAGTCGGCGGCGCCGAAGTGATGCTCACGCCGCGCCAGGCGCGAGCCGATAATGTGCCGCTGCGCACCTTGACAACGGATCAAGCCGCCACGCTCGATGCGGTGGGCGAAACTCTCGTGCCCGGCGCCAAGGATGCCGGCATCACCAATTTCGTCGACCAGCAGATTTCGATCCCGCCCGAACAGGCATTGCTGCAAGCGCGCATTCTCAATGTGCGGCCGCCGTTTGCCAATTTTTATCGCGCGGCGCTCGGCGCGATCGACGGCGCCAGCAATAAAACAAAGGGCCGCAAGTTTACGGAGCTTTCGCCCGCCGAACAGCACGATTTCATCGGCCTCATGCGCGTCAATAAGATCGACGGCTGGCAGGGACCGCCGGACCGTTCGTCTTTACGGTGCTGCGCAGCGACGCGGTCGATGTCGTCTACGCCACCATGGACGGCTACGCCATGCTTGGCGTGCCGTACATGCCCCACATCGCACCGACGAAGAAATGGTGACCGCCATGGCCAACGAAAAAGTCGATGCCGTTATCGTCGGCTCCGGCGCATCGGGTTCGGTCTATGCGTCGGTGCTCGCCAAGGCCGGCAAGAAAGTCGTCGTGCTCGACAACGGTCCCGACCGGCAACTGACGGATCTGATCAGCTCCGATATCTGGGGCCGGCGGCTTAAGCCCGCCGGCGGCCCGATCTTGCTCGGCGGCAAACATCCCTTTGCCTATGCCAATCAAGCCGCATGGGCGGTCGGCGGTGCGGCGCTGCATTACTTCGCGCAATTTCCCCGCTATCTGCCGACCGACTTCAAGATGAAAAGCGAGCACAATCGCGGGCACGATTGGCCGATCGCTTATGAGGACGTCGCGCCGTTCTACGACAAAGTCGCGGCCGATATCGGCGTCTCCGGCGATGCCAAGGCGGAAGAAAAATGGCGGCCGGCCGGCAAGCCTTATCCGATGCCGCCGATGAAAACGTTTCCGGCCGGCGAGGTCTGGCGCAAGGGCGCCGAGGCCAACGGCATTCGTTTGATTCCGATGGCAAACGGCATGAACTCGGTCGCCTTCAGGGGCCGTGATGCCTGCATCTATGACGGCTGGTGCCATGTCGGCTGTCCGTCCGGCGCGCTTGCCAATCCGGTGGTGACCTATCTGGGTGAAGCGCGCAAAGCCAAGGCGCAGGTTCGCGGGCTTAGCAACGTCACGCGCGTGCTGACCAATCAGGCCGGCACCCGCGCCACCGGCGTCGAATATTACGATGCACAAAAACAGCGGCAGGTGCAGGAGGCCGACGTCGTCATACTCGCAGCGTGGTCGGCGCAAAATCCGCGCATTCTGCTCAACTCGGCGACCGACAAACATCCGAAGGGGCTCGCCAACTCCAACGAACTCGTCGGCAAATAATGATGACGCATCACATCGCCGGCACCTGGGCACTGTTCGACGAGAACATCACGCCGCATCTGGGCACGGTCGGCGCCCAGTTCATGTCGTACGACCGCTATGACAAGACCAGCTATCCGGGCGCCTTCGGCAGTTCATTCATCGCCGTCGGCACCTCGCATAAAACAAATGACTTCGCGCTGGCGCGCGGCGATTTGTTCGGCGCGGAGTTCGCTGCCTACATGAAGAAGGCCGCGCGCGGCCTGACCCATCTGACCATCTTCGGCGAAGACCTGCCGAATATCGAAAACCGGGTCGAACTGGTCAGCGACAAGGACGAGTTCGGGCTGCCGATGGCGCGGCTCACTCACAGCTTCGACGACGATGCGGTAGCGCTGTGGAACGCCAACTTCGATCAAGGCATGAAGATCGCCAAGGCAACCGACGCCAAGGAATACTGGCCCGGCAAAGGTCCCGTCATGCCGACTAGCCACTTGCACGGCGGCGCCATCATGGGGACGGATTCGTCCAACTCGGTGACCAATAGTTTCGGCCAGACCCACGAGGTGCCCAATCTGTGGATGGCCGGCCCCTGCGTCTTCCCGACCGAAGGCGCCTCCAACCCGACCTACACGATTTTCGCCGTATCGCTGCGCGGTGCGGAGCATTTGGCGACAACGTGGGGGAGCGTGGCGGGGTAAGTCTATTCCGCCGCCGCCTTCGTGTGGCCGAGCCGCTTATTGAGCGTCGCCAGCAGCGCCTCGGCGGCTTCGGCGATCACGGTGCCGGGCGGGAAGATCGCCTCAGCCCCGGCAGCTTTCAGGGCGGCATAGTCCTGCGGCGGCACCACGCCGCCGACCACGATCACGATATCGCCGCGGGCGAGCTTTTCGAGCTCGGCTTTGAGCTCCGGCACCAAAGTGAGATGCGCCGCGGCGAGCGAGGAGACGCCGAGGATGTGCACGTCGTTTTCCACCGCCTGGCGGGCGGCTTCAGCGGGGGTGGCAAACAGCGCGCCGATGTCGACGTCGAAGCCGAGGTCGGCAAAGGCCGAGGCGATCACTTTCTGGCCGCGGTCATGGCCGTCCTGGCCGATCTTGGCGACCAGGATGCGTGGACGGCGGCCTTCATTGTCCTCGAACTCGGCGACGAGTTTCAGCACCCGTTCGACGGCGTCCGTCATGCCGACCTCCCGCCTATAGACGCCAGAGATCGCCTTGATCTCCGCCTGGTGGCGGCCGAAGACTTTCTCCAGCGCCAGTGAAATCTCGCCGACGGTCGCCTTGGCGCGCGCGGCGTCGATGGCGAGCGCCAAGAGATTGCCGTTGCCGCCCGCGGCACTGCGCGTGAGCGTGTCGAGCGCCTCGTCGAGCGCTTTCGGATCGCGCTCGCGCTTGAGCCGCGTCAGCTTGTCGATCTGCAATTGCCGCACCGCCGCGTTATCGATCTTGAGAACGTCGAGCGCCGCTTCGTCGCGGGGCCGGTATTTGTTGACCCCGATCACGGCCTGCGCACCTGCATCGATGCGGGCTTGGGTGCGCGCGGCGGCTTCCTCGATGCGCAGCTTCGGCAGCCCCGCCTCGATGGCCCGCGTCATGCCGCCGAGCTCTTCGACTTCGGTGATGTGGCCCCAAGTCTTCGTGTTAAGGTCGTGGGTCAACCGCTCGACATAAAACGACCCACCCCAGGGATCGATGACGCGCGTCGTGCCGCTTTCCCGCGCCAGCACGATCTGGGTATTGCGCGCGATACGGGCAGAGAAATCGGTCGGCAAAGCCAGCGCTTCGTCGAGTGCATTGGTGTGCAGCGATTGGGTGCCGCCTTGTGTCGCCGCCATCGCCTCGATGGCGGTGCGCGCCACGTTGTTGAAGACATCCTGCGCGGCAAGCGACCAGCCCGAGGTCTGGCAATGGGTCCGCAGCGACAGCGAGCGTTCGTCCTTCGGATCGAATTGCTTCATCAGCTTCGCCCACAACACGCGCGCGGCGCGCAGCTTCGCCACCTCCATGAAGAAATTCATGCCGATGCCGAAGAAGAACGACAGCCGCGGCGCGAAGCGGTCGACCGCGAGGTTCGCAGCCATTCCGGCGCGGACATATTCGACGCCGTCTGCGAGCGTATAAGCGAGCTCGAGATCCGCCGTCGCTCCCGCCTCCTGCATGTGATAGCCGGAGATCGAGATCGAGTTGAACTTCGGCATATGCGCCGAGGTGTAGGAAAAGATGTCGGAGATGATGCGCAGCGACGGCTTCGGCGGATAGATATAGGTGTTGCGCACCATGAATTCTTTGAGGATGTCGTTCTGGATGGTGCCGGCGAGTTTTTCCGGCGGCACGCCTTGCTCCTCGGCCGCGACGATGTAGAGCGCCAGCACCGGCAGCACGGCGCCGTTCATGGTCATCGACACCGACATCTGATCGAGCGGGATGCCGGAAAACAGCGTGCGCATGTCGTAGATCGAGTCGATGGCGACGCCGGCCATGCCGACGTCGCCGGAGACGCGCGGATGATCGCTGTCGTAGCCGCGGTGGGTGGCAAGATCGAACGCAATCGACAGGCCTTTTTGACCGGCGGCCAGATTGCGCCGGTAGAAGGCGTTGGAATCCTCCGCCGTCGAAAAGCCGGCATATTGGCGGATCGTCCATGGCTGGGTGACGTACATGGTCGGGTAGGGGCCCCGCAGGAACGGCGCGATGCCCGGATAGCTATCGAGGCCGTCGAGCCCGGCGAGCGCTGCGGCGTCATAGGCGTTTTTGACGCCGATGCCTTCGGGCGTCTGCCACGGCGCGGCCTGCGGCGGCGCTGCGGCTGGCGTGTCGGCATAGGCAACCTGTGAAAAGTCCGGGATGCGGCTCATGCGGTCACCCGTTCTGCGCCAGAATATCGTAAGCGGCGGTCAAAGTCGCCAGCACATCGCAACCCTCGTAAATGAAGGATTGCGCACCGGCCGCCCGCAGCGCCGCCTCGCGCTCACCCGGCGATCCGGCGAGATAGACGTGTTTGGCGCCGGCCGCCTGCAGCGCCGCCAGCTTTGCTGAAGCCTCTTTGGCGTAGACTTTGTCCGATGAACAAAGGCAGGTCAGAGCCGTGCCGACGGATTGGTGGATGGGTACAAAGTCGGGGCCCGGACTGCTGATGGCTTCTATGCCGCCAATCTCGAAGAAATTCTTCGCAAAGGTGACGCGCGCGTTGAATTCGGCCGGCGTGCCGAGCGTCGCCAGGAAAATCTTCGGCCGTGCGCCGGTCTTGGCGAGGGTTTGGTCGGATCGTTCGCGCAAGGCCTCGAACGGTTCGGCAAGCCGGATGCGCGCCAGCGGCGCTGCGGTCACATTGGCCGGCTCGTCGGCCGCTCGCGCCTGCGGCGGAACGTCGAGGACGGCGGGCGCCGCCCTTTCTTGAATATCGGGAAAAGCATTGGTGCCGGTCAAAACTTCCTTGCCGCGGGCGACGGCCTTTTGCCGCTCGGCGCGCACCGTAGCGACACCGTCTTGCACCAATTCCGATTGCAGCGCCGCCCATGCGCCGCCGGCTTTTTCGATGTCCTGGAAGATCGACCATGCGGCGGCACAAAGCTCTCGCGTCAGCGCTTCGATGGCGCCCGAACCTGCGGCCGGATCGGCGACACGCGCCAGGTTCAATTCCTCAAGGAGAACAAGCTGCGTGTTGCGGGCGACGCGGCGCGCGAAAGCATCGGGCAGGCCGAGCGGGGCAGTGTGCGGTAATACCGTGATAGCATCGGCGCCGCCGAAGCCTGCTGCGGCCACCGCGATCGTGGTGCGCAGCATATTCACGTCCGCGTCGCGCCGGGTCATCATCCGCCATGCGGTTTCGGCGGTGACGAGGGCAGGCCTCGGCGCAAGCCCGCACGCCGCCTCGATGCGCGCCCACAATTTTCGCGCGGCGCGGAATTTGGCCATGGTCAGAAGCTGATCGGCGTCCGCGGTGAGCCGGAAATAGATCGCGGCACGCGCCGCATCGAGCGCCATGCCGCCCGCTTCGAGCGCGCGCAGATAAGCGACTGCGCTCGCCAGCGCAAAAGCAAGCTCCTGCGCCTCCGAGCCGCCGGCATTGTGGATGATGCGCCCGTCGGCGACGGCAAAGGGCCCGCGAAAGCCGGCGCCGGCAATTTTGCCGATCATGGCGGCGAAGTCCGCCGCCATCTCGTTCCAGTTTCGCGCGCTCTTGCCGGACGCAGCAAAGCCACCGATCGGATTAATGCTGGTGCGCAAGTCGACCGCTGCCGGCGCGATGCCTTGGCTTTTGATGAAATCGGTGAAATCGCCGGCGACGCGCCGGGTCTGCGGCGAAAGATTAAGGTCGATGGCAATACCGGCGGTCAGATCGATGCCGTCGAGCAAGCGTGCGAGCGAGACCGACGCATCGAGGCCGTAACCGTTGGCGCTCACCGAGCCGGCGAACACCAGCGCCAAGCCGGTTGCTCCATTCTCCAAATCCTCACGCGCCTGCGCGTTGGCGACGACGGGGTCGGGATGATCGACGCGCTGCATCAGCGTCCAGGCTGTGCCTGGGGCATGCCCGAAGACCGTCTGCGCGCCGTGCGCCGGCTCGTAGAGCGGCGCAATGGTCAGCCCGTCATAGGTGCGACTTTCCAACCGCGAAAACGGCGCACCTTTGAGCACAGCGTCGACGAGCTTGCGCCAATCGGCCCGCGTGGCTTTCGGAAAATCGCCCGCCAACGATGAGGGTTCAGAAGCCGCCTGATTTGAAACGGTCATGGGCGCAAAATGCCATGTGCGGCCGAAAAGGGCCATGTATGGACGGCGCCCGCGCTGCAATTGCCGTGCCGAACCTATCGTGACGGCAGTTTCTCGATGCCTGTGGTGTCAAGCCGAGCCAGCGCGTCGCGCACGCGGATGCCGGCGATGACGCGTTCCGGGGCGATTTCGGCAAGCGGCATGAGCACGAAGGCGCGCTCGAACAGCCGAGGATGCGGCAGTGTCAGGTCAGCGGCATCGAGTGCGAGGTCGCCGTAGGCGATAAGGTCGAGGTCGAGCGCGCGCGGCCCCCAGCGGCGTTCGTTCGCGCGGTCGCGCCCAAACGCGCGCTCCACCTTTAGCGCACGCGCCAATAGATCGCGCGGCGGCACCGCGCTGGCTACGGCGATCACGGCATTGATGAAGGGCGGCTGATCGGTGACGCCCCAAGGCGGGGTGCGGTAATCCGGCGAGCGTGCCAGAAGCCGCACCTTGTCGCCATCGCACAGCATGGCTGCCGCCCGGTCGAAGGTCGATCGGACGTCGCCGACATTGCCGCCCAGCGCGATCAGCGCTTCGGCAAAGAACGAAGCCGCACGCTCAACCATGTTTGCGGATACGGATGCGCTCGACAGTGACGCCGACATCGTCGAATGTCGCGGCGATCGGCGCGTGCGGCTTGTGCACGGTGACGCGCACTGCGCGAACACCCGGGTAGCGCTGAAGCAATGCTTCGGCAACCGCGCCGCCCGCCGCCTCGACCAACCGGTAGCGCCGCGCGCAGAAGGATTCGCTCACCGTTTTCACCACCATGTCGTAGGACACGGTGTCCTTGAGCTTGTCACTGCGCGAGGCGGCGGCGAGATCGATATCGAGGACGAGATCGAGCCGGAATGTCTGGCCGACCTTGGCCTCGTGCTGCATCACGCCGTGATAGGCATGGAGCGCGAGCCCGCTGACGAAGATGGCGTCGCTCATCGCATGCGCCTGATTGCGGCTGCCACGGCAAGCGCCTGGAGCGTCGGTGCGACGTCATGCGTGCGGACGATGGCGGCGCTGTTTTCCGCGGCGATCAAATGCGCGGCGAGCGATCCGCCGAGCCGTTCGGTCGGCTCCGCCGGCATGACCGAGGCGATGAAGCGCTTGCGCGACGCGCCGACCAGAAGCGGCAGGCCGAAGCTACGGAATTTTTCCAGCTTGGCGATGCACGTCATGCTTTGTTCCGGGGTCTTGCCGAAGCCTATGCCTGGATCGAGCACGATCCGTTCGCGAGAAATCCCCGCCGTCCAGGCGATTTCGAGCGAGCGCGAAAAGAATTCGTCCACTTCGGCTATGATGTCGATTTGCGGATCGGCGCTCTCGCGATTGTGCATGATGATGACTGGCGCGCCACGGGTGGCAATCACGCGCGCCATGTCGGCGTCGCGCTGCAGGCCCCAGACGTCGTTGACGATACTGGCACCGGAATCGAGCGCCCAGGCGGCCACGCCGGCTTTGATCGTGTCGATGGAGACCGGGATGCCAATGGTGGCGACCGCCGACAGGATCGGTTCAAGCCGCGCGCGTTCTTCTTCGAGCGAAACCGGACGCATGCCGCCATAGGGACGGGTTGATTCCGCGCCGATGTCGATAATGTCGGCGCCTTCGGCGACGAGCCGCCGGGCGTGCTCGATCGCCGCCGGCGGCTGCAGATATTGCCCGCCGTCGGAAAATGAATCCGGCGTCACGTTGAGAACGCCCATGACCAAGGGACGCGCCAGCGGTCGAACTTTGGCCAGCAGTTGCGTCAGCACGCTGTCCGGCGCGGGACTGGCGTCAGGTTCGTTTGTGGCCGCGATTTTGGCCATTGTCCGGGTCATCCAAGCGGGATTTGCCAAACGGTACCCGCCAATCGGAGTTTGGCCGTCGCTTTGCGCGGTCGGTGAGTCCGAGTCAAGTCATGGCTTAGTGGCGCTTAGCTGGCGCGCGGCATGGCGCTCGGGCGCCGGCACGAAAAACCCGCCGCCTCAGTAGCGGATCAAGGGCTGTAGCCCTTTGGCGTCCTCGATCCAGCGGATGACCATGTTCACGGAGGGAAGCACGCGCACCAATTGGCGCTTGCCGTTAGCGTCCTTCATGGCGAGCGCAAGCCGCTGCGGGTTGCGGAAGCGAAGCTCGTTGGCGGTACGCACGCCGACGACCCGCAACAGTTCGGCATATTCCCATCCGACGCCCTTGATGCGCATACGGTCGGCGGCGGTCACCCAGTCGAGCACGTGTTTCTCATCGGTGCCGATCTTTTGCGCCAGTTTCAGACGCTGCTTCGGCGTTTTGGCGGAACGCAGTAGCCCGACGGTGGTGCGGATCCCGTCCGACTTGAGGATGCCGGCAACGTCCGTGCCGATCCCCTGAATTTCGGTAATGGGATACGCCATCGATATCTCCCCTCAGCCCCAATATCGTCGCGGCAACGCCATTCGTACTCAAACAAACTGCGCCAGACCCGGAATCGCGGCGACAATTTCGCCGACGGCATCCTCACCTGCCTTCTCGCGCGTATAGGCAATGACCGCCCGGGTGACGCTCTGCACCTGATCCATGCTCAGCCCCGCCGACATCAAGCGCATGCCGGTGCCCATCACCCCGCCCATTGCGCCGCCCAATCCACCGCCGCCTGCGCCGGCGGCTTTTTGGATCAAGGCTTCGGCTCCAGGGAGCTTGGTCAATAGCGGTTGCACTTTGTCTGCCGGTCCTTTCTTGACCAGGAAGTCGAGGATGATGCCGACCGCTGTCTCGGCGGTTGCACGATCAATCCCGACGTCGGCGACAAGCCGCGCGATGAGTTCGTCCATTGTCCTGCGCCATCCCCCCGCACTTTCGGCAGGCTTGCGCCATATTGTACGCTCGGTTGGGGTGTGACAAGCAGATGCGGCCTATTTGCCACACCCGGCGCAGCGAGCGCGCCGGAGCGTTGCAAACATGCAACGCTTTAGGTGGCGCGGCGCGATGGAATTGGCGAAATAGGCCGATTATAGAACAAAAGCTCGGTCTACAGGTGCGAAAGCGCGCGCGAGCAAGGTGATGCCAAGGCGATCGAAGGTGAATGCAATGACGGCAACGGACGCTCTGCCCAAGGTCCTCGAACGCGTCGACAGCGACCTTCCAGCAAGTCTCGATCGCTTATTCGCGCTGCTGCGCATCCCGTCGGTGTCGACCGATCCCGCTTATGCGCCGCAATGCCAGAAGGCGGCCGAACACGTCGCGGCCGACCTGCAAAGCCTTGGCTTTGACACCAGCGTGCGCCGAACGGCGGGCCATCCGGTGGTGATCGGCAAAGGCGGCAATGGCAAAGCCGCTGCCAATTCCGGCGGCAATGCGCCGCGGGTCTTGTTCTACGGCCATTATGACGTGCAGCCCGTCGACCCGCTCGATCTTTGGCAAACTCCGCCGTTCGAGCCGCATATCAAGACGCTCGACGACGGACGAAAAATCATCGTGGCCCGCGGCGCTTGCGACGACAAAGGTCAGGCGATGACATTCATCGAGGCCTGCCGCGCGTTCAAGGCGGTCACCGGTGCGCTCCCCCTCGACATCACGATGATCATCGAGGGCGAGGAGGAATGCGGCTCGAAGAATCTTTTCGGCTTCGTGCGCGACAATGCCGCCGAGCTAAAACGCGATCTGGCTTTGGTTTGCGACACCGGCATGTGGGATGCGCAGACGCCTTCGATCACGACTTCGCTGCGCGGACTCGTCTATGAGGAAATCCGGTTGACCTGCGCCGACCGCGATCTTCATTCCGGCCTGTTCGGCGGCGCCGCACGCAATCCGATCCACGTTCTCGCCGATATTCTTTCGGCGCTGCACAAGGCGGACGGCTCGGTCGCCATACCCGGCTTCTACGACGGCGTCCATGAGCTGCCCGAAGACATCAAGGCCGACTTCGCCGGCTTGGGCCTGACGCCGGAGAAATTTTTGCAGCCGGTTGGCTTGAGAATTCCGGCCGGCGAGAAAGGCCGCATGCTGATCGAGCAAATTTCGACGCGGCCGACCGCCGAGGTCAACGGCATCATCGGCGGCTATACCGGGGAGGGGGCCAAAACCGTCATTCCCGGCAAGGCGATGGCCAAGGTCTCGTTCCGGCTCGTTGGCGCGCAAGGCCCGGAAAAAATCCGCAGCAGCTTCCGCGATTTTGTCCGCGCCCGCGTTCCGGCCGATTGCGCGGTCGAATTCGGCAATTTCACCAGCGCGCCAGCCTTCGAGGTGGCGTTCGACAGCCCGGCGCTGACCAAGGCGCGCACCGCGCTCGGCGAGGAATGGGGCAAGAAGGCGGTCACCGTCGGTGCCGGCGGCTCGATCCCGATCGTCGGCGATTTCAAGACCGTGCTCGGCATGGACACGCTGATGGTCGGCTTCGCGCTCGACGACGACCGTGTCCATTCGCCCAACGAAAAGTACGATCTCAAATGCTTCCATAAAGGCATCCGCAGCTGGGCGCGGATCCTGGCGGCGCTGGCCGATTGAGATGCGCATGCGAATGCGCCGGCCGCGTCAGTCGAGATTGCAGCCGCATCAGACGTAGGCGACGCCGGCGGTTTTTTTCGCGGGATCTAAGGTGCCGCGTTTGCGGTTGTGCCGAAGCGTCAGGTGTTGGCTGGCGGTTTCATCCTGCAGCACGATACGGACGATGTGCTCATAGAGCGACTTCGGCGAAACCGGCTTGACCAACAATTCGTCCGCGCCCGAGTTTTTCACCATCAGGGCCGCGGCTTTGGTCAGATATCCCGACAACACGATGATGGGCGTTTTGCGGGCGGGCGATTGCGCGTCCTTGCTCATTTTGATGAAGCGAAGTCCATCGAAAATGGGCATGACCAGATCGGTGATGATAATGTTCGGCGTCACATTGCGCGCGAGCTCGAAAGCCTCGACGCCGTTCGTCGAACTCGTAAACCTCGCGGCTGCCAAACCCGAGGAGCATCGAGTGGACCAGCCGCCGGGAAAACGGCTGGTCGTCCACGATCAGAAAGCTTATTCGAGAAAAATCCAGCGGAAATGACGAGCGACTGACGGACAACGACATGATTTGAATACCGGCGGGTTAAGGCCGCCTCACAGGGCGGTGAACGTGCGGTGATCCGGTTGCACAGCCGCGGTGCTGAGGTCCTCGACGATCCGCGAAACAGCGTCCCTCGCGGTCGCGAGCGCGGTGCAGATGCGGTTTTTGCTGGGTGAATCCGGCCAGCCGGAGAGCGTGCTCTCCTGCTGTTCGAGGGCGATCATGAGATTTCGCAGCTTCGCCAAAACGTCTTGCGGTCTGGCATCGAGGAAATGCGCCTGCAGCGTGCGCGAGAGAAACGGCAGCACGTCATTGTCGGCGGCTCGCACGGACGGCGCGGTGTCATCCTCGATGGCGATAGCCGCTTTCGACATGGAACGTCCCCCCAAATGTCCGCACCGCGGCGTCGGAAACCCGACACCACGACGCCCCCACCCGGCGAATTTCATACCGCAAATCCGCTTCCGGCGGGTCGTAAATGCGTAGAATTGCTGTCAGAAATTGCCTGACGTCTTAACCGATCGTTCACGGTAAGGCCGCCGTCGGCGCCGCGTGGCGTCAATGCCGGCGGCGAGTGCGGCTGCAGCGGCTTGCTAGAGATCGAGCCAGCCTTGCGTCGAGGCGTAGCGCACCAATTCTGCCCGGGTCTTCAGCCCGAGCTTCTCGAGGCCGCGGGCCTTGTAGGTCTCGACGGACTTCACGCCGACGTCGAGTCGCGAAGCGATCTCTTTGTTGGTTAAACCGAGGCCCGCCATTTTCAGAACCGCGGTCTCCCGCTCGGTCAGCGCCGGCGCCGCGCCGCCGCGCGGCGAAGGCTTGTGGTTGCCGCGCCTGCCGTCGGCGACGCGGCCGGAAATCGCCGGATCGACATAAATTCCGCCGACCAACACGGCGCGGATGGCGTGCACGAGATTTTCCACGGCCGATCGCTTCAAGACATAACCGCGGACTCCGGCCTCCAGGGCCTGGTTGAGATAGGCCCGGTCTTCGTGGAGCGTCAGCATCAGCACGCTCAGCTCCGGAATTTCTCCGGCGAGGCGCCGGCTCAGCACGATGCCGTTGAGCTCGGGCATCGAAATATCGAGCACCGCGACGTCGGGACGCGTCTCGCGGACGACTTTCAACGCGGCCAACCCGCTTCCCGCTTCCCCGACCAGTTCGAAGTCCGGTTCCGCGCGGATGAGATTGCGCAACCCGTCAAGAACGATGGGATGGTCGTCGGCCAGCACGATCCGGGTTTTGTTCATGCCGCCGACCTCTGGCCGTCGAGCGTGATGCGGGCAAAAATCGTGGTGCCGGCGCCGGGCGCCGATTCGACGTCAAGCGTACCGCCGATCAAGGCAAGCCGCTCGCGCATGCCGTCGAGGCCGAGGCCGCGGTGATTGCCGGCTTTGGCGCTCCGCGCGCCGACATCGAAACCGCAACCGCTGTCTTCGATGATCACCTGCAGTGTCGCGTCCGCCCGCCGGATGACGACGCTCACATCGGACGGCCCCCGGGCGTGCTTAACGATATTGGTGAGCCCTTCCTGTACGACACGGTATATCGCGGTGGCGATTTCATTCGGCACCTCATCGAGGTTCGGGTCGTCGCAATGAAAATCGATCTCGGTGCCGCACTGCTCGCTCCATTCGGCGATGTAGCTCGCCAGCGCCTTGCGCAAGCCGAGCTCGTCGATCGAGGGCGGCCGCAATTCCCAGGCGATCCGGTGCAGCGTCTTGCCCATCTC
Organism: uncultured Alphaproteobacteria bacterium; assembly: GCA_963822935.1. Lineage (GTDB taxonomy): Bacteria > Pseudomonadota > Alphaproteobacteria > Rhizobiales > Xanthobacteraceae > BOG-931. The sequence continues at coordinate 477,989 of CAWGJP010000010.1, forward strand.
CTCCATTCTTTTGCGAACGAGATGCAGGCGTTCGCGGGCCGCGACGGCGTTCGACGTATCGATCTCGTTGAGTTCGAGAATGGCGGCGATCAGGCTTTGTCCGGCCTGATCGTGCAACTCATGCGACAGCCGCAGCCGCTCGTTCTCTTCCGCCATCGACAGATGCCGGCGCAAGCCGGTGACCAGGTGCGACTTGCTTTCGCTATCCGCCGACAACTGCGCGTTGGCCCGCGATAGGTCGTCCAACAGACGGTCTCGTTCAGTCAGTAGTGCGGCGGTGGGCAGCGACCAGAAGGAGGTGATCGCCAGGAACATTTGCAAGGTAAAGATACGCGTGGAGATATCGGCATTCGCGATCATGGGATGGCCGATTCCCAGGACCGCATATAGGCTCGCGATGATCGCGACCAGGAACGTCGATGTCGTGGCGCCGATGATGCCAAACCGAAGGGTGGCTAATAGGATCGCCGGCGCAAGCAGAAAGACGAACGGTCGGAAAAAGATCACACAGATGCCGATCGCGATGAAGATCGCGAGCATGGCCGCTGCTTCCGAAGCTCGCCCTCCGATGCGCCAAGTGTGCCGCCCTTTCGATGTGGCGCTGATCAGGAAGGGCACGATAATAATCATGCCGAGCGCGTGCCCCGAATACCAGTTCCGCGCCACGGCGGCCCAGGGAATTTCATGTACCCTGTGAAATCCCGCCGTCGCAATAAGCGTACTTATGATGGGGGCAACGCCGCCGATGGTGATAAAAATAAGGAGGTTTCTCAACGAGCTGAGATTGGAGGCCTGGATCTGGACCAGTTTCAGCAATGCCAGTGCGCTAGCGACCTCGACGATGTTTGCGGCGAATAAGGTGCCGCAAAGATTCGGGTTGTTTCCGGCTGCCAAACCGGCCACCCCGCTGGCCGCGGCGCCGCCCACCAGAAGCAACAGGTGCAGCACTGGGCCGCGGGCATAACGCAGTAAGGCGGCCAGAATAATCGCGTTCGACGGCCAAATCGTTGCAATGAGGTCGGAACGCTGCGCGAATTCGATGGTGATCAGCGAGGTCCCAAATATTACAAGGAGTAACAGCAGATAGCCGATGCCCGACAACGCGGCGGCCGGTTCATCGAGTGCCGTAGCCTCGACTATCCCGCCGGTCGCTGGTGGGTGCAGCTTGGCGGCTGCGGCCGACTGCCGGCTGGGAAAGAGAATTGCGAGTAGCTTCGAGGGCGCTATCGGCATGTCTCAAGGCGCACTGCTACAGTTGAACGCTCATGGTTCACTGGCTCGGCAAGTCTTTTACAAAGCCAAGTACAGATAATCTGCACCCTTAAGCCTGCGACAAGTGCGGAGCGCAGACAAGTTTCATATTTGTTTTTTTGCACCTTATTCAGTCGCGGCAGCGATCAGTCGTGGACTGACGAAGCGCTCCAGCCGGCCGGCATGGGAGCGCAAAAGCGCCCAATCGTCGACCGGCACATCGATCACAACGAGGCCGGAAGTAGGAAGCCTCTCGTTGATCTGTTCGCGCAGGCCTACATCGCCGGCAGCGATCAATTGCAGCGCAAGATCGTGGAGCCCGGGATTATGGCCGACGACGATCAATGTGTGCGCCTTGCGTGTTTCGCCGATAGCGCCGATCAGCGTTTCGCGAGTGGCGTTGTAGAGACGTTCATCGGTGACCACCCGCGGCGTCTTGGTGAAGACCGCGGCGACCAGCACCCAGGTCTCCTGGGCTCGTTTTGCCGGAGAAACGAGCGCGAGATTGGGAACGAGCCCGTGATGCGCCATGTAGGCGCCGATCACCGGCGCGTCGGAGCGGCCGCGTTTCATGAGTTTGCGGTCGCGGTCGCGCTCACCGGGCTCGGTGCGCTCGGTTTTGGCATGGCGTAGCAGTATCAAACGACGCATCGCCGTAATGTCGCTTTCCCGGCCTAAGCTGTCTAGTGCTGCGGGGACGAACTGCCTACATTGCAACGGCATGCCGCGGGAAGAGCGTCGTAAAGCGTCGTCATGAGCGACCCCGATACCGAAGCCTATGGCGACAGCTGGTACGCCGCGACGATGGTGCGAGCGCCGCCGCGGCCATCGTTGTCGCTTGATCTCGACGTCGACGTCTGCGTGATCGGCGGCGGTCTCGCCGGGCTGACGACGGCGCGAGAGGTGGCGCGCCGCGGCCACTCGGTCGTGCTGCTGGAGGCCGGCCGGCTGGCGCGGAGTGGTTCGGGCCGCAATACCGGCTTTGTGCTGCCGGGCTTCGGCGCCGATGCCGACAAGCTGGTTGCCCGGGTTGGTTTCGAACGCGCCAAGGATTTGTGGTCGCTGGCGCAGGCGGGCCTCGATTATGTGCGCTCCACGATTCGTAGCGAAAACGCGCCCGGTGTCGACCCGCAAAACGGCTGGCTCTATGTTTCCAAAAAAGACAACAACGATGAATTCGTAAATTACGTCGGAGTGCTCGGCGAGCTCGGCTGCGAAATTGAGGGCTGGTCCACCGAACGCGTACGCGCGGTGCTGCGCAGCGAACGCTACTTCTACGCCATCAATTATCTGCAGGCGATCACAATTCATCCGCTCAATTATGCGCTGGCGCTTGCGGCCGCCGCCGAACGCGACGGCGCGCGCATCTTCGAACATACGCCCGCTCTGTCGATCGATCCGACCGGCGTGCGCAAGCGCATCGTGACGCCGGGCGCGCGGGTCCGCGCCGACCACGTCGTGCTGTGCGCCAATATCGAGCTTGGGCAGCTGATGCCGCGCCTCGCCGCCACGTTGTTGCCGATGACGACCTATGTCATCACGACTGCGCCGCTCGGTGCGCGCCTCGCAGGAGCGGTGGGTTATCGCGGCGGTGTGAGCGACTCCGATCTCGCCGACAACCATTACCGCATCGTCGGCGGCGATCGTCTGATGCTGTCGGGCCGTGCAACGGCATGGCTGAGGGATCCGCGCCGCTATGTCGGCGCGCTGACGGCCGATATCAAAAAAACCTATCCGCAGCTTGGCGACGTCACGGCGGATTATGCCTGGGCGGGCACCTTGGGCATCACGATGCACCGGATGCCGCAGATCGGCGAGCTTGGTCCGGGTGTCTGGCTCGCCAGCGGCTTTGGCGGCCATGGGCTCAACACTACGGCCATGGCCGGCAATATCGTCGCCCGTGCGATCGTCGAAGGCGACGCGACTTGGCGGCAATTCACACCGTTCGAACTGGTTTGGGCGGGCGGCGCGTTCGGCCGGGCCGCGGCGCAAGCGCGGGTTTGGATCAAACGGCTGCACGATCGCCTCGAGGAACGCCGCGCCAAGGCGCGCGAAGCGTCCCGTCGTCATGCGCATGAGGCGGAAATGGCCCGGGAGGCGCGACAGGGGGCGACGGAACGGCAGGAACAGCAGGTGCCGGTGAGCGCTGAGTCGGAAACCGCTGCATCTCCCGCAACGGATTTGGTCCCACGCGAAGAACCGGTTACCTCAACCGAATCCATTGTTCCGCCGCTTGGTAGCCCGGACGGGCCCTCTGAGCTGCCAATGCAACAGCCTCGCCCGATCCGGCGAGGGCGAAAAAAGCGCCGCGCCCGTGCGAAAAACAGCACCGGGGACGAAGCCAGCCAGGGCGCTGACGAGCGCGCCAAGTTTTAAAGGAGCGCCCCGGGACAAAATTGCAACAGGTTCGTCACAAATTCACCATTCGACAACTCACACTTCGCGCTCTCGCTCTGTTTGGGATATAATCGCGTCGGACGGACCCGAGCCAGCGGGATGGGGTGGGTGGCGATGCCTTTGATTGTGCGGCGCTTTGCACTTGGGTTGCTTATCGTTATCGCGCCCGGCATTGCCGCCGCCGCGGATCTACCGGAGCAGGCGCCGCCGCCGACTGTGCCGGCGGCTTACGCGCCTGCCGTTCCGGACTGGATCGTCACTATCGGCGCCGAAGGCCGGATTATTCCGGCTTTTCCGGGCGCGGCGGACAAAAAGCTCGGGTGGTCGGCTCTACCGCTGTTCAGCATACGCCAAGCGGGCACGCCGCCGGACTTTTTTGGACCGCGCGACAGTTTCAGCTTTAGTCTCATCAACAACCCCATGTTTCAGTTCGGTCCGGCGTTGCAGTTCATCAATCGGCGCAAAGCTTCGGACTACGCCGAGTTGAACGGGCTAGCCGATGTCGATTACGCGGCGCAGGTGGGTGCTTTCGCCAATTTCTGGCCGGTATCGTGGCTGCGGCTGCGCGGTGAGGTACGCCAAGGCGTCGGTGGCGAAACCGGCGTGACCGGCGACGTCTTCCTCGATGCCGTCGTGCCGCTCGGGCAATGGACGATTTCGGCTGGGCCACGGGTGACGCTGCAAACAGCCGCGGCGACATCGCCCTATTTCAGCATCACGGCGGCGCAGGCCGTTGCGGCGAATGCCTTGCAACCAGGTCTGGGGACGCTTGCGGCCTATAATGCGGGCGGCGGCCTCTATTCGTATGGTGCCGGTACGCAGCTGCAATACACGTTCAACCCGACATGGACCGCTCACGCCTTCGTCGAATATCAGCGGCTCACCGGCTCGGCTGCGGATTCGCCGCTGGTGACGCAGCGCGGCTCGCCGAACCAGCTCACTTACGGCCTCGGCGCTACGTATTCCTTCAACATGCACCCGCTGTGGTGAGGCTAGAGCCTGTTTTGATTGATCAAAGCCGACTCTAGCTTTTTTGTTTGAGCATGATCTTTTCCGAAAACCGGCGTCCACTTTTCGGGATCATGCTCTAGCGTCCCTCCCGCCGCGTCATAAAGGCGAGCCGCTCGAACAGGTGCACGTCCTGCTCATTCTTGATCAGCGCGCCGTGTAGCGGCGGGATGAGCCGCTTCGGGTCTCGCTCGCGCAGCGTCTCAACCGAAATATCCTCGACCATCAGAAGTTTCAGCCAGTCGAGCAATTCCGACGTCGACGGCTTCTTCTTCATGCCGGGCACGTCGCGGATTTCATAGAACAGTTTCAGCGCCTCCGCGACCAGGCGATGCTTGATACCGGGGAAGTGCACCTCGACGATCGCGCGCATGGTGTCTGGATCGGGAAAACGGATGTAGTGGAAGAAGCAGCGGCGCAAAAATGCGTCGGGCAGCTCTTTCTCATTGTTCGAGGTGATGACGACGATCGGACGGCGTCGGGCATGGATCGTTTCGCCGGTCTCATAGACGAAGAACTCCATGCGATCGAGCTCCTGCAAGAGATCGTTGGGGAATTCGATATCGGCCTTGTCGATCTCGTCGATCAGGAGCATGGGGCGCTCGTCGGCCACGAAAGCCTCCCAGAGCTTGCCGCGCTTAATGTAGTTGCGGATGTCCTTGACGCGGGCATCGCCCAATTGGCTGTCACGCAGCCGCGTCACTGCATCGTATTCGTAAAGCCCCTGCAACGCCTTGGTGGTGGATTTGACGTGCCATTCGATCAAGGGGGCGGTGAGCGCCTTTGCGATCTCGATCGCCAGCACCGTCTTGCCGGTGCCTGGTTCGCCCTTGACCAGGAGCGGCCGCTCCAAGGCGATCGCGGCGTTGACCGCGACTTTGAGGTCATCGGTAGCAACATAGGCGCTGGTACCTTCGAAACGCATGGAATTCCACTCGTTTGATGTTGGCGAAATTAGATCACGTCGAACTTGGTGCTAACAAGACTTGACGGACATCGCCGCGGTTTGGCGCCGATATGCCACAAAAGCGCGACGCCTCGGCAATTTTTGCCCGCAAATCGGCATATCCGTACCAGGGTGAGCCGTGCGCCCAAAGTAAGATATTGAGATCATGGCATAAATTGGTGGCACGCCGTTTGCTGTCTTGGCTGCGAGTGCGGCTGTCCGCCGCTGTCGCGTTGAGATCGAGTTGGAGACAGGTCATGGGTATCTTCGATGCGTTGACCACCGCAGTGGCTGGTCTACAGGCACAATCATTCGCACTGCAGAATATTTCCGGCAACATCGCGAACTCGCAGACCACGGGCTACAAAGAGAACGACACCAGCTTTCAGGATCTGGTGTCCCAGGCCTCGCAAAATCAGCAGACCGCGGACGGCGTTATCGCCAACTCGGTTTCGACCAACACCGTGCAGGGCACCATCACCTCGACGCAAGTGTCGACGGATATGGCCATTAACGGCGACGGCTGGTTCGTGGTCGCACAACCGACGGGCTTTACCGACAATCAGCCGGTGTTTTCGGGCGTCACCGATTTTACCCGTGCCGGCAATTTTCAGCTCAACGAAAATGGCAACTTGGTCAATGCCTCCGGTTATTATCTCATGGGAATTCCGGTTAACCCGACCACAGGGAATCCCGAGGGCAGCGTGCCGCAAGTGCTGCAGTTCCAAAATAATTTTATCCCGGCGCAGGAGACCACATCGATCACCTATGAGGCCAACTTGCCGAGCGCGCCCACATCCGGAGAGGTCAATCCCAGCGATTATGCCAACAACCCGATTGCCGGAGCGGAAATCATCGGCACCGGCGCCTCGCTGTTGCCCGACGCTGCGGCGACTGGGACTGGCACAGTTGGCAGTCTCACTGACGCAACCACACTGACGTCGCTGGGTCTTACCGCGACTGACACCGTTTCGATCGGCGATGGCACCAACACCACGGTATTTCCGGTCACCAATACCAGCACCGTGGGCGATCTGATCAACGCTATCAATTCCGGCACCGCGGCGGTAACTGCGACACTCAGCGGCGGCAATATTGTGCTGACCGGAAACAATGATACGGCCACGATCTCAGTCACTGGCAGCGGCGCCAGCGACGCTGCCGATCTCGGCTTCGGTGCGGCGAACCACACATTCACGCCGACCAACCTGCTGACCCAGGGATTGAGCGGAAAATCACTGAGCGTTTCAGTCGGCGGCGGTGTGCCGCAGACCATCAACTTCGGCACAGGAGCCGGTGATGTCGAGACAATGGCTCAATTGCAGACAGCCGTTCAGAACCTGACCGGCGTGGTCGGCTCTGTGGACACCAGTAACGGTGACGTCAGTCTATTAGCGACCGACCCAACGGCGACGCTCTCGGTTACGGGCAGCGCATCGCCATCGACCTTCGGTATCCAATCCCCGTCCGTCGCGCCGGGGAACGGCACCGTGATTGGCAGCGATCTTGCGACCTTCACTAATCAATCGATCAGCGGCGGCTCGATCACCGCCTACGACACCGAGGGCAATCCACTCAACATTCAATACCGCTGGGCGCAAGTCGGCAACAGTTCCGGCGAAAGCACCTGGAATTTGTTCTATCAGACCAATTCAAGCGCGTCCGGCACGCAAGCCGCCTGGCAGAACGTCGGCCAGAACTTCATCTTCAATTCCAGCGGGCAGCTCGTCCAACCGACGTCAAGCGCGTTCAATATACCGTCCCTGACTGTCAATGGCGACACGCTGAACAACGTAGAGATCAATTTCGGCAGCAACGGTTTGACACAGTTCGCCAACACCAGCGGCACCGCGCAGGTGACCCAGCTCCAGCAAAACGGTTTTGCCGCCGGGCAACTGCAGTCGGTCGCGGTCGATAGCGAGAACCGCGTGGTCGGCACCTTCACCAACGGGCAAACCATACCGTTGGCGCAAATTACGCTTGCGACCTTCAACGGTGAGAATTCGCTGCAGGCGCTCAACGGCGGGGCTTACGCCGCCACCGCCGATTCCGGCCCGCCGATCTACGGCGCCACCGGCAAGATCGACGGCAGCTCGCTGGAATCGTCCAACGTCGATATCTCGACGCAGTTCAGCAATCTGATCGTGGCGCAGCAGGCCTATTCCGCCAACGCCCGCGTCATGACGACGGCGAACCAGATGATCCAGAGCTTGCTGCAAGTGATCCAATGATCTCATTTGGTGAGATCGTGCGGCCACCGCCATGAGCATCAACCAGGCGCTATCCGCCGCGGTGGCGGGCGTCAACGTCACCCAGCAAGCGCTGTCGGTGGTCGCCGGCAATGTGGCGAACGCCAATACGCCCGGCTACGTCGAGGAAAGCGTCAATCAGGTCGAGGTCGGAGTTACCGGCCAAACCGGCGCGGGCGTCGACGTTACCGGCGTCAATCGCAATCTTAATACCCTGCTGCAGGGCCAGCTGTGGACGGAAACGGCAGGCGGTTCGTACGCCGACACCACCGCACAGCTCTACCAGCAACTTCAGCAAATCTACGGCACGCCGGGATCGTCGACGTCGTTCGACGCGATCTTCAATAACTTCACCGGCGCGCTGCAGGCTCTCTCGACGAGCCCGAGCTCGTATTCGGCGCAAAGTGCGGCCGTTAGCGCTGCGCAAGGCGTGGCGCAAAACTTCAATTCGATGACCGCCACCATTCAACAGCTGCGCAGCCAGGCGGAAGCCGGCATCACCACCGGCGTGCAAACGGCCAATACTGCAATGCAGCAGATTGCACAAATCAATCAGCAGCTTATAGCGGCATCCCCCGACAGTTCCACGGCGACACTGGAGGATCAGCGCGACCAGGATATCACGCAGCTGTCGCAGCTGATGAACGTGAACGTCGTGCACGGCAGCAACAATCAAATTTCCATCTTCACCGGAACCGGCCAGCAATTGGTCGCCAACAACCAGGCGGCGCAATTATCATTCAACGGTGTGGGAACGGTATCGGCAACTTCGCAATGGAGCGCCAATCCCAGCCAAGATAGCGTCGGCACCATCACGCTGACCGCGCCGGGCGGCGTCACGACTGACCTGGTCGCTACCAATGCCATTCAGTCGGGCCAGATCGCCGCCTATCTGCAGATGCGCGACAACATTCTGCCGCAGGCGCAGACCCAGCTCGACGAACTGGCGAACCAGATGTCGCAGGCGCTGTCGAACCAGACAACGCCCGGCACGGCCGTGATTTCCGGTCCCCAAGCAGGTTTCAAAGTCGATACCGGCAGCCTGTCGCCCGGCAATACTGTCCAGCTTACTTATACCGACGCCCAGAATAATTCGCACACCGTGACCATCGTCGCGCTGGGCACTGGCGGCTCGCTGCCGGCGCAACCTGCCAACGCGACCAATTCCGAAGTGGGAGTTAATTTCTCCGGCGGCATGGCTTCGGTGGTGTCGCAGCTCAATGCGGCGCTCGGCACCAATCTGCAATTCTCCAATCCGTCCGGCACCGTGTTGCAGGTGCTCAACAACGGCGCCGGCAACGTCGTCAATTCGCTGTCGGCGACCTCGACTGTCACCTCCTTGCAGAGCGGCAACCCACAGCTGCCGCTGTTTACTGACGACGGTCAGCCGGTTACCGGCGCGATCACTGACGGCGGCTCGCAGACCACGGGTCTCGCCGGAACCATTGAGGTCAATCCGGCGCTGGTCGCGTCGCCATCGGCTCTGATCGCCTATGCGGCAAATACCGCATCGGGGGATCCGACCCGGCCGAATTTTCTTCTCAACCAGATAAGCAATGCGGTGCTGATCTATTCGCCTGCAACCGGGCTCGGCACCAGCGCGACGCCCTATAGTGGCACGCTTTCGCAATACATGAGCGCATTCGTCAGCCAGCAGTCGCAGGCTGCGAACGCCGCGACCAATTTGCAGCAAGGGCAGGACACGGTTCTCACCGCCCTCCAGCAGCGGTTCAACGACCAATCCGGTGTCAATATCGATACCGAAATGTCGAATTTGATTGCGCTGCAAAACGCGTACGGGGCCAATGCCCGGGTGATGTCGACCGTTCAGCAGATGATGTCGACGTTGATGCAGGCCCTAGCGTCATGAGCATTACCGGACCAGGATCGATCACGGCGGCCAACGTGGCTGCTCAGACCAATATGATGAACCAGCTGAACACGCTGGGTCAGGAATTGGCCAGCGGACAGGCGACGCAGACCTATTCCGGCCTGCAGTCGCAAGCCGGTGTCGCGCTGGCGCTCAATGCGCAGCTTTCCGCGATTGCCGGTTATAGCAATACCGCGACGACGGTCGGCACCACTTTGAGCGTTGCGCAGTCGGTGCTGACCCAACTTGGGACGGCTAGCAGCTCGATCGTGCAGGCAATAGGCGAGCAAGGTACGTTTCAGCTCAACAATAACGGCCAGACCATCACTCAGGGGACCGCCGCCGCCCAGCTCGACAATATATTGTCGCTCCTCAATACCCAGGTCGGCAGCAACTACATTTTCTCAGGCGCCGGGCCGAACCAGCAGTCCGTCGCCAGCGCTTCGGACATCCTTAATGGCAATGGCGCCCAAGCGGGCCTGACGCAAGTGATCTCGGAACGTCAGCAGGCCGATCTCGGCGCCAGTGGGCTCGGGCATTTGAGCGTTGCGGTAGGAGGCGCTGGTTCGTCCACCGTGACGCTCAGTCAGGATGGCACCCCGTTCGGCTTTCAGCTCACCGGTGTAAATTCCAGTCTGACCGGCGCGACCGTCACGGGGCCGTCCGCCCCGCCGGCGTCGATTTTGGTCGATCTCGGGTCCAACCCGAATCCGGGCGACTCGATCCAGTTTCAGCTCACGCTTCCCGACGGCTCGACCCAAACTATTTCGCTACAGGCGACAACGAATTCGCCGCCGGGTGCGAACCAGTTCACCATCGGTACGTTGCCCTCCGATACCGCGACCAATCTGCAGACGACCTTGACGACCGCCATTACCGGTCTGACGCAGACCGCGTTGCCGGCCGCCTCTGCTATGGCAGCGGCCAACGACTTCTTCAGCGATCCCCCGCTCCGGGTTAATGGTTCGCCGCCGGTCACTTCCACCGCCTTGGTGAACGGCACCACGGCAAATACCGTATTCTGGTACACCGGCGAGAACGGCAGCACGCCGGCGCTGCAGACTGCGCCCGCGCAAGTCGGGCCGAGCATGACTATCGATTACGGCATGCGCGCCAACGAGCAGGCGCTGACCACTCTGGTCGCCAACGTTGCCGTGCTCGCGGCGACGACCTATTCGGCAGGCGATCCGAATGCGCAGGGCAACTATCAAGCATTGAGCCATGATGTCGCAGGCAATCTCGACGGCCAACCAGGCACTCAGACAATCAGCGATATCGAGGCCAATCTCGCCAACGCGCAGACCACCGTCAGCAATGCGGGCACGCTGAACACGCAAACGCAAACGACGTTGCAGGATATCTTGCAGAACATCGACGGCGTGAACCAGAACCAGATCGGCGAGGATATCTTGACGTTGCAGAATAGTCTGTCGGCGTCGATGTCCGTCACAGCGCGGCTGGCGCAGCTAAGCCTGGTGAATTATCTGTCGGCGGTGAGTGGCTGATCGGCCGCCGCTGCGGCGGCGGCATGGCTACCGGCAATCAGGCGGTGGCCTTCGCGAGCGCTGGGCTGGGCTCGGCTCGACGAGCAGGCGATCGGATTCAACCTTGTATTGCGCGGCGCCTGCGTGGAGCTTTGCATTGTTCGCCTCGCGCAGCGCCGCGTCGGCCTCGCCATAGAGGAATGCAAGGAACGCGTAGCGCCGCCCGCGCGTCACCGGGGTAACCTGATGCAAGGCGCCGCAGGAAAACACGACGGCGCCGCCCATCGGCGGATGATAGGTCTTGCGGCTGAACTCCGGAAAGATGAGATCGCAGCCATCAAAATCCTTGTTGAGATTGATCGAGACGGCGAAGCGGCGATGCTGCGCGCCGATATTTCCGTTGTCGCGGTGGCGCCGGAAATGGCCTCGCTGTCGTAGCAGGCAACGATATAGCGATCCATGCGCGTGGCCTGGAATTGAAAGAAGCGCTGGATGGGCGGCAGCAGCCGGCGGACGATCTGGTCGCGAATGGCTTCGCGTAGCACCGGATGGGCGACGAGAAGATCGTTGCGTTGTTTCATTCGGTAGTCGACGACTTGCGCGGTTTTCCCGTCGACATCGACCAGAAAGCCAGAATACTGGCCGCCGATCTTGTCATAGAATTGGACCAGCGTTTCGCAGAGCGGAAAGTCGAACACCCGTGGGACAATCAGAATCGGCGCCGTCAGCGGCACGCCGGCGGAATCGTCAACTGATGGTAGACTGCGCAGAAGGTCGCGCATGGCGGACGCGTGATTGCCGTTGTCATCCCATGCAACGTTGCGATGGCGCGCAGCATCGGATCGAGCACGATGGTGCGTGGCCCCGCGTCGGCGCCATACGAGCGGCTGATGGTGCCGTCATAATCGGCGATGAAGGCGATGGCGGACGTGCCGCGGGCCATGTATGGACGGTGCCCGCGGTGCAAGAGGAATCTGACGTATCGGCGAAGCGTTCGGGTGCAGCCATGTATACGGCCTATTTTCGCTTGGAGGATTACCTCTGTCGCGATGCAGCCACAGTGGCCGCTGGCCCTGATGTGATCCGCTGATCGGTCCCAACCAGGAACACGCGCTCAAGTATCGCGTCGGCCCATGTATGGACGGTGCCCGCGGTGCAAGAGGAATCTGACGTATCGGCGAAGCGTTCGGGTGCAGCCATGTATACGGCCTATTTTCGCTTGGAGGATTACCTCTGTCGCGATGCAGCCACAGTGGCCGCTGGCCCTGATGTGATCCGCTGATCGGTCCCAACCAGGAACACGCGCTCAAGTATCGCGTCGGCCCAGAGCGGGTTTTCCGATCGACGGTCTCGACCGTTTCGCATCAACGTCGTCATCACCCCTGCAGTTCGTGAACGTACATACGCAACCTCATCCTTCCATCGCCAGTCCCCTTAGACCGCAGCGACCAGCGCACGCGCCCGATACGGACCGCCCTTGACCAGCAACGCCCAGGCGATGCGTGCCATCTTGTTGGCCAGCGCGACCGCCACGACCTTGAACGGTTTGCGGGCGAGAAGCTGCGTGAGCCAGGGATACTTCTCCGGCTTTTGCCGCGCGAGCTTCAACACCGCATGGGCTCCGACCACAAGAATGCGTCGCAAATATCGATCGCCCTGTTTCGAGATCGGCCCGAGCTTCCGCTTGCCGCCAGTCGAATCCTGCCGCGGGACTAGCCCGATCCAGGCCGCCATATCACGGCCCGACCGGAATGCCTTTGGGTCCGTGATCGTGGCCGCAATCGCGGTCGCGCCCAACAGACCAATCCCAGGAATGCTCCTGAGCCGCTTGCTGGCTTCGTCCGAGCGATGATGAGCAATAATCCGCTTCTCGATTGATGCGATCAGTGTCTGCATCGCTTGAAGCTCCGCCGCCAGCACAATCAGGCTCGCATGAGCCTCGACCGGCAAGCGATCATCTGTAGCGCCCGCAATGATCGCCAGCAACTCCCTGAGTCCCGCGTTCCCCTGTGCAGCCGCAATGCCGAGCTCGGCCAAATGTGCCCGCAAGGCATTGATCACCTGGGTCCGTTGACGCATCAAAAGATCGCGCGTCCGATGCAGCATCAACTGGCTCTGCTGCTCGGCCGATTTGACCTGCACAAAACGCATGGTCGGACGTCGTACAGCCTCGCAGATCGCCTCGGCGTCGGCAGCGTCGTTCTTGTTGCGCTTGACGTACGCCTTCACGTCTTTCGCCGGCATCAGACGAACCTGGTGGCCAAGCTTCGTGAGTTCACGCGCCCAGTAGTGGGCCGTAGCGCAGGCCTCCATGCCGACGAGGCACGGCGGCAGCGCCTTGAAGAATGCCAGCACCTGGCCGCGCCGGAGCTGCTTCCGAACGACGACCTTCTCGGCTACGTCGATCCCGTGAACTTGAAACACGTTCTTGGCGATATCCAAACCCATCGTGGTGATTTGCATGTGAACCGCTCCCTGAGTTGAATTCGTTGGCAACGATCATCCTATGGGAACTCGCTGCCGGGAGCGGGCACCGTCCACCACATCAGGAACGGCGCCGGATCGGCGGGCGGTGAAGTGAGCACGCCGCAAAAGATCAGCTTGTCGCGGTCGAACAGATGGGCGTCGCGGAGCAGCGCGTCGAAATCACGTTCGACCCGTGATAGGCGGGAGAGCCGGGAAAGCTGCGGACGATCCGGGGCGCCGAACCAGCGCACCGGGTCGCCAAGAACGATGGCGGGCTTTGCATGGTGGCCATGGCGGCGCTTTCGGTTGATAACCAGCGAAATGATTGGTGGCTATGGTGAAGAATGTCTTAACCGGCGCAGACCGCACGCGCCTGCACAAGCGGCGGAAGATGGAAACGGCGGCGGCACAGATGGCTTGTAACCGAAAATGCGGGTGTAACGTTTCACGGATGCGGGTTCAAGAAACCGCGATCGGTATCAAACAGCGCCGCTCGGTTATGGCGGTCGCTCTGATAAGGGCATACGGAATCTCAGTTGCTTGCTAGGATCAACGGCAATTCGCAGTCTGGATTCCTCGCATGACCACTGCAACAGTGGAACCGCAGCCCAAATCGTTCGACCCGGCTGGATTGCTCGCCGAGGCGATGGCGTTGCATCAAGCCGACCGCTGGGGGGATGCGGAACGGCTCTACAATCAAATTCTCGCCTTTGATCCTGGGCAGTGTGATTGCCTGCATTTGCTTGGCGTGATTTTGCGTCAGCGCGGCAAGCCTGCACAGGCGGTCACCCAGATCGATCTGTCGCTGACCAGGAATCCCAATAACGCGGCGGCTTGGAACAATCGTAGTACCGCGTTCTATGAGCTTGGACGTTTCGACGACGCAACTGCGAGCTACGACCGCGCGCTGGCGGTGCAGCCGGACTACATCGAGGCGTTGTCCAACCGCGGCAACGCGCTGAAGGAACTCCAGCGCTTGGACGAGGCGCTGTCGAGTTTCGATCGCGCGCCGGCCTTGCAGCCGCGTTACGCCGAGGCCCATGTCAATCGCGCAGTGGTGCTGCGGGAACTCAAGCGTCTGGATGAGGCGCTGGCCAGCTACGATCGCGCGCTCGCGATCCGGCCCGACTTCGTCGAGGCGCTGTCCAATCGCGGCTTGGTGCTGCACGATCTCAAGCGTTTCGACGAAGCGCTGGCGAGTTGCGATCGGGCGCTTGCGCTGCGGCCGCAATATGCCGACGCGCACGCCAACCGCGCCAGCGCTTTGCACGCGCTGAAGCGGTTTGATGAGGCGCTGGCATGCTGCGACCGGGCTGCGGCGTTGCAGCCCAACCTGCCCAAGGCGCACTACAATCGTGGCAATGCCCTGCGTATGCTGGGCAGGTTCGAGGAGGCGGTGGCAAGCTACCAGCGCGAGTACGCGGCGCGGCCTAATTTCGCCGAAGCGCATTATAACGAAGCGCTGTGCCCGCTCTTGATCGGCGATCTTCGTCGCGGCTGGGATGAGCACGAATGGCGGTGGCGGACCAAGGAACTCGGGCAGGGCAGGCGGGACTTCCCGCAACCGCTGTGGGCGGAAGGGGAAGAGATCGCCGGTCGGACCATTCTAATTCACGCCGAGCAAGATTTCGGCGAAGTCATCCAGTTCTGCCGCTACGTACCGCTCGTCGCCGACCGCGGCGCGCGTGTGATTCTTGAGGTCTCTCCGGCATTGCACGAGCTGATGGGCTCGCTGCGCGGTGCGGCGCAAGTCGTTTGCACGGGCGATCCGCTGCCCCGGTTCGATCTGCACTGCCCGCTGTTGAGTGCGCCGCGCGCATTCGGCACGGACCTTGCCAGCATCCCCGCGGCCATGCCGTATTTGCGCGCAGCGGAGGAGCGGAAGGCGCATTGGAGTGCTCGCCTTGGCTCCAGAACGCGTCTGGGCATAGGCATCGCATGGTCGGGCTATCAGGCGCACAAGAACGACCATAACCGCTCGATCGCCCTGGATGCGTTCTTGTCGATCTTTGCCGGCTCGGACGTGTCTCTCGTCAGCGTGCAGCGCGAGGTGCGCGACGCCGATGCGGCGACGCTCCGCGAGCGGGGCGATGTCCTCCACTTCGGCGATGAATTGACCAGCTTCGCCGACACAGCCGCGCTGATCTCCGCGCTCGATCTTGTGGTCTCGGTCGATACCGGCGTGGCACACCTGGCCGGTGCGCTGGCGAAACCGGTGTGGGTGCTGCTGCCGTTCATTCCCGACTGGCGCTGGCTGCTCGATCGCGACGACAGCCCTTGGTATCCGACGGTGCGGCTGTTTCGGCAGGACGCCACGTGGGCGTCGGACACTGTGTTTGCGCGCGTTCGCGCCGCGTTGCGCGATCAAATTCTTCCGCAGACGACCTCGTCAGCCCGTGCGGACGCGGTTTTCGATAAATTGACGGCAGCGCCTTGAGGTATGAAGAAAAATTCGAAAATCAGATTTGGCGATGAGCCGAAGAGATTGCGTCAGCCGCATAGGCCGGAATTGGCGCGTATGGCGGTGCTGCTGACGGACGCCGTCGCCCTGCATCAGGCCGGCCGATTGGCCGAGGCGGAAAACGTCTACAAACAAGTGCTCGACATTCAGCCCGATCAATTCGACAGCCTGCACCACCTCGGCATTATTCTTTTTCAGCGCGGCAATCCGGCCGCGGCGGTTGCTCAAATCGATCGCGCGCTGAAACGAAACCCCAATGATGCCGCGGCGCTGAACAATCGCGGCAACGCGCTGCTGGCGCTACGGCGCTTCGACCAGGCCCTGGCAAGCTACGACCGTGCGCTGGCGTTGCAGCCCGCTCATGCCGATGCGCAGTGCAATCGCGGCGCGGCTCTGCATGCGCTCAAGCGCTACGACGAGGCGCTTGCGGCCTGCGATCGCACCATCGCGTTGCAGCCGGATTACGCCGAAGCGCACTCCAATCGGGGCAACACGCTGAGGGAGTTGCGACGTTGCAATGAGGCGATCGCGGCTTGCGACTGGGCGCTCGCGCTGGCGCCGGGCTTCGCCGAGGCGCACTGCAATCGAGGCAGCGCCCTGCATGCTCTGCGGCGGTTCGACGAAGGGCTGGCGAGCTATGACCGGGCCTTGGCGCTGCGGCCCGCATATGCCGAGGCGCACTGCAATCGCGGCGCGACACTGCACGCGCTCGAGCGTTACGCCGAGGCACTCGCGGCCTGCGACCACGCCATCGCGCTGCAGCCGGATTACGCCGAGGCGCAAACCAATCGCGCTAACACGTTGACGGTGCTGCGGCGCTACGACGAGGCTTTGGAGGCTTGCAGCCGGGCGCTGGCGCTGGCGCCGGATTACGTCGAAGCGTTTTGCTACCGCGGCGACGCCTTGCATGGTCTGCAGCGGTTCGACGAGGCGCTGGTGGGCTTTGATCACGCCCTGGCGCTGCGGCCCGCTTATGCCGACGCGCACTGCAATCGTGGCGCGACTCTGCACGCGCTCAAGCGCTACGAGGAAGCGCTCGCGGCCTGCGATCGTTGCATCGCGCTACAGCCGGATCACGCCCAGGCGCACTGTAATCGCGGCGTTACGCTGCAGGACCTGATGCGCTGCAATGAGGCGCTGGCGAGCTACGATCGGGCGCTGGCGTCGCGACCGGATTTTGCCAGCGCCCACAACAATGCGGCGCTGTGCCGCCTGCTCATTGGCGATTACAAACGCGGCTGGCGAGAACACGAATGGCGGTGGCAGACCGACCAGCTCGGGGGCGAAAGGCGTAGCTTTCCGCAGCCACTGTGGCTCGGCTCAAGTGAACTCGCGGGCAAGACTATTCTGCTGCACGCCGAACAGGGCTTTGGCGACACGTTGCAATTCTGCCGCTACGTCCCGCTGGTCGCGGCACACGGTGCCCGCGTCGTTCTGGAGGTGCAGCGGCCGCTGCAGCACGTGATGCGCTCACTGGAGGGCGCGGCAGAGGTGATATCCCGAGGCGAACCGCTCCCCGTTTTTGACCTGCACTGCCCGTTGCTTAGCCTGCCGCTGGCGTTGCGGACTGAACTCGATACGATACCGGCGCGCACGCCCTATCTGGCCGCGCCGGACGAAAAGGCGCGCACGTGGCGCGATCGCTTTGCCGGGCACGAGAAGCGGAGAATTGGCCTCGTCTGGGCCGGCAATCCCAGAAAGGAATTGCCGGGCTGCAACCAAATCGATGCGCTGCGCAGCATGGAGTTTGCGCAGCTTGCGCCGCTGCTGGAAGTCCCGGGCGGCGAATTCTACAGTTTGCAGAAGGGCGACGATGCCGCCGCCCAGTTGCGCGACTGCATCTGGCGCGAGCAGGTCGTGGATTGGACCGACGACCTGCAGGATTTTTCGGACACTGCCGCGCTGATCGACAACCTGGATCTGGTCATCGCCGTCGATACCGCGGTGGCGCACCTTGCCGGCGCGCTGAACAAACCTCTCTGGCTGCTCAACCGCTACAACACCTGCTGGCGCTGGCTGCTCGATCGCAAGGATAGCCCCTGGTATCCGAGCGCTCGCCTGTTTCGGCAGGATGCCGCCGGGCGGTGGGATGGTGTCGTGCTACGGGTTCGCGCTGCGTTGCGCGACACCGTTGGCGGTCCATGAGCCATCCGCGCCCACTCCGGCCGATCAAAACAGGCTCCGCGTGGCGCGCAAACGCTTACATCCGCGAAGCGGGTTTGCGCGTGCCTTAATGCTCAGACCAAACTTTAGATAAAATTAACCATGAGGGCCGATCAATGTAGCCGGCGCAAGGCGGGCAGGTCCAGCGGCCACTTTCGTTGCGGTTCTGGTTTTGCATCGCCGGCTCGCGCAGTGCGTCCTGATAGTTAGGGCGGGTAGCACGAAGGAGAGTGCCGCGTCTACGATTGGCGCATCTGGCGACAGCGATTCCCGCGCACAGCGCCATGCGCGACGGGAGCGCACATTCGCGACGACGCCGTCTTTGCGCCGCCGCCAACGGAGCGACTGTTATACCTTTAAGGGGCCGTCAATCTCGGCAGGCTGGCGCGTGAGTTTCCGACAGCCGTGAGACGTGAGCCAGCCGGTATCTTCGAACGCGGCGACCAGATCCCGCAGGAGCGCTACCAATGAAAGCGAGATTGGAGCCGCGCATTAACTTGCAGGGGCGAACGCCGCTCGAGACGGTCATTCCGCTCGCTACGCCCTTCATTGTGTTCGTCGATCCGGCAAGCGCCTGCAACTTCAAATGCACGTTTTGCCCTACGGGCCACCGCGACCTGATCGTCGAGACGGGACGCTTCCAGGGCGCGATGAAGTTTGAAGTATTCCAAAAGATCATCGATGATCTTGCAGAGTTCGACCGGCCGCTCAAGGTGCTCCGCCTTTACAAAGACGGCGAACCGTTTCTCAACCGGCGACTGGCCGACATGGTGGCCTATGCCAAGCGGTCAGGCCGCGTCGACTACGTGGACACCACGACCAACGGCTCTTTGATCTCGCCGGAGCGTTTGGCGCCCGTCCTCGCTGCCGGTATCGACAAGATCAACATTTCGGTCGACGGAATGACCGGCGACACCTATCGGAAATTTACCGGGTTCAAATTCGACTTCGGCCGCTTCGTCGACCACGTCAAATGGCTCTATGCCAATCGCGGCCAGTGCGAGATCGCGGTCAAGATCCCGGCCGAGCTTGTCGACGAGACGGAACGTCAGGCATTCTTCGATACCTTCGGCGACCATTGTGATCGCATCTTCGTCGAGAACTTCGCGCCTTGCTGGCCGCAGTTCGACATCGAGCAGCACACTGGCGTCAAGATCAGTCGCGGCATCTATCAGCAGGACGTGGGCGACACCGACACCTGCCCGTACATTTTCTACGGGTACTCGGTGAATGCCGACGGGCTGGTCAGCGCCTGCTTTCTCGATTGGGGACGCAAGCTGGTGATCGGGGATGTCCGCCGGCAATCGATGAAGGACATCTGGAATTCGGAATTGATGAATGCGCTGCGTCTCCAGCACCTCGAAGCCCGGCGCCGGCAGAACGCCGTCTGTGGCGGTTGCGGCCAACTCAGTCATTGCCTGCCGGACAATATCGACGCGCACCGGCTGACGCTGCTCGCCAAGTTCAAGGAAGCGGTTAACCTGGAACCGTCAGTCGTCGCACCGGGCGGCATTGCCGCAGGCATACCGGTAACCGAGGCCGCGGCATGAGGATTTTGCACATCGCCGCGCACTTGGGCGGTGGCATCGGCAAGGCCCACGCCGCGATCGCCCGCGCGTTGCCGCGCGAAGTCGAGCAGACTTTCCTGCTGCTCGAAGCGCCGATCGACCGCCGCCACGCGCACACCATCGCACGCTGCGGGGGACGCGTCATCGTCGAGCGGGATTCGGCACGAATTCGCGCGCTCGCCCTTCAATCCGATATCGTCCAGCTTGAGTATTGGGGCCATCCGCTTCTGGATCAATATGCGCCGTTCGTTTTCGTGCCGGGCGTCAAGACGGTTTGCTGGTGTCACGTCTCCGGTCTGTTCGCGCCGGCCCTGCCGGCCTTTCCGGCCGTCGATCGGTTGGTGCTCACCAGCGATATTTCGCTGCCGGTCGTACCGCCGGCAATGCGCGACAGGACAGCTGTCATCAACAGCGGTTTCGGCTTTGCCGGCATGGGGCTGCGGTCGCGGCCGCCCGGGCGAAAGTCCGCGATCGCCTATCTCGGCACGGTAGACTTCAAAAAGCTGCATTGCAGAATCTTCAACGCAATCGACGCCCTCGATGTCGGCATGGATCATGACCTGACGCCAATATCATTGTGGGGCCACATCAGACCGGAAGTGGCAAGCTGCGCGGCCGCAATGCGCCATCCCGAGCGCATCGAGTTGCGCGGCCACACACTCGATCCCGCGTCGGCCCTCGCCGAGGCTGACATTTTCTTTTATCCGCTGCGTCCCGACCATTATGGCACTGCCGAGAATGCGCTCGTCGAGGCGATGTCGTTGGGCCTTGTTCCGGTCGTGCTCGATAATCGGGCGGAGACCCAAATCGTCACCCACGGCAAGTCCGGATTTGTAGCGCAGACCATCGACGAGTGTGTGTCGTATCTGAGGCGACTCGTGCAGGCACCCTTGCTCCGCGAGGAGATGGGAGCCAGCGCTGCGCGCGAGGCGCAAACAAAGTCACCGGCGCGCTCCGCCGACGCATTCGTCGCGTTGTGGGCCGCTCTGATAACCGAACGTAGCAGTATGCAGGTGAAGCAATATGCTTGATCTGTCCGATCTCACACTAGTCGCGGTTTACACCGTCGCCCACGAACTGACGGAGATGGCCGTCGCCGAGTGCACCCGGCATGTCCGCTTCGGCGACGTGAAGCTCTTCACCGACCGGCCGCTGCGATCGCAGGGCGACGCCATCCGGATCGAACCCTTCGCCGATCACAGGCAGGCGGCCCTATTCACGACATATGAGTTGCCACGCTACATTAGGACCAGTCACATGCTGTCCATTCAATGGGACAGCTGGATCGTCGATCCCTCGATGTGGCGCCCGCAGTTTCTCGAATGCGATTACATCGGGGCGCCCTGGTGGTATCGCGACGGCCTCAACGTCGGTAACAGCGGATTCTGTATTCGCTCGAAGGCGCTGATGGATTTTCTGGCGGCGCATCCTGCTGAGTTTCCGCTGGCCTCTCCCGAGGATGAGGTTCTCTGCCGGGTCTATCGGCCGCGCCTGCCGCAATTCAAGTGGGCGGACGAGGCGCTGGCCCACGAATTTTCGTTCGAACGCACCCGGACTGGCCCGGGCGCTCGCTCGTTCGGCTTCCATGGTATGTTTAACTGGCCGTTTGTGCTCACGGACGCGCAGATCGAGGCGCGAATTCTCCGCGCCACCGGCTACGTCCTGAAATCGCAGCATTGCAGCGAAATGCGAGCGCTGTTGGCGGCGCGACAACGCGAACGGGCGGCCTAGCAGGTTGCTGAAAAAGCTTGTTTGAGCGCAACAAGCCGGACGACGGCCGGTGCTGGGCGCTGCGGCGTAGGATTGGGTATGGTTTTGTGTCATGGTCGGCGCAGCGGACAGATTCATCCTGTTGCGGCCAGAAGCTTCGGGATACGGACCAGATTATAGGCCGCCGCGGTCAGCACGAAGAACCATTGCACCAAGCTGCGGCCGCGATGCCGGGTCTTGCGCAGGCCGCCGACGGTCTTGATCCAACCGAAGCATTCTTCGATCCGTTTGCGCTTGATCGTGCTGATGCGATAGCCGCTATGCCGGGTAGTGCGGGCGTCGATCGCCGAGCGGCGGTTGGTATTATTCTGCGAGACATGCGGCGTGCAGCCGCGTTGGCGACAGCCGGTGACGAAGTCGGCGGTGTCATAGTTCTTGTCGCCGCCCACCGTGCTGCCTGCTGCCGCATTGTCCTCGATCATGTCGAGCGCAGTCGTGCGCTCGGCGGTGCCATTGGCCTCGGTCAGCCGCGCATCGACGATGAGCCCATTGCGGTTCTCCGTCAGCAGATGGCCCATATGGGCAAGCTTGGCCTCCTTGCCGGCGCCCTTGCGGAACAGTTTGGCGTCGGGGTCGGTGGTCGAGCAATGCGTGTCGTTCTTGCGTTTTTCGCCGTGGAAGTCGCGCTCGGCATTACGCGCGCCACCCGCTGCGGATGGCGGCTTGCCCTCGCCATCCTTGGGCACAAAACTCTTCATGCTGGCCCAGGCCTCGATCAGCGTGCCGTCGACCGAGAAGTGCTCGCTGGAGAGAAGTCCGCGCACCTGCGGCAGGTTCAGCACGCCGGCAAAGAACTTGGCCGCTACATCGCCATCGAGCAGCCGGTCGCGGTTCTTGCAGAACACGGTGGCATCCCACACCGCATCGTCCGCCGACAGCCCGACGAACCAGCGGAACAGTAGATTGTAGTCGAGTTGCTCCATCAACTGCCGTTCCGAGCGCACCGTGTAGAGTGCCTGCAGCAGCAGCGCCCGCAGCAACCGCTCCGGTGGGATCGACGGCCGGCCGTCACGCGCGTACAGCTTATCGAAGTCCCGCGACAGTCCGGCCAGCGCTTCGTCAACCAGCACCCGGATCGCGCGCAGCGGATGATCCGCCGGTATCCGTCTCTCCACCGGTATGTAGCTGAAAAAGCCTTCCGATCGCTGATCTTCGCCCCGCATCGCTGTCCTCAGTCCAAAGGAATCAAGCACATGCACAGAATCACACTCCAACCACCCCGCGAAACGACTTTTTCAGCATCCTGCTAGAAGGATAAGCCCTTCGCAGCTTGTCTC